>DASWWD010000017.1:0-596867 GCA_036401015.1 Lacunisphaera sp.
GTTCGGGAAGGCGAGGGATGCCGGATTCGCGTGTTTGGCGTGCCACGCGGCGAGCGTGGTGGCGTGCAGGTGCGGCAGGCTGCGTTTCGAGGCGAAGCCCGAGAAGCGCTTGATGAAATGCGAGAGGCCCGGCTCGGTGACGGCCCAGTTGTACAGCGCGGGCGCGAGCGAGGCGAGGCCCATGGACTTCGTGAAGCCGGCGACGAGTCGCGAGCGCAGCGGGACGCCGTTGGCGTCGTAATAATGCTGCTGCCACTCGGCCTTGAGGCGGGCGACGTCGACGTTGGACGGGCACTCGGACTTGCAGCCCTTGCAGGAGAGGCACAGGTCCATGACGCCCTTCACCTGCTCGCTGTCCCAGGCGTTCATGCCCTCGCGCGATTCGGTGAGGACGTGGCGGAGCATGTTGGCGCGGGCGCGGGTGGTGTCCTGCTCGTTGCGCGTCGCCATGAAGCTCGGGCACATCGTGCCGCCCATGAGGTGGGTCTTGCGGCACTCGCCGACGCCGTTGCATTTCTCGGCGGCGCGGAGGACGCCCTGCGTGGCGCTGAAGTTGAAGAAGGTCTTGTATTCCGGCGTCGGGTGGTCGGGGCCGTGGCGCAGCGAGGTGTCCATCGGCGGCGTGTCGATGATCTTGCCGGGGTTGAACAGCCCGCGCGGGTCGAAGGTTTCCTTCACCCGGCGCATCATGGCGTAGCACTCCGGGCCGACCATGAACGGGATGAACTCGCCGCGGAGGCGGCCGTCGCCGTGCTCGCCGGAGAGGGAGCCGCGGTATTTCTTCACGAGGTGGGCGACGTCGGTGGCGATGCCGCGGAAGAACTTCATGCCCTCGGGGGTCTTGAGGTCGAAGAGCGGGCGGGTGTGCAGCTCGCCGGCACCGGCGTGGGCGTAGTAGACGGAGCTGATGCCGTATTTCTCGCGCATCAACTGGTCGAACTCGGCGATGTAGGCCGGCAGGTCCTCGACGGCGACGGCCGTGTCCTCGACCACCTCGCGCGGCTTGGCGTCGCCGGGGACGTTCATCATGAGGCCCTGGCCGGCGCGGCGCAGGTCCCAGACCTTGTTGGCGTCGTCGCCCCAGAGCACGGGGAAGGCATAGCCGAGCCCGGCGGCGCGCAGCTCGGACTCAAGGGTGCGCATGACGGTCTCGATGGCCTCGCGCTTTTCGAGGCGGACCTCGATGACCAGCACGGCGCCGGGGTCGCCCACGACGAAGAAGCGGTTCTTGGCCTGCTCGAGGTTGGCCTTGGTGCACTCAAGGATGTGGCGGTCGATCAGCTCGCAGCCGAAGGGCCGGTGGCGCATCGCGATGAGCGTGGCATTGAGCGAGTCCTGGATGGTCGCGAAATGGGCGCACATCAGGGCGCCCGCCGGCGGCAGGGGCTCGACGTTGAGCTCGAACTCGACGCCGAGGAACAGCGTGCCCTCGGAGCCGGCAAGCAGCTGGCAGAGGTTGAAGGGCTGGTCGGACGTCGGGTCGAAGACGTGGCACTCCATCAGCCGGTCGAGCGCGTAGCCCGTGTTGCGGCGCGTGACGGTGGGCTTCGGGTAGTTGTCGCGGATCAGCTGGCGGTTTTTCGCGTCGCCGAGCAGGTCGCGGACGGTGCGGTAGATCTTCGTCTCGAGGGTGTCGGGACCGGCGCACTTGGCCTCGAACTGGGCCTTGGTCAGCGGGCCGAAGGTGACCTCGGAGCCGTCGCTGAGGAAGCCGCGGGTGGAGACGAGGTGCTCGCGGGTGGTGCCGTGGACGATGGAGTTGGCGCCGCAGGAGTTGTTGCCGACCATGCCGCCGACCATGGCGCGGTTGGCGGTGGAGGTCTCGGGCGTGAAGAACAGGCCGTGCGGCTTGAGGTGCAGGTTGAGCTCGTTGCGGACGACGCCCGGCTGGACGCGGACGCGGCGCGCCTTCGCGTCGGTCGCGACGATGCGGTTCATATGCCGGCCAACATCAACCACGATGCCGCCGCCGACCACCTGGCCGGCGAGGGAGGTGCCCGCGGTGCGCGGGATCAGGCCGATGCCATGCCGGTTGGCGAAAGCGATGAGTTCGCGGACGTCGGCCTCGGTTTTCGGCAGCGCCACGGCCACCGGCAGCTCCTGGTATTCCGAGGCGTCGGTCGCGTAGAGCGTCCGCATCGTGCGGTCGTAATGCAGGGCGCCCGTCAGGCGGGCGGCGAGGGACGCGAGGTCGGCGGAAGCGGGGGTGGCGGCAGACATGGGCGGCATTTAAATAGAGGTTCGTCCGGCGCGCGGGCAAGTTGGAACCCGGTCGCGGACCGGGCGCCGGGGCCGCGCGCGCCGCCAGACGGTCCGGCGGCCGGGCGCCGCCTCCGAGTCAAACTACTCCTTTCGGCCCAGTAGAAGAGGCTTGGATAGGGGAGGGGCCGGGGCTTATGTCATAAATCGAATCCCGCCCCGCCATGACCGCCCTGAACGCCCCCGCTAACTTCAACTGGCCGCTCGCCTACGAGGCCGAGGCGTTGCTCTCGACCCACATCAACGCCTTCCTCGCGAAGAATGCCTTCGCCGCCCGGCTGGCCGCGCGCATGCACGCGGAGACCGGCACCGAGTTCTTTGAGTGGACCGACCACTTCGTCGTGTCGCAGAACCACGAGGCCGCGTTCCGGGCCGCGGGCTTTGTCACCGAGGTGACCGACGTGGCCACCTTCCACACCGTGCTGGCGCACCCGCACGCGATGCTGCCGCGCGTCATCGTGAGCCTGAAGGCCGACCCCTCCGCCACGCCCGTCTCGCTGGCGGTCCGCCCGGAGTTCCTGGCGGATTTCATGGCCCGGCACGGCCTGACCGGCACGCCGATCGGCGCGCCCTGCGCCCGCTACCGGATCATCGACGTCAGCGCCGAGAACGGCGCGCTGCTGCAGGCGGTCGAGCGGCTCGGCTACCGCGGTTTCATCGTCAGCGAGCCGCGGCCGGGCTTCGCCGACGCCGTGCTGAAGGTGCGCGAGCTCTGGCGCACCCGGAAGCGCGACTTCGCCGACGATGACGACGGCGAGAAGCACGCCTTCGCGGTGCAGCAGAAGTGCCTCGACCTCGTCGGCGTGGACGTGGCCTGCGAGCTGTTCTTCGCCGAGGAACGCGATTTCTGGATGCTGCGCAACCGCGCCGGCCGGGTGCAGAAGCTCCGCCAGGACCGGCTCGGCCTCGGCTGGGCCAACCACGACCACCACACCTTCCGCTGCTCGCGCCGCCATTTCCCGGGTTTGGTCCGGTTCCTGATGAACCTCGGCCTGGAGAAGCGCGAGCGCTTCTACGCCGGCGCCGAGGCCGGCTGGGGCGCGCAGGTGATGGAGACGGCCACGGTCGGCATCGTCGTCTTCGCCGACGTGGACCTGCAGCCCGACGAGGTGGATCGCGACTACGCCGCCGAGCGCCTCCCGGAGGTGGCGAAGGTCGGCACGGTCGGCCTCTGGTGCGGCCTGCACGGCGACAGCTTCCTGCAGGCGGGCATGCACCACCTCGAGGCGCGCTTCAACCACCCGCTGCTCAAGGAACAGCTGGCGGCCGAGGGCATCGCCACGATGAAGCCGTTCTCGGACTTCCCGTTCCTCAAGCAGGCCTTCACCGAGGGCGAGCGCTGGACCGTCAACCCGGCGCGCGTCGAGGTGCTGCGGAAAAAGGGCCTGATCACGAACGCCCAGGCCGACGGTTTCATCAAGGACGGCGCCATCGGCAGCCACCTCGAGAACCTCGAGCGCAAGGGCGGCTTCAAGGGCTTCAACCAGAAGGCCGTCAGCGCCATCATCTCCGCCGTCGACCCGCGCCTCGTCCAGGCCGCGCACGCTTCGCATTAAACTTATCTTGGAGGCGGGACTATCAGTCCCGCGGGGCTGATGGCCCCGCCTCCATCAATCATCACCCACGCATATGAAAATCGGAATTGTCGGTGCCGGCAAAGTCGGCGGCACCATCGCCACCCTCCTCGAGTCCTGCAAGTTCTGCAAAAGCGTCGCCCTCGCCGACGCGCGCGCGAACATCGATCTCACGGGTCTCAAGAAATCCCGGTTCGTCCAGGTTGACGTCAACCAGGCGAAGCAGCTCGCCGCCTTCGTCGCGGGCGTCGACGCCATCGTCAGCGCCGCGCCGTATTTCCTCAACAAGACCATCGCCAGCGCCTGCGCCAAGGCCGGCGTGAGCTATTTCGACCTGACGGAGGACGTGGAGACGACGGCGTTCATCCAGAAGCTCGCGGCCAAGGCGCCGAAGGCGACCTTCATGCCGCAGTGCGGCCTCGCCCCGGGCGCCATCAACATCGTGGGCGGCTCGCTGGCCTCGTCGCTCTCGGTGGTGCGCAACTGCGAGATGCGCGTCGGCGCGCTGCCGCTCAACGCCAGCAACCAGATGAAGTATTACCTCAGCTGGAGCACGGCCGGCCTGATCAACGAATACTGCCAGGTCGGCGAGGCGCTGCACGGCGGGAAGCTGGTGACGACCATGCCGCTCGACGGCGTGGAGCGCATCACGATCGACGGCACGGAATACGAGGCCTTCAACACCTCCGGCGGCGTCGCGACGATGTGCCAGACCTTCGCCGGCAAGGTTGGCGACCTGAACTACAAGACCATGCGCTATCCCGGCCACCGCGACCTGATGAAGTTCCTCCTGCAGGACCTCAACCTCGCGCCGCGCCAGGAGCTGGTCACGCAGATCTTCGACCAGGAGGTGCCGCTCACCGAGTCGGACGTCGTGGTGTTCTACGTCAGCGTCGTCGGCACCGAGCAGGGCGGCGGGCTGAAGCAGCGCAGCTTCATCAAGAAGATGCACGGCGACACCATCCACGGCCGGAAGCTCAACGCCATCCAGCTGACCACCGCCGCCGGCATCGTCGGCGTGCTCGAGCTGTTCGCCAAAAAGAAGCTCGGCCCGGGCTTCGTCCGCCAGGAATCCGTCTCACTGGAGGATTTCCTCGGCACAAAATGGGGCGGGAGCGTTTACGGCAAATAAGAGTTTTCAGCCACGGATTGCACGGATGATCACGGATAAGGCCATCAAGCAATCCGTGCCCATCCGTGTAATCCGTGGCTAAATAAATCATACATTCCTTCATGGCCTCCAAATCCACCTCCGTCTCCGCCGTCGCCAAGGCGATCTTCCCCAAGCTCGGGCTCTCGCAGAAATCCGCCAATGCCGGCGTCTTCGCCGGCACCTGGGGCGGCTCCGGCGCCGTGCTCGAGAAATATTCCCCGGTCGACGGCTCGCTGCTCGGCAAGGTCCGCCAGGCGACGCCGGAGGACTACGAGGCGGCGGTGACCGCGGCGCACAAGGCCTTCCTCGCGTGGCGCGACATCCCGGCGCCGAAGCGCGGCGAGGTCGTCCGCCAGCTGGGCAACGCCCTGCGCGACCTGAAGACGGAGCTCGGCCAGCTCGTCTCGCTCGAGGCGGGCAAGATCCTGCCGGAGGGCGGCGGTGAGGTGCAGGAGATGATCGACATCTGTGACTTTGCCACCGGCCTCTCGCGCCAGCTGCACGGCCTGACCATCGCCTCGGAGCGTCCGGGTCACCGCATGATGGAGCAGTGGCAGCCGCTCGGCGTCGTCGGCATCATCTCGGCCTTCAACTTCCCTGTCGCCGTCTGGGCCTGGAACAGCGCGCTCGCGGCCGCCTGCGGCGACGCGACGCTGTGGAAGCCATCGGAAAAGACCCCGCTCACGGCCATCGCGTGCATCAAGATCGCGGAGAAGGTCTGCCGGGCCAACGGCGTGGATCCCGCCATCTTCTCGCTCGTCATCGGCGACGGCCCGACGGTCGGCGAGCTGCTGACCAACGACCACCGCATCCCGCTCGTCTCGGCCACCGGCTCGACCCGGATGGGCCGCCGCGTCGGCGAGGTGGTCGCCAAGCGCTTCGGCCGCTCGCTGCTCGAGCTCGGCGGTAACAACGCGATCATTGTCGCGCCCTCGGCCGACCTGAAGCTGGCGAAGCGCGCCATCGTCTTCGGCGCCGTCGGCACGGCCGGCCAGCGTTGCACGAGCACGCGTCGCATCATCGTCCACGAGTCCATCAAGGCGAAGTTCGTGGAGTCGCTCATCGCCGCTTACAAGCAGCTGCCCATCGGCAGCCCGCTCGAGTCCGGCAACCTCGTCGGCCCGCTCATCGACGAGGCGGCGGTCGGGGCCATGGAGCAGGCGATCGCCGACCTGAAGAAGCAGGGCGGCAAGGTCCTGTTCGGCGGCGGCCGGCTCAAGGGCAACTACGTGACGCCCTGCATCGCCGAGGCCAAGAATTGGTGGCCGGTGGTGCAGCACGAGACCTTCGCCCCGATCCTGTATGTCATGGGTTACAAGACGCTCGACGAGGCCATCGCCATGCAGAACGGCGTGCCGCAGGGCCTGAGCTCGGCGATCTTCACCACCGACCTGCGCGAGGCGGAGCAATTCCTCTCGGCCCGCGGCAGCGACTGCGGCATCGCCAACGTCAACATCGGCACCAGCGGCGCCGAGATCGGCGGGGCCTTCGGCGGCGAGAAGGAGACCGGCGGCGGCCGCGAGAGCGGTTCCGACGCGTGGAAGGCGTATATGCGCCGGCAGACCGTCACCATCAACTACTCGGACGCTTTACCCCTCGCTCAAGGCATCAAGTTTGGCGACTAGGCGCCGCGCATCAGCCTTCGCCAAGGCTACGGTTGACCAGGGGGATCAAGTTCGGGGATTGGAGATAACCAGGCGGTAGGGGCGCTTGCCCCCAAGCGCCCGAGGAAGGGCCGTTGAAGGCAACGGCCCCTGCCGGATCAAATCAGGCAATCCGTTACTTGTCCTTGCCCCGGCCTTTGCCCTTGCCCTTGCCGTGGGATTCGCCCGCGTTGGATTTTTCCATCTGGTCGGGCCGGCCGCCCTTTTCCTTCACGCGGACCTTCCTCACGAAGTAGTCGCCGGGATAGTAGGCCCGCACCTTGTCGTGGAACTCGTAGGGCCGCTCGGTTTCCATCGTGAGGGAGACGCAGCGGTCGAAGTCCACGCGGATCGAGGTGGGCAGGCTGACGCCGACGCGCCAGGTGCCGCCGTCGAGGTAGAACCAGGCGCGGTCGGCCGGGCGGTAATAAACGTCGGCCCCGGGATAATAATAGTAGGCGCGGTTGCGGCGGAAGCCGTGGGCGGGCGCCCAGGGCGGCGGACCGGACGGGCCGGACTCCTCGATGATCACGACCTCCGGCGGCGGGGGCGGGAGGACCCGGCCGAGACGGATCTCGGCGGACAGGCTGACATCGAGCTGCGCCCGCGCGGGCGTGAGCAGCGCGAGGCCGAGACAAGGCAGGAGCAACAGTTGGGCTTTCATGAAGCGTAAGACCGGCTCGCGCGCGGTGCGTTCGCGCAAGCCCCGGACTTTACGCGCATTTTGCGGGTCAGGGGCTTTTGGGCCCGGCGCCGACCGGGGCAAAAGCACGACCCGGGCAAGACCGGCGCCAGCAGGAAGATACGCGGGCGGCGACCGCGCAAGTCGCCCAGTAAACAAATTCATCGGCTCCAGCAGGTTTGCTGCGGAGTGAGCGCGAGGCCCGGGCCAACATTGCGGGCGGTGGGGTGCGGGCTAGACTTGGCCCGACATTGATTCCTGAACATGGCGCGGCCGAGCCCGGTCGCCGGCGGATGATAGCCCGTGGGGTTCGAGTCCCCTCCGCGCCTCCAGGAACCCGCTCCACTCAGAATTTCGTGCCCAGGTAGTGCGGGAGCATCTTCCGCCACCAGGGCCAGTCGTGGTTCACATCGTGGCCCCAGAGATCGACCGTGTGCGGGATGCCCTTGCCGGAAAGGATGCGACCCAGCTCCAGCGCGGAGGAGGGTTTCTCATACGCGCCCTGGCCGCCGACGAAATGGATGTGCGACTTGGCGCGCAGGTGGGCGAGCGTGCCCTCGTCGGTGAGGTTGGGGAGGTAGTCGACGGGCGAGTTGAAATACACGTCCTCGTCCCAATAGCCCTTGGTGTAGTCCTTGAGGTCGTAGGCGCCGGACATCGCGATGCAGCCGTCGATCAGGTCGGGACGGCGGAAGAGGGTGTTGGCGCTGTGCAGGGCGCCGAAGGAGGCGCCGGCGGTGATCGTTTTCACGCGGCCGCCGCACTGGCTGTGGATGAACGGGATGACCTCCTCCGTCACGTAGCCGTTGAACTGCTGGTGGCGGATGGCCTTGTGCCGCGGGTCCATGTGGTCGTTCAGCCAGCTCTCGTTGTTGATGGAGTTGATCGAGAAGACCTTCACCCAGCCGCTGTTGATGTAGGGCGCGATCGAGTCGATGACGTGGAAGCGCTCATACTCGAGGAAGTCGGCCGCCGCGGTGGGGAACATCAGCAGGGCGAAGCCGTAGTGGCCGTAGACCGCGACCTCCATGTTCTTGTCGAGGCGCGGGCTGTGCCACTGGTGGATGACGCGGTGCATGGGGGCAGCGTGGGGCGCGGAGCCGGGAGCCGCGAGCCCAGAGTCGGGGGCACCGTTGGCGGCGGGGCCATCAGCTCCGCGAGGAATTAATGCAGGTGGCGTGCTGGCACGCCCCGTTGCGCGCCAGCGCGCAACCTAGAGTGCGGGACTGATGGTCCCGCCTCCATTTAATGGCGTCCAATTTTCCACTACTCCGCCCCGCGGCGGATTTCCAGGCGCCCGGGCATCGGCACGGGGCCGGTGCGCGAGGGCATCGGGGCGTATTTCGGTTTTTCCAGACCGGTGACGAGGTCGGCGATCTTGACGGGCTGTCCGGTCCGGAAGCACTCGTTGGCGGCGACGCCGATGAGGATCGAGTTGGCACCGGCGTGCTCGTTCGAGGCGCGCAGGTATTTGTCGGCCGGGGCGTCGGGCAGGAAGATCTCGTCGAGCATCACCTTGTCGCCGCCGCCGTGGCTGCCGGTGCCGGTCCAGGCCTCCAGCTTGCGGGCGGGGCCGCGCAGCGGGATGACGCGGGTGGTGACGCCGCCGTCGGCGATGGCGCCCTGCGCGGCGTCGGAGCTGCCGGCGTTGACGTAGATCTGCTCGACGATGGTGTGCTCGAGGCGGCCCTTGGTGCCGTTGAAGACGATGTGGTAGCCCTCCCAGGCGTTGAAGGCGTTGAGCGAGTAGGCGAGGGTGACCTGGTTGTCGTAGGTCACGAGGACGTTCATCGTGTCCTCGATGTCGATGCGCGGGGCGAACACGCACTGGTCGCGGTGGTAGCCGTCGTATTTCTCCTGGTCGAGGTAGAGGGCCTTGAGCCCGGGGTTGTTCGCGAGGCTGAAGAAGAAGCCGCACTTGTCCTGCTCGGGGCAGGTGTGGCAGCGCTCGTGGTGGGAGCTGAGGCCGAGGCGCTTCGCCATGGCGGGGGTGTAGAACTCGCGCTTGCCGGTGGCGTAGACGGAGGCGGGGGAGGCCCCGAGCCACCAGTTGACGAGGTCGAAGTGGTGGGAGGCCTTGTGGATCATGAGGCCTCCGGAGTTCTTCTTCTCGCCGTGCCAGCGGCGGAAATAGTCCGCGCCGTGCGTGGTGTTGAGCATCCAGTGGAAGTCCACGGAGAGGACGTCGCCGATCTCGCCGCTCATCAGGATGTCCTTCACCTGGGTGCGGGGCGGGGAGTAGCGGTAGTTGAAGGTGACGCGGAGGTGGCGGCCGGTCTTTTTGGTCGCGTCGAGGATGCGCTGGCACATCGCGGCGGTGGTGGTGAGCGGCTTCTCGGTGATGACGTCACAGCCGGCCTCGAGCCCGCGGACGATGTAGTCGGCGTGGGTGGCGTCGACGGTGGTGACGATGATGAAGTCGGGCTTCGTCTCCTTGATCATCTTCTCGTAGTCGACGTGCGAGTAACCCGGGGGCACGGGGGCGCCGTTCTTGGCGGAGAGCGCCTGGGCGAGCTCGACGCGGCCCTGGTTCAGGTCGCAGAGGGCGACGAGCTGGGCATGATCCTTGTAGGTGGTCTCGATGGCGTCCTGATACATCTTGTGCCGGCCGCCGCAGCCGATGATGGCGAAGCGGCGGCGGGGGGCGACGGCCGAGGCGAAGGCGGCGGGGGCGGCGCCCAGGGCGAGGCCGGCGGCGGAGAGGGTCTTGACGAAGGTGCGGCGGTCGACGCCGGCGGGGTTCTGGGCGGTGGACATAAAGGGGAGGGGGCTGAGGGGGCGGGGCGACGGTGGGACGGACGCGGTCAAGCTAGTTGCGCACCGCGGCCGGCGGCAAGCCGCGGCTTTGGCGATGCGTCAGAGAAAATTTCACTGATGAACGTGGTCGGTTTAAACCAAGCCAAGGTCCGGAATTTTATGGCCACAAAAAGTCACAAAATGACGCAAAAAACCCGGCCGGGTTTTCTTCGTGAATTTTTGTGACTTTTCGTGGCCAAAGATGCCCGGCCAGCCCGCGGCTTCGCGTTTGCCAAAGGCGGGCGGGGTGCAAAGCTGCCGGGCAACCCCTCTTTCCCATGCACACTTGGAAATTCTTCCGGACCGGCGAACTTGATCAGGTCTCCCTCGAAACCGGCGCCGACCTGCTCAACCTCGAGCAGCTCGACCAGAAGCTGTGGGTGGCCCTCAGCTGTCCCGTGAAGGGCCTCGAGCTCGACGAGAAGACCCTCGCGCTGATCGACACGGACGGCGACGGCCGCATCCGCGTGCCCGAGCTGATCGCCGCCATCAAGTGGGCGGCCGCCCGGTTGAAGGAGCCCGGCGACCTTTTAAAAGGCAGCGCCACGCTGCCCCTCGCGGCCATCAACGACTCGACCCCCGAGGGCAAGGTGCTGCTGGCCTCCGCCAGACAGGTGCTGAGCAACCTCGGAAAAAGCGGTGCGGACACCATTACCGCGGACGATGCCGCCGACACGGCCAAGATCTTCTCCGCCACGCCGCTCAACGGCGACGGTGTGATCCCGCCCGAGGCGACGGAGGACGCCGAGGCGCAGGCCTTGATCAAGGATATCATCGCCTGTTTCGGGGGCACCGCGGACCGCACCGGCTCGGTCGGGGTCACCGCGGAAAAGGTGGATGCCTTCTTCGCCGACCTGGCCGCCTATGCCGCCTGGGTCGGGCAGAGCTCGGCCAAGGACATCGCCGTGCTCGGCGACGCCACCGACGCCGCCGTGGCGGCGCTCCGCGCCGTGCGGCCCAAGGCGGAGGACTATTTCGGCCGCTGCCGGCTCGCCGCCTTCGACAGCCGCGCCACCGCGGCGCTCAACCGCGCCGAGAGCGAATACCTCACCATCGCCGCCAAGGACCTCAAGATCAGCGCCGACGAGGTCGCCGGCTTCCCGCTCGCCCGCATCGAGGCCGGGCGCCCGCTCCCCCTGCTGGAAGGCGTCAATCCCGCCTGGGCCGGCGCCCTGACCACCTTGCATCAGGCGGTCGTCACCCCGATTTATGGCGCCGGAAAAAAGGTGCTCACGGCGGAGGAATGGGCCGACCTCAACGCCCGGTTCTCCGCCTACGAGACCTGGCTGGGCGGCAAGGCCGGCAGCGCCGTCGAGAAACTCGGCCTGCCCCGGGTGAAGGCCATCCTCGCCGGTCAGGGCCGGGCCGTGCTGGCGGAGCTCATCGCGCGCGACAAGGCGCTCGAGCCCGAGTTCAAGGCGATCACGGACGTCGACCGCCTGACCCACTACCACCGCGACCTGCGCGCGCTGCTGCACAACTTCGTGAACTTCGCTGACTTCTATTCGCGCGACAAGTGGGCCGTCTTCCAGGCCGGCACGCTCTACCTCGACAGCCGCAGCACGGAGCTGTGCGTCCGCGTGGACGGCGCCAACCCGCTCGCGGCGATGAGCAAAGCCTACAT
The DNA here is from genome assembly GCA_036401015.1 of Lacunisphaera sp. Classification (GTDB taxonomy): domain Bacteria; phylum Verrucomicrobiota; class Verrucomicrobiia; order Opitutales; family Opitutaceae; genus Lacunisphaera. Next base: position 11,732 of record DASWWD010000017.1, read on the forward strand.
CGCCTACGTCGACTGCAAGCGCCCCGGCGGCGCCTCGATGAAGGTGGCGGCCTGCTTCACCCAAGGTGACAGCGACTACCTCTTTGTGGGGCGCAACGGCGTCTTTTACGACCGGAAGGGGCAGGACTGGGATGCGACCATCACCACAATCGTGGACAACCCGATCAGCATCCGGCAGGCGTTCTGGTCACCTTACAAGAAGTTCGTCCGCATGATCGAGGAGCAGGTGGCCAAGCGCGCCGCCGCCGCCGAGGCGGAGTCGTCGGGCAAGCTGGCCGCCGCGGCGCAGAGCGCCGCCCACGCGGACAAGGCCAAGCCGGCCGAGCCGAAGAAGATCGACGTCGGGGCCGTGGCCGCGATGGGCGTCGCCGTCGGCGCCATCGGCGGCGCGATCGGCGCGATCGTCACCGGCCTGGCCAAGCTCGCCATCTGGCAGCTGCCGCTGGTGCTGGTGGCGCTGATGCTGGTCATCTCGCTGCCCTCGATGGTCATCGCCTGGATCAAGCTGCGGCAGCGCACCCTCGGGCCGCTGCTGGAGGGCAACGGCTGGGCCATCAACGGCCGCGTGAAGATCAACATCCCCTTCGGCACGGCGCTGACCGACATGGCCCGGAAGCCGGCCGGCGCGAAGCTCTCGCTCGAGGATCCCTATGAGGACAAGGAGGCCGCGGCCCGCCGCCGGAAATTCATCCTGCTCGTCATCCTCGCCGTGCTGGTGGCCGGTGCCGTCTGGGTCCGTTACAACCGCGTGCAGACGGGGCATTATTTCTGGGAGCCGGCGCCGGTGGCTGCCGCCCCGGCCGCACCCGCCGAGCCGGTCAAGTGAGCTGGCGCTGACAGATGCAGCGTGTTGCCCGCAGCCCGCAGGGACGCGGGCCCTCCAATCCGCGGGGTGAGGACATCCCGCCACCCACTTAGTTTACGATGTAGAACGGATTCGGCAGCTTGGAGATCTTCTCGGCGTAGCCGCCGACGAGGTCGCTGTTCTGGTCGCCGATGTTGAGGATGATCAGGTAGCCCTCGGCCGCGAGCTGGCGGCGGGCGGCGATCTTGAAGGCCCGGGTGGATTCGGGGAAGTCGGCGGGCTTGTAGAGGATGCGCTTCCAGGTCTCGTAGCCGACCTGCCGCAGGTTGCGCTCCGTGGCGGCGGCGCCGTCGGGCGTGCGGCCGGTGATGAAGAACACGTCGACCTTGGCGTTGATGGCGGTGTTGTAGACGGCCTGCACGGGGAAGATGGCGGTGGCCTGGCCCTCGGCGACCCAGGCGTCCCAGACCTTCGGGATGTAGCCGTAGTCGTTGGCCTGGATGTGGCGGAGGTTGCTGAGGGTGGTCTCGTCGATGTCGAACACCACGGCGAGCTTGTCGCTGTGCTTGGCGCTCTTCGGGATGCCCTTGGGGATGCGCCGGCTGAGGTATTGGTTGGCCTCGGCGGCGACCTTGACGACGTCCCGGCCGTATTCGCCGGAGGCGACGTAGAGGCCGACCTGCTGCTTGGCCGTGGAGAGGTTCGTCGGCTCGACGGCGATGACCGGGCCAAAGGCCAGGGTCAGGGCCAGCCCGAGGGTAAGGAGGCGTTTCAACATGGCCGGCAGCAAAGCACCCGCGGGGGAAAACTCAACCCGGCAAAGCGCCGCGGGTGCCTAGTCCGCCCGCAGCGTCTTCATCGCATCCAGCCGGCCGGCGCGGTGGGCGGGGAGCCAGCAGGCGACCAGGGCGACCGTGACGAGCAGCAGGGTGGTGCCGGCGAGGATGAGCGGGCTGTTGGCGTGGATGCCGCGGAACGCCGAGGCGATGGCGGCGGTGACCGCGAAGGCGCCCAGGAGGCCGAGGACGGAACCGATCAACGCCTGGCGGATGCCCGTGCCGAGGACGAGCGCCGTGATCTGGCGCGCGCTCGCGCCGAGCGCGATCCGGATCGCAAACTCGCCGGTGCGTTGCGCCATCGTGCGGGCGACGACGCCGTAGATGCCCAGGGTGGCGAGGGCGAGCCCGAGCACGCCGAAGGCGGTGAGCATGTCGCGCAGGAAGCGCAGCTGGTAGAAGGTGCGCGCGATCGACGCGTCGGCCGTGGTCAGCCGGCGGATCGGCAGGTCGTCGTCGAGCTCCGCCATCGTGGCGCGGATGGTCTCGACGAGGGCGGAGGGCGCCACGCCCGCGGCGCGGACCGCGATGGCCACCTCGCGGGCCGGCTCCTGTGCCAGCGCCTGGTATATGCGGAGGGTGACGCCGCTGGGTTCCGGGTCGGCGCTCTGGATGTCGCTGACGACGCCGATGACCTCGCCCCAGGCGGGCAAGCCGGGGCCGACGACGGCGAGGCGCCGGCCGACCGGATCGCGATCGCCGAAAAGGGTGCGGGCCGCGGTCTGGCTCAGGAGGTAGACGCGCGGCGCGCCGGCGTCGTCGCGTTCGTTGAAGGCGCGGCCCGCGACCAGGCGGGTGCCGAAGGTCGTGAAATACCCCGGGCTCACGGCGTTGAACATGGCTGCCGGCTCCTGGCCCGGCACCGCGGGCGGCTGGCCCTCGACCACGAGCTTGCGCACGTCGGACCAGTCGAAGAACGGCGTGGCGGCGGAGAGGCTGACGGCCTCGACCCCCGGCAGGGCGCCGAGCCGCTCCAGCACCCGGCGGTGGAAGGCGGTCTGGCTTTCGTCGCCGGCATATTTTCCCGCCGGCAGCAGGACGGTGCCGGTGGCGACCTGGCGCGATTCCCATCCGCCGCGGCGGTTTTGCGCCTCGGCCAGGCCCTGGACGAACAGCGCGGCGCCCGAAAGTAGGATCATGGCGAGGGCGAACTGGCCGATGATGAGGAGCTGGCGGAAGCGCTGCTGGCCGCGGCCGCCCGCCGAGCCCCGGCCCCCGCTCTTGAGCGTCTCGTTCAGGTCCAGCCGCAGGGCAAAGAGCGCCGGCGCGACCGAGAAAACCGCGGCGGTGACCAGGGCGGCGGCGAGGGCCCAGCCGAGGACGTTCCAGTCGAGGGTGAACACCACCTGTTCCCCGTTGTCACCCGTGGAGCGCACGGCGGCCCAGTCCCGGAACCAGCCGGCGACGAGGAGGGCGACGACGCCGCCGGTGAGCGAGAGCAGGAGCGCCTCGGCCAGGAGCGGGCGGAGCAGCTGGAGGCGCGAGGCGCCGAGCGCGGCGCGCACGGCGAACTCGCGCGCGCGGGCCATGGTGCGGGCCAGCAGGAGGTTGGCGAGGTTGGAGCAGGCGATGAGCATGACCGCGCCGGAAAGGCCGAGGAGCATCGGCAGGACGATCAGGCCGCTCGAGCCGGCGGCATCGCGCTGCAGGTCGACCGTGCGCCAGGTGCTGCCGGCGTTGGCCTCCGGGAACTCACGGGCGAGACGCGCGCCGAGGCCGGCGATGAAACCGGCCGACTCCGCCGGGGTCAGCCCGGCGGCGCGCCGGCCGAGCACGCGCAGGTTCGCGGCCTGGCGGTCGGCGGCCTGCTCCGGGGTGAACGCGAGCGGCCGGAAGAAATCAAAGACCCCGAGGTAGCGCCAGTCGTTGAAGGACTCGGGCAGCACGCCGATGACCTCGTGCGGCTCGCCATCGACGCGGATGCTGCGACCGATGATGTCCGGCCGGCTCCCGTAGCGGTTGCGCCAGGTGCGCTGGCTGAGGATGACGACGCGGTCGCGTCCAGGCTGATCCTCGCCCGGGAGAAAATCGCGGCCCAGCTGGGGCGTGACGCCCAGCCCGGACAGGAGGTCGGCGGTGGCGCGGGCGGTGTAGGCCATCTCGGCCGGTTGCTGCGGCTCGGAAAGGCTGGCGCTGGCCGGGAGGAAGGCGAAGACCGTGCCGTAGTCCGCCTGGGCCTTGCACAGGGCGAGGAAGTCGGCGGCGGAGAGGTTGCCCTCCGGGTTCTGTGCCGTGGCGCGGTAAATGCGCTCCAGCCGGTCGAGCTCCGCGTAGGGCAGGGGCTTCAGCAGGATGCCGTTGAGCACGCTGAACATCGAGGTGTTGGCGCCGATGCCGAGACCGAGGGTGAGGACGGCCACGACGGTGAAGCCGGGGGACTTGGCGAGGGAGCGGACGCCGAGGCGCAGGTCGAGGAGCAGGTGCTCGAGCCAGCGCCAGCCGCGGCCCTCGCGGGCCTGTTCCTGGATACTGGCGACGTTACCGAACTTCCGCTCGGCGGCGTAGCGGGCCTCCTCCGGGGACAGGCCGTCGGCCTGCCGGTCGGCCGCGCGCTGCTCGAGGTGGAAGCGCATCTCCTCGGCCATGTCCTGCTCGAGTTTGTTTTTGCCGAAGAGGGAACGCAGCGGGCGGACGAAGCGGCGAAGGGGATTCATTGGGGGAGAAACCTGGAAGCTGAAACCTGAAACCGGACGGCTCAGGCGGAGTTCATCACGAGGGCGATTATGGCGGACATGCGGTCCCAGCTCTCGGTGGCGGCCTCGAGCTGTTTGCGGCCGGCGCGGGTGAGGGAGTAATATTTCGCGCGCCGGTTGTTCTCGGTCATGCGCCACTCGGCCTCGATCCAGCCCTTCTCCTCCATGCGGTAGAGGGCGGGGTAGAGGGAGCCCTCGTCGACCTGCAGCGCGCTTTTGGAGAGCTGCTCGAGCTTCAACGTGATGCCCCAGCCGTGGAGCTCGCCGCGGCTGAGGACGCGGAGAACGAGCATGTCGAGGGTGCCCTGGAGGAGATCTTCTTTCTTGGCCATGCCCGCTTACCTAGATGTTCTAAGGCAGCGGTCAAGCTTCTTCCTTAGACAGGCCAAGGCAGGAGAAGTGGAGAGCTGAAACCTGAAGTTGTTCGCCCGGCAGAGCCGGCACAAGGCGCTGGCGGCTATTCGATCTCCGCCGGGCGGCCGATGGCGGCCTGGTAGGCCTGGTGGAGCTGGAAGGTCTGCCAGGCGCCGAGCTTCTGGCCGAGTTGCGCCGCGAGGTAGAGCAGGCCCGCGATGACGGCCATCGACCCGGTCACGTAGAAGGCCCAGGGCTCGTCGTCGATCACCAGCTGGGCGCAGCCATAGAGGCCGGAGAAGGTGCCGAGCAGGCCGGTGATCAGGTAGCCGTAGAGGAAGACGGCCCAGACCTCGATCTCCGGGCCGTAGATTCCCTCGATGCGCGTGCCGCCTCCGGGCGTGGGCTCGAGGCTGAGAAAGAGCCGCGGCGACCAGCGGTGCCGCTCCGCCGCCGGGATATGGAGGCCGATGAATTCCGGGAAAGACTTCACCTCGAGCTGCGGCGCCTTTTCCGCCAGCGCGGCCAGGATCTGCGCGCGCGTGGCCTCGCGGCTGAGCTCGATGGTGTGCTCGAAACGGGGCCGGACGCGGAAGCTGCTCATGAGGGGGGAAGCAGAAACCTGAAACTTGAAAGCTGAAACCTGAGGATCAAGGCAGGGTTACCTTTTCCAGGTTGTTAATTCCAAACCTTCAGGTTTCAGGTTTCGTGAGGGCGAAGCCCTCACTTCAGCGAGGCCATGTCGATCACGAAGCGGTATTTGACGTCGCTCTTGAGCATGCGCTCATAGGCCTCGTTGATCTGGTCCATGCGGATCATCTCGATGTCGGAGGTGATGTTGTGCTGGCCGCAGAAATCCAGCATCTCCTGCGTCTCGGGCAGGCCGCCGATGAGCGAGCCGTTGAGCGAGCGCCGGCGGAAGAGCAGGGCCATGGCCGCGACGGGGAGCGGTTTCTCGGGCGCGCCGACGAGCGTGAGGTTGCCGTCGTGCTTGAGCAGGTTGAGCAGGGCGTTGATGTCGTGGTCGGCGGACACGGTGTCCAGGATGAAGTCGAAGCTGCCGGCCTGCGCCGCCATCTGGGCGGCGTCCTTGGAGATGACGACCTCGTGGGCGCCGAGCTTGAGCGCGTCGGCGGCCTTGCCGGGCGACGTGGTGAAGAGGACGACATGCGCGCCGAAGGCCTTGGCGAACTTGACGCCCATGTGGCCGAGGCCGCCCAGGCCGACGATGCCGACCTTCTGGCCGGGGCCGACCTTCCAGTGTTTCAGCGGCGAATAGGTGGTGATGCCCGCGCAGAGCAGCGGTGCGGCGGCGGCGGGGCTCAGGTTGGCCGGCAGGCGCAGGACGAACTCCTCCGTCACGACGATGCTCTGGGCGTAGCCGCCGAGGGTCGGGGCGTTGAGGTGCTTGTCCATGCTGCCGTAGGTCATGACCATGCCGGCGCAGAACTGCTCGAGGCCGGCGCGGCAGTCGGGGCAGGTGCGGCACGAATCAACGAGGCAGCCGACGCCGACGGTCTGGCCGACCTTGAATTTCTTCACGCCGCTGCCGACGGCGGTCACCTTGCCGACGATCTCATGGCCCGGCACGGCGGGATACTGGGTGAAGTGCCACTCGTCGCGGGCGAAGTGGAGGTCGGAGTGGCAGACGCCGCAGTAAAGGATCTCGATCTGGACGTCGGTGGCGCCCGGCGTGCGGCGCTCGATGGTGGTGGCGGCGAGGCGGGACTTGGCGCTGGCCGCGGCGAAGGCCTTGGTGGAATAGCAGACGGGTTTGGACATGGGCGGATTGGGTTGCACCCAGTAGAGACCTGAAACCTGAAACTTGAAACCTGAAAAAACGGGAGCAGCCGCACTTTTAACGCAAAGGTCGCGAAGAACGCAGAGTCGGGCCGGTGAATTAATCCTCAGGTTTCAGGTCTCAGCTTTCAGGTTTCTTCATCGGGCGTCCCGCCCGATGCGACGATGTCTTCCTGTTTGATCCGGTCCACATTCATCCGCTCGACCTTGCCGCGGATCGTCTTGATGAGCTCGTCGAGTTCCGGCGGCTCCTTCATGAAGCGCAGCGGGTTCGAGCGGGCGACGACGAAGGTCTTGAGGTAGGGGCTGACAAAACCCTTGGCCTTCAGCTTGGCCACGGCCTCGGCGACCTTCTCGTCGAGTTCCAGCAGCATGGTGGCGATGCGCTCGTGGGCCTTGAGGGATTTCGTGAGGGAGTCGTCGCTGAACGTGGTGAGGCGGCGGACGAAGGAATTGTAGACACCGCCGCTGAAGCGCGGCTTCTGCTCGTAGCAGAGGCCCATCGTGATGAGCGACGCCTCCTCGAAGTAATACGAGAAGTCCTTCTCCGCCTTGCCCGCGCGGTCCTCGAGGAGGTTGCGGAAGATGCGGATGACCTCGAGGGACTTGTCCTTCAGGTTGTGGGCCTTCTCGGTGTTGAGGGCGAGGATCTGCCAGGCGACCTCGCGCTTCGGGACGACGAGGGCGGTGATGGACTTCGCGCCGAGGCGGCGCATGGCGGCGAGGCGGTGGCCGCCGTTGGGCGTCCAGAAGCCGGCCGTCGGCGCCGTGATGGCGATGATGGGGTCGAGGAACATGCCCGTGCGGTCGATGACGTCGGCTAGCTTCTTGTGGTGCATGTCGGAGACGTCGCGCTGGAAGGGCGTCGGCTCGACGCTGGCGACGGGCAGCACGGCCAGCAGGAGCGGGAGCTGGCCGATGGGCTCGAGGTATTGGCCGACGACCACGCCGCCGGCGCGCTCGATGGCGGCCTTGGTCTCAAGGGCGGGGCCGGTCAGTTCGGGCAACAGGGCTGCGGTGGCGTCGGCGCCGCGGGTGTTGGCCTTGGCCTTGCGCGGACGTTTCTTGGGGGGCAGGCGCTTCAGGAGGGATTTGGTCGGCATGGGGAAAAACTAGGGGCGAAACCTGAAACTTGAAACCTGAAACCCGAGTGGTGCTGACAGCCCTATGTCAGGAGAGAGAGCAGGGAGAAACCTGAAACCTGAAACCTGAGGATAAATTCCGGCTCCCGGCTACTTGCTCCGGGCTTCCTGACCTTTCAGGTCTCAGCTTTCAGGTTTCAGGTTTCCGCGCTTGGCGCCCGCCGTCCGGCGTCTAGTCCCGGTTGGTCTTCAGGCCGAGGCGGGCGATCTTGTCGATCAGCTGCGCGTAGGTCAGGCCGGTCTTCATCGCCGACTGGGCGAAGTCCTCGTCGGGGGCGAGGATGGGGTTCGGGTTGGCCTCGATGAAATAGACCTCGTTCTGCGCCGTGAGGCGCAGGTCGAGGCGCGCGTAGCCGTCGATCGTGAGCAGGTGGTAGATGCGCTTGCAGACCGACTCGATGTTGCGGACGACGGCCGGGTCGAGGCCCTCGGCGAAGCGGTTCTCCAGGCCCCAGCGCTTGCGGTAGGCCTCGTCCCACTTGGCCTTGTAGGTGGCGATCTTGGGTTCGTCGGGCGGCACCTCGCGGAAGACCAGCTCGCGGATCGGGAAGACCTGCAGGCGGTGGTTGCCGAGGATGCTCACGTAGAGCTCGCGGCCCTCGATGTATTCCTCGGCGATCACGTCGCCGCCGAGCTTCTCGTGGATGAACTGCACGCGCTCCACGAAGTCCGCGTCGTTCTCCACGAACGAGGCCTGGGAGATGCCGTAGGAGGCCTCCTCCTTGAGCGGCTTGACCAAAATGGGGAAACGCAGGCGCTTCGGGCGGGCGATGCGCTTGCCGCGCGGGATGGTGACGAAGGCCGCGGTGTGGATGCGGTGGTAGCTGAGGATCTTCTTCGAGACGCCCTTGTGCTTGCACAGCACGAGCCCCGAGGGGCCGCAGCCGGTGAAGGGGATGCCGTGCATCGCGAGGAACGACACGATGTGCTGGTCGAAGGTCGGGTTGTTCCGGAAGGCGTCGGCCAGGTTGAAGATCACGTCCGGGCTGAAGGTCTGCAGCTTCTGGCGCAGGACGTCGGGATCGTCGAAGAGCGCCAGATGCTCGTGCTCATAGCCGAGCTCCTGCAGGGCGGCGAGGACGCCGGCCTCGGTCTTCCAGGCGTCGGTCTTGAGTTCCGGGGTCAAGTCCTCGTTGGCCGCGGTGGGCCGCGGCGAATCGAACAGGGCGAGCACTTTCAATTTCTTGGCCATGGTCACTTGGAGCGTTTGAATTTTCCGGTGAAGAGGTAGTTCATGACCAGCGTCGTGATGTAGGCCGCCACGGGGAGGTCGGGCGCGGGGCCGCCGGGCGGCAGGTGCAGGTCGAGCTGGTCGCAGCGCACGATCAGGCGGGAGAGGAGCTTGTTGACGCGGTAGCGCTTCTCGTTGGTCGGCTCGCACACGGCGTCCAGCAGGTCGCGGCGGCGCGCGCGGAGGTAGCGCGAGGCCTGCAGGGCCGGGCCGGCGTCGGGCGCGCCGGTGAAGAGCTGGCGCAGGTCGCGGTCGTAGAAATCGGGGTAGGTGTCCTCATACTGCTTCTTCTTCCGCGCGTAGTAGGTCTTGAGCTTGAGGTTGAGGAAATTGAAATCCTTCTCGCGGTAGCCCGGCTGGTAGGGCGGGGGCACGCCGGCGAGGGAGCGCATCAGCTCGTCGACGTATTCGAGCTTCTGCAGGGCCTTCCAGCCCTTGAAGCGCTCGCGCCAGTCGAGGCCCGGCGTCAGCCACACGGCGAAGGTTTCGGCGAAATCCTCGTCCGGGTGGCTCTGGGCATACCAGTCGTCGAGGTGGACGACGTAGGAATGGCTGTAGGGGCGCGGGCGGTAGAACTCCGGCGTGTCGTCGGCCGAGGTTTTCCCGAAGATGCGCTGCCATTTCTTTTTCCGGGTCAGCTGGTAGGCGTAGGCATAGGCGTGGGCGGCCTCGTGGCGCATCAGGCGCATGAACCACTCCGGGCTCTCGCCCTCGACCTCGAGCATCATGGTGCGCTCGAGCTTCCGCAGGCGCTCGTGGGTCAGGAAAAAGGGGACGTAGATGGCCGGGATGCCGACGGGCACGAACCACTCGTCGCCCACGTGGCAGGGCGGGAGGAAGACGAGGCCCTTGGCGGCGAGCTCGTCGTGGAGTTGCTTCACCAGGGCCTCGAGCGGGGTGCCGGTCAGGGTCAGGCCGAGCTGGGAGATCTTCTTGTCGAGCAACTGTTCGTCGCCCAGATCGGCCCACGCGGTGGTTTCCATCGGCTGACCTTACGGGGGCGGCCGGTGCGCGACAAGAAGGCGTTTCAGGGATTGGCCACAAAAAGCACAAAAAGCGCAAAAAAACTGGTTAACGCGATGACGGGAATGGCGCGAAGAGGTCGTTCAGGATCCGCCATCAGGATTTGGCTTCCCGGTCGGGGCTTGATGGTCGTGTGGAAGCCCATCTCCTTTTCCGGCACAGGCGGTCGTGGCGGCGAGTCGAGCAATCGCATGATACGGCGCAGGACTTCTGTGATCGCCACTTCATGGACGTCCAGTCGGGAGGTGAGCTTGACGTAATACGTTACCAGTGGCCGGGGCGGGGTGGAGGCAATGTCACCTATTAAGTGACATGTGGTTTCAGGCGGCGGAGCTATCGGGGTTCGTTCTTGCGGGGCAATTCATGCGCCCACACGCGGATCACCTTCCAGCCCTTGGCGCGGAGGCGGCGGTTGATGCGGGGGCCTGTCAGCCGTAGGCCGGGCGAAGGCTGATCGCGGGCGGATTCTTAAGTGCGGAAAGCCGGCGGAGAAGTCATGGCCAATTCCGTCCGTCTGGCGCAGGATGATTTATATCCCGCAGCTTTGCCCCGCACACGGGGCTGGCCACGTGTTGCCTGCGCCCCGCTTCGTCAGGGCAATTTCGGTCCGCAGCCGGATGGCCGTCAGGCTGTTGCTCAGCCGGTGAGCGATCGCCCGGACCTGATCGAGGTCGGCCGGTTGCTCCTGCGGTGTGCCCAGCCGCTGCTGGATGCACAACAGCATGGGCCAAAGGTGCTTTTCATCAAACTGCAGGAGCGTCCGCTCGTATTCCTCCGCGGTTTGGTCCGGCGGGCTGGCGGCCTCAGCGGGATTTTCAGGCGTGGAGGATGGTGGGTTGTTCATGCCCGCACCGTGCCCGCGAATGCGCCGGCGTCCATTGCCAGCTGCCTGTGTCACGGCCCCGATTGGGCAACTGTGCCAGCGGCGACCCGGCCCCCGGGGCCGGGCGAATAGTGTCGTCAGGCGCGGGCGGGAGGCCTACCTGTCGGGTGCGCCCAACGCGCCAGCCATGTCCGCGGTGCCGATCAAACACCTGCCCACGACCCACCGAAAGCTGGCCGATTCGCTGCACCGTTTCATCGTCGAGGGCACGTTGCGCTCGGGCGAAAAACTGCCTTCCGTCCGCGCGATGGCCCGCCAGCGCGGGGTGAGCACCGGCACGGTGGTCAAGGCCTACGGCCTGTTGGAAAACCTCGGCGAACTCGAGGTGCGGCCGCAGTCGGGGTTTTATGTCCGGCCGCGGGCCGCCCTCGTCGACTACCCGCTGCCGCGGATGGCCCCGCCCATGGCGCGGCCCAGCTATGTGGGCGTGGACGACCTGGCGGCGGACGTGATGACCACCTCGGCGCTGCCGGGGAATGTCGCCTTCGGGTGGGCCACGCCCGATCCGGAGCTCTTCCCCAACCGCCGGCTGGCGCGGATGCTCGCCTCGATCATCCGCGACGATCCCGCCGTGCTCGCCCGCTCGCCGCTGAACTGGGGCTACCAGCCGCTGGCCCGGGAAATCGCCCGGCGTTACGTGCACGCCGGGGTCGCGCTGTCCCACGCCGAGGTGTTGGTCACCGTGGGCTGCACCGAGGCGGTCAATCTCTGTGTCCGGGCGGTGACCAAGCCGGGCGACACCGTGGCCATGGAGACGCCCTTTTCCTTCGGGCTCCGGCAAAGCCTGCAAAGCCTCGGGGTCCGCGTGTTGGAAATTCCCACCTGTGCGCAGGAAGGCCTCCACCTTGACGCCCTGCGCACCGCCATGGCCGCCCGGAAGATCGCCGCGGTGATTCTGATGCCCAACTTCCAGAATCCGCTGGGTTGCAGCCTGAGCGACGCCCACAAGGGCGCGCTCTACGGCTTGCTGCAGGAGTTCGACCTTCCCGCGGTGGAGGATGACGTCTACAGCGAGCTGCACTTCGGTCCGCTGTGCCCGAAGCCCCTGAAGGCGTGGGACACGGACGGGCGGGTGCTGTTGTGCAGCTCCTTCACGAAGACGCTGACGCCCGGTTTCCGCGTCGGGTGGTGCGCGCCCGGCCGCTACCTGGAGCCGGTGCGCCGGTTGAAAATGGCCAACACGATGGGCACCCCGCTGGTCCTGCAGAAGACCATCACCGACTTCCTCCGGCTCGGCGGCTACGATCATCATTTGCGCGGCCTGCGGCGGACCTACCAGCGGAACCTGCGCCTCTATGCGGATTCCCTCCGGCGCAGTTGTCCGGCCGGCACCCGCCTGAGCCAGCCGGCCGGCGGTTATGTCCTGTGGGTTGAGTTTCCCCCGGGGGTCGACTCCGTCCGGCTCTATCACGACGCGATGCGCCACAAGGTCAGCATCGCGCCGGGCCGGCTGTTCTCGGCGCAGCCGGTCTACAACCACTGCATCCGGCTCAATGCCTCGTCCCCGTGGTCGGAGCGGATCGGAGCCGCGCTGCGGCTGCTGGGCCGGCTGGCGGCGGCGCAACTGGCCGCGGCGGGGGACAGGCGCGCCGCCCCGGTCCGATCACCCCAGCCGGTCGCCTGAGCGGCCGGCCCGCGGGCCGGATCAGGGGCACAGCTCGCGGACAACATCCAACAGGGCTTGGCCGGCGAAGGGTTTTTTCAGCACCCGGTGGACGCCGAGCCCGGCGGCCAGGGTCAGATACATGGAGGCGACCCCCGCGCGTCCGCCACCGGAGATCACGACGATTTTCACCCCCGCCTGGCGGCGCCGCAGCTCCTGCAGCACCTCCAGTCCGTCCAGCTCGGGCATTACGATATCCAGGATCAACAGGTCGAAGGCGTGGGCGGCCTGCAGGGCCAGGCCCTCCCGGCCGTCGCGGGCTTCGCTCACCGCATGACCGTGCCCGCGCAGAAACTCATGCAGCAGGGAGCGGAGGGCGGCATCGTCTTCGATGATGAGAATTTTTGCCATGGTTGCGGGAATCAGTCCTCCCGGGATCCGCCGGACCGGCCGCCGTTGGCCGGGAGCCGGTCGGGCAGGAAAGGGAAATAAAGCATGAGGCACCAGTGGGCTGATCCCGTTCACACGCAAAATCCGACCCGCTGTATCACGGCCCTGATTGGCCAACTGACGTCGTGGGAGGCAGCGGATAACCGCCAAGGACACGAAGGAGCGCGCAGAGGAGACAAGTAGTCTATTAAACTACCAGAGGGCAGGGGAGGGTAAGCTGTAAGGGATAAGCTTTAAGCTGTAGACTTAGGGAGGAGGAAGTTTGTCATCCATTAGATGACAAGCGCTGAGGGGGCGGAAGGCTGGTGACGTAATGCGTTACCAGTGGCCGGGGTGGGGCGGAGGGAATGTCACCTATTAAGTGACATGTGGTTTCAGGCGACGGATGAGTTTCGCCTCATCCCGCCGGCGTAGTTCGTGTTCCCAAACGCGAACTACCTTCCATCCCTTGGTTTTCAGAAGCCGGTTCACTTTCCGATCCCTCGCCCGGTTGCCCTCGATCTTGGCTTTCCAGAAGGCGGCGCGGGTTCGCGGCCAGGTGGCGTGCTTGGGGCAGCCGTGCCAGAAACAGCCGTCGACGAACAGGGCTACTCTCAGTTTCTGAAAAACAAAATCGGGTTTACCTGGCAGCTTGGAACCTCTTCGCCAGCCCGTGATGCCATTCGCCCGGAAAACCTGAATCAGTCGCAGTTCGGTGCCCTTGTTGCCACTGCTTCGGACTCGGGACATGAGTTCGGAGCGTTTTCGTTTGCTCAGGAAGTCGGCCATAGAAGCGTCTTTATGTTCTCGTTTCCCGTGGTAGCTTCTGAACATGGCTACAGGCAAGCGCTGGACTCATGACGAACTTTTGCTCGCACTGAACCTCTACCACAAGCTGACGTTTGGACAGATGCATAGTCGGCAACCTGCGATTGTCGCTACGTCCGAGAGACTGGGCCGCGGCGCCAACAGTTTGGCTATGAAGCTGTGTAATTTTGCGTCACTTGATCCGGCTTTGAAGATGCGTGGTATCAAAGGTCTGTCGGGCGCCAGTGCCTTGGATCGGTCGGTCTGGGCCGAGTTTCACGCGAATCTTTCGGAGGCCGCACCAGCAAGTGAGCAGGCGTTCCAGAAACTGTTTGACGCCGAGAAGGGTGATGGGGTCGAGGTGACGCCGAAAGAAGGAGTTCGCCCGCGCAAGGTTCCAACTGGGCCGACTGAAGAGACGGCCAATGTGAAGGTTCGTCGTGGTCAGGATTATTTCAGGGATTCAGTCCTAAATAATTTCGGAGGTCGTTGTGGAGTTACTGGTTTCGCAGTGCGTGAGCTGCTGATCGCTTCGCACATCCTGCCGTGGGGAAAATACGAGGCTGAACGGCTGAACGTCAGGAATGGACTAGCTCTGTCCCGCCTGCATGACGCGGCGTTCGATATCGGGCTTATTACTTTTGATCCCGAGCTGCGCCTTAAGCTGTCCAAGCAACTTAAGTCGTATCTGCCGCAGAAAACGGTGATGGAGTGTTTTGCCGCCTATGAGGGAGAACCGCTACAGCTGCCAAAAGACGCAGTCCTTCCCGACGAGAAGTTCCTTGCCGTTCACAGGGCAAAGTCGTTTGAAAAGTGGCCGTGAATACCGAGCCGAGTTACCGGGTGAAGTTTTCGACGCGGGGGCGGGTGACGATTCCGGCGCCGCTGCGTAAGAAGTATGGCATCAAGGGCGGTTCAAAAGTGGTGGTTGAGGTCACCCCATCCGGTGCGTTTTTGCTGAAGCCGGGTAGGGTTTAGGTGGCGCTGGTCGGCGGGCACCCCACCTTCACTGCCTGCGCCTTCAAGCAGCTGATCGTGTCGATGACCAAAACTAGAGTCGACAAGGCTAGCCTCACTGTGCATTTATTTGCCTGACGAAACTTGCGAGGGCCGCGTGGGTATCGGGCATACTTCATCGTTGTAGCATCCCATTCTACCCTATGAGCGCTAAATCGCGGCCAGACATCGATCACGTCCCCGGTGAGCCAGCCAAGAATTTCTTCGTGAACATGCTCACGAGAGATATTGAGCTTAAAGATGCGGTCCTTGATTTGTTGGATAACTGCGTGGACGGCGCGCTTCGCACATTGAGCGAGCAAACAAAGAAGAAGAAGCGGACTGAAAGAACGGGGAAGCCGTTGGACAAATTTTGGGCCAAGATTACACTCAAGCCGGACAGGTTTGTAATAGAGGATAATTGCGGGGGCATTCCATGGAAGCTTGCGCACGACTATGCATTTCGTATGGGAAAACCTAGCGCATTCGAAAGAGCAGAAGGCACCATCGGGATGGTTGGCATTGGTATGAAACGGGCCATATTTAAGATTGGCCGTGAATGCTTTGTTCACAGTAACCATGAAGATGAAACTTTTCTGGTTACCATAGAGCCCCAGTGGTTTAAGGAAAACGGCAATTGGGATTTTCCCGCTGAACGCGAAAAACCACATTCAAAGAATTTCGGAACGATTATTGAGATTACTCAGTTAAACGAGGCAGTTGCGGCGGCATTTGAGCCTGGATCTACATTTAGGAAAGATTTTCTTACACGGATAGGGGAGTCTTACTCTTATCTCATCGACAAGGGATTTTCCATTACGGTTAACGACGCCCCCGTTGAGCGAAAGGCGGTGAAGGTATTCTTCGAGACCCCAACGAATAAGCCGAAGTGGGGCGGCTTGATACAGCCGTATGTGTTTTCGGGGCGGTATGGTGATGTGGATGTCTTTTTTGCGATTGGTTATCGCACATCGATTCAAACTGCAGAAGAAATCGATGCCGATAAAGAAGCTGCATTTGCAGCAAAGCATGCTGGGTGGACTGTGGTTTGTAACGATCGCGTTGTTGTTAGCAACGACCAGTCAATTTTGACTGGCTGGGGCTTTGGCGGAGTTCCAGGTTTCCATACGCAGTTCAGCGCAATTGCGGGTATTGTTGAGTTTCGCTCCGAGAACACCTTTGATTTGCCTCTAACGACAACTAAGCGTGGCTTGGAATCAAGTAAGCCCATCTACACAATCGTTCGGAGTCGTATGCAGGAGGCTCTAAAGTATTTTACTCGGCATACGAACCGATGGAAAGGTCGTGAGGAGGAGCTTAAGGATCACTTTCGTAAGCTGGAAAAAGAGGCTCAAGGCTACGACCTAACCGGACTGAAGGAAATGGCCACCGAAGTTCGAATGTCCCCGAGTGCAAATATGCCAGGTTTCCGGGTATTTAAGCCAAGCCTGCCTGAGAAGGGAAAGATTAGCAGCGTTCGTCGTGTTAGCTTCGTGAAACCTATTGCAGAAATAACAATGGTCAGCCAATTTCTATTCGATGAGGAGCGTGAGGCCTCTGAAGTAGGGCAGAATTGCTTCGAGCGAACGCTCGATGAAGCTCGGAGTCGTAGGCGATGAAATTTGATCCAGCCTATCACCTTCGAACGAACAAGCAGGTTGAGCGTTCGCTTTTTATTGAGCTTTTGCGAAGGATAGCCCCTCACCTCGGCAAGACTACGGATAGATATACCTATGTCGGCATGGGTGGTCCCTACTTAGAGGACTTCGCGATGGTGCAGGCTGTGATGGGCTGCAAAAAAATGATTAGCCTGGATCGTTATCCGCATGTGATTCGACGACAGAAATTCAACCAGCCCCATTGTCGGATCGAGCTGCTAAAGAAGTCGACTGGAAGATGGGTGGAACAGTTCAATGCGCTCAAATCTAAAGGGCCTCTAATTGTTTGGTTCGATCATTCAAAGGATGAGTGGAGAGAGCAGTTGAAAGAAGTCTCTGATCTTCTGCCGAAGCTTCCGCCTATGAGCATTCTCAAGATAAGTCTAACCTGTCATCCAAACGCTCTAAAGAAAGGGGCGAGTGGTGTTGTGGATCGTGCGGAAAAATTAAGAGAGATATTTCCGGACATGATAGATTTTACGGGAGATGATACACGTGACGACACGCTCTATAAGACTTTAAAAAATATCTATGCCGAAGTTGTGGGGCCGATTTTTGCAGACACACCGATAATGACGTTCAGGCCTTTAGCCTTCTATCACTATAGAGACACGACTCCTATGCTCACGATCACCGGCATTGTGGGTCCGGCCAATAAGCTACAGCGAATGATTCAGAGCGCGAAATTGGATCGGTGGTCGTTTGCTACGTTAGATTGGCGGAATGACCCCTTGATCGTAAGTATTCCCGATCTCGGAATACGGGAGCGAATGGCGATCGATCGAATGCTTCCGGATGCGTCGGCGAAGAAAATACTAAGAGAGCTCAGACTCGCTTTAGCGGAAAAGCGCGAGGAATCCTTGGAAATTATTGAAGCTTATGCGCGTTTTTCCAAGCACACGCCCTTGTTTATCAAGGCCGCGATTTGATGACGACATGCCTAGGCGGCGGCCTTGCTGGTCCTTAGTGTGATTTTTGCGTAGATGGGGCTTAACAAGCGTTCTGCCACAATTGGACTGACGCTGTTGCCGATTTGTCTGAAGGCATGCCATTTTGTTTCGTCGAACCGGAACCAATCCGGGAATCCTTGAAGGCGAGCTGCCTCCCGAGGCGTGATAACTCGCGGCTCAGAGGGATGGATGGGACGCACCGCTTGAAAAGATCCATGCTCAGGGGCGGTTCCCGCTCTCAATGTGGGGCACAGTCCGTTCGCATCGAGACGGACCGACCTTGTCGTCGGGTCCCGCTCTCCAGGAGTTAAGGCACCGTAGCGTCGGATCAGTTCCCGAGAGTGATCGGTTGCTATGAATCCTGAAACACGCCTTTCTCCAGTTAGCCGTAGCTTGGTTTCGGGATCACCGATGCCCAAAGGAATCATACCTCGAACTCGGTCCCAAAAGTCTCCTGATTTATCGTGGCGAACTTTTCGCCACCCTTGCGCATCGGTCAGCCAAGTTGGTTTTATCTTCTTAGGTATGCCTTGCAGGGCCTCCTTTACGGTCACATTTTTTAAATTCCTTGGTGGAGCGAAGTCTTCAGCGGAGAACTCGGGAACTATACCGCGAAGGGATCCAAAATATATTACGCGGGTTCTGGATGTCGGGGCTCCATAGTCTCCAGCACATACAGTGAGAGGCCCAATAATCTGATACTCGTTTACAAGTTCTAACGCCTCCTTTCTTAAGTCAGAATAGTTCCCGTTTAGTATGCCTGGGACATTTTCAGCCAGAAAGAACGAAGGCCGGATTTCTTTCACTAGCTCAAAGAACTTTACGAAAAGGCGGTTTCGGTTGTCTCCAGCATTCTTTTTGCCGATCGAGCTGAAGCCCTGACATGGCGGCCCGCCGATCAGGCCATCAAGCTCGCCTGGCTTTATACCGGCGAGCTTTAGAAGCTCGGCGCCGGTTAGTTTTCCCACGTCCAAATTCGCATGCCGCGTCTCGGGAAAGTTTTTCACATGGGCTGCGGCAATCCGTCGATCCCATTCAACGGCAAGCGCAACATCGAAACCGGCTCTTGCAGCGCCTAAGGATAAGCCCCCGACTCCGGCGAAGAGATCGATTACCTTTGGTCGTCGCGCGGAAGTTGGCTTACTCATATTATGAGGATCGTCCGAGGTTGGGGGCGTTGTCGACCGCAAAACGCCATTGTTAGAGCATGCCATCTTTTGAAATTCTATCCGACCGCTCAGACAGCCTTATGTCAGGAGGTTTTCCGTCATGAAGACCCTTTGTCGATGAGGTTCTTGGGTGCGCTATTTTAGCGCCAAGTCGTTGATCTGGACTTCTTTGATTGCCCATTTCGTCACTAGGAGGCCTTTCGACGTTCTAGTGCTGACTGGAACTGGTGTCAGGTCGAAGTCTAACTCGCGAACCCTGGCGCCTGAACGGCCATCCAAGGAGACATGGATTGATTTCGGCATGTCTTTTTCCTTCTCGGACACGTGCAGCCAGATGAGCTTGGAGCCTTCGGTCTTGGCCAAGGGGTAAAGCTTGTCGCGGCTCAGGCCGCCGATCTGGAACTTCTTGGCGTAACACTTCCCCTCGGGGCCGTCGCGATACACCATCGTGTAGAAACGGGTGTCACCGTCCTTGGGCCAGATGGCGACGTGGCGGATATCGCGGCCCATGAAGGTCTTGTCGGCGACCTTCGTGACCTTGAGCGAGGCGTCGCCCATGATCGTGAGGACGCTGTCGAGGATCGTGCACTCCGTGACGAACTCGTGCTGGCGCCAGTTCAAGCCGATGAAACCGTCCTCGCGGTTGACGTAGAGGCGCTGGTTGGCGCTGACCACGGCGGAGGCGTCGATCTGCTCGATCTCGTCGTAGCTGGTCATGCGCTTCCGGCCCTTGCCGTATTTCTCCTGCAGCATCTCGAACCAGGCGACGGCGTATTCCGTGAGCTTCTTGAGGTTGGCCTTCGTCTCCTTGATGCCTTCCTCGATCTTCTTCATGGCCTCGTCGGCCTGGAAGCGGTTGTAGGCGGAGATGCGCTTGATGCGGATCTCGGTGAGGCGGACGATGTCGTCGTCGGTCACCTCGCGGCGGAGCTGCTTGAGGAAGGGTTTCAACCCGCCGCGGATCTCGGCGAGGACGCTTTCCCAGGTCTTGGACTTCTCGATGAGGCGGTAGATGCGCTCCTCGATGAAGATGCGCTCGAGGGAATCCCAGTGCCACTGCTGCTCGAGTTCGCCGAGCTTGATCTCGAGCTCGCGCTTGAGGAGCTCCTTGGTGGCCTCGGCGCTGGCCTTGAGGATGTCGCGGACGCCGAGGAAGTGCGGCTTGTCGTCGCCGGTCTTGGGGTCGCGGACGATGACGCAGGCGGCGGGGTTGAGCTGCACCTGGCAGCTGGTGAAGACGTAGAGCTGCTGGATGACCTTGTCGGGCTCGGAGCCCTGGGGGAGGTGGATGAGGATCTCGACCTTGTCGGCGGTGTTGTCGTCGACGTGCTTGATCTTGATCTTGCCCTTGGCGTTGGCGGCGAGGATCGACTCGATGAGGCTCTCGGTGGTGACGCCGTAGGGGAGCTCGGTGACGGCGAGGAGGTATTTGGAGCGCTCCTCGATCTTGGCGCGGACCTTCACCTTGCCGCCGCGCTCGCCGTCGTTGTATTCCGAGAAGTCGGCGGTGCCGCCGGTGGGGAAGTCGGGGAGGATGCGGAAGGTTTTTCCCTGGAGGTGGTTGATCGCCGCGCGGCAGAGGTCGTTGAAGTTGTGCGGGAGGATCTTGGTCGAGAGGCCGACCGCGATGCCGTCGGCGCCCTCGAGGAGGACGATGGGGAACTTGGCCGGGAGGGTGATCGGCTCCTTGTTGCGGCCGTCGTAGCTGAGCTGCCAGGTGGTGGTCTTCGGGTTGAAGAGGACGTCCTTGGCGAAATTGGTGAGGCGGGCCTCGATGTAACGGGGGGCGGCGGCATCGTCGCCGGTGAGGAGGTTGCCGTAGTTGCCCTGGGGCTCGATGAGCCAGGCGCGCTGGCCGATGGACACGAGCGCAGCGCCGATGGAGGCGTCGCCGTGCGGGTGGAGCTTCATCGTGGCGCCGACGACGTTGGCGACCTTGTGGAAGCGGCCGTCGTCCATGTCCCAGAGGGTGTGGAGGACGCGGCGCTGGACGGGCTTCAGGCCGTCGTCGATGTGCGGGACGGCGCGGTCGAGGATGACGTAGGACGCGTAGTCGAGGAACCAGTTGCGGTAGGATTGCGCGAGGGGGGCCTGCTCGTCCTGGACCTTCTGGCCTTTGGGGCGCTTCGGCGCCGGCTCTGAAGCCGGCGCAGCGGTCAGCGGTAAGCTTTCAGCTTTCAGCTCAGACTTTCCGGATTCCTTGTCAGAACTGTCTGCGGCTTTGGTAGCCTTGGTCTCCGGCTGATTGCTGACAGCTGACGGCTGAGAGCTATCTGCTGCGTCGAGCGGCAGCTCGGGTTGGTCGTTCTTCTTGGAAGGTTTTTTCTTGGCCATTTCTTGAGAGCGGTAAGCGGTAAGCTATAAGCTTTAAGCGGGAGAGAGGGAAATTGGTTGGGCGGAGGTTCGGCGGCTTAAAGCTTATCGCTTAGAGCTTATCGCCTCGTCGAAGCTCATGCCTCGACCAGGTCCTTCTCCACGCGGAGGTTGTCGATGATGAAGTCCTGGCGCTCGGGGGTGTTCTTGCCCATGAAGAAGCTCAGGAGCTCGTCGGAGCTGTAGAGGTGGTGGAGGTTCACCGGGTCGAGGCGGATGTTCTCGCCGATGAAGTCCTTGAACTCGCCGGCGCTGATCTCGCCGAGGCCCTTGAAGCGCGTGATCTCGTGGGCGGCGCCGCACTCGGTGACGGCGGCCTGCTTCTCCTGCTCGGAGTAGCAGTAGCGCGTGATCTTCTTGTTGCGGACGCGGAAGAGGGGCGTCTGCAGGATGAAGAGGTGGTTGTTGCGGATGACGTCGGGGAAGAACTGGAGGAAGAACGAGAGCAGCAGCAGGCGGATGTGCATGCCGTCGACGTCGGCGTCGGTGGCGATGACGATGCGGTTGTAGCGGAGGCCGTCGAGGCCCTCCTCGATGTTGAGGGCGGCCTGGAGGAGGTGGAACTCCTCGTTCTCGTAGATGACCTTCTTGGTGAGGCCGTAGGTGTTGAGCGGCTTGCCCTTGAGGGCGAAGACGGCCTGCGTCTGGACGTCGCGCGTGGCGGTGAGGGAGCCGGCGGCGGAGTCGCCCTCGACGATGAAGAGGGTGGATTCCTCGGCCCGCGGGTTGCGGTCGCCGAGGTGGAGGCGGCAGTCGCGGAGCTTGCGGTTGTGGAGGGAGGCCTTCTTGGCGCGCTCGCGGGCGATGTTGCGGATGCCGGCGAGCTCCTTGCGCTCGTGCTCGTTCTCCTCGATCTTGGCCTTGATGATCTCGGCGGTCTCGCGGTTCTTGTGCAGGTAGGTGTCGAGGGCCTGCTGGACGAACTTGCCGACGAATTCCTTGAGCGAGGGGCCCTTGGGGCCGACCTCGGTGGAGCCGAGCTTGGTCTTGGTCTGGGACTCGAAGACGGGCTCCTGCACGCGGACGACGATGGCGGCGTCGATGGACTGGCGGACGTCGGCGGCGTCGAAGTCCTTCTTGAAGTGGTTGCGGAGGGTCTCGACGAAGGCCTCGCGGAAGGCGGCGAGGTGGGTGCCGCCCATGGTGGTGTGCTGGCCGTTGACGAAGGACCAGTATTCCTCGCCGTAGTGCTTGCCGTGGGTGACGGCGATCTCGATGTCCTCGCCCTCGAGGTGGATGATGGGGTAGAGCGGCTCGCCGGAGAGCTCCTTGGTCAGGAGGTCCTTGAGGCCGTGCTCGGACTTGAAGGGCTTGCCGTTGAGCGTGAGGGTGAGGCCGCGGTTGAGGAAGGCGTAGTTCCACAGCATGTCCTCGATGAACTCGGTGCGGAACTTGAAGTCGGCGCCGAAGAGCTTCTGGTCGGGCGTGAACTCAATGATGGTGCCGGTGCGCTCGTCGGTCTTGGTGACGCGCGACTGGGACTTCAGCTTGCCCTGCTCGAACTCGACGACCTTGGTCTCGCCGTCGCGGATGGCCTGGGCGCGGTAGGTGAGGGAGAGGGCGTTGACGGCCTTCTGGCCGACGCCGTTGAGGCCGACGGCCTTCTGGAAGGTCTCGGAGTCGTATTTGGCGCCGGTGTTGATGATGGAGACGCAGTCCACCAGCTTGCCCAGCGGGATGCCGCGGCCGTAGTCGCGGACCTTGACAGAGCGGTCGGTGAGCTCGACCTCGATCTTGCGGCCGCCGCCCATCATGAACTCGTCGATGGAGTTATCGATGGTCTCCTTGAGGAGGACGTAGATGCCATCCTCGGCGTGGGCGCCGTTGCCGAGCCGGCCGATATACATGCCGGGGCGGAGGCGGATGTGCTCGAGGGAGCTGAGGGTCTTGATGCTGGCTTCGGTGTAGTTGCTAGCCATGAAAGAAAGTTGAGGGCTGAGAGTTGAGAGCTGAGAGACCGGACCCGCCTACGCCCGGTGAGCTTCGGCGAGGCTCGTCCGGCGGCGGAGCCGCAGGCGAGGAGGGGCTGACCTGTTGACTGATAGAGAGAAGGGTGCGGCGTGGCTGACAAGCGCAATTACGGGGGCCGGACGGCCCGGCCATTGTTCATTTTTCAATGTTCAACGTTCATTGTTCGCCCGACGGAGCGGGAAATGAAAATTGAACGATGAATAATGAACATTGAACAATTTCAGGGGGCTTGCGACTTGGGCGGGAACCTTGCACCCTTCCGGGCAATCCCATCCTCCCATGATGAAATTCCTGAAACTGGCCGTTCTCGGCCTGCTGGTGCTCCTGATCGGCGTTTATTTTGTCGTGGCCTACGCGCTCGGCTCGATCGTGAAGTCGGGCGTCAACAGCTTCGGCCCGAAGCTCACCCAGACCAAGGTGGTGCTGGCCGGCGCGAGCCTCTCGCCCCTGACCGGCTCCGGCACGCTCAGCGGCCTGGCCGTCGGCAACCCCAAGGGCTGGAGCGAGGGCAACGCCTTTTTCCTGGGCCAGGTGCACGTGGACGTCGACCCGCTGTCGGTCTTCGGCGACCACGTCGTGATCAACGAGATCACCATCGACCAGCCGGAATTCGCCTATGAGACGAAGATCATCTCGAGCAACATCAAGGACCTGCTGAAGAACATCGAGCAGTTCACCGGCAGCGGCGGCCAGACGGCCGAGACGAAGGACGGCAAGCCGATCAAGTTTGTCGTGAAGAAATTCCGCATGACCAACGCCAAGGCCACGCTCGGCACCTCGGTGGCGGCCCTGCCCGTGCCGCTGCCGCCGCTCAGCCTGGATGACGTCGGCGTGGCCGAGGGCGGCATCACGGCCGACCAGCTGGCCGGCGTCATCATGAAGAACGTGCTCGGCAGCATCGTCAGCGGCACGGCCAACGCGCTCGGCCAGGTCGGCTCGACCTCCGGCGCCTCCGCGGTCGAGAAGACCAAGGAAGCCGCCAAGAAGGCCGGGGACAGCATCAAGAAGCTCTTCGGCGGGAAGCCGTGAGCGGCGGGAACCGCCGCTCAGGAAACCTGAAACCTGAGATCTGAAACCTGAAGAAGGGAATTCCGCGCTTCGCTGGATTCACGGGCAAAGAGGCCTGAGACCTGAAATTGGAGGGCCCAGCTCCCGCTGGGCCGCGGCCCCGACCTGTGCCGCCGCGACAGTTCAGCTGCTGTGCGGTTGATGACGTGCTGGACCGTTGACGCGGCGTCGCGGTGCCGGAATTCTCGCGGGCATGAAAGTCACCTACTATCTCGAGGTCATTTCATCGTGGTGCTACTGGGTCGAGCCGACCTGGGCCGGGCTGAAGGCGCGCTATGCGGCGCGCGGGGTGGAGTTCGACTGGAAGATCGCGCTGATGCAGAAGGGCGATTACCCCGTGTCCAAGGAGCAGTGCGACTGGTTCTACCGCCGCAGCGGCATGCTCATGCAGTCGCCGTTCATGCTGAACTCCGGCTGGCTGGAGCCGTGGCGCGAGGGGCTGTTCCCCGCCGCGAGCTACGTGGCGGAGGCCGGCCGGGATTTCGGCTTTACCGGCGACGAGCTGCGCCTGGCGCTGGCCCACGCGGCCGACCGCGACGGCCTGAAGGTCTGCTCGATGGGCCCGGCGATCGAGGTGGCGGCCAGGGTCACCAAGCTTGATCCGAAGAAATTGCAGGCCCGGGCCGAGTCGCCCGAGGTGGCGGCGCGGATCAAGGCCAGCACGGCGGAATTTTTCGCGCACCAGATCGACCAGCGCCCGGCCTTCATCCTGACGAGCGGGATCGGCGACAAGGCGGTGTTCTCCGGCGTGGCGCGGATCGAGCCCCTGGCGGCGACGATCGACTCCATGCTGGCGGACGAGGCGGCGTATGCCGCGCACAAGGCGCATTTCGGCGGGCCGCCGGCGGGTTGAGAATCACCAAGACGGGTTCACGCGAAGGCGCGAAGCCGCGAAGAGGAACGCCAAACACGGCCCAGCTGGAGCTGGGTCCTCCACCCGGCAGCGGTCGGTGCGGAGACCGGCCCTCCATTTCGCGGCTTTGCGCCTTCGCGTGAGACGGTTTGGGTCTTAAAATAAAAAGGCCGCTCCCGGAGGAGCGGCCTTGAGACAGTGGTGGGAGCCGGTCAGAGCTTCTTCTCGAGGCCGAAGTAGACGAAGCGGCCCGTGGCGTTGTAGATGAAGCCGGGGTAGCCGTTCGAGTTGTTCGTGAAGCTCGAGGCGAAGGGCGGATCCTTGTCGAGTAGGTTGTTGCAGCCCACCGTCAGCTTGGTGTCGGAAAACCAGCGGGCCCGGTCGCCGGCCTTCGTCTCGAAGAACTGGTAGGCCAGCTGCAGGTCGAAGGTCGTGGTCGCCTTCACGCGGAACGGGTCGCCGTTGCCGTCGAAGTCCTGGAAGCCGTGCGTGTAGACCGCCTGCAGGCGGGAGCTGAGCGCCCGGTGGTTCCAGGAGAGGTAGGCGATGGACTTCCACTTCAGGTAGGCGTCGTCGCCCGCGGTGCCCGGCACCTCGGTGTCGATCAGCTCCACGAGCGGCAGGGCGATGTCGGTGGAGTTCTGGTAGGAGTCCATGTAGGTGGCGGTGAAGCCCGTCTCGAAGCGGCCGAGGTTCTCGGTCTTCCAGAGGTAGCTGGCGGAGAAGTCCAGGCCGCGGACCTTGGTGATGCCGAGGTTGCGGAAGACGGAGCGGACCAGCACGAGGTTGCCCGCGAAGTCGCGCACGAGCGACTCGCCCGGCAGCAGCGTCCCGCCGCTGGTGGCGCGGTCGACGACGTCCTGCGGGTTGGCGGCGACCTGGCCGGTCTGCTTGATCTGCCAGTAGTCCATGGACCAGGTGAAGCCCTCGAGGGCGCCCTTGGGCGACCAGACGAGGCCGACGTTGATGGACTTGGAGTCCTCGGCCGCCAGCTGCGGGTTGCCGGCGGTGGTGATGTTCTGCTCGGGCTCGTTGACGCCGGTGACGGGGTCGGTGATCGGCGTCAGGGCGGCGACGGGCGGGGAGTAGAGCTGGTAGAGGGACGGCTCCTTGAAGCCCTCGCCGTAGCTGCCGCGGAAGACGAGCGAGCTGTCGGCGAGCGGCTCCCAGCGGACGCCGATCTTGGGCACGAAGGTGCTGCGGTCGCTGGTGAAGAAGCGCTCGTAGCGGGCGGCGAGGTTCAGCGAGAGCCGGCGGACGCCGGTGAGGGCGTTTTTCTCGGAGACGAGCGGGATCTCGGCCTCGGTGAAGACCGAGCCGATCTTGCGCTGGCGGGCGATGGGGGACGACGGCGTGGTGCCGAGGATGTCGCCCGCCTGGAGGGCGGCGTCGGGCAGCTGGGTGATGGCCTCGCGGTAGAACTCGGTGCCCACGGCAAAGCCGACGTCGCCGCCCGCGATCGACATCAGGCTGGCGGTGCTCAGCGTGGCGCCGGCGTCGAGGAGCCGGGAGGTGTTCTCGTCGCGCTGGTAGTGCGTGGCGAAGTTCACCGGGGCGTTGTTGGCGGCGATCGGGTTTCGGTAGTAGCCGAACGGGTTGTAGGGCGAGGTGGTGCCGATGTAGCTCGGGCTGGCCGGGTTGAAGATCGGGTCCGCCGCGTTCATCGAGCGCAGGAAGCGCGAGGTGGAGATGAGCTTGGCGTTGAGGTTGTTGGTGATCGAGCTGTAGCGGACGCTCGCGTCGAGGTTCCACTTGTCGGCGAGGTTATCGACGCGGAAGCCGCCCGTCACGGCGAAGGCCGTGTTGTGGTTCTTGAAGATGCGGTTGCCGAACTCGGCGAGGCGGATGCGGGAACTGCCCGCGATGTCCTGGTTGAAGGGGTTGAAGGGATTGTAGGCGCCGGCGGCGGCGGTGCGCACGCCACCGTTCGCGATCTCGCCGGGGGTGAGGATCGGGTTGGGGGTGCGGGCCGGGATGACGATGGTGGTCTGGCCGGGGGTCTCGAAGTTGCCGGTGGCGAAGGGGGCCAGCTCGTCGACGGCGAGGACGTCCTGGAAGAAGGCGTCGCCGTAGGCGCGGACGTTGCTGCCGAAGAGCCGGCGTTCCCAGGCGGCGAAGAGGCCCTTGCGGGTCGTCTCGGGGAGGGAGCCGGCGGACTCGTTGAAGTTGTAGCTGGAGAGGCGGCCGGTCGAGTAGGTGTAGGCGCTGGCGGGCAGGTTGCCGTTGTTGTTGGCGTTCTGGTTGCCCGGGGCGGGGGTGAGGGTGCCCGGCAGGTTCGGGCCGGAGGTGCCGAAGAACACGCCGGTGCCGGCGCCGATGCCCGGGATGGTGCCGCCCGGGGCCAGGCCGAGGGCCTGCTCGACGGCGGCGCGGCTGAGCTGGAAGTTGGCCGGCGAGGAGTTGGAGCTGAGGAACGGCGGGATCGCGGAATAGGAACGGTCGCGCTGGAAGATGGCGTTCCGCTTCTGGTAGTTCAGGCCGATCATCAGGTTGCCGTCCGCGTCGCCCGTGCCCCAGATCATGGAGGCGTTGAGGTCGCCGGAATCCTTGTTGGTGGTGTTGCCGTAGGTGACGGAGGCCGTGGACCCGTTGTAGTTCTTGCGGAGGATGAGGTTGACGACCCCGGCGACGGCGTCGGCGCCGTAGACGGCGGAGGCGCCGTCCTTGAGCACCTCGATGCGCTCGATCGCGGCCAGCGGGATGGAGTTGATGTCGACGAAGGCGCTGGTGCCGTTGGCGCCGACGGGATACGGGGCGAGGCGGCGGCCGTTGACGAGGGTCAGGGTGTAGTCGGGCCCGAGGCCGCGCAGCGACGGGGCGGTGGCGCCCGGGGTGAAGCCGGTGGCGTTGTTGGTGAAGGGCACGCCGCCGCCGTTGGAGAGCGACATGCGCTGCAGCAGCTCGGTCGTGCTGAAGACGCCGCTCTGCTCGATCAGCTTGCGGTCGATGGTCAGCACCGGGAAGGTGCGGGCCTCGCCCGCGACCTCGGTCGACGGGATGTTCGAGCCGGTGACGGTGAACTTCTCGAGTTTGACGGCGGTGTCGTCAGCGGCGGACTGGGCGAAGCCAGTCACCGCGAGGGAGGCGCATGCGATCAACGCAGAGGCGCCCCGCAATCCATTTACGGAGCTCTTGCTCATGGTTTGTTTGGGTTGGGTTTTGCTTGTCCGCCGGCGGTCGGGCCGGCGGACCCACTCTGTCACCGCCATACAACCCGCGCGCGGGGCGGCGCGGAACGGCAGAGAGACCGGACGGACGCGCGGCGCGGCGGGCCGCGGGTTTGGCGCGCCGAGGCTCAGGCGCGCCGGGCCGCGCGAAACCTGAAACCTGAAATCAGAGGTTCCACCATTGCAGGGGGAGGAGGACGTCTCCTAGCCTCGGCGCATGAAATTCCTCCGCTGGCTGCCGCTGTTTTTGTTCGTCGCCGCCGGTTTCGCCGCCGAAGCGTCGCCGCAGGATGCGTTCTGGAAAAACCTGTCGGCGCTCTGCGGCCAGGCCTTCGAGGGGAAAATGGTCGAGGGCACGGCGCCGTCCGACGGGGCGTTCGCGGGCCAGCGCATGGTCATGCACGTGCGCGCCTGCGGCGAGAACGAGATCCGCATCCCCTTCCACGTCGGGACGAACCGCTCGCGCACCTGGGTGATCACGCGCACCGCGGCCGGCCTGCGGCTCAAACACGACCACCGGCACGAGGACGGCACGGCGGACAAGGTCACCCAATACGGCGGCGACACGGCGGCGGCCGGCACGGCCGGTCGGCAGGACTTTCCGGCGGACGCCTTCACGGCGCAGTTGATCCCGGCGGCCGCGGCCAACATCTGGACGCTGCAGCTCGAGCCCGGGAAAATGTTCGGTTACGGCCTGCGGCGCGAGGCCGAGGGCCGGCGATTCCGCGTGGAGTTCGACCTGACGAAGCCGGTGGCGGTCCCGCCGGCGCCGTGGGGGAGCTGAGGCGTTTGAGGGTCGTTCCGGTGGGAGGGGCTTTATGCCCCGACTCAAGTGGCGGCGCGGTCGCAGTCGGGGCATAAAGCCCCGCCCACCCAAGCAGCCGGCACCTCAGGCTTTGGCCGCCGCGGCGTCCTTGCGGAAGCTGCGCCAGGTGAGCAGGAGGGCGATGATATAGAAACCGGCGGCCTCGAACAGGGGCAGGCCGGGCAGATGGATGGGGCTCGACGGGGCGATGGCCCAGCCGAAGCTCCAGGTGGCGATCAGCGCGCCCGGGATGCTGGCGAGGCTCTGCAGGCCGCCGAGCACGCCCTGCACGGCGCCCTGTTCGTCCGGCGGCACGTGCTTGCTGATGTAGGACTGGAGGGCGGGGCCGGAGAGCCCGGCCAGGCAGGCCACGACGATGATCACGAAGATCATCCAGCCCTGGGTGGCGAGGCCGTAGGCGATGTAGGCCAGCGCGGCGATGATGAAACCGGTCAGGACGGACCGGGTTTCCCCGAGGCGCGGCACGATGCGTTTCACCAGCAGGGCCTGGAAGAGCCCGGAGATGACGCCGGCCATCATCAGCGAGAAGCCCACCATGCGCGGCGTCCAGTCGTAGCGGTATTCGGTGTAGAGCGCCCACATCGAGAACATCATGGCCTGCGCCATCATCATGATGAAGTAGGCCTCGACCAAACCGAGGACGGCGGGGAAGCGGCGGACGGCGAGCAGGGCGCCGACGGGATTGGCGCGCTTGAGGTCGAAGGGGCGCCGGTTCTCCGGCTTGAGCGACTCCGGCAGCACGAACAGGCCCCAGAACCAGTTGACCGCGGAGCAGCCGGCCGCGGCCCAGAACGGCAGGCGCAGGTCGACTTCGCCGAGGAAGCCGCCCAGCAGCGGCCCGAGCACAAAGCCGATGCCGAAGGCGGCGCCGAGCATGCCGAAGGCGCCCGCGCGCTTGTCCGGCGGCGTGACGTCCACGATGTAGGCGTTGGCCGTGGCATAGACGCCGGCGGTGAACCCCGCGATGACGCGCGCCACGAAGAGCCAGGCCAGCGAGGGGGCGCAGGCCATGATGACGTAGTCGATGGCCGAGCCGGCGGTGGCGATGAGGATGATGCGGCGGCGGCCGAAGCGGTCGGACAGCGCGCCGAGGATGGGCGAGCCGATGAATTGCATCAGCGCGTAGATGCCGAAGATCACGCCGTAGGTGTGCGCCCCGCTCGTCGTGTCGCCCCCGCGGAACTCCACGATGAGCTTCGGCAGCACCGGAATGAGCAGCCCGAAGCCCATGATCGCCAGCGTCAGCGTGACGAAGATGAAGCCGACGGCCGGCGGGCGGGGGGACGGGGAGGACATGTGACGGGCCATTCAAGGCGCCGGACGCGGCTTGGCGAGACTGCAGATGAGGCAGGTTTCACGCGAAGCCGCGAAGCGGGCTTCAGCGTGGGAACAACCGATTCTAGCTTCGCGACTTTGCGGCTTCGCGTGAGATGGCTCGGCTTTTTACCGTCCCAGCCGGTCCTGGCGCTGGGCGAGGAACAGGCTGCCGGGCTCGACGCGGACGCCCTGGCTTTCCCACCAGCCGTCGGGGCGGGCGAAGGCTCCCTTGGTCTTTTTGCCGGTGAAACCGATGGCGAAGTTCTGCGCGGTGGGCGGCTGCTGGCAGACCAGTTCGCCCTTTGAGTTCCAGACGACGTAGTTGGCACCCGCCCAGCCGTGGCCCGAGCCCATCCACTGGCGGTCCTGGATGGCCATGGACGCGTCGACGTTGTCGTAGATTCCGCCGACCGACCAGCGGTGGTGCGGCTCGCTGGTGGCGTAATCCTTTTCCGAGCGGCAGTTGAAAAACACGTTCGGGCCGGGCACCCGCGCGCCGAACACGAAGGCGTGGCGCGCTTCCGCGGAGTAGCAGTTTGAGACCAGCACCAGCTGGCCGAGGATGCAGTAGGGATAGCGGCGGCCACCGGTGATGATCGAGACCGGCGCCAACGCGCGGCAATCATCCACGGTGACCCACTTGGCGGTTTCATCCATGTAGGCGGGGCCGTGGGCGAAATGGAGGGTGGTGAGCCCGCGGGCCCAGGCGTTTTTCACATTCTCAAACCGCACGAGATAGGTGGCGTGATCCTCGTCGACCGGCCCGGTGCGGCCCTGGTAATCGGCGGTCCTGGCGGGATCGTAGGTCGAGATCGCGCGCAACGACTCCACGCCGGAGTTTTCGATGCGCGCCGGGTCGGCGTAGCGGACGAGCGCGCCGCCGCCCCATTGCCGGTCGAGGGCGCAGGCGATCGGCGCGTCGACGGTGACGCGGTTGCCCTCGACGGCGGTGATCACGCGGTCGAACCTCAGGTCGAAGGGCGTCCATTGTTTCGTGGACGCCGGGTCGCTGGCGCGCGGCGTGATGCGGTCCATGCCGAGCTCGGTGATCCAGGCGGCGTTGCCGCGGCGGATGACGAAGACGGTCTGGCCGGCGGCGTAGCCGGAGGCGTCGGCCACGGTGAAGCTGCGGGCGCCGACGGGCACGTAGTCGTCGGTGATCTCCCGGCGGGTGGCCGATTCTTCCTTCGGGCCGGACGGGCCGCCGATCCCCACGAGCGGCCCGGCTTGCTTCATGGCCGCGATAATCCTGGTGCCCGTTTCGCCGTCGCCTTCGCCCCGCAGCACGATGCCGCCGGCGCGGATCTGCAGGCCGGTCCGGCAGGTGTAGGTGCCGCGCCTGAGGAGCAAGGCGCCGCGGAGGCCGTTGGCATCCGGCGGCAGGGCGGCGAGGCGGTCGAGGGCCGCCTGGATGCGCGGGGTGTCGTCGGTCTCGGCCGGACCCGGCTCGAGCGTTTCCCGGACGGGCACGGCGGGGATGGCGCGGTCGCCGCCGCCGTAGCCGCAGTGGGAGAAATCGGGGATGAGGTCGCCGCGGGCCGTGTAGGGCGTGTAGCGGAGGTGTCCGTCGGGGCCGGGGCTGACGAGTGTGGAGCGGCCGCCGCCGGGAATGGGCGGAGTTATATTGGGATCGGTCGCAAGCAGCGGAACGGCCAGCAGAGCGAGGGCAAGGCGGGGCAGCCGGGTAACCATGCGGATACGTTGGCCGGAATCAGGCCGGTCGCAAGCCATGGCCGGTTTATGCGGTTAAGTGGACAGACGCAGGCGGTTTGCCGGTTTAATGGAGGGCCCAGCTCAAGCTGGGCCGTGCGTGCGGACGCGATGTCACGTTCGCGGTCCAGCTGGAGCCGGGCCCTCCACAAGGCAAACTCACGGTTTCCAGACCAAGGTGCTGATCGGCGTCGGCGGGACGGACTTGGGGACGCGGTCGTTGCCGTCCTGCTGCTCGACGGCCTGCACCAGCAGGTGGATCTCGCCCTGGCGCGTCCATTGTTCCGCATCGAGGCTCGGTTCCCAGGCGCCGACGGAGGCGGTCGTGAGCTCGCGGGTGCGCCAGAGCGGCTGGGCGAGGTTGTCGGTGGAGACGGCCACGATGCGGCCGCCGCGCTCGTCGTCGCGGTAGACGAGGTGGAAGGATTTTTCACCGGCGACGATGGCGGCGCGCGAAATCGGCGGGCGCTTCGTGCCGCCGCCGCGGAGCTCGAAGGGTGTGGTGCGCGACGTGACCTGGGTCACGGTCCAGGCCTGGCCGTCGTGGCGGACGACGTGGAACTGCGGCACGTCGCTGCCGGCGGCCGCCCAGTAAGAGGCAATGCAGGGCCGGCCGGCGGCGTCGGTGGTGAGCGAAGGCGGATTCATGAGCCGGCTGTCCGGCGGGATTTTCAACGCATACTCGGCGTTGGCGGCGGTGAGGGGCAGGGCGAGCCGGGCGCCGGTGCTGGTGGTCCAGGTGACGCCGCCGTCGGCCGATTTGGCGTAGCAGAGGTCATGGTTGGTCGCCACGTCGGGGCTGTCGCGCCAGTTCCACGCGAGGTGCAGCGTGCCCCGGTCATCGACGGTGGCGGCGAGGTAGGCGCTGCGCGCGCCCTCGCCGTCGATGAGGTTGTCCTGCAGGCGGCGCCAGGTGCGGGCGGTGGCATCATACCGGTTCAGCACGATGTTGCCGCGGCCGGAGCGGCCGTCGCGGTAGAGGAAAAGCAGGCCGCCGTCGGGCTGGCGGAAGAACATCGGGTAGGTGACCAGCTCCTCGAGCGAGCCGGTCATGGACTGCTTCGGCCCGAGCTCGAGCGAACCCGGGGCGGTGCCGCGGGCGTAGTTGAGCGGCTGCGCGTGGTGGTCCCACGCGACGTGGAGATAACCGGCGCCGTCCACGGCGAGGGCGACGGTGTTGTGGGCGTCGGCGACGTTGCCGGTGTAGGGCGTGACCTGGGTCTGCCAGCCCTCGGAACCGAGCGGGCGCCGGGCGAGGACGAGGCGGCGGTCGGCGTCGTAGAAGGCGGCGTATTGGGCGTCGCTGGCGGTGACCAGCGTGCTGTTCTGGTTGGCGAGGACGTTGACGGAGCTGCCGGCCCAGGCGTGGGTGGCGATGGTCCGGCTGCGCAGGGGCTGGTCAAGGCGGATCTCCCGCAGCACGACGCCCGGGTCGACGCCGTAGACGCGGAGGGTGCGCTTGCCGGCGGACGGGACGGCCAGTGTCGCCGCGGTGGTGACGTAATTGTTGAGCACACCCTGCGCCCACTCGGCGGAGCCGTCGGCGCCAGTGTAGGCGACGGGCTGCGGCGGGTTTTCGCCCAGGCCGACCCCGAGGCGCAGGCCCCGGCCGGGCGTGATCGGGTGCGTCGGCAGCAGCTGGAAGGTCACGCGCCATTCGCCGGCGGCGGGGAAATCCACGAGATAATCGAGCCGCGGGGCGTCGGTGAGGAGTTTCGCCGGATCGAAGCTTGGGGCGGTGGTGGGGAGGAGGCCGACGCCGAGGCCGGGGATGTTTTCCCAGGCGACGCTGCCGCGGGCGGTGCGCGTCGTGGAGCGGGCGGCGGCGATGACCGGGCCCGGGAGGTCGGTTTTGGCGGGCTTCGGCCGGAAGTCCGGCATCGACCACGGATAGACCCGCATGCTCTGGAACTGCTTGTCCGCCGGCTCGAGGCTCGTCAGGCCGCGCCATTTGCCGCCGGCGAAGTCCTCGTTGTAGTGGCGGGTGAATTCCTTGAGCTGCGCGTCGGCGGCCAGCGCGCGCTCGCGGTCGCCGAGTTCGCCGTAGAAATAGCGGAAGTTGGCGAGGGCGGAGCCGAGCACGGGATAGCCGACCAGCTGGTGGTAGGCGTCGCGGGTGCCGGGGCGGAGCCGGGACTCAAGGTCGGCGGCCTGGACGGCGAGCAGGCTGAAGAGGGTGATGCGCTGGTCGATCTCCTGCCGGCTCAGTGGGCTCGGGCGCGGCGCCTCGTTGCGCAGCCACCACTGCAGGTGCTCGGGCCGGCGCGCGAAGTTGAGCTGGTAATAGGTCTCCATCACGCGGGCGACGGCCGGCGCGACCGCCGGGCCGAACTCGCGCGCGGCCCACTCGGGGAGGAAGTCCGCCACATTGTCATGGCGCCAGCGCTTGATGTCCCACGCCATCTGCAGGAAGAACTCGGTGCCGATCTCGCCCGGCTTGATGTCGCCGACGTTGACGATCCAGATCTTCCGGGCGCCGTGGTCGTAGGCCTTGCTCATCTCGGACCAGATCAGGGCGGGCGGCGTGGTGGAGAGCCAGAGGTAGGAGAGCGGCGCGCCGAGGTAGGAAATATGATAATAAACGCCGAAGCCGCCGGGGCGCCGGCGCTCCTCCGGGGTCGCGAAGTTGCGGACGTAGCCGAAGTTGTCGTCGGGCCAGACGATGGTGACGTCGTCCGGCACCTTCAGGCCCTGGCGGTAGAGGGCGAGGACCTCCTTGTAGGCGCAGAACATCTGGGGGACGGAAGCGACATCGGGGCGCACGTATTTCGCGATCAGCGCGCGCTGGTCGGCGAAGATCCGTTCGAGGGTGGCGATGCGCTCGGCGTCGGTTTTCGGGCCGACCATGTTGGAGTCGTGGATGCCGCGCATGCCGAGGGTGTAGATGTTCTCGAACTTCCCGTTCTCCTTCACCCGCTGCTCCCAGTAGGCGCGCACGCCGTCGCGGTTGGTGATGTAATTGTAGTCCTCCTTCGGCGCGGTCCACTCGCCGACGTTGTTGCGGAGCATCGGCTCGGCGTGGGAGGAGCCCATGACAATGGCGTAATCGTCGGCGACCTGCTTGTTTTTCGGGTAA
This sequence comes from Lacunisphaera sp., assembly GCA_036401015.1. Classification (GTDB taxonomy): domain Bacteria; phylum Verrucomicrobiota; class Verrucomicrobiia; order Opitutales; family Opitutaceae; genus Lacunisphaera. The sequence continues at coordinate 46,472 of DASWWD010000017.1, forward strand.
TGGTTGAAGGCCTTGGTCGAGGGATGCATGCCCGGCCAGAGCGTGTTGGCCTTCAGGCGGAGGAGGAGTTCGCAGACCTTGGCGTAGGTCTTGGGGCCGAGGTCGCCGGTCTCGGGCTCGAAGGTCTTCGCGGCCCAGGGCTGCAGGCCCCAGTCCTCGTCGTTGATGAAGATGCCGCGGTATTGGACCGACGGCGGGCCGAAGCGGCGCGTGCCGGCGGCGACATGGAGCGCGGATTTTTTCGCCGGCGTGACGTCCGTCCACCAATACCACGGCGACACGCCGATGGCCTGCGAGAGTTCATAGACGCCGAAGGCCGTGCCGCGGCGGTCGCTGCCGACGATGACGAGGGCGGAGGCAACGTTGGGCAGCGGATCGGTGACGGTGGTGATGACGAAGCTTTCCCAGGCGCCCGCGAGGTCCTTGACGTCGAGCTTTCCGGCGTCGACGAGGCCGTTGATCAGGGGGCTTTCGCCGAGGGTGCCGATGAGGACGGCGGGACCGGAGACGGAGGGGAAGGCGGCGACGGCGGGCTTCACGCCGGTGACGCGCTGGAGGTCGGCGGCGAGGTCGTTCGCGGCGAGGCTGACGACCTTGAAGTCCTCCGGGGAGGTGACGATGGTTGCGGCCTTCCCGTTGGCCACGAGGGCGAAGCCGCCCGGCTGCGGCTGGTCGCCGACCCAGGAGGCGGCGAGGGCGGAGGTGGCGAGGAGGAGGGAGAGGAGAAACTTCATCGGTGCTTGCGCTCTATGGAGGCGGGGCCATCAGCCCCGCGGGTTATGATCTTCGCTGTCGGGCATGATGTCCCGCGGGACTGATGGTCCCGCCTCCCATGGAATGCAATCAGGGTTTGCTGAGCTCCACCGTCGTGTTCGACACCAGCTCGGCGCGGGTGAGGGCGACGACGCTCTCCGCGGCGCCGAAGTCGGGTTTGGCGGAGTCAGGCAGGTAGATGGGGCCGTTTTTCTGGAGCGGCAGGATGGCGACGGTCAGTTCGCCGTTCTGCAGGTCGGCGGCGTGGCGGCGCAGGCCGATGTCCAGGGGCTGGCCGTTGTAATAATCGTCGTTGATGAACCGGCCGCCGATGTAAACGCGGGCGACGTCGCCGGTGTAGTGGAGCTGCAGCAGCGTGTCGGCCGACCAATCGATGTTGGCCGGGAGCTTGATGCGCCAGACGGCCGCGGCGGCGAAGTCGGCGTCCACGGGCATGGCGGCGACGGGCTGCTTGGATCTGCCCGGCTCGATCCGGCGCAGCGGGCCGGCGGCGCGGACGAGCTCGGTGGTGACGGGGACCGGGGCGGCGGGGGTGGATTTTTTCAGGAACAGCATTTCCGCGTCGGCGGCGGCGAGGAGCACGACCTTGATGCTGGAGTTCAGGATCAGCGCGGGCTCCGGGCCCGGGGTGACGCCGAGCGCGCGGGTGTAGCCATCGCCGCGAACCTCGGTTTGGCCGCGCCGCGCGATCACGCGGGCGTTGGTGAAGACGAATTCGGCGGGGATGCCGGAGGTCTCGGCGAAATACCAGGTGGCGTCACGGCCCTCGCCGGTGACGGCGACTGGCTGCGCGGTGGCCCAGGCCAGGTTGCCGCCGGCGCCCAGGGAAAAATTGACCGGCCAGAAGAAGTGCGCGTCGGCCGGGATCGTGACCGGCGCGGTGGGCAGGGTCACGGGGCCGGCGTCCGGAAAGCTGACGGTGAATTGCACGCCCGCCTTGGCGGGCAGGGTGCTGCCGCGCTCGTAGTTGTTCACGAAGACGAAACCGCTCCGGCGGTCGGCGCGCACGGCCCAGCGCAGCGTCGCGGTGTCGTCCTTGCCGGCGGGGCGGACATCCGGCAGCACGGTGGCCATGCCGGCCAGGCGGCCGCCGAAGTCGTGCAGGAAGAGGTGGAGCGGGCGCAGGCCGTAGAACTGCGGGCGGACCTGGCCGTATTGGCCGAGGGCGGTCTGAAAATCGTAATTCTTCACCGGCATGTCGTTCCAGTTGGTGATGGCGGTGCCCTGTTCCTCCATGAGCGTGGTCAGCTTGCCCTCGGGATTCGTGCCGCCGTGATACATGTAGTAACCCGGCGAGACGCTGCCGGAGCCGAGCTTGACGAGCGTGGTCGAGGTGATGTCGCGCGGGTCGACGAGGATGCGGCGGTGGTAGCTGCTCATCATGCCGCCGCCGATCTCGCAGGTGAGGTAGGGGTAGCGGGCGACGTCGTCGGCGTCCTTCGTGTTGCGCCGGCCGAGGGCCTCGTTGGCGATGTTGGAATCGACGCGCAGCGTGGAGAAATGGAAGCCCGCCCAGTAGTTGCCCGGCATGGTGGTGAGTTCGCGGTCCCAGAAGCCCTCGGCGTAGACGCCGTAGAGCGGGACGATCTCGCCGAAGGGCATCGGGGTCTTCAGGGCGGGCCAGCCGGTGCGGGTGTAGAGCGGGACGTCGAGGCCGGCGTCGCGGGCGATCTGCTTTAGGGCGAGGAGATACGAGGCGGGACCGCCGTATTCGTTGTCGAGTTGGATGCCGATGACCGGGCCGCCGTCCTTCCAGAGCAGGCCCTGCACCTGGGCGGCGATCTGTTGGTAAAGGAGCTTCGTGCTCGCGAGAAAGGCCGGGTCCTCGGAGCGCGTCTGGCCGCGGGCGACGATCCAGTCGGGCAGGCCGCCGTTGCGGACCTCGCCGTGGCACCACGGGCCGCAGCGCACGATGACCTTGAGGCCGGCCGCGGCGGCGGCCTCGACGAATTTGCGCAGGTTTTTGTCCCCGGTCCATTCCCACCGGCCCTCGATCTCCTCGTGGTGGATCCAGAAGACGTAGGTCGCGACGATGTCGATGCCGCCGGCCTTCATCTTGCGGAGCTCGGCCAGCCATTCGTTCTCCGGGTAGCGGGTGTAATGGAACTCGCCCATGACGGGCGTCCAGGGTTGGCCGTCGAGACGCAGGCTGTGGCGGTCGAGCGAGAGGGTGGAGCCCGCGGGATTGGTCGCGGTGCCCATGTTGAAGGTCTCTGCTGCACCGTTGCCGGCTGCTGCCGGCCCGGTGTTTGTCCCGGGAACTCCGTGCTCCGCCGGATTCCCGGGCAAAGGGACGGTGAGCGTGAGCGGGGCCGCAGCCAGCCACGGGCCAAGCAGGAGGAACACGCAGGACCGGGGCAGGGGTAGTCTCATGGCGGGAATAACCGACGTTAAGCCCGCCGGTGCGGCAACCCCAAGCCTTTCTTACAGTCCGGTGAGCGTCTTCGCCCCCGGCAGGCTCCACGAGCGCGCGATGCGGCCGGCCGCCACCTCGTAGATCATCACGACCTCGAGCGTGCCCGGGCCCTCGGGGAAGGTGCGGGTGACGATCTCGTGGTCGAAGACAAAATTTCCCATCACGATACGGCGCTGCAGGGCGGCATGGAGATTGGGCTCGGCGAAGCGCGCGGTGAAACGCTCGCGCAACGCCGCCGCGCCGCGGGCGAGCAGCTTGTCCGGGTGTTCGAAGAGTTCCGCGTCGTCGGCATAGGTGGCGAGGAGCGCGGCGACGTCCTTCGCGTTGTAGGCGTCGAGCTGGCGCTGGACGACGGATTCAGGGGCGGTTTGGCTCATCGCAGGAACGCGGCGGCGGTCCAGAGCAGCGGGGCCTGACCGTGGAGGTCGCCGGACTTGCGCTGACGGCCCATGTAGAAGTCGTATTGCACCTTCAGGTCGTCGCTCTTGGTCGCGAGCTTGCCCTTGTCGGTGCCGACGCAGACCTCGCGGAGATTGGCGTCGGGCTCGAGCTGGGCGACGAGGGCGAGCCAGGCCTTGCGGGCGGCGGGGGCGTAGGTCTTCTCGTCGAGCCAGCCGTGTTTCACGCCCGCGACGAAGGCGAAGGTGAACATGCCGGTGGCGGAAGTCTCGGTCCAGGACTCGGGTTTGTCCACGAGCTGGCGCCAGAGGCCGTTGTCGGCCTGGGCGGCGAGGAGCGCGGCCATCATCTGCCGGTAGCCCGCGAGGATGCGCGCGTGGTGCGGGTTGGTCGCGGGCAGGTCGCGCAAGAGCTCGGCCATGCCGGCGGCGACCCAGCCGTTGCCGCGGCCCCAGAAGAACGGCGAGTCCGGCGCGTGGAGGAAGAGGCCGTTGGGCTGCTGGAGCTTGTCGAGATACGCGGCCATCATCAGCGCGGCACGGTCGAGGTAAACGGTGTTGCCGGTGGCGCGGAAGGCCTGCACCTGGAGGATCGGGCTCATATACATGTCGTCGATCCAGTAGCGGGCCTCCTGGGTGATGCCGTCGGGCGTGGTTTTTTCCCACTGCGCGTCGGCGAAGCGTTTGCCGGTGGCGAGCATCGTCGCGTCCTTCCCCAGCATCGCCAGCTCGAGCGGGATGACGCCGAAGATGCGGTAGTCCACGTGCTCATTGGGCGAGATGCGCTTGGCGCCCTCGGGGGTGAGGAGGATGTCGTATTTCGCGGCGAGGCGCTTTTGCAGGTCAGCGTCGCCGATGAGGCGGGCGACATCGAGGCCGCCATACCAGGCGCAGATCTCGGGGTAGATGACGTAGCGCCGGCGCGGATCGGTCTGCCACTGGAAGGAGCGGGCGGCGAAGTTCTCGGCGACGCGCTTGCCGATCTCGGCGGGCGACGTGCCGGCTGGCCAGTCGGTGAAGGCGGCTGGGACTGACGGCCGGCTCTGGCAGCCGGCGAGGCCGAGCAGGGCGGCGAACGAAAGAAGGACGAGGCAGCGTGGGGTTTTCATCGCGGGAAGGGTCGGGGTGGGCGGGGCTTTACGCCCCGACAGGATGCGCGCAAATGTCGGGGCGTAAAGCCCGGCCCGCCGGAGGAAAACCTGACAGTCAGCTCAGGGGCGGGCCTTGGGTGGCTTGCCCCGGGTGAAGCGGTCGAAGACGGAGAGGACTGGCAGGGCGTTGCCCTCGGGATCGAACATCCCGCGGCTGCTGATGCCGCGGGCGGCCGGCGCCACGGCGGGCTCCCACCAGAAGACACCCTTGCCCAGCCCGTGCGGGGTCGCGAGCACAGCGCGGTGGACTTCCTCGAGAAATTCGCGCTGGCCTTCCGGGGTCTCGGGGAAGGGTGCGCCGCCCTCCTTGTATTCGGCGCTCCGCCAGTTGTAGGCGGCCTCCACCACGATGATGTCCTTGCGGTAGGTGTCCGCCATGAACGCGAGGTTCGCCCGCAGGTCGAGGATCGAGCCGTGCCACCACGGGTAATAGCTCTGGCCGATGACGTCGTAGGCGATGTCGTAGGCATTGAGGCGGTCGAAGAACGCCCGCGTGCCGGGCAGGTCGCCGCCGCGGTCGATGTGGATCATGATCAGCGGCCGCGGGGCGTCGCCGCGGCCGGCCTCCACGCCCGCGATCGCAGAGCGCACGAGGGCGGCGAAATTGTCCCAGTTGCCCGGCAGGCGGCCGTCGGGCCACATCATGCCGGCGATGACCTCGTTCCCCGGCTGGACCATGTCGGGCATCACGCCGGCCTCGCGGAAGGCGCGGATCGTGTCGCGCGTGTAGTCGTGGACCAGCGTGACCAGCTCCGCGTGCGTTTTGCCCTCCCAGGCCTTGGGCAGGAATTGCTTGGCCGGGTCGGCCCAGGTGTCGGAGTAGTGGAAGTCGAGGAGGAACCTGAAGCCCAGCTGCCGGGCCTCGCGGGCGAGGGCGATGGTGTAGGCGAGGTCGTTGGGCAGGCGGTCGGGCGAGTGGAACAGCCGCAGCCGGATCCAGTTGTAGCCATGGTCGCGGAAAATCTGCAGGCCCGGTTTCGCCACGCCCTGGTCCTTGAACACGGCGCCGCGCGCCTCGGCCTGGCGGAGAAAGGAGAGGTCGGCGCCGATCGCGTAGGCCAGCTGCGGCCGCGCCGCCGGGGCCGGTGCGGTGACTTTGTCGCCCTGACAGCCGGCGAGGGCGAGCAGGGCGGCGAACAGAACAGGCGCGAAAAGAGGTTTCATCGCAGGCAAGAAGGCTTGGGGTGGGAGGGGTTTTACGCCCCGACAGGATGCGCGAATAAGTCGGGGCGTAAAGCCCCTCCCACCGCAGCTTGTGCGGACAGTCAGGGTGAAAAAGGTTCAAGCCCGCGCGCAGTGCGCGCTCCACCTCAAGGCAGGGGCTTCAGCCCCTCGGCGCGAACGACCCATTGGCCGTCGTCGGGCAGGCCGGGGTGCGCGCGCGGGGCGCCGTCCCAGCCGCCGACCATCAGCGCGACGGCGGAGAGGAACGCGCCGTTGGCGGGGAGATAGACGGCGATCTCGCGGCGCGGCTTGCCGGGCGGTGCGTCCTTGGCCAGCGCCTCGTCGCTGCGCTGCGGGCAGTGGCCGCTGGGCAGGTAGACATTGTTGGGCCCGTTGCGCAGCAGGATCTCCACCGCCTGTTCCGGATGGCCGAGGCGCGCGGCGGTCATGGCGATCATTGGGTAATCCCAGCCCCAGATCTTGGTCTCCCAATCCCACGTCTGCAGCACGGCGTCGAAGGTGCGCTGCATCGTCGCGCGGTCCACGTCCGGGCCGCCGGGCAGCAGGCCGAGCGGGCCGAGCATCGTGGGGTGGTCGTGGCGGCTGTCGATGTTGTCGAAGGTGTCGGGGTTCGAGCCGAGGGCGACATATTTGCCGTCCTTCTGCGGGATGGGCGCGAGGCGGGCGATGACGTCGTCCCATTTCGCCTCGCGCGGCAGGCCGAGGCGCTCGCGCCACTGCTGGGCGACGCCGAGGGCCCAGCGCCAGTAGGCCAGCTCGAAGGACGGGTTCTGGCTCGTGGCCTGGTCGTAGATTTCCTGGGCGATCCAGAGCGGCGGGCCGAGGACGTATTGGCCCTTCGCCGCGTCGAAGTGCATCATGGACGCGAGGCAGTCGGCGGTCTCAAGGACGAGGTCGCGGTAGCGGGCGAGGGTTTCGGCGGTGGGCTGGTTGCGGTAGAGCAGCTCGGCGAGGTAGACCATATGCGGCTGGTTCCAGACGATGAGCGGGTTGCCGCCCGGACTCTCGCGCATGGCGGGTCCGGTCATCTTGGCCCAGCGCGCGCCTTGGAGGCCGCGGCTGGCGGCGAGCGCGCGGGCGGCGGGGAGTTGCGATTGATACCAGGCGAGGTTTTTCGCGAGGAGGGTGTCGTGCCCCCACAGCGCGAAATGCGCGGTGTGCCACCAGATCATCTCGGTGTGGTGCTTGCCATACCAGGTGCTGCAGGTGAGGCCGGATTCCTGCGGCGGGACGTCGCCCGCCATCTGCACGGCCATGAGGTAACGCGAGAGGATGATGCGGCGCTCGAGCTGCGCGGCGCGGGGATCGGTGCTGCCGGTGAAGTCGACCGCGGCGCCCTCGCGCCAGAATTTCTCCCAGGCCTGCGCGCTGGCCTGGCGCACGCCGTCGGCGTCGTAGGGCGGATGTTCGACGGGCTGGCGCGAGAAGGTCACGGCAAACCGCAGCACCCCGCCGCCGGCCGCGATGTCATAGTCATGCGGCGCAAGGCGGTTGATGAGCAGCCGGTCGTTGGAGGCCAGCGTGACGCAGTAACGGGTCGACCCGACGACGCGCAGGAAATCGATGCGGGAATCCTTCTGGTCGTTGATGATGGTCGAGTGCGCGTCCGGCCGGCTCCAGTCGAGAGCGGGGGTGTTTTTCACCGCCGGGTCGTGACCGCGCGGGAAGCGGAGGCGCACGCGCAGCCGGCCCTCGGCGACCAGCGCGGACTCGACCGTCACGCCGATCGTGTCGGTGCGGCTGGCGCAGGCGGTGGTGACGGTGACGGGCACGCCGCCGAGCTTGAATGTGCTCGTGATGATGCCGGTCCAGAGGTCGAGGGTCTGCGCGGGTTCCTGGATGTCGGCGGGGACGAACTCGCTGCCGTCGGGCTTCCGCCACTCGAGGGCGAGCTGGCCCAGCGGGTGGTTGCGGGGGTTGCGGCGCAGCCAGTCGCCGGCCGGCACGCTCGCGCGCGTCGGGAAACCCAGCACGCGGCCGTCGGGCAGGGTGAAGTCCTTGTTGGCGTCGGCCAATTGGTAATTGTTCGGGTTCTCATCCGTGACCCAGCACCAGCGCGAGAGCGTCTCGGTGGGGATGCCGGTGCGCTGGTAGAGCGCGGCGAAGCTCTGGAGGCCGGTGATGTCGGCGGTGAAGGCGAAGTTGCCGTTGCCGACCGTGAGCGGCGCGTCGACGTCGACGGAGCGGATGACGGGGTTGTGGCGCGTGACGAGGGCGCGGCGGTCGATGGGGTCGGCGGCGGTGGCGTTCGAGAGCAGGAGAAGGCCAGCCAGGGCCAGGCGGCAGGACGGCATCATGATGGTTTGGGTGGGAGGGGCTTTGCGCCCCGACGGGATGAAGGCTGGAGCGGGTAGGTCGGGGCGTAAAGCCCCTCCCACCGGGACGGCCGCGGCGAACTCAGTGCGCCCCGCGGTAGTTTTTCTCGCCGGCGGTCACGCGGAACGGCATCCGGTTTTCCTTCGGCGGGAGCGGGCAGGTGGCGAACGCGGTGAAGGCGCAGGGCGGGTTCTGCATGCGGTTGAAATCGAGGACGAGCTTCGTCTCGCCGGGCTTCGGTTTCGGGACGTAGAGGAAGCGCGAGGCCTCGTAGGTCTCCTCACCGGCGGTGAGGTCGGTCAGGATGAAGAACAGGTTGTCGCCGCCCTCGTCGACCGGCAGCAGCTCGACGGTGCGGCCCTCGTGGGTGAACACGGCCTTGCCCGGCACGGGCGCGGGCTCGGTGACGCCGATCATGTTGGTGATGGGGATCTGTTTCACCGGGTCGAAGGGCACCCACGTGGCCTCGATGCGCCAGGCGGGGTCGATGGGAAAGTAGTCGATGCCGACGAAGTGCGTGCGGGTGGCGGCCTCGGTGTCGCGCACGCGCAGGTAGAGCTCGGCGCCGCGCGACATCACGTAGAAGTTCGCGGTGCCGAAGGTCACGCGCGTGGGCTGCTCGGTCTGCCACGCCAGCGCGACCGGGCGGTGGGCGGACACGCCGTCGACCTCGAGCAGGGCGCTCGGCGCCGGCGTGAGGGTGACGGTGCGGTCGGCGGCGAGGGTGACGGTGGCGAGGTAGGGCGGGCCGACGGTGAGGCGGATGGAGTTGTCGGGCGCGGTGCCGACGGTGTTCTCGCCCGGGGCGAGCCGGTGGCGGCCGACCAGCGTGAGCCAGCTGTCGGGCGCGGTCAGGCGGGCGATGCGCGCGGCGCGCCAGGCCTCGATGGATTTGACGTGGTCGTCCTGCGCGAAGACGGGGGCGCTGAGCAGCAGGGCGAGGAGCAGGTAACGCGGCAGCATGGGAGGCAGGAAGGCAGATTGTTGCCGAAAAGGAAATCCCGGGGTTGGGAGCGGAGTCAAAGGCAACACCCCCCGGCGCGGTGCGCCACCCCGCTCACGGCTCGACCATCACCGGCGTGCCGACCTTGACGAGGGAGAGCAGGGCGACGGCGTCCCAGTTGGCGAGGCGGAAGCAGCCGTGCGATTCCGTGCGGCCGACCTTCTCGGGGTCGGGCGTGCCGTGCATCCCGTAGCCCGGGCGGTCGAGCCCGATCCAGGCGAGGCCCACGGGATTGTTCGGGCCCGGCGGGATGATGAGCCGGCGGCCGAGTTCCTGGCCCTCGGCCGACTCGGGGAAGACGGCCGGGTCGAAGGTGTAGTCCGGGTCGGGGATGACGACCGTGACCTTCAGCTCGCCGACGGGGCGCTTCTCGACGTTGCGCGCGATGCTGACCGGGCAGTGCAGGACGATCCGGCCTTCCTCGGTGGTGGCCTCGAGGACCTTCTCGGCGAGGCGGATGTGGATGCGCGCGACCTTGAGCGGGCTGGTGAACGGCGCGACGTCGGGCACCGTGACGGTGGCGCCCGGCAGGATGTCGTCCCAGTTGAAACCCGGGTTCAGCGCGCGGAGGTATTTCGGGTTGGCGCGGTAACGCTCGGCCACGAACTCCAGCGCCGTGCCGTGCACGAGCCCGGAGCTCTGCGACTTGCCGAGCCAGGTGTCCGGCACGGACTCGAGGCGGGCGAGCTCGGCGGACGTGAAGGTGTGGGTCGTGAGCGGCGGCGCGGTGAGGCGCAGGAGTTCGCGCGTGGGGCGGTCGAGGTCCCCGGTGGGGTCGAGCCCCTCGTTGCGCTGGAAGGCCTTCACCGCCTCGGCGGTCTGGGCGCCGCGCACGCCGTCGATCGAGCCGCAGGAATAGCCGCGGCGGTGCAGCTCGACCTGGGCCTCCACCCAGTCGGCCACGGGCGGGCCAGCGGGCTCGGGGGCGCCTTCCGCCGGAGTCTCCTCCGCGGGGAGCGCGGGGGTGTCCTCCGGCCGCGGGGCGGGCTGCGCGGCCAGCGACCCGCCGAGGGCCAGGAGGAGCAGGAGCAGGGGGCGCCGGATCATGGGCGACCAAGATGCCGCCCGCCGGGAAAAGGCAAACGAGGAAATCAGCGCGGAGCGGTTACTTCAGCTCCTCGATGAACTTGTGCACCAGGGCGCGCGCCGGGCTGGCGACGCCCGGCTGGTCCTCGGCGATCAGCTTGCCGTCCGGGCCGTAGACCTTGAAGTGCGGGATGCTCTGCAGCTTGAACTGCTGGGCGACGGGCGACTGCCAGTCGATGCGCTTCACGTCGGGGCGGTTGATGTCGACCTTGACGACGGCGATGTCGGCGCGCTGGGCGTGGAGCTTGGCGAGGGGCTCGTTGTAGAACTGGCAGGGCGGGCAATATTTGCTGGTGAAGTCCACGATGGTCGTCTTGCCGGGGACGAGGTGGTCAGCCAGGACGATGGTCTGGCCCATCGCGATGTGGGCGGGCTCGGCGCCCTTGGGGGCGGCGAGGGCGGTGGCGGACAGGGCGAGGGCGGCGAGGAGGGCGGGGAGGAGTTTCATGGGAGTAGGAACACAACGCAGCTCAGGATATTCCATTAGGCAAAATCTTTCATTTAAGCAGGGCGCGCAGGTCGGCGAGGCTGAGCTTCGCGGCGGCCGCGTCGCTGGCCTCGAACACCCCGGCGAGCAGGGCGCGCTTCTCGTCCTGCAGGGCCATCACCTTCTCCTCGACCGTGCCGGCGCAGATCAGGCGGTAGCTCGTGACGACCTTCGTCTGGCCGATGCGGTGCGTGCGGTCGGTGGCCTGGGCCTCGACGGCGGGATTCCACCACGGGTCGTAGTGCACGACGGTGTCCGCGCCGGTGAGGTTGAGGCCGGTGCCGCCGGCCTTGAGGGAGATGAGGAACACCGGCACGGTTTCGTCGTTCTGAAACTTGTCCACCGCGGCCTGCCGGGCCCTGGCCGTCATCGAGCCGTCGAGGTAGCAATAGGCGACGCCCTGGGCGTCGAGTTCCTCGCGCAACAGCGCCAGCAGCGAGGTGAACTGGGAGAAGACGAGCATGCGGTGGCCCTCGTCGATCGACTCGGCGAGCAGCTCGCGGAAGGCGTCGAGCTTGGCCGAGCCGGCGGCCGCGCCCTGCGCGGCGTCCACCAACCGCGGGTCGCAGCAGATCTGGCGCAGGCGGAGCAGCTGGGTGAGGGTGGCGAGGTGGAGGCGGCCCTCGGAAGCACCCTTGGCGGCGAGGTCGAAGAGCTCGCGCTCGGTGTCCGCCTGCATGCGCTGGTAGAACGCGGCCTGGGCCGGGGTCGGCTCGCACCAGATGACCTGCTCGATCTTCGGCGGCAGCTCGGGGGCGACGGCGGCCTTGGTGCGGCGGAGGATGTAGGGCGCGGTCTGGACGCGCAGCCGCTCGTCGTGGAAGGCGCGTTCCTCGCGCTTTATGCCCGTCGGCAGCTTGGGCAGGAAGCCGGGCATGAGGAACTCGAAGAGCGAGCGCAGGTCGTCGAGCGAGTTCTCCAGCGGCGTGCCGGTGAGCAGGAAGCGGCTGCGGCCGTGCAGCACGCGCAGGGCCTGCGCGGCCTGGGTGCGGCGGTTCTTCAGGTGCTGCGCCTCGTCGGCGAGGATGACGTCGAAATGCACGCCCTCGAACAGCTCCGTGTCGCGCGCCAGCGTGCCGTAGGACGTGAGCACGAGGTCGTAGCGGGCGAATTCCTTCGCCGTGAGGCGGGCCGTGCCGTGGTGGACGAAGACGCGCAGCGCCGGGGCGAAGCGCGCGGCCTCGCGGCGCCAGTTTTCCACGAGCGAGGCGGGGACGACGACCAAATGCGGTTGCACCGTTCCGGCCTGCTGGCCGGCCGGTGTTGGTCCACGATTCTCGCTGCGCGAAATCGAGGCCAAGAGCGCCAACGCCTGCGGGGTTTTGCCGAGGCCCATCTCGTCGGCGAGGATGCCGCCGAGTTCCTGGCCGTGCAGGTGCCAGAGCCACGCGACGCCAAGCCGCTGGTAGGGGCGGAGCACGGCGGTGAAGTCCGGCGGCACGGGCGCGGGCGGCAGCACGGTAAGGTTCCGCAACGCCGCGCTGCGGGCGTGCCAGGTTTCCGGCGCGGAGAAATGCGGGGCGATGCTCTCCAGCAGGTCGGTGACCTCGGCGGCGCGGGCCTTGGCGATGCGGTGCCGGCCCTGGGCGCTGGCGGCGGACACCTCGCCGGCGAGCGCGCGCTGGGCGGCTTCCAGCTCGGCGAGTTTCGCGGCGTCGATGAGATAGATGGCGCCGCCGGCCTCGATGTAGCCGCGGCCGGTCGCGACGGCGGAGCGGATCTGCGCGTCCGGCGCGGGGCCGGCCTTGAGGCCGAGGGTGACGTCGTAGCCGTCGGCTTCCTCGCCGATCGACGCGGCGATCTCGGCGGTCTTCAGGTGGGCCGTGTTCTTTTCGAAATTAGGCGTGAACTCGGCGTGCAGGTTGTCGCGCAGCAGGGCGCCGTGCGAGGCGAGGAGGTTGAGGACCTTGTGCCGGTCGCGCAGCCACCACTTGCGGGTGAGCGGGTCGAGCGCGAAGCGGTGGGTGCGCAGGAACTCGAGCGCGGCGTCGTAGACCATCGACTCGCGCGAGGGCAGGGTGATGGCGAGGTAATGCTCGGAGCCGTCCACGGTGAGCGGCGTGAGGTCGTCGTCCTCCACCGGCGCGGGTTTCTTCGCCGGCAGCGGCTTCGGGAGCGGGGGCGGGGGCGGGGCCTCGGTCAGGTGTTCGCTCACGCCCGGCAGGTCGAGGCCGTTCCAGGCCAGGGGCAGCGCCGGTTTGTCGGCGCGGAAAAAGACCTTTTCGCCGATGAGGGCCTGGAGCAGTTCGCGCAGCTGGGCGCGCTTCAGCTGGATGAGGGACACCGGCTGCGGGGTCACACCGAGGCGCTGCAGGATGGCGAGGGCCGGCACCAGGGATTCCGGCGGGGGCGCGCTGATGTCCAGTTCCACGCGCACGGCGATGGCGTCGCGCGGGGCGGCGGCGGCCAGGTTGGGCGGGAGCAGGAGGCGCAGGGTCATGGAGAGCCGGGACTATGCGAGGTGCGGCGGGCAGTGCAATGTCCGGCTCCGCCGGTGCGACTGGCCGCCCGGGACGGGGGTTTGGTCGCAATCCGCTGTTTTCCGGCCGGCTTCCGGCTATCACGCCGGCATGCCGAATCAAATCCGGGCCTGGTTGCTGTTGCTGGCGGTGGGTTGCGTGATGGCGGGTTGCACCACCCGCGACAAAACCGCCGCGCAGGAGGAGCCGGCGGAGCTGACCGAGGCCCCGCTCGGTTCCCGCATCAAGCGCAAGTCGACGGTCAACCCGATCGACAGCGCCACCCGGGAGATGATCGAGCAACAACGCGTGCAGCAGGGCGTGATGGAGGCCGGGAAGGTGAACAACCCCCAGAAATACAGCGGCCGGCGCTGAGCCGGGCGCGGCTCAGGCCTTGGTCAGGTGCCAGAACCCGCAGAGCGGGCAGCGGTAGGCGGCGCGGTCGCGGCCCACGCCGGCGACCACCGCGGCGTCGAGGGCGTCGCCCTGCGTGCGGTAGCGCCGCTTGCGGGTGCAGCGGTGCTTGCGCTCCTCGGCCGTGGGTTTTTTCACGGGGAGCAGGCTGGCAGAGGCACCGGCCGCAAAAAGCACAAAAAGCGCAAAACCGACCTCGCCTTGGCCGGGCGGGTCACGGTAGGTCTGGGGGATGTCTTCCGAACCGACCAAGGACAACAAACCGAAACGCGGACAGCCCTGCCCCTGCGGCAGCGGGCAGTTGTTCGAGGCCTGCTGCGAGCCCTACCATGCGGGCACGAAGCAGCCGGCGACGGCGGAGCAGCTGATGCGCGCGCGTTTCACGGCGCACGTGGCGCACAATTTCAAGTTTCTGCACGACACCTACCGGCCGACGGCGGGCAAGCCGTATGTCGCCGAGGAGGGCGAGCCGGCCGTGACCTGGACCCGGCTGGAGGTGCACGGCCACGAGGTGGTCGCGGACAACCCCAACAAGGCCTACGTGGATTTCTCGGCCTACGGGATCGAGGACAAGATCGAGAAGGTGCTGCACGAGAAGGCGGAATTCCTGCGGATCAACGGCACCTGGCTCTACGAGCGCGAGGCGCGCCTCGGGCCGGCGCCCTACAAGGCGGCGCCGAAGGTCGGCCGCAACGACCCGTGCCCCTGCGGCAGCGGGAAGAAATACAAGCAGTGCTGCCTGCTGAAGGGGTAAGACCCCAGGGCGGCGCGGTTGCGTAAAGCGACGGGGTGGCTTTCATGGGCGGTGCATCCACGCACTTCCTATGAAACGCACCGCATCCGCCGTCTGGCAGGGCTCGCTCAAGGCGGGCAAAGGCGCGCTCACCGCTCCCGGTGGCGCTTTGAAGAACACGGAATATTCCTTCGGCTCCCGCTTTGAATCGGGCGCCGGCACCAACCCGGAGGAGCTCATCGCCGCGGCCCATGCGGGCTGCTTCGCGATGGCGCTCTCGGCCGAGCTGGGCAAGGCCGGCTTCACGCCGGACCGGCTCGATGTCACCGCCGAGGTCAGCCTCGACAACGTGCCGCCCGCCGGCTGGACCGTCACGGCCTCGCACCTCGTGCTGACGGCGAAGATCCCCGGGATCGACGCCGCGAAGTTCAACGAGATCGCGGCGGGGGCCAAGGCCGGCTGTCCGATCTCGCGCCTGCTGAACGCCAAGGTCACGCTGGCGGCGACGCTGGCCTGAGGGTCCCGCGGTTTACGCGGCGGGACTGAACGCCGCGCGCACGGCGGCCGGCATGGGCTCGGCTTCCATCCGGCCGGCCTGGTCCTGCCGCACGTGCACCGTGGTCATCCGGCCGCGGGCCACCTCGGCCCAGCGGCCGGCGCGGTCCTTCTCGAACACGAAGCCGTAGGTCAGGGAGCTTTCCCCCACGGCCTCGATGGTGCTGCGCACGCGGATGACGTCGCCGCAGCGCAGCGGGCGCAGGAATTCGCACGACGATTCGCGGCGCGGCCAGCCATGGCGCACGCCATCGGGCGAGGTGGACATGATCGCGAGGTGGCGGGCGCGGAACCACTCGTGTTCGCACACCTCCATCCAACGGTAGAAATTGGAGAAATGCATGAGCCCCGCGGCGTCGGTCTCGTGGAATTCCACGCGACGGGTCAGGGTGAAGGTGGGCGGTTCCATCGGATGCGGGCGGGACGGGATCAAAGCCCCTCGCGCAGGCCGCGATGATTGCGTGTGTGCTCCTGCTCGAGCTGGCGGCGCGCCGCCGCCATGTTGTCGATGAGGTTGGGGTAGCGGCGCCCGGCCTTCTTTGCCGCCGCCTTCGCCCAGGCCAGGTTTTCCGGCGTCAGCTTGGTGCCGGTGGACTGCTTGGGGGTGGGCTTTTTCCAGGGAGGGGTGGACATGGGCGGAGCAGGGGGCTTGGAGCTTGAAACAGGACGGAGGTGAATGGTGTGCAAGGACTACGTCCGGACCCTGTTTGCGGATGGGTTAAGGTAAAAAATAATGCGTTAATCGTTCATAATCAGCGGCATTAAATTTACCTGCCGGCTGCTTGCCAGACGCAGAAAACGCCCCATCTTCATGGCCGACGGAGGGAGCTGGGTTCCCTCCGGTAGTTGATTGATAAACGCCTCGACCTGCTGGGTGGGAAGAGGCCCAGACCGCCGCTGCAAGCGGCAATAGGAGGACGAATAAAGTCATGATGACTCTACTCGCCATCTCGGTCTCCTGGTTGTCGGTCGCGATGATTTACGTCATCGCGGGCTCCGACCGCCGTGAGCGCCGATTCTAAAGAAAACCACGCCGCCCCGGGGAAACCCGGGGCGGCTTTTCTTTTGGCCAGGTTGGAGGCGGGACCATCAGTCCCGCGAGACATGGGCCGCGCTGCCGGCAACCCGCGGGACTGATGGTCCCGCCTCCACGGCTGGTGATGATCCCAACCGAAAGATAATCAGAGGATCAGGCCACCCCGAGGATCTTGCGACAGAGGCTCTCGCCGCGGTTGAAATCGCGACAGGTCTGCGGGCGGTCTTCGTAGATGGTGCAGAGGCGCGTGGCCCGATCGAGGGCCACGCAGGCGCCGTCGCCGTGCTGGTCCATGCAGCGCACACCGGCGTGCACGGCGACCAGTTCCTCGGGCACAACGTCACCCGGCCGCAGCTCGACCACCAGGTGGCAGCAACGGCCGCAGCCGGCGCACGCGGGGAGATCGGGGTGGGAAGTCAGCAAGGAGCGGGGAGCCGGGAGCAAGGAGCGCAGCCGAGGCGGCACTTAATCGTCCAGGTCGTCGCCGAGCATCTCGTCGCCAGGCAAAGGAGGCCGGCGCGGGTGCTGCATCATCGGGGCGCCGGTGAAGGGCTTGGGGGCGTTGTGAGCGGGCAGGGCCGCGGCGATGAAGGCGAGGATCTCGGAACGGCCGCTCTTCGTGGTGGACGAGCTGGCGAAGACGGGGGGCTGCGCGTCCGTGGATTTCGCCATGGCGGCGCGGAAACGATCGATCGTGTTGCGCGAGTGCTGGGCGGCCTGTTTGTCGATCTTGGTAAAGATGAGGGCGAAGGGCAGGTCGTGCGTGCCCATCCAGTGGACGAACTTGAGGTCCATTTCCTGCGGCTCGTGCCGCGAGTCGATCAGGACGAAGGTGCGGCGCAGGGTCGGCCGGTGGGCGAGGTAGTCGCGCACGGCGGTGTTGAACTCCTGGCGCACTGTCTTCCCCACGTGGGCGTAGCCGTAGCCCGGCAGATCGACGAGGCTCCAGGTGCCGTTGATCGTGAAGAAATTGATCAGCTTCGTCTTGCCCGGCAGGTCGGAGACCTTGGCGAGGTCCTTCTTTTCCGTCAGCAGGTTGATCAGGGAGGACTTGCCGACGTTGGAGCGGCCGATGAAGGCGAACTCGGGCAGCACGGGGTGCGGACACGTGGCGAGGTCGGGGGCGCTGACGGCAAAGGTGGCGGTCTTGATTTTCAGGCGGCCATCAGGGACGCACTTTCCCCTACAAGCGAACCTTAGTTTCCGAGGCTGTCCCGCACCTGCGCCACCAGCTCGAAGGAGCGGAGGCGGGCGGCGTGGTCGTGGATCGCCGCCGTCACCATGAGCTCGTCCACCTGCGTGCGGCGGAGGAACGCCTCGATCCCGCGCTTTACCGTCTCCGGCGAACCGACGACAGCCTCGCGGAACGCGTGGTCGACGTTGGCCTTTTCGGCCGGCGTCCAGCGTCCGTCCATGCGGTCCACCGGCGGCGGGAGCGGGCCGGGCATGCCCCGCCGCAGCAGCACGAAGCTCTGTTGCAACGAGGTGAAGAGCCGCGCGGCGGCGGCGTCCGTGTCGGCCGCCACGACGCCGATGGCGGCCATGGCGTAAGGCCGGGCCAGCGCGGCGGACGGCTGGAAGCCCTGGCGGTAGAGGGTGAGCGCCTCCTCGAGGTAGTCGGGGGCGAAGTGCGAGGCGAAGGCGAAGGGCAGGCCGAGCGCGGCCGCGAGCTGCGCGCCGAACAGGCTGGAGCCGAGCAGCCAGATGGGCACGTCGAGCCCGGCGCCGGGCACGGCCTGCACGACCTGACCCGGCACCGCCGGCTGGAAGTAGGACTGCAGCTCGGTGACGTCCTGCGGGAAACCGTCCGACACGTCGCGCGCCCCGCGGCGGAGGGCGCGGGCGGTGGGCTGGTCGGTGCCGGGCGCGCGGCCGAGGCCGAGGTCGATGCGGCCGGGAAAAAGCGCGGCGAGCGTGCCGAACTGCTCGGCGATCACCAGCGGCGAATGGTTCGGGAGCATGATGCCGCCGGAGCCGACGCGGATCGTGGACGTGCCCGCCGCGACGTGGGCGATGACGAGGGAAGTCGCCGCGCTCGCGATGCCGGGCATGTTGTGGTGCTCGGCCAGCCAGAAGCGGCGGTAACCCAGCCGCTCCGCGTGGCGGGCCAGCTCGCGCGAGCGGTGCAGGGCGTCGGCGACGGTGCCGCCCTGGGTGATGTTGGAAAGGTCGAGGACCGAAAACGGAACCATGCGGCACAGTGGCCAGAACGGCCGGAATTGCCAGCGGCGCTCAGAGGCCGGCGGAACGCTTTTTCTGCAGGTCGCCGTAAAGCGAGTGGGTGCGGATCTTCTGCGCGAGCTCGAGGGCGCGCTTGATGCGGGTCGGCTCGGTCTTGGCCCCGGTGATGTAGACCAGCAGCGAGCGCTGGCGGCCGGGGGTGAAGGTGTCCCAGCGGGCGCGCGCCGCGTCGTCCTGGTCGAGGGCGAGGCGGAACTCCTCGGGCATATCCAGCCGGTCGGGTGCGGCGTCGGGCTTGAACACGAGGACCGCCGGGGTCTTCAGGCCGATGCCGGCGGTCTTCATGAAGTCGCGGTTGACGATGAAAAAGCTGCCGCCGCCGGCGTGGTTCATCAGGGCGCGGTTGATGGCGTGGCCGTTGACGGTGCCGGTGAGCCGGCGGACCTTTGCCTTCTTCCAGGCCGCGGCGATCTCGTCGGGCACGGGCAGGATGTGGAAGGGCATGGCCTGGTCGAGGCGCACGACCTGCGAGGTGAAACGGAAGGCGAGCTTGCCGGCGGCCATGGGCTGATGACGCGCGGGCGGCGGGGGCGTGTCAAAGCGGTAAATGGGATTGGCGCGGGCGGGCCGGCCGGGCAACGTGAGGCATGGGCGACCCTTCACGTTACACCGATGAAATCGTGATTTCCTGGCCGGAGCTGCACCGGGATGCGCGCGTGCTGTCGCAGGAGCTGCACGGACTCGGCGCCTGGCGGGGCATCATCGCCATCACGCGCGGCGGCCTCGTGCCGGCCGCGCTGGTGGCGCGGGAGCTGGAGATCCGGCTGATCGACACGGTGTGCGTGTCGAGCTACGCGGCCGGGGCCGGGGGCGGCGCGGCCCAGGCGCAGGGTGGCGTGCAGGTGCTCAAGGGCGTGGCCGGCGACGGCGCGGGTTTCCTGCTGATCGACGACCTCGTGGACACCGGCAAGACGGCGCAGGTGGTGCGGGCGATGCTGCCCAAGGCGCACTTCGCCACGCTCTACGCGAAGCCCGCGGGCCGGCCCTTCGTCGACACCTGCGTGAAGGAGTTCAAGCAGAACAAGTGGATCTTCTTCCCGTGGGACATCGACTACCGGTTCGTGAAACCGATCAAGGACGGCGGCAGCCTGACCGCGAAGGGCTGAACGGCAGGGACGCAAGTTTCGCCTTGCGAAACCGTGCGCGGTGCGGATCAGTAGAGGTGTTCGATGTCAGAGCGTCAGATGCACGGTTGGTTACGTGATTTGAGTCAGACAGCGATACGGCGACCGATTCCGCGTTAGCACTGTTACGAGACAGCAGGTCAGGCTACGTCAGGGACAGCGCACAGGCGAAACATCACGCCGGCGGCACGGGCCGTCCGGGCGTGCCGACCGTGGAGGGATACATCCAGTCCAGCGAGCATCACCACCCGCAACCCAGGAGACCCCCATGAACTTCCATCAACTGCTTCACCAACGCGACGCCCTGCTCCGGCAGGCACGTCTGGCCAACACGGCCTATGCCTACCGGCGCCTCGGCGAATTCGCCGGGCGCATCAGCCGGGCGCAGCTGCACGGCGCCGTCCGGCTGGACTCCGGCGATCCGGCCGGGGAACGGCCGTGGCCGGGCCTGACCGCGCTCGACGGCAGCCAGGCCGTGCTCGAGGAGCATTTTCTCGACGAGGACATCCTCGAGCTGGCGGACATCCTCTGCTTCCTCGGCTTGGACACCGATTCCGGCGTCACCTTCCGGCTGGAGGAACTGGCGGGCCGTTTCCTGCCCGGCTTGCGCCGGGAGCTCGAACAGGCCGGCCTCAGCCCCGGGGCCGTGTCCCCGTCGACCGAGGATTCCAGCCGGCCGCGCGACTGACCCGGGTTGTTCCCGCCCGGACGTTTGTCATTTAATGGATGACAAGCGTTCCGGGCGCATGGGCGCTCAGCGAGTGTTCGCCGCGCGGTAGACCCAGCAGAGCCCCGGCGGTAAGGAGGCGAAGCGGACGGCCGGGCTTTTCATAAGGGGGCGAAAAAGCGGATGAGGTTGGCGATGTGGTCGTCGAGGGGGACGCCCAGCTTGTCACAGCCCAGCTGGATGGTGGCGCGGTCGATCTTGGCCGCGAACGTGCCATCCTTGAACTTCTTCCGGATGGAGGCGGCCTTCATCTGGCCGTAGGGCACGGGGTTCATCTTCCGGTAGGCGTAGAAGATGCCGGTGAGTTCGTCGGTGGCGACGAGCGCGGCGGCGAGTCTCGTCTCCGGGAGTGTGGTGAAGCCGTGGTAGCCGTAGGCGTGGGCCTCGACGGCGTGGATGAGCTCCGGCGGATAACCCCAGTCCTTGAACCACTGCAGCGACGGGGCCGGGTGGGTGTTCGGGTGCTCCTCGTAGTCGAGGTCGTGCAGCAGGCCGGTGAGATACCAGAGCAGCGGGTCCTCGTTATAGTGGACGGCGTAACCCTCGAGCGCGGTGGCGACCATCAGGGCGTGATGACGCTGGTAGTCGTCCTTCACATGCTCGTGGAGCAGCGTCGTGGCGGCGGCCTTGTCAGGGAGCATGGGCAGGGTTGAACCACGAAGGCACGGAGGGCACAAAGGGATTTTTGCGGCCCGCGTCCCGGCACAATGCCGGCTCAGGCTGTTTTCCGACAGAGCCGCCGGACGGCTCCGAGCGTCAGCAGCATGAAGGAAAAACAGAGGCTCGGGGCGCCGCCGCCACCACCACCCGAGGCGGCTGTCCCGGCGGGCGAGGTGGCGGGTGTCGTCCCGGGCGCGGGTTGTCCGCCGCCGGGCGCGGTTGCATCCAGCCGCGTCAGCGTCACGGCGGGCAGGGCGTCGACGACGGCGCGGAACGTGGCGAGGGTGGCCGCGGGCACGGTGATGCCGCGGACGCTGGCCGGCACGCGCGCGGGGTCCAGGCTGACGAGGCCGCGCGCGATCACCATCGCGGCGAGGAAGGACCCGGCGGGCAGGGCATGGAGGTCGTCATTGGAATAGAGCTGCAGCGAGGGGTCCGCGCCAAGCGCCGCCTGCCAGGCTTCGCCGGCGGGGAAGACCGCGGCATCGGCGGCGTCGGCGGCGTTGCGGTAGGATTGTGCGACGAGGGCGAAGCCGTTGGTTTGCGTCCGCACCGGCCAGGGCATGTAGAGGGCCGGCCGGGTGCCGAACCGCCGGGCCTCGGCCGCCCAGGTGATCGTCCACTGGCGCAGGTGGGCCTGGCTTTCGGGCAGGGTGGACGGGCCCTGCTGGAGGACGAGCACGTCGTAATTGCCGGAAGCCAGCCAGGCCTGGCGGCCGTCGCGCCAGTGATCCTCGATGGCATAGCCGCCCGGGGCGGAGGCGGTGTATTGGAGTTCCACGCCCTGCAGCTGGGCCATGGCCTGCACGAGCGCGGGCACGTCGTTGCCGTCGGTCAGGCTGTTGCCAAGGAAAAGCACGCGGAGGGGCGCGGCGGCCAGCGGGCCGGTGAGGGCCAGGGCGCAGCCGAGGGCCAGCGCGCGGCGCAGCGGTGATCTCATGCCGCCTGCCTAGGCCGGGCGGGAAACCGGTGCCAGACTACTCCGGTGAGACGGCACAAATCCGCGATGAAACGCAGGCCGCCGGCCGCGCCCCGGCCGCGGGATTAGCTTTGCTTACGCCAAGCCGTGCGGAGCGTCCGGGCCGGAAGGTGATACCATCGCCGCATGATTCATCCCTTCCATCCGGCGGTCGACCGGCAGTCGGTGCGGATGCGCTGGTTTGTCGGCGCGATCTGGGGGGCGATCCTGGTCAAGTGTGCGGTCGTCTGGTGGGCCATCGTCCACTGGCACGTGCCGTTCCACCCGGCCTGGATCGTGCTGCCCACGCTGCTGTTTGCCGTGCTCGCCACCGCGCTGTGGTGTGGCGCGGACGACGAGTAGTTTGCCGGGGCTCCGGCCCGGCCGTCCGGTCCCGGCTCCCGGGACCGGCGGGAGGGTTTGCCTGCTTGCCAGCCGGCCGCCGATCCCTGAGCCTGCGGGCTTGAGTTCGAGCCCCATCCCCCAAGGCGTCAGCTCCGCTGACGATCGTGCGTTTCTCGGCCACCCCCGCGGCCTCGGTTACATCGCCTTCACGGAAGCCTGGGAGAGATTCTCCTACTACGGCATGCAGACGCTGCTGGTGCTCTACATGACCCGGCAGCTCCTGCTGCCCGGTCACGTGGAAAACATCGCGGGCATGGGCTGGTTCCGCCGCCTGATGGAGGTGGCCTACAACGGCGGCGACACCCTGACGGTCGTCGCGCTGTCGTCGGCGATCTTCGGCACCTACACGAGCTTCGTCTACCTCACGCCGATCATCGGCGGCTTCATCGCCGACCGCTGGCTGGGGCGCACCACGACCATCACGATCGGCGCGGTGCTGATGGCGATCGGCCACTTCCTGATGGCGTTCGATGCGTCCTTCCTGGCGGCGCTGCTCTGCCTGCTGTGCGGCGTGGGCTGCTTCAAGGGCAACCTCGCGAGCCAGGTCGGCGAGCTCTACGCGCCGGCTGACCTGCGGCGCGCGGACGCGTTCCAGATCTACTACCTGTTCATCAACGGCGCGGTCATCGCCTCGCCGCTCATCACCGGCACGCTCGGCGAGAAGGTCGGCTGGCACTGGGGCTTCGGCGCCGCGGGCATCGGCATGGTGCTCGGCCTCGTGATCTACCTCGCCGGCCGCAAGTGGCTGCCGGTCTCGCGGCCGGTGGCGAAGGCGGCCCGGACGGAAACGGCCCGGATGACCGCGGACGAGAAGAAGGCCGTCTGGGTGCTTATCCTGCTGATCCCGGTGTTGGCGATCGGCGCGGTCGGCAACCAGCAGATCTTCAACGCCTACATGATCTGGGTGCCGGAGCACGTCAGCCTGGTGTTCTTCGGGCAGACCATGCCGACGACCTGGCTCGTGACCCTCGACGCGGTGGTGAGCGTGTCGGCGCTGTTCGGCGCGGTGGCGTTCTGGCGCCTGTGGGGCAAGACCCGCAAGGAGCCGAACGAGGTCACCAAGATCCTCCTCGGCCTGAGCCTGAGCGTGGCCGGCCAGCTGTGCCTGGCCGGCGCGGCGGTGGCGTCCGCGGACGGCACCAAGGCCAGCATCGGCTGGATCCTCGGCTTCGAGGTGCTGAACAGCATCGGCTTCGCGAACGTGTTTCCCGTCGGCCTCGCCATGTATGTGCGGGTGGCACCGCAGAAGGTCGCGGGCACGATCATGGGCGTGTATTACCTGCACCTCTTCCTCTGCAACAACCTCGTCGGCAAGCTCGGTGGCTACGTCGAGACGATGAACGGGGTGAATTTCTGGCTGATGCACGCCGGGCTGATCGCCACCGCGACGGTCATCATGGCCATCACGGCCAAGGCGGCCGGGAAAATCATGGATCCGCAGGGACCGGCGGCGCAGGTTGACCGCCGCGTATGATTGGGGCTCGACCCGCCGGCGGGGGATTTGTGAAATGACACGCATGTCATCACGGATGCCCTGGCTGACCGTTCTTTTCTGCGCCGCGCTGGGCGGGCTGGCGGCCAAGCCGCCGTATGTGGTGGCCGGTGTTTCCTACGCCACGGCCGAGCAGGTGTTCACGACCTATCGCGCGGCCTGGGAGCGGCAGCTCAAGGCCGTGCAGCGCGGCCAGTATTACGGCGGGTCGCTCCTGGTGGTGCTGCCGCCGGACAGCGCGCTGATCAGCGCGGATTTCATCGGCGCCTACCGGCCGGATTTCGACGCGGATAGCAAGCGCGTCTACCAGCTGTGGTTTCAGGAAAGCGCCAACACCACGCTGGCGGCCCTCAACCGGGCCGGCTTGTTCGACTCCGCAACGCTCACGCGGGTCGTGGGCTACCGGAAATACGCCGCAGACTTTGGTTATCGCTACGTGCTGGTCTATGTCGGCCGGCCGGACGGGATGCGGCTCGTCGACATGGTGACCCGGGAGGAGGTGGTCGTGAAGCCCGGCGGCGAGGGCCTGGCCGGCCTGATGAACGGCATCGAGCAGGCGCTCGACGGGCTGGGCCGCGGGCCGGTCGCCGTGACGACCGTCGCGAGCAAGCCCGCCGGCGAGACGGCGGTCGCGCCGCCCCGGGTGGTGGAGGAAATGCATTACGACGAGCAGACGCGCCAAGGATGGGTGTCGGTGCGCGGCCGCGGCCTGGAGGCGCGGGAGAGCGTCCTGCGGCGGATCGCCGAGATCTGCGCGACGAAGAACAAGCTGCTGGTGTCGGACGATCTCGCCGCCGCGCGCGGCGCGTTCAAGGTCCTCGACGAGGAATTGAAGGACGGCGTGCTCAAGATCACCTTCGAGGCGCTCTATTGAGGCCGGCGCCGGCGCGGAGCCCGGCTACGGCTGCTTTGCGGGCGGTTGCAGCTCCGCGAGACGACGCTCGGTCTCGGCGAGGTGGCGCTGCAGCTTGGCCTGGACTTCCTGCTCGCTGCCGATGCGGCGGGTGAGGGACTCCGAGGGGCCGGCCGCCGGGGCATTCGCGGCGAGCTTCAGGTCGTGCTCGAGCATCCGGGTGATCTCGGCGAGCTCGCGGAGGAAACGGGCCTTCCGCGCCTGCCAGCCGAGGAGCGTGACGGCTTGCACGGTCCGGCCGTGAACGGCGGCGAGCATGTCAGCCTCGCGGCCGGCGGCGGTGGCGATGTCTCGGTGCATGGCGTCGAGCTGCAGCTCCTGCACGGCGGTGTCGAAATCCTGCAGCTGCTCCGGCGGGAAGCGTTTGCCGAGGTCGGCGCTGAAGCGGGTGAAGTCCTCCTTGGTGGCGGCGGTGACGACGATGTCGGGCAGGGGCACGGGCTTGGCGCAGCCGGCGAAGACCGCGAGCAACAGGCAAGTCAGGAGGCGGGGGAGACGAGGCACAGGATTCTTTTCAATGCAAAGACGCGGAGACGCCAAGAAACAATCGGCGGGATGGCTCCTTAAAATGCACGACCCGGTGCTTGGGCCGGTCTGCTCAGGGCAGGGCGGCGTAGTCGGCCGGCACGGCCTCGAGGCGCGAATAGCCGATGAAGTCGGCCGGGACGAGCGGCGGCCAGACCTCCGGGGCGCGGATGCGCTCCGTGGAATCGTGACGGAGGAACAGCCGCACCGGCGAAGCCGGGGGGACGGGAAGGGGCGTGTCCGGCCCGAGATAATAGCGGCGCTTTTCCTGCACCGGCACCCACGGAGTGGCAAAAAGACGGCCGCGGTTCCACGGCTTGCGGTGCTCCTTGATGATGCGCTGGCGCAGCAGGACGGTGTCGAGCACGCGGCCGGGGTCGGCGGCGAGGGCGGTGCGCATCTGCGCCTCCCAGCCGGCGCGGGGCGCGGCCCAGGTGACCCGCGCGATGCGCTTCTGCCAGTCGGCGATGACCTCGTCCGCGGCGCCGCCCGGCGGGCCGGTCCGCTCGAGGGTGAACTCCAGCTCGTAACCCCGCGTGGCCGGTTCCGGCTGGACATAAAACAACGTCGTGAGCGTGCCGGCGGCGGCCAGCGCCCCCAGCAGGATCCATTGGCCGCGCCCGGGCAGCGGCACGACTTTCATGAGCAACCACAGCAGCAAGCCGAGCACGGCGCCGCCCGGTCCGGTCAGGAAGATGCCGACCATCGGGCCCTGGTTGGACTCGGGCACGAAGACCATCGGACCGAAGAAACCGGCGCTGAAGCCGATGACCCCGAGCAGGATGATCCAGAGGAATCCCGGCGGCTTGACGAGGACAGGCGGCTCCGTGGGCACGCCGCTTTTTTGCCCCGGGACGGCCCCGCCGGCAAGCCCGCGGTGGCCGGCGGGCCGCCCGGCCCGATTTATTCCGCCCGGGTTGTGCTTTGCCGGAAAAGAGTCATAGTAGCGGCATCCCTATGGATGCGAACGAGACCCAGACCAAGGAATCCCAACGCAAGCATGTGCGCTACACGGTGAGCGACGACTGCCGCCTGCGCGCGTCGATCAAGTTGCAGAGCTCCGATCCGGAGACGGCGAAGAAGGACTGGCCGGGCACGCTCGTGGACATGTCCTCCGGCGGGGCCCACATCCAGATCAGCATGGGCGCGGTGGCTTACAAGGGGGACAGCTGTGTGTTGAAACTGTCGCTCGGCACGATGAAGACCGAGGTGCGGGGCACGCTGGCCCATTACGTCTGCTCGGCCCGCTACTCGGTGTGCGGCTTGAAATTCGACCATTCCGTGAACCAGGGCTACGAGCCGCTCTACAAGGCCGTCGTCGCGAGCTCCACGCTCAAGGCCGGGGAGACCGCCACGGAGGCGGGGCGTTACCGGGAGGAATACCGCGGGCCGGGCCACACGAAGCTGGTGGTGTGGCGCGACAACAAGCCCGAGCGGGCGGTGGTGGCGTTTGACTACGTGATCGCCCGCTATGCCGCCGCGCTGACCGGGGCGGGACCGGACATGTTCAAGAACAAGTCGGAGGTGGCCTTCCGGGCGGCGCCCGGCGACAACCGCAACACGGGGGCCCTCGGCCGGGATCAGGAAGCGGAGGCGCGCCTCGAATTCTCCATCGCGGCGTCGAACCTGCCCAAGACCATCCCGCCCGACATCCGCAAGTTCCTGCGGCTGGTGAGCTGAGCGAAGGCAGAGACCTGAAAGCTGAGACCTGAGACCTGAAATTTTCAGATCGGGTGTAGGGGGGCTTTAGACGCCGATAGATTTATTACCGACCGATCGCCCGGCGGATGATCGGCTCCATCACGTCCGCCTGGCGCATGAAGCCGAGGTCGCTCGGGTGGGATCCGTCGGCGGCGCCCTCGGCATCATCACCGAGCAGGTCGTCGCCGGGGATGTAGTGGAGATTGGCGACGCCTTCCTGCGTCAGTGCATCGAAGACCGACTTGAGCGCGGCGTGGTTTTCGGTGTGGAACTTCTCCTTCTCCGGCGTGATCCAGCTGTTGGTGTAACGGCGGTCCTCGACGAGGATGATCGGGGTGTGCGGGTGCCGGGCGCGGAGTTGTTTCACGAGCGGACCGCACTTCTCGAGCACCTGGGCCGGGCCCATGTTCGGCAGGCAGTCGATGATGAAGACGGCGGCGTCGATCTCCTTCAGAAATTCACCAACAGCGGCATCCATGCGGCCGTTGCCGGAGAAGCCGAGGTTGACCACGGGCAGGTCGAGGTGGCGGCCGATGATGGCGGTGTGCACCATGCCGGCGCGCGAGGCGGAGGCGCCGTGAGTGATCGAGGTGCCGTAGAAGACCACGGGCTTTTCGGTGCGCGGGGCGAGGCCGGTGAAGCTCGCGCCGGGCGGCACGCCGATCTCGAGTTTGTCGACGCCGTTGTAGAGCGGCAGGTAGAGCGCGTATTCACGGGAACCCGGGGCGAGGCCGTTGATGAGTTCGGCGTCGACCATCTTGCCCGCCGGCTTCGAGGCGGACACCCAGCGCCACCGGCCCTTGGCGTCGCGGGCGTAGAGATCCACGCCGCTGGCGCCCATGGCCGACATGTTGGGGGAGGCGAGGCGCTCGTTGAGGAGCTGGTAGCGCACGGAGATGGCGGAGGCATCGGTTTGAAACCGGACCATCATGCCTGCGGAATGGCGGCTGAGGTTCCAGACGTTGGACGTCACCGTCTTTTCGGCGGCGGCCGGCAGGCGGTCATACCAGCGCAGGCGCGGCTGCTCGGGCCAGGCGCGGCCCTCCACGCCGATGGCCTCGACATCGTGCCAGACCAGGTTGGCGGTCGCGGCTGTGCCGGCGAGGGTGGGGTCCAGCCGGGTGGTATCGGCGGGCTTCGGGGCGGTCTGGGCGAAGGCGGTGGCCGCGCAAAGCAGCCCAATGAGGCAGGATTTGGGGAGCATGCAGGAAGCAGAGCAAGCGCCGGCGTGTTGTCGAGCGCGTTGGGCTGGTCCGGTTTGTTTCAAGTCCCAAGGTTTCACGCGAAGGCGCGAAGTGGCTATTCTGCTGGAGCAAGCCCGGACAGACGCCGCACTGGCACGGATGACTAGCGCATACTCCGGGCGCATCGATATCCGCAACCAGGCGCCTTTCCTCGCCCTCAATCCCAGTAGGTGAACCTCAGTTTCAGCCACGACATGGTCTCATTATAGGCGAATACTTTATTGGACAAATGCTGCAGCAATTCCTCGCCGAGCTTGGCATCGGCTCCGCAGTTGATGACTAGGACGCGTTCGTGACCCACTTGATTTCCGTTTAGATTTATACGGACATCCTGCTCGCTTGCTTCGACCGGTTTTAAGTGAATCCACTGTCGTAGTTGATTCGCCGCGTGGGACGGCAGACTGGATGTTTCAGGTAAATCGGGCGGGACGGGATTGCCGGCAATTGGTGTCCGTTCGGCATTTAACGGTGCTTGACCATGCAGCGCCAGGCGAACTTCGCATAGGTAGGATTGAGGGCTCTTTTTGATGATGAACTGCTGGTCGGGCCTCATCGTTGTGATGCAAATCACATTTTGATATCTTTGCATGATTTTTGATATCTTCGAATGGGCCTCATAGATATTGCTGGGCAGGCTCTCATGGCTCCGCGGGCCGCCGTAGCCTGCCAGACGATCCGCCTCCTCGTTGACCCGCCGAAAAACGAGGTCTTTGCCATCGCGGATTACGACCGGGGCAATAAAAAATACCATCGCGCCGGCCGTGCCGGTATATCGAACGATGATATCACCCTTGGGATTAAGAAACAGCTGCCCGGTTTGAATGACTGCGCCGGCGACTGGTGGCACTGGAATCATTCCAGCCATTTCCACACCTCCCTGGCCCAGGGTAGCTCTCGCGGCAGCTGCTGTCTTCAGGGGCACCTTCGACCCAGAGAGACTGAAGTCTTTGCCCTCAACATAACTGACCTCGGCAAATACCTTGCCCCAGGTTAGAAAGGTAAGCCGCACGGTCTTTCCGTCCACCGCAATACGGACTCGATCAATACTGCGGTAGTCTTCGCCGGTGGATGAAGCCGGTGGGTGCTTGGGCCAGATTGTGGAGGCCAACGTGGTCGAGTGGTAGCCTACGGCAGAGTTCTCGTAGGTCCCTGCGAAGTCAGCCAATGTCACGGTGCGCACTTGCTGAGTGCGGGAGACCTCGGAAAAGTAGCAACCCGTTAACAGGGCCACTGAACTGATGCCGGCCAACAGACGGAACCGGCCGATGCGGGGTAGCAGTGTATTAGTCACAATAAATACCCGACGAGGAGTCAGGGTTGAAGTTGCGGCCCGCAATTGGAGGCAAACGGTAGTGCCTCGTGTTGGCAAGGGTTGAAACTTTCACTGGCATAGCGACGATACTGTATCTGCGCGTCTCGCCTTGGGGCTTTCCTGATTTGACGGACAAAACCTTACGCCTTTTGCGCCTCCTATTCCAACCTGACTCATGCCTGGAATCGCCGCCCGGCGATTTTGTCGGGAGAAGATCGGGCATCCGGGAGTGGGGCTGCCGCGTAGTGTGGGCGTGTCTACATTGCCGAAATCCCTCCTCCTGTTGCTGCCCCTGCTCGGTCTGCTCGCCGGCTGTGCGACCGTGAGCCGCGCGCCGATCCCGACGGTGCCGCGCGTGGACCTGCCGCGGTTCATGGGTGACTGGTATGTGATCGCGCACATCCCGACCTTCATCGAGCGCGACGCCTACGACGCGGTCGAGAGCTACGCGCTGGCGCCGGACGGGACGATCGCGACGACGTTCACGTTCCGCGCGGGCGCGCACGACGGGCCGGCGAAGCGCTACACGCCGCGCGGCTTCGTGCGGGACCGCGCGAACAATTCCACGTGGGGCATGCAGTTCGTCTGGCCGGTGAAGGCCGAGTTTCTGATCGCATCGCTTGATGCCGGCTACACGCAGACGATCATCGCGCGCAACGCGCGGGACTACGTGTGGATCATGGCCCGCACGCCGCAGATCCCGGAGGCCGACTATGCCCGCCACGTCGAGCAGCTGAAGGCCTGGGGCTACGACGTCACAAAGCTCCGCCGGGTGCCGCATACGTCGCGTCCGGCCGGGCGCTGAATACGGGTGTTTTGGGTCTCACGCAGAGACGCAAAGACGCGGAGCAAGCCTTGGCCAGGGGTGGCGGTGCTCATTCGCGCGCCCTTGCCGACGAGGTAAAAGGTAAAGCATGAAACCTTTTGTGCGGCTTGCTGACGCCGCCGCGGATTCCTTTCTTCACGTCCACCGAGCTTGCTCGAGGTTCGTGGTGTCGAGGGTTCGGACTTCGCCGAGGCTACGGCCTATACGGGTGAAAGTAAAAACAACGGTTAGGATTTCTGAAAAAGAACCACCCGGTTGGTGTTCGTGCCTTTGGCGTTGTTGCTCACGCCCCAGCAATTGGCGGTTTTCGTGAATTGCTGGCTGTTGATGAGGACAAGCACGGGTTCCAGACCGGCGGCGGTGCCGGCGGCGAGGATTTGCTCTTCCAGGCGAACTTTGCCGTCGCGGACTTCACCGACTTCGAAAGCGATGAAACCCTCAGGACGCAGCACCCGGTGCAGCTCACGGAAAGTGCGGGTCATGGCGGCAGTCCAATCGGTTAGGTTGCGGAGATGCCAGATCGGGGCGTCGGTGAGATCGAAGTCGCAAAACCAGGCGCGCAGCCAGTTGTCCTGGGCGTAGTCGACGGTGTCGAGGAATG
The DNA here is from genome assembly GCA_036401015.1 of Lacunisphaera sp. GTDB lineage: Bacteria > Verrucomicrobiota > Verrucomicrobiia > Opitutales > Opitutaceae > Lacunisphaera. The sequence goes on from DASWWD010000017.1 coordinate 77,214, forward strand.
GCGGCGAGGTGACGACGAGATCAACCGAGGCGGTGGCAAGTTGCGGAGTGGCTTCGCAGGATTGGGAGAGGAGTGCAGCTGGTTGAGAGCTGAGCGCTGAGAGCGGGGAGTGGGTAAACCCGGAGAGGAGTTTCCGGGATTTCTTGAGGATCAGCGCAGGCACGTCGCGTTGGGGAGGCGTCTGCGCGCGTTTGGCGTTGATGCGCTTCTGCGAGGCGATCGAGACCGCCTGATTGGGTGGCAGGGTATAAACGGAGAAGAAGCCGGGCGAGTGGCCGGTCAGACGATTCGTAGCGACCATTTGAATCCACCGGTCGATGTGGTCGGCCTGGGCGGCGGCGATGCGATTGAGGAGGTAGCTGCGCAGCGCAGTCAGTTGGCGCAGGGTGGAACGATGGTAGAAGACACGCAGATCCTCCTGCATGGGGCCGGTCCATGTGAAATCAATGGATTCAAGGCGTGCGGCGATCTCTTCAATTGTCGGCGGGGCCAGGCGCGGCGCGGTGAAAACACGACTGAGCGGGTTGATATCACACCCGGCGACCCGGCGGCCAAGCAGGGCTCCTTCCACGAGCGTGGTTCCGCGGCCCATGAACGGGTCGTAGACGAGGTCGCAGGCCTGGGTGAGTCGCTCGATGAAAAAGCGGGGGAGCTGGGGCTTGAAACAGGCGCGGTAGGAAATCTCATGCAGCGGATGGGCGGCGCGCTGCTTGGAGGTCCAGAACTCGTTCACGAAAACGGGCACCGTGCGGCCGCCGCCGACGGTGATCCCGGTTCGGGCCGTCGGCCGGCCGAATTCACAGAATGCGGCCAGTTCGCCAAGCAACGCGCCGAGCCGCTGGTCGGCTGGAGCGAGGGCGAGTTCTGTCAGGGGCGTTGTCATGCTTGCCACTTTTGCAGTAAAGCCAGCGCCTTCTTGCGATCAATCTTGGTTGTAGAACCCAGTTGTTTCCCTCGCCACCAAGATTCGACGACACCTTTAGGCAGGATCCAGAACGGCACATCGGGGAAGCTTTCGATATCAGATACAACATATCCGGCAATCTCATGGAGTTTACCGAGGAAACCGGGTTCATCGAATTGACGGCCCGATCCGACCATATAGCTTGGGCAAAAATAAATGCCGCCTTTCGATATGCTGCGCACCTCCCACTTGTGACCGGCAGGATCGATCAAATCAAAGCCAGCCCCTTCGCTGGGAGCCAACCGTCCTTTCAGTATCTCGGTTGCGATCCGACGCTCGAGCAGGAATGAAACACGTCGACCATCGGTGAAGTATTCGCGGACGGCGGATTCATCAATATGCAGTGCCGCCGCCAGTGCTGGGAGGTTCCATGAAAGAAGGCCGTGGGGTTGAGCGGACATGATGTTAGGTTAGAAAAAGGCCGCCGCGACTTGCGTCGCGAGCGGCCCGTAAGTTTTAGAGTTGTGAGGTGGGTTTACTGGCAGGCTTCACATTCCTCTCCGTTCTTCATCGCCTCGATGGAGCACACGCGCTTTTCCTCGGCGGTGTAGGTCTTCTTGGCGGGCGCGTCCGAACCGGTCGGTGCGGAGACCGACCCTCCAAAGGGAGCCGTGCTGAGGGCCGCGGCCGTCGCGACGTCTTTGGCGTCGCGGGTGGCGGTTTCGGCGTTGGTCTCGCCGGCGGCGCCGCGGACTGCCTTCTTCACGTTGACCGTCGCCTTCTCGATGTTCGAGGCACCGAGCGTGCGGAGGTAATACGTGGTCTTCAGGCCGGCGTGCCAGGCGTGGCGATACATGTGGCTGAGCACCTTCAGGTCGGGGCTCTTCAGCCACAGGTTCACCGACTGCGACTGGTCGATCCACTTCTGGCGGCGGGCGGCGGCATCAATGACCCACTTGAAGTCGACGTCGAAGGCCGTCAGGTAACGGGCCTTCAGGTCGGCCGGGATGGCCTCGATGTCCTTCAGCTCGCCGTCGAAATACTTCAGGGCGTCGATCATCTCCTGGTTCCAGAGGTTGCGGGCCTTGAGGTCCTTTACGAGGAAGGGGTTCAGAACGACGAACTCGCCGGAGAGGTTGGATTTGACGTAGAGGTTCTTGTAGGTCGGCTCGATGCAGGGCGACGTGTTCGTGATGTTCGAGATCGTCGCGGTGGGAGCGATGGCGAGGACGTTGCTGTTCCGCATGCCGTGCTTGGCGATCTTCTTGCGCAGGGGCGTCCAGTCCATCTTGCCGCCGGCCGGCACCTGGATGGGGAGGCCGCGCTCCTGGGCCAGCAGCTCAACGGTGTCGGGCGGGAGGAGGCCGCGGTCCCACTTCGAGCCCTTGTAGCTGGAGTAGGTGCCGCGCTCGGCCGCGAGGTCGGAGGAGGACTCGTAGGCGTAGTAGGCGATGGCCTCCATGAACTCGTCGTTGAACTCGACGGCTTCCTGCGAGGCAAAGGCGACGCCCTTGATATAGAGCGCGTTGGCCAGGCCCATGACGCCGAGGCCGATGGGGCGGTGGCGCAGGTTGGAGGTCTTGGCGGCCTGCGTCGGGTAGAAGTTGATGTCGATGACGTTGTCCAGCGCGCGGACGGCGACGTGGATGGTGTCGCGCAGCTTCTCGTGGTCGAGGGAGCCGTCGGGCTTGAGGTGGGAGTCGAGGATGACCGAGCCGAGGTTGCAGACGGCGGTCTCGTCGTTCGAGGTGTTGAGCGTGATCTCCGTGCAGAGGTTGCTGGAGTGGATGACGCCGGCGTGGTCCTGCGGGGAGCGGACGTTGCAGGGATCCTTGAAGGTGATCCAGGGGTGGCCGGTCTCGAAGAGCATCGAGAGCATCTTCTTCCAGAGCTCGAGGGCCTCGATCTTGTGGCCCTGGATCTTGCCCTCCTCGGCGAGCTTCTCGTAGCGGACGTAGGCCTCCTCGAACTTCTTGCCGAAGAGGTGGTGGAGGTCAGGGGTCTCGTTGGCGCGGAAGAGGGTCCAGGTGCCGCGGGCCTCCATGCGCTTCATGAAGAGGTCGGGGATCCAGTTCGCCGTGTTCATGTCGTGGGTGCGGCGGCGGTCGTCACCCGTGTTGCGGCGGAGCTCGAGGAACTCGAAGATGTCGTTGTGCCAGGACTCGAGGTAGGCGCAGCCGGAGCCCTTGCGCTTGCCGCCCTGGTTGACGGCGACGAGCTGGTCGTTGTGGAGCTTGAGGAAGGGGATGACGCCCTGGGACTCGCCGTTGGTGCCGGCGATGTGGGCGCCGGTGCCGCGGACGGAGGTCCAGGAGCCGCCGAGGCCGCCGGCCCACTTGGAGAGCTGGGCGTTCTCGGCGATGCCGCGATACATGATGCCCTCGAGGGAGTCGTCGACGTAGTAGAGGTAGCAGGACGACAGCTGGGAGTGGAGGGTGCCGGCGTTGAAGAGGGTCGGCGTGGAGGAGCAGAAGCGGCGGCTCTTGTAGAGCTCGTAGAGGCGGATGGCCCAGTCCTCGCGGCCCTTCTTCTTCTCGTCGAGGAAGAGGCCCATGGCGACGCGCATCCAGAAGAACTGGGGCGTCTCGAGGCGCTTGGCGCGCTTGCCGGTCTTGTCGATGATCAGGTAGCGGTCGTAGACGGTCTGGACGCCGAGGAAGTCGAACTCGAGGTCGGCGGACGGGTCGAGGGCGGCGGCGACCTTGGCGAGGTCGTATTCCTTGAGGCGCGGGGAGAGGCGCTTGATGGCGATGCCGTGGTCGATGTATTTGGCGAAGGCCTGCTGGTGGAACTTCTTGAGGGCGCCGATGCCGTCGCGGACGATGTCCCAGCCGAGGACCTCCTCGTAGATGTAGGAGAGCTGGATGCGGCCGGCGAACTTGGCGAAGTCGGCGTCCTTCTCGATCAGGGTCTTGGCGTTGAGGATGATCGTGTTGTTGAGGTCACCCAGGGCGATGTTGTCGAAGAGGGCGCGGCGGAGCTCGGCCTCGATCTGGTCGGGGGTGAGGCAGAGGTCGAGGCCGATGGAGGCGAACTCGATGCGCTTCTTGAGGTCGAGGCCGTTCCAGAGCTCGGTGGAGCCGTCGGCCTTGGCGACGACAACCATGGAAGGCTGGGAGGGGGCGGCCGGGGCGGCGGGCTGCTCGATGGCGCCGGTGGCGAGGGCGGCCTCGCGGGCGGCCTGGCGGTGGGCGCGGTAAAGGATGTAGTCCTCGGCGACCTTGTAGTGGCCGGCCTTCATGAGCTCCTCCTGAACCATGTCCTGGACCTCCTCGATGTGGAGGAAGGCCTGCTTGACGGCGGCGGCGCGCTCGGTGACGGCGCGGGTGATGGCGGAGGCGGGGGCGGGGTCCTTCTGGAGGGAGAGGAAGGCCTTGCGGATGGCGATCTCGATCTTGGCGCTGTTCCAGGGCACGACCTGGTGGTTGCGGCGGATCAGGCGGACGGTGACCCCGTGGGTGTCGCGCTCGATGTTGAGCTTGGAGGCGCGCTTGAGCAGGAGGCTCTTGGCGACGTCGTGGGCGTTGTTGTCGACGAGGGTCTTCTCGATGAGCACGTAAAGGTCGTGTAGGGAAACGCGGAGCGGGCCGCGTTCCAGGGCTTTCTTGGTGAGGTTCTGGGCGACTTCGCGGGTGACGTCCGCGACGAAGCGCTGGTTCTTCTCGTTGAAGATGTCCTTCTCGCCCTTGGCGAGGAGGAGGTTGGAAAGGGAACGGCCGACGGTGTCCGCGACCTCGCTGAGGTCGAAGCGCTCCTCGCCGTGCGGGCAGAGGACCTGGATCTCGGGGACGGCGACGTCTTCGCCGCCGAGGATGTCGCGCCAGTTGTAGTTGGGCTTCTGGTCGGGAGGGGTGACGCTAAGCTTCTTCAGGGCAAGGTCTTGGGCGATGGAAGGAGGATTCATGGGCAGGCGGAGCCGTAGCGGTTGAGAGCGGAGAGATAAGAGTTGGGAGAGGGGGAAAGCGGCGAAGTCGGCGGTGAGTGGCGGCGGGGGACCGGGAAAGTTGGTTTCAGGGGTAGATGAATCGAACTCTCAACACTCAACGCAGAACGGATGACTGATAGCTGAGGCGCGGAGCGCCTCAGAGCTCGTCGTCGCTGGCGACGGCGAGGGCGGACGATTTCTGATACTCGGTGACGCGACCCTCGAAGAAGTTTTGCTCCTTCTTGATGTCCATCATCTCCGCGAGCCACGGCAGCGGGTTCTTGATGCCGGGGTTCAGCGGGGTCAGGCCGCAGCCTTCGAGGCGGCGGTCGGCGATGTAGTCGATGTAGGTCAGAAATTCCTCGATGGACAGGCCGACGGCGTTGACCGGCAGGCAGTCGCGGATGAAGTCCTTCTCGAGCTGGATGCCCTCGGCCATGGTCTGGCGGAGCTCTTCCTTGAACTCGGCGGTCCAGATCTGGCGGTTCTCCTCGATGAGGTCCATGAACAGGTTCCGGAAGAGCTCGATGTGGTTCGACTCGTCGCGGAGGGTGTAGCGGAACATCTGGCCGATGCCGGGGAACTTGTTCTGCCGGTAGAGCGACAGGATCATGCCGAAGAGGCCGTAGAACTGGGTGCCCTCCATGCACTGGCCGAAGACGAAGATGTTCTTCGCCAGGAGCTGCATGTTCTCGACCTTGGTCATGTCGAGGTCGCGGCGGAGGTCGCGGCTGACCTTGTTGACGAACTCGTTCTTGCGCTCGATGGACTTGATGTCCTCGAACATCGCCTCGCACTCGTGCGGGTTGATGCCGAGGGAGGAGATCATGTAGAGCAGGGAGTCGGCGTGGATGTTCTCCTCGTGGGCGTGGCGGCCCAGGACGAGCTTGAGCTCGGGGGCGGTGACGATCTCACGGACGACGTGCTGGATGTTGTCGCCGACGATGCCCTCGGCGGCCGAGAAGTAGCCGATGCCCATGCGGATGATCCAGCGCTCGATGTCGGACACGGCCTTGGTGTCGCGCCACTGCTCGATGTCCTTGCCCATCGGGACGTCCTCCGGCTCCCAGTGGTTGGCCTTCATCGTCTTGTAGAGATCGTAGGCCCACTGGAACTTGAGGGGGAGGATGTTGAAGTAGGGAACCTGGCGGCCGTTGATGACCTTCTTGGCGGCGAACGCGGCCTCGGCCTTGTCCTGGTCGAGCACGAAGGTTTTGGTGCCGACTTGAAATGATTTATGCATGGCTAGCGCAGAGAAGAGACTGACGTTTTTGGAGAAAGCGGTGTGTGTCCCGTGGTCTAGAGACGGCAGAAAGACCCTGGCGACACTAAGTTGCCAAAACTTCCTGACACGTTGTCGACCACCACAGGATGTGGATGCCCGGAACCTTGACCACAACTAATGGGAATCGCCGGATAGCCCGTCAAATAGATTAAAGGCTGAATTTGATAATTTTCCGTCACTTTTTGGGTGGACAACATCGATGCGACTTCGCGGCGATGATCGGTGGGATGAAAAAACGCGACAACGGGGCGTTTCTCCTCTGAAAACCGGCGGGTGGGCGCGAAGCGGGCGCCTGACAAAAATTTTCTTGACGCGAAAAATTCCGAGTCGTGCGCGTTTTTCAGAGGGAAAATATTTTTTGCGCGAAAAAATAAAAATGCGCGGGGCGCGGCTGATCGCCGTCCGAAAAGGGTGTGCGACAGAGGGGAAACGAACGGAGGGCAATGCCGGAATGGAGGCAGGACCATCAGTCCTGCGAGGCATGCGCGACGCTCCTCGCCAAACGCGGGGCTGATGGCCCCGCCTCCAACATTTGTCTGCGCAAACACGGGCGACACCGTTGCGCCCTGCTGGGCGCCCGGTGCATGTCCAGGATTCTCGCTGCGCGAAATCCAGGCGCACCGTTGCCTGCTGCTGCAGGCCCGGTGTTTGTCCCGGGTCCTCGCTGCGCGAAACACGGGCAAATGAAAAAGGCGCCCGGTTTGCACCGGGCGCCTTGAGGGGGAAACGGGACGGGCTTAGAACAGCACCTTGGCGCCGAGCTGGATGCGCCAGCGGGACATGCCGTTGTCGATGTTGAAGCCGGCCGGCGTGGTGGTGTAGGTCGGGCGGATCTTGCCGTCGCCCGCGTTGTAGGCGGTGGTGGCCGTCAGCGTGCGGGTGCGGAACACGTCGTTCTGGATGAACGGCGAGGTCTCGACGTAACCGAAGGTCTTCTTGCTGATGAAGGAGCCGAAGTTGACGAAGTCGAAGAACAGCTGGAGCTTCGCGTGGCCGCGGACAGGGATGTCCTGCACGAGCTTCAGGTCGAGCTTGTTGACCCAGGGCTCGGTGAAGGAGTTCTTCGGGACGATCTGGCCGGCATACTTGGACAGGCCGCTCGAATCGAGGAAGGCGAAGAAGGCGGTCTGCTGGGCGCTGGTCATGCCGGAGAAGTCGAACTTCGCGTCGTTCGGGCCGGTGGGCACGATGACGGTGTCGTTGAAGGTCACGTTGTCGCCGTTGAGGTCGCCGCCGAACACCCAGCTGTAGGGGTTGCCGGTGCGGCCTTCGTAGTAGAGCGAGGCGGTGGTCTTGAACTTCTTCACGAACTCGAACTGGCGGGTGAGGGTCAGCTGGACGCGATCCTTGATCTCGAAGTCGGCGGTGCCGACCTCGACGGTGTTCTGGTTGAACACCACGTTGCGGTTGAACTGGCCGCCGGCGGTCGTCTGGCCGTTGGCCTGGGCCTCGGTGGCGCGGCCGCGGGTGTAGGCGAGGTTGAAGCCCCACTTGTTCTTGAGCGGGCGGTCCCAGGAGACGCTGAAGTAGGTGGACTGGCCGACGTTGGCGTTGCTCGTGCGGTAGAGGTTGATGAAGGCCGGGTAGAGGGCGTTGGCGGCCGTGTTCGGGTTGCCGGCGAAGCGCTGGCGGCCGTCGATGCCGATGGTGGTCGGCTTCAGGTTCTCGTTGGTCGTGCGCATGCCCGTGTCGACCTTGCTGTGGACGAGCTCGACGGAAACGATGGAGTCGAGGAAGGGCAGCTTGCGGTCGAGGGCGATGTTGCCGCGCCAGACGGAGGGGAGGTCCATCTTGTCATCGTTGAACGCCACGTCGCGGCGGAGGGTCGGGTTGTCCGTGCCCTGGCCGATCGGGTTGTTCGGGTCGAACTGGGTCGACAGGTAGGTGGCCAGGCTGTTGGTCAGCGGGTTGACCGCGTCGGTGGAGGAACGGGTGAAGGTGCCGACGCCGGTGTTGCCGAAGGAGTTCGAGAAGAACACCCAGGGCGAGCGGCCGAGGAAGTGGCCGATGCCGCCGCGGACCTGGGTCACGCGCTGCTCGTCGAGCGACAGGTTGAAGCCGACGCGCGGGGAGTAGGTCGTCACGCCGTCGAGCGAGCCGTCGTTGCGGAAGCCGCTGGCGGTGAGGAGGGCCTGGTTGAGGGCGGGCTTGATGCCGCTCTCGGCGAACTCGGCGCGGATACCGAAGTTGACGTTCAGGCGGGGAGAGACGTCCCACTTGGCGCCGGCGAAGATGCCGGTGGTGGCGAATTCCGAGACGTCAGCGACCGGGCGGGCGGCCGGGTCGTAGTAGTTGCGCTGGATGATGGCGCCGGTGTCGGCGAGGAAGTCCGCCAGCGAGGCGAAGGAGACGCTGCCGAAGGAGCCGTTGCGGAACAGGTTGTTGAAGTTGGACTGTTCGCGCTCGGCGCCGAAGGTGAACACGAAGTCGCGCCAGACATAGTCGCCGACGGCGCTCATCTGCTGGGAGTCGACGTTGATCAGGTTGCCGTGGCGGTTGAACTCGGTGCCGACGAGGTAGGTGCCGGTGCTGCCGGCGACGCCCAGGACGGGGGTGTTGTTCAGCGCGTCGGTGCCGGTCAGGCCGTTGATCGTGATGACCGGGGCGATGGTGTTGATGGGAGTCTGCTGGTCCTGCTTGGTGGAGGAGTAGCGGATCTCCGTCGTGAAGTCGGGGGTCCAGGTGCTCACGAGCTGGACGACATGGGCTTCCTCGGCGCGGGTCTGGGAGTAGAAGTGGCCGTCGGAGGTGGCGATGATGCCGCTGGTGCGGTTGGCGTTGGTGCCGCCGCTGTTGGCGAAGTTGCCGAATTGCGGCACTTCACCCTCGGTCTTCTGGTAGCGGACGCTCAGGCGGTGGTCGTCGCTGATCTTCCAGTCCACCTTGGCGATGATCTTCTCGTCGACCGCGGTGTTGGAGGTGGCGTTGGTGACCGGGTTGCCCCAGTTGATGGCGCTGGAATACTGGTTGAGGCGGGCGAGGATCTGGGCCTCGAGGCCGGCGGTCGGGATGAAGCGCGGGTCGCGGCCGGCGCTGACGCTCTCGAAGTCCTCGTAGTTGAGGAAGAAGAACAGCTTGTTCTTGATGATGGGGCCGCCGAGGGTGGCGCCATAGGTGCGACGCTGGAGCTTGGGCACGATCTTGGCGCCGGTGAGGGTCTGTTCGCGGGGGTTCGGTCCCTGGAGGTCGAAGCCGAAGAGCGAGTCGCCGCGGAAGTAATAATACACCGAGCCGTGATACTCATTGGTGCCGCTCTTGGTCACGGCGTTGATGGTCGCGCCGGTGAAGCCGGCGAGGCGGACATCATAAGGGGAGAGCTGGACGGACAGCTGCTCGAGGGTGTCGAGGGAGAGGGGGTTGAAGAACGAGGCCATGCCCGTGCCGTTGAGGCCGAACTGGTCGTTGATGCGCGCACCGTCGATGGTGATCGAGTTGTAGCGGTTGTTCTGGCCGACGGCGGTGATCTGGGATTCCTCGCGGTCACCGAAGGTGGAGCGGAGGGTGACCATCGGGCTGGCGCTGATCATGTCGGCCAGGGAGCGCTCGGAGCTCGGCTTGGCGGCGAGGCGTTCGCTGTCGAGGATGGTGCCGGCGCCGCTGGCGGAGCCGTCCAGGTCGCTGCGGCTGCCGCCGACGACGAATTTCTCCAGCTGGAGGACCTCGGACTTGAGGGTCAGGTTGACCTCGGCGTCATTGCCGAGCTCGGCGATGATGTCGTTGGCGCTAACCTCGCTATAACCCTCGGCCTTGGCGGAGACCGTGTAGGGGCCGCCGACCGGGAGGCCGCGGAAGGTGAAGCGGCCCACCGAGTTGGTGGTGGAGGTATAATTGCCGTTGGTGGGCGTGTGAACGGCGGTGACGGTCACACCCGCGAGGGCGGAGCCGTCCGAGCCGCGGACGGTGCCGGTCAGGCCGGAGGTGACGAGCTGCGCCAGCGCACTGGGCGAAAGTGTCAGGGCCAGGGCCGTGACTACTGCGAGGACGAACGATCGGAGGAACGATTTGTGCATGGTGTAAATGCAGTTGGTGTTGGTTTTCAGGGTGGTGGTCCTGAAGATGGGATTGGCGGAGCGAACGCCTGTCATAAGTGTGAGTCAAGCCTTCAACCCCCCCCGGTTGCTCACAAAGCAGGGATGTTTCACGCCCGTAACTTTCAACTGATGACCCGGGCCGGGAAGCATAAGCGCTGCCAGGCGCCGGGATTGCTTTCGCCGGGCGCGCGGGCGGCGGAAAATACAGTTTCCTTCGGGGAATTTTGGCCTTCCTATCGCTGGCCGTGAACGTCCCCACCGCGAGCCATGCCCCCCACCGTCGCGCGGTCTGGCTGGCCGGGGGCGGCCTGCTGCTGGCGGCGTTCGTGGCCTACCACAACAGCCTCGGCGGGCCGTTCGTGTTCGATGATGTGCCGGCCATCGTGGAAAACCCGTCGATCCGGCAGCTGTGGCCGCCGGGTCCGGTGCTGGCACCCGGGCTGGACGGCGGCGTGACCGTCAGCGGCCGTCCGCTGGTCAACCTCAGCTTTGCCCTGAACCACGCGATGGGGGGAGTGACGGTGCGGGGCTATCACCTGGTCAACCTGTTCATCCACGGACTGGCAGGCCTCACGCTGTTTGGGGTCGTGCGGCGGACCTGGGCCCGGTTTCGGCCGGCGGAAGCGCTGCCGGCGGCATTTTGCGTGGCCTTGCTCTGGCTGCTGCACCCCTTGCAGACGGCGGCGGTCACCTATGTCGTGCAGCGGGCCGAGTCCCTGGCAGCGCTTTTTTACCTGCTGACACTCTATGGGTTCATCCGGGCCGTTGAAGCCCGCGGCACGGCCAACCTGGGGCTGGCGATGTCCCTCGGCGCCTGCCTGGCCGGCATGGCCAGCAAGGAGGTCATGGCCACCGCGCCGCTCATGGTGCTGCTGTATGACCGCACCTTTGTGGCCGGGACATTCCGGGAAGCCTGGCGGCTGCGCCGGTCCTATTACCTTGGGCTGGCGGCCACCTGGATCCTGCTGGCTTGGCTGGTGGCCGGCACCACGGGACGCGGCGGCACCGCGGGTTTCGGCACGACGGTCAGCCCGTGGGTCTACCTGCTGACGCAGTGCCAGGCCATTGTTCATTACCTGAGGCTCGTGGTCTGGCCGGATCCGCTGGTGTTTGATTATGGCACGGTGACCGTCGGTCATCTCGGCGCCGTCTGGCCGCAGGCGCTGCTGCTGGTGGTGCTGGCCGCCGGCACAGGGGTGGCGCTGGTGCGCCGGCCGGTGTGGGGATTTGCCGGCGCGTGGTTCTTCCTGATCCTGGCGCCGAGTTCGAGCCTGGTGCCCGTGGCCTCGCAGACCATGGCCGAACACCGCGTTTATCTGCCGTTGGCCGTGCTGGCGGTGCTGGTCGTCGCCGGCCTGTGGGCCCGCTTGGGCCGGCGTGCGGTCGTGGTCTGCGGCGTGTTCGCGGCGGTCCTCGCCGGGCTGACCCTGCAGCGCAACACCGACTACGGCAGCGAGGTGGGCTTGTGGACCGACACGGTGGCCAAACAGCCGGCGAACGGCCGGGCGCACAACAACCTGGGCAAGGCCGTGTTCGCCGCCGGCCGGCCGGAGGCGGCGCTGGCGCACTACGCGGAGGCCATCCGGCTGCAGCCGGCGGTGCCTGAGCCCCATTACAACCTCGGGCTGGCGCTGGCGCGACTGGGTCGTCCGGCCGAGGCCGTCGCCCGGTATGAGGAGGCGCTGCGGCTGCAGCCGGCCTATCCCGAGGCGCACAACAACCTCGGCAATGTCCTGCTGGCGGCCGGCCGGCTGGACGAGGCCGGGGTTCATTATGAGGAGGCGGTGCGGCTCAAGCCGGGTTTTGCCGAGGCGCACGGCAACCTGGCGAATGTCCGGCTGGAGCAGGGGCGGGGGGCCGAGGCCATCCGGCACGGCGAGGAGGCGGTGCGGCTGGATCCGCGCGCGGCGGCGGCCCGCTACAACCTCGGCAACGCCCTCGTCCAGGCCGGCCGCCTGCCGGAGGCGCTGTCCCATTATGAAGAGGCGCTCCGGCTGAAGCCCGACTATGCCGATGTCGCCAATAACCTGGGCAACGTCCTGGTCGAACTCGGGCGCCTGCCCGAGGCGGTCGCGGCCTACGAGCGGGCGGTGCGGCTTGATCCGGAGTATGCTGATCCCCGGCGCAACCTGGCGGTGCTGCTCACGCACCTGGGCCGCGTGCCCGAGGCGGTCGGGCAGCTCCAGGCCTACGTGCGGCTGCGTCCCGACGACCAGGCGGCGCACGCCGAGCTGGCGCGGCTGCAGGGGCTGGCCCGGCCTTGACCCGCCGCGGGCAGCTTGTCTGGCTCGACGGCCATGGCCGCCGCTTACACCGAACGCGAGGAGCTCGCCAACAGCCTGACGCACGGGCTGGGCGCGGTGCTGAGCGTCGCGGGGCTGGTGCTGATGGTCGCTTTTGCCGCGCGGCACGGCGATGCCTGGCACGTGGTGAGCACGGCCATCTTCGGCACCACGCTGGTCCTGCTCTACACGGCCTCGACGCTCTACCACAGCCTGCGCGGCGAGCGGTTGAAGGTGCTGCTGCAGAAATTCGACCACGCCGCCATCTTCCTGCTCATCGCCGGCTCCTACACGCCGTTCGTGCTCGTCACGCTGCGCGGGCCGTGGGGCTGGAGCCTCTTCGGCGTGGTGTGGGGCCTCGCCGTGGCGGGTGTGACGATGAAGTTCTGGCTGGCCGGCCGCTTCCGGGTGGTGTCCACGCTGATCTACGTCGCGATGGGCTGGCTGGTGATGGTCGCCATCAAGCCGCTGGTCGCGGCGCTGCCGGCGGGCGGCCTGAAGCTGCTGGTGGCCGGCGGCCTGTGTTACACGGGCGGCGCGGTCTTTTATCTCTGGAAGCGCCTGCCGTATCACCACGCCATCTGGCACCTGTTCGTGCTCGGGGGCAGCGCCTGCCACTGGGCCGCGGTTTTTGTCTACGTGGTGCCGTCGGGCAACTGAACCTCAGCGCGGCCGGTCGGCGGCCGCGATATTCTCGGCCAGGGCGAGGAGTTCCGGCGGGGGCGCGACCTTGAAGTCGCGGGTGAGCTGCAGGAGCACGGCGAGCGTCTCCGGCGCCAGGCGGCGGATGTCCGGCGGTTGGAACGTGGCCCAGCAGCGGGCCACCTGGGCGTAGGTCGCGTCGGGAATGCTGGCGGCGGCCAGCTCCAGGGCGAGGGCGACCCGGTCGGCCGGCTCGAGCGGCGGATCGGTCCGCAGCAGCGGCCGCAGGCGTTCCACCGTGTTGTTGTGCGCCGAACGCTCGCGGGCGGCGCGCTGGAACTGCGCCAGCGTGACGAGGGCCGTGAGCTGGTTGGGGTTGGCGGCCACCACCTGCCGGATCAGTTGTTGCGCGGAGGCGGGGTCGCCCATGGCGGCCAGGAAGCGGGCGCGGTGCACGGCGGCCTCGGCGGCGGTCTGCTCCGGCGCGATCTCCAGCACGAGCGCGAACTGGTCCTTGAACTGTTCGGTTTCGGGCAGCCGGTAGGGCAGCGGCCGCACCCAGTCGGGCAGGCCGCGGCCGGACTCCAGCAGGTCGACGGCGAAGGCGCCCGCCGGCACCGGCTCCGCGGCGCGCAGCCCGCGGGCCAGCCGCGCCGACTCCAGCGCGAACGGGCCCCACGGCAGGATCACGAGGTGGGTCACGCCGCGCGCGCGGATCAGTTCCAGCGCCCGGTCCGGATCGGCGGCGCCGTAGATGTCCACGAGGGCGCGCAGCCCGGCGAGGTTCTCCCAATAAAGCGTGCCGACGCCCTTGAAGCCGCCGTGATAGACGAGTTCGGTCGTCGCGGTGGGCCCGCTGAGCACGGTGACCGCGTCGCTGCCCGTGCGCCGGCGCAGCCACCAGGCGAGGTCGCGCACGACGAACTGCCGGATGTTTTCGCGCGACAGGCCGGGCTGGGCGCGGAAAGCATCAAGCCCGGCGCGCAGCGGGTAGGGCAGCAGCACCAGCGCGAGGAAAAGCCCCGCGCCGATCCTTTGCGCGGTATTCCACGGGAAATTCCCGGCCGTGGTCGTGACCAGCGCCACTGCCACCAACGAGCCGAGCCAGAGCGCGTCGGCCACATGCAGCCAGCGCTGCTGCGACAGCGTGAGCAACGTGAGGAGCACCGCCGGCATCAGGCTCAGGGCCAGCGTGGTGCGAAGGGTCGGCGCGAGCTGGCCGCTCCAGATCAACCAGCCAGCGGCGAGTCCGACCAGCGGCAGGATATTGATCAGGACCAGCAGGGCCTCCACGCCCTGCAGCCGCGCGAGCAGCGGCGAGAACTCGCTGATGTAGTCCACGTGCAGCGTCCAAAGAAACTTGTCGGCGACGACGAAGGTGTGTGCCGGGAACGCCAGCACGACCAGGAGCGGCGCGGCCACGGCCAGCGCGCCGGCGAGCATGGCGACGGAAGGTTTCCGGCGCTCACCCAGCCGGGCCAGCAGGTCCCCGGCCCCGGCCCAGGCCAGCGCGTGGAGCGGGTGGTTGACCTCCAGCCGCCAGCCGAGGTGTGACGGGAAATACTCCACCAGATAAAAGAGCAGCGAGGCCCCGCCGCCGGCCAGGCCCCAGGTGCGCCAGAGCGACGGGTTGAACGGCGCGCCTTTTTCCGCGCGGGCCAGCCACCCCGCCAGCAGCGCCCCGAGCCCGACACCCGCGAGCACGGGAATCTGGGTGGCGGCGTTGACCCAGAGCCCGGCGGCGCCGGCGAGACCTGAGCCGATGAAGGCGCGGCGCACGTTTGCCGGCGCACCGTTCACCCCGGCGAGCAGAAACAGCACGGTCAGCAACGCGCAGCCCGCGGCGACGCCGTGATGGTCGAAGCTCCCCGTGCCGAATTCGCCGCTGAACGGCACGACGGCGACGAGGCCCGCCGCCAGCAAGGCGGCCGGCCAGGCCCCGAGTCGACGCGCGGCCCACGGCACGACGCCGAGCAGGAAGAGACCGAGCAGCAGCGGGCCGGCATAAAGTGCGGCCGGCTCGACCGCCACCAGCCAAGGCCGGCCGGTCGCGACGTGATCCGCCCAGGCGACCAGCGCGAGCCACCAATGCAGCGGCGAACACCAGTGCACCTCACGGCCACCGGGGGCGTTGTCGTAATTCACCCGCCGCAACCGCCAGTCGCCGGTCGCGATCATCTGCTGGGTTTGCATGACCCAGTGGTAGCCGTCGGTGGACTGGAGGATCTGGCTGCGGCGTCCGTCCGCATAGCCCGTGGGCGAATCGCTCGCCACCGCCGGGGCCGGTCGGCCCTGTTCACCCAGTGCGCACGCGGCACGGAAAGCCGCGAGCTTCCGTGCGCTGTCGGCGGCGAGGAAAAGCAGCGCGGCGGCGAGCACGGCCAGCCACCCGATTTTTACCAAACGTTTTGGAGCCGACACGCACGGAGTTGTTGCCCAAAGGCTTGGAAACGTCAATCTGGCCGCCGTATGAAAATCGCGATCATCGGGGCGGGCAATGTCGGTGGCTCACTCGGCAAGGCCTGGGCCAAGGCGGGACACTACATCATCTTCGGCGTGCGCAACCCGGGCCACGGCAAGACCCAGCCCCCGCTCGCGGAGATCGGCGTCGGCGCCACCGCCGTGATACTGCCGGACGCGGCGCGCAGCGCGGACATCATCGTGCTCGCCACCCCTTGGCCGGCGGTGCCCGACGCGATCAGCGCGCTGGGCGACCTGCGCGGCAAGGTCATCATCGACTGCACGAATCCCCTGTCCCTCAACGGCGACGGCAGCCTCAGCCTCTCGCTCGGATCGACGACTTCGGGCGCCGAGGAGGTCGAGAAGCTCGCGGCCGGCGCGAAGGTCGTGAAGGCCTTCAACACCTACGGCTGGGAAAATTTCGCCAACTCGGAGTATCCGAACGCGGCCGGGCTGAAGCCGGTGATGTTTTACTGCGGTGACGATGACGAGGCCAAGAAGACCGTGCACAAGCTGGCGGCCGACCTCGGCTTTGACCCGGTGGACACCGGCGGCCTCGGCATGGCGCGCAGCCTCGAGCCGTTGGCGCTGCTCTGGATCCGCCTCAGCATCCGCGAGGGCCGCAACCCGAACTTCACCTGGGCGCGCCTGACGCGCTGAACGCCCGGCTCCGGCCGGGCGGGTGAAAGTTGAAAGGTGAAGGTTGAATGCACGGCTCCTGGCGGGCCCGTGGTTCGTTCTTTCAAGTTTTAGCTTTCAACTTTCAACTGCGCCATGCTTCTGGCGCTCCACAAACCCTACGGGGTGCTTTCGCAGTTCACGCCCGAGCCGGGCTCGGTCTGGCGGACGCTGGCGGACTTCAAGCTGCCGCCCCAGACCTATGCGCTCGGCCGGCTCGATGCCGACTCGGAGGGGCTGTTGCTGCTCTCCGACGAACCCGGGCTGAACTCGCGCCTGCTCGACCCGGCGGCGGCGCATCCGCGCGAATACTGGGTGCAGGTCGAGCGCATCCCGACCGAAGCCGCCCTCGCACAGCTGGCGCGCGGCGTGAAGATCGGCGATTACACGACGCAGCCCTGCACGGTGCGGCGGATCGAGCCCGCGCCGGCCGTGGCGCCGCGCGATCCGCCCATCCGGGTGCGGAAGTCGGTGCCGGATTGCTGGCTGTCGCTGGAGCTCATCGAGGGCAAGAACCGGCAGGTGCGGCGGATGACGGCGGCGGTCGGCCACCCGACGCTGCGGCTGCTGCGCGTGCGCACCGGGCGGTTTGCGCTGGGTGACCTGGCCCCGGGCCGGTGGCGCGAGCTGAACGCCGCGGAACGCGCGGCGGTGTTTGGGTGAAGGTCTGCGATGGAGGCGGGACCATCAGTCCCGCAGGTCCGGACTTTCGCAGCCTGCGCCTCGCGGGACTGATGGTCCCGCCTCCAAACCAAGACAGTGCAAGGCCCCGGTTATTTCTCGAGCAACGTCGCGACCAGGCGGTTGAGCGTCACGCCGGCCGGCTCGCGCAGCGGCACCTTGGCGCTGAACGTTGCGCTGGCGTAGGTCTGCTCCTGCGAGGGCTGGCGGATATCGATCCGCAGGAAGACAAGGTGCTCACCGAAATCCCACGCCCAGTGGTCCTGGTAGGTGACGACGGCCTGCGAGTCGTCGGGCATCATGGTCAGCGGGCCGACCTCGGCGACGAGGCCGCGGGCCTTGAGCGCCTGGGCGATCTGGTGGTCGAGGGCGCGGTTGTCGTTGAGGTTGCTCACGACGAAGAAGCGCTGCACGCCCTTCAGGCTCCGGCCGCCCTCGACGGAGGCGTCGAACGAGGCGCAGCCGCCGAATAACAGGGCCAGGAGGGCGGCGAACAGGACGCGGATCGGGAGGGATTTCATGCGGAGCGCTCGTGCCAGACTTGGGCGAGGTGCAGGAGGGTTTCAACCGCTTTCGCCATGTCCTGCAGGCTGACCCACTCGCGCGGGCTGTGGACCTCGTGCATGCCGCAGAAGAGATTGGGCGTGGGCAGGCCGCGGGCGGTGAGGTTGGAGCCGTCGGTGCCGCCGCGGATGGCGCTGGACTTCGGCGTGAGGCCGGCGCGGCGGATGGCCTCCCGGGCGAACTCGACCGGCCGCATGTCCTGCTCGAGCCAGTAGCGCATGTTGCGGTATTGCTCGGTGAAGGTGAGCTCGAAGCGTGCGCGCGGCTCGGCGGCGCGGAGTTCCGCCACGATCCGTTCCACCACGGCGCGCTTGGCGGCGAGGCCGGCCAGCTCGAAGTCGCGCAGGATCATCCGCACGCGGGCGACCTCGGCGAAGGCGGCGCACTCGACCGGGTGGATGAAGCCGGCCAGCCCGTCGGTGCGCTCGGGGGAAAGCTCGGGCGGGAGCGCCGCGAGAAAGCGGCCGGCAAGGCGCGCGGCGTTCACCATCACGTCCTTCGCCCAGCCGGGATGCGCGGCCACGCCGTGGATCTCGAGCACCGCGGCGTCGGCGCTGAAGGTCTCGGCATCGATCTCGCCCGGCGCCGAGCCGTCGAGCGTGTAGCCGAAGTCGGCGTCGATCTGCTCCAGGCTGACCTTGGCCATGCCGCGGGCGATCTCCTCGTCGGGGTTGAAGCAGACGCGGATGCGGCCGTGCGGGATCTCCGGGTGCGCGATCAGGTGGCGCACGGTGTTCATGATCACGGCCACGCCGGACTTGTCGTCGGCGCCGAGCAGGGTCGTGCCGCTGGCGGTGATGATGTCGTGCCCGAGGCAGTCGCGCAGGAAAGGCGTCGTCTCGGGCGCGAGTTGCTGCGCCGGGTCGTCGGGCAGCACGATGGGCTGGCCGGCGTAGGCGCGGTGCACGATCGGCTTGGCGAGGCCGGGCAGGTTGGGCGCGGTGTCCACGTGCGCGAACCACGCGAGGGTTGGCACGGGTCTGGGTGAGGTGGCCGGCAGCGTGGCGAGGAGGTAGCCGTGCTCCGTCAGCGTCACGTCCGTGAGGCCGAGGGCCTGAAGTTCCGTGGCCAGCAGCCGGAGCAGGTCCCACTGGCCGGGCGTGCTCGGGGTGGTGGCGGACTGGTCGTTGCTGCGCGTGTCGATCCGCACGTAGCGCAGGAAACGATCGAGGAGATCGGGGGCGTCAACGGTCATGGGCAGGCGGCGAGGGTGCGCAGAATCGACGCCGGCGGGCAAATCAGATTTGAACCGGGGGTGAAATGAGGGTTCGCTGTCGGGCGATGAACCACCCCTGCCATCCTGTCCATCGGTCGCTGCTGGCGGCCGTGTTTTTCCTGGCCGCGCTCGGCGCCCCGCTGCTGCGCGCGACCGACCCGGCGGCGGCCGGCTTCGACCCGGTCCGGTTGGGCCGGCTCGACCGGGCCATCGAGGATGAAATCGCCGGGAAGCGCCTGGCCGGCGGCGTCATGTTCATCGCCCGTGACGGCGGCATCGTCCAGCTCAAGGCCTACGGCCGGCAGGACATCGCCGCCGACCGCCCGATGGCGACGGACACGATTTTCCGGATCGCCTCGATGAGCAAGGCGCTGACGACCGTCGCCGCGCTCATGTTGTATGAGGAAGGCCGCTTCATGTTGAACGACCCGGTCGGTAAATACATCCCCGCCTTCGCCCGGTCCGAGGTCGCGGTGCCGCCGCCGCCCGGCGCACCGGAGGGGACAAAATACGTCAAGGTCCCCGCCAAGTCCCCCATCACCATCCGCCAGCTGATGACCCACACCGCCGGGCTCAGCTACGGGGACGGCGCCAACCCCGCGGCCGAGGAGTTCCGCGCGGCCAATGTCCAGGGCTGGTATTTCGCCAACCACGACGAGCCCATCGGTGACGCCATGCTGCGTTTGGCCCGGCTTCCGCTCGCCCATCATCCCGGCGAGGCCTATGACTACGGTTTCGGCAGCGACCTGCTTGGCTACCTGGTCGAGGTGGTCTCCGGGATGCCGCTGGACCGGTTCATCGCCGAGCGCATCACCGGTCCGTTGCGGATGCCCGACACTTCCTTTTTCCTGCCGCCCGAAAAGGCCGGCCGGCTGGCCACGGTTTACGGCCTGACCGGCGGCGTGCTCGCGCCCGGCGACCAGGGTGATTACGTCACCGGCCCGCGGCGCTGTTTCTCCGGCGGGGCCGGCCTGTTGTCGACCGCGGCGGACTACGGGCGTTTCCTCCAGATGCTGCTCAATGGTGGCGAGCTCGACGGCGTGCGCCTGCTCGGTCCGCGGACGGTGGAGCTGATGCATGCGAGCCACGTCGGCGACCTGCATGCCGGCGGGCGGCAATCCTTCGGCCTCGGCTTCTGGGTCAACGACCGGCCCGGCCGGCACGGCGAGCTCCTCGGCGAGGGCTCCTATGGCTGGGGCAGCGCCTATTTCCCGCAGTATGTCGTCGATCCCAAGGAGCGGCTGGTCTTCCTCTTCATGACGCAGCTGCGTCCGGCCGGTGGCAGCGACCTCAACCAGCGCATAAAGGTGCTGACCTACCAGGCGCTGGTGAAATGACGCCTAGCGCACCGGCCAGGCTGTCAGCACGCCGTCGAACCCGAGCGCGATGACGCGGTCGCCGGCCGGCGCGAGCGAGCCGGCCTGGCCGCCGAAGGAGTTGGCGGGCGGCAGCGGCGACAGATATTGCCACTGCACGGCGCCGGTCTGGCGGTCGAGGGCCATGATGCCGCCGGTGTGGGTGATGACCGTGCCGGGAATGTTCTGCGCGACGGTGCCGATGAAGACGGTGTCGGCCGTGACGGCAGGCCAGCCCCAGCACATGCCGCGGACATCGGTGGACCAGAGGGCGCGGCCGCTGGCGGGGTCGAGGGCGGTGACGCGGCGGAAATCCGACGCCCCGACATACATCACACCGTCCACGAGCTGCGGCGTGGATTCGACCCACGAGAACCAGTAGGAGAATTTCCATGCGACCGCGCCGTCGGCGGCGTTGAAGCCATACAGCGTGTAATCGCGGCTGCCGGCGATGACGCGGTCCGCCGTGAACAACGGTGTGGTCACCACGCCACCGCCGGTCTTGAAGCGCGCGGTCTCCTGCCGGGTGCGGAGATCGAGCTGCACGACGCTGCCGTCCATGCAGCCGAAGGCGAGGATGTGAGCGGCGGGCCGGCTGATGCCGGAGAAGACGGGCGACTTGGCGTCGTGCCGCCAGAGTTTCCGGCCGGTGGCGGCGTCGATGGCATAAAGGCCGCCGTCGCTGGAGCCGCAGTAGACGGTGCCGTCGGCGACGAACGGGATCGCGGTGCGGCGGTTGAAGGTCGGGTTGTCCGGCGCGGGCTTGCCGGCGAGGGCCGCGTCGTGGAGCGGGAAGCGCCAGCGCAGCGCGCCGTCGGCGCGGTTGAGCGCGACGAGCTCGATTTTGCCATCCACGAAATAAACGGTGTCACCCGTCACCAAGGCCCGGCCGTCGATGCGGTGGGGTCCGGTCCAGGTCCAGACCTCGCTCCCGTCGCTGGCGCGGGCGGCATGGAATTTCCCATCGGTCGTGCCGACGTAGATGATGCCGTCGTGCACGACCGGCGATGCCCAGGTGGAGGAGAGCGGACGCGTCCAGAGCGGGGCGGGGGCCGCGGGATAAACGGGGGGCGGGGGTGCGGGGGCGAAGGTGCCGCCGCGGTGCAGTTCGAGCGGGAGCTGGCTCAGGCCGAAGGTGCCGGTGAGCTGGTCGCCCTCGAGGCGGAGCGTGGTGTTGAAGGGCAGGAGGGTGTAGGTGCCGTTCTCCACCTTCACGGCGGGGCCGAGCCTGGCGTTGTAGGTAAACATCGCCGGCATGTTGAAGGCGAGGTGCAGCCGGCCGTCGGTCCCGCGCGTGAAGGCGAAGCCGATTTCGGCCGAGCCTTGCGGCGCGGTCACGGTGCCGGTCCATATGCGCTCGACGGGATCGGGTGTGGTCTGGGCGGGGCTGGAGTGCAGCAGGCCGGCTATGGCGCAGCCGAGCACGAGGCGGCGCCAAATGGGGAGGGGAGGCATGGCCGCGTTGTAGCGCCCCGGCATGGCGGCTCAACGGCCAATCGACCACCGCCCACTGCGGCGCGGCGAGTCTCAGCGCCGGCGGCCGCCGCCGTGTCCGCCTGACCGCGGTCCGCGGAGATAGGCGCCGTCACCCCGGGCAAAATCGCCGCGGTCACCGGCCGGGTAGGAGGCATCGAGATAAACCCGGGGCGCCGGGTAATACCACGGGTCACCATAACCGGGATAATAATCCGCATAGTAGCCGCCCGGGTAATAATACCCCGGATAATATCCGTAGAAGCCGTCGCCGTCCGCCGCGGTGAGGCCCAGGCCGAGACCGAAGCGCCCGTCGGGGTCCTGATAATCCAGCCAGAGCGTCCCGGCGCGATAATCCCGGCCGCCGCGGCCCCAGCCATACATCACGGTGACGGAACCGTGGATCTCGCCGCGGCGCTTGGCGCCGAGGACATCGCTTTCCTTGAGCCGCGGGCGCTCCTTGGGCTTCGGGCGGGCCGCGAGGGCGGCGGCGACGAGTTCGTTCAGTTTCGCCAGTTGCTCCGGCGAAAGCCGGTCGAGGCCGGCCTGCTTGCGGTCCGCCTCGGTGCGGCGGGAAACAAACGTGCCGCCGAGATCGGTGATTTTTTCCCGGCGGGCAAAGGCGAGGTCGTCCGCCACCAGCTGGTCGAGCGCCGTGCGTTCGTCGTCGGTCAGCGTCGTCAGCCCGGCGGCCGTCCTCTGCTCCGGCGAAAGCGTGGCGGTGAACCCGCCGTCCGCGGCGCGGAGCGACCCGGTGACGAGCAACAGCCAGCCGGCCAGCACCAGCAGGCCCGGCCGGGTGAGAGGTGACGGTGTCATGCCGGCTGTGACCCGGTGGGGGCACGCAGGTTCCGCGGAGCCTCAGGTCTCCTTGTCGGGGAGTTCGACGGCGCCGCCGGTGACGGCGTATTTCATGACATCAGGCGAGGAGTGGCTCCCGATCGGCCGGACGCGGTTGCGCTTCACGAGGAAAAGCTGGCCGCCGACGTTGTAGGCCTGCGGGACATAGACGGAGACATAGCCGGCGCCGAGGTTGAAGCCCGCCGGTTCCTCGTCGGTCAGGAAACCGACCATCCAGACCTCGTCCGCCAGCACGTTGACCAGCACG
Organism: Lacunisphaera sp.; assembly: GCA_036401015.1. GTDB lineage: Bacteria > Verrucomicrobiota > Verrucomicrobiia > Opitutales > Opitutaceae > Lacunisphaera. The sequence continues at coordinate 99,818 of DASWWD010000017.1, forward strand.
GCCTGGGTGAAGCGCCGCTTGTGGCCGACGAACGCCTCGAAGAAATCGCGCACCGAGGTGTAGATGAAGCCCACGCCGGGCGTGTGCGCAAGGACGGCGTCGATGTGGATGGAGATGTGCTTCACAAACCGGAAGGTGCTGATCCAGCCGACCAGCAGCACAAACAGCAGGATGGACACCAAGCCGAGACCGGGCGAGGTCACGTGAGGCTGCAGGATGCCATCGACCCGGTTGAAGCCCCAGAGCAGCGCGCTAAGGGTGATGACGACGGGCGCCAGCACGAGGATGCCGCGCAGGAAATACTGGCCGGTGTTGCGCCAGTGGAAACGCGGCGTGAGGCGGGCCCGGCGGGTGGTTTTGGTTTCGGGCATGGGAGGTGCGCTTAGACCCGCGGCACGCGGGAAGGTTACACGGCCGGTTGACCTTCGCGCGTGAAACCACCGGCCGGTTTCGCGGTCAGGTTCGGGCAGGCCCGCTTCCGGGCCGCTACCAACCATGAAAACAAAACCAATCCTCCTGCTTTCGCTCACCGTGGTCCTGCTGGGGGGCGGCTGCGCGGGCACGGGCCCCAACACGCAGCGCGGCGCCGTGACCGGCGGCGTGCTCGGCGCCATCGCGGGCGGCATCATCGGCAACAACCGCGGCTCCGGCAACGCCGCCAGCGGCGCGGCCATCGGGGCCGCGGTCGGTGCCATGGCCGGCGGCACCCTCGGCAACGCGGCCGACCACGAGCGCGGCACGCTGTATCGCTCCGAGGCCGAGGCCACCACCGAGATCATCGTGGAGTCGCCGCCTCCGCCTCCGCCGCCGCCGCGCCAGCGCGAGGTGATCTACGAGCGTCCGCGCGCCGAGGCGGTGTGGGTCGAGGGTTACTGGCGTTATGCGGGCCGCGGTTACGTCTGGGTCCCCGGCTATTGGGAGATCCCGCCGGACCGCTACCGCCACTACGTTCCGGCGCACTGGGAACGGCGCGGCCGGCACCACGTGTGGATCGAGGGTTACTGGCGCGGCTGAGTCTCGCGCACCGGCACGCCGAAATCCGGCGTGCCGTCGGCGCGCCAGGCGACCGGTTGCACGCGCGTGTGGCGGTTGGGGTCGCGCAACGGGTCGCCGGGAATGTCGCGGTAGTTCCGCGCGTGGTAGACGAGCAGGTCCACGCCGTTCTCGGTCGCGAAGCAATTGTGGCCCGGGCCGTAGATGCCGTTCGCGTCGCTGGTCGTGAAGACCGGCGCGGGTGACTTCGTCCACGACTTCGGGTCGAGCAGGTCGGCGTTTTCGTCCGCGGTGAGCAGTCCGAGGCAGTATTCGGCGCCGGTGCCGGCGGCGGAGTAGGTGAGGAAGAGCCGGCCGTTCCGGTGCAGCACGGTCGGGCCCTCGTTTACCCAGTAGCGGACCTGCTCCCACGGAAACTCGGGCTTCGAGAGCAGCACCGCCGGGGTGCTGATGCTCCAGGGTGTGTCCATCTTCGCGATGTAGATGTTGGTGCCCTTGATGTCAGGGTGACGTTGCGTCCAGAGGAGGTAGCGCTGGCCGCGGTGCTCGAAGGTGGAGGCATCGAGCGAGAAGGATTCCCAGCCGGTCTTCAGCTGGCCCTTCTCGACCCACTCGCCCTCGAGCGGGTTTGGGGAGGAGTTCTCCAGGACGTAGATGCGGATCTCCCAGATTTTGTCGGAGGCGCCGGCGGCAAAATAGACATACCACTTGCCGCCGATGAAATGGATCTCGGGCGCCCAGATGTGCGCGCCCATGATGCCCGTCGCGTGCTTCTTCCAGATCACCTTCGCCTCGGCCGAGGCGAGGCCGGTGATGGTTTGCGCGCGGCGCAGCTCAAGCCGGTCGTATTCCGGCACGGTGCCCATGAAATAATAATACCCGTCGTCGTGCCGGTGAATCCACGGGTCGGCGCGCTGCGGAATGAGCGGATTCGGGTAGGCGACAGGTTCGGCAGCGCGGCCCAGGACGAGCAGGCCGAGAAAAATGATGATCCGGGGTAGTGGCATCATCGCGCAGGCTGGCGTCCGGCGGCGGACAGGCAAGCGCGGCCGAGTGTGACTGTAAGACAAGGAATGGGTTCGACGCTTCCGGGCTTCCGGCCAAGCCTCCTGGCCATGTCGCGCATCGCATTGGTGGGTCCGGGGGCGGTCGGCGGGGTCATCGCCGCGTGGCTGGAAAAAACCGGCCGGCACGAGGTCACGCTCTGCGCGCGGCGTCCGCTGGGCGAGCTGCACGTCGAGACGCCGCACGGCCCGCTCGTGGCGCGGCCGAGGGTGCTGACGGCGCCCGAACAGGCGACCCCCGCGGACTGGGTGCTGGTGGCCACCAAGGCCTATGACGCGGCGGGCGCGGCGGCGTGGCTCCAGGGTCTCGCCGGGCAAGGTGCGCCGGTGGCGATCCTGCAGAACGGCGTGGAACATCGCGAGCGATTTGCCCCTTTCCTTCCGGCGGAGCAGATTGTGCCTGTCATGGTCGACATCCCGGCCGAGCGCGCGGATCCCACGCATATCCGCCAGCGTGGCGCCGGCCGCATGGTCGTGCAGGACGATGCACGCGGCCGGGAGTTCGTGGCGCTGTTCGCCGGCACGCCGCTCGACGTCACGACGACGCCGGACCTGAAGAGCGCGGTCTGGCGCAAGCTGTGCAACAATTCCGCAGGCATCATCAACGCGCTGCTGCTGCGGCCGGCGGGCGTATATCACGACGAGCAGGTCGGCGGGCTGTTCATGGCCATGGTCCGGGAGTGCATGGCCGTCGGCCGGGCCGAGGGCGCGGTGTTTGAGGACGGTCTGCCGGAGAAGATCCTGGCCGGTCAGCGCGCAGCGCCGCCGGACTCGATGAACTCGATCCACGCCGACCGGGCGGCCGGCCGGCCGATGGAACTCGACGCGCGCAACGGCGTCATCGTGCGGCTCGGCCGCAAGCACGGCATCGCGACGCCCTACAACGACATGGCCGTCGCGCTGCTCGCGGCGATGGCGCGCAAGTAGTGGAGGCGCGCAACGTGGCGTGCAGGCACGCCACCTACAAAACTCCCTACGCCCGCAGCACCGCCCACACGTTCCGCCAGGCCTCGCGGGTGCCGAGTTCGAATTCGGATCTTTTGCCGAAGACGAAACGGTTGATCGCCAGGGCGAAGCCGACGCAGGCCCAGACGGTGGCGAACATCAGGTGGAGGAAGTGCGGCGGTTTCGGGAGCGAGGGATCGGCCTTGTGCCAGACGGGCCAGCCGAAGGAGAGCAGGGCGTAGAAGATTGCGCCGAAGATGAGCGTGCCGATGACGGCGCGGGCGTCGACATTGCGGAAGAGCAGGCCGGTGATGAAGGCGGCGAGGATCGGCATGCTGAACAGGCCGAGCAGCTGCTGGATCAGCTGGATGATGCTCTCGGCGCCCGCGTAGACCGGCACCATGACGACGGAGAAGATCGCGAAGCCCACCTGCAACCAGATGCTGAGCCGCCGGATCGGGCCCTGGCTGTTGATATATTTCTGGTGGATGTCGCAGACGTAGAGCGAGGCGGCGGAATTAAGGGTGGCGTTGTAGCTGGTCATGACCGCGCCGAACATCGCCGCGGCGAAGGCCCCGAGCAGCCAGGTGGGCAGCACGTGGGCGACAATCTTGCCGTAGGTGGCGTCGCCGAGCGGGCCGAAGAGCTGGTAGGCGGCGAGGCCGGGCAGGATCACCATGGGCGGCACGATGAGCAGGCGGATGACAGCCGCGCCATAGGCGCCCTTCTGGGCCTCGCGGATGTTCGGCGCCGCGAGGATGCGCTGGGTGATCGTCTGGTTGGTGCTCCAGTAGTAGAGCTGGGTGAAGATCATGCCGGTGAGCAGCGTGGGCCAGGGCAGCACGGAGTCCGGACCGCCGATGAGCGTCAGGCGCTCGGGCGGCAGGGCGGAGAGGTCCCAGTGGACGGCGTTCATGGCGAGGAACGCCACGAGCAGCGCCATGCCGAGCACGATGACGCCGCTGTAGGTGTCGGAGATCGCCACGGCGCGCAGGCCGCCGCCGATGGCGTAGATGGCGCCGACCAGCGCCGTGCCGCTGGCGATGACGACGAGGGGCAGCTCGAGGCCGAACATCGACTTCAGCAGCAGCGAACTCGTGTAGAGCATCGCCGGCAGAAAAATGAACACATCACCGAGCAGGAAAATGGAGCCGACGGTGGCGCGGATGTGCTTGTTGTTGTAGCGGCGCTCGAGCAGCTCGGTGACCGTCGTGCACTTGTATTTGTAGTAGAGCGGCACGAAGACCTTCGCGAGCAGGATGAGCCCCGGCACGCCGGCCAGTTCCCAGCAGACGACGAGGAGCATCTGGTTGCCGTTCCAGCCGACGAGGGTGTCGGTGCTGATATTCGTCAGCGTGAGCGAGCCGGCGATGAAGACCCAGCTGAGGCTGTTGCCGGCGAGGAAATACTCCTTGGCTTCGTTGCCGCTGCGGTCGGCCTTGCGGCAATGCAGCCAGGTCACGACGCCGATCAAAACGTTCAATACCAAGAAGACACCGATCTGGACCAGGGTCGCAGTGGACATGGGGTGGGGTGAAAGCTGCGGCAGCCTGTCCGGATCCGACCGGGGGTCGCAAGGGCGAAGCCGGATTACTTATTCTGACCGTAAGCAGGATGGCGGCTGAAACTCCCCCGGGGCTAGGGCGTCTTACCGCAGCACCCCAAACCCAAAATATGAAATCTACGTTCAAACTGTTCGCGGCGATCGCCGCCGCTTGTTTTGTCTCCGTGGCCGCGTTCGCGGCCGATGCCACCGGCACCTGGAAGTGGACCCAGCCGGGCCGCCAGGGCGGCCCGGGCTTCGAGGTCACCCTCAAGCTGGAGGCCAAGGACGGCGTCCTCACGGGCACCATGCTCGGCATCCAGGGACCGCAGGGTGCGATTCCCGACGTCGCGATCGGCGACGGCTCGGTCAAGGGCGACGTGGTTGCGTTCAGCGTCACGCGCGAGTGGAACGGCAACAAGCGCACGAGCAAATACGAGGGCAAGCTCGAGGGCGACACGATCAAGGGCTCGGTCGAGCGCCAGGGCCGCGACGGCAACACGATGAAGTCCGAGTGGACCGCGACCCGCGCCAAGTAACCGTTTTTTGGTCACAACAAAAAACCCGCTCCGATCTGGAGCGGGTTTTTTAATGGATTGGCACCGGCCTCACAACGTCGCGAACAGCGCGCGGAGCTCGGAGGGAAACACCGGCTTGGGCAGGATGAAGTCCACCTTGTAATGGCGGTAGGTGGAGTCGACCTCCTCGCTGAGCTCGGAGCTGAAGACGATGATGCGGCCCTTGTAGTTCATCGCGCGCAGCTTCGCCACCAGCTCGAGGCCGCTGACCGTCGGCATGTGGTGGTCGGTGATGACCACATCGTAGGCCGTCGGGTCGGGTCGCAGCAGGTCCAGGGCGAGGTTGCCGTCGGAAACGGACTCCACCTTGTGGCCATCGCGACCGAGCACTACTTCAAGTAATTGGCGCAATTCCCGCATGTCGTCAGCGTAAAGAACCCGGAGCGACTTTTTCGGCGTCGGGTTGGCAGCCTGTGATGTGACAGGAGTGCTCATGAGGGATTGCACCTAGCTGATAGCAGATAAAACATCAGTTGTCTCGCCGGCTTGTTGTGAAAAATTTACGAAACTCAGGCTAGGGTCATTTGGCGATCTCAAGCCCGCGGCGGGCGAGGAGAGGTTTGATGTCGGGATCGCTGCCCGTGAAGTTGCGGAAGAGATTCATGGCGTCGTCGCTGCCGCCGCGCGACAGGAGCGTCTGGCGGAAGTGGTCGCCGTTGGCGCGGGTGAGGCCGCCGTGCTTCTTAAACCAGTCGACGCTGTGGGCGTCGAGCACCTCGCTCCAGAGGTAGGAATAATAACCGGCCGAGTAGCCGCCGGCGAAAACGTGCGAGAAATACGTCGTGCGGTAGCGCGGCGGCACGGGCGGGAAATCCACGCCGGCCTTCTGCAGGGTCGCGGCCTCGAAGGCCAGCACGCCGTCGGCGGCGGGCACCTGGTCCGCCGTGAGCTGGTGCCAGGCCTGGTCGAGGATGGTGGCGGCGAGCTGCTCGGTGGTCTTGAAGCCCTGGTTGAACTTGTCGGCGGCCTCGACCTTGGCGAGGAGCTCGGCGGGCATGGGCGCGCCGGTCTGGTAGTGCTTCGCGTAGTGCGCGAAGATCGAGGGCCAGGTGGCCCACATCTCGTTCACCTGGGAGGGATACTCGACGAAGTCGCGCGGCACCCCGGTGCCGGCGAAGCGCGGGTATTTCACCTTGGAGAACATGCCGTGCAGCGCGTGGCCGAACTCATGGAACATCGTGTTGACCTCGTCGTGCGTCATCAGCGTGGGCTCGCCCTCGGGCGGCTTCGGGATGTTGAGGTGGTTGCCGATGACGGGCAGGTCGCCGGTCAGGCCGTCCTGCGGGACGTAGGCGTTGGCCCAGGCGCCGCCGCGCTTGTTGGCGCGGGCGTAGAAGTCGCCGAGGAACAGCGCCAGCGGCGAGCCGTCGGCGTTGAACACCTCGAACACATACATGTCGGGGCTGTAGCCCTTCAGGTCGGGGCGCTCCTTGAACGTGATGCCGTAGAGCTGGGTGGCGGCGTAGAAGACGCCGTCGACGAGCACGCGGCGGATCTCGTAGTAGGGGCGCAGCTGGGTCTCGTCGAAGGCGTAGCGCTCGCGGCGGACCTTCTCGGCGTAGAAGTCCCAGTCGCCGGCGCCGAGTTTGAACCCGCCCTGCTCGGCGTCGATGATGGCCTGCATGTCGGCGGCCTCCTTGCGGGCGTTGGCCACGGCGGCGGGCGCGAGCTGGGCGAGGAGCTTGTTCACGGTGCCGACGCTGCCGGCGGTCTGCTCCTCGAGCTGAAAGGCGGCGTGGTTGGCGTAGCCGAGCAGGACGGCGCGCTCGGCGCGGAGCTTGGCGAGGCCGGACACGATGGCGCGGTTGTCGAACTCGCCGCCGCGGCTGCCGCGGGCGAGGGAGGCGGCCATGACGCGCTCGCGCACGGCGCGGTTCTGGAGCGAGTCGAGCGGGGGCTGGCCGGTGGTGTTGGTCAGGCGGATGGCGAACTTGCCCGCGTGGCCGGCCTTCTTTGCGGCCTCGGCGGCGGCGGTGATGGCGGCGTCGGACAGGCCGGCGAGCTCCTCGCGGGTGTCGACGATGACGGCGGAGGCGTTGATCTCCTTGAGGACGTTCTGGCTGAACTGGGTGGAGAGCTTGGCGAGCTCGGCGTTGAGGGCGCGGAGCTTGGTCTTGTCGGCCTCGGAGAGCTGGGCGCCGCTGCGGACGAAGTCCTTGTAGTAGCGGTCGAGCAGGCGCGCGGACTCGCCATCGAGGCCGAGGGTGGCGCGGGCGTCGTAAAGCGCGGCGATGCGCGCGAAGAGCGCGGCGTTCAGCCGGATGGCGTCGCGGTGCGCGGCGGACTTGGGCGACAGCTCGGTCTCGAGCTTCTGGAGATTGGGATTGGTGAGCGAGGCGGTCAGGATGCCGAAGGCGCGGGTGGTGCGGCCGAGCAGTTCGCCGGTGCGCTCGAGGGCGACGATGGTGTTGTCGAAGGTGGGTTTGGCCGGGTTGTTGGCGATGGCCTCGACCTCCTTGAGCTCCTCGGCCATGCCCCGCTCGAAGGCTGGGGCGAAATGCTCATCCTTGATCTGCTCGAACGGGGGCAGCTGGTAGGGCAGGGGGCTCTTGGTCAGCAACGGGTTGGCGTCGGGCTGGGCGCCGAGGGTGAGCGGGGCCGCGAGGCAGAGGGTCGCCACCAGTGAGGACATGACCGGGCTGCGGAGGGGGGATTTTTCAGTAAACATGGGGGATGATTATTTTATCAGCACATACGTCCGGTCCGCCCAAGGCAAGGCTGCCGCGGGGGAAATAACCCCTGCTGCAGGCGCCGGCGCGGGCTGCTTATTCCCTTGGGGGTGCGGCGGATCCTGTCCGGTTCCCGGTTTTTCGCGGTGACGGAAAAATTTTCCCCGACACCCCGCCGGCCCGCCCGGGTCAGTCCCCTTGCCGCGGTTCCTCGCGGCGGGTTGCCAGGGCGAGTGCCGGATGCCTCGCCCGCCCTCTTCCACCACCACATCATCATCATGAACAAATACATTCCCGCCCTGTTCCTCGTCACCACGCTGGCCGTCACCGGCTGCAGCAAGTCGGATCGCGCCGAGGCCACCGCCACCGTCAAGGAGGCCGCGCACGACACCAAGGTCGCCCTCGTCGACGCCTGGGGCGAAGTCAAAAGCTTCACCTTTGAGCGCCGGGATGACTTCAACGCCCGCGCCAAGTCCCTCAGCGCCGAGCTCGACGTGAAGCTGAGCGAGCTGAAGGCCAATTATTCCGAGGCGCAGGCCACGGCCAGCCGTCGCGCGGCCATGGACGAGCTCAAGAACTCCGAGGCCGACTACAAGGCGAAGCTCGAGGCGCTCGGCACGGCCACCGCCGACACCTGGGACGCGGCCAAGAACAACGTGGTCCTTGCCTGGGACCGCCTGCAGGCCTCCTACCACAAGGCGCGCGCCAGCTGACGCGCGGGGCTTTGTTTTGATCTCGCACGCCGGCCGGGTTGCCCGGCCGGCTTTTTTGCGGGCCCGATTCAGGGGGCCGGGGCAAGCAGCTGCTCCAGCACCCGGCGGAGCGTATCGGGCCGGATCGGCTTGGGCAGGATCACGCGCACGCCCAGCCGGTGATATTCCTGATGCACGGCCGGATCGATCTCCGAGCTGAAAACCATGACCTTCCCGCGAAAGGGCGTGGTCGGGAGCCGCCGCACCAGCTCAAGGCCGTTCACCTGTGGCATGTGATGATCGGTGATCAGCAGGTCGAAGTCCGCCCGGGGCGCGCGCAGCCGCCGGAGCGCCTCGTCGCCGTCGGCGACGGTCTCCACCTCATAGCCGGCGCGGTGGAGGATCAGCCGCATCAATTCGCGCAGGTCATGCAGGTCCTCGGCATAAAGCACCCGCGCCGGGCGGTCCTGGGGCGGCCGGGAGGAGGGGGCAGGCGGATCCATCGTGGTGGTCGGCATGCAAGGGTAAGACGCGGCCGGACGCCGGGGGTTCTGCGAAAAGCCTTTGAAAGATTCCGCCCCCGAGGACGCGCAGACCAACGGCCCGGGGCGCATTGCCAGGACGGGACGGGGTGACTTCCCCGTGCGCGCCGGGTGATGACTCGCGGCCGCCCGGCGGACCGCCCCTGCCACCACCCTAGCCGAGGGTTCCGGCCAGCACGTCGAGCATCTTCCGCCACGAGCCGGCGGCCCGGTCGACGAAGGCGGCCCAGGCGGGACCCATGACGTGCGTCAGCGTCAGCTCGCACTCCCCGTCGAGCGGGGTGATCTCGATGATGACGCGGCTGGTTTCCGGCAGGCTGTCGCGGGTGGCCCAGGTGAACACGAGCAGGCGCGGCCGCTCGATTTCCAGATATTCCCCGACGTGGTCGATCTCCGCGCCCGCCCGGTTCACGACGAAGGAGAATTTTCCGCCGACCCGCGGCTCGGTGCCGAGGCGCACGATCTGCTCGTCGCGCACGTTCGGGCCGAACATCCAGCGGCCGATCATCACCGGGTCCAGCCAGGCGTCGAAGACACGCTCGGCGGGGACGCTGAAACGCCTGGTGACGGTGGACTTGACGGGTTCGTTCATGGCCGGGCAGGAGAGGAGCGGTTGACGAACCGGTGCAGGAGAAACCCGACCGCGCCCACGGCGCCGAGCAGCAGGGGGAGGAGTGCGAACCGGTCCGGCGCGCCGCAGAGCTCCGGGCCGCCGAGGCCGAGCGCGGCACCCAGGCCGGCGTAGGCGAGCACGCACAGGAGGCACTTGGGGGCGACGGCAAGCAAGGCGGCGGGCAGGAGCCAGCCGCGCAGGATCTCACGGGCGGGCCGGGGCATGGTCGTAGCGGTCGTGATGGCGGAGCCATTCCATGCCGTATTCCAGCCCGTCCTCGTCGCGGCCCTTGGGCACGAGGTCGAGCAGATCGTAGGTGGTCATCACCACCTCGACGCCGCGGCCGTAGGTGGAGTAGGTGTGATAGACGTCGCCGGCGTCATCGCGGGCGAAGACGCTGATGCCGGGCGCCTCGGTCTGCGGGAAATCCATCCGCCCGTAATTGTAGGGCACGCCGCCGCGGGCGATCTCCTGCTCCGTGAAGGAGACGTGGAAATCCTGGTTGAAACCCGTGCCGTGGGACGAGACCCAGGTGACGTCCCAGCCCATGCGCTGCTTGAACGGCAGGATCTCCGCCAGCGGTGCGTGCGAGATCACCGCGAAGGCGACGTCGCGCGCCGCCAGGTGCGGCACCGTCGGATTGAAGTGATCCAGCATGAAGGAGCAGCTCTTGCAGCCCTGCTCCCAGCCGGGGCCGAGCATGAAGTGCTGGACGATGAGCTGGCTGTGGCGGCCGAACAGGTCGGCCAGGGACACGCGGCCGCGGGGCGAATCGAAGGTGTAGGGCTTGGTCATCCTGACCCGGGGAAGCTCGCGGCGGCTGGCGCTGAGCTGGTCGCGCAGGCGGGTGAATTCCTTTTCCTGGCGCAACAGCGCGAGGCGCGCGGTGAGCCATTGTTCAGGGGGGACGATTTTGGGCGGATTCATGGGCGTGGTTTTCATGAAGGGTTGGGGAAAGTCAGGACTGGCCGGTGCGCAGCTTCTCGTAGTCGGCCTTGAGCCGGGCGTGTGTCGCCCAGAAGAGCGGCTGCGGCGTGCCTTCCAGCTGGGCGAGCAGGATGGCGAGGTGGGTGTGCCAGCCGGAGGCGAAGCCGGTGAGGGACGAGAGGTCGTCGCCGCGGCTGCGGTGGGTGAGGATCAGGAGCACCTTGTCGTCCTGCGGGATGAGCTCGAAGGTGACGTCCGAGTTCCCGCCGAAGGTGTAGCTCAGCACGCGCGGCGGCTCGCAGCGGAGGACGGTGCCGGGCATGGCCTCGGCGCCATCGTGGTGGCAGGCGTGCTCGGCGGGCGGGGTCTCGGTGGGGGAGATGTTCTTGTGCTGGAAAATGAGCTCCATCTTGCCGCCCGCGCGCAGTTCCATCGGGCCGCCGGCGAACCATTTGGCGCGCTTCGCGGGATCGGTCAGGTAGGTCCAGATGCGTTCGATGGGCCCCGGCAGCGTGCGCATGATGCGGATCTCGCCGGGGGCGGGAAACTGGGCGCGGTCGTCGTTGTTCTTCATGATTTTTTCCTCCGTTGGCGTTCGTCGTCGGCCTTCAGCTCGCGCTCGAGGGCATCGAGACGGCGGGACCAGTAGGCGCGGGTTTTCTCCAGCCAGGCGTCGATTTCCTCCAGGCCCCCGGGATTGAGGGTCTGGATGCGCGTCTGGCCCTCGGCCCGGGTGGTGACGAGGCCGGCGTCCCGCAGGACCTTCAGGTGCTGGGAGATCGCCGGGGCGCTCATGTCGAACTCGTCGACGATTTCCCCGGCGGTGCGGTCGCGCTGGGCGAGCAGTTCGACGATGCGGCGGCGGGTGGGGTCGGCGAGGGCTTCGAGGCTGAGCATGCCCCGAAGATTAAGTGTAAACTTAATTAAGCAAGAACTAAATCAAGTTTTCGGCGGATTGACCGGTGCGGGCGGCCGGCGTGGTCCGCGCGGGCGCTCCACGCGCGCCGGCATTTCCGCGGGCAGCTGGTCCTTGCAGAGTTCGAGCAGCTCGATGGTGGTGAGGCCGGTCTGGGCCGCCTCGTTGGTGTTCACCTCAAGGGCTTCCTCGGCGGGGCTGAGCACGTCGGGGCCGGTGAGGAGCTTCGGGCTGGCGAAACCGCCGCCGCGGCTGAACAGGCCCTCGAGGGCCTTCTTCGCAAAGGCGGGGTTCTTCGTCTGCGCGTAGGCGTAGGCGGCGAGGCGCGGTCCGCTCTGCTCGTTGAGGATGTAGCGGGCGTCGGCGCCCTCGTTGCCCGTCTGCTGGTCGAGGGTGAGGACCTCCGCCGGCGCGCCGCCGATGCGGCAGTATTGCAGCCAGGCCTTGGCGAAGTCCGGCCGGTTGAGCAGCGGCACGAGCTCGAACATGATCTCGCCGCCGCCCATGATGGTCGCGAGGTTGTAGCTGACGGGCAGCGAGGTCTTGGTCAGCGGGTCGCGGATGGGGGTCAGCCTGCCGGTGGCGATGTCGTAGCCGACCAGCTGCGTGCCGCTCCGGAGCCGGCCGATCTTGCCGTCGCCGAGGTCGGGGTTGAGGCCGTGGAGCTGGCCGGTCTGCAGCCAGAAGGGCATGGCCATGATCGAGTCCACGCCGGCGAGGATGCGGTCGCGCCACTTGGTGTCCTCGGTGCGCTCCCACTCGGTCATCCAGTTGCTCGCGAAGGAAAACCAGTCGGGCCCGATGCGGATGCGCGCGGCGAACTGCGGCTCGCCCGGGATCTGCGGGGCGGCGACGCGCATCGGGTCGAAGCGCCCGGCGGCCGCGTCCGAGTGCAGCGTGGCGCGCATGATGTCGCCGGTGCGCTCGTCGGTGGTCAGGTAATAGTAGGGCCGCCAGTTGACCGCCTGGGTGATGCGGGCCTCCTTGGCGCCGCAGCCCCACTTGACGACGTTGTGGCGCGAGCCGAGGCCGGCCATCGGCCCGAGCGAGTAGACGTTGGTCTCGCTGGTGTTGCGCGTGAGGGCCTCGGCGAGCTGGAAGTGGTCGGCGCGACCGGTGCGCAGGAAGGTATACCAGAGCCACAGCGGGGTCCCGAGCTCGGTGTTGTCCCAGGCGTGCCCGCCCCAGTCGTAGTGCCACTTGTGCCGCGGGGCCGAATACGAATGCATGAAGTCGCCGAACTGCCAGTAGCCATACCAGTCCTGCGCATCCACCTGCTTGGTGTAGAATGCGTGCACCGACTCGAGCCCGTCCTCGACCGCCTGCTTGAACGGCGTCGAGCGGTCCGGCAGGCTCCACACGCCGAACACGCCGGCGGAGTGGATGTATTCGGGGGTGGCGGCGAGCAGCGGCAGGATCGTGCCGGTTTTCGCCTGCGCGGCGCTCCGGGCCTTGGTGGGCAGCGCACCGGCGACGGGGAAGAGCGTGAGTTCGCTCGTGCGGGCCACGCCGTAGGCCGTGCTCATGCCGGGCTGCACGTCCTCGTAGGAGGCGGCGAGCGTGTGGGCGACGAGGTCGTAGTGGCGCATGTCCATCTGCGGCCCGTCGGGCGACCACAGCCAGGCCGTGAGTTCGGCGACGGGTTTGCTCGCGCTGCTGACCTGCAGGCCGGCGGGATAGGACTGCCAGAAGTTCTTCACGCTGATGGCGAGGCCGCCGCCGAGGTCGCCCACGAAGGCGAGGCCCGCCGCGCGCTGGCCGGCGGCCGAGAACAGCCACGTGCTCTTGGGGTTGGTGCGCTTGACGATGGTGAAGCCGTCGGGATTGGGCTGCGAGAGCTTGAAGTCGTCCCAGATGGCGTTGGCGGCGAACACGGCGGGGAACCGGCCGCCGTTGAAGGGCTGGCCGGTCTCCTGCTCTACATTGCCGCCGCCGGGCTGGAGCGGCTCGGACCAGAGGCCGTCGTCGGCGCCGGCGAAGCGCACCGTGCGGTTGCGCGGTTCCTCGCGGAGCGGCACGCCGAACTGCACGCCGAGGCCGCGCACGAAGTCCTTCTCCTGGTCGCCGTCGTAGATGATGCTGTGCACGAGGCGCACCGCGGTTTCCCCGCTGTAGAAATAAAGCCGCACCGTGAACGGGAGCCATTCGCGGCCCGAGGTGGTGCCCTGGTGGTAACCCTCGAGCCTCACGACCGCGCGGACCGGGCCGGACTGCTCGACCGTGACCTGTTTCACGATGCTCAGGTATTTCTCGCGCGGCGGGGCGTCCTCGTTTTCCGTGGCCGGGCCGTTCTGCAGGATGCAGACGAGCTGGCCGGCGCGCGCGACCTCGGTGCCGCCGATCGTGAGCGAGTCGACGAGGTTGCGCCCGCTGAGCGGGATGACGGCCTTCAGCGCGCCGGTGTCGATGGTGATGGCCTGGGCGTCCTGCGTGAGCTTGAGGGCGCCGGCGGCGGGCGTGCCGGCGGCGAGGGTGAGTTCGCCGGAGTGGCCGGCGGGCGCGGTGGTGGCGAAGCCGCTCCACTTGAGCGAGCCGTCCGGCCAGTAGGCGAGGGGCCAGGTCTGCACCGGCAGGGTCTGGCCCGTGGCGTCGGTGAGCGCGAAGGTGGTGGTGCGCGGCACGGTGCCCTGCGCCCAGGGGACGCCCCAGCTGACGCCGGTGGAGACGCCTGCCGCGGGCTGGTTGACCCAGTGCAGTTTCACCGCGGGCGGTGCGGCGAGGGTGGAGGTAGCCAGCGACAGGAAGGCGGCGAGCAGGGCCGCGGAAGTTTTCGGGGTGGACGTCATGGGCGGAGGGGTGACGACGGACGGGGTGGGCGGGACAAGGGGGTTCCCGTAACAAGACGCTCCCCGCGGGAAAGGTTACCGGCAACTTGGCCGCTTTCATCCCGTCAGATCACCGGCGGTGTCCGCACGGTTCCGGTCCGCCAAAGAAAAAGGCCGCCTCGAGGGCGGCCTTGATGATCGGACGAACGCTTCCTGCGCTCAGTTCGTGATGTCGTGCGTGGTGCTCTGGGCGCGGATGGGCGTGTAGAGCTTATACCAGGCCTTCTGGGCGTCGCTGTCGGTGTAGTCGGCCAGGGCCTTCTCATCGGCGAATTCCATCACGATGATGTGGGTGCGCTTGAGCGTCGTGCCGGGGGCGTTCTGCACCTTGATCGCCTTGGTCCAGGTGCGCGTGATGCCCTTGTAGGCGGCCGGCAGGGCCTTGGCGCCGTCGAGGGCGGCCTGGATCTGTTCGGGGGTGGTGCCTTCCTTCCAAGCCACGGTGACGACGTGGATCACGGACTTGGGGGCGGTGTCGCTGGCGGCGGAGGAGGCCGCGCCGATCGAAAGCAGGGAGGCGGTCAGGAGGAGGGCGAACAGTTTTTTCATGGGGGAGGAGGGTTGGAGGTTCCGGCCGCCCGGTCTGGGCCGGGCCGCCGTGCTGAAGAAACGCTAGGCTCCGGTTCCGCCGGGGCCTGTCAACGCCGGAGCCGGCGACGGGCCTTCCGATTTCCTGGAATTTTTGTAGGTCGGGGTTGTCCCGCCGCGGGATTGACCCGTGCCGCCCGGCCCGGCCTGATGGCGGGCATGGCGAGAAGCGTCGTCCTTGAAACCACCCCGCGCTGTGAGCGCTGCCGCTGCACGCCGCGCTGGTGCATCTGTGCGGGCTTCCAGGCGGTGGTTTCGCCGCTGGCAGCGGACGTGCTGATCCACAAGCGCGAATACTGGCGGCCGACCAGCACGGGGCGGCTGATCAACCGCGTGGTGACGGAATCGCGCGGCCACGTCTTCTGGCAGGAGAAACCACCGGTGCGCGAGACGGTCGCACGGGCCGGCCGCGAGCTCTGGATCCTGCATCCGCGCGGCGAGGAACTGCCGGCCGGCGCCGACCCGGCGAACCTGCAGGTGCTGCTGCTCGACGGCAGCTGGAGCGAGGCCGGCTCGATGCTCGAGGTGGCGGGTGGGTGGGGCCGGCGCATCAGCCTGCCGATGAGCGGGCCGAGCCGCTACTGGCTGCGCAACGCGCCGGGCGCGGGCAAGTATGCGACCGTGGAGGCGCTGATGTTTTTGTATGCCGCGCTCGGGCTCTCGGCCGCGGAGGCGGCGCTCCGGCTGCAGTTCGAGCTGCATGTCTATGCCGGCCTGCGCACGCGCGGGGCCAAGGCGCTGGCCGACGAGTTTCTCGCGACCTCGCCGCTGCGGGCGGCGATGCCGGACCTGCTGGCCCGGCTGGGCGAGCGCCGGCCGAACCGGTAAGTGGGTTTGGATTTGCCTCCCATAATTCCGTCGGTTGCGTCGTGGGTATGAACCCCGGCCTTCGGATGATGCTGTTGGCGCTGCTGCTGACCCTGGCGGGCTGCGCGCCCAAGCCGCCCCCGGCGCCCGTCGTGCCGGAAAAGACCGAGGCCGAGCTGCGGCGCGAGCAATATTTCGGCAAGGAGATCGCGGCGGACCAGGCCATTGCCTGGCGCCCGAGCAACCTGGGCATCAAGCTCCTCGCCCCCGGCGAGGGCCCGTTGGTGCAGCTGCAGGACCGCGTGCGTGTGCACTACACCGGCCGGCTGGTGGACGGCACCGTGTTCGACAGCTCGCACGATCGCGGCAAGCCGTCCGAGTTTGCCGTCGCCAATCTCATCCCCGGCTGGTCGGCGGCGATGCTGACGCTCCGGCCCGGCGGCAAGGCGCTGTTCTACGTCCCACCGCACCTCGGCTACGGCGGCCTGCGCGCGGGCAAGATCCCGCCCTTCTCCGGCCTGGTCTTCGAGGTGGAGCTGCTCGCGGTCAACCCGTGATTCTGGCCTGGGGACGCGGGAAGGCGGACGGCGCCGTCGGGCTCCGTCCGCCTGGTGTCATTCCGCGGCGCGCTCAGAGAGCCTGCAGGGTTTCACAGGCGGCCTGCACCCGCGATAGGGCCGAGAGCGCCTGGTCGCGCACGGAATTCCAGGTTTCCGCGGAGGCCGTGCCGAAGGCGCCGAGCTTGCCGTCGAGCTCGGCGCGGGCCGACTTGAGGTCTTCCTGCGCCCGGGCGCGGGCCTCGCTGCCCGGCTGGCCGGAATGGCGGGCGTTCACCTCGGCGATGCGGGCGTCGAGCCGGGTCACCGCATCGTTGACGGCGGTAATGAACTCCTCGCGCTGCTCATAGGGGGCGGAGCGCAGGTCGTTCTTGATGGAGCCGGCCTCGGTGCCCGCCGTCGCGAGGGACGGGGCGAAGGCCAGGGCCAGCAGGCTGGCGAGGAGGAACAGGGAACGGGAGGTAAGGTTTTTCATGGGAGGGGGACATTGACGGTTGGACTGCAGGGACGGCGCCGGCCGGCGGCCGGGCCGCGATGAAGCGGGAGGATTCCCGCGGGACAAAACGCTGCTCGGTGCGTGCGGACCGGGCGCGTGAAGGTTGGATGGAAGATCGGCCGTGGGGTGGGCTGACGCCTCGACAGCAGCGGCGCGATGAGCCCTGACCGGCGGCCATCACGCCGGTGCCACGCCGGCCTGATTTTTTTGCAGAACTATTCCCCAAGGACGGATGGGTAATGCCGCCCAGGCGAACGGGCCGGCTCGACCGCGAGGCGGTTGGACAGCTCAAGCGGATCACGGGCAAGGTCGTAGAGCTCGACGGGCTCCAGCCGGGAGGGAGCAGCAGGTGCCAGTCCCCTTCGCGATAGGCTTAATCCGGACCGGTCTTGGTCGCAGGGCCCAGTAGAAGAGACGCGCGCGGGAGCGGCGCCGTCGCGCAGCAGGCGCTCAGGGCGTGAAATGCTTCTGCAGCTGCATCAAGGTGTAATCGTTGCCCTGCTGGAAGAAGGCCCGCATCTTCTGCTCCTCCTCGCCGGGGCCGAAGCCGAGGCCGACGATCCGGAGATGAGTCCTGCCTTCCGGGGTCGGCGTGAAGTGGAGGACGGTCCACATCTGGCCGACGATGGCGCGGAAGGGGAAATTATCGGGGGCTTGGGCGACGCGGATCGCGAGCAGGCGGCCGGGTTCGAATGCCAGGATGCGGTTGGTGATCGTGCCCGGGTCGCCCAGCGTGCCCTGCGGATTGTAATTGGTGCGCATCAGGCCGTCGAGGCGGAGATCGATGTCGGCATGCGGCGCCACCCAGGAGCGGAGACCGTCACCGGTGGTCCAGGCCGCCCACACGGCGGTAATGGGGGCGTTGACCACGCCCTCACTCACGACCGTGTCGGAGGCACGGGCACCGGACAGCAGCGCGAGGAAAAGGATCAGGGGCAGGATTTTCATGGCGGGCGGCAGGATTGAGGAAATGAAGCGGGCGACAGGATGCATAACGATGACGGGCGGCTCTGTCCATCCCCGGGGTTGCCGGTGTCCGTGCGGGCGTTTCGCAGGCTCGCCGCGGGGCGGTTCTTTTGTTCTCTTGGGCACACCCATGCTCCTGATGCCCCATTCCTCGCTCCGCCCGTTGCTTCGTTCCCTGGCCGCCACGGCCGCCTTGGTCGCCACCGCGGCCCTGCTGCCCGCCGCCGATCCGGCGGTGTTGCTCAAGGATCCGGCCGTGCAGTCGCTGCTGGAGGTCGTCAAGCGCAACGAACCGGACACGATGGACCTGCTGGTCCGGCTGACCGAGATCCCGGCGCCGCCGTTCAAGGAGGAGGCGCGCGCCGCCGTGCTCAAGCAGCTCTTCGAGCAGCACGGCCTGAAGAACGTCTTCATCGACCGTGCGGGCAACGTCGTCGGCACCCGGCCCGGCGCCCAGCCGCGGCCGAACGTCGTCGTGTCGGCGCACCTCGACACCGTGTTTCCCGAGGGGACCGACGTGACCGTGAAACGCGACGGCCGCATCCTGCGCGCCCCGGGCATCGGCGACGACACGCGCGGCCTGGCCGAGCTCATCAGCGTGCTGCGCGCCCTGCAGGAGGCGAAGACCCCGACCACCGGCACGATCACCTTCGTCGCGACCGTGGGCGAGGAGGGCCTCGGCGACCTGCGCGGGGTGAAGGAACTCTTCGACCGCACCCTGAAGGACCAGGTCGACATGTTCATCTCCATCGACGGCGGCGGCACGAGCAGCATCACGGCCTTCGGCGTCGGCAGCTACCGCTATCGCGTGACCTTCCAGGGCCCCGGCGGCCACAGCTACGGCGCGTTCGGCCTCGTCAACCCGATCCACGCGCTCGGCCGTGCCGCGGCCGTGATCGCCGACATCCAGGTGCCCGCGAGCCCCAAGACCACGTTCAACATCGGCCGCATCGGCGGCGGCACCTCGGTCAATTCCATCCCCTTCGAGGCGTGGATGGAGATCGACATGCGCTCGCCCGACCCCGTCCCGCTCAACGCCGTGCGCGAACAGATCCTCGCCGCCGTCGACACGGCCGTCAAAGCCGAGAACACGCGCTGGCAGAAGGGCGCCATCAAGGCCGACGTGCAGCTCGTCGGCGACCGGCCGCCCGGCCAGACCTCCGCGGACACCGCGCTCGTGCAGGGCGCGCAGGGCGTCATCCGCGCGATGGGCGGCGTGCCCGTGCTCCGGGCCAGCTCGACTGATGCCAACTACCCGATGAAGCTCGGCATCCCCGCCATCACCGTGGGCACCGGCGGCATCAGCCGCGACGCGCACTCGCTCGACGAGTCCTTCGACCCCGTCGACGCCTGGAAGGGCCCGCAGCACACGCTGTTGCTGCTGCTCTCGCTCACGCGGTGAGCCTGGAGGGTCGGTCTCCTGACCGACCGCGGCCGGCCGGGAGGCCGGCCCTCCACTTTACCCCAGGGTGCGCGCAAAGGGTAATCCTGGGCGACGGCACCGAGAAATTTGAAACATTTACCCTGCTGCGGTGTAAGGTAGGTTCCTCTTCATCCTCACCCTTTATCTGACATGCGTTCCTTGTCCCTTGGTCGCGGCATATTTTCCCTGAGCCTGGTCGGCTTCCTTCTCAGCGTCACGGGCTTCGCGGCGGGGCCGGCGGAGGCCGAGTTCGGGAAGGACATCCAGCTGGCGCCGTTCGTGGTGAAGGGCCAGAAACTTTCCATCTCGATCCACGCGCGGACGAACGGGGACCGGAAATATGCCACCGATTTCGCCGAGGATGCCGTTGGCATCGCCTACGAGACCCTGGGCAAGTCGACCGGCGCGGGCCTGGTCATCGTCGGCCGGGAGGGCGAGCCGCATCCCGTGGTCGTCATCCGGAAATTCCTGGCGCTGGCCGGGGCCGGGCAGCTCGACGCGGGCGTCACGGCCAGAATGGCCGACCTGAACGCGAAGATGGCGCAGTGGAAGGCGCTCATGCGGATGGACGAGGAGGACGAGGACGACGAGAAGGACTTCAAGATCACGTTCGACATGATCATGCCGGCCCTGCCGCTGCCGCTGGAGGGCGTCGCCGCCAAGCTCTACCAGTTGTCCTGGGCGGAGGGTTTTGACGACGCGAAGATCGAAAAAAGGCTGCGCGCGCTCACCGTGGCCGACCTCGAGGGCGACGCGTTCGCGAAATTCGACTGGGTCTTTTACCTGCCGCCCCGCAACGCCTATGTCCGCGTGCAGAACGCCATCATGAAGGAGGTCATGCAAAAGGAGAAGATGGGGCTGTTCAAACGCGCGGCGATCAAGAGCGCGCTGCTCGTCTTCAAGCCCGCGGTGAAGAAGGCGGTCGAGGGTTTCCGCAAGGGCATGCTCTTCATGACCGTGCTGCGGGCCCGGAGCGATTACGGCCGGGAGGACATCCGGTTGCTGACCGAGGCCTACACGAACGTGCTGATGCCCGACTTCAAGTTCAACGGCGGCACCGAGCGCGAGCGCGCGCTCGAGGCGATCGAGCAGCAGAAGGTCAAAAACGCCGAGTATGCGAAGGATCCCTACATCTCGCCCGCGCGGCTCGCCACCTTCGATCCCGCGATCTATGCGCCGTTCGAGGGCAACTACGGCACCGTGCCGGTGGGGAAGGATGGCAAACCCGGCAAACCCAGCCGGCAGTTCACGCGCCAGGGCGACACCTGGCTCTGGCAATACCGGCGCGGCAAGCCCTCGGTCCTGCACCCCGCCGGCGAGCGGCTCCTCGTCTCGGCCGACGGCAAGCTGACCGTGCAGTTCAAGGTCGACGAGCAGGGTCTCCTCACCGGGGCCGAGGAACGCCGCGAACGCTACCGGCAGACCTTCCCGCGGAACACCGGGACTCCGGCGCCCGCGGTCGCCGCCGTGAAATAGATCAGGCTCCCGGCTGGCTGCGTTCCGCCACGAGCCGGGCTACCGCCGCCTGCTCAGCGCCGCCTTCGGCACGCAGGCCGGCGACGACGCCCTGCCGGTCCGCCGCGTTGCGGTTCTGGCTCATCTTCCACTTGGCCTCGAGGCGTGTGATGGCGAGCTCGAGGCCGACGATGGCCTTGAGCTGGGCGGTGATGAAATCGGCCGGGGCGTCGGCGACCTTCCATGGGTTCGGCCGGTTGCCTTCGCGCGCTTGCGTCAGGTCGTCGATCTGCCGCCGCAGCCAGCCGGCATCCTCGACTACCTGCGGGCGGGCCCACACGTGCACCGTGGCATAGTTCCAGGTCGGCACCACCTGATGGGTTTCCGCCTTGGTCGCATACAGCGTGGGGCTGATGTAGGCCTGCGGGCCTTGAAAGACGACGAGGCACTCGGCCGTCGCGGCCAGCTCCCGCCACTGCGGATTCGCCCGGGCCACATGCGCCCGGAGCACGCCGGTGCCTTCCTCCGGATACGCCACGAACGGCACGGGATTCGCCATCAGGCCCCCGGGGCCGGCGCTGACCAGCAGCCCGAGCGGGTGCGAGCGGATGAGTTCAAACTGAACCTCGCGGCGGTCTTCGCGAAAGTGGGCCGGCAGATACATGGGGGAATCGTTTCGCCATCGTCGCATCGGCCTCAAGCCCGGAAGCGGTTTGCCCCCGGCCGGGACAGGCACAGCGCCTCGGGAAATTTGTCATATAATACGTTACAAATTATCGCCGCGGTCTTCGCACTCGTCTTTGCGCGGATTTTTCCAAGGCTGGATTTCCATGAAAGGAGCCAAAGCGAGGAAGGAATTGCCGGCGAAGGAGCGCGCGGAATTGCTCGGCGTGTTGCAGGACCGGTTCGGGAAAAATATGCAGCGCCACCCCGGCCTCGTCTGGGCGAAGGTGCAGGCCCGGCTCGAGGCCAACCCGGCCAGGCTGTGGTCGCTCGCGGAAATGGAACGCACCGGCGGCGAGCCGGATGTCACCGGCCTCGACCAGAAGTCCGGCGAGTATCTCTTTGTGGATTGCGCGGCGCAGAGTCCGGCCGGCCGCCAGAGCCTGTGCTACGACCGGGAGGCGCTGGACGGGCGGAAGAAGTTTCCGCCGAAGGGCTGCATCACGGAATTGGCCGAGGCCATGGGCGTCGGGATTTTGACGGAGGCGCAGTATCTCGCGCTGCAGCAGCTGGGCGAATTCGACACGAAGACCTCGAGCTGGCTGCAAACGCCGCCGGAGATCCGACAGCTGGGCGGCGCGATCTACGGCGATCGCCGCTACAACCGCGTCTTCATCGGCCACAACGGCGCCGATTCCTACTACAGCGGCCGCGGCTTCCGCGGCTGGCTGAAGGTTTGAGCGGGCAAGGCCAAGGCGCAGGGCCGCAGGGACCGGCCGCCCGGGTTATTTTTTGGGGGCGGGAACGTTTTCCTCGACGACCTGGAGGTCGCCGATTTTCACCGTGCCCTCGCGGTCGGTGAAGCGGGCCTTGCCGGGGAGGGTCTCGCCGAACCAGGGAGTGGCTTTTTGGACCATCTTCGAGGCGACGTCGGAGAATTTCACGCCCTTCTGGCGCGGCACGGCGATGAAGGTCGACCAGGCGCGGGGCGTCTTGTTGCCCTTCTCCTTGAGCGCGGCGACCGCGAAGGCGTCGACGACGATGAGGTAATAATCGTCGGTGGACATGCTGCCGATCAGGCGGTCGGCCATGCCTTCCATGCCGAGGTCGCGCTCGAGCTGATAGAGGGCGGACTCGTCGCCGCCCGCGCGCTCGTCCCAGGCCTCGGCCGCGCTGAGCGAGGTGCCGCGCTTCCTCGGCACGAGGCCGTGGCGCCACTCGAGGTTGTCCTTGCGCACGAAGGGATCGCGCCAGCGCCGCTCGCCGAAGGTGACGCGCAGGATGAAGTCGACCTTCGCCTCGTCGGTGGTGTTGACGAAATTCTTCGCCTTGAGGGCGGGGGAGAGGATCCGGCAGACCTCGACATAGGACAGGTCGGCCGCGAGGCCCTCGCCGGGCAGGAACTGGTAGTAACGCACCGGGCGTTCACCGGCCGGGGGCGGCGGCACGTCGGTCAGGTCGTCCGCCTTGCGAAACATCTTCGCCAGGACCTCGGGCGGGGTCTCCGCGTAGTTGGCGGCGGAGACGATGATCTCGCTCGGCTTCGCCGGTGCGGCGGCGCGGGCGGCCAGGGCGAAACCGAGGCCCAGCGCGAGGGCGGCGATGACTCGGCGCAGATGCCGTCGGTTCGAAATCATTGGCGCAATTTGCCTGTGTTCCGTGAAGGCAGGATGAACGCTGCGTGAAAGAGGAATGAATTGCGTCCCGGGGCCATGGTCAGATCTGCGCCATGCAGCGCTACATTCAGAACCCGGGACGCCCATGTAAGTTACAAGGATTCGAAATCTCCCCGCGGGGCGGTTACTTTGCGGCGGCCTCGATCAGGGCCTTGGCCATGCTGCGCGCATCCGTGGCGTAGGCGGAATTGGCGTGCATGTCGGCGTGGATCGTGGCGCCGTCGATGATGAGCATGAGCTGGCGGGCGAGGGTAGCGGGCGCCTTCAGGTCAGCCTCGGTGCAAAGCGTGACCAGGCGGTCCTGCAGCGCCTGCTTGTAGGCGGCGGCGGCGAGGCGGGGCTTGTCGCTACCGGCGGTATATTCCCCCACGGCCTTCAGGAAGGCGCAGCCGGTGAAGGTCTCGGAGCTCAGCCAGGCCTCGAGCCAGTCGAAGACGGCCAGCAGGCGCTTCTGCGGGCTGCGGCCGGCGCCGGCCACGGTCTGGTCGATCCCGGCCAGGATCTCGGCCGCCTTCTTGTCCATGGCCGCGGCGATCAGGTCCTCCTTCGAGGCAAAGTGGTTGTAGAGCGTCATCTTGGCCACACCGGCCTTGGCCAGCACGGTGTCGATGCCGACGGCGCGGTAACCGTTCTGGCAAAACAACGCCCAGGCGGTGTCCAGCAGCAGCTCGCGCTTGGCGGAGGCGGGGACTTCGGGGGTCTTGGCAGTCAGGCTCATAGGAAGGAGGGAAGCGGTTTTCCGGCCCGGGGCAAATAAAATATACAGACCTGTCTACTTTGTGCTTGCTTAAGATAGACAGGTCTGTCTACATAGTCCCATCAACCCGCTCCCATGGCCACCCACTACCTGAACCTGATGTCCACTCCTCCCGTGCAGGAGGCGCAGCGCCGATTCAATGGCCGGGCCGCGCCCGTGCCGCCGGCGGGACGGGACCGGCTCACGGAGGCCGAGATCAGCTTCATCGGGGAGCGGGACAGCTTTTACCTGGCGACGGTCTCACCCACGGGCTGGCCCTATATCCAGCATCGCGGCGGGAAGCCCGGCTTTCTCCGGGTGCTCGGCCCGTCGCAACTGGCCTTCGCCGACTTCAAGGGCAACCGCCAGTTGCTATCCACCGGGCATGTCGCGGCCGACAACCGGGTGTCGCTGTTCCTGATGGATTACCCGCAGCGCATCCGGCTGAAGATCCTCGGCCGGGCGACCGTGCTCGATGCCCGCGAGCATCCGGACCGGGTGGAGGCGATCGCCGGGCCGGCCTTTGCGGCCCGCACCGAGCGCCTCTTCCTGATCGACGTCGAGTCGTTCGACTGGAACTGCCCGCAATACATCACGCCGCGCTACACCGGGGCGGAGGTCGAGGCGGCCGTCGCCGGGCTGCGCGCCCGCATCAAGGAGCTGGAGGCCGCGCTGGCCGCCCGCTGACCCGTTTTTAGTCCACAACCATCCACAACCAAAAAAGGAAATCATACCATGAACCGCATCCCGACCATCGATCCCACCACCGCCACCGGCCAGACCGCCCAGCTTCTGGGCGCCGTCAAGGCCAAGCTCGGCGTCGTCCCCAACCTCATGCGCACCTTCGCGCAGTCGCCCGCCGCGCTCGAGGCCTACCTCGGCTTCGGCGCAACCCTCGCCAAGGGCGTGCTCCCCGCCGCCGTCCGCGAGCAGCTGGCCCTCACG
Organism: Lacunisphaera sp.; assembly: GCA_036401015.1. Classification (GTDB taxonomy): domain Bacteria; phylum Verrucomicrobiota; class Verrucomicrobiia; order Opitutales; family Opitutaceae; genus Lacunisphaera. The sequence continues at coordinate 124,437 of DASWWD010000017.1, forward strand.
ATCGCGGAAGCCAACGGCTGCGACTACTGCCTGTCCGCCCACTCCCTCATCGGCAAGGGCGCCGGCCTGACGCCGGACGCCATCGAGGCCGCCCGCCGGGGCGCTGCCGCCGATCCGAAGGTCGGCGCGCTCCTGCAGTTTGCCCAGGCTGTCGTCGCCGCCCGTGGCCAGGTCTCCGATGAGACTCTCGCCACCGTCCGCGCCGCCGGGGCGACGGATGCCGAGATCGTCGAGGTGGTGAGCCACGTGGCCGCCAACGTCCTGACGAACTACCTCAACAACGTCGCCCGCACCACGATCGACTTCCCGCGCGCCAAGCCGCTCGCGGTGGTCGCCGCCTGAGTCCGGGTTCCTGATTCAAGGCGCCGTCACCCGACGGCGCCTTTTTTGTGTCTACTACCGGGCGGCTGGCATCAGATCCCCGGCTGATGATAAAGGGCTGCGTCGCTTCGGTTCGGGATAGCCGCTCAAGATTAATGACACGCCCCTTGACCGGCCATCTCCTCCCGGGGTGCCGGCTCCTGGCGGCGCGCCGGGGATTCCAGGATTGCTGAAAGTCCGGACCGGGCGAACTATGCGGGACTTGGCTCGCGGTATGTTTGCCGCCCGGCCACTGGATCAAACCCCGTCCTCCTCATGCACCAAGCGTCCCTGCGATTCCTCCGGTTGTTCATTTTTGTTCCTGCCCTGGCGCTATCGTTCCTGACGGGACTGGCCGCGGATCCCGCTCCCGCCCCGTCCTATGAAACCGTGGAGGCGATCAAGCCGCCGCGGGAGCCGCTGCCGCCGGAGGCGGACAGCGCCGGGGTCACCCGCTTCTCCTTTTTGGTGTATGGCGATACGCGCGGCCGGCGCGACGGCATCGCCGAGCAGTATGAGCACTCGCTCGTGATCGACTCCATGCTGGAGCGGGTCCGGGGGCTGGCGTCGACGCCGTTTCCCGTGCGGTTCGTGCTGCAGACCGGCGACGCGGTCGTCAAGGGCACCGACCCGCGCCAGTGGAACGTCAGCTTCGTCAACCTGATCAACCGCCTGACGACCGAGGCCGGGATTCCCTATTTCCTCGCGCCCGGCAATCACGACGTGACCGGCGCGAGCGAGCTCGACGCGCCGAACCGGCGGGCGGGGCTGGCCAACTACCTGGCGGCCGTCAACCAGCTGATCCCCGCGGACCGCACGCCCCGGCGCCTGTCCGGTTATCCCACCTACGCCTTCGGCTACGGCAACACCTTCATCATCGCCTTTGATTCGAACATCGCGGCCGACGAGACGCAGTTTGCCTGGGTGCGCGCCCAGGTGGCGGGGCTGGACCGCAGCCGCTACCGGCACTTGATCGCCTTCTTCCATCACCCGGCCTTTTCCTCCGGGTCGCACGGCGGCGCCAAGGTGGAGCCGCCGACGGCGGAGATCCGGAAACGCTACATGCCCTTTTTCCGGGAGCAGGGCTTCGAGGTGCTCTTCACGGGGCACGAGCACCTCTTCGAGCATTGGGTGGAACGTTATGAGGCGGGCGGCAAGACCCGCCGCCTGGACCAGATCGTCACCGGCGGCGGCGGGGCCCCGCTTTATGGCTACAAGGGCGAACCGGACCTGCGCGACTACCTGAAGACTTACGCCGACGCCAAGCTGCGGGTCGATCATCCGGTCCGGCCGGGACCCAACCCCGGGGACAATCCGTATCACTATCTCGTCGTGCGCGTGGACGGCGAGCGCCTGAGCCTGGAGGTCGTGGGCGTGGACTGGGGGAAAGCCTACGCGCCCTATTCCAGCTCGGGAACGGTGCTGGAGGACGACGCGGAGGATAAAAAATGAGCCGAGCCATGAAGGGTGAATCCCGGCCCTTTGGTTCGGTCCTGGCCGCGCTGCTGGCGGCCCTGGCCCTGGTGGTTCCCGCCGTCGCGAGCGAGCCCGTCGGGCCCGCGGACCAACCGGTCAATTACGAGGCGTTCGGCGCGGTCGGCGACGGCGTGGCCGATGACTTGCCGGCCATCGTCAAAGCCCATGCCTTCGCCAACACCCACGGGCTGCCGGTGAAGACCAAGGCCGGCGCCACCTACCACCTCGGCCGCCGGGCGCTGACCGCGATCATCGCCACCGACACTGATTGGGGCACCTCACGCTTCATCATCGACGATACCGACCTCGAGAACCACCGCCTGTCGCTCTTCGCCGTGAAGTCGCTGCTGGACCCCGTGAAGCTCGCGATTCCCAGGCTGACGCGGGACCAGCGGCACCTCGACGTGTTGCCGCCGCGCGACTGCTGGGTGCGGGTGGAGAACAGCCGGCGGAAGCGCTACATCCGCGAGGGCCTCAACCAGAACAGCGGCTCGGCCCAGCGCGATTGTTTCATCCTCCGTCGCGACGGCTCCATCGAGGGCGACATCGACTGGGACTACGACACCGTCACCGAGGTGGAGGCCCACCCGATCGACGAGCGGCCGCTCGTGCTCCGGGGCGGCGTCTTCACCACCATCGCCAACCGGATGAAGCAGGAGAAGGGCTACAATTACTGGCTGCGCAACATCGCCATCACCCGGTCGAATACCACCGTCGTCGGGCTGACGCACCACATCACGGGCGAGGGAGAGTTCGGTCATCCCTACAACGGGTTCCTCGCGGCACAGGGCTGCGCGAATGTCACGTTCCGCGACTGCTTCGTCACCGGGCACAAGACCTACTCGACGATCGGGGCCGCCGGGAAGCCGGTGAGCATGGGCACCTACGACCTGATCGCCAACGAGGTGGTCAATTTCACGATGAGCGGCGTCCGCATGGATAACATCCTCGATTCCACGCGCTGGGGTGTGGCGGCCACGAACTTCTGCAAGAACATCCTGCTCGAGAACTGCGTGCTGTCGCGCATGGACACGCACCAGGGTGTTGCCGGCACCTACACGATCCGCGGCTGCACGATCGGTTACATCGGCATCAACGCCATCGGCCGCGGCACGCTGCTGGTCGAGGACACCACGTCGAACGGCCGCGCCTTTATCTCACTGCGTTCGGATTACGGCAGCACCTGGGAAGGCCCGGTCGTGATCCGCAACTGCCGGTGGATTCCCGGTGGTGGCACGCCGATCCAGCCCTACCTGCTCGCCGGATCCAACCGCGGGCAGCACGATTTCGGTTATCCCTGCTTCATGCCGAAGGAGATCACCATCGACGGCCTGGTCATCGACGACAGTCAGCACCCCAAGGATTACGCGGGCCCCTATCTCTTCAACGATCCCGACGGCAAGGAGCCAGCCACCGCCAACCGGCCCTTTCCCTACCAGCTGACCGAAAAGGTGACGATCCGCCGCCTCACTACGACCAGCGGCCTGAAGATCCGGACATCGCCTGATGCCGGATTTGCCGCGCGCATGAAAGTGGTCGAACAGGAATTATCCGGGCAGGAGAGTAGATAGAAGATGGAGCCTGCCCGCACCTATGGCCAAACAGCCCCGCAGATTAGTCTTTGATCCCTCAACCGAGGAATTGGCACGCGCACTTTATCAAGATGCATGTGCAGGTGGAGAGCATGTGCTTAAAGGGGCGGGTAGCATTGAACAGGCGATGAAAGATGAAAACCTGCGGCGCGAGTTCTATCGGCAGGCTCATATGGGATTTGCGAGGGCGCAGGAGAAGATTGTTGAAAGATTGGTGGCGCTAGAAGGAATCAAAACGATAAAGGGTGCGCCGGAATATATTCCTGAAGAAATTCTGCTTCGCAAAGCGGCTGACAGCATCGCGTGGCAGATGCTTGGCCGGCAGCTATATATTGCTCGTCGACTCTGCTCGCATCAGCCACCGCCGAAACTTACGACATCCAACTATCTTTCCGTGCTGAATGTGGCGCGCAAAATGTCGGAACCGGAATACTCGACTTTTGCTCTGATGGCCGATGTCACCACATTTATTCATATCGCCGATCTTGCGGTTTTGGATTCAAAAAAAGGAGCATTGAGTTTTGCAGAAGTTAAAGAGGGTGATAAAAACCACCGTTACTTAGATGCGCTTCATTTTCTCGCCAAAACGCCGTGTGTTCATTTCTTGCAGCAGTTTCATCAGGAGGAAGGAAAGCACGGGATTGAGCAATTGGAACGTATGGCGAAACAGGCGCATCGAATGGGACAAGTCAGTGACATCCTAAGCAAGGGAATGGGGGAAGATCCGTTTCTGAATCAAATGGTTCATGTGCCAGATGAACCAATAGACGTTACGGATTGGGAAGAAAATCTACGTAACGTGATTGAAAATTCTAAAGCACGCGGATGGGCGATTGATGTTATTGAGGATGTCTTATTTCTCGGCGCATATCGCGGAGATATGCAGAAAGTTGGTCCAATGGTTTTTGGTGGCTGGTTCAAGAATTCATGTGACGGGAAATCTTTTCCAGTCCTGAACATAATGCAGTGCATGCAAAGTCCCTTAGCGCTCCCGATCTTTGCGCGGTCAATCAAACCGGAGGCAATGTTCGACCTATTATTTGGGCGCTGCCGGGTCTACTTGGGTATAAACTTGGATAAACTTATGGGATTAGTTGAGGCGAGAGGTGCAAAGGCACGTTGGGCTACACGGAAGGAATCCGCAAAAATTCCGGCTCAGGGAGCCGTTATGGTTGATAATCGGGCCATCTTCTTTGAAAAGGGTGATGCCAAAGTGACGTTTGGTGACGGGCTTCTGATGCGCATGGCTTTTCATGCCACTAACCCGAGTTCAATTGCCGATGTCGTAATCCGGTCTCTCGAGTTTAAGGCGTAGGCTCGTAGTCCAGATAAGGGGCAAGCCAGCGCTCGGAAACCTCCAGCCACTGATCTTTGCGGAGCGTGTAATCCTCGACCTGGTCTTTCGCGAGTTTGCCCACGGCGAAATACTTTGAGTCGGGGTGATTGAAATACATGCCGCTCACGCTGCTGGGGGGATGCATGGCGTTTGATTCCGTCAGCGTGATGCCGGTGTGGGCGGTGGCGTTGAGCAGGTCGAATAGGGGCGGCTTCTCGGTGTGGTCTGGGCAAGCCGGATAACCGGGGGCGGGGCGGATGCCGCGGTATTTTTCGCGGATGATGTCCTTCATCTCCAGGTTCTCGGTCTTGCCGTAGCCAGAGAATTCGCGGGCCTTCTTGTGCATCAGCTCGGCGAGGGCCTCGGCAAGGCGGTCACCCAGGGCCTGGGCGAGGATGGCGTTGAAATCGTCGTGCTTGGCGCGGAACTCGTTGGCGAACGCCTCGACGCCGTGGCCGGCCGTGACCGCGAAGCCGCCGAGATAATCGATGCGACCCGAATCCTTCGGGGCGATGAAGTCCGCGAGGCAGTGGTTGAACTGACCGGCAGGTTTCTCGTTTTGCTGACGGAGGAAATGGAAGGTCTTGAGGATCTTCGAGCGGGACTCGTCCGCATAAACCTCGACGCTGTCGCCGACGCTGTTGGCGGGCCAGAAGCCGATGACGGCCTTGGCGGTGTAGCGTTTCTCGTCGATGATGCGCTTCAGCATCGCCTGCGCCTCGCCGTAAAGCTTGGTGGCTTCCTCGCCGACGACAGCGTCGGTCAGGATGTCGGGGAAGCGGCCGTGGAGTTCCCAGGTGCTGAAGAAGGGGGCCCAATCGATGAACTCAGCGATGGAGCTGAGTTCAAGGTTATGGGTGATGGGTGATGGGTTATTGGCTTTTGTCCCATGACCGATGACCTCTGACCCATGACCGGCCTCCGTCGAGAACACCCTCGTGCCCAGAAACTCTGGTTTCGGGATATCCACCTGCGCCCAGTCAAAGATCTGCCGACGCGCCCGAGCTTCCGCGAGGGTGTGCAGCTTGCGGGCGCCGCGGCGGTCGGCGAATTCGACGCGCTGGCGCTCCTGCGTGGCCTTTACCTCGGCGATGTAGGCGGGCTTGCTGTCGGGGTTGAGCAGCTTCGAGACGACGCCGATGACGCGCGAGGCGTCGAGGACGTGGATGACGGGTTCGGAGTAATGCGGGGCGATCTTGACCGCGTTGTGCGCGGCCGACGTGGTGGCGCCGCCGACGAGCAGCGGAATCTTGAAGCCCTGGCGCTCCATTTCCTTGGCGTTGTGCACCATCTCGTCGAGCGAGGGCGTGATCAGGCCGGAGAGGCCGATGATGTCGGCGCCCTGCTCCCGGGCGGCGGCGAGGATTTTCTCGCAGGACACCATGACGCCGAGGTCGACGACCTCGTAATTGTTGCAGGCGAGGACGACGCCGACGATGTTCTTGCCGATGTCGTGCACGTCGCCCTTGACCGTGGCCATGACGATGCGGCCCTGGGCCTTGGCGGTGCCGCCGGCGGCGACGAGCGCGGCCTTCTCGGCCTCCATGAACGGCTGGAGGTAGGCGACGGCCTTCTTCATGACGCGGGCCGACTTCACGACCTGCGGGAGGAACATCTTGCCGGCGCCGAAAAGGTCGCCGACGACGCGCATGCCGTCCATCAGCGGGCCCTCGATGATCGTGAGCGGCTTGCCGTATTTCTGGCGGGCTTCCTCGGTGTCCGCGTCGATGAAGGCGTCGATGCCCTTGACCAGCGCATGGCTCAAACGCTCCTCGATGGAGCCTTTTCGCCATGCTTGGTCAGCTGAGAGCTGAGAGCTGAGAGCTGAGGGCTTGTCGGAGGCGGAAGCTTTCAGCTTTTCGCCGTGTTCGACGAGGCGCTCGGTGGCGTCGGGGCGGCGGTTCAACAGCACATCTTCCACCAAGATAAGCAGCTCCTTGTCGACCTCCTCGTAGACCTCGAGCATCGACGGGTTGACGATGCCCATGTCCATGCCGGCCTTGATCGCGTGGTAGAGGAACGCCGCGTGCATGGCCTCGCGCACGGGATTGTTGCCGCGGAAGCTGAAGGAAACGTTCGACACGCCGCCGCTGACCTTGGCGTGCGGGAGGTTCTGTTTGATCCAACGGGTGGCCTCGATGAAATCGACGGCGTAGTTGTTGTGCTCCTCGATGCCGGTGCCAACGGTGAGGATGTTCGGGTCGAAGATGATGTCCTCGGGCGGGAAGCCGACCTGGTCGACCAGCAGGCGGTAGGCGCGCTCGCAGATGCGGATCTTCTCGGCGTAGGAGGCGGCCTGGCCGTTCTCGTCGAAGGCCATGACGACCACGGCGGCGCCGTAGCGGAGGATGGTGCGCGCCTGCTCGATGAACTTCGCCTCGCCCTCCTTGAGGGAGATGGAGTTCACGATGCCCTTGCCCTGCAGGCATTTCAGGCCGGCCTCGATGACCTCCCACTTGGAGGAGTCGACCATGACCGGGACCTTCGCAATCTCGGGCTCGCTGGCGATGAGGTGCAGGAAGCGCGTCATGGCCGCGACGCCGTCGATCAGGCCGTCGTCCATGCAGACGTCGATGACGTTGGCGCCGTTGTCGACCTGCTGGCGGGCGACGGAGACGGCCTCCTCGTAGTTGCCGGCCTTGACGAGCTTGGCGAACTTCGGGGAGCCGGCGACGTTCGTGCGCTCGCCGACCATGAGGAACGCGCCGATCTGCTGCGTGAAGGGGAGGGAGCCGGAGAGGCACAGCGGGAGCGGTGCATTTGAAATCTCAGATTTGAGATTTGCGATGGCCGGAGCGTTCGCGGCCGGCTCCGGCTTCAGGATGTTCACCTTGCGGGCGGGCTTGGGGGCGAGGGCGGCAGCGATGGCGGCGATGTGCTCGGGGGTGTTGCCGCAGCAGCCGCCGGCGATGTTGAGCAGGCCGCTGTCGGCGAACTCACCCATGAAGCGCGCCATGTCGGCGGGCTTGAGGTCGAAGCCGGTTTCGGTGAGCGGGTTCGGCAGGCCGGCGTTCGGGTAGGCGGAGATGAAGGTGTCGGACTTCTGGCCCAGTTCCTCGAGGAACGGGCGCATGAGGTCGGGACCGATCGAGCAGTTGAGGCCGACGGCGAGCGGCTGGTGCGTGCGCACGGCGTGCCAGAAGGCGCCGACGGTCTGCGCCGAGATCATCGTCTCGCCGCCGCGGCCGACGGCGGCCGAGATCATGAGCGGGAGGCGGACCTTGTCCTCGGCGAAGATCTCCTCGATGGCGACGAGCGCGGCCTTGGCGTTGAGGGAGTCGAAGATCGTCTCGACCAGCAGCAGGTCCACGCCGCCGGCGATGAGCGCGCGCACCTGGCGGCGGTAGTCGGCCTTTACCTGGTCGAAGGTGACGACGCGGAAGCCGGCGTCGTCGGCGTCGGGCGAGTTGGACAGCGAGACGGTCAGCGGCCCGATGGCGCCGGCGACGTAGCGGCGCCGGCCGGAGTTGTTGGCGATGCGGTCGGCCCAGGTGCGGCACTGCTGCGCGGACTGGAAGTTGATGTCCCAGGCGAGGGTCTCGAGGAACTTGTTCTCGATGACGCTCTGGTAGAACGCCGGGTCCTTGCGGCCGCCCTTCTCGCGCGGGTCCTCGATGAAGAACTCGCTCTGGCCGATGCTGGTGGCCGAGAAGGTGTTGGTCTCGATGATGTCCGCCCCGGCCTCGAGGAAGCGCCGGTGGATGTCGCCGATCTCGGCCGGGCGGGTGAGGGAGTAGATGTCGCCGTTGTTCTTGAGGTCCTTCGGCGCGTCCTTGAAGCGGTCGCCGCGGGCCTGCTCCTCCGTGATGTTGTAGGCGCGGATGGTCGTGCCCATGGCGCCATCGATGATGGCCACGCGCTCGGCCAGGGTGCGGCGGAGGGCGAGTTCGGCGGAGGTGGGCGGGAGGGCGGTCATGAAACTACTCTTGTATGCTTGCATCAAGATTCGATGATATGAAAAGGCAAGACAGGGCTTTGCTAATGACAAGAAATGCGTAACCCATGACAGGAATAGGGCTTGCACAAGGCGCCGGGCGGGAGGATTGGTGGTTGGCCTGAGGTTCTTTCATCAAATTCCAGGGATACAGGGAAGGCCGTGCGAACCGGCCACAGTTGCGCTGCGGTAACGCATCACAGACCCCCACCGGCGACAGGCGCCGGGCAAAGCCAATCTGCGACCCGGTCGGAGGTGAAGGCGAGGGGCGAGGACGCGGTGCGGTGCACCGAATTTGAGATCTCAAACCTGAGATTTGAAATTTGGATGCGCCAGCACCCGACACATGCGGAGTCCGAACATCTGCCCCGGGAAGCTCACCACGCGGCCGCCTTGTGCAGGCGATCGCGTTTCACCTTCAACGCACATTGAAGGGTGGGAGTGGAAACGTGTCTGCAGGGCGCGGGGCTGATGGCCCCGCCTCCCCCGGATGGCGCTCTGCTCTTGCCTCCGCATCAGCAGATCATGAACACCACCATCGCGGCGTCGTTCCGACGCCTGCTCCTCTTCGCCGGCCTCGTGCCGGTTTTCACCGCGTTTGCGCAGAACGCCGGGCCGGAAAAACTGCCGGACTATGTCTTCACCGCCACGCGGACTCCCGCGGCGCTGACGACGCTCGGCACCTATGTCGACCAGATCAGCGGCGCCGAACTGGCCCGCATGCAGCTCACCGGCCTCCGGTCCGCGCTCGGCGGCGTCCCGGGCGCGCCGAGCTTCGCCTCGGGCGCGGCGGGCGGCGTGACGTCGCTCTTCCTCCGCGGGTCGAACTCGAACCAGACGCTGTTCCTCGTGGACGGCATCCGCTTCAACGACCCGAACACCGATTACCAGGTCTCGTTCGGCGGCATGTGTCTCGGCGCCTGCGACAACCTCGAGGTCTCGCACGGCCCGCAGAGCACGCTCTACGGCGGCGAGGCGGTCGGCGGCGTCGTGGCGATCCGCGGCCAGCGCGGCACCGGTCCGGGCCGCGCGACCGTCGCGGCCGAGGCCGGCTCGTTCGGCACCGTGCAGGGCGCGGTCAGCGCGCAAGGCGGCGATGCGCAGCGCGCCTACACGTTCTCCGCGTCCGGCGGCCACACCGACAACGAGCGGCCGAACAACGCATTCGACAGCGTCACGTATTCGCTGCGGCTCGACCGGCAGGTGACCAAGGACATCGCCCTCGGCGCAACGTGGCGCGGGTTTGTCGGCCGCTACGGCTCGCCCGGCCCGGCGATCGGTTTCGGGGCCAACGATCCCGACAACGAGGAGACCGAGAGCAACCAGCTGGCGACCGTGTTCGCCGACCTGGCGCACGCGCCGGGGCTGACGAGCCACGTCGTGCTCGGCGGGCAGGCCCGGCGTTATGTGTCCGACACCGGCACGAGCGAGACGCTGGTCACGAACCGCCGCGTCGTGCTCGACTGGCAGAGCACCTACGTGCTCAACGAGCAGCATCGGGTCACCGGCGGCCTGACCGCCGAGGCGAACCACACCCGCAACAACGGCTTCGGCAGCATCAACGAGCGCCAGAGCCTGCTGGCGTTCTTCGCGCAGGACGAGTGCACGCCGGTCGAGCACGTCTACCTGACGGCCGGCCTGCGCAGCGACGACCACGACACCTTCGGCCGCGCGACGACCGGCCGGGCGACGGCGGCGTGGTTGTCAAAGGACTCGAAATGGAAGATCCGCGCCACCTACGGCACGGCGTTCCGCTCGCCCAGCTTCCTCGACCTCTACGGCCAGAGTTCGTTCTACGTCGGCAATCCCAACCTCAAGCCCGAGAAGGCGCGCGGCTGGGATGGCGGCGTGGATTATTTCCTGGCCGGCAACAAGGGGGTGCTGAGCGCGACCTGGTTCGACACGCGCTACGACAATCTGATCGTGTTCGATTTTGGCGTGTTTCCCGGCACGACGGCCAATGTCGAGGAAGCGCGGACGCGCGGCCTCGAGCTGGCGGGCAGGTTCACGCTGCCCGGCGCCGTGTCGGTGCGGCTCGCCTACACCTATCTGGAGGCGGAGAATCTCACGCAAGGCATCCGCCTGCTGCGCCGGCCGCGGAACAGCGGATCGGTCGACCTGTGGCACGACTTCGGTCGCGGCTTCAGCGCCGGCGCCGGCCTGGCGTTCGCGGCCGGCCGGCAGGACGTGCATGCAGCGACCTTCGCCACCATCGACGCCGAGGATTACACGGTCGTGCGGGTTTACGGCGCATGGCAGGTGAATCCCCGGCTGGCCGTGAAGGCGCGGATCGAGAACCTGCTCGACGAGGCCTACGCGGAGGTCCACGGCTATCCGCAGCTCGGTGTCGGCGCCTTCGCGGGCGTCGAGTGGAAGTGGTAGGGGCCGTTGCCCCCCAACGGCCCGGGCGCTTGAGGGCAAGCGCCCCTGCCAACCTGCGGAGTTTCACTCCGCGCTTGCGGCTTGGGGGGCGCCGGGGAAACTGGCGCATCCCCTATGAAATTCCCGAACGGTCGGATCGTCGTCTCGCTTTTGCTCTGTAACGTGATGCTGGCGGCGGAGGATTTCCGCCACGGCCAGCCCGCCCAGGCGCAGCGCGACGCCGCGCTCTACGTGCCGGACCTCGCCGGGCTGGCGAAACCGCAGTCGAGCGAGCTGCGCGAGCTCGTGGAGCGGTTCGTGAAGGACCGCGACGGCCTGCTGCAGATTTACTCGGTGGAAGGCTCGGCGCTGCAGGTGAAGCGGCTGCGGGAGTTTTACCGGGTCTGGCAGGCGAAGCTGGACCAGCTGGCCTACGAGCCGCTCGGCGCCGAGGGACGGATCGACTGGCACCTGATGCGGCTCAACCTGCGCTATGAACTCGGCCTGCTCGACCGGATGGAGCAGAAGGGCGCGGAGATGAAGCCGTTCATGGGCTTTGCCGAGGCCATCGCCGGCCTGCAGGAGAAACGGCGGGACTTTTCCCGGGTCGACCCGAAGGCCGCGGCCGCGGAGCTGGCGTCGATCCGCACCGGCATCGAGGCGGCGAAGAAGTCGCTCGAGGGCGAGGGCGCCAAGCCCGGCAAGATCGCGGCCCTGCGCGCGGCCAACCGCATGGACACGCTCGGGAAGGCGCTGAAGAACTGGTTCGACTTCTACAACGGCTACGACCCCGAGTTCGGCTGGTGGACGCGCGAACCCTACAAGAAGGCGACGGCCGCGCTCGACGACTATGCGAAGTTCCTGCGCGAGAAGATCGTCGGGGTGAAGGCCGGCGAGGACGAGCCGATCGTCGGCGACCCGATCGGCGCCGAGGGCCTCAAGCTCGACCTCGAGCGCGAGATGATCCCCTACACACCCGACGAGCTGATCGCCGTCGCGCAGAAGGAACTGGCCTGGTGCCAGGCCGAGTGGAAGAAGGTCGCGCAGGCGATGGGTAAGGGCGACGACTGGAAGGCCGCGCTCGAGCAGGTGAAGGCCAATTACGTCGCGCCCGGCGAGCAGCCCGCGCTCATCGCGGGCATGGCCTACGAGGCCGTCGATTTCCTGCTCAAGCGCGACCTGCTGACGATCCCGCCCCACGCGATCGACGACTGGACGATGACGATGATGTCGCCCGAGCGGCAGAAGGTGAACCCGTTCTTCCTCGGCGGCGACCGCATCATCGTGTCGTTCCCGACCGACACGATGGACCACGCCGACAAGCTCGACAGCCTGCGCGCCAACAACCGGCATTTCTGCCGCGCCGTGGTGCACCACGAGCTGATCCCCGGGCACCACCTGCAGGGCTGGTATATCGACCGCTTCAACCCGCACCGGCAGCTCTACTACACGCCTTTCTGGATGGAAGGCTGGGCGCTCTGGTGGGAGTTTCACCTCTGGGACCTCGGCTTCGTGCAGACGCCGGAGGACCGCGCCGGCGCGCTCTTCTGGCGCACGCACCGCGCGGCCCGGATCATCTTCTCGCTCAACTTCCATCTCGGCAAATGGACGCCGCAGGAGTGCATCGACTTCCTCGTGGATACGGTCGGGCACGACCGCCACACGGCGACCGGCGAGGTGCGCCGGTCCTTCAACGGCGACTACTCGCCGCTCTACCAGGTCGGCTACATGATGGGCGCGATCCAGCTGCGCACGCTCTACGGCGAACTCGTGACGACCGGCAAGATGAAGGAGAAGGCCTTCCACGACAGCATCCTGCAGGGCGGCATCATGCCGATCGAGATGGTGCGCGCGCATGTCACCGGCACGAAATTGCCGCGCGACTACCGCAGCTCGTGGAAGTTCGCCGGGGAGAAGCCGTGAGCGGCGGCAGGGTCGCCGCTTTTTCAGACCGGTAGGGGCGCTTGCCCTCAAGCGCCCTACGAAGGGCCGTTGAGGGCAACGGCCCCTACCAAATCAGGTCCGGGTAGGAGTCGTGAAGTTCGGAAATTTGTAACGTATTACGTTACAGATCAGCCCGCCCGCGCCCGGTTCAGATCACCGAGGCGCGTGAGCACGGCTTCGTCGTCGAGGTCCGCCGGCCAGCCGTAGGCGGCGGCCACGGTGGCGTTGAGGGTTTCCGCGTCGGCGCCGCGCGCGGCCTTGGCCACGGCGTGGCGGTGTTCCTCCTGCGCGGCGGTGAGGGCGCTCAGGCCGGTGCCGGGCGGCCAGGGAAAGGGATAGGCGCTGACCGCCACGGTCGGCGCGCGGCGGGAGTGAAACTTGCGCCACCAGAGCGCGAAGGGCCGGGCGGCGAGGATGCCGTGGGTGAAGTCGTCGTCGCGCGCCACGGCGAGCAGGGTGTCATCGGGGATGACGGCGGAGTCGAACCACGTCCACGCCGGCGGCTCGGCGCCGACGGGCGTGGCGAGGTAGCGTTCGCGCCGGGCGAGGGTGGCCCGCAGGCGCTCGTCGGCGTGTGGGTTCACCCACCAGCGGTCGCGCGTCGGGCGCATGGTGCGGAAGAGATGGTGGAAGGGATGCTCGTAGAGCGAGGCCTCGCGCTCGCCCATGGAGGCCGGGAAATCGACCAGCCAGTGGAGGGCCGGCCGGCGCGGGTCGGCGGCGGTGGCGAGCTGGCGCAGGACGTCGGCGTTGGGTTTGCCGTGCGGGTTGCGGGTGCCGAGCATGCGCTCCGCCAGCTTGGGCGGGATGGAGGCGGTCAGGGCCACGCGCTCGCCGACCAGGGCCAGCCCGTCGTTCTCGGGCAGGGGGCGGGGGGCGGCGATTGACATGGCCGGACTACGGCTTTGCCTGCGGGCTGGCGCAACGCCTATCGCATGACTCCCCCGTTTTATCTCGGCTGCCAGGGTTGGGCCCATGACACGTGGCCGGGGAAATTCTTCACGCGGCGCGTCACGACGGCCGGGCAGATGGCGGAGTATGGGAGCGTGTTCAACGCGGTCGAGGGCAACACGACCTTCTACGCCCTGCAGCCGCCGGCCGTGATCCGGAAGTGGTGCGAGGCGGCGCCGGGGCACCTGCGATTCTGTTTCAAACTGCCCAAGGAAATCAGCCACCGGCGCCGGCTGGTCGGGGCGGAGGCGGCGACCCGGGAGTTTTTCGACCGGCTCGCCCCGTTTGGCGAAAAGCTGGGGCCGTTCTTCCTGCAATTGCACGACAGTTTCGGCAGCAAGGAGCTGCCCGCGCTGGAGGCCTATCTCAAGGGCTTGCCCGCGGACTACCGTTATGCGGTTGAGGTGCGGCACAAGGATTTCTTCGACCAAGGAGCGAAGGAGAGGACGTTCGACGAGCTGCTCGGCGAACTGGGCATGGAACGCGTGAACTTCGACACCCGGGGGCTCTTTGCCGCCGGGTCGGAGGAAGCCCGCCCGGCGCAGGCGAAGAAGCCGCGCGGGCCGGTCCGCTTCACGGCGGTCGGGCGGCAGCCGTTCATCCGGTTCGTGGGCGATCCGGTGGTGGAAAACAACCGGGCCCTGCTCGACGAGTGGGCGGGGCATTTTGCGCGCTGGATCTCAGAGGGGCGCACGCCGTGGTTCTTCGCGCACCACCCGGACGACACCTATTCGCCGCATGTGGCGCGGCTGTTTCATGAGCTGTTGCGGGCCCGGGTGCCGGCCTTGCCGGCGCCGCCAATCTGGCCGGCCGAGAAAGAAGCGTCCGAACGCGGCGAGCAGCTGGGATTGTTTTAGCGTGCGACCGGCGGAGTGTTCGCCAAGCTGGCGCCATGAAGATTTTCGCCCTGGCTGGCTGTGTCCTGACGATGTTGGTGCCGGCCGTGGCGAGCCCCCTGCAGGAGGCGGTCCGGGCGCACCGGGTGGCGCACGAACAGGAGCTGATGGCCGAGTATCGGGAATTGGTCGCCATCCCCAACGTTGGTGCCGACCAGGCCAACGTCCGGCGCAATGCCGGGTTCATCGTCGCCATGATGCAGCGGCGCGGCATCGCGGCGGAGCTGCTGGAGGGCAGGACCTCCGCGACGAATCCCCTGGTGTTTGGCGAGATCAAGGTGCCGGGGGCGACGCGCACCGTGGTGT
This sequence comes from Lacunisphaera sp., assembly GCA_036401015.1. Lineage (GTDB taxonomy): Bacteria > Verrucomicrobiota > Verrucomicrobiia > Opitutales > Opitutaceae > Lacunisphaera. Next base: position 139,593 of record DASWWD010000017.1, read on the forward strand.
TTTACGCGCATTACGACGGCATGCCGGTCAACCCGAAGGAGTGGGCCGAGGGCCTCGACCCGTGGAAGCCGGTCTTCCTCACCGCGCCGCTGGCCCGCGGCGGGAAGATCGTCACCGACTGGAAGCCCGGCGAGGCGATCAATCCCGACTGGCGCGTCAACGGCCGGGCCAGCGCCGACGACAAGGCCGGCATCTTCTCGATCCTCAACGGCTATGCGGCGCTGGTGGCGACCGGCGGCCGGCCCACGGTGAACGTGAAGTTCGTCTTCGAGGGCGAGGAGGAGATGGGCTCGACCCACCTTGGTGAGCTGCTGGAGCTGCACGGCACCAAGCTGGCGAGCGACTTGTGGATCATCTGCGACGGGCCGCGTCCGGTCTCCGGCCGGAAGGCGGTTGTCTTCGGCGTGCGCGGGGACGTGAACATGAACCTGACGGCCTACGGCGCGAAGCGGCCGCTGCACAGCGGCAACTACGGCAACTGGGCGCCCAACCCCGCCGATCGCCTGGTCGCGCTGCTCGCGAGCATGAAGGACGAGCAGGGCCGGGTGCTCATCAAGGGCTTCTACGACGACTACGTGATGTTCTCCGAGAGCGAGCGCATCGCGATCAAGGACGCCCCCAACACCGACGCTGTGCTGCTCAAGGATCTTGGCCTGAAGGCGCCCGAGATGCCCGGCCGGTCACTGCTCGAGGGTTTCGAGCTGCCCGGCCTCAACCTCAATGGCGTCACCGCCGCCAACACCGGCAAGACGGCCACCAATGTGATCCCCGCGGTCGCGCGGGCCACGCTCGACCTGCGGCTGGTGCTCGGCATCGACTGGCGGAAACAGACGGAACGCGTGATGGATCACATGCGGGCCCAGGGCTGGCACGTGATCGACCACGAGCCGACCGACGAGGAGCGCGCGCAGTTTGACAAGCTCATCCTGGTCGAGGTCGGGCATGGCTACAACGCCCAGCGCACGCTGATGAACCTGCCGCTGGCGCAGTCGGTCGTGGCCGCGGTGCAGTCCACCACGGCGGATCCCGTGGCGCGCCTCCCCACCGGCGGCGGCAGCCTGCCCTTGAGCATCATCGAGGAAAAGCTCGGGGCCAAGGTCATCAGCGTCCCGGCGGCCAACTACGACAACAACCAGCACGCGGAGAACGAGAACATGCTCATCCGCTACCTCTGGGAGGGCATGGAGACCTTCGCGGCGCTGATGACGATGAAGTGAAGTGCAACCCGTCCGGAGGCCGGGTTCCACCTTCAGTCGTTGAACGTGATGCGCGGGTTCGTCTCGAGGAAACTCGCGATGGCGGCGGCGAAGATCGCGCCGAACTCCGCGCGCTTCTTCTCGCCGACGCCGGTGATGCCTTCCATGGCCGCGACGCGGTCGGGGTATTCGCGGGCCATCTGGCGGAGGGTGGCGTCGCCGAAGACGACGTAGGCGGGCACCTTGCGCTCGTCGGCCAGCTGCTTGCGCAGGGTGCGCAGGCGCGCGAAGAGGATCTCGTCGCAGGCGATGTCGCCCTCGCGGCGGGCCACGCGCTTCGCCTTCGGCAGGTCCATGGGCTTGGTCAGCGTGATGGGCGCACGCGAGACCAGCACGGCCCGGCCCTCCGGCGTGAGCTCGAGCGTGGCGAAGCCGCCTTCGCTGACGGTCACATAACCCAGCCGCATCAGCTCGCGGCCGACGGCGGCCCAAGCCGGGCGGGAGAGTTCCTTGCCGATGCCGTAGGTGGTCAGGCGGTCGTGGCCCCAGCGCGTGATCTTCTCGGTGTCGGCGCCGGTGAGGACCTCGATGACGTGGTTCATGCCCACGTTGAAGTCGCTGTTCTGCGCGATGCGGTAGAGGCAGGAGAGGAATTTCTGGGCGACGACGGTGCCGTCGTAGGTGGCGCGGGGCTCGAGGCAGTTGTCGCACGCGCCGCAGTTGGCCGCCGGGTATTTCTCGCCGAAGTAGTCGAGCAGCTCGGCGCGGCGGCAGCCGGAGCTCTCGGCGTAGTGCACGATCTGCCGCAACTGGGCGCGGGCGACGGCCTGCTCGTGCTCGTCGGTGATCTCGGCGAGGAAATGCGTCTGCTTGGCGATGTCGCCGGCGCTGAAGAGCAGGAGGCAGTCGCCCGGCAGGCCGTCACGCCCGGCGCGGCCGGTCTCCTGGTAGTAGCCCTCGATGTTCTTCGGCAGGTCGTGGTGGATGACCCAGCGGACGTTGGGCTTGTTGATGCCCATGCCGAAGGCGATGGTCGCGCAGATGATGCGCGTCTCGTCGCGGAGGAAGAGCTCCTGGTTGCGCGAACGCTCCTCCGCGTCGAGGCCGGCGTGGTAGGGCCGGGCCGAGAAGCCGCGGCCGGCGAGGGACTCGGCCACGCGCTCGGCGGTGGCGCGGCTGGCGCAGTAGATGATGCCGCTCTCCGACTCGCGGGCGCGGACGAAGTCGATGATCTGCTTCGCCGGCTGGTCCTTGGGGATGACGCGGTAGGAAAGGTTAGGGCGGTTGAAGCTGGCGACGAAGGTGGCGTCGCCGCGCAGCTGCAGGTGCTTGATGATGTCGGCACGGACGCGCTCGGTGGCCGTGGCGGTTAGCGCCATCACCGGCACGCCCGGCAGGAGGGCGCGGAGCTTGGCGATCTGGCGGTATTCCGGGCGGAAATCGTGGCCCCACTCGGAGATGCAGTGTGCCTCGTCGATGGCGAGGGCGGTGACGTTCCACGCCTTCAGGTTGGCGGCCCAGTTGTCGAGCATCAGGCGCTCGGGGGCGACGTAGAGCAGGCGCCACTCGCCGCGGTGCAGGCCGCTCAGGCGGGAGCGCGCCTCGTCGGCGTCGAGGGTGGAATTGAGATAGGTGGCGGCGACGCCGGCGGCCTGCAGCTGGTCCACCTGGTCCTTCATCAACGCGATGAGCGGCGAGACGACGACCGTGAGGCCCGGCCGCAGCAGGGCGGGCAGCTGGAAGCAGAGGGATTTGCCGCCGCCGGTGGGCAGCAGCGCGAAGACGTCCTGGTCCGCCAGCGCGGCCTCGATGATCTCGCGCTGCAGCGGCCGGAAGGCGCCGTAGCCGAAGGTGGTCTTGAGGGTGAGCAGGAGGTCGTCCATCGCGCGGAGCAGTGTGGATGGGCGAGCAGGGTGCGGCCAGCAAGCCCGCAGCCTGCGAAAAGGTGATTATTTTAACCCGAGCCAGCCGGCCAGCGCGCGGATGGCGTCGGTGATCCTGTGGCCGCGCCGGACCGAGCGGGAGACGATGCGGAGGCGGCGCTGCTCTCGGTCGGCCTTGGGGTCGACATGGCCGACGATCGCGGTGCCGGCGAGGACGGGCAGGGCATAATAACCGCGCTGCCGTTTCGCCGGGGGTGTGTAGACTTCCCAGGTGTAGTCGAAGCCCCAGAGGGCGGAGGTGACGCGGCGATCATAGATGAGCGGGTCCAGCGGGGCGAGGAGGAGCGGGGCAGAATTTGAGATCTCAGATTTGAGATTTGAGATTCCGTCGAGGAGCGGCAGGTCGGAGCGCAGGCAGTGGAGCAGGGGGCAGCCCTCGATTTTGACCGGTTGGACGAGATCCTCGACGAGGGCGAGTTCGTGGCGCTTGAGCAGGGCGAGGCGGCGCTGGCGGAGCTTGAGCAAGGTCTCCCAGCGGGCGGTTTCCTTCCGTTTGGCCTCGGGCAGGGCCAAAATGCGGGCGGGCAGGACTCTCTCAGGCAGGTCGTAGTAGCGGCGGTTGCCTTCGCCGCGGCGGGCGATTAGCAGGCGGCCGTGAAAGAAGAGCTTTTGCAGGGTGGCCTTGGCCTGGGTGGAGGCGCCCCAGTAGGAGCGGGCTCGGCCGGTGTCGGCGAAATCTTCCGAACACAGCGGACCGCGGGCGGTGATCTCGGCGAGCAGTTGCGGCATGAGTTCCTTCTGCCGCGGCGAGAGCCGGCCCGACCAGGCGCCGGGGCGGTGCTGCCGGGAGCGCATGACCGCGAGCAGGTGCGGCCAGGCGTCGAGCGGGAAGGCGACGAGGGTGTTGGCGAAGGGCAGGTGGTGCTCGAAGGCCGTGCGTTTCGCCGCAGGCAAGGGCGTGGGGCCGCCGTGCAGGTGGTGCATCAGGCCGCCTTCGCGGTAGTCGCGGACGCGGTTGCGCAGGATGAGATCGTGCATCCGGCCGGTGACGTTGATCGGGTCGATCTGGACGTAGCCGTGGTGGGCGAGGGCGGTGCCGATGTCCGGCGCGGGCGAGTCGAGCAGCAGGGCGCGGCGCATGAACCGGCGGGCGGTCTCGGGGGAGAGGGGGAGCGGCGTCATGCGGATCTCGGGGCATAAAGCCCCTCCTGCCGGGACAGGCAAATAAGAAGGCCGCACCGGGCGGTGCGGCCTTTGGCAAAAGCGACCGATACAGCTTACTTCTTCGGCGTGTTGGCCTGGACCTCGGCGAGGCGCTTCTCGAGCTCGTTCATCTGGGTGACGAGGCGCTCCTCGACCTTCTTGCGGTCGGAGCTGTTGACGATGCTCAGGTTGGCGGCGTCGCGCACGACGTTGGCCGGGAGCGTGAGAAGGCGGGTGAGGAGGCCCTGGTCCTTGAAGCTGCTCAGGTAGAGGGCGGTGAGCTCGTGCGAGAGCTTCATCGAGTCCTGGGCGACGGCCTGCGAGGAGAGGAGCTGGGTGTTGAGCTCCTGATTGCGGGACATCTCGGCGGTCAGCACGCCGCTGATCTGGTCGGAGATGCGTTGGCTGTAGGCGTCGATCTTCTCGCGGGTCATGTTCTGGTCCTTGGACATCTCGCCGAGGATAGGGGAGATGTTCGCGGCCAGGCGGCTGGAAACCTTGTCAACCTGCTCGTTCTGGAGCTTCTCGGCCTCCTCGGGGGTCTTCGGGATGTTGGAGCCGTAGGGCATGACCTTGGCGGCGATGGCCTCGGCGAGCTGGTTGACCTTCTGCTCGTTGAGCTTGGCAACCTCCTCGTCCGTCATGAAGACGTCGGCGGCGCGCTTGGAGATGGCGTCCTTGAGGAGCTGGTTGACCGACTCGATGTGGCGGCGGGTTTCCTCGGCGTTGGCCTTCATCTCGGCCGCATTCTGCTCGCGCAGGGCGGCGAGCTCGGTCGCCTGCTTGGCGGCCAGCTCGGCGGCGGTCTTTTGGTTGAACCAGAACGCGACGCCCAGGATCAGGACGGCGGTGAGAATGACGGCGGGGAGTTGTTCTTTAAGCTTTTGCCACATGGTGTGTAGGGTTGGAGTGTGCCTGACAGGTCTAGCAGGTGGATGTTCAATTGCAATGCCGCCTTGGCCTGTAAAAACCCGCCCATAATGAGCCTCAACCGCTATGAAGAAGCCCTCTTTTCCTATTGGGAAAAGAATCCCGACGAACGCCGCCACTGGCAGGGCAAGGTGGCCGACGCCACGCGTATTGCCACCCAGTCGGGCGAGGCCGCGCGGGCGCTCGAGCGCGAACTTTGGGCGCACTTTGTCGAGCGCAGCCCGCACGTGCCGGCGCTGCGCGACCTGGGCGCCGGCGGCTTGCGGCGCGTCAGCCTGCTGAACCTCGCCGAGCACATCATCCGCCTCTGGGGCCCGCCGCCGAAGCCGCGCAAACCGGCCGGCCCGCCGGCGTGACGCCGGCGCCGTCACGTGGAATTTTCACAATTTTGCAATTACTGCATTTACAAAGCCGCCAAGTGGATGCATGGGTTATTCACAAGTTATCCACTCGATGGAAAACACCATAAGCTCGGTTCAAAATTCACCGCAGCATTACGTAGAGGTTAGGGTTAAGACCTACGTTTTGGATACGAACGTGCTGCTGCACGACCCGCAGTCGATCTACAAATTCGAGGACAACAACCTGGCGATCCCCGTCGAGGTTCTTGAGGAGCTCGATGCGATCAAGAGCGAGCAGTCCACGGAGCGCGGCCGCAATGCCCGCCGCGTGCACCGCATCCTGCAGGAGCTCCTGCCGGACTCGCGTTCGATGCACGAGGGCGTCAAGCTGCCCAGCGGGGGCACCCTCTCCGTCATCATCAACCGCTACCTGGTCGAGAACAACTGGTCGTCCCCGGCCATGCAGCGCCTCCGCGCCGTCGTCTCCGACTTCACCAAGAAGGACAACCGCATCATCGCGAGCGCCCTCTTCGTCCAGGAGACCAACCCGCCGCCGACCATCCTCGTCACCAAGGACGTCAACGTGCAGCTCAAGGCCCGCGCCGTCGGCCTCGAGGCCGAGGATTACCTCAACGACAAGGTGCCCGAGGCCGACACCGACGAGGGCGACTACCAGACGATCCCGCTCGATGTCTATGAGATGCAGCGCTTCTGCTCCGAGGGCCAGCTTGAGCTCGCCGACGAGGCCGCGAAGCGGCTCTACCTGAACGAATACGTCCTGCTCATGACGCCCGAGGGCAAGACGATGCCCGGCCGCTATTACGGCCAGAACACCGTCCGCCGCCTGCAGATCCCCGATTTCGTCAAGGCCCCCGGCGGCATCCCGATCCGCCCGCGCAACCTCGAGCAGCAGTTCTTCGTCGACGCGCTGATGGACGACAGCATCTCGCTCGTCACCTGCTTCGGCAAGGCCGGCACCGGCAAGACGCTCCTCTCCACGGCCTGCGCGCTCTTCCAGACCACCGACGAGCGCTCGCGCTACGACGGCCTGTCGATCTCGCGCCCGGTCATCGCCCTCGGCAAGGACATCGGCTTCCTCCCCGGCACGCTCGAGGAGAAGATGAAGCCCTGGCTGCAGCCCTACCACGACGCGCTCGAGGTCCTCATCCCCTCGAAGCCCCAGAAGGAGCCGCAGTTCGCCAGCAAGAAGACCGGCAAGAAAAAGAAGAAGAAGCACGACGACGCGATGGCCATGATGACCACGCCGCAGCCCGTGCACAGCAGCGGCGGCCACAACGGCCACCCGGTGGTCAAGCCCTACGAGCGCCTCATCAGCAGCGGCGTGGTCGAGATCGAGGCCCTGTGCTTCATCCGCGGCCGCTCGATCGCCCGGCGCTTCTTCATCCTCGACGAGGCGCAGCAGCTGACGCCCCACGAGGTCAAGACCGTCATCACCCGCATCGCCGAGAGCTCGAAGCTCGTGCTCATCGGCGACCCGGCGCAGATCGACAACCCCTACGTGGACTCGCGCAGCAACGGCCTCGTCTACTGCCACAACCGGATGAAGGGCCACGCCATCGCCGCGCACGTGAAGCTGTCGAAGGGCGAGCGCTCCAAGCTCGCCGAGCTCGCCGCCGACCTGCTCTGAGGTTTGGTCTGGAGGCGGAGCCCGGCCGGAGGCCAGGTTCCACCTTTGGCCGGCACATTCTCGGCTTGCCCGACCGCACCGCGCGGCGGAAGCTCAACGCCTGTGGAAAAGGCGCTGCTGAACCCGATCAAAGGCCTCGAGACCGAGGAACAGGCCGCCCTGTTGCTCGCGCAGCGCGAGCTCCGGCAGCTCCGCGACACCATCCAGGCCCTCCGCCTCGAGCTGGAACGCGTGCAGGCCTCGCGCGACGAGGCCGTCCAGTCGGCCGGGACCACCGCCCAGGACGAGGCCCGGCAGCTGCGCACCACGGCCGCCTCGCTCCGGGACGAGCTGCAGGCCCTGCAGATCGAGAAGGACGCCGCCGTGCAGGCCGCGGTCGCCGCCGGCCAGGACGACGCCCGCCAGCTGCACGGCACCATCCAGCTGCTGCGCGACGAGCTGGAGCGGCTCCGCCAGGAAAACGCCGACAATCTTGAAAAACAGACGCGGGCCCATGCGGACGAGCTGCGCCAGCTCCGCGGCACCATCGCCGGCCTGCGCGAACAACTCGAAAAATCCCATGGCCGTTAAAGCCAAGCCCGTCGCCAAAACCGCCAAAGCCGCCAAGCCCGCCTCGCGCGCCCCCGTCGAGGCCGCGCCCCGCGAGAGCATGTCCAGCCTCCGCGCCCGCCTGCGGCGCACCGAGATGCTCATCAAGCTCTCGCAGCGCGTCGCGATGATCGACAGCCTCGACGACCTGCTCGCCACGCTGGTCGAGGTGATCGCCAACGAGACCAACGCCGAGCGCGGCACCCTGTTCCTGAACGACCCGGTCACGAACGAGCTCTTCTCCCGCACCGCCCAGGGCACCTTCAACCGCGAGATCCGCCTGCTGAACAACTCGGGCGTCGCCGGCGCCGTCTTCCAGAGCGGCGAGGGGCTGATCATCCACGACCCCTACAAGGACAAGCGCTTCAACGACGACATCGACCGCAAGACCGGCTTCACGACCAAGTCCATCCTCTGCGCCCCGATCAAGACCGCCCGCGGCGAGATCATCGGCGTCGTGCAGACGCTGAACAAGCGCGAGGGCCGTTTCACCACCGAGGATCTCGACCTGCTCGAGGCCATGGCCACCCAGGCCTCCGTCGCCCTCCAGAGCTCGCAGTTCATCGAGGGCATGAAGAAGACGCGGCAGCAGGAGATGGAGTTCCTCGACCTCGTCGCCGACATCACCAGCTCGCTCGACCTCTCCGTGCTGCTGCGCCGCGTCATGAGCGAGGCCACGCGCATGCTGAAGGCCGACCGCTCGACGCTCTTCCTGAGCAACGAGAAGACCAACGAGCTCTGGTCCGAGGTGGGCGAGGGGCTCAACGCCGTCCAGATCAAGCTGCCCAACACCGCGGGCATCGCCGGCGCCGTGTTCCAGTCGGCCAAGACCATCAACATTCCGCACGCCTACGCCGACCTGCGCTTCAACCCGGCGTTCGACAAGAAGACCGGCTACTTCACCCGCTCCATCCTCTGCGTGCCGGTCGTGAACAAGAACGGCAAGTGCATCGGCGTCACCCAGGCCCTCAACAAGCGCGGCGGCCCCTTCACCGCCGAGGACGAGGCGCGCCTCAAGGCCTTTACCGCCCAGGTCTCCATCGCCCTCGAGAACGCCAAGCTCTTCGACGACGTGCAGAACATGCGGAACTACAACCAGTCCGTGCTGGAGAGCATGTCGAGCGCCGTCATCACGCTCGGCGAGGACGGGCGCATCCACACCTGCAACGGCGCCGGCTACCGGATCTTCAAGGTGCGCGAGGCCGAGGCGATCGGCAAACCCGCCGCGGAATTCCTCGCCGGCCCCAACGCCTGGATCCTCGACCGCCTCAAGGCCCTCGAGACCAGCGGCGCGAAGTCCGACGCCCTGATGGACGCCGAGATCGAGGTCCGCGGCGAGAAGGTGAACGTCAACGTCACCCTCCAGCCGCTCATCAGCCTCAAGGGCAAGCGCCTCGGCTCGATGCTCATGCTCGAGGACATCTCCTCCGAGAAGCGCATGAAGTCCACGATGGCGCGCTACATGGACCCGGGCCTGGCCGACCAGCTGCTCGCGGCCGGCGGCGAGGCGCTCGGCGGCCAGAGCGTCGAGGCCACGATGCTGTTCTCCGACATCCGCGCGTTCACCACGCTGACCGAGGAGCTCGGCGCGCAGGGCACGGTGGCGCTGCTCAACGAATATTTCACGCTGATGGTGCAGTGCATCACCCACGAGGGCGGCATGCTCGACAAGTTCATCGGCGACGCGATCATGGCCGAGTTCGGCATCCCGGTGGCGCACGGCGACGATCCCGACCGCGCGATGCGCGCCGCGATCGCCATGATCACCGAGCTGCGCGCGCTCAACGCGCGCCGCCAGGCCCGAGGCCAGAAGCCCATTCTCATGGGCATCGGCCTCAACACCGACACCGTCGTCTCCGGCAACATCGGCTCGCCGAAGCGCATGGACTACACGGTCATCGGCGACGGCGTGAACCTCGCCTCGCGCCTCGAGAGCGCGTGCAAGGAATACTCCGCCCAGATCCTCTGCTCGGAGGGCACCTACCGGAAGCTCAAGGGCACCTACCGTATGCGCGAGATCGACTGGGTCCAGGTGAAGGGCAAGACCGAGCCCGTCGGCGTCTACGAGGTGCTGGACTTCCACACCGAGGAGACATTCCCCCATCTGCCGGAGGTCGTCGGGTTGTTCCGGGGCGGCCTCGGCTACTACCGGAAGGGCGAGTTCGACCGCGCCATCAAGCAGTTCCAGGAGGCGCTCGCGATGCACCCCGGCGACAAGCTCAGCGCGACCTTCATCGAGCGCTGCGAATACCTCAAGGCGCACCCGCCCGAGAAATGGGACGGCGTGTGGGTGATGAAGTCGAAGTGACGCGCCGCCGGCGCGTCACAACGTTCAACGTTCCGCGCTCGACGCGGTCACTCCTTCGTCTCGACCTCGACCGGCTTCGCCTCCGGCTCCTCGTCGCTTTCGCCGTCGAGCAGGCTGGGCTCCTTCCTCGTGTGCGCGATCCATTCCATGATGCCGGCGAAGAGGCCGGTGAACATCAGGTCGCCAAACAGGGTGTTGCGGAAGAAGAACACGGTGGGCGGATATTCCGGATGGCCGACCGTCAGGGCCTGCCACCAGCCCGCGAGCGACTTGGCGTAGAACGGGTCCGCGGCCCACGACTGGGTGTTGGTGACGATATAGAAGATGATCGCGCCGAGCAGGGAGCCGTTGAGGAGGTTGAGCCAGGACTTGCGCGAGGCGACCCAGGCGCCGATCCCGAGGGCGGCGGCGAAGCAGGCGGTGCGGGCGATGACCCCGCTCACCGGCCAGTGGAAGCCGTATTCCCGGGCGTAGAACCAGTTGATGTAGAGGTCTGACAGGCTCAGCGCCGCGAAGGGAATGAGCCACATCCAGCGGTTGCGGAAATACACCGCGCCGCAGAAACCGATGGCCATGACGGGCGAGAAATTGGCAAGGGACATGTCCACGGTCGGCACCAGCCGGTAAAGCGTGGCGAGGACGATGAGGAAAAGCGCGGTGCGCATGGGATGGCTTTAGCCGGAATTGGCGGAATGCACAGGACTTTTTGGCCAAGTCACGGCGGGCGCCGGAATTTGGTTAATTCGGCCTAGGCGTTCTCCGCCTCGCGGCCCATCAGCCAGAGCAGGTCGGACAGCCGGTTGAGGTATTGCACGAGCACGGGTCGCACGCTGCGGCCTTCCCGGGGGAGGGCGATGAGCTGGCGCTCGGCGCGCCGGGCGGCGGTGCGGGCGAGGTCGAGGGCGGCGGCGTGCAGGTTGGCGCCGGGGGTCGCCCAGCCGTCGAACTTTGGCGAGCGGGCCTCGATAGCGGCGACGGCCGCGTCGAGCCGGGCCAGGGCGGCGGCGTCGATCTTGGCAAACTTGGATTCGTCGTAGCGGGCGGCATTCACCTCGGCGCAGGCGACCTCGCCCATGAAGGCGACGAGTTCCTGCTGGAGGCGCGCGAGCTCGGCCGGACTGGCGCCGGCGGGGCGGGTGGCCTTGGCGAAGCCGAGGGCGGCATTCAGCTCGTCGAGCGCGCCGACCGCGGCGATCTGCGGGTGGTCCTTGGGCACGCGCTGGCCGTAGAGCAGGGCGGTGGTGCCGTCGTCACCGGTGCGGGTGGCGATGGAGCGGGGCGGGGGCTGCGGGTTGTCGGCCATGTCAGGCGGGTTTGGCGGCCTCGCGGGTCTGTTTCTTGAGCGCCTTGAGCTCCGGGTCGATGGCGGCGAGCACGTCCTTCTCCATCCGGTCGATATAGAGGACGCCGTTCAGGTGGTCGACCTCGTGCTGGACGCAGCGGGACAGCAGGCCCGTGCAGCGCAGGACGTGGGGATGGCCGGCGGTATCCTGGAATTTCACGGTGATCTCGTCCGGCCGCACCACGTCGCCCCGGATATGGGGGAAGGACAGGCAGCCCTCCTCGTAGACGGTCGTCGGTTTCGGCACGACGGTGACCTCGGGGTTGACCAGGGCCAGGGGCATGAAGAGCTCCAGGGGCGGCCGGGCGCCGTCGAATTCCCAGGCGAACTCCGCCTCGGAGGGTCGCAGGTCGACGACACAGAGCTGAATGGCCTGGCCGATCTGCTGGGCGGCGAGGCCGATGCCCTCCGCCGCGTGCATGGTCGCGACCATGTCGTCGGCCAGCCGCGCCAGCGCCGCGTCAAACACGGTCACTTTCGCGCCTTTTTTGCGCAGGATGGGCTCATTAAAACGAACTATTTTCAGGGCCATGGGTCTTTGAGGAGCACAGCGTATTTCCCCGGCCGGGGAGCCGCAAATAAATTTGTTTCCACCCGTCCGCCTGTTATGACCCACCCTGTGCATCCGCCCGACTACAGCGCCGGCGCCCGCTCCGCCCTCTGGCAGATGTGGCTGGCGCTGGGCGTCGGGCTGCTGGCCCTGGCCTGGCTGCTGCCGGTGAACGTGAAGTCGCTCAACCCCGCGCTGCTGCGCGAGGCCGGCCGCGACACGCCGAGCGTGTCGGGTTTCGGCCGGGAGCTGCTCGAGCTCGACAAGCCCGGCCCCGCCGCGCTCGTGCTGGAGACGGCCCGGAAGGTCGGCGATCCCGGCGCCTCCGCGCTGGGCGTCGTCTATGGTAATTTTGCCCAAAAGCACCGCGAAATGATGCCGTGGGGCGGCTGGGACATCGCGCTGGAGCCGCTGCTGGGCAGCCGCAACGCCGCGGCCTCCGCCGAGTCGCAGCCCGTGCTGAGCTTTATGGCGACCGAGCAGGCCCGCGAGAACCTGCGGCGCTATCTCGGCGTCTCGCGCCTGCCTGGCGTGCAGACGCTGCTCAAGACCGCCGAGCTCGGCTCCACCGAGCGTTTCGTGCCCGCCAACCGGCCCGGCGGCCAGCCGCTCGACGCCGTCATCCTCCTCACGGCCTACCTCTGGCAGACCGAGCACCTCTCGTCCGGCCTCCAGCGCGAGGTGCGGGCGCTCGCCGAGGCCGCGCTCCGCACGGGCCAGATGGGCGAGCTGGAGGACTTTTACCTGGATATCCTGACCCTCGGCCGGCGGTTGAACTGGGTGCAGCTCTCGGAGCTGCTGCGCACGACCGGCAGCCTCGGCACGGCGGCGCAGTTCGCCCACCTCGCGCGCGTCGCGCCGGAGCACCTGCCGGTCATCTACACCGCCGCGCTCATGACCCAGTCGGCGGACCGCGTGGCGCATTACCTCATCGCCTTCGGCCAGCCCGGCGCGGAGCACCTGCAACTGGCGCTGTCGCACGGCCGGGGCGCCGTCGAGCAGCTCGTCCAGCGGCAGGCGCCGGTCACCCGCGGCGCCGGCCCGGAGTTCGAGTTCGGGGCGGGCTTCACGCTGCGGTATCCGGAGCTGGCCCTCCTGACCAAGTATGCCGCCTTCCTCGGCGGCATCTTCCTGCTGCTGCGCTCGGTGGACCTGCGGCTCTTCCGGTCGGTCGAGTCGACGCTGCGCGGCGCCTTCCCCAAGATGGGCAGCGGCATCATCGCGGCCATCCTGACCTTCATCTTCTTCGTCTTCTCGGAGCCCTCGCTGCTCAAGGCCGCCCCGGCCTCCGAATACCAGATCAAGCTCACCATCCCCGTCATCGGCACCCTCGCGGCGCCCGACGCCACCGCCTCAACCACACCCGCCACCATGGACATCTCCACCATCGCCTCGATCCTCGCCTTCGCCGCCCTGCAGGTCGGCATGTATGTCATCTGCCTGCTGAAAATCTCTGAGATCGCCCGCCAGGGGGTGCCCGCCGCCACCAAGCTCCGGCTGATGGAGAACGAGGAGAACCTCTTCGACGGCGGCCTCTACATCGGCATCGCCGGCACGGCCACCGCGCTGGTGCTGCAGGTCATCGGCTGGATCGACGCCAACCTGCTCGCCGCCTACTCGTCCAACCTCTTCGGCATCGTCTGCGTGGCCCTGGTCAAGATCCGCCACGTCCGCCCCTACAAGCGCCAGCTCATCATCGAGGTGCAGTCCGGCACCGCCTGAGGACCCCGCGCCATGAACAAGACGCTCCTATTGATCATGTGCGACTTCATGTTGCTCAATCTCCTGGCGCTCACGCGCTGGGAGAAGGCCGAGCCGACGCACACACAGCTTGAGACCGCCGCGCCGCGGTCGGCCGCCCAGGCCCCGGCGATCAACGCCGACATGGTCGAGCTCATGCGCATCTCCCTCGAGGACGAGAAGGCCTCGCGCGAGTCGCTCGCCGCCCAGCTGGCCAGCACCTCGGGCTCGCTCGCCGAGCGCGAGAAGAACCTCGCCGCCCTGCAGTCGCAGAAGGGCCAGCTCGAGCGCACGCTCTCCGCCACCCAGACGAGCGTGAAGGAACTCGAGCAGCGCTACACCGCCACCTCGCAGGAGGCGTCGATGTCGCGGGAGCAGCTGGCCAAGCTCCAGCGCGAGCTGGAGGAGCGCAAGGCCGAGGCCGAGCGCCAGCGCGCCGAGCTGGCCCGCGCCGAGCGGCAGAACGCCGAGGCCCGCCAGCGCATCGAGAGCCTCAACGTCGCCGTGAAGGTGGCCGAGCAGGAGAAGCAGCTCATCGCCCAGAACCTCACCGAGGCCAAGCAGCAGGTCGAGGTCGAGCGCGCCGAGCGCGTCAAGGTGCAGGAGCAGACCACCGTCCTCGCCCAGGGCGTCGGCCAGCTGGCGGAGAAGTCCGGCGAGCTCAGCCAGGAGATCCGCACCAACCGGCCGGTGAACCCCAACCTCATCTTCAGCGACTTCCAGGCCAACCGCGTCGCCACCCGGCTCACCGCGCGCAAGCCCGGGCTCTTCAGCCCGACGGTGAAGGAGAAGGAGACCCAGACCATCCTGATCAGCGACGGCAACCGCACCTATGCGCTCATGCACCTGAGCGACACGCCGTTCACGCTGGTGGAGACCCCGGCCGACTACGACCGCGTGGTCGGCTCGCTCAACCGCGGCTCGTTCAACGCCCCGGTCGGCGCCCTGCAGTTCCTCCGCCTCGACCCGCGCATCATCGTCGTGCCGGTGGACGACTCGCTCGCCGCGCTGATGGGCGCGAAGGTCTACTCGCTCGCCAAGGAGCCCTTCAAGTTCCCCGAGGCGGTCCTCGTGCGCGCCGACGACGGCCGCTACGGCGAGACGCCGCTGCGCATCGACCCCGCCAGCAATGCCTACGTGAGGCTCGACAACCGGATCGTCACGCGGCTCTTTGGCGAGATCTCGCCGAAGCGCGGCGACCTCGTCTTCAGCAAGACGGGCGACCTGATCGGCATGATGGTCAACAGCGAGTATTGCGCCGTGCTGGGCGATTTTTCCGCCCTGCACACGCTGGCGACGGGCGAGAGCATCGGCCCCGGCACGCGCGGCCTCCTCGCCGACCTCCAGGCCCGGGTGCAGCGCCTGCCGGCGAAGCTGCAGTAGGGGCGCCGCCCCCGGCCACACCGCTGTTTACAGGGCGACTGATTCCCGCCAATCAGGGGCGTGCTTCCCCAACTGCTCGACTCGCTCGCGCTGTCCGACCCGTGGACCTACCTCGTGGTGTTCCTCGGCGTGTCGCTGCTCATGCTCTGGCGGCTGGAGGCGATGCTCGACCACGGGCTCGAGGGCACGGCCCTCGGCACGCTGATGATGCCCTACTGCTCGGGGCTGGGGAACCTGATCTTCGTCGCCATCATGGTCTCGCGGAACGGCGCGCCCGCCGAGGTCCTGACCAACTGTCTCGTCAACAACGTCACCAACCTCACGCTGCTCCTCGGGGTGCCGGCCCTGTGCTGGGGCCTGGTCGTCCTGCCGGGCCAGGCGAAGGCGGCCGGCGGCAAGGGAAAGAAACCGGCCAGGTCAGCCAAGGCGGCGAAGGGGGGCGGGGGCGGCCTTGAGGGCCAGCTCAACCGGCTGTCGCTCCTGCTCACGCTGACCGCCGTGGTGTTTTTCACCGGCACGGTCTGGGCGCTCGGCGGCGACGGGAAGCTCGACCGCTCCGACGGGACGGTGCTGATCGGCCTGTTCCTCTTCTGGCAGTGCTTCCAGGTGTTCGACGTGATGAAGCACAACCTGCGGTCCAAGGTTTCGTTCGGCTGGATGTTTTACGTGGACGCGCTCCTGGTGCTGGCTTGCGCCTACTTCATGTATGAGTCGATCGACTGGCTCGTGACGTGGCTGATGGCGCAGAAGGGCGGCTTTGTCAGCGCGGCCAACCTCGGCTGGCTGACCGGCTGGCTGATGGTGCTGCCGAACGCCGTGCTGGCGCTCTACTGGGGCTGGAAACGCCGGGCGGATGTCGTCTACAGCTCGCAGGTGGGCGACGGGCACATCTGCATCCCGCTTTGCCTGGGCCTGTTCGCGCTGGTGAAGCCGCTGCCGATGGCCGGGTTCAGCTCAACGGCGCTGGTCATGCTGCTCGGCGTCGCGGGCCTGCATGCGGTCTTCCTGCTCTTCCTCGGCGGCCTGCCCCGGTGGGCCGCCGGTGTGCTGGTCGCGGGCTACGGGTGGTTTGTCTACGCGGGGCTGCTGGCCTAGCTGTCAGCAATCAGCGGTCAGCTTTCAGTCAGAAAATGGCTCCGCCGCTCAATACGCTGACAGCTGAATGCTGATCGCTGACAGCTTCCTTCACTCCAGCGGGTCCGCGCGGAACTTGGCGCTCAGCTCGACGAAGGGTTTCTGCGCCTCGAGCCATTTCGGGTCGCGGCGGATGTCCTGCATGGACTTGGTCGTGTGGTTGCAGAACAGGTAGGACGCCGGGCCGAGGCGGATGCAGGCGTCGAAATGCGTGCCATGGGCGCCCTGGACGAACTCGAAGTCGCCGACGACCATCTTGCGGGCGTCCATCTCCGCCTGGAGCGGGGCGATGTCCTTCTTGAAATTCGCCTGGTAGAGGTCGGCGCGCGGGCCGTCGTAGGCGAGCACGGCCCCGGCGTCGCGGGCGAGCTTCACCAGCACCCACTCGTTGAAGACGGGCTGGGCGTAGAGGGCTTTCATCTTGGCGAAGGCCTGGAGGATGGCCACGTGGGCGTCGGGGAGATTCATGGGCGATATGACCTGTGTTTTTGGTCAACGTTCAGGCCGAGGCCAGCAGATTGTGGCCGGAGGAGGGGATTTACGGGCCGGTGACGAGGAGGCTTCACTGCGAGAGCCGAGCGGCAGGCTGGAGGGCCGGCCTCCCGGCCGGCCGCGGTCGGTCAGGAGACCGACCCTCCAAGTTACCGGGAGTGCGGAAGATTGATCTCCCGCACCCAGATGTTGCGGAAGGCGACCGGATTGCCGTGGTCCTGCAGCATGATCGGCAGGCGGGCGGCGTGGGCCTGGTATTTCGGCGCGCCGCGGTATTCGGTGGGGCCGCTCAGGACGGCGTCGTGCTGCACGAGCACGCCGTTGTGGAAGGCGGTCATCCGGGCCGGGCTCGCGAGGGAGCCGTCGGCGGCGAAGCGCGGGGCAAAAAACACGATGTCGTAGGTCTGCCATTCGCCGGGCGGGCGGCTGGCGTTCACCAGCGGCGGGTGCTGCTTGTAGATCGAGCCGGCCTGGCCGTTGACGTAGGTTGGGTTGTCGTGGGAGTCGAGGACCTGCAGCTCGTAGAGACCCATGAGGAAGACGCCGCTGTTGCCGCGGCCCTGGCCCTTGCCCTCGACCTTCGCCGGCGTGCGGAACTCGAGGTGGAGCTGCACGTCGCCGAAAGCCTGCTTGGTGCGGATGCCGCCATACTTGAAATCGGGTCGGCGGCCGGGGGTCGCGGCGACCCGCGCGGTTTCGTCGGCCGGACTCTTGCCGCTGACGACCACCAGGGCGCCGTCCTCGATGCGCCACATGCGATCATCCGCCATGGCGGGCTCCCAGGCGTCGAGCGACGTGCCGTTGAAGAGCACGCTGGCGTCGGACGGCACGCCGCCGGCGGGCGCGGTCACGACGGGCGGGACGGGCGAGTAATATTCGGTCAGCTCCGGCGGGGGGAGTTCGTCGGCGGCGAGCAGGCGGGCGGACAGGACGGTGAGCAGCAGGGGTAGGCGGCGCATGGTGGGGAGAGTCAGGCCGCAAGTCAGCTTGGAGGCAAGACAGGGAGGGGCTCAACACACCCCGTCGCTACGCGCCACCCCTCTCCAGAGGGGATCTCAAACACTCGCCCACGAGGATCCCCTCTGGAGAGGGGTGCCCGACAGGGCGGGGTGTGTCGCTCGCCTCTAGCGGAGTAGTGCTAATGTCCCGACTCTCAGCCCTGGCGTTCACCGTGTCGGGGCATAAAGCCCCTCCCACCTTTTTACCGCTCCAGCGTCGCGGCCATCAGGCCGATGACGACATCGTTGGCCAGGGCGCGGACGGTGAGGGACTGGAGTTCCTTGTCCGGGTCGAGCCGCAGGGCGAGCACGGTGGCGGCGCCGCCGGGGACCACGCGGCCCTGGCCCTTGAAGGTTTCGTGGTCGAGGACGCGCACGGCGCCGGTCTTGAGATCGATGCGCGTGGGCAGCGGGCCGTCGAGGCGGAACTGGTAGTCGTCGATGAAGTAATCCTGCTCGATGGGCCACCAGGTCTCGGGGTTGCGCAGGGCGAGCCGGCTGGTCGTGCCGTCGGTGTAGGCGACGATCACCTCGCCGTTGTCGAGGCGGCTCTGCATGGAGTTGGTCGAGCCGGCCATCAGCAGGTGGACGCGGTGCGCCTTGCCGGTCAGCGGCACGGTGGCCTCGCGTGGATAGTTGTCCCATTGGGAGGTGAAGAGGATGTTCTGCCCATCGCCCGGGCCTGGCGTGGCGAAGGTTACGCCGCTGGGCAGGGTGAGGCGTCCGCCGTTGGCCGCGGCCGTGGCGCGCAGGCCGGTGTCGTCGATCTCGGCGGAGGCGTTCACATGGCCGGCCCAATAGCCGATGCCCTGCGACGGCAGCGCCAGTGAGACGAACGGCGAGCGGGGTGAGCGGTATTTGCCCTTCTGGAAGATCGCGGTGACGCGGTCGTTGAAGTGGGCCTCGAGGTCGATGACTTCGGGCTGGGTGATCTTTTTGGAGGCGGGACCATCAGCCTTCGCGAAGGCTATGGCTGACAGGTCAGTCCCGCGGGTTGCCGGTTGCGCAGCTGATGCCTCGCGGGACTGATGGTCCCGCCTCCAAGTGGCTTCGTTCCAGCTGACGCGGACTTCATGCTTGGTCGCGGGCGGAGCGAGAATTTCCAGACGAGGGAAGGTGCCTTCAAGCAGCCGGCCTTCAGCCGGCCGACCGTTGACCGCGACCGTGTATGCTTTGCCGGCGGCGGGGAGCTGCAGGCGAAGGGCCATGGGCCGGCCAAAACGAGCCTCGATGACGAAGGTCTCGGACTGCTCCTTGCGCGTGTAGGCCAGATCCACTTGCGGATGGCGCAGCGCGGCGTGTTGCCAATCGGCGGGGAAGCCGGGTGCAATCAAGAGTTCGCCAGCGAGGGCGTCCGGCCGCACGCCGAACAGGCCCTCGATGATTGTGCGGCTCAGCACGCCCGAGCCGTCGGCGAAGTCGCGCTGGGACTCGCGGCGGTAGACGTCGAGGTAGTTCATCGACCCGACATTGCCGGGGGAGATGCCCATGAACATCGAGGCGACGAGCGAACCCTTGAGCAGCGTGAACGCCTCCTCGGCACGGCCGGCCTGCCAGAAGCCGAGGGCGGTGTGCACGTTCTCGTTCATCGCCACGTTGTTGATCGACCACGTGTAGGGCATCCAGCTGCTGGTCGCCACGACGTGCAGGCCGTCCGGCACGCCCGGACCGTGAACGGGGAGATGGGGAATCCGGGTTTCGACGTAGCGGGTCATCGCCGCGGCCTCGGCCGGCGTCGGCAACGCCGAGTCCAGGGTGTGGTAAAACGACCAGACGGCCGCGTCGGGATGCACGAGCTGATGCCCCAGCCAGTCCTTGGTCTCGGCGAACATGCCCGTATCCTTTTGCCACAGCAGCTCGCGCATGCCGCGGGCGATGAGGTCGGCTTCCTTGGCGTAGGGCGCCGGGTCGGTGCCGGTGAGCGGGGCGAGCTGCGCGGCCATCCGGTTGTGCCAGTAATTGTAGGCCGAGCCGTGTGCCGTGCCTCCGCCGCTGTATTGCAGGTCGTCGCTCGCCCAGATGGCGGCGTAGGCTTCGTAGAGCGGAAGTTTCTCGCCTGAGGCGGTGGTGAACTCGCGGCGGAAGAGCCGGCGTTCCCAGGCGAGGTGGCGTTCGATGACCGGCCACATTTTTTTCGCGAACTCCACGTCGCCGGTCCAACGCAGGTGGCGGAACAGCGCGTCGATGAACACGAGGTTCATATCGTAGTGGCTGTTCGACAGGTCGCCGTTGCTGTGGAGCGCCGTCTCGCTGCGGGCGAGGTTGGCGTTGGCGTCGGGCGGGGGGAGCTGATCCGGGATGGGCGAGGTGTTCTGCCGGCCGGCCCAGTAGGTGAAGTTGGCGCGGGCGCGGTCGTGCCAGCCGAGGGCGTCGAGGGCGTAGGGGCCGCGCCAGCCGAGGAGCTTCGTGCGCCAGGCGATGGCGCCGTGCATGATGGCCTGCTGCGGCTCGTCCCACACGGCGTCGGCCGCGACATTCAGCGCGCCGACGGCGGCATTGATGAAGGGATCGGGCGTCTCGACCGACACGCGTGTGCGCAGGGCGGCGAAATGGGCCTCGGTCTCGGCGAAGAGGCGGGGGAGGTCGGCGGATTGAAACACGCGGCCCGCGGGGCGTTTTTCCCCGGCCGGTGCCGTCTGAGGGGCGCCGACTTCCCTGTAGGTGTCGAGGTCCGGCGTCGCGGTGCTGGCGGACTGTCGCTGCAGGGAGAGATAGAGCGGGGTGACGTTGGCGAGCGGGGCGCGGCCGACGACAATGGGCTGGCGGCTGAAGGAATCACGTCCGGGCTTCAACAATGAGGAGAGGTCATTCCACTGGCTCGCATCCGCGGTGGTGAGCCGGGCGCCGGCCGGCACGAGTCCGGTGATCGTGGCGGGCTTGGCGCGGAGGGTGAAGGAGTCGGGGGTGAGTTCGAGGGTGTTGTCCTTGGCGAATTCCGGCGAGAGCTGGAACCACTGGCTGATGGGCACGCGCTCGGTGCCGATGTCGCCGTCGCGTGAGCCGCGCTGGCCGTTGACGCCACCGTAGGCCCAGACGAGCTCGAGACCCGGGGCGAGGCCGGCGGCCTCGACGCGAACGATCAAGCCCTCGGCCTGGTGGTAGGCGAGGGCGGTGAGATTGATGACGCCGGCCGGGCCGAGGAGCGGGTCGCGGATCTCGTAGAGGAGGGAGCCCGGGCGGTAGCGGGTGGTGATCGCCGCGGCGTCGTGGAGCCACTTTGCGCCGGCGGCGGTGTGGACGCCCAGGCGCAGGTTGCCGCCGCGGCCGGGGAGGTAGAGGACGAACTCCGGCTTGTCGCCGCCGTCGACGCGGAAGGCGGTGTTGCCGCCGTAGAGCGGGCGGTTGAAGAACTCGGCGCCGTTCTCGATGACGAAGTCCGCGCCGTCCGGCCGGTAGCGCAGCGGGCGCTCGATGTTGGACTCGAGGTTGGGTGTGAGCCTTTGCGCCGCCGGCTGGGCGAGGGCAGTGGTGCTGAGCGAAAGGCAAACCAACCCGAGCCACGGATTTTTTAGCCACGAAAAGGCACAAAAATTATCCGGCTTGGGGGCGGGGGATTGCCGCGCGCCTATAGGCGCCAAGGGAGCGTCATTCGCCGTCGGATTCTTGTGCCTTTTTGTGGCCATTCAATTCGGGGGTATTCTGAAATCACCAAGACACAGCCCGCAGAGACGCGGGCCCTCCAGGCGATTATCCGTGATCATCCGTGCAATCCGTGGCCAAAAACCGCCTTGGTCGGAACCTCAGGATTCAGCCTTCGGCTCGAAGCGGCTTTGGGCGCGGTTCTTTTTCACGGTGTGGGCGGGGGCGACCACGCCGTTCATGGCGATGTAGATGCCGGGGGGGAGGGACTGCAGGGCGCCGACGGCGCAGCCGAGGTTGAAGACGGCGTCGCTGTTGCGGAAGCGGGCGGGCTGCATCGAGCCGGTGAAGACGATGACCTTGTCCGGCAGGCCCTCGAGCTTGGCGGCGGTGGCCGTCATGGTGTCGGTGCCGTGGGTGATGAGGATGAGGTTTTCCGGCGAGGCCGCGACACGGGAGCGGATGAGGGCGCGGTCCTCGTCGGTCATGGCGAGGCTGTCCTTCTGGAGGACGGACTCGACGACGAAGTCGAAGGTGACGTTGGACTCGCGGAAGACGGGGCCGACCTGGGGTTCGCCGACCTCGTAGGTGCTGGCGGCGTCGAAGTAGACCTTGTCGATGGTGCCGCCGGTGGCGATGACACGGATGCGCATGGCGGGAAGGTGGCGGTGCGCCCGGGCAAATTCAACCCGGATTCCGGGCGGGAAGGATCAACCGCGAAGGACGGGTGGGAGAGT
Source organism: Lacunisphaera sp. (assembly GCA_036401015.1). Lineage (GTDB taxonomy): Bacteria > Verrucomicrobiota > Verrucomicrobiia > Opitutales > Opitutaceae > Lacunisphaera. The sequence goes on from DASWWD010000017.1 coordinate 161,645, forward strand.
ATATTCCGCCGAATGTTAAAGGTGAGCCACGGCCGCTTGCGGCCTTTGGCCCGGACGACTGGTTCGGCTCCTACGGTCGATTGGATATCACGTCCCCTTTTATGGGAGTGTAATCTGATTTCGCGACTCCACCGATGACCAGGGAGGGGAAGACCATCCGGCGAGCGACCGAGCGTTGCATGCTGATGTCCGACTGCACGTGCATGTGCAGATGGGGTTCCGTCGAGTTGCCTGAGTTGCCGCACAGCGCCAGAAATTCGCCGGCCTTTACTTTCGTTCCGGCTCGTATGGCCACCGACCCCTGCTTGAAGTGGGCGAGGACCACGACAAACCCCTCGGCAGACCTCACCATGACGTAATTGCCAAGCGCGGAGGGCCGATTCAATTCGCCGGGAATGTTATCGGGCACGCCGTCCACGGCCACCTCCACGACCCCATCGATCGGCGAATAAATCGGCTGTGCCCAACAGCCGTAACTCTCGTTCTTTTTTGGATCTCCCTGACTGGTTTGGGTGCCGCTTCCGGGGATAATCTTCCGGATATCGAGGGCCCGCTCCTGCGGGGGGCTTCCAATGTGATGATTGTCCTTCGGATCCTCGCCGCCCCAGGAAATGAGCCAATCCCCGTCAACCGGCGCGCGCGCCAGGGCGACATTCGAGAAGTCAGCCGATCGCGGGGTTTGTTTTCCCGAGTAAGCGACAAAGGCGATGCCTCCGGCCACGCCGATCACGCCCCCGATGCCCAGGCCCAACGCGAAAACCAAAGACTTCTTCATGGCTGTTGCGCCTGGTTCGGCCTTTGGGCCTTCTTCGCGCGTCCGCCATTTCGCGTCTCGACCGCTAGAATGTCCTTCAGCGCCTTTATATTCACCCGAAGATAAACCAAGTCAGCGTGAAACATTGAGACGCCGTTGCGTAAACGCGCGATCTCTCGTGAAAACTTCGGTGAGGAAAGCAATCGCTCCAAAGACGTGACATGCTTGAGTAGCGGATCGATTCGAAGCTTCGTCCAATCGGTTGACGATCGAACGCATGAAAACTCTTTCTTGAGGGCCACGAGTGCTGCTCTTTGTCTCGGAATATCACCTTTGTATGCTTTGTCCATTGGGCGAACACCGATCTTTTGCCGAACGTTAAAGGTGAGCCACGCTCACGCGGATTGAGGACGGAGTCGAGAGCGGGGATGACATAGGCGAATCAGGCGAGACGGTGAGCGTTGTCTCTAGTGGCTGGATCGGCGCTTTTTCTCGCGGTAAATGACGGTCACGAACCCCTCGACCCAATGATCTTTCCCGAGTGGGTAGCGACTGATCGAAAATCCATCGGGCGAATCTCGAAACCCTTCTCTTCTCTTTGCGCGCCGGACAGCTAAGCGAGCAGATGATTCGCTGCCATAGATCCCGATGATCTTCACGCTCTCTTCATCGCCGCGCGGCAACTGATGGGCGTGCTGGACTAGGAACGCGTGCTTCATCTTTCCGCAGATCGTTACAGGTGAGACACGCGCGGGCGAGCGCGCTGTGAATCTGAAATAAGAGGGGATGCTGAGCGGAGCTGGGCCATGCGAAATACGGTCACTTCCCGCGCGTTGTCTCTGGTGGCTGGTTCGGTGCTTCTCTTTCTTCGCGGTGCTTTCTTTTCTCCCTAAGCCACAGCGGCCACCAAATAGGCCAGCACGCGATAAACAAGAACTGCGTCATGCTCGTGATCGCAGATAGATTCTCGACATCATTGATGGTGCTTGGCCTATCGATCCGTCTCTTAACGCTCATATAAAATGCGAGCGCGCAGCCAATCGCTAGATAGCCGACGATAAACTTTGCGTAGAGGGGCATGCTTCTGCCGAACAGTGCTATTCAGATTCAGGATAAAATCTCACAATTTACAGGCCTGCTGAGGGACGGGAGCAGAAATGTCGTTGAGGCTCAAGGGCTGACGTAAGGGGAGGACATTTATCAAGTTTGCGGGGCTCCGGCAAAAGCCTCACTTTTTACGGGCATGAGTCAGCCAAACATTCTCTGGATACTTACGACTCAATGGCGGGGCATGGCGACGGGGTATGCGGGGGATCTTAATGCCCGGACGCCCTGGCTGGACGGGTTGGCGAGCGAGGCGGTCAATTTCACGCAGGCCGTCACGCCGCACCCGCTCGGGCCGCAGGCGCGGGCGGCGTTGCTCACGGGGAAGCTGTGCCCGGATAATGGGGTGAAGGGGTATTGGGATGCGCTGCCGATGTATGATCAGAAGAAAAACCCGTCCGGAGGCCGCGTTCCACCTCAAGGCAGAACCATTGCTCATGCGTTGAAGGACCGTGGGTATTCAACGGCGTGGTTCGGGAAGTGGCATTTGGCGGAGCGGGACCGCTCGGCGCCGTTTGTCGGCGAGGCGCATGCCAAGATGATCGTGCCGCCGGAAAGGCGCGGTGGGTTTGAAATGTGGGAGGGGTTTGAGAGCGGCTTTCTGCTCAATGATCCGTGGCTGCATGGGACGAGGCTTGAAACGCCGCGGAAGTTTAAAGGCTATCAGGCGGATGTGCTCGCGGGACGCGCAGTAGCATGGAGCATGGAGCAGGGAGCGCGGAGACAAGCAGGCGGACAGCCGTATTTCTGCGTGGTGAGCCTGGAGGCGCCGCATCCGCCTTATCATGCGCCGGCGCCGCATGTGGCGGAGGTGAAGCCCGGGGAATTGAAACTGCGGGCGAATGTGCCGGTCGGCGGGGACGTTGAGAAACAGGCGCGGGAGGAAATGGCCGGATATTACGCCCATATCGAGGCGACCGATCGGGCCATCGGCAAATTGCTGACCGAGGTGGATTTGTCCGGGACAATCGTCGTGTTCACCTCGGTGCATGGGGACATGCATGGGAGCCATGGGCTATTTCGGAAGGCGTGGCCCTATGAAGAATCAATAAGGGTGCCCTTATTGATCAGAGGACAGAAGACAGAGAACAGAGGACGGAAGGATGACAGCCCGGTGAGTCTCGTGGATCTGCCGCATATGGCGGTGGCTTGGGCGGAGGGACGGGAATGGGTGTGCAAGCGGGACAGCGCGCTCATCTCGATGCCGGCGGCGACGGAGATCGCGCAGCAGTGCCCGGTGGCGTGGCGGGGTTTCCGCTCGGCGCAGCACAAGCTGGTGCTGAATGAAGACGGGACGCCGTGGCTGTATTTCGACCTGGAGCAGGATCCGCTGGAAATGAAAAACCTCGCCGGCGATCCGGCGAGGTCGGGGGAGATCGAGGAATTCAGAAAGTGGATTTAAAATGTGGAACTCAGGAAATCAGGAAAAGCAGAGGGATTGCTTCCAGTCATTCCTGATTTCCACATTTATTTGACCCGCTGGCCGTGCTTGATGACGACGTCGACGCGCTGGAGGAGGTCGATGTAGCGGAGGACGTCGCCTTTCACGGCAATGATGTCGGCATATTTGCCGGCCTGGATCGTGCCGTAGTCCTGGTCGACTTTCATGGCGACGGCGGGCCAGTAGGTGGCGCCGCGGATGGCCGTCATGGAGTCGACGCCGAGCTTGTTGACCCAGATGTCGAGCTCGCGCCAGGTGGACTGGTTGTGGAATTTCATCGGGATGCCGGAGTCGGTGCCGATGAGGAGCACGACGCCGGCCTCCTGGAGCTGCTTGAACTTGGCGGCGCTGGTCTTCGCGCGGAGCGGGGTGATCTGGTAATAGGCGAGCCAGCCGGGGTTCTTCAGCGACTGCTTGATGTCGGCGACGATGTCGGCCGGGACGCCGGTCTGCCAGCCGGTGTCCTCGATGTGCATCGGGTTGGTGACGTTGTATTCGTAGTTGAAGAAACCCTCGATGGTCGGGCACCAGAAAAGCGGCCCGAGTGACATCTTGGCGGTGCGTTCCTTGAGGGCGGCGAGGATGTCGTCGGGGTAACCGGGGGCGGTGGCGAGGCCGGTGTGCTCGAAGCAGTCCACGCCATACTTGAGGCCGAGGCGGATCTCGTCGGGGCGGTGCGAGTGGGCGACGACGGGCAGCTTGTGCTTGTGGGCCTCGTCGATGATGGCGGCGATCTCCTCGCCGGTCATCTGGTCCTGGTCGATGAGCTTGACGATATCCACGCCGGCGGCGGCGAGGCGCTTGATCTTGGCGCGGGCGTCGTCGGCGCCGTCGACGCCCCAGCGGAAGTCCTCGGTGCCGGGGTAGGGCTTCTTCTGGATGAAGGGGCCGGAGACGTAGAGGGTCGGGCCGGGGATCTCACCCTTGGCGATGCGCTGGCGGACATTGAGGCTGGCGTCGAGCGGGGCGCCGAGGTCGCGGGCGGAGGTGACGCCGGCCAGGAGCAGCTGTTTCGCGGCGGCGGGCATGATCTCCTTTTCGAAACGGGCCGGGTAGGTCTTGTCCCAGTGCGTGTAGTCGGAGTGGCCGAGCAGCATGGTGTGGACGTGGTTGTCCCACAGGCCCGGGAGGACGGACATGCCGGCGAGGGAGACGACCTCTGCGCCGGCGGGGACGGGGAGGGTCTCGGCGGTGCCGACGGCCTTGATGCGCTCATCCTCGACGAGGATGACGGAATTGTTGACCGGGGCGCCGCCCCAGCCGTCGATCAGGCGGCCGCCGACGTAGGCGGTGAGCTTGGCGTGGGCCTGCTGGCCGAGTGCCAAGCAGCAGAGGACGGAGGACAGAAGACGGAGAACGGACGGGCGGGGGATGCGCATGGGGGTAGGCTAGCCGGCAGGGTGCGGGTGAAAATCAAAATGTGGCGTCATGCGGGGTGAGGGCACCCCGCCTCCATCAATCCAAGGTGTGCCGACAAGCGGCGACCCTGCATTTTAGAATGTCTCACGCCTGCGGCGTGAAGTGGCGGGAGATCACGGCCTGGAGCTCCTCGATCTTCACGGGCTTCGTGATGTAGTCGTTCATGCCGGAGTCGAGGCAGCGCTCGCGGTCGCCCGTCATGGCGTTAGCGGTGAGGGCGATGATGACCGGCTGGCGCTCGGGCGAAATGATGGCGCGGATCTGACGCGTGGCCTCGAGGCCGTCCATCTCGGGCATCTGGACGTCCATGAAGAGCAGGTGGTAGTTGCGCTCGCGCAGGGCGTGCACGGCCTCGAGGCCGTTGCCCACGGCGTCGGCGCGGTAGCCCATGCGCTCGAGGTAACGGAGCGCGACCTTCTGGTTCACGGGATTGTCCTCCACCAGCAGGATGTCGAGCGGCAGGGTGTCGGCGAGGCGGATGGCGACGCCGGTGTTCGAGGCGGTGGCGCCGGCCTCCGGCCCGGGCTCGGTGATGATGCGCCGGAGGGTGTCGTGCAGGGGGTAGGGCTTGATCGGCTTCGGCAGGCGCAGGAGCAGCGGGTCGCTGCTCTCGGTGCGGCGGGTCGTGGTGGTGGCGGGCGTGAGGAGCACGACCGGCAGCTTCGGGTAGAGGGTGCGCAGCTCGGCGGCGAGCTCGAGGCCCGAGCGGCCGCCGGGCAGGGTCTCGTCGATGATGGCGGCGGACAGCGGCGCAACGGCGGCCTGCTGCAGGGCGGTGGGTCCGTCGGCGGCGAGCACGGGCACCAGGTGCCAGCTGCGCAGGTAATGGTCGAGGGCGGTGCGGTTGACGGTGAGGTCGTCGACGGCGAGCACCCGGCAGCCGGCCGGCAGCGTGCCGAAGAGCGGCGGGGTGTTGCCGTCGGTCACGTCCACCACGCTGGTCTGGATGCAGAAGTGGAAGCGTGAGCCCTGGTCCGGCGTGCTGGTGACGTCGATGCTGCCGCCCATGAGCTGGCAGAGGCGGTCGCAGATGGCGAGGCCGAGGCCGGTGCCGCCGTATTTGCGCGTGGTGGAGGCGTCGACCTGGCTGAACGGCTTGAAGAGCAGGCCCATCCGGTCGGCCGGGATGCCGATGCCGGTGTCGGTGACGTAGAAATCGAGGAGGATCTTCTCGTCGGCGGGGCGGCCGGCGGTCGCGGTGTCGGCGGTGACCTCGAGGGTGACGGAGCCCGCCGGGGTGAACTTCACGGCGTTGTTCATCAGGTTCACCAGCACCTGGCGGAGGCGCGTGATGTCGCCGAGCACGCAGGCCGGGACGAGGGGGTCGATGACGTAGGCGAGCTCGAGGCCCTTGGCGGCGGCCTGGGCGGAGAAGATGTCGACCGCCTCCTCGACGCACTGGGCGATCTCGAAGGGCTGGCTCTCGAGCTCCATCTTGCCCGACTCGATCTTGGAGAAGTCGAGGATCTCGTTGATGATGGCGAGGAGGGAGTCGCCGCTGGTGCGGATGGTGCTGACGTAGTCGCGCTGCTCGGGCGAGAGGTCGGTCTCGAGGAGGAGGCTGGTCATGCCGATGACGCCGTTCATCGGCGTGCGGATCTCGTGCGACATGGAGGCGAGGAACTCGGACTTGGCGCGGGAGTTGGCGTCGGCCTCGGCCTTGGCGCGGCGGAGCTGCTGCTCGGTCTCGACGCGCGCGGAGATGTCGGTCTCGATGGCGATGAAGTTCTCGACGTGGCCCTCCTCGCTGAGGACGGGCTGGACGTCGAGGTGGACGTGGAAGCGGCGGTCGTCGGCCGCGAGCTGGACGGCGTCGGTGGTGATGGCCTGCTGGGCGTCGAGGGCGGCGCTGATGCGGCCGACGGCGCCGGGGTCGGCGTCGGGGCTGGCGAGCGAGTCGGTGAGCAGGTGGCCGTGGACCTCGGGCAGGGACCGGCCGGTGAGGCGGGCGTAGCTGCTGTTGGTCCACTCGATGCGGCCGAGGGGGTCGGTGATGATGACGGCGTTGTCGGTCTTGCTGGCGACGAGGGAGAGCTTGCGGCTCTCGGCCTGGCTGAGGCGGAGGGCCTCGTCGGCGCGCTTGCGGGCGGTGATGTTCTGGATGGTGCCGAGGACGCGGCGCGGCTGCCGGTTGGCGGTGAAGGACGTGCATTTGGCGCGCAGGGCGATCCAGAGCCACTCGCCGGACTTGTGCAGCACGCAGTGCTCGATCTCGATGAAGGGGGTCTCGCCGTGGAAGTGGGCGTCGATGACGGCGCGGACGGCGGGCTGGTCCTCGCCGTGGAGGAGGTTGAGCCAGCCCGAGCCGGTGGCGGGCATCTCCGCCGGGTCGTAGCCGATGAGCTTCCAGATGCTCGGGGTGCAGTAGACCTGGTCGGTCTCGACGTCCCACTCGTAGACGCCGACCTGGGTGGAGTCGAAGGCGAGGTTGAGGCGCTCGTCGGCCACCTTGAGGCCGGCCTCGGCGCGGCGGCGCTCCTCGTTCTCGAGGCGGAGCTGCCGGCTGGTGAGCTCGGCGGCGAGCTGGCGGCGGCGGGCGGACTGGGCGAGGTTGACGACGAGGCCGAAGAGGACGCTGACAAATAGCCCGGCGGCGAGCGCGACCTCGGGCAGGAACTGGCGGTTGCCGGCGAGGAAGGCCGGGCGCGGGGCCAGCGTGATGGTGAGGTGTTGGTTGAGGATCTGGTAGTCGGCCGACTGGCGGTAGCGCTCGTCGATCGCCTCGTCGGGGACCATCGAGGCATACACCTGCACCTGGCGGCCGGCCCCCGCCGGGGCCGCGGCGTTCTCGAGCGAGACGCCGACCTGGTAGCGGCGCGAGAGGTTGAGCCGGCGGTCGATCCGGTCGAAGAAACGGTCGTAGTAGAACTCACCGACGACAAAACCCGCGTCGGGGCCGGCCGCGGCGACGGGGAGGTAGACGGCGAAGGTGGGGGACTGGAGCGGCGGCTCGAGCGGCGCGGCGACGGCGAAGGAGTAGGAGAGGCGTGCGGCCTCGGCGGCGGCGCGCCGCAGGGGGTGGCCGGCGTGGTCGAAGGACGGTGCGTCCTCGTTGCCCGCCCGCGGCCAGAACCAGCGGGTGCGCAGGCCGGCGTCGACCCACTGGATGGAGCGGTAGGTGGTGAAATCGGCGAGGTATTGGGCGACATCGGCCTCCCATGCGGCCTGATTCACCCCGGCGTGGGTCCAGCGGCGGGCCTGGCGGGCGAGGCTCTCGATGTGGGCCTCGGACTCGCCGCTGTAGAGGGCGGCGATGTTGTTGATCGTGAGCTGGGTCGTGCCGTTGGTGTAGTCCAGCTCGCGCTGGCGCAGGGCGACCCAGAAGGTGAAGGTGACCGTGAGGGTGCACACGACGACCGGCAGCCAGAGCCAGCGCGGACCGGCGCGGTCGGTGGTGTCGCGGGCGGCGAGCCAGATCTGGGCATTGCCGAGGATGATGAGCAGCAGCGCGGTGTGCGGGCCGAGGCGGGCGTAGGCCTGCCAGAGCTCGACGCCGTTGAGGCCGGTGCGGTAGGCGGCGAGGCCGGTGAGACCGTAGGCGGCGCCGAGCGAGCCGGCCAGCGCGAGCAGCAGCGGGCGGCGGGGGTCGCCCGGGCGGGCGGCCATCCACGTGAACAGCAGTCCCCCCGCCATCAGCAGGAACGACAGGGCGGCCGGCATGCGCGCGACCTGCGGCCCGGCGACGACGGACTCGTGCTTCACGAGCAGGTCGTCGATGCCGAGGTCCAGCCGGAGCGGGCTCTGGATGAGCGTGGACCAGGCGACGACCGCGGCGATCAGGCCGAAGGCCAGGCTGGTGCGGCGCCAGCCGAGGGCGAGCGCGCCGGGCGCCAGGCCGATCAGCAGGAGGCAGAGGCAGGCGTTGGCCGGCAGCGCGGCATCGTAGGAACGCGGCTGAATCAGACCCGGGCGGCCGGCCCACCAGCTCCAGAGACCCAGCAGGCCATACACCGCCAGCGCCGCGAACGGCATCAGGTAGCCGTAGGACAGCAGGCTTTGCCGGGGTCGACTCGATGAGGGCATGGGGTGCGATCAGTTTGCTAGGGGACCCCCATTCGGCTGGCAATGGTAATTAGGGGTTTACACCTAGCCGGACCGGGAAAAGACCGGAACGCTACCGAAGCATGGCACTAACCCTTCGGCGGGATGGCTTTGTCGGGGGCGGGCGGGGGCAGGGGATCAGGTGAAATTTTCACGGCCGGGGCGACGGAATCGGGCTGGGTGGAGGAGCCGCCCACGAAGATGGACCAGTCCGGCTTGCTGATGGGGCCGGTGAGCTTGAGCTCGAGGATGCTCGTGATCGGGTTGATGACGAGGCCGATGACGCCGGTGATGAGGTTGCGGTTGTCCTCGTAGGGCTTGAGGCGGGCGGTGAAGTCGAGCGCGTTGGTGGCGAGGGTGAAGTTGCCGCGGGCGTCGATCACGGCGCTGCGGCCGGTGACCTTCAGGTCCGGGAAATACAGGCGGCCGCCGTCGAGGCGGAAGCTGCTGTGCGCGGCATCGAGCTTGAGCGAGGAGAAGTTGAGCGAGACCGCGCTGAGGACCTGGGAGAGCAGGCCGAAGAGGTGGATCTCGCCGAGGTCGGCCCCGGTGAGCGCGGCGTTGCCGCTGCCGGAGAAGGTGGTGAGCTCGCCCGGCTGGCCGGTGGCGGAGAGGCCGACGTCGAGCTTGCCGCCCGCGGCGCGCTGCATGAACCTGCTCTCCGTGACGGAGGCCGATTTCTCGCCGGTGCGGTTGGCCTGGTATTCCTCGACGGCCCGGATGGAGCGGGCGAGCTCGGCGCCGTTGACATACAGGTCGAAGCCGAGCCGGCGGTAGTCCGCCGGGCCGTAGACCGCGGCCTTGCCGGAGCCCTTGCCCCCGGCCGCGGTGAACTCGATCGCGTCGAGCCGCACGTCGCTGCCGGTGACGCCGCCGCTGACCCGCGCGGTGTCGAGCGGGAAGCCGTAGTAGTGGAACGGGCGGCCGACCGCGCCGGTGAAGCTGTAATTGGCGGTCGCCCCGACGGTGCCCCAGGCATGCACCGTCGGCGGCGCGGTGAAGCGCAGGCTGGCCAGCACCTCGTCGGCGCGGCCCTCGAGCATGCGGCCGAGGACGGCCGGATCGGCGTCGGTGTCGAAGTCGAACTCGAAGCGGCCCACGCCGGTCGTGCCCGGCTCGGCGAAGCGCTTGAAGGTGCCGGTGAGGAACTGTTGCCCGCCCGCGCGCGTGGCGGCGAGCGCCAGGCCGTGGGCGAAGTTGGGACGCACGAAGACCACGGCGTGCGCCTGCTCGAAGTCGCCGTTCCAGACCGTGGCGCCGCGGGCGTCGCTGCTCCCGAAATAGACCGTGCGGGCCGGGTCCCGCCAGCGGCCGGACAGGTCGATCTCGGCGGTCGGCGGGTCGGCGGGGAAGACGAAGCGCGCGTTCCAGAAGTTCAGCCACCAGTTGCCGTTGAACCAGCCGTTGATCTCCGTGGGCCGCAGCCGGCCGTCGAGCAGCATGCGGTAGTCGGTGGTCGTGAAGTCCATCCAGTAGGAGCCGCGGGCGAAGTTCTCGCCCATCTCCACGCGGGCGTCGTGGGCGAGGAAGCTGGTGCCCGTGATGTCGATGCGGCCGCGCGCGGCGGTGATCTTGACGCCGCGCGAGTCGAGCCGCCCGGCGTCCACGCGGCTGCGCAGCGTGGCGAAGCGCCAGCCCGGGTCGAGCACGGCCTCGGCCGCGAACGTCACGGGATCGCCGAAGACAAAATAGGGCGCGGCGCGCGGCGTGACCTGCGCGAGCACCCGGTTGATCAGCTCGTGCGAGCCGCGGCCCGCGGCGCGGATCCGGGCGCTTTCCTCGGCCAGCCGGGCGTCGACCTCGGCGGCGATGAATTCGCCGCCGGCCTGCAGCGCCGTCGCGACCGACACCTCGGGCCAGCGGGCCAGGTCGGCGCGAAGGACGGGACCGAGGAGGTCGAGCCCCGGGGCGGAGACCTTGGCGGCGGCCACCAGCGCCTCGCGTGGGCGGGGAGGCTGGCCGTCGGGCGAGATTTCGAGCGTGAGGATGGCGCGGACCGTCTCGACGGCGTAGTCCGCCTGGTAACGGGCGGAGCGGGCGGCGGCGTGCAGGCGCAGGGGGCGCGGTTCGGAGCCGTCGAGCCGCAGGCTGCCGGTGGCCGCGAGCGGCCCGAGGCTGAGCGGACGGCCCCAGGGCTGGTCGGCGGCGGTGGCGGTCAGCAGCACGTGCGCGATGTTGCCGACGCCGGGCTGGCTCTCGAGCCGCACGGCGAGGGCCGGCGCCTCGAAGGTGTCGAGCCGGTGCAGCGGGAGGGCCAGCTGCCGGCTGACCTCGAGGAAGCGGGCGATCAGCTGGTCGGGTGACAGCGGCGCGGCGCCGGGCGCGCGGGGCGGCGGCGTGAAGTCGCCCTGGGTGGTGAGGATCAGGCGGCCGACGCGGCCGTTGAACTGGTCCACCAGCCAGCGTCGGTCCTCGTGGCGCAGGACAACGGCGAGGTCGCGGATGAGCGGCTCGACGGTGCCGCTGGGCGAGAGCATGGCCGGCAGCTGGAGCGTGGCGCCCTCGAGCCGGATCTCGTCGGGCACGGGCTGGCCGGCGAGCACCGACCAGAAGTCGCGGCGCAGGTAGAGCAGGCGGCAGGTGAGCAGCGGCTCCTCAAACCGGCGGGAGCGCAGGGCCACGTCCTCCAGCAGGAGCTTGCCGGTGGGATCGAGGCTGGCGCGGCCGAACTTGATCGTAAGGTTGGCCCGGGCCAGTTCCGCCTCGGCGCGGCGCAGGACGAAGTCGGGCACCGGCAGCTCATGGGCCGCGGCGATGTAGATGAGCACGACCAGCGAGGCGCCGAGCCCGAGCCAGACGGCCCAGCACAGCACCGTGACCACGCAGGAGCCGCAGAAGCGCAGCACGGTGGCGGCGGGCTTGGATTGCGGGTTGGCGGACATGGGCGGGCTGTAGCGGCGGTCTATGACCGCCGGTTCGAGTGGAGGTTAGAAATGCAGTTCGTGAATCATGCCTTGGTAAGGCCAGGATTCCGGTGAGGTCACCAAGCCGGCGCGAACAGGATTGGCTGCGACATAATCCCATTTTTGTTCGTAGGAGTCCGCGGAACGCATGAGGTGATCAAAAAATCCCTTCTGCCAATGTGGTGCGGCGATCCCGGCCAAGCGCCAAGATTTCGAGAGGGCATTTTTTAGTGACTTCGCCCAATCGGACAAACTGACGCCTTCCTGCGCAAAGCTGACAAATAGATGAAGATGATCAGGCATGAGGACGTAGCGTCCGACGAAAGCCCCGTAGGCCGCGCCGTTTTGGCCGAAAAATGTGAAGGCGGCGTGAGCCGTGGGCTGGGCTAGAAGAGGTTTCCGTTCAAAGGTGCAGAGCGTGACAAAATATAGGGGGTGCTTGAGATGTATGCGGGTGAGACGGCTGAGACGTGGCTTATGCATACATCGGGGGGAACGGCGGTCATAGACCGCCGCTACAGGTCATGGCTTGCCGGGCGTCGTAGGCGGAGTTTCGGCCGCCGGAGCGACCGGATCCTTGGCCGGGACCGGCGCGCCGGGGTCGTGTTTCTCGGTGTAGGTGAGCGCGAAGATCGTATCGAGCATCTCCTGGGTGACCTCGAAGACCACGCCACCCAGGTCGGCGGTGCCCGCCAGCATGGTGGAGCCGGCAAGGCGGTCGGTGAACCAGAGGGTGGTGGTGGCGCTGGTCGCGGTGCCGGCACCGGGGAGCGTGGTGTCGACATCGAGCCGGTATTTCCACGGCTGGGGGCCCGCCGGGGTCTCGGCGTGCTCGGGGGTGAAGGTGCCGGCGGTGTAGGCCTTGACGCGGAGGGTGCGCAGCTGGGCGAGCAGGGAGGCCAGCAGGGTGCGCGCCTTCTCGGGGAGCTTCTCGGTGGCGAGTGAATCGGGCGTGAGGGCGACCTCGTTGCTGACGCTGAAGAGGAGGGTGTCGGCCGGCAGGGCGCTGAGCTTGAGGCTGGTGATGCGGGCGGCCTCAGGGAGTTCGCGAAGGACCCGCAGGCGGTAGTGTCGCGCGAGGGCGGGCGTGTCGTCGAGGATGTCGGGGAGGATCTGGTAGACGAAGGGGGCGTTGGTGACGCGGGCGAAGGCCTCGCCGGGTTTGTCGGGCGAGACGCCGATCTGCAGCGTGAGGGAGGAGGCAAGGTCGGCCCCGTTGCCGCTGCGCGCCGGGTTCCCGGGCAGGCCGCCGGTGGAGAGGTTGAGCGTGATCTCGCGCTCGGGGCGGTTGAAGCCCCAGTTCTCGAGGTCGGTGGCGGCGGGCGCGTCGCTGAGGAACTTGGGCGAGCCCGGCCGGGCCTCGCGGGCGGAAAGCTGGGAGATCTTCTGCAGCAGGGTGGTCACGACGCCCGGATCGGCGGCGATGGTCTGCGGGGCGGCGCCGCTCACGCGCACGACGGCCTGCCAGCCCTGCTCGCCCTCCAGTTTCTGGAGCGTGAGCTCCGGCGCGCCGGGGGCGACGAGGGTCAGGGCGGTGACGGCGGCGGGCTCGAAGTCGAGCACGCGCGGGTCGCGCAGTTCCTCCTGCGCGGAGCGGAGGACATCCAGCAGCTCCTTGGAGACGACGGTGGAGAAGACGACGTCCTTGTCCTCGATCTTGGCGAAATATTCCGTGGCGCCGGCACCGGTGCCGGCGGCGCCCTCTCGCGGCGCGACCGGCGCTCCGGTCGGGTTGCCGAGGAGCAGGGTCTCGCGGCGGGCGTTGCCCTCGAGGGTGATGCGGAGGCTCGGGGAGCTGAGGCCGGCGCGGTCGAGGTCGGTGTCGCGGGGCTCGAGGAAATTTTTCGCGGTGAGGGCGTTGACAGCGTTGATGGTGACCTCGACGGCGGCCTTGCTGGCGCGGGCGTTGATGGGGGCCTCGAAGGCCCAGCGGGAGGCGGCGTCGCGGCGGAGGCGGACCTTGAGGTTGGCGGGCGCGGCGGTCTGGACGTTGAGGGAGCGGACCTCGAAGACGGGCACGCTGAAGATGGACGCGGCGCGCAGGGTGTCGAGCGGGAGGCCGACGGCCTCGGCAAGGCTGCGGCCGACGACGTGGATGCGGGCGCCGTCGGGGGAGAGGACGTAGAGGCGGTTGCCGACGGTGGTGGTGTCGCCGATCTTCAGGGTGTAGGCGCGGCCGGAGGAGGTGAACTCGAGGATGAGGGTGGGGTCGGCGAGGCCGTAGTCGGCGAGCGAGCGGCCGCTGGAGGCGAGGTCGGCGACGGGGAAGCTCGTCTCGTGCTCGAGGAGCTCCAGGGCGTTGATCAGGCCGGCGATGGCGTTGCGGTCGGCCGGCCACTCGTAGGGGGCGGTGAGCCACCAGGAGTCGGTGCGTTTCTCCAGCCGGACGGTGGCGCCGGTGCGGTCCTTGCGCGTGAGCGCCTCGATGGTGGCGGCCTCGGGGCCGAGCACGCGGCGGCGGGCCTCGAGGGTCTTGCGCTCGTCGATGCGCGGCAGGTCGTAGAAATAGATGTAGCAGAACAGGACGACGTTCAGGAAGAGGAGGACGACGGTGACTTTGGAGCGCATGGCGGGGAAGCGATCAGCGGTCAGCAATCAGCTGTCAGCGAGGCTGGCGTGATCGGGAGGGTGGTCATGGTTTTTAGGCTGAGCGCTGAAAGCTGAGGGCTGAACGCTAGTTCCGCCGCGTCCAGTAGACAAAGACGCCGAGCAGGGCGACGACGCCGGGCACGACGAGGAAGAGGCCGAGGCGGAGGCGGACGAGTTCCTCCTGGCTGAGGGCGAGCTGGAAGCGCTCGATGGGCCGGGCGGGGATGTTGAGCTGGGTGTCGCGGTCGACGGCCCAGCTGACGGTGTTGAGGAAGAGGGGGAAGTTGCCGCCGTTGATGATGCGGTTGTTGGTGACGAGGTCGGAGGTGCCGAAGACGGCGAGGCGGCCGCCGGGCACGCTGAGCGGGAGATTGGCGGGTTTCAGGCGCTCGGAGATGGCGAGGACGCCGAGGCCGTTGCGGTGGCGCAGGTCCTGGCCGGGCGTGTATTCGGCGTTGCGGAGGCGGTAGCCGCTCTCGCCCCAGGCGGTGGGGCTGCTGGCCACGAGGACCTTCACGCTCAGGCCGTCGTCGGGCGAGCGGCCGATGTCCTCGTTGACGACGCGGGTCGGGCCGACGAGCGGGAAGAGGGCGTTGTCGATGATCAGCTGGGTGATGGGATGGGGCAGGAAGTGGCTCAGGATGAGCTCGCCGTTCTCCGAGATGTAGCTGGGGTTGGTGTCGAGGATGATGTTGTCGTAGACCAGCACGCCCCAGTCGAAGAGCAGGTTCTCCAGGCCGAACTGGCGGGCGGGGTCGACGAGGAGGATGACGCGGCCGGCGCGGGTGGTGAGGTAGTTGCGCAGGAGCTCCTCCTCGAAGGGCTGGAAGCGGCTCTGGGGCGAGGGGATGATGAGGAGCGCGGCGTCGTCGGGGATGCGCCGGTTGAGGCTGAGGTTGAGGCCCTCGAGGTCGTAGTTGCGCTGGCGGAGCTGGTCGCGCAGCTGCGAGAGGCCGCGGGCGCCGTCGACGCTGTCGGGCGACATCTCGCCGTGGCCGGCGAGGAAATAGATCTTCTTCTTCTCGGCGCTGGCCACGTCGAGGATGGCGGCGGTGAGGGTGGCCTCGCCCTTGAAGGCCTCGCGGCTGACCTTCTTCTTGATCACGTAGAGGTCGTCGAGGCGGAGCAGCCGGGTGTGGCGGTCGCTCGCCAGCATGATGATGTTGGGCTGGTCGGCGACGCCGAAGGCCTCGGCCTCGCGGCGGCTCTGGTAGACGTCGACGTAGCGGACGGTGAGGCGGCCCTTGCTGTTGCCGCCGGTGAAGTAGGTGTATTCGCGCAGCAGCGCGCTGATGTCGCGGTAGGCCTGGGCGAGCTCCTCGCTGTCGTTGCTGTCGGTGAAGGTGACCGTGATGGTCACGTCGCGCTCGAGGCGCTCGAGGTAGGAGCGGGTCTCGGGGGAGAGGGAGTGCCGGCGGCTGGCGGTGGTGTCGAAGCGCCAGGCGTGGTGGAGGGCGATGTAGTTGAGCCCGGCGAAGAGCGCGAGGAACAGCACGGCCTGCAGCAGCAGGTTGACCAGGCGGATCCAGCGGGCGGCGCGGAAGCTGTCGGAGAAGTGCATCGTCAGCTGTTGAGCAGCTTGGCCTCGACGCCGAGGATGCTGAAGATGAGGGCGAGGGTGGAGCCGGTAAGATAATAAAACAGCTGCCGCGTATCGATGACGCCGTGGGTGAAGTCCTCGACGTGGGTGAAGATCTGGAGCGACTCGAGCGCGGTCTTGACCGGGCTGAACACGGCGTTGTTGAGGGCGCTGAGCTCGCCGAGGTAGCGCGGGCCGAGGATGACGAGGATGAGCAGCACGACGGTGAAGATGCCGGCGACGGGCTGGCTGCGCGTCATCGAGCTGGCGAAGACGCCGATGGCGATGAAGAGCAGGCCGCTGATGGCGATGAAGAGGTAGCCGCCGAGGAGCGGCCCGGCGTCGAGGTAGCGGGCGTCGCGCGCGTAGAGCTGGAGGATGTAGTGGAAGCCGAGGGTCGAGCCCCAGAGCAGGAGGTAGAAGAGGTAGGCGGCGGAGAACTTGCCCAGCACGACCTCGGCGGTGCTGACCGGCGTGGTGAGCAGGGTCTCGAGCGTGCCCTGGCGGCGCTCGTCGGCGATGGTCTTCATCGTGAGCAGCGGCACCATGAAGAGCACGGGGAACCAGAAGAACTGGAAGAACACGACGGCCGGCGGCGTCTCCTGCGGGGTCTTGCTGTAGAGGTCGAGGATGCTGGCGAAGATGAAGCCCATGACGCCGAGGAAGAACACGGCCGCGATATACGTGCTCGGGCTGTAGAGCAGCGTGCGGATCTCGTGGGAGAGGATGGTGAAGTAGTGGCGCATCTCAGGAAGCAGGGAGCAGGGAGCAAGGAGCGGACAGCGCCACCCTGGGGAAGTTTTGAACAATGGAGGCGGGACCATCAGTCCCGCGGGTTGCCGGCCGCGCAGCGCATGCCTCGCGGGACTGATGGTCCCGCCTCCACCCGGAGAGGTATCTGCGAGGTTGCATCATCAGAACTTGGGCAGCGGGGCGCGGCTGTCGCCGTTGACGGGCTTGTCGGGCAGGCGGGCGTCCCAGCTGCGGCGGGTGGCGGCGAGGAAGACGTCCTCCAGCGAGGGCTGGGTGCGGCCGAGGGAGCGGATGCGGTAGCCGAGGGCGGGCAGGGCGGCGAGGAGCTGCTCGCCGAGGTCGGCGGCCGACTCGGTGACGAGCGTGGCGACGCAGAAGCCGTCGGCGGCGCAGTCGCCGAGGGAGGCGACGCGGAGGGTCGGCTCGATCTCCTTCAGGCGGGCGCCGAGGGTGTCGGTCTCGCCGGCGAGCTCGAGGCGGTAGCTGGTGTGCCCGAAGATCTCGTGGCGGAGGTCGGCCGGCGAGCCCTGGGCGACGATGCGGCCGCCGTTGATGATGAGGACGCGGTCGCAGGTGGCCTCGATCTCGGGGAGGATGTGGCTGGAGATGATCACGCTCATGCGGCCGCGGAGGCTGGCGATGAGGTCGCGCACGATGATGATCTGGTGCGGGTCGAGGCCGATGGTCGGCTCGTCCATGATGATGACGGCGGGCTCGGAGAGGATGGCCTCGGCGATGCCGACGCGCTGCTTGTTGCCCTTGGAGAGGCGGCCGAGGATGCGGTGGCGGTTGCGCTTGAGGTCGCAGAGCTCGAGGACCTCGTCGATGCGCTCGCGCAGCCGGGCGCGGGGCATTTCCTTCAGCCGGCCGCGGAACCAGAGATATTCGGAGACGCGCATGTCGTCCGGCAGCGGGTTGTTCTCCGGCATGTAGCCGACGTGGCGCTTGGTGGCCTCGGGCTCGCTGGCAACGGGGTGGCCGCAGATGCGGACGGAGCCGGAGTTGGCCGGCAGGTAGCCGGTGAGGATGCGCATCGTGGTGCTCTTGCCGGCGCCGTTGGGACCGAGGAGGCCGACGATCTCCCCGCGCTTCACGGTGAAGCTCAGGTCGTTGACCGCGGTGAGGGGACCGTAGGTTTTGACCAGGTGGGAGACCTCTATGGTGATGTCGGGGATTTCGGCCATGCCGCGGGGATATTTACACGGGGAAACGGGTTGGCGGGCAAGCTTTGCGTGGCGGGGCAAAGCCATGCGGCGCAGGCCGAAACCCGCGCGGACCGCCGGCTCCGGCGGGGCTCAGACGGCCGGGGTGGTTTCCCGGGACAAGGTGACCTCGCCGGCACGGAAGCGTTCCGAGCGGCCGGAGTTGAGGCGGACGATGAGCGAGCCCTCGTTGTCGATGCCGGTCGCGGTGCCCGCGACGGTGCGCGTGCCCTGGGTGACGCTCACGGGGCGGCCGCGGAGGACGTCGTAGCGCTTCCACAGCGCGGCGAACTTGTCGCGGTAGCCGCCCTCGAGGAACTGGTCGTAGGCGGTGAGGACGCGGCCGATGAGCGCGGCGGCAAAGCGGTTGAGATCGAGCGGGGCGCCGGTGGCGTCGGCGAGCGAGATGGCGGTCTTCTGGAGGTCGCGCGGGAGGTCGGCGGCGCGGCCGTTGAGGTTGAGGCCGAGGCCGAAGACGAGGTCGCGGATCTGGTCGGCGTCGACGCGCGCCTCGGTGAGCATGCCGCCGGCCTTGCGGCCGTTCACGTGGAGGTCGTTGGGCCACTTCAGGCCCGGTTCGAGCTTGGCGAAGTTCGAGACGAGCTCGCAGATGTTGAGCCCCATCCAGAGGGTGAAGTCATGCAGACGGGCCGGCTCGAGCTTGGGGCGGAAAACGAAGGTGCTGTAGAGATTGCCGGCCGCCGGGCTGTGCCAGACGCGGCCGCGGCGACCCCGTCCGGCGGTCTGCCGGCTGGCGAGGATGACGAGCGGCACGGCGGCGCCGCTGGCGAGCAGGCGCTCGGCCTCGCTGTTGGTGCTGTCCACGGTGTCGAGACAGACGAGCTGCGGCGGCCGCGGGCGCCCGCTGAGGTAGGCCTGGATGAGGGCGGGGTGGAGGGTGTCCGGGGTCTTGACCAGCCGGTAGCCGCGGCTGCGGCGCGCCTCGAAGACGAAGCCCTGCCGGATCAGCTTCTGGAGCTGCATCCACACCGCGACGCGCGAGACGCCGAGCAGCTTGGCCAGCCGCGCGCCCGACACGGTGCCGGCGTCGGCGGCGAGCATTTCGCGGAGGATGGTGATCTCGGTGGCGGACAAGGGAAAATAGCGTCGCGGTGAAAACGGAAGGCGTTACGAAAGCAGAGAACGATGGGCGCGCAAATGTCATTTGCTGATTTCCAGAAATCGACGGCCGGCGCCGCGCCGCCGACGGGGCTCAGCGGCCCGCTGCGGGCGCTGTGGCTGGAGGCGCGCGGCGAGTGGAACGCGGCACACGAGGCGGCGCAGGCCGCAGGTGGGGCTGACGGGGCCTGGGTGCACGCCTACCTGCACCGCAAGGAAGGCGACGAAATGAACGCCGGCTACTGGTATGCGCGCGCCGGCCGGCCGGCGGCGACGGGCGAGCTCGCGGCGGAGTGGGCGGCAATCGCGCGGGCGCTGCTCAATAGGTAGGACGGCTTATCCTTAAGCCGCCGTGCGGCGCGTTAGGGATAACGCGCCCTACCTCACGGCTTCGCCGCGGCGTCGCGGAGGGCCTTGGCAGCCTCGGGGTCGGTCTGCTCGGCGGCCTTGGCGATCGTCAGCACGTCGTCCATGAACTGCCGCTTCTGGGCGAGGTTGTAATCCTCGCGGGCGCGCTCGGCGGCGCCGGTGCCGAAAAGGGGCAGGGTGAACTTGTTCAGCGCGCGGTCGAGCGTGGTGAAGTTCTTCTTCACCAACTCATCGTTGAAGGCCTTGGGGCCGAGGATGGTGTGGTCGCCCAGGCGCGGGCGGGGGCGCGGCTGCTGCTTGACCGTCATCTTGGGCAGCTCGAGCACGTCGGGGTCGGCGGGCGTGTTCTCCGCGCCGAGCTGGCTGGCGGGTGCGCGGGCGATGGATTGCGCGCGGATGTCGGCCAGCTTGAGGGGATCGACCGGCTTGGGCAGCGTCGCGTTCAGCTGCTGGGCGACCTCCGCCGAAAGCGGGGATGGGGTCGCGACCGGCGCGGGCTCGGGGGCCGGCGCCGACTGGGCGGCGGCAGAAACGGTCGCAAACAGGGCAAGCACGATGGCGGACGGTTTCATGATGGTTGGTTGGACATAAGATAACCCCGAAGTTTCCGGGATGCATCTAGTATTTTGGCATTATTTACTGCCGACCGGGCGACCTTCGACCATGTTTTTCAACTCCTGGCGCAGTTCGGCCGAGGCCGCCGGGTCCTGCTGGCCGATCTGATGGATGAGGGTGTTCAACCGTGAGATTTCCGCGCCCATTTTGCTGTTTTGATAATGGGCGCGGGCCCGGACCGAGGCAGGAGGCGAGAACAGCGGGATGAACCAGCTGTTCAGAGCCCACTCGAAGTCCGTCATGGACTCACGGTAGGCGGCCATGGCTTTGTGCTGGATCGCGCTCCTGGACAGCCACACATCCGGATCGTGGGTGGGCGGGCGTTTTTCCTTCACGGTGAATTTCGGCAGGGCGAGCACGTTCGGGTCGGCCTCGGTTCCGCCGCTTTTCGGCTGATCCAGGACCGGCGGCGGGGGCGGGGTGAACTTCGGCAGGGCCACGCGGATTTCCTGCGTGAGGCGGGCGGAGGTCTTGCGCTCCGGCGTGGATCCGGTCGGTTCCTCGGCCACGAGCGTCCCGGCCACGGCGAAAACAAGGAGGTGAAAGCCGGCGGGTTTCATCGTGGGGCGCTCCGATGAGACACTCGGGCCGGACGATGTTTCCTGCAAGCCGGGGAATTCCACCCGGCGGGGATTCACCCTACTTTAGCGACTGGGCGAGGGCGCGGAGGCGGTGCCAGTGCAGGTCGGGGATGGCCGGGCCGAGATGTTGCACGCACTCGGCGCCGAGGGCGGAGCCCAACGCACCGGCCCCGGCGAGCGACATGCCGCGGAGATGGCCGTAGAGGAAGCCGCCGGCCCAGGCATCGCCGGCGCCGGTGGTGTCGGTGACGCGGTCGACCTTGACGGGTTCGATGCGGTGAAGCTCGGAGCCGCGGGCGACCCACGCGCCGTCCTTGCCGATCTTCACGCAGGCGATGCCGCCGTAACCGGCGAGCTTGCGGGCATAGGCGTCGTAGGATGCGTCCTTCTGAAAGAGCGCGCGGGCCTCATCCTCGTTGGCGAAGACGACCTGCACGCCCTGCTGGAGTTGGGCGAGGATCCAGTCGCGGGCGACGTTGACGACCTCGAAGGAGGAGAGCTCGAGACTGATGGTGCAGCCGGCGGCGCGCGCGGTGGCGGCGACCTTCTCGGCGAGCGCGGGGTTGAACATCAGGTAACCCTCGATGTGGGCGTGTTTCGCCCCGGCGAAGTCCGCGAGGGTGATCTCGTCCGGGCTGAGCGTCATGGCGGCGCCGAGGTGGGTCCGCATGGTGCGCTGGCCGTCGGGGGTGACCATCGACAGGCAGCGGCCGTTCGGCGCGGCGGTGTGCTTGAAGCGGGAGCCGTCGCCGCCGGCGGCGGTGAAATTGGCGCGGTAGTCGCGGGCGGTGACGTCGCCGCCGATCTTGCCGAGGAACGTGGTCTTCAGGCCGAGCTTGGTGGCGCCGAGCACGGCGTTGGCGGCGGAGCCGCCGGGCGTCACGGCGTAGTCGGTGCCGAGCTTGGCGACGAGCGCCTCGATGTCGACGTCGTCGACGAGCACCATGCCGCCCTTCTCGCCGGCGACGTGGGCCGCGAGGAAGGACTCGGGGACGTGCGCGAGCAGGTCCATGATGGGGTTGCCGATGCCGATGAGTTCAAACGAGGGAGCGGACATGAGGGAGGGTTTAACCACGAAACAGGGAGGAAGGGGAAGCAGGTTTTAATCGCGGAAACGCGAAGGAGCGGAGACGCGGTAGGAGGAGAATGGTTTTTCCGCGCTTCCGCTCCTTCGCGTTTCCGCGATTTCTGCCCTCAGCTGACCGTCAGGCTGGTGGCCAGGATCGGGTCGTCGTCGACCTCGATGACGATGGCGTAGTCGCCGGGCTGCTCGAAGCGGAGGTTGCGGAGCTCGTTGATCAGGTTGATGCGGTGCAGGGGGCTCTGGGACTCGAACTCGCGGTGGAGGAGCTCAACGGGGTTGGCGGGGTTGAGGCCCATGGACATCTTGATCTTGTGCGTGCCCGGCTGGACGTCGGTCAGCGTCAGGAACCACACCATGTAGGGGTGCATGACGGGGAAGGAGCGGGCCTTGATGTTGGAGAACACGCCGAGGATGGTGTGTTTGCCCGAGGCGGGGTCGATGTGGACGCCGTCGCAGGTGATCCAGGCCAGGAGGGAGGGTTTGGACTGCACGGCGCGACAATTACGTCGCAAGTAACAAGTTCCAAGTTCCAAGTATCAAGAAGTGAAAGGATGGAACGGTGGCGGGGCTTTCCTGTTACTTGTTTACCTGGCACTTGATACTTCCTGCCGGAGGCAGGCGGGGGAGCGGCAAACTATTTTGCGGGTTTTCCGCTGCGGGAACGGCGGCGCGGCCACCTTTTTCTTGTGTATGGTTCCGGGGGGCCTTTTACCCATACCCCGTGAAGTATATTTTCGTCACGGGCGGCGTCGTTTCATCTTTGGGCAAAGGGCTCACGGCCGGCTCGCTCGGCGCCCTGCTTGAACTGCGCGGCCTCAAGGTGCGCATCCAGAAGTTCGACCCCTACCTCAACGTCGACCCGGGCACGATGAGCCCCTACCAGCACGGCGAGGTCTACGTGCTCGACGACGGCGCCGAGACCGACCTCGACCTCGGGCATTACGAGCGCTTCACCTCCGGCAGCCTGTCGCGCGCCAACAGCCTTTCCTCCGGCCAGGTCTACGAGGCCGTCATCGCCAAGGAGCGCCGCGGCGACTACCTCGGCAAGACCGTGCAGGTGATCCCGCACGTCACGAACGAGATCAAGGAGCGCATCTACCGGGGCGGCAAGGGCGTCGACGTGCTCATCACCGAGATCGGCGGCACGACGGGCGACATCGAGGGCCTGCCGTTCCTCGAGGCGCTGCGCCAGTTCGCCCTCGAGGTCGGGCCGAAGGAGTGCATCTTCATCCACGTCACGCTCGTGCCCTTCGTCAGCGCCGCCGGCGAGCTGAAGACCAAGCCCACGCAGCAGAGCGTGGCCAAGCTCCGCGAGATCGGCATCCAGCCGCACCTGCTCGTCTGCCGCTGCGAGAAGCCGCTGACGATGGAGATGCGCGAGAAGCTCTCGATGTTCTGCAACGTCCCGGTGAAGGCCGTGTATGCGGCCCAGGACGTCGAGTCGTCCATCTACGAGCTCCCGCTCATGCTGCAGAAGCAGGGCATGGACCAATACGTGTGCGACCTCTTCGGCATCAAGGCCAGGGCCCCGGCGAAGAACATCTGGGTCGACATCGTCAAGCGCATCAAGTCCCCGAAGCACACCGTGAAGATCGGCGTGGTCGGCAAATACATCGAGCTGCAGGACGCCTACAAGTCGGTCTACGAGTCGCTGGCCCACGCCGGCATCGCCAACAACGCCCGGGTCGACGTCGTGCGCGTCGACGCGGAGGACCTTGAGACGAAGTCCGGCCTCGCCCAGTTGAAGAAGCTCGACGGCATTTTGGTGCCCGGCGGCTTCGGCGACCGCGGCACCGAGGGCAAGATCGCGGCGGCGAAGTTCGCCCGCGAGCACAAGGTGCCGTATTACGGCCTGTGCCTCGGCCTGCAGATCGCCGTCATCGAGTTTGCCCGCAACGTCCTCGGCCTGAAGAAGGCCAACTCGATGGAGTTTGACGAGAAGACCCCGGAGCCGGTCATCGCGCTCATGGACGAGCAGCGCAACGTCGTCCAGAAGGGCGGCACGATGCGGCTCGGCGCCTACGCCTGCGACCTGAAGCCCGGCACGCTCGCGCGCAAGGCCTACGGCGCCGCCAGCGTGAGCGAGCGCCACCGCCACCGTTACGAGGTGAACAACGACTACATCGCGCGCCTCGAGAAGGCGGGCATGATCATCTCGGGCTGGAACCCGAAGCGCGGCCTCGTCGAGGTCGCCGAGCTGAAGAACCACCCGTGGTTCCTCGGCGTGCAGTGCCACCCGGAGTTCCACTCGAAGCCGAACCAGGCGCATCCGCTCTTCGCCGCCTTCATCGCCGCCGCGATCAAGAACCAGAAGACGAAATAGGCCCAAACTTCATGTGGAACTCAGGAAAGCCGGAATGTCCGATTCAGTTCCTGATTTCCTGAGTTCCACATTTTTCTCCCCATGATTTTCGACCCCAAGAAGCTTCTTCTCCTCGCCGGTCCCTGCTCGCTGGAGAACGAGCAGGTTTGCCGCGCCGCGGCGGAGACGCTGGTCAAGATCGGCAAGAAACACCCGGAGCTGACCATCGTTTTCAAGGGTTCCTTCGACAAGGCCAACCGCACGTCGCTCAGCGGTGATCGCGGTCCGGGCATGCAGGAGGGCCTCGCGCTGCTCGCGCTGATGAAAAAGGACTACGGTTTTCCGGTCGTCACCGACTTCCACGAGCGCCAGCAGGCCGCCACGGTCGCCGAGGTGTGCGACGTGCTGCAGATCCCGGCGTTCCTCTGCCGCCAGACCGACCTGCTGCTCGCCGCCGCCGCGACGGGCCGCGTCGTCAACGTCAAGAAGGGCCAGTTCCTTTCGCCGCAGGAGATGGAATTCGTCGTCAGCAAGCTGAAGCAGGGTAAGGCCAAGGAAATCTGGCAGACCGAGCGCGGCACGACCTTCGGTTACCAGAACCTCGTGGTCGACATGCGCTCCTTCGCCCAGATGAAGGCGCTCGGCGCCCCCGCGATTTTTGATGCCACGCACAGCGTGCAGCAGCCCGGCGCCGCGGGCGGCAAGACGGGCGGCAAGCGCGAGTTCGTGCCGCCGCTGGCCCGGGCGGCCCTCGCCGCGGGCGCCGACGGCCTCTTCATCGAAACGCACCCGGACCCGGAGAAGGCGATTTCCGACGGCCCGAACCAGATCCCGACCAAGGAACTGCCGGCGCTGATTGATTCGTGCATCGCGGTGTGGAAAGCGGTGCGGGGGGCCTGATTGGAGGCGGGACCATCAGTCCCGCCAGGCACGGGTATCGCAGCCTGAAACCCGCGGGACTGATAGTCCCGCCTCCACCAAACGGATTAACGGCCCCTCCCGAATTGACGCGCACCCCGGCCAGCGCATCGTGGCAGCCAACCAAGCCTCCCCTCATGTCCACCTTTATCATTGACGTGCCCGTGCCCTCGATGGGCGCCACGGTAAGCGAACTCACTGTCATCAACCTGGCCGTCGCCCCCGGAACGAAAGTCGCCAAGGGCCAGAAGCTCGCCGCGCTCGAGAGCGACAAGTCGGCCTTCGACTTCGAGTCACCCGCCGAGGGCACCGTGCTCTCGATCATGGCGAAGAACGGCGCCGCCATCACCTCCGGGCAGCCTTTCCTCCGCCTGGAGACGACCGACGAGAGCCTGCGGCACCTGGAGGTGAAGGTGGCCGCCGTCGCGGCGGCGGTCACGCCGGGCAAGGCCCTGCAATGGACCCCCCGCGCCATCAAGATGGCGCAAGAGGCCGGGCTCGATCACGCGACGATCACCGACATCGAGGCCACCGGCCCCGGCGGCCGCGTCTCGGGCGACGACGTGACGAAGTATCTGGCTGGGCGGAAATAAGATTTATCTCACGCAAAGCCGCCAAGCCTGTAGGGCGGGATCGCTGATCCCGCCTTTGTTTTGGAGGGCCGGCCTCCCGGCCGGCCGCGGTCGGTCAGGAGACCGATCCTCCACAAAAGAACGGCCGTTCAGTTCGCCGGCTTCGCCGTGCTCAGGTAGAGGCCGTTGAAGAGCAGCTTGAAGGTGCCGTGGGTGCCGGCGCGGAAGGCGACCTCGGGTCCGAGCAGGTAGAGCTTGCCGGTGCCCACCGGCGCCTCGAGGGCGGCGATGCCGTCGGCGAGGTAGGACTGGCCCCAAGCCCATCCGCTGCGCATCGGGGTCGCGTCGGCGAACCACGCAACGGGCTTCACACCCTTGGCCACGGCGTCGGGCAGCAGCTTGAAGACCGGGCTGTTGTCGAAGTAGACGTCGGCCGTGGCCTCGAGGCCCCAGGCCAGCGGCGCGGAAGGATCGATGGCCGCGGACAGGATGCTGCCGGGGACGTAAAATTTCTCGCGCGACAGGCGGCGTTCCTTGCCGGTCGGGCCCATCTCGACGAGCGCGTTGCGCACGGGGACGCCGAGATGATAGGCGAGGTTGGTGCTGGTGCCGATGGTCACGATGCTGCCGCCCTGCTCGGTGAACTGGCGCAGCGCCGGGATGGATTTCTCCTCGGTGATGCTGCCGGTCCAGCCCCGATAGGCCGCGGGCAGGTCGGCGCCGGTCGGGACCTTGACGGAGTATTCGCTGAATCGCGGGCCCGGCGCGCCCATGGACTTCGGCAGCGGGATGGCGCCGTTGACGAAGACGATCACGTCGTATTTGGCGCGGAGATTGCCGGCGTCGATCTGCTGCGGGTAGACGACCTCGAAGGGGAACTCGAACTGTTCGAAGATCCAGCGCGTCCAGCCGGAGGGCATCGAGCCGCCGTATTGGTCCCAGAGAGCGATGCGGGTGGGCGCGAGCTTGAGGGCGTCGCCGATGGACTTGAGGGTGACGGCGGTGGCGTCGAGCCCGAGCTCGGCCGCGGCCTGGGCGACGATGGGCTTGGCCGCTGCGGAGGCCGGGATGTAGAGCGAACCCGCACCGAAGTTTGGATGGCCTGCCGGCGGCGTCTTCAACCAGTAGACGTCGGCGCCGGCCTTGAGCAGGCGGTTGAGGAGGATGAAGCTGTTGTTGGCGCGGTGGCTCACGAGCCAGCCGGCGGCGCCGGTGCCGACCGTGCCGGCGGGCGGGTTCTGCAGCTGGCCCCAGGGCAGACGCTCGAAGGGGCCGCCGAAGCCGTCGAGGATGCGGTCGAACTTCACGCCCATCTGGTAGGCGATGGTCCAGCCCGCGGAGTCATAGGGCGCCACCGGCGGACCGCCCTCGTAGAGGAAATCGTTCGGGTGGTCCTGCGGCTCGAACATGTCCAGCACGAAGGGCCGGAAGGCCTGGGCGGTCTTCACGATGTAGGAGCCAGCGGGATAATTTTTGCCCGCGACTGTGAAGTCCGCGGTGGCGCGGTGGATGGCGACGCCGGATTTCACGAGCGTGTTGATGAACTTCACCGCGGTCGGGAAGTCGGCCTGGTCGCGCGGGATGATGTAGCCGCGCGGGTCGCGCTGGTCGGGCTGCCGGAGCGCCTCGTCGTAGAATTTCGCGGGCACCACGCTGCCGCTCTGGGCGGCGAAGCGGTAGGCGGCGTCATCGCCCTCGGCGGCCTTGGCCGAGGGGGTGGCGGCGGTGCGCATGGCGGCGGCGCGCTTGGGCGAGAGCGTCCAGTTATCGCGGCTGCCCCGTTCAATGGCGTTGTGGCCCATGTGCCAGATGTTGTAGAGCAGCTCGTCGCGGTTGCGGGCGGCGTAGTTGAGCACGGCGTAGTTGGCCGTGAGCGAGTAGTCGACGGAACGGCGGAAGTGCCAGGTCTGGGGCGGCACGGGGTAGGGCAGGTCGCCGGACGGGATCTGGCGCTCAGGGATGAGGGCGATCTGCATCGGCGTGGGGCTGCCGGCGGTCTCCGTGAGCAGGCCGATCATGTTGTGGAAATACACGGTGGTGCGCAGGCCGCCGTTCCACCAGGTCGAGAAGACCGAGCCGCGCTTCATGGTCGTGCCGGGCATGTCCTCGGCGATCCAGCGGCTGTGCATGGCCGCGCCGACGGCGTCGAGCGAGGTGACGATCAGCGGATCGTAGACGTAGTTGAAGGGATCGCGGTAGGGCGGGCCGGCGACGATGGTGCCCTGCGGAGCGGTCTGGTGGTGATTGTAGACGATCTGCGGGAACCACTCGAGGTAGAGCTGCCGCGCGATGTTCGCGGACTCCTTCATGTTCGTCATCATGAAGTCGCGGTTGTTGTCGTGGCCGATGTATTTCTGGTAGAGCCGGGGCTGGAGGTCGACGACGCGCGAGGCCGGGTCGGGCCGCCGCATATACCACGAGCTGATCAGCTCCTGGCCGTCGGGATTGGCGTGGGTGAAGAGGATGATGACGTTATCGAGGATGCGGAGCGTCTCGGGGTCGGTGCGGCTGGCGAAGGTCCAGAGCGTCTCCACCAGCTGCGCGGCGCCGAGCGTCTCGGTGGCGTGGAGGCCGCCGTCGATCCAGATGACGGCGCGGCCCTCGGCGGCGAGGGCGCGGGCTTGTTCCGCGGTGAGGCCCTCGGCGCGGGCGAGCCGCGTGGCGATATCCTTGTAATGGTCGAGCTTCGCCAGGTTGGCCGGCGAGGTGCAGATCACCATGTATTGGCGGCGGCCTTCCTCGGTGGGCCCGATGTCCACGAGTTTCAGGCGGTCGGACTCGGCGGCGAGTTTCTTGAAATAGGCCTCGGTCTGCGTGTAGGTGGCGAGCTGGTAGTCGTCGCCCATGTTGAAGCCGAAGTGCTCCTTCGGCGAGGTGAGGGCCAGCGCCAGCGGCGCGAGGAACAAGGCGGCGGCACAGGCCGCCCGGCGGAACAGCGGGGATCTCATAGGGGATGGGGAAGTTGAAAGGTGAAAGGTGAAGGTTGAAAGCTGATATATTGAAAGCTCTGCCCGCGACGCTCTTTCAACTTTCAGCATTCAACTTTCAACCGCCGGTCGCCAGCTCGTGGCTGAGGATGCTCAAGGCGTAAACCGCGGCGGTGTCGCTGCGCAGCACGAGCGGGCCGAGCGTGATGGGCATGCAGCCGGCGGTGATGGCGGCCGTCATCTCGGCCGGGGAGAAATCACCCTCGGGCCCGACCAGCCAGAGCACCTGGCGCGGGGCGTGACCGTGCCTGGCGGCATGGGTGGCGAGAGCTTTTTTCAGCGTCGTGGTGCCGGCGTGGAGGCTGGCGACGAGCTTGAGGTCGTAGCCCGTGGCGGCCGCGACGAATGCGGCGAAATTCTGGACGGGGGCGATCTCCGGCAGCCAGGGATTGCCGCATTGCTTGGCAGCCTCGATGGCGCCGGTGCGCCATTTTTCGACCTTCTTGTCGGCGCGGTCGCCGTCGAGGTGAACCTGGGTGCGTTCGCTGAGCAGCGGGACGATGCGCGCGGCGCCGATCTCCGTGGCCTGGCGGACGATGTCGTCCATGGTCGATCCCTTCGGCAGGGCTTGGCCGAGCGTGATGGCAAAGGGGCGCGGCGCGGCGGCGCGGGCTTCCTTCACCCGCAGCACCGTGGCGCTTTTGCTGGCATCGGTGCACTCGGTGAGCCACTCATGCCCGTGGCCGTCGAAGGCCGTGACCGGGTCGCCGCGGCCGCAGCGGTTCACGGTGACGAGATGGTGGCTTTCCTCGGGGCCCAGCCGGATTTCCGTCGCATCGGCGGCGGCAGCGGGGGCGTAGGCGCGGAAGTCGGGCATGACGGGGTGAGTGTTGTTGCGAACGCGGGAAGGTCAACCGTGCGCAGGGGCCTTGATCTCCGGTTTGGTGGGAGGGGTTTTATACCCCGACGCGTTTCGGTTGGCGCATGCAGTCGGGACATAAAGCCCCTCCACCGTCAAAGGCGCGGATTCCTCACACCTCGATCATCGCCTTCAGCACGGCCGGGTTGCCGGCGATGTCCTTCGGGAAGACGGTCGGCGTGTCGGCGAGTTGGAAGCGGTGGGTGATCCACGGGCGCGTGTCGACCTTGCCGGCCTCGACGAGCGCGATGATGTCGCGGAAGGTGCCGGGCAGGGCGTTGCGGCTGCCGCAGACCGTGAGTTCACGGCGGTGAAAATTCGGGTCGTTGAATGACAGGTCGCCCTGAAACAGGCCGACGAAGACGATGCGACCGCCGTGCGCCGCGAGGTCGAAGGTGCCGGCCATGGACTGCGGGTTGCCCGTGGCGTCGATCACGATGGTGGGCAGGTCGCCCCGGCCGATGGCCTTGAGCTGCGCGGCGGCGTCGGGGCCGGCGACGACGGTGTGTTTGACGCCGAGCTTCCGGCAAAAGTCTAGGCGCGGTTCGCTAACGTCCATCACGGCGACAGTGGCGCCGGTGACGAGGGCGAACTGGATGACGCTGAGCCCGATGGGGCCGGCGCCGATGACGAGGATGAAGTCGTCCGACTTCGCCTCGGCGCGCTCGACGGCGTGGGCGCCGATGCCAAGGGTCTCGACCAGCGCGAGCTGCTCGTAGTCGAGCCGGGCGGAGCGGTGCAGCTTGCGGGCGGGCACGGTGAGCAGCGGGCGCATGCCGCCGTCGACGTGGACGCCCATCACCTTGAGGTCGGTGCAGCAGTTGGGTTTGCCGCGACGGCAGGCGATGCAACGGCCGCAGTTGAGGTAGGGCTCGACGGAGCAGCGGTCGCCGGCCTTCAGGCCGTGCGGCTCGGTGCCGGGATCGATGACCTCGACGCCGAGCTCGTGGCCGAGGATGCGCGGGTAGGAAAAGAAGGGCTGCTTGCCGGCGAAGGCGTGGAGGTCGGTGCCGCAGACGCCGATGCGATGGACGCGCACCAAGGCCTCACCCGGCGCGGGCCGCGGCTCGGGCGCGTCGGTGGCGGAGAATCTGCCGGGTTCGGTGAGGGTGATCTGCAGCATGTTTTGAACCGCTAGTTTTCGCTGATGGACGTTAATATAAGCCAGCCGTGTTGGGGATTAGCGCGAATGAGCGAAGATGAGCGGTTTCCCGGTTTGGACTCACCCGATGATCGCATCCCGGTTCTCCGGGCGGCCACGGGTGAAGTTGTGGTTGTGGATCGGCCGCAGGACTTCTTGCACCTTGGCCAGCAGCTCGTGGTCGAGGGGTTCCTCGATGTAGGCCACGTTCTTGCGGATGTTCTCCGGGCTGGCCGTGCCGACGAGCGTCGTGGCGATGGCCGGATGTTGCACGGCGAACTGGAGCGCGAGCTTGGTGATGTCGGCGCCGACGGACTGGCAGTATTCCACGGCGCGGCGGCAGCCGGCCTTGATGGACTCGGGCGCCGGGTGCCAGCCGGGCGCGCCGCGCTCGGTGAGCAGGCCCATGCCGGTGGCGGAGGCGTTGATGATGCCGATACCCTTGGCCTGGAAGGCGGGGATGAGCGCCTCGAGCGCGGTGTCGTTGAGACAGTAGCGGCAGAAGGAAAGGACCGCCTCGACAGTGCCGGGGGGTGCCCGTTCGATGACCGCGGGGAAGACCTTGAGCGGCAGGCCGGTGATGCCGAGGTGGCCGACGCGGCCGGCGTCGCGCAACTTCACGAGCGCGGGCAGGGTTTCGTGCACGATCTGGCTGAGGTCGGCGAACTCGATGTCATGGCAGTGCAGGACATCGATGTAGTCGGTGCCGAGGCGCGCGCAGCTTTCCTCGAAGCTCTGCGTGACGCGCGCGGCGGAGAAGTCGAAGTTGCCCTCGCCATACTGGCCGACCTTGGTGGCGAGGTAATAACTGTCGCGCGGCACGCCCTGCAGCGCGCGGCCCAGGACGGTCTCGGACTTGGTGACGCCGTAGTGCGGGGAGGTGTCGAGGAAGTTGATGCCGAGGTCGAGGGCGGTGCGGACGGTGCGGATGCCCTCCTGGTCGTCGATCGTGCGGAAAGCGTTGCCCAGCGGGGAGGCTCCGTAGCTGAGGACGGAGACGTTGAGGCCGGTGGAGCCGAGCGGGCGGTAGCGCATGGTCAGGCGGACTCGATGATCAGGTTGGCGTAGGGGATGGTATCGCCCGTGCGGATGAGGCCGATGGCGGCGGGCACGCGTTTCTTGAACTCAACATGCGGCTCGAAAACCAGCGGCACGCCCTTCAGCGCGGTGGCGAGGGCCTTTTGCGTGCCGGCGGGGTTGACCTTGGCGAACTCGCGGGCGGCGAAGGCGCGGCCGATGACGAAGTTCGGGCGGAGGGCCTCGAGCACCTGGAGGACGGTCGGCACGTCGTCGACAAGCGAGAGATCGATGGTCTCGATCTGCGGCCAGAACGGGAAGCCGCGGTCGGCGATGACGAGGGTGTTCGTGTGTCGGATGCGGGCGAGCAGGTGGAGGACGGCGGGGTTGAGCAGGCCGGACTTGAGCATGCGGCAGGTTGCCGTCCCGGTGGTCCGGCGGCAAGCACCGCGACTTCTGACTGTAATCAGCGGCCACCCGGCCGGCGCTGATGTCACTGGCGAAAAGAGCGATCCGGCCTATGCTGGCGGCCATGATCGTCATCCGCCGCCTGATCGACCGGCACCGCGCCTACACCGCCATCTTTTTGCCGGGGGAGGAGCCGCGGATCATCCCGACGACGGATTACGAGCACGGTCGGATCCTGCAGGTCTACAAGCAGGACCGGCCGCACGCCGACGTGCTGAATGATTTCACGGATTTCGGGCTGACGCCGCCGGCGGAAAATCGCGGGGAGTAGCCGGCAAGGATCCAGCCGGACGTCTTGTCCGCCTTCGCCAAGGCTTCGGCGGATGGATTTCTTTCCGCTTCGGAAAAAATCCAGTGCCCGGGGTGGGGGTCGAACCCACAAGCCTTTAGGGGGCGGCGGATTTTGAGTCCGCTGCGTCTGCCAATTCCGCCACCCGGGCGACTGAGCCGGCGAGGGAAACGCAGGCGGCAGGGGATGTAAACCCGTTTTTAGGGGGTTTGGATGGAGGTGGGACCATCAGTCCCGCGGTTGCGGTGTCGGACGCCATCCACGCGGGGTTGATGGCCCCGCGTCCATTTTTAAATCGTCCTGGCGCGAGACCTACTTCACCGCGGCTTCGCGGTATTCGCCGAGGGCGCGGTAGCGCTCGTAGCGGGTGTCGAGCAGCTTCTCGGTGTCGAGCTTGGCGAGCTCGCCGAGGTGCTGTATCAGGGCCTTCTTGAGCGAGGCGGCCGCGGCGGCGGGGTCGTTGTGGGCACCTCCGAAGGGTTCGGGGATGACGTCGTCGACGACGGCGAGATCCTTGAGGCTGGAGGCATTGAGCTTGAGGGCTTCGGCGGCCTTGGGGGCGTTGGCGCGGTCCTTCCAGAGGATGGCGGCGCAGCCCTCGGGCGAGATGACAGAGTAATAGGCGTTCTCGAAGATGAGCACGCGGTCGGTGACGCCGATGCCGAGCGCGCCGCCGGAGCCGCCCTCGCCGACGATGACGGCGACGGAGGGAACCTTGAGCATGGCCATCTCGCGCAGGTTGACGGCGATGGCCTCGGAGACGTGGCGGGCCTCGGACTCGACGCCGGGATAGGCGCCGGGGGTGTCGATGAAGGTGATGACGGGCAGGCCGAACTTCTCGGCGAGCTTCATCAGGCGGAGGGCCTTGCGGTAACCCTCGGGCTGGGGCATGCCGAAGTTGCGGACGATGTTTTCCTTGGTGTCGCGGCCCTTCTGCTGGGCGATGATCATCACGGAGCGACCCTCGAAGAAGGCCGTGCCGCCGACCAGCGCGCGGTCGTCGTTGAACTGGCGGTCGCCGTGCAGTTCCTGGAAGTCCTCGCACAGTGCCGCGACGTAATCGAGGGCGTAGGGCCGCTTCGGGTGGCGGGCGACCTGCACGCGCTGCCACGGGGTCAGGTTCTCGTAGATGTCGCGCTTGGTGGCGTCGATCTTGGCCTCGATGGTCGCCAGCTCGGCGGACATATCGATGTTGTTCTCGAGGGACTGCTGGTGGAGGGCTTCGAGCTGTTTTTCGAGTTCGCGGAGCGGTTTCTCGAATTCCAGCAGGTAGGCGGGTCTTTCCATAAGGCGGGGAGGGTAGGGAGTGGCGCGGATGGCTGTCAACGGGCCTGTCCGGCGGATGCCCGGATCACTCCTTAATACCGTCACCAGATGTAGTTGGGTTCTTCAACTGGTCCTTCCAACTGAGGATCTTGGCCTGGGCGCCGTATTTCTCGGCGGTGGCCTTGTCGCCCTTTTCCATCCAGATGCGGGAGAGGGTGGTGTTGATGAAGAGGTCGTCGGGCCGGAGGGCGAGTGCGCGGTCGGCGGCGGCGAGGGCGGCGTCGAAGCGGCGCAGGGAAAAGTTGATCTCGGCGAGCGCGTGCCAGGCCTCGAAGGTGTCGGGCGCGGCGGCGGAGGCGCGGGCCAGCTTGGCCAGCGCGGCGTCATGGTCGCCCATCGTGTAATCGAAGGTGGCCTCCTCGACGAGGGACTGGACTTCGGCGGGTGTCACGGGGCCTTGGGGGCTTCGGGCTGCTGCAGCTTCGCCTCGATGTTGATGCTCAGCTCGACCTCGTCGGCGATGGAGCGCTCGGACTTGCCGACCCCGAAGTCGGTGCGGTCGATGGTGGTGACGGCCTCCCAGCCGGTGAGCTTGGCGCCGCGCTGGCCGTCGGCGAAGCCGAGGAACTTCACCTCGAGCACGAGCGGACGGGTCTGGTCCTTGATCGTGAGCTCGCCGGTGATGGTGTAGGTATCGGCGCCGGATTTTTTCCAGGCGGTGCTGCGGTAGGTGGCGTCGGGGAATTTCTCGGCGAGGAAGAAGTCGGCGCTGAGCAGGTGCTTGTTGCGCGCCTCGTTCTTGGTGTCGATGCCGCCGATCTGGACGGTGGCGGTGATGGTGTTGCGCGTGAAATCGTCGCGATCGACCGTGAGCGTGCCGGTGAACTGCGCGAACGTGCCCGGGACCTTGGCGAGGAAGTGGCGGACGTTGAAAACGACGGAGGAGTGGGCCGGGTCGATCTGGTAGGTCTCGACGGCGGCGCGGGCGGTGACGGCGAGCGCGGCGAGGACCGGGAGGAGGCGGAGCAGTCTCATGGACGGGGAGTGTCCCGGCCGCGGCGGGCCGGGTCAAAAAGAAAGGACGGCCCGGGGGCCGTCCTTGAAAAACGAGGGGAAGGGGAGCCGTGCTCAGCCCTGCTTGGCGCCGGCCTCGATGTTGATCGTGATGGCGACCTCGTCGCCGAGGGCCTTGTGCAGCATGGCGGGACCGGCCAGGCCGAAATCGGACTTCTTGATCGTGGTGGTGGCCTCCCAGCCGGAGAGCAGGGTGCCGGGGCGCATGCCGGGGCCGAAGCCGAGCAGCGTGGTCTTGAGGACAACCTCCTTGGTGATGTCCTTGATCGTGAGGTCACCGGTGATGTCGTAGGTGTCCGCGCCGGTCTTCTTCCACGACTTGCTCTTGAAGGTGGCGGTCGGGAACTTGGTGACGTCGAAGAAGTCGGGCCCCTTGATGTGCTTGTCGCGACCCTCGCTGTCGGTCGTCAGGCCGGCCACGTCGATGGTGGCGGTCACGCTGCTGTTCTCGAGGTTGTCGCGGTCGACGGTGATGTCGCCGCTCAGCTTGGTGAAGCTGCTGGTATACTTGGAGAGGATGTGGCGGAGGCTGTAGTTGATCGAGGAGTGCGTGGCGTCTATCTTGTAGACCTCGACCGCGGCTTGGCTGCTGGCGACAAGACCGAGGACGACGAGGAGGGAGAGAAGGCGTTTCATGTTTTTGTGGTTGGTTGGAAGACGATGGCGGGGGAGAGATAGGATAAATAGTTGCTGATGCAACTAAATTTTCCACCAGCGTTGCTTTTTACACGATCAGCATGGCGTCGCCGTAGCTGAAGAAGCGGTATTCGCGGGCGACGGCCTCGGCGTAGATCGCCTTGAGCCAGGCGATACCGTCGGTCGAGCCGGGCGTCAGGAACGCCGACACCAGGCAGAGCAGGGTGGAGCGGGGCTGGTGGAAGTTGGTGATGAGCGCGTCCACGCCGCGGAAGGTGCGGGGCGGGTAGATAAAGAGATCCGCCTCGCCCAGGAAATCACGCCCGGTTGGCGCTGGGTGGAGGGCAAGGTAGTGTTCGATCGTGCGGACCGAGGTGGTGCCGACGGCGATGCGCCGGCCGGCGGGTTGGAACAGCGCCTGCTGGGTGGCGGCGGGGATTTCATACACTTCGCGATGGATCGGATGGTCCTCAATGTGCTCCGTGGCGATCGGCCGGAAGGTGCCCAGGCCGACATGCAGCGTCAGGTCGGCGGTGGCGATGCCCTGGGCCGCGACTTGGGCGAGCAGCTCGGGCGTGAAATGCAGGCCGGCGGTCGGCGCGGCCGCGGCGACCTGATGCGTGCGGTCGGCGTAGACGGTCTGGTAGCGCTCGCGGTCGATGGCGCGGGCCGCTTCGTTGTCGTGGCCGGTGATGTAGGGTGGCAGTGGCATGTCGCCGATGCGGTTGGCCACGGCGAGAATGTCGCCGTCGCGCGTGGCGAACGAGACCCGCACCGGGCCGTCGTCGGTTTTTTCGCGGACGGTGGCGGTGAACACACCGTCGAGGCCGAAGGTGGCGCCGACAGGGAGCTTTTTGCCGGGGCGGACGAGGCACCACCATTCGTTCGCGACGGCCGCAGGACGCAACAGCAGGCACTCGACCTGGCCGCCGGTGGGGCGCGTCGCGTGGAGCCGGGCGGGGATGACGGCGGCGTTGTTGCGGAAGAGGCAGTCGCCGGGCCGCAGGTATTCGGGCAGGTCGCGGAAATGCCGGTGTTCGATCCGGTGCTCCGCCCGGTGCACGACAAGCAGGCGCGAGGCATCGCGGCGGTCGGCCGGTTGTTGCGCGATGAGCCTGTCAGGCAGCGGGTAATCGAAGAGATCGGTCTTCAAGCCGGGCAGGTGTAGGACCACCGGGGGCCGACGGCAACAACGGTCATGGGGGCGCTCGGGAAGAGTTTCAAAAACGTGCTTGCCTCACCGGGGGCAAATCCGCCGAATGCCGCTTCTATTTTCGCCGCTTTAGCTCAGCTGGTAGAGCGACTCATTCGTAATGAGTAGGTCGTCGGTTCAAATCCGACAAGCGGCTCCAGCCTTCGCCCGGTTTGTGGTGCCTGTGGGGGCGTGATTCGGGTGGCCCGAGTGGTGTGCTAAGCCGGTTACGCTCGTGGCGGCTACGGCTGGCAAGCCAGCCTTCGTCGAGCGGAGCGAGCATCAAGGGTTTCCTCCGTAGGTTTAGCGTAGGGGCGCGTTTGGATTGCGATGCGCCTCGGGTGGCACGGCCAGCTCGTTTTCGGCACCGCAGCGGCGGACCAAGGAACCGTTTCGTAGGACCGCTCAATTATCCACGATGTGATCGTCGGACAGGTGGCCCTGGAGCTTGCGGCGCAGGCGCTGGGCCTCGATCTCGGACTTCAGAGAGGCGGCGAACAGCTGCAGGCGGCGGCGGGTCTCGAGCGTTTCGAGCAGCTGCTGCTTGATGGTGCTGTCCTCGCAGAGGTTGAAGACGGCGATGTCGGCGAAGGTGTCGATGTCGTCGATGCTCTCGAGGAACTGCGTCATGCCCTTCGGCGCCGGCGTGCCGAGGCGGCGGCGGACGTTGAGCAGGCGCATGACCTCGAGCCGCAGCACCTCGAGCTCGGCGTGGTGCGTGCCGGCGGTGGTCGTG
Source organism: Lacunisphaera sp. (assembly GCA_036401015.1). Classification (GTDB taxonomy): domain Bacteria; phylum Verrucomicrobiota; class Verrucomicrobiia; order Opitutales; family Opitutaceae; genus Lacunisphaera. The sequence goes on from DASWWD010000017.1 coordinate 198,655, forward strand.
AGCGGCTTCACGGCGATGACGCGGTAGGGATCCTCGCGGATGATCTTCTTCACCGTGACGCGGCAGATGCCCTGGAGCAGGAGATTGGAGGTGTCGCCTTCGCCCTTCTGGCAGGCGCGGATGATGCCGACCGAGGCGGTCAGGTGGAGCGGTTCGACCAGCTTGGGATCCTGCTGCCGCCGGGCGTCGAGGTGGGCGACGGCGAACATCCGGTCGCTGGCGAGCACATCGCGCAGCATCTGCTGGTAACGGGGCTCGAAGATGTGGAGCGGGAGCAGCGCCTGCGGGAAGAAAACCGTGTTCGGCAACGTCATCACCGGCACCGTCGCGGGCACATGCAAGGTTTCCATGCGTCGAACCGTAGGTGAGGGGACGGGTTTTTCAACCTGTGGTTTGTGCGGCCACCGGGTTTGCCCGCGCCCGGGGTCAGCGCTTCACTCATTCCTGTGCGGCCCCGTGAGGGGATTGGTGCCCCGGCAGCATGAGGCGGCATCGCCTGCGCCCGGGCCGCTGCTGGCACAGTGTGACATGCCCATGGAAAGCTGTGACACGGTGGCCCGAAAGTGCCACGGGAGGCAGTCCGCCAAGCGGTATCGGACTAACTCAAGTAGTTGAATGACAACGACAAAAAACGATTCGAGAGAGGGGCACGCCCATTGCTAGGAAACGCGCATGAGCAAGATTCTAGGCATCGATCTGGGCACGACCAATTCCTGCATGGCGATCATGGAGGGTGGCGAGCCGGTGGTCATTCCGAACGCCGAGGGCGCGCGCACGACGCCGTCCGTCGTCGCGTTCACCAAGACCGGCGAGCGCGTCATCGGCCAGGCCGCCAAGCGCCAGGCCGTGACCAACCCGAAGAACACCATTTTTTCCGCCAAGCGCCTCATCGGCCGCAAATTCACCGAGGTCAGCGAGGAGGCCAAGAACCTCCCCTACAAGGTGGTCGCCGGCAAGAACGGTGACGCCTACATCGAGGTTCAGGTCGGCGACAAGACCGAGCAGTTCGCCCCGCAGCAGATCGCGGCGTTCGTCCTCGGCAAGCTGAAGACCGACGCAGAGACCTACCTCGGCGAGAAGATCACCCAGGCCGTCATCACGGTCCCTGCCTATTTCAACGACGCCCAGCGCCAGGCCACCAAGGATGCCGGCAAGATCGCCGGCCTCGACGTGCTCCGCATCATCAACGAGCCCACCGCGGCCTCGCTCGCCTACGGCCTCGACAAGAAGAAGGACGAGAAGATCGCCGTGTTCGACCTCGGCGGCGGCACCTTCGACGTGTCGATCCTCGAGATCGGCGACGGCGTGTTCGAGGTGAAGGCCACCAACGGCGACACCCACCTCGGTGGCGACAACTGGGACGACGCCCTGATTGGCTGGCTCGTCGAGTCCTTCAAGAAGGAGAACGGCATCGACCTCCGCAAGGACCCGATGGCCCTCCAGCGCCTGAAGGAAGAGGCCGAGAAGGCCAAGATCGCCCTCTCCTCCGCCACGACCTACGACATCAACCTCCCGTTCATCACGGCGGACGCCTCGGGCCCGAAGCACCTCAACCTGCAGCTGTCCCGCGCGAAGATGGAGCAGATCTGCGACAGCCTCTTCGAGCGCTGCATCCAGCCCTTCAAGAACTGCCTCAAGGATTCCGGCATCGCCTCCGACAAGATCGACGAGCTCGTGCTCGTCGGCGGCATGACCCGCATGCCGAAGGTCGTCGACATCGCCAAGAACCTCGGCGGCAAGGTCCCGCACCAGGGCGTCAATCCGGACGAGGTCGTCGCCGTCGGCGCGGCCATCCAGGGCGGCGTGCTCCGCGGTGACGTCAAGGACGTGCTCCTGCTCGACGTGACCCCGCTCACGCTCGGCATCATGACAGCCGGCGACGTCGCCACGCCCATGATCTCGCGCAACACCACCATTCCCTCCAAGAAGACGCAGACCTTCTCGACCTACAGCGACAACCAGCCGGGCGTCGAGATCGTGGTCCTCCAGGGCGAGCGCCCGATGGCCCGCGACAACAAGAACCTCGGCACGTTCAAGCTCGACGGCATCCCGCCGGCGCCGCGCGGCACGCCGCAGATCGAGGTCACCTTCGACATCGACGCCAACGGCATCCTGCACGTCTCCGCCAAGGATCTCGGCACCGGCAAGGAGCAGAAGATCACCATCCAGGGTTCGTCCGGCCTCTCCAAGGAGGAGGTCGAGAAGATGACCAAGGAGGCCGAGCTCAACGCCGCCGAGGACGCCAAGCGCAAGGAGGCCGTCGAGACCAAGAACCAGCTCGACACCACCATCTACCAGCTCGAGAAGACCCTCAAGGACGCGGGCGACAAGCTCCCCGCCGACGTGAAGGGCAAGTTCGAGACCGCCATCAGCGACGGCAAGAAGGACCTTGAGTCCAACGACCCGGCGAAGATGAAGGCCTCGCTCGAGAACCTCTCGAAGATCGGCGCCGAGCTCTACCAGCAGACGCAGGCGGCCCAGGCCGCCGCGGGCGCCCAGCCGGGCGCCTCGACCACCGAGGCCGGTGCGTCCGCCGAGCCCAAGGCCGCCAAGAAGGCCGAGGGCAAGGTCGTCGACGCCGACGTCGAGATCGTCGACGACGAGAAGAAGTAACTTTAGTGCGAGCCCGTTTCCCGCTTCCGCGGGGCGGGTTCGCCCTTTTTAACCCACCCTTAAACCCCAACCACACAAAACCAATATGGCTAAAGTGAACATCAAACCCATCGGTGATCGCGTGCTCGTGCAGCACATCGAGGAAAAAGAACAAGTCCGCGGCGGGATCATCATTCCCGACAGCGCCAAAGAAAAGCCGCAGGAGGCCAAGGTCATCGCCCTCGGCACCGGCAAGAAGGATGAGAACGGCAAGGTCACGCCCTTCGAGGTGAAGGTCGGCGACAAGGTCCTCATCTCCAAATACGGCGGCACCGAGGTGAAGATCGACGACCAGAAATACACGCTCGTCCGCGAGGACGACATTCTCGGCGTCATCGGCTAAGGCGCTTCGCGCATCCCAAATCAGAAATCTCAAATCTCAAATATTTAAAAGCATATGGCAGCCAAACAACTCCTGTTCGACGAGGCCGCTCGTCAGAAAGTTCTCCGCGGTGTCGAGGTTCTCTCTCGCGCCGTCAAGGTCACCCTCGGGCCCAAGGGCCGGAATGTCGTGATCGACAAGAAATTCGGTTCCCCGACCGTCACCAAGGACGGCGTGACCGTCGCCAAGGAGGTCGAGCTTCCGGACCCCTACGAGAACATGGGCGCGCAGATGGTCAAGGAGGTCGCCTCCAAGACCAGCGACAGCGCCGGTGACGGCACCACCACCGCGACCGTGCTCGCCGAGGGCATCTACCGCGAGGGCCTGAAGAACGTCACCGCCGGCTCGAACCCGGTCTACCTCAAGCGCGGCATCGACAAGGCCGTCGAGGCCGCCGTCGCCGAGCTCGCGAAGATCTCCAAGAAGGTCAACGACCGCGAGGAGATCCGCCAGGTCGCCACCGTCTCCGCCAACTGGGACACCACGATCGGCGAGATCATCGCCGACGCCATGGACAAGGTCGGCAAGGATGGCACCATTACCGTCGAGGAGGCCAAGTCCATCGACACCACCCTCGACGTCGTCGAGGGCATGCAGTTCGACAAGGGCTACCTCTCGCCCTACTTCGCGACCAACGCGGAGGCCCAGGAAGCGGTCCTCGAGGACGCCTACGTGCTCATCCACGAGAAGAAGATCGCCAACCTGCAGGAGTTCCTCCCGCTGCTCCAGACCGTCGCCAAGAGCGGCAAGCCGCTCCTAGTCATCGCCGAGGAAGTCGAGGGCGAGGCCCTCGCTGCGCTCGTCGTCAACAAGATCCGCGGCACGATCAACGTGTGCGCCGTCAAGGCCCCCGGCTTCGGCGACCGCCGCAAGGCCATGCTCGAGGACATCGCGGTCCTCACCGGCGGCAAGTGCATCACCGAGGACCTCGGCCTCAAGCTCGAGAACCTCACCGTGGCCGACCTCGGCCGCGCCAAGCGCATCGTCGTCGACAAGGAGAACACCACCATCGTCGAGGGTTCGGGCAAGTCGTCCGACATCCAGGGCCGCGTGAAGCAGATCCGCCGCCAGATCGACGAGACCACCAGCGACTATGACCGCGAGAAGCTCCAGGAGCGCCTCGCCAAGCTCGCCGGCGGTGTCGCCGTCATCAACGTCGGTGCCTCCACCGAGGTCGAGATGAAGGAGAAGAAGGCCCGCGTCGAGGACGCCCTGCACGCCACCCGTGCGGCCGTGGAAGAGGGCATCGTCGCCGGCGGCGGCGTCGCGCTCCTCCGCACCGTCAAGGCCATCGAGGCCCTCAAGCTCGAGGGTGACGAGGCTTTCGGCGCCCAGATCGTGCGCCGCGCGATCGAGCACCCGATCCGCATGCTCTGCACCAACGCCGGCGTCGACAGCGGCGTCGTCGTCAAGGAGGTCCTCGCGGGCAAGGGTAACTTCGGTTACAACGTCGCGACGGGCGAATACCAGGACCTCGTCAAGGCCGGTGTCGTCGACCCCACGAAGGTCACGCGCACCGCGCTGCAGAACGCGGCCTCGATCGCCGGCCTGCTGCTCACGACCGAGTGCATGATCACCGACCTGCCCGAGAAGGAGAAGGCTCCGGCCCCGGGCGGCCACGGCGGCGGCATGGGCGGCATGGACTACTGAGTCCGGGCCGGTCCAACGTCCAACAACTTCAAGGCGCGCTCCCCGGAGCGCGCCTTTTCTTTTGCTTCCGTCCGCGCCGGCGCCGTGTTTCCATGCGCGTATGGAAGTCATCTTCATGGGCACGGGCACGTCGCAGGGGGTGCCGATGATCGCGTGTGATTGCGCGGTCTGCACCTCCGCCGATCCGCGCAACCGGCGCACGCGGGCCAGCATCCATGTCGTGATGGACGGGCTGCACGTCCAGGTGGACGCCTCGCCCGAGTTCCGGCTGCAATGTCTGCGGGAGAACATCCGCCAGCTCGATGTATTCATCCTCACGCACGGGCACAACGACCACATCACCGGCATGGACGACCTGCGGCGCTTCTGCGACCTGCGTGGCGGCACGGCCCTGCCGATCCACACCACCGACGAGGGCATGGCGCGCGTGCTGGCGATGTTCCCGTATGCCATTGCGGAACGGCCGCTGGCGAAGGGTTACGCGGCCTTCCAGCTGGTGATCATGCCTCCCGTGTTGGAGTTCCCGCAGGGAACGATCCATGCCACGCTGCTGCCACACGGCGGGGTCAACACGCTCGGGCTGGTGTTTCAGGAGAAGTCGTCGGGCAAAAAGTTCGTGTATTATTCCGACTGCAAGCGCATCCCCCGCGAGGCGGTGGCCCTCGCCACGGGCGCCGACGTGGTCTGCCTCGACGGCCTGCGGGTCGAGCCGCACCCGACGCACATGAACATCGAGGAAGCCTGCGCGGCGGCGGTCGAGATCGGCGCCCCGGTCACTTATCTCACCCACCTGACCCACGGCATCGATCATGAGACCTGGACCCGGAAGCTGGCCGCCAGCCATCGGGGCATCCAGCTGGCGCATGACGGGCTGCGGATCAAACTGTAGCCGGTCGCGCCGAGCCCGGGTCGAGCCGACCGGGGCCAGCGACCCCGGCTAAGTCATCAGAACGGCCAGACGGCCGGGATGACATACATCGCGACCACGAAGCAGACCGCATTGAGCGGCAGGCCGAACTTCAGGAAGTCGGCGAACCGGTAGCCGCCGACGCCGTAGACGTAGGTGTTGGTCTGGTAGCCGATCGGGGTGGCGAAGGCCGCCGAGGCCGCGAGGCAGACGGCGATGACGAACGGCCGCGGGTCGACGCCGAGCTGGACCGCCAGGCTCAGTGCGAGCGGCGTCATGAGGGCGGCCACGGCGTTGTTGGACAGGATCTCGGTGAGCACCGAGGCGAGCAGGTAGAACGCCGCCAGCATCACGATGGCCTTGTGTTCCGTGGGCACGAAATGGTTCACGAGCCAGAGCAGCCGGTCGACGACGTAGGTTGAGGTGCCGGTATCCTCCATCGCGACCCCGACGGCCAGCATGCCGTAGATGAGGAAGAGCAGGTTCCACTCGATGGCATCGTAGCCTTCCTTGGGTTTGAGGCAGCCGGTGAGAAAAACCACGGCGCAGGCCAGCAGCGCGGCCACCTCGATGCTCATCAGACCGAACGAGGAGGTGAGGATCACTCCCGCGATGCTGCCGAGGACAATGCGCAGCTGGCGGGGTGGACGGCCGGCCGGCAAGGCGGGCCGGTCGACGAGGAGGAGATCCTCGCTGCCCCGCAGGCTTTCGACGGCCTGTTCGGTGCCCATCAGCAGGAGGATGTCGCCGTTCTTCAGCCGGCGTTCCTCGCCGCCGCCGCGCAGTTCCCGGCCGTGCCGGTGGAGGGCAAGGACCACGAGGTGGAAGCGGCGCCAGAACCCCGCCTCCTTCAAGGTGCGGCCGATCAGGTCGGAGTTCGGGGCGACGACACCCTCGACGAGCACGCCCTCGTGGGCGGAAATCTGGCCGAGGCCAAGCTTGATTTCCGCGGCGAGGTCGAGGCCGCTGATGGAGCGGGCATGGGTCACGCCCTGGGGTCGGCAGGCGAGCACCAGGCGGTCGCCCGCCGCCAGGGTCGGAGCGGGGGATTCCAGCGACAGCGAGGTTTCATCCCGCACGATCTCCAGGACGCGGATGCCGCGGGCCAGGGTCAGGCCGGCCGTATGGGCGGTGCGGCCGATGATGGAGGCGCCGGGCTGCACAAAGACCTCGGTGATGTATTCGCGGCGGTCCTCCTCGGCGAGGGAGACCGTGGCCGGCTGTCGTTTCGGCAGCAGGTGCCGGCCGAGCAGGCCGATATAAATCGCGCCAGCGGCCAGCATCGGCAGGCCGACCCACGCGAGTTCGAACATGCGGAGGGGGGGCAGGCCGCGGGACTGCAGGATACCGGTGACGAGCAAATTGGTGCTGGTGCCGACGAGCGTGCAACAGCCGCCGAGCACGGCGGCGTAGGAAAGCGGGATGAGGAACTTGGACGCCGGCAGCTTCATCTTGCGAGCCAGGCTGATGATCACGGGCACCAGCACGACAACGACCGGGGTGTTGTTGATGAAGGCCGACAAACCGCCGACGCCGAGCACGATCAGGGTGATCACCGTGAAATAGCTGAACCCGGCGAGCCGCTGGAGCAGAACCGCGAGGCGATCGATGGCGCCGCATTTGACCAGCGCCGCGCTGAGAATGAACATCGCGCCGACCGTCAAAGGGGCGGGATTGGCCAGCACCCCGAACACCCTGGCTTGTGGCACCACGCCGCTCACCAGCAGGATGACAAACAGCGACAGCGCAGTGACGTCCGGCGCCAGCTTGTCGTGCAGGAAGCACAGCAGCGCGCCGACGATCAGCAGCAGCACGAAGGCGATCTCCCAAGTCATGCCCGAGGGTAGGGAAAGACGGTGCCCGCCGCCCAGTTAAAACTCCGCGCCAAAGAAGAACTTTTGCGGGACGTATTATGACAAATGCCTGAAATAGAGCTTGCTCTAAATCATACTAAATTAATGTAGTTTAAAAAACTGGCCTATGAAACTCTCGAAACGCGGCGAATACGCCCTGCGCTCCCTGATCAACCTCGGCATCGCCGCCAAGGTGGGTCGGTCGTTGGTGCGCGTGACGGAGCTGGCCAAGGCCGAGGACCTGCCGATCAAGTTCCTTGAGCAGGTCATGCAGCAGCTGCGCGAGGCCGGTTTCGTGGAGAGCGAGCGGGGCAAGCACGGCGGCTACCGGCTGGCCAAGGCTCCCAGCCAGATTCACATCGGCGAGATCGTCCGCCTGATCGACGGCCCCTTGGCGCCGATCGGCTGCGTCAGCCAGACGGCCTACACCCCCTGCAACTGCCCGGACGAGGCCCATTGCGGCCTGCGCATGCTGATGCTCGATGTCCGCAACGCCATCTCCGCCGTCCTCGACCGTTACACCCTGGCCGACGTCGTCGAGGTCACCACGCGCGCGATGGTGCGCGACGGTTTGCCGCTGCCCTTCAGCGCGCCGGTCGAGCCCGCCAAGGCCAGGAAGCCGCGCGCCGCGGGCGCCGGCAAGCGTCTGAGCCCGACCGAGGGGGTCATTCATCAACTGCTGGGGGACTACGCCATATGAAGATCCGGCTCTCCTGGGTTGTTTTGCTCCTGACCGCGTCCCTGGCCGCCGCCGACCGGACGGTGATTCGGGTCGGCTATTTCCCCAACATCACCCACGCCCAGGGTGTGATCGGCAGCCATTCCACGCGCGAGCAGCGCGGCTGGTTCGAGCAGCGGCTCGGCCCGGAGGTTGTGATCCAGTGGTATGCCTTCAACGCCGGGCCCAGTGCGATGGAGGCGATCTTTGCCGGCTCCATCGACCTGACCTACGTCGGGCCCAATCCCGCGCTCAACGCATTCATCCGCTCCCAAGGCGACGAGATCCGCGTGCTGGCCGGCGCCACGTTGGGCGGCGCGGCGTTGGTCGTCCCCGGGGACGGCCGGATCACCCGGGCCGACCAGTTCAAGGGGCGGCGCCTCGCCACGCCGCAGCTGGGCAACACGCAGGATGTCGCTGCGCGCGCCTGGTTGAAGCAGCAGGGTTATCGGGTCAGCCTCACCGGCGGCGACGTGCTGGTGCTGCCCACCGCCAATCCCGAGCAGCTGTCGCTGTTTCAGCAGGGCAAGCTGGATGCGGTCTGGACGGTGGAGCCGTGGGTCTCGCGGCTGGAACTCGAGGCCGGCGGCAGGGTTTTCCTGGAACAGCCGGATGCGGTCACGACCGTGCTGGTCAGCAGCGTGAAATTCCTCAAGGCGCAGCCCGCCCTGGTCGCGAAGTTCAAGGCGGCCCACCAGGAACTGACCGCGTGGCTGAACGACCACCCGGACGAGGCGCGCGCGCAGGTGCGGGCCGGGTTGAGCGCCGAGATGAAGCGCGAGATGCCGGCGGCGACCGTGGCGGGCGCCTGGAGCCGGTTGAAGTTTTCCGACCGGGTGACCCAGGGGCAGTTCGAGGCCCTGGTCACGGAGGCGCAGAGTGTCGGGTTCCTGCGCAACGCCATCCCGCTCGACCGTCTGTTCTCCGGCCAGCCATGAGCATCCCATCCGAACTCTCCGCTCCGCCGTCGGCACGCCTCGCCATCGACAAGGTTTCGAAGTGGTTCGAAACCTCGCGCGGACGCGTGCAGGCCCTCGACAATGTCAGCCTGCAGGTCGCGGAGGGCGAGTTCGTGTGTCTCGTCGGGCCCAGCGGCTGCGGCAAGTCGACGCTGTTGAACATGATCGCCGGCCTGGAGATGCCGGGGCAGGGCTCGGTCGTCGCGGCCGGCCAGCCGATCAAGGGCCCGAGCCGCGAGCGCATGATGATGTTCCAGGAATCCGCGCTCTTCCCGTGGCTTGATGCGCTGGGCAACGTGATGTTCGGCCTGAAGCGCAAGCCCGGGCTGAATGACCGCGAGCGGCGCGAGCTGGCGGAGTTCTACCTGAAGCTGGTCGGGCTGGAGAAATTCATGCACGCCAACATCCACGAGCTGTCGGGCGGCATGAAGCAGCGGGTGGCCCTCGCCCGGGCCCTCGCGCCGAATCCCCGCGTGCTGCTGATGGACGAGCCCTTCGCCGCGCTTGATGCGCTCACCCGCGAGCAGCTCTACGGCGACCTGCAGCGCATCTGGGCGCAGCGGCATGTCACGATCGTCTTTGTCACGCACAACGTCCGCGAGGCCGTGAGCCTCGGGGACCGGGTGGTCCTGTTCTCGCCCCATCCCGGCCGCATCCGCGAGGAATTCCGGATCAACCTGGCGCGGCCGCGCGACATCAACAGCGTCGAGGTGGCGGGTTATGCCACCCGCATCACGCGGGCGCTCAAGGATTACATGGAACACGGAGCCGGCATCTGATGAAACGTTTCCTGACCGCCCTCGGCTTCTTCCTGCTCCTCATCGCCGTCTGGCACTGGGCCTACATGCGGCGCATCTGGTCGCCGGTCCTCGTGCCGTCGCCGGAAAGCGTGGGCCGCTATCTTTGGGAGATCGCCCTCGATGGTTCGTTGTGGTCCAGCATGGTCGTGACGATGAAGCGGTTGCTCGCCGGCTATGTCATCGGCCTGCTGGCGGGCGTGCCGCTGGGTTTCGTGACTGCACGGGTGCAGGCCCTGCGCGATACGCTCGGGGTGCTGGCCCTGGGCCTGCAGGGCCTGCCGAGCGTCTGCTGGGTGCCGCTGGCCCTGTTGTGGTTCGGCCAGACGGAGGGGGCCATGCTCTTCGTGGTGGTCATGGGCACGCTCTGGTCGGTCATCCTGGCGACCGAGACCGGGGTGCGGAACGTGAACCCGATCTACATCCGGGCGGCCCGGACGATGGGCTCCACCGGGGTGCACACCTGGGTTCATGTCATGCTGCCGGCATCGCTGCCCTTCATCGTCAGCGGTATGAAGCAAGGCTGGGCCTTCGCTTGGCGGTCCCTGATGGCGGCGGAGATCTATGTGACCATCCTGACCGGTTTCGGCCTTGGGCACCTGTTGCACTACGGGCGTGAGCTCAACGCCATGGAACAGGTCGTCGCCATCATGTTGGTGATCGTGGTCATCGGCCTGCTGACCGACAAAATCCTCTTTTCCCCCTGCGAGAAGTTCCTGCACCGCCGCTGGGGCACCGAGAAATAAGACACCCCCGGGGTTTGCCTTTCCCTCATTTCCAACTGAACTCACAACCTCAACCCACGACGATCATGGCCAAAATATACAACGACATCACCGAGACCATCGGCAACACCCCCCTCGTCCGCCTCAACCGCACCGCGGCCGCCCACGGCGCCCAGGCGGAGATCCTGCTCAAGCTGGAGTTCTTCAACCCCCTCTCGAGCGTGAAGGACCGCATCGGCTTCGCGATGATCGATGACGCCCTGAAGTCCGGGAAGCTCAACGCGAACAGCGTCATCATCGAGCCGACCTCGGGCAACACCGGCATCGCGCTGGCCTTCGTCGCCGCGGCCAAGGGCCTCAAGCTCATCCTCACCATGCCCGAGACGATGAGCACCGAGCGCCGCAAGCTGCTCAAGATCCTGGGTGCCCGTGTCGTCCTCACGGAAGGACCCAAGGGCATGAAGGGGGCCATCGCCAAGGCCGAGGAGCTCGCCGCGAAGATCCCGAACAGCATCATCCTCCAACAGTTCTCCAACCCGGCCAACCCGGCCATCCACCGCCAGACGACGGCGGAGGAGATCTGGCGCGATACGGACGGCAAGGTGGACATCATCGTGTCGGGCATCGGCACCGGCGGCACCATCACGGGCGTCGGCGAGGTGCTGAAGGCGAAAAAGCCCGGCATCAAGATCGTGGCGGTCGAGCCCGATGCCTCGCCGATCCTTTCGGGCGGCACCCCGGGACCGCACAAGCTCCAGGGGCTTGGCGCGGGCTTCATCCCGTCGATCCTGAACACGAAGGTCTATGACGAGGTCATCCGCGTGAAGGAGGCCGATTCCGGCCCGGTTTCCAAGCAGGTCAACCAGCTCGACGGCATCGCGGTCGGCATCTCGTCCGGTGCCGCGGTCTGGGCCGCCATCCAGCTCGCGAAGCGGCCGGAAAACAAGGGCAAGCAGATCGTGGCGATCATCCCCTCCAGCTCGGAGCGCTACCTCTCCACCTGGCTCTTCGCCGACATCAACGTCGAGAGCGACTCCGTGGACGATCTCATCCCGGCCGGCGCGTGAGCTCGCCCATTAAAATATAGGACCGTCGCTCGCCGACGTGCCGCGAAGCCGGGCCGGCGGGCCCGGCTTTTTGTTTGGTGGGGGCGCTTACCTGGACCGCACGGCCCAGCGGAGTTTCGCGGATGAACTGCGGGGATTGGCGCGAAGCTCCTCGGCGCCGGCACGGATTACATCCTCGCTCACGGCCGAGTAGAGGCCGTCGCGCAGGCCGGACTTGAAGGCGTGTTTCACGCGGCGGTCCTCGCCGGAATGGAAGGTCAGGATCGCGACGCGCCCGCCGGGCTTGAGGGCGTGGGGCAGGTGACGCAGGAAGAGGTCGAGCACGCCGAACTCGTCGTTCACGGCGATGCGGATCGCCTGAAAGACCCGGCGCACGGCCGTGTCGTCGGCTTCCGCGCCTTTGGCGGGCTTCGGCAGGCGCAGGATGTCGCGGATGGCATCGGCCAGCTGGCCGGTGCGGGTGAAAGGCGTGACGGCGCGGCGGGCCACGAGCTCGCGCGCGAGCAAGGCCGCCTTGGGCTCGTCGGCGTTTTCGGTCAGCACGGCCGCGAGGTCGGCCTCGGATACCTTGGCCAGCCAGTCGGCGGCGGAGGGCGGGCGCGACGGGTTCAGACGCAGGTCCAGCGGACCGTCGGCCTTGAAGGTGAAGCCGCGCGCCGGGTCGTCGATCTGCATCGAGGACACGCCGAGGTCGGCGAGGATGGCGTCGGCGCCGGGCAGGCCCAGTTCGGCCAGGACCTTGGGCAATCCGGCGAAGTTGCTGCGCACCGGCGTGAAGGTTTCCTCACCAAAGCCCAGGGCGCGCAGGCGGGCGATCGTCTTGGGCTGCTCGATCGGATCGACATCGAGGCCGATGAGGCGCCCGCCGGGGATCAGCTTCGCCAGGATTTCGCGGGCATGGCCGCCGTAGCCGAGGGTGCAGTCCACGGCCACTTCGCCCGGCTGGAGGGCGAGCACCTCGATGATCTCGGCCACCAGGATGGGCCGGTGGGTGCCGGCGGGGGTCTTGCCGGAGGCGAGGACCTTGGCGACGTCGGCGGCGTAGCGGGTCGGGTCGAGCTCCTTGTATTTTTCCTCGAAGCGCCGTGGGTTCTTCCCGGAGTAGCGCGGCCGGCGCTTGTGCGGCGTGGGCTGGGACGAAGCAGGATCAGACTCAGGCATCAGATTATTTAGCCGCGGATGGAGCCTGGATGGTCACGGATGAGGGATCAGGAACGATGATTGGGCAGGGCTTTATCCGTGGTCAATAAGCCGCACGATCCTTAGCTATCGTTTTCCCAGCGCGGGATGTTTTTTCTCGGTGACCTGATACCAGCGGTAGAAGCTCACGCCGAAGGCGATCATGGCCACGGCCATGCCGACGAGTTTCATCATGGCGCCGGCGAGCAGCTGATCGGCGGCGGCGGTCAGGTAGGTGATGCGCGGGGCGAACTCGTAGGTCGGGTAGAGCACGTCGGGCGAGAAGGTGATGTAGGCGAAGACCGGCGTCATCGCGATCAGCACGGCGGGCAGGTAAAGCATCTGCACGGCGTGGCTGGCGGGCGGGAATTCCCGGGAAGGGCTGAGCAGCGGCCACCAATAGAACAAGGCGGCCCCGAAGAACGAGAAATGCTCGGCGATGTGGATCCAGCGGACCTGGAGGGCGAGGTCGTATAAAGTCGGCATGTGCCACACGGTGATGGTGGCGGTGTAGATGGCGCCGCAGACCAGCGGGTGGGTGAAGACCCGCAGCAGCGGCTGCAGGCCCGGGCGGGCGGTGAGGGGGCGCACGAGCCAGTCCGGCAGGCCCAGGAGGAAGAGCACGGCGGCCGGGTAGATGATCAGCTGGTGCTGGAGCATGTGGGCGCTGAGCAGGTAGCGTTCGCCCGCCTGGTCGAGGGGGGAGCCGACGGCGAGGTAGAAGATGACCAGGGCCGAGTAGAACATGATGGCCTTGCGCCGGGGGAATGCCGCGTCCGCGGCCAGCCGGGAGCGCCAAGGTCCCGTCAGGATGGCATAGAGCCACCCGAGGAAGATGAGCCCGCCGATGAGGAAGGGTTCATTATGCCAGTGGGTCCAGTCGATCATGGTCGGCTAACCAAAACCCGAAGGCGCCTTATGGCCACAAAAAGTCACCAGAAAGCACAAAAACCCAACCGGATTATGCCCGGCCCACGGTCCGTCAAATCAGCGCAACCCTAGGGTCGAGGGGCCTTATTCTCAATTCCGCTGCCATGTCGCTTTAGTGTCGGTTCTGATCTGCATCCGGCACACGTTTATAGACATAGTCGCCTCCTTGAATGGCGACGAGTGGAATAGCGTAGAAAACCAGCATGGCCATTACGCCGTCAGATCGGATAACAAGGTCCCTATTCCTGTTGAGAAACAGTTTACCCCGCACCACTGCTCCGCCGGCAACGGGCGGATCAGGCAAGAAAGCGCCCGAGTCCCTGTTTCTACTGTGCGCGACTGCCGCATCGGCTTCGGTTCGGAGCGGAATCACCGATTGAGTAAGGGCAAAATCTTTGCCTTCAAGGTATCGGATTTGGGCGCAAACCTTGTGGTTGCTCAGAAACGTTATGATCGCGGTTTTGCTCTGAATCTCAACCCGCACGCGGTTAATGTCACGGTAATCGTATCCTTGGGGTTTCTCCGGACGCTTGGGCCATAGGACATTGAGCAGCGTGGCAGTAACGTGCTGAGAGCTGATATTTTGGTAGGTGCCGGCGAAGTCCTGGAGCGTGGCGGGGCGGATATGCTCAGCATGTTCAACAATACGTGAGAAGCAGCCCGCGGAGAGCAGCACCGCCATCAGTAACAAGGTGATGGGCAAGGGAGGGCTCATGCCGGTTGATTCGTTAGCATTATGAAACTTCGCCATACACTTTTAAGAGTAAGCCGGTGGACAGGGAGTTACATCAGAAGCAGAACTCTTTTCCACAATGCGATCACGGTCCTACTTCATAGTAGCGCTGATCCCAGTTATTGGGGGCCTTCAGCAGATTGCGTTTGGGGTCATACTCCATGTTGCGTGTGCCGTCGGGATTCAGGTAATGAACCATATTAAAAAAATCTCCGTAGATTTTCCCGTATAGCGCCTTTACCACTTTACCTTCTTTATCGAGAACAGTGCGCACACGGAAAAAATATCCTCCGGCTTCGTCATAATTTGTTTCTTCCATGACCTGGGGCCCACGTCGGGTGCGCTGTAAATTCCACTCGGAAACATAACCCTCTTCTGGCGCTTCATACGGGGATCGTAACCGCATAAAACTTGGATCAGGTTTAAACCGCTGTATTCCGTCACCGGGATTGGAGAAGGTCAGTTTCATCGTCCAATCATAGACTCGGTCTCCGTTTTCCGTAAGCTTACTGACGAAGATTATATCTGCGATCTCGCCCTTACCATGAGGCGAGACCCAATCCCCCGCCTTCAAGTCATAGCCAAAGGGCTCGTTGAGCAGAGACAACCCGCCCGACAATCTTCTCGCATACATCGGCACCGCCTTTTTTATCCGCTTTAGCACGACTTCGATAGTCGGATTCCAGGGTAATAAGCGAAGATAGCCTGTTGATGTGAACATATATCGCGCGCCCATAACTTTATAGTAACCGTCTTTCTCCGCGCCGTAGCCGATGCTAGCTTCTACCGTTTTGCCTTCAAGTGTCACGAAACCGTTGATGTCTGATATTCCCTTGGACGCGCCTACGCGCTCGGATTCCGTTCGAGCATATTCTCGAACGAAATTGATCGCCACTTTGGCTCCAGTGACAATCTGACCTTCGTCATCAACTATATGTAAGGTGACACGAGCTGTGTATTCCCGGGCTGAAACCGATGCAGCTTGGGCCATATACAAGAGAAACACGAGCAGTTGAGTCTTCATGGGGATTGCTCACGCAAGCGAGCGATCTCGACTAACTTAGCATAGAGACCGTGAACATAGGGATAGGCCATATGTTGCAGATCACTGTGCCTCCAACGGTTGTCGCCATTTCTATTTACGGCCCACGGCTCGCTATTCACGCGGATCTCCGTGCTGCTCATATTGAAATTATGTATAGCAGTGCTGCCTGTGGGAACAAATTTAATCACAGGCCTTGACCCTGCAGGCAGGCTTAATGCGGGTATCATGCGTGCCAGCAGGGTATCTCGTTGCCGCGCCGCCATGGTCGACCCGGTTGTGGGCTTATAAAGTGAGCCCAGCCGGTCGGTGGTCTTTTTCCAAGAGCCGTCAGTTTGTTTCGACCAACTGGAGATTTCCTTCCAAGTCCTGCCTGGCCGAAAGAATGGCTCGGCCTGCAAGTCGGCAGACAGAAGGTATGGTTCGGCCGCAATTGCATCCTCAGGCGTCATGTCAACCGGGGCCAGTCGCGGCCCATTCCCACCCGACATAGGAGTGTTCCTTAATATGAAATTATTGAATCCCCAGCCCCCAAAATTGCTGCCGGCGACCCGGCCCGTGACCGTGCGTCCCTTGAGTTTTTCCTGCCAAGCCCACGAGTTGGTGCCAGTCGGCAGATCAGACCGACCCGGTAAAGTGACGAAGATGTAATCGAGCAACGAGGAGAACAGCACCTTGCTAATGCTGGGAGTCGCGCCCAAATCCTCGGCCAACACTTGTTCGCCGGTCGAATGGAAATCATAGTAAGCAGTGCCGGTGCACATCGGAAACCGATCACGCCAAGTGAGCTTATTCCGGGCATCCTCCGGGGCGGAGGCAAAGAGTTCGTGCCAATTGCTTGCCCATAGGCGAGAGGGATACACATGGTCGAATGCTTTGTTCCAATCGGTGTGTGGCATGCTCGCGGTGGCATCAGGACTTTGCGCCTCACCACTGTCGTAGGCTTCTTTGGCTACGGCAGCGTTTAGCAGAAAATAACGATCAACAGGTGCACCGTGATCAGAAATCGCCGATGACGTGACCATGTTGCCGAGGCTGTGGGCCGCGACGTTGAGTCTCGTGATGCCGGGTTGGTTGCGGACTTCACCCAGAAATTGATTGAATGCCATCGCCGTGCCGAAAGCGTAGACGACATTGCTGTGATAATCGCCCGTCACGTATTCCCTGGGTATGTGCCGTTGGGACTCATACCCATACCAGGTGACACCCCAGAACTGTGTCTTTGAGCCGGTCCACCAGAGGCGCTTGAAGAATTCGGCCTGCCAGCCGCGGGCTTGTTTTTGGTTCACGTTGTAGCCGTGGATGAAGACGAAAGCTTGATTGTTGTTCAGCGCATCCGGCCAGTTGGTCGTGCTGTTGCGATCCAGGGTGATGGCCTTCTGGTTGACCGCTTTCACCAGGTTGCGGTGCCGGAACATGGTCTCAACCCCGGCGAAGCTTAAGGGCAGATCCAGGCGGGCCAGCAGTTCTGCGTCGCGGCGAACCTCGAGCCTCAACGGTTTCGTCGTGGGGGCACGGGCTTCGACCAGAATCACGCCTTTGTCCTGGATGGAAGCTTGGGCAATAAATGCCGCGTCAAGGGGCACGCCGTCAGCCGTGATGCGAGTCACGGGTTTTCCGCCCAGCCCGATGGCGAGGGTGGCATCACTATGGTATTTGCCCGCTTCCGCCGGGGCCAAGTCGGTGGTCAGAAAATTAGCGGCCCCGTCGGCCTGGGCGAGACGGTAGCTAATTCCCGGCGTGGTGGGCGGCAGGAGGCTCAGCAGCCGGGCGATATTCAAGTGCAACGGAAAGAAATCGATGAGGTCCCGGACACCGTTCACCGAACCATCGCGTCCATTGGAGCCATCGCCGGGTATGTCGGTGCCGTCGGTCTCGCCGGAATCGTCGTCGTCGTTGACCCAGAAATACCAGGGCAGCTTCTTCTCTGCGAGCAACCGGTCGGGATCGTCCGCCCTGCGACTCAGTGTGATGATCCCATCCCGGTCTGCATCCGGGCGGATTTCAGCCGGTGCGAATATCGCGGGCACGGCGGAGCCGGCATCAAACAGATTGCCCAATTGCAACGCCTTGTCCCCGGGGACCACGCGGAGATTGGTGGAGTAGCCTTCAGACAGGGCTATCGAGTTAGTCGACCTGGCAACATATGAATTCTGCGCCAGCGTCGGCGTGCTCTCGAAGGTCTGCGCATCCGTGGTCCAAACCGTAAAGCGATTGATATCATACAGGTTGTTCTGGTCGTCGATGAGCGCGATGTTGTTGGCGGCGGGCAGGGGATACTCGACACCGTCGCGGGACAACACCGGCGTGAGCCCGCGTTTGCCGAGCACCCAACCCTGGCGGTTCATGCGGGCGGGCACGTAATTCAGCCGGTTGCTGAAACTGCCGGCGAAGTAATAGCTGCCCGCGCCGGCCTCGGGCGGTGAATAGTAGCCGAACGGCTCGCCTGCACCGCTGCTGACGCCGAGGAGGTTGACCGAAGGCGATAGATTCTTCTGATGCCCGATGAATGTGGCGGCGGCGCCGGGCGTATCCCAGCGCGCGAGTTCAGGGTAAACCAAGGTGCCGTCAGGGCCCTGCACCACATGGTAAGTCTCACCCCAGATGCGGTTTTGATCATCAAGGAATTTGAAATCGACCGACCGCATGGTGCTGACCGCACCCCACGTGGTGGCCTCGGCGATCGGCACGTTCAGAAATACAGGTGTGGTGCTGTCCGGCATCCACGCCACGACCACCTGCTTGGTGGCGCCGCCTTCGAAGGTGAAGTAGGCACGCGTCGGCAGCTCAAACACCACCACGACCATCCCATTGCGGTTTGCGGCATGCAGTTTGATGCGGGTGCCGGCCGGGCGGATGCAGGACAGCTCGGTCACCACGCCTTGCTTCCAGCGGTAAGCGTAAACATTCCCGCCGTTGTAGGTCACCAAGATGGCCGTGCCGTCCTCGGTGACCTGCAGCGGAGCGCCAAGAGATGGCAGCGCCACAAAGGCGTAATTTGCTGACGAGGCCGCCGGCAGGTCGGCGGCCTCGGCGACGATCTGGGTCGGCACGCCACCAGGGTTGTCATGGTCGGCGATGATGACCGCCGCCTGGCCGCCGGCGGAACCGAGGACCAGTCCGAGTAGCGTCCGCCCCATGCATCCTGAAAAAATACACATAACTCCTCCTAGGGATTTAGTGGCTCCAGATAACAGCGGGCGATCCCGTCCGCCCCGGCTCGCACGCTCATCTGATAGACTTCAAATGGTCCGCCCGGGGTGGCGGAGAGCTTCCGGCGGGTGGAACTCGAATCGAAATTATAGGGTGCGTTGGCCCAGGGGGTGCCGTCCGGCTTGCGGACCAGCATGGCAATCTCCCCGTTGGGGCCTTCAGCGGCCCCATGCAGGGTCTCGGTGAGCGGGTCAACCCCGTTGTAGAAGTTCGTGGGATCCGTGCCGGCCTGGAATTCCTGCAGGTTGGTCTGGCCGTCGCCATCGGCATCATCCCCGGGCGCCGCGGGATCTTCGCCGAAATATTTCAACTCCCACTCGTCGGGCAGGCCGTCCTGGTCGGTGTCAGCTGCGAGTGTGGCGACAAATATCTCCTCGCCCAGCGGCGAGAGGTTGCCGGCAAAATCGAATGATCTCACCTGATACGTGAATTCCTCCCCGTCGGGCAGATTCGTATCGGTGTAGGTGGTTTCCCGTATGGGTTGTTCGGTCTCGATCGGCTGGCCGTCGCGGTAGACGAGGTAGCCGGAGACCTTGAGATTGTCGCTGGCCGCCTGCCACGACAGGGTCACTTGATCGGTTGAGACGGAGCCTTTCGTCAAACCGGCCGGGGCTGTGGGCGGCTCTGCATCGGGATTGGGCGCGGTCGGATCGAGTCCCAACGCCAGTTCATCCCCATCATAGAGGCCATCCCCGTCGCTGTCGGCCTGGTTCGGTTTCAATCCGAGTTGGAACTCGACGAGATTGGCGATTCCATCCCGGTCGTTGTCCAGGCTGGCGTCGTCGACCAGGGGATTGAGCCCGTTGGCCGATTCCCAGCGATCATCCATGGCGTCATGATCGGCATCGGGGAAGGCGGGGGGCTCGTCCGGCGGCGCGATCAGCTCGAGCCGCGCGCTGCCGTTGAGCGTCAGGCGATCAACCGCCACGGTGCCGACCAGGTGGCTGTTGCCATTCAAAGTAAGGGCGCCGGCGGGGGCTTCGAGGCGGACATAGGCCGTGGCGCCGCCGTTCAAGGTCAGGCTACCGCCGGCCAGGCGCAGCTGTAACCATGCGGGGTTGGCGGACGCCCCCATCTCACCGTTGCTGGAGACGTCACCCCCGACCGTTACCGCGACAGGGCCGGCCAGTTGCAGAGAAGCAGTGCCGTTCAGGACAAGCTCCTGAAAATGGTAGACGGCCGGTGTGGTGGCCTCCGCCTCGCCCAGTAGTAGGCTGCTGCCGGCATTGACGGTGAATCGACCGTAGGTGCCGGGGGGCACGGCAATCCGGCCCGCGTTGCCGTTGAGCGACAGGTCCTTCAGGGTGGCGAAATCTCCTGGCGACTGGGCTGGACTGTTCAGCGCGACATTGCGGGTGCCCGTGGGCGGGGGCGAACTGGCCACGTCGGGCAGGCTCACCGGATCCGTGCGACGCACCACATGGCGCAGCCTGCTTCCGCCTCCGAGGGTAACCGTGTGGCCGGCCGGGTTCGCGCTGCCCTGACCGTCGGTCGTGCCGGCATAGGTGGGATTGCCGTTGAGCCGGACCACCGGGATGCCCGGCACCAGCAGGTCCCCTTGAACGTCCGCGTTGCCGCCCAGGGTTACATTTTCGGCGGTCAGCACCTGGATCGAGCCCACAACCGTCCCGTTAAGGGTGGGCGCCTGCCGCACCAGCGCCACGCCTTCGGTTTGAGCCTCCAGTGCCGGGACCATCGCCAAACCGCACATGAGGAGCATCGTGGTTCGCATGGGGCGACAATACCACCGGGCTTCCGGCCCACTTAGAGTTCAAAGCGCTTGAATTCAGGTCACTAAAATCAGGTGGTCTCTTCGGCTGAGGCGGGCGCAAAAAAAGCCGCGCTTTCGGCGCGGCTTGAAAAACGGACTGGTGTAGTTGCTCAGGCGACAGCCAAGCGGGCCATTTCGAGGGCGGCGGCCGTCAGGGGCTTGCCGGCCACGCTGCCGAAGAGGTGGAGCAGGGCCCACATCGTCCCGCCGGCCAGCACCAGGCCGATGAAGAACAGGATCGTGCAGAACACCTTGTCCCACCGCAGGTGCATGAAATAGAAGATAACGGCCATGAACTTGCCGGCCGAGAGCACCAGCAGGCTGGTGACGACAAACCACTTGGCGAGCGGCAGGTAGACCAGCACGACCTCGATGCCCGTCACGACGGACAGGATCATCGCGACCTGGATGTAGAAGTGGAACTTGCTCGGCTCGTGGTGGCCGGCGGCGGCGGGAGCGGTGGCGGGAGCGGACATGGGTGCGGAAAAGTTGAGAGCGGAGAGTTGAGGGTCGGAGAAACCCAGGCTCAGAGGTATTCCAGGAGGTAGACGGCGGTGAAGATGATGATCCAGACGATGTCGACGAAGTGCCAGTAGAGGCCGATGGCCTCGACATCGACGGCGTTCTTCTCGCCGAACTCGACGGCCCCGCGGCTGCGGCCGAGCCAGAACAGCGAGACCAGGCCGGCGGCACCGACGGCCAGCGGGATGGCGGCGCGCTTGAAGAGGTCGCCGATCGGCAGGCCGTAGATGACCTCGATGAGGCCCGGGACGAACCAGATGAAGGCGACGCCGAAGGTGACGCAGATCGCCAGCAGGTGGGCGAAGTTCATGAACAGCCCGCCGCCGTTGGCCGGCTTGAAGGTGCGGACATACATCATGCCCAGGAGCAGGACGCCGATGGCAACGTGGGTGCCGTGGGTGCCGGTCAGGGTGTAGAAGGTCGAGCCGAAGATGCTGTTCGAGAGCGTCATGTGCTTGGCGTGCACGAAGTGCTCGAACTCATAGACCTGGCCGCCGAGGAAGATGCAGCCGAAGAACATCGTGCCCAGCAGCATGGTGCGGGTGCTCTTGACGTTGCCGCGCTGGATGGCGTTCACGGCGAGGGCCATGAGCAGCGAGGACATGAGCAGGATGAACGTCGAGAAGGACGTGAGCTCGATGTTGAAGACCTGGGTGGGGACGGCGTTGCCCGGGGGCGGGTTGAGCCGGTAGACCATGTGGGTCGAGATCAGCGCCCCGAAGAACATGCAGTCCGAGGCGAGGAAGGCCCACCAGAGGAGCTTCTTGTTCGGAATGCCCGTCGAGGTGGTGTGGTCGTGATGGTGGTCGATGTGACCGGTGGCCGCGTGGCTGCTCATTGGGAGATTTGAAATTTCAGATCTGAGATTTGAGATGGGCGCTGGTTGCCAGCGCCTTAGTGGTCGCCGCGGGACTCGGTGATCTTGCCGTCGGGACCGATGTGGATGTGGTAGCCACCGGGGCCCTCGAGGGCCCAGAGGTAGAGGGCGCCGACCATGATGACGCCGCCGGTGATGGCGAGCGGCAGGTGGGAGGCGAAGACCTGGTTGCCGAACATCACCACCGGGTGGTGCAGCTGGGCGAAGTTGTAGGCGCCGATCAGGAGGCCGAACGCGGAGATCAGCGGATACCACGACTGGTCGGGCATGTGGATGCCGCCGTGGGATTCCTCGGCCTTGATGTGCTCGGCCTTCTCCTTGGCGATCTCGGCCTGGTGGTGCTTCTCATACCACCACGCGTCGCGGGCGTGGACGGTCGGGATGGCGGCGAAGTTGTGCTCCGGCGGGGGCGAGGGGATGGACCATTCGAGCGTGCGGGCGTCCCACGGGTCGTTGCCGGCGATCTTGCCCTTGAAGTAGCTGTAAACGAGGACGGCGAAGTAGGTGAAGATGCCGACGCCGAGCAGGTAGGCGCCGAGGGTGGCGAACAGGTTGCCCTCGTTCCAGCCCATGTTGGAGTCGTAGGTCCAGGTGCGGCGCGGCATGCCGTTCAGGCCGAGGAAGTGCATCGGGAAGAACGTGCAGTTGAAGCCGACGAAGATGAGCCAGAAGGAGACCTTGCCCCAGAACTCGGGGACCATGCGGCCGAAGAACTTCGGGAACCAGAAGTGGATGGCGGCCAGCAGCGCGAAGGTGGCGCCGCCGATGAGCACGTAGTGGAAGTGGGCGATGACGAAGTAGCTGTCCTGCTGCTGGGCGTCGGCCGGGGCGGCGGAGTGCATGATGCCGGAGAAGCCGCCGAGCATGAACATCCAGATGAAGCCGAGGGCGAACATCATCGGCACGCGGGTCATGATCTGGCCGCCCCAGAGGGTGCCGATCCAGTTGAAGATCTTGACGCCGGTCGGGACGGCGATGGCCATGGTGGCGAGGGCGAAGGCCGCGGTGGCGACGTTGCCCAGGCCGGTGGTGAACATGTGGTGGCTCCACACGCCGAAGCCGATGAAGCCGATGGCGACGCCCGAGAACACGATGATCGGGTAGCCGAAGAGGGGCTTGCGGGCGAAGGTCGGGAGGATCTCCGAGACGTAGCCCATCGGGGGCAGGATGAGGATGTAGACCTCGGGGTGGCCGAACACCCAGAAGAGGTGCTGCCAGAGGATGGGCTGGCCGCCGCCGGACACCTCGAAGAAGCTGGTGCCGAAGTTGCGGTCCATCATGACCTCGACGAGGGCGATGGCGATGGCGGGGAGGGCGAGGATGAGCAGGAAGCTGGTGACGAGGGCCATCCAGGTGAACACCGGCAGGCGCATCATCGTGAGGCCCGGGGCCCGCATGTTGATGATGGTGACGATGAAGTTCAGGGAGGCGACGATGGAGGAGAGGCCGAGCACCTGCAGGCCGAGGACCCAGAGGTCGGTGGACAGGTCGGGGGTGAAGACCTTGGAGGTCAGCGGGGCGTAGCCGAACCAGCCGACGTCCGGGGCGCCGCCGAAGCCCTTGAACGACTCACTGACGTGGGAGATCCAGCCGACGTTGAGGAGGATGGCGCCGACGACCCAGACCCAGAGCGAGAAGGCGTTGAGGCGGGGGAAGGCGACGTCGCGCGCGCCGACCTGGATCGGGACGAGCAGGTTGAAGAACGCGGCGTTCAGGGGCATCACCGCGAGGAAGATCATCGTGGTGCCGTGCATCGTGAACAGCTCGTTGTAGAGCTGGGCGCTGATGAAGCGGTTGTTCGGCAGCATGAGCTGAGTGCGGATCAGCAGGGCCTCGAGGCCGCCGACCAAGAAGAAGAAGATGGCGAAACCGCCGTAGAGCATGCCGATCTTCTTGTGATCGACGGTGGTCAGCCAGCTGACGAGGCCGGTCTTGGCCGTCGGGCGGGCGAACAGATCGAAGGTCGCTTTCTTGGCCGGGGCGTGGGCGCCGCCGGTGTAAGCGTTTTTAGCCAGTGCTTCTGCCATGGGAGGAGGGAGAGTTGAGAGCTGAGAGTTGAGGGAGGGGCTGGCTTACTTCAGGCTGTGCAGGTAGGCGACGAGGGCGTCGATCTCCGTGTCGTTGAGCGTGAAGTTGGGTTTCCAGGAGCCGTCGGGGCTCTGCACCATGTAGCCGCCGAAATACATCTTGTTGCCGGGCTTGAAGTGCGCGGGGTCGTGGAGCCACTGGGCGAGGCGTTCCGGGGTGTTCTCCAGCACGCCGGCGGCGATGGTCGAGCGGGCGCCGACGCGGGTCAGGTCGGGGCCGGTGATGCCGATGCCCTCGTGGCCGCGGACGGTGTGGCAGGAGACGCAGGTCTTTTCCTGGAAGAGCTTGCGGCCGGTGGTGATGAGCGCGGCGTTCTCGGCGGCGGGTTCCTGGAGCTTCTGCCAGGCGGCGAAGGGGTTGGCGTCGAATTCGGGCGAGCCGGCGAGGGCGCGGCCGTCGTTGACCTTGTAGTTGGCGAACTGGATGCGGGGCAGGTCGGCCACGGCGGCGGTCTGGGCCGTGACGCTGCGGGCGGGCTGCTTCTGGTTGGCGAGCCACTTGTCGTAGTCGGCCTGGGCCAGGGCGATGACGCGGAACTTCATGATGGCGTGCGACTCGCCGCAATACTCGGCGCACTGGCCGTAGAAATAGCCCGGGCGGTCGGCCTTGAACCAGAGGAAGTTGGCGCGGTTCGGCATCATGTCCACCTTGCCGGCCAGCTTGGGGATCCAGAAGCTGTGGATGACGTCGATCGTGCGCAGGTGCACCCGGATCGGGCGGCCGGCGGGGACGACGAGCTCGTTGCCCGTGACGAGGGGGGCCTCGCCGCCGGCGGGGAGCTTCACCAGCTCGGAGGGATACTCGAACTTGAACCACCACTGGTAGCCGGTGGCGTTGATGTCGATGGCGTCGGCCTTCTCGGCCTCCGGGACGTCATGGGTATACCAGATGTCGCGGACGGTGGGGACGGCGATGATGACGAGGAGGGCGACGGAGGCGGCGATGAGGCCGATCTCGATCATCGGGTTGCCGTGGCCCTGCGGGGGCGGCTCGGATTTCTCGGCGGCCTCGTCCTTGGCGCGGAACTTGATCTGGGTGTAGGCCAGCACGGCGCCGACCACGACGAAGATGAAGGTGGTCACATAGACCGTGACCATGAAGAGGTCCCACTGG
Organism: Lacunisphaera sp.; assembly: GCA_036401015.1. GTDB lineage: Bacteria > Verrucomicrobiota > Verrucomicrobiia > Opitutales > Opitutaceae > Lacunisphaera. The sequence goes on from DASWWD010000017.1 coordinate 223,833, forward strand.
GCCCGGGCGACCGGGCCTTCGGACAGCATGGTGGATTGCGGCCCGCTGAGGGTGAAGACCTTGCTGATCCAGGCGCAGCCCGTCGTGAAGAGCAGGCTGAGACCGGCAAGAAAAGCGGCGGCGAAGCGGAAAACTTTAGGTTGAACGAGGCGTGTGCGGGTCATGTGTAACATTGGCGGCATCAGCGTGGTGCGCTGGGGCAAGTGTGCGGGGTCAGCGTTTGGAAAAAGAAACCCATTTCAACTACAAAACCGCGGCAAAATCCTGTCCGGTTCCCGGGTATTAACCCCACGGGCCGCAGCATTAGTGACGCACAATCTTGACCTAGGTCATTGCGCGATGCCGCCGGTTGTGCGATAGTCGCGGTCCATGAAAAAACACCTCCTCCTCCCTGTGTTGGTTGGCAGCCTGCTTCTGGCCGGCTGCGGCAAGAATGACCAGGCGGCCGCTCCGGTCGCGTCCACTCCGGCCGCCCCGGCCGCTGCGACGTTCGAAGTCACCGCGAACGACACCATGAAGTTCAACATCACCCGCCTCGAGGTGAAGGCCGGCCAGGAGGTCAAGATCACCTTGACCAACGTCGGCAACATGCCGAAGGCCGCCATGGGTCACAACCTCGTGATCCTGAAGAAAGGCGTCGACGCCAAGGCCTTTGTGGATGCCGCCGTCTCGGCGATGGCCACGGACTACGTCCCGGCCGCGCTGTCCGACCAGGTCATCGCCCACACCAAGCTGCTCGGGCCCAAGCAGAGCGAAGAACTGGTCTTCAAGGCCCCGACCGAGCCCGGTGAATACACCTTCGTCTGCACCTTCCCGGCCCACTACCTGTCGGGCATGAAGGGTGTGCTCGTGGTCAACTGACCTGATACCAGATAAATACGAAAGCCGGACCCGCGGGTCCGGCTTTTTTGTGGGTTAAGCTCCCGGCGGCCACCACTGGTAGAGGAAGAAATACACCAGCACGCCGGTGACGGAGACGTATAACCAGATGGGGAAGGTGATTTTCGCCCATTTCTTGTGGGTCTCGAAGTCGCCCTTGATCGCGAACCAGAACGTGCGCGGCACCAGGTAGGCGATCGCGATGGCCAGCACGATGTGCGTCAGCAGCATCGTGTAATAAAAGGCCCGGAGAAACGCGCCGTCGCCGCCGAAGGGGGTATGCACGCCGCGCATGAGGATCTTGTGGGCCACGTAACCCACGAGGAAGACCGCCGACACCGCCCCGGCGCTCAGCATCGAGACGCGGTGCAGGTCACGCCGGCCCTGCTTGATGAAGATGAAGCCCGCCGTGATCAGCACCGTGGCGGTGGCGTTGAGCGCGGCATTGATCGTGGGGATGTCGGAGACGGTCATGGGGAAAGGGTTTGTCGCGGTGGGTGGCCTGTGGGCGCGCCACCTACAATCGGAAGATCATCCGGTCGGCCACGAGGAGCGTCAGCAGCAGCGGCAGGTAGGCGATCGAGATGAGGAACAGGCGGCGCGCCTCGGTCTCCCGCTTGTCCGGGTTGAGGAAGGTGATGGCCGATTTCAGGATCCACAGCCCAAGCGCGACGGCGAAGGCGAAGTAATACCACGAACAGTAGCCGAGCAGCGTGGGCAGGCCGCTCGAGGCGACCAGCAGGACGGTCCAGATGAAGGCCCGGCGCGACACGCGGCGGCCGCTGGGGTCGGTCACGGAGATCATCTTCATGCCGGCGGCGGCGTAGTCCTTGCGGTAGGTCCAGCACAGCGCGAAGAAGTGCGGCATCTGCCAGGTGTAGAGGATGGCGAAAAGCGTCCAGCCGAGCGGGTCGTTGGAGCGCCCGGCTGCGGCCCAGCCGATCATCGGTGGCAGCGCGCCGCTGATGGCGCCGATCTCGGTGTTCCAGCGCGACCAGCGCTTGGCCGGGGTGTAGATGGCGAGGTAGGCGACGATGGTGGCCAGCGCGAGGAAGGCCGACATGCCGTTGACCTGCCGGAAGAGCACCCCGAGGCCGGCGACGCACATCAGCCAGCCGACGACAAAGGCCGAGCCGGGCTGCACGTGGCCCGTCGGGATGGGGCGGTCGGCCGTGCGCTGCATCTTGGCGTCGAGGTCGCTCTCCATCCACTGGTTGATCGCCGCCACGCCGCCGGCGCAGAGCGCCGTGCCGAGCATGACGTAAAACGTGCGCACCCAGTCCCAGAAGGGCAGGGCGGCGAGGTAGCCGACCATCGCCGTGATGACCGACATGAAGCTCAGCCGCGGCTTGGTCAGCTCGAGGTAATGCCGCCAGGTCGTGGGGGTGGCGGGGGCGGTGAGGCCGGGCTGAAGCTGTTCCTCGGTCTGGGTCATGGGCGGGCTCGTTCAATCGAGCCGCGCTGCGTCAAAAAAGCCACCCCGAAGGTGATCGCGAGCGTCAGGGCCCCGAGGATGACGTGCCCGGTGGTCATGTAGACGCTCCGGCCGGTCCAGATGATCTGGGCGCCGAGGTAGATCTGGCCGGCGACGAGGCCGACCAGGAGGAGGCTGGCGGCGCGCAGCGGCGGGATGAGGGATTTTTCCCGCCACAGGAAATGGGCGTAGATGAGGATCATCACGCCGATCACGGCGGCCATGACCCGGTGGGCGAAGTGCAGGACCACCTTGTAATCCCAGTGGGCCGGGAGCAGGCCGCCCTCGGGGGTGGAGAAGGGGAAGGTGGGGATCGCCAGGCCGGCGTAGTTGTGCCGCATGGTCACCGCCACGCCCAGCTGCACGAAAATCAGCGCCACGCACCACCAGCCGAGCCGGCGGACGCGTTCGCTGGGCGTGCCGAGGGCATCCTCGATCCAGCCCCGGGACAGGCCGGCGACGATGGCAAACAGCACGCAGACATAGACCTGCGCAAGCATGCCGTGGGGCAGGCGCAGCATCTGGCCGAGGGTCATGTCAAAGCCCGGCACGTTGAGGGAGTCGAGCAGCACGCGTTTGCCGCCGATGAGGCCCTGCACGATGACGATGCCCAGGGCCCACCAGCCGAGCCGGCGCAGCCAGCGGCGCTCCTCGCGCAGGTGCAGCCAGACCGCGAGGATGATGGTGATGAAGCCCATCACGGCGCCCGACAGGCGGTGCGAGTGCTCGGCGAACTTGTCGATCTCGGTGAGCCAGCCGTGCGGGTTGACCGAGCCGTTGGACAGCGGCCAGTCCGGGAAGGCCATGCCCGCGCCGATACTGGTCGTGAAGGCGCCGAGCGCCACGAGCACGAAGACCCAGCCGCTGCCGATGGTGGCGAAGGCGGCGAGGGCGGGCTTGAAGGTGGCGGTGCGGGTCATCAGGAGGCGTTTTGAAAGGGGAGCCGGCAGGTGATACCTCGGGTGAGGGCGGCGCAAACCTTTTGACAATTCCTCCGGGTGGCAAATGTGTGTGTCCCATGAAGCCCAGTTATTCGCCCCCCGTGCGGCTGGCCGCATGTTTGCTAATGGCCGCCGCGGCCTGCGCGCCGGGCTGCAGCCGGCAGGAGGCGGCGAAGGAGACCGTGGCCGCCGCGCCGGCGGCCCCCGCCGAGAAACGCTTCCCGATCACCGGGGAAATCGTGAAGGTCGACGCCGCGCGCGACACGCTCCTGGTCCAGCACAGCGAGATCAAGGGCTACATGCCGGCGATGACGATGGAGTTCAAGGTGACCAAGGGCGACCTGGCCATTGCCAAGGAGGGCCAGCACATCCGCGCCGAGCTCGTGGACCGGCCCGATGGGTTTTACCTTGAGAAAATCTGGCCCGACGACGCCGCCACGCAGCGCGCGCTCGACGCCGCGGCCAAGGCGCTGGCGCAGGACACGACGATGCGCGGCAAGGAGGCCTACCGCGAGATCGGCGAGAACCTGCCCGAGTTCACCCTGCTCGACCAGGAGGGCCGCGCGGTCGCCGGAAGCCGGTTCCGCGGGAAGCAGATCGTCCTCAACTTCATCTTCACGCGCTGCCCGATCGCCACGATGTGCCCGGCCGCCACCGCGCGGATGGCGCAGCTGCAGGCGGCCGCCAAGGCGGCGGGCGCGAAGGACTTCGAGCTCGTGTCCATCTCGCTCGACCCGGAATACGACACGCCGGGCATCCTGAAGGAATACGCGCAGCTCCGCGGCCTCGACACCTCCAACTGGTCCTTCCTCACCGGGCCCGACGCCGCCGTGCGCCACCTGCTCGCGCAGCTCGGCGTCATCCGCGAGTTCGAGGGCGCCACGATCAAGCACACCCTCGCGACGGTCCTTATCAACGAGGACGGCCGGATCAGCTACCGCGTCGACGGCAGCGCGTGGCTGGTGGACGATTTCGTGAAGCGGCTGAAGAAGGGCTGACATGGCGACCGACCCGCGCACGAACCGGCAGGTGGCGATCATCACGGTCGTGGCGCTGGCGCTGTATGTCGGCGTCCGGCTGCTGCCGACGGGCAGCAACCTCAACCACATGGATTTCCGGATGGAGGGGAAGGGGGCGCTCGAATTCTGCGATCCCGCCAACCCGCAGTTCATCCCGGTCGTGGCCGTGCGCTCGCCGGTGGTGGTCACGCTGCAGGCCGACCGCGAGCCGGCGCGCGACCAGGAGCTGAAGTTCACCCTCAAGCTGGCCACGGCTAGCGGCAAGCCGGTGGCGCCCGAGGACCTGATCGTCGCGCACACGCGCAAGCTACACCTGCTCATCGTCGATCCCACGCTCAACGACTACCAGCACGTGCACCCCGAGCCCGGCCGCCGGGCGGGCGAGTGGGTGTTCACGCTGACGCCGCAGCGCGCCGGCACCTACCGGGTGTTCGCCGACTTCACCCCGGCGGCGACGCAGCGCGGGCTCTACGCCTCGGCCGATTTCACCGTGCCCGGCACCGTGGCCACGGTGGTCCGCGAGCCCAACACGACCGCGCAGGTCGCGCGTTTCAATTTCGAGCTCGTCACGCCGCCGCTGTTCCAGGCCGGCAAGGTGGCCGACCTGAAGTTCCGGATCGAGAGCCAGGGCCGGGACAAGGTGCCCGTGCCGCTGCAGCCGGTGATGGGTGCGTTCGCGCACCTGGTGGCGTTTGACGAGGCCCGCAGCGGCTTCGCCCACCTGCACCCGAACGAGACCGACCTGAGCAAGCCGCCCGACGCGCTCCGGCCCGAGCTGAGCTTCAAGGTCACGATCCCTGCCCCCGGCCGCTACGTCATCTGGGCGCAGGTGAACCTGGGCGGCAGCGAGGTCTTCGTGCCGTTCTGGGTGGACGTGGCGCCGTAGGTTTTTAGGGGCGGGACCCGCTCACACCGGCTCGCCGGAGAGCTCGAAGGTCTCGCCGCCCCCGGTGGACAGGAAGCGGCCGAGTTCGGCGCCGGGGAAGCTGCCGAAGGTGCCGGGGTGGCAGCGCAGCAGGCCCTCGCGTGCCAGCCGCACGATGCTGCGCTGGTTGCGGATCGGATCGTTGCAGAAGTAGTGTTCGCGCGCCTTGTTCGGCCAGACGAGGCTGCCGCGCAGCACGTCGCCGATGAGGGCCTCGCCGCTGGCGAGCACCACGGAGACGGAGCCGGCGGTGTGGCCGGGCGTGGACACCACGCTGCCGCGCAGGCCGTAGGGCTCGAGCGCGATGCCTTCCTGGAAGACGAGGTCGGGCTCGAAGGCCTCGAACTGCTCGTCGACGAAGGGCCGCAGGATGCGGCCGAGGGCGTCCTGCACGGCGATCACGCCGTTGCGGCCGGTGCGGGCGAGGGTGGCGTCGCCGGCATGCATCGCGACCTGCGCGCCGCTGCGGCGCTTCAGCTCCGCGGCGCAGCCGGCGTGGTCGCTGTGGCCGTGCGTGAGCAGGATCAGGGCGAGGTCCCGGGGCGCGACCTGGTGTCGCTTGAGCGCCGCGAGGATCGTGCGCAGGTCGCCGGGCGCGCCGGTGTCCACCAGGACGGGCTTGTCGCCCAGCAGCAGGTAGCAGTTGGAGATCGCGCCTTTGATGCGGACGAGCAGAGCCATGCGCGGCAGGCGGACGGGTGACTCAGAACTTCAGGTGCTTGACCGTGACACCCTTGTTGATCAGCTGCTTCAGGGAATCGATGCCGATGCGGAGGTGCATTGAGACGTGCTTGTCGTCCACGTTCTTGTCGCTCTCGGCGGTCTTGACGCCCTCGGGGGTCATCGGCTCGTCGGAGACGAGGAGGAGGGTGCCGGTGGGGATCTCGTTGGCGAAGCCGGTGGTGAAGATGGTGGCGGTCTCCATGTCGACGGCCATGGCGCGGACCTTCCTGAGGTATTTCTTGAAGTCGGTGTCGTGCTCCCAGACGCGGCGGTTGGTGGTGTAGACGGTGCCGGTCCAGTAGTCCTTCTTGTGGTCGCGGATGGTGGTGGAGATGGCCTTCTGGAGAGCGAAGGAGGGGAGGGCGGGCACCTCCGGCGGGAAATAGTCGTTGCTCGTGCCCTCGCCGCGGATGGCGGCGATGGGGAGGATGAGGCTCCCGATCTTGGCGCGGTGCTTGAGGCCGCCGCACTTGCCCAGGAAGAGGACGGCCTCGGGGCTGATGGCGCTCAGCAGGTCCATGACCGTCGCGGCGGTGGCGCTGCCCATGCCGAAGTTGATGATGGTGATGCCGCCGGCGGTGGCGCTGGTCATCGGCTTGTTGCGGCCGTGGACCGGGACGCGGTTCCAGTGGGCGAACAGCTCGACGTAGCGGTCGAAGTTGGTGAGCAGGATGTAGCGGCCGAAGCTTTTCAGGGGCACGCCCGTGTAGCGCGGCAGCCAGTTCTCGACGATTTTCTTCTTGGTTTCCATGTCAGGTGCTTTGCCGGCAATAGATTAGCCCTGCCGCGGGTTTCGGCGAGGGAAATCTGGCCGGCGCCTACCAGTGCAGCGTCAGCTCGGCACCCCAGGTGAGCGGAGCACCGGGGTTCCCGTGGCCGACGCCGGGGGTGATCGAGCTGTAGTATTCCTCGCCGCCGAGATTGCGGCCGAAGAGCTGCAGCGCGCCGCGCGCGAAGGCGTAGCCCGCATCCGCCTCGATCAGCGCGTAGGAGCGCTGTGCGAGCGCGGCCGTCTCCTGTTCGTCGTAATAGGTGGTGCCGGTCCAGGTGACGCCGGCGCCGGCGAAGAAGCCGGTGGCGGGCCGGTAATCGATACGCAGCGCGCCGTTGCCGGCCGGGGCGTAGGGCGCCTGCCGGCCGGAATAAACGGCGCCGGTGAACGGATCCGTGAAATCCTCCAGCGTCGCGCGGGAAACGGACGCCGCGAGCGTCACGGTGAGGTCGCGCCCGGCCCGCCAGACCGACTCCAGCTCGACCCCAAGCACGCGGGCACGGCCGGCGTTGACCACGAGATATTCATCGGTGGAGGTGGCCGGCACGGCGAAGGAGCGTTCCACCTGGTAGCCGCTCACGCGCGTGGCGTAGGCGCGGGCTGTGTAGGTGAGGGTGGTGTCCTTCGGGCTGGCGCTGAACGCCGCCTCAAGGCTCCACGTGCGCTGCGGGCCGAAACCCGCGAGCTCGCTCCGGCCGGTGTAGGCCGAGTAACCGCCGGCCTTGAAGCCGCGGGCAAGGGTCAGCGTGAAGTCCGCCGTCTCGCCGAACCGGCGGCCGGCCGCGAGGCTCGGCAGGAAGGCCGCCCAGTCGTGGTCGCGCCGCAGCAGGGTGGACGAGGGGATGGTTTCGACGCGCGTAAAATCCTTGGCCGTCCGCTCGACGCGAAAACCGGGCGTGACGGACCAGTCCGTGGCCGGCGCGAAGGTCGCGCGGGCGAAGAGGGCCATGAGTTCGGCGTCGGTGGTGAAGGCCGATTGCTCCACCGGGAATCCGCTGAAGACGCGGTCGGCCGCGCCGCGGGTGCGGGAGGCCGAGTAGAACGCGCCGCCGGTCAACCGTCCGCGCGTGAAGCGAATCTCCTCGCTGAAGGTTTTCTGCGACTGGGTGAGGAAGGAGTCGAAGTCGAGACCGCCAAACACCACGAGCCGGTTCGAGTAGGGGGAGAGTTCGTAGGTGGAGTAGCTGGTGGTGGCACTGAGCGTGCCGGTGGTGAACCGGCGGGTGAGGCCCAGGGCCACGGCGCCGAAGTCGGTGTCGGCCTCGCCTTCCTTCCCGCGGTCGACCTCGTAAAGCGGGCCGCCGAGTGGCACGAGGGCTTGGGCGCCGTCCCGCGAGCGCTGCCCGAGGAGGTGCAGCGAGAGCTCCAGACCGTCCGCCGGCCGGTAGCCCAAGCGCACGCGGGCGGAGAGGGATTCGCGGTCGTCGACCTTCTCGTTCAACCGGGTGTTGCGGATGTAGCCGTCGCGCCGGCTGGCGTTGATCGCGGCGGAGAGGTCGACCGGCCCCGGGGTCGCGCCCTGGGCCGCGGCGCCGAAGGAAACCAGGCCGTGGTTGCCGGCGGCAAAGCTGGTGCGGGCAGGCGCGCCGGTGCCGGGCTGCGCCGTGACGAGCTGGATGACACCGGCGTCACCGGCCCGGCCGAAGATCGCCGCGGCCTGCGGGCCGCGATGCACGGCGATGCCGGCCAGGTCATAAAGGCCGGTGGGGAAGGTGAAGGCGCTGGCGAGGGGAATGTCGTCGAGGTAAACCGGCGCGGAGGCGTCGCTGAAGAACGGCGTGTTGCCAAGGCCGCGCAGCGTCGTGATGAGCCCGAAGCCGCGGGCGCCGGCGTCGTTCACCGAGAAGCCGGCGGTATGACGCGCGACATCCGTGAGGCCGGTGGAGACGTCGGCGCCGGCGGGCAGGCCGGCGCGGCCGGGCTGGGCCGAGCGGGTGCTGTCGGCGCCGGCCACGGCGATGGCCGGCAGAGGCTGCACATCATCGGCCGCCGGCAAGGCCGGGGCGGACGCGAGAATAACGAGCAAGGGTAGTTGGCGCAGTGACCGTCTGGGCATCATACAAAGCGCCGAAGGGGAATCGCCGCCGGCCAAAGCGCAAGCCAGACCTGCGCGGATGCGCTCAGGGATTGCGCCGCCGGGGCGGGACGTAGCCGAGCTCGGTGGCCTTGATCGTGTGCGTGAAGCGGGTGGCGCCCTGCTTGTCCGTGCAGGTGAGGGTGAGCGCGCGGTCGGCGCCCTGGCCGGTGACGGCGACGGTCACGAAGTTCTGGTCGCCGACGAGCGTGCCGGGGATGACGTAGGGATCCTTCGCCTTGTCGCTTTTCTCGACCTCCCAGGACGCGCTGGACAGCGGCGAGGACGTGATCTCGTAGACCCACGGGCCGCTGGCGGAGAGCTGGCGGCGGTAGAGGGCGGAGTGGTGGACGTCACCGGTGAGGAACACGACGCCGGTGATCTGGTTCTCGCGGATGAAATCCATCAGCTCCTCGCGCTCGCGGCGGTAGAGCTCGTGCGGTTCGCCGCGGGGCTCGGTCTGCAGCATCTGGTTGCCGGTGGCGATGAACTTGAAGGTGAAGTGGCGCAGCGCCTTGGCCTGCAGGAGCGACTGCTTCAGCCACTCGAGCTGGCGGCGGCCCCACTGGGATTTTTCCGGGTGCTTGTCCTGGTCGAGGTCGGCGGCGTCGCGGTGATAGTGGTTGTCCATCAGGAAAAACGCGGCGTCGCCCCAGTAGAACTTGGAGTAGACGCCGGGATTCTCCGGCTCGCCGTAGCCGTGGTTGCCCCAGTAGGCCTGGAAGATTTTCAGCGCCTCGGCCTTGTATTCGTAGGACCAGTTGGAGTCGTTCGGGCCGAAGTCGTGGTCGTCCCACACCGCGTAGTGGTGCATCGCGCCGAGGAGCTTCTGCATCTCGGGGATGGCGCGGTCGTGCGACGGGCGATACCAGAGGCCGCTGACGGAGTCGAAGTCGGCCTCGCGCCAATACCAGTTGTCGCCGAGCCAGACCATGAAGTCGGCGCCGCTGTCGCCCATGAGCCGGAAGGTCTCCACGGTGCGGCCGTAGGGTTCGCCCGGGCGGTCATACGGCACGTCGTTGATGTAGGCGCAGGAGCCGGTGATGAACTTGAAGTCCGGCGGCGGCGTGCGCCATTCCCACAGGGCCTGGGTGCGGAATTTCGCCGGGGCCGCGGTCTTCTGCGCGACGCCGTCGATGCTCAGCGTGTAGTCGTAGGTGGCGCCCATCTCCAGCAGGCCGGGCCGGAACGTCGAGATCTGGCCGCCGGCGGGCGTGGCCGTGAGGTTGGTGTGTTCGAGGGTCTTTTTCGTCTCGGGGCGGCCCGCGAGCCAGTAGTCGAGCGTGACCTTCTGCGCGTCCTTCGTCTCGACCCAGAGGAACACCTCGCGGTGCGCCTGGTAGCCGAGCATGGGCCCGGAGACGAGGGTGCCGGCGTAGCCCGTGGACAGCAGACAGAGGATCGCGAACAGGAGGGGACGGAGCTTCATCCTTCCAAGCAAACAGACTTCCACGGCGGCGCAACGCCGCAGACGTCACGAAACGGTCACGCCGACGCGAGGGTCGGGTTCGTGTTAAGGTGCTCGTCGCCGGTGTATTTCGCGGACTGCTCGTCAGCGTGGTAGCTGGAGCGGACCAGCGGTCCGGACTCCACGACGCCGAAGCCGATGCTGAGGCAGAAGTCCTTCCAGTGCCTGAACTCCTCGGGGGTCACCCAGCGGTCGATCTTCCAGTGCTGCGGGGTGGGCTGGAGGTATTGGCCGATCGTGAGAATGTCGACCTTCTCGGCGGCGATGTCGCGGAGGCACTGCTCCACCTCGGCCTGGGTCTCGCCGAGGCCGAGCATGATGCCGGTCTTGGTCGTGAAGCCGCGCGACTTCGCGTGACGGAGCACGCCGAGGCTGCGGTCGTAGCGGGCCTGCACGCGGACGGGCTTCTGCAGGCGCTCGACGGTCTCGACGTTGTGGTTGAAGATATCCGGCTTGGCGTCGAGCACGGTGTCGAGGTCGGGCAGGCGGCCCTTCCAGTCGGGCGTGAGCACCTCGATCGCGCACTGGGGGTTGCGGTATTTGGTGGCGCGGATGGTCGCGGCCCAGACGCTGGCGCCGCCGTCCTTCAGGTCGTCGCGGGCGACGGAGGTGATGACGCAGTGGCGCAGGCCCATCTTGGCGACGGCATCGGCCACGCGGGCGGGTTCGCCCAGATCAAACTCGGTGGGCCGCCCCGTCTGGATCGCGCAGAAGTTGCAGGAGCGCGTGCAGATGTTGCCCAAAATCATGACCGTCGCCGTGCCGCGGGACCAACACTCGCCGATGTTCGGGCACTGGGCGCTCTGGCAGACCGTGTGGAGCTTGTTGTCCTCCACGAGGCGGCGCGTGGCCTGGTAGGCCGGGCCGGAGGGCAGCTTGGCGCGGAGCCAGTCGGGTTTGCGGTTGGTGGGCGTCATGGACGGGGACAGAAAGTGGCCGGAATTAACCGCTAATCCACGCTAATCTTCGCCAACCCGAGGCCTAGCTTGCAGAATGATCGTCTGCATTAGCGGAGATTAGCGCAGATTAGCGGTTTGCGAAAAATTCGGGCAACAGCCGCCCGAACTCGACGGCCAGGACGCGTTTCACCTCTTCGGCCGGGGGCGCGGTGCCAAGCTCGAGGGCCATGGAGGTGACGGTGCCGTCGGTGATGCCGCAGGGCACGATGCCGGAGAAGGGCGCAAGGTCGGCGTCCACGTTGAGCGCGAAGCCGTGGAAGGTGGTCCACCTTTTGACCGCGACGCCGATGGCCGCGATCTTGCGCGGGCCGAGCCAGATGCCGGTCTTGCCGTCGCGGCGGGCCGCGGCGAGGCCGAAGGTGCCGACGGTGTTGATCATGACCTGCTCAAGCAGGCGAAGGTAGGCGTGCAGGTCCTTGCGGGCGGCCAGGTGGATGATCGGGTAACCGACGATCTGCCCCGGGCCGTGGTAGGTGATGTCGCCGCCGCGGTTGGACTTGAAGACCGCGATGCCGCGCTGCGCCAGCTCGGCCTCGTCCCAGATCATGTGCTGCTCGGCGCCCTTGCGCACCCCGAGGGTGTAGACCGGGTCGTGCTCCGTGAAGACCAGCGTGTCGCCGATCTCGCCGGCGTTGCGCCGGGCGACGAGGTCCTCCTGCCGCTGCCAGGCATCCGCATAACCGGTCCGGCCCCAGTCGAGGGTCGTGAGGGTTGAAGAGGCGGTGACGGACATGCGGGCAGTGTGGCCAGCGGCGGCCGCGGCGCAAGTGCGGCAAATATCACGCGACTTTCACTTCAGGGCGGGCCGGGGCTGATCAGCGGACACGCCAATCTTGCCCACGAGCAGGAACACGCCGGCAAAGGCGGTGAGGTGCATGAACGCGGCCACCGCGAAGACCGGCGTGAAGGAGAGATGCTGGACCGTCCAGCCGACGGCGGTCTGCGAGACGATGCCCATCACGCCGCCCAGGGCGCCGGCGAGGCCGGTCACCGAGCCGATGGCGCGCGCGGGGAGGAGTTCCGCCGGCAAGGTCATGTTGGCCCAGGCCGCGTGGAAGAACATGGCCACGCTGATGCAGCTGAGCGCCACGGCCGGCACCGTCGCCTGCGCGATGGTGAAGCACAGCACCGGCATCGCCAGCGAGGCCGTGAGCATCGTGGTCTTGCGCGCGCGGTCGACCGTCCAGCCGCGCCGCACGAGCCGGTTCGGCACGAGGCCGCCGGCGACGTTGCCCAGCGCGAGCGCGACGAAGGGGATCCAGCTGAACTTGCCGATGTCGGCCAGGTCGAAGCCCTGTTCCTGCTGCAGGTATTTCGGCGTCCAGAAGATGAAGAAATAGGTGACCGGGTCGGTCAGCATGCGGGCGAACACGCAGGCCCAGGTCGCGCGCAGGCGCAGGAGCTGCGCCCAGGGCATCATCGGCTCCGGCGCCTGGTCGGGCGGCTGGCCGTCGAGGATGTGCGTCCGTTCCTCGGCCGAGAGGCGCGGGTGATCCTTGGGCAGGTGGTAGAACCGGCGCCAGACCACGACCCAGATGAGACCGAGCCCGCCGGTGATGATGAAGGCCCAGCGCCAGCCCAGCGTGAGCGCGATCAGCGAGACCAGCGGGGCCGCCAGGCCGGCGCCGACGGCGGTGCCGGCGTTGAAGAGCCCGACCGCCAGCGCGCGCTCGCGCATCGGAAACCACTCGGAGACGGCCCGGACGCCCGCCGGGAAATTCGCGGGCTCCGTCGCCCCGAGCAGGAAACGGCAGCCGGCGAACTGGAACGGCGTGCGGGCGAAGAAATGCAGCATGGTCGACAGCGACCAGCCGGTGACGAAGATCGAGAACGACCGTTTCGAACCGAGCCAGTCCACCAGCCGCCCGCTCACCAGATACATCACGGTGTAGCTCGCGAGGAAGGCTGACGTGATGTAGGAATACTCGACCGTCGTGAAGCCCAGCTCGTCCTGGATCGTCTGCGCCAGCACCGACAGCGCCTGGCGGTCGAGGTAGTTGAGCTCCGAGGCCATCGCGAGCAGCGCGACGATATACCAGCGCAGGCCGCGGATTTTTCCAGGAGGAGGCTTGATCATTGGGAAAGCGCGCGGAGCGGCGCGCCGACGGGGCCCGAAGGCCGCGGAGTTGGCAACGTCAAAGCTCGCGCGGCCGGTTTAATTTGACGCGTTCCGGCATTCCTGTGGTTCTGGCCGCCACCGGGGATTTTGCCGGTGAATATTCATCATCATGCCGCTCCTCGTCGACCGACTGTCCGTCCATCTCCACGCCGACCGCACGCTCATGGGCCGCGTCGCGGCCGTCGCGGCCCACGCGCACGTGAAGGCCGCCGTCGCGGCCCGCGGCCGGGCCCGCGTGATCCTGTCGAGCGCGCCGTCGCAGAATGATTTTTATGCCGCGCTTGCCGACCTGGCCGCGGCCGAGCCCGCGGTGTGGCGGGCGGTGGTCGCCTACCACATGGACGACTACGTGGGCCTCGCGCCGGATCATCCGCAGAGTTTCAGCCACTACCTGCAGAAACATTTCTTCCACCGGATCACGGTGGCGGAGTTTCACCCGATCCGCGGCGACGCGCCCGACGCGGCGGCCGAGGCGGCGCGTTACGCGGGGCTGCTCACCGCGGCGCCGATCGACCTCATCGGCCTCGGCATCGGCGAAAACGGCCACATCGCCTTCAACGACCCGCCGGTCGCCGACTTCAATGACCCGGTCGCGGTGAAGGTCGTCGAGATGGACCGCGTCTGCCGGCAGCAGCAGGTGAACGACGGTTGCTTTCCGCACATCGACGCCGTGCCGCGGCACGCGATCTCCATTACGCTGCCGATGTTCGCGCGCGCCGGCCTGCTCTCGTGCCACGTGCCGACCGTGCGCAAGGCCGCCGCCGTCCTGGCCACACTCACCGGTCCGATCGGCGTGGCGTGTCCGGCCACGCTGTTGCGCCAGCACCCCAACGCCGCGCTGCACCTCGATCCCGCGGCCGCATCGCTGCTGCCGGCCGGGCTGGCCGCCGCCGCCCGCGAGGCATGACCATGGCGCCGTTCTTCGATCTGCAGGTCAACGGGTTTGCCGGCGTTGATTTCCAAGACCCGGCGCTGAGCCAGGCCGACCTGCGGCGGGCCGTCGATGCGCTCGCGCGTCACCGGACCGGCGGCATTTTGCTGACGCTGATCACCGACCGCACTGAGGCCCTGGCCGCCAAGCTTGCACAGCTCGAGCGTTACCGGGCCGCCGACCCGGTGATCGCCGCGATGATCCCGGGTTATCATCTGGAAGGACCGCACCTGAGCGCGCTGCCGGGTTATCACGGGGCGCATCCGCGCGAACTCATGACCCCGCCGGACCGCGCCGCCTTCGACCGGTTGCAGGCGGCGGCCGGCGGGCACATCCGCCTCGTCACGCTCGCGCCGGAGCTGCCGGGCTCGCCCGAATTTATCCGACATATCACGACGGCGGGGGTGCGCGCGGCGATCGGGCACTCGGCCGCGACGGACGCCGAGCTCGACGCGGCCATCGCCGCCGGGCTCACCCTGTGCACGCACCTCGGCAACGGCGTGCCGCTGGAGCTGCCGCGGCACGATAACATCATCCAGCGCCTGCTCGCACGCGACGAACTGACCGCGGTCTTCATCGCCGACGGCCTGCACGTGCCGCCGGCGGTGTTGCGCAACTTCGTCCGGGCAAAGCCGGCGGGGAAGGTCCTTTTCACCACCGACTGCATGGCCGCGGCCGGCGCCGGTCCGGGCCGCTATCGCATCGGCCGGCTCGAGATCGAGGTCGGGGCGGACGGTATCGTGCGCGAGCCGGGGCAGCGCAATTTTGCCGGTTCATCGCTGACGATGGACCGCGCGGCCGCCAACGTGGCCATGTGGCTCGGCTGGCCGGAGCAAACCGTGACCGCCGCGTGTGGCGCCGGGGTGCGTGCCGCGCTCGGGCTTCCGTCCGCCTGACTCAGGCGACAAACCACCAGCCCGCGGCACCGCCGACCGCGGTGAGAATGAGCACGCCGCCGGCCAGGCGGCGCAGCTCGGGGGAGCCGAGCGAGATGGCCAGGCCGGCCTTGAGCAGGCTGTTGCTGATGGCGGCCACCAGGACGGCCTGGGCCGCGAGCGCGAGGGGGATGGCGCCGGCGTTGAAGTTCCCGACCACCGAGAGCGAGATGGCGTCCATGTCGGTCAGGCCGGAGATGAAGCTCAGCGGCAGCAGGCCGGTTTGCAGCAGCTGGAGGCTGGCCGCGGCCTTCACGAGGAACCCGATGCCGGCGTAGAGCAGGGCGAATTTCACCGCGGTGAACAGGCTCAGGGGATTGGCGATGGCCGGTGTGATCACGGCCTCGCGGCCGGGGCGCCGCCGGAACCACAGCCACACCCCGTAGGCCACTGCCGGCACGGCCATCAGCGCGAAGGGCGCGACGAGGTGCCAGGCCAGCTCGCGGTTGAAGACGCTGATGGCGACCAGCACGCGCGGCAGCATCATGCTGCAGGCGGTGACGACCGCCAGGGCGTAGTGCCGGGAGAGGGCGGGGTCCTCGCGGCTCCGGCGGCTGAACGCCAGCGTGGTGGCCGTGCTCGAGGCGAGGCCGCCGAGCAGGCTGGTCAGCACGATGCCGGCCGACGCGCCAAGCAGGCGCATGGCCACGTAGCCGGTGAAGCCCAGGCCGGAGATCAGCACCACCATCAGCCAGGTGGAAAACGGATTGAAGGCCGCGAATGGCCCGAGGTCACGATTCGGCACCAGCGGCAGGATCACGCCCGTGATGGCGACGAATTGCAGCGTGGCCCGGATGTCCGCGTCGGTGAAGGCCCGGGTCAGGGCGTGGAGGCGGGCCTTCAGGCCGAGCAGCACCGCCGCGGTGGCGCTGATGAGCACGGCCTCCTGATGGTGGCGCCAGTAGACCAGCGCGCCCATGAGCACCGTGAGGAGGGAGGCGGCGAAGGTCGTGCTGCCCCCCGGCGCCCCGGCCGGGGCGCCCCATTGCCGCGCGGCGAAATAAGCGCCGATGACCGCCACGACCACGGGCAGCACGGTCGGGGAGTATTCCGCCGACAGGAAGGCCGCGACGCAGCCCAGCACGCTCCAGAAGGTGAAGGTGCGCACGCCGCTGTATTCCGCCCCCGGCGGCTGCTGCACCTGCTCGCTCCATTGGCGGATCAGCCCGATGAGGGCACCGAGGCCGGCACTGGCCATGAGGGCGAGGAGGAAGGGGTTCACGCCCCGGAAAATGCGCAAATGCGCCCAACCCGCAAGCCGGTCCGGTCACTTTCAATTTCCATTTGCCCCCGGCGGACCGGTGACCAAGCCTGTGCCATTCCATGAGCGACATCCCTCCGGACATTTCCCACGACCAGTATGCCGTGCGGCTCAAGAAGCTGCAGGACATGCGTGCGGCCGGCACCGATCCCTTCCGGGCCAACGCGGCGCAGACGCACTTCTCGGGTGAGGCGCTCAAAGCCTACGTCGACGGCGCGGACTACACCGTGCCGGTCAAGGTGGCCGGCCGCCTTGTCGTCATCCGCGACATGGGCAAGAGCCAGTTCGTCAAGATCCTCGACCAGCAGGGCCAGATCCAGCTCTACGTGAAGAAGGACCTGGTGGGCGACGACGCCTACGTGGCCTTCAAGAAGCTCGACCTCGGCGACATCATCGGCGCGGAGGGCTGCCTGTTCAAATCCAAGAGCGGCGAAATCACCGTGCGCGTCGACAAGTATGTCCTCGTGTCCAAGGCGCTGCGCCCGCTCCCGGAGAAGTGGCACGGCCTGTCCGACATGGAGCAGGTCTACCGCCAGCGCTACCTCGACCTCATCGTCAACGAGGAGTCTCGCAAGCGCCTCATGACCCGCAGCCGGATCGTCGCCAGCATCCGCGCGACGCTCGCGAACCGTAAGTTCTTCGAGGTCGAGACCCCCATGCTCGAGGGTGTGGCCGGCGGCGCCGCGGCGCGGCCGTTCACCACGCACCACAACGCGCTCGGCTCGGACTTTTTCCTCCGCATCGCGCTCGAGCTGCGCCTGAAGCGCCTGCTCGTCGGCGGTTACGACCGCGTGTTCGAGATCGGCCGCGTCTTCCGCAACGAGGGCGTCTCCCGCAAGCACAACCCCGAGTTCACCATGCTCGAGGTCTACCAAGCCTACTCGGACTTCCGCGGCATGATGGAGCTGCTCCGGGCCATCTTCACCGACCTGTGTCGCGACGTCATCGGCGCGACCGAGATCAAGCACGCCGCCAGCGGCCAGCTGATCAACTTCGCCGGCGACTGGCGCGAGGTGCGCTACTTCGACCTGATCGACGAGGCCGTGGGCTTCAAGCTCAGCGCCGAACGCTCCGCCCCCGACTACAAGGCAAAGGCCACCGCCGCCGCGACAAAGCTCGGCCTCGAGATCCACCCGGGCTGGGAGACGCACGAGATCGTCAACGAGATCTTCGGCAAGAAGATCGAGCCCACGCTCATCCAGCCGACCTTCGTCACGCACCTGCCCAAGGAACTCTGCCCGCTCGCCAAGCTCAACGCCGAGGACCCGGGCCTGATCGACGTCTTCGAGTGCATCATCGGCGGCATGGAGGTGGCCCCGGCCTACTCCGAGCAGAACGACCCGTTCGTGCAGCGCGAGATGTTCGAGAAGCAGGTCGGCGACGAGAAGCAGAACCTCGACAACGACTTCCTGCTCGCGCTCGAGCACGGCATGCCGCCGGCCGGCGGCATGGGCGTCGGCATCGACCGCCTCTGCATCCTCCTCACCGGCGCCGAGAGCATCCGCGACGTGATCCTGTTCCCGACGCTGCGCCCCGGCGGGGCAGGAAGCGATAAGCCATAAGCTTTAAGCGCTAAGCCAGAAACAGATTGGCACCGTGAGCTTACAGCTTATCGCTTAAAGCTTACCGCTTACCCCATGCCCTGGCCCGTCTATCTCGCGCTCAAGCAGCTGTTCCCCTCGGGCCGGCGGGTGCCGTTCTTCACGCTGATCTCCGTGCTCGGCGTCGGGCTGGGTGTGGCGCTCATGCTCGTCACGATGAGCATCATGGGCGGCTTCGGCCACCAGATCAAAAAGATGATCATCGACACCCAGGGCGAGGTCCAGGTGAAGGCGCGCGTCCTGCTCGACCAACCGACGGCGGCCCGGGTGGAGCAGGTGCTGGCTTCGTCGCCTTCGGTCGCGGCCTACGCCCCGTATGCGTCCGGCATGATCATGATCGAGCATCAGGGCCGGCCGGGCTTCCCCGCCATCCAGGGCTTCAATTACGAGCAGATGAAAAAGGTCGTGCCGCTTGAGCGTTACCTGACCGCGGGCTCGCTCGACAACCTCGACGACGATTCCGTCATCCTCAGTTCGCTGCTCGCCAGCTCGCTCGGCGTGCGGGTGGGAGACGTGGTCAGCATCTACTCGCCGCTGGCGCTGGAGCGCGCCCGGCAGAACGAGCTGCTGCTGCCGCGCGACGTCCTCGTCGCCGGCATCTTCCACGTCGGGCACCAGCAGCTCGACAGCTCCACGGTGCTGTGCTCGCTGCGCCTGATGCAGGATCTCTACGGGCTGGAGCAGCGCGTGCACGGCTACAACGTCCGGCTCAAGCCCGGCGCCGACGAATACGAGGCCGCGGCCCTGCTCAACGGGCGGCTGCCCCCGGACACCCGGGCGCTGACCTGGTTCGAGGCCAACGCCGACTTCCAGGCGGTCCTGGCCTTCGAGCGGAACATGATCTTCTTCCTCCTCACGTTCATCGTCGTCGTGGCGGCGTTCTCCATCACCAGCTCGCTGTTGGTGACCGTGGTGCGCAAGACGCGCGAGATCGGCCTGCTCGGCGCCATGGGCGGTCGGGCGCGGCACATCGCGGCGAGCTTCTGCGTCCAGGGCCTGTTTATCGGCCTCGCCGGCACGGCGCTGGGCCTCGCCGGCGGCTT
The DNA here is from genome assembly GCA_036401015.1 of Lacunisphaera sp. Taxonomy (GTDB): domain Bacteria; phylum Verrucomicrobiota; class Verrucomicrobiia; order Opitutales; family Opitutaceae; genus Lacunisphaera. Next base: position 242,957 of record DASWWD010000017.1, read on the forward strand.
CACGCTGCTTCATTTCCGGGACAACATCGTGGGCTTCATCGCGCGGATGACGATGGGGCCGGACGCTTTCGCGAAGTTCTACCAGTTCAGCTCGCTGCCGGCGAACACCCTCCCGTCGGACGTGGCGATCATCATCATCTTCTCGGTCCTCGCCTCGACCATCGCCGGGCTCATCCCGGCCTGGCGCGCCGCCAGGCTCAAACCCGTGGAGGCACTGCGCAGTGAGTGAGGCCGTGACAGTCCTGCGTTCGGCCGGCGTGCGCAAAACCTACCCGAGCGGCGACCGCACGCTGGCGGTGCTGCAGGGCGTGGATTTTTCCGTCAGCGCCGGCGAGACCGTCTCCATTCGCGGCGAATCCGGCTCGGGCAAGAGCACGCTGCTCAACATCCTCGCCGGCCTGGACCGGCCGGACAGCGGCGAGCTCTTCTGGGGGGCCGAGGCCGCGCACCAGCTGTCGCTCAGCGAGCTCACCGCCCGCCGCGGCCGGTTCCTCGGCATGGTGTTCCAGTCCTATTACCTCATCCCCGAGCTCGATGCCTTCGCGAACGTCCTGATGGGCGCGCGGATGATCGGCGGGGTGGGGGCCCCGGAGCGCGCCCGTGCCGCCGCCCTGCTCAAGCGCGTCGGCCTCGCCGAGCGCGCGACGCACCTGCCCGCCCAGCTCTCCGGCGGCGAGCGCCAGCGCGTCGCCGTGGCGCGCGCGCTGATGAACCGGCCGCATGTGATTCTGGCCGACGAGCCCACCGGCAATCTCGACGAACGCACCGGCGAGGAGGTCATCTCCCTGCTGCTCGAGGTCTGCGCCGAGGAGAAGGCTGCGCTCGTGCTGGTGACGCACAACCCGGGGCATGCCGCCCGTTGTGCCCGCCACCTGGTGCTGCACGCCGGCGCCTTTGCCTGACGCCGGCATTCCCGGGTTTGCATTAAGCCGGGGTCGGGCGTAAAGTGGTGGCACTATGATGAACACGTTCAAACGGGCCCTCCTGGCGGGTGTCGGGGCGGCGGTCATCACCAAGGAAAAGGCGGAGGAGTCGCTGCGCGAGTTCGTCGCGCAGGGCCGCGTCAACGCGGACGATGCCCGCGTCATGGCCCGGCGGCTGGCGCAGGATGGCAAGCGCGAGTTTGCCGCCGTTCGCGCCGAGGCCGGCCGGCAGGCGTTGCACCTGGCGAAGCAGGCCGAGGCCATGGCGCAGAAGCGCATCGCCGTCCTCGAGAAACGCATCGCCGCCATGGAAAAGCGGCAGGCCGCGAAGAAGACCGGACGCCCCAAGACCAAGGGCGCATGAAGGGCTTCAATCTCCTGAGCCACGCGGGTCGCGCCCGGGAGATCCTCGGCGTGCTGGCGAAGCATGGCTACGCCGGCCTGATCAACCAGGTCGAGCTGCCCGAGAGCATCTGGCAGCGGCTGCCGCACCCGGGCGGCGAGCTCACCACCCCCGAGCGCATGCGCCTCGCGGCCGAGGAGCTGGGGCCGGCCTTCGTGAAGCTCGGGCAGTTTCTCTCCATGCGGCCCGACGTGCTGCCGCAGGATGTCATCCTCGAGCTGCGCAAGCTCCAGAACAGCGTCCAGCCGCTGCCCTATGAACAGATGAGGCCCGTGCTGGTTGAATCGCTCGGCGGCGACCCGGCGGAGATCTTCGCCGATTTCCAGACGGAGCCCCTCGCCTCCGCCTCGCTGGCCCAGGTCTACACCGCCCGGCTGCGCGGCGAGCAGCGTCGCGTCGTGCTCAAGGTCCTCAAGCCCGATGTCCGCCGCACCATCGAGCTCGACCTCGATTTCGCCCAGTGGTTCGCCGGGCAGCTGCACCAGCGCTCGGCGGTGCTGAAGCCCTTCAACCTGCCGGCCATGCTTGCCGAGGCGCGCACCAGCATGCTCGCCGAGCTCGATTTCCGCAACGAGGCGCGCAACCAGCTTTTCTTCAACCTGCGCAACCCGCACCCGGAGCACGTCTTCGCCCCCGCCGTCCACGACCGCTACACCAGTGAGCGGGTCCTCGTGATGGACTTCGTGGCCGGCGAGAATGTCGGCGCGACCTCCGCCTCGCCCGCGGCGCGCCGCGCCATCGCCGCCTGCGGGGCGCAGTCGCTCGTGCGGCAGGTGCTTGTGGACGGTTTTTTCCACGCCGATCCCCATGCGGGCAACGTGGTCGTCACCGCCGACCACCGCCTGTGCTTCCTCGACTGGGGCATGGTCGGCCACCTCACGCGCCGCCTGCGTCTCGGCCTGGCGGAGTTCTGGGCCGCCGCCGTCGAGCAGGATGCCGAGCGCATCGTCCGCATCGCCGCCGGCCTCGCGCGGCCCGACGCCAAACCGGCCGAGCTCAACCAGATTGAGAAGGAGGTCACCATCGCCCTGCGCGAGGAGCTCAACTTCACGGTCGGCCGGCAGGAACTCGGCCGCGCGATGCTCCGCCTGCTGAACATCTTCGGCCGTCACAACCTCTCGCTGTCGCAGGATTACACGCTCATGGCCAAGGCCGTGCTCTCCATCGAGGAGATCGGCCGCTCGCTGGACCCGGATTTCGACCTGCGCGAGCACACGAAGCCCGTGCTGGCCGAGCTCTACCGCGGCGAGATCGGCCCCCGGGCCGTCACCCGCCGCCTCCGGGAGCTGCTGCGCGACGTGGCCGAGGGCCTGCGCGACCTGCCGATGGAGCTGCGCAACCTCATGCGCCGGCTGGAGCACGATGACTTCACGGTCAACTTCCAGCACCGCGGCCTGGAGCAGCTCGACCAGTCGCTGAAGACCGCCGCCAACCGCGTGGCGCTGGCGCTGATCATCGGGGCGCTGATCATCGGCTCGTCCATGATCGTGACGACCGGCATCAGCCCGCACCTCTTCGGCTATCCGGCGCTCGGCATCGTGGGCTACCTCATCTCGGCGCTGCTGGGCCTGTATGTCATCTGGGGCATCATTCGCACCCGCGGGCACCACTGAACTCCCTGATTGCCGGCGGTGCGGGAATACGCTGCCATGCGGGATCCCCATGAACCGACTCCGTGACCTCCTGCTGGCCGGCTGCGCGCTGCTCGTCATCACGCCCCTGCTCCGCGCCCAGCCCGGCCTCAACCCGATCGCCGAAACCTACGTGAAACTCGCGCTCGCCACCGGGGTGCACGACGGTGATTTCGTCGACGCCTACTTCGGCCCGCCCGAGTGGCAGGCCGCCGCGGCCGCGGAGAAACTGCCGCTGGCCGACATCCTGGAGCGCACCCGCGCCCTGCGTGCGCGGCTCGCGGCGATCGATCAGGCCGGCTTCGATGACCTGGGCCGCCTGCGCCACGAATACCTGACGAAGCAGCTGCGGGCGATGGAGGCGCGCCTCGAGATGATCGGCGGGCGGAAGTTCAAGTTCGACGAGGAGTCCAGCCTGCTGTTCGACGCCGTGGCGCCGGTGCAGACCGAGGAGCATTTCCGCGCGATGGTGACCGAGCTCGATGCCGCGTTGCCGGGCGCGGGGACGCTGCCGGAGCGCCTCGCGGCCTTCCGGAAGGCATTCATCATCCCGCCGGACCGGCTTGGCGCGGTTTTCCAGGCGGCGATCAAGGCCGCGCGCGAGCAGACGCTGCAGCACCTGCCCCTGCCGGCGGGCGAGAGTTTCACCGTGGAATATGTGACCAACAAGCCGTGGGGCGGCTACAACTGGTATAAGGGCAATTTCCACAGCGTCATCCAGGTCAACACCGACCTGCCCAGCTTCATCGACCGGGCGGTGGACCTGGCGGCCCACGAGGGTTATCCGGGGCACCATGTCTACAACGCCCTGCTCGAGAAAAATCTCCTGCGTGACCGCGGCTGGGTGGAGTTTTCCATCTACGCGCTCTTCAGCCCGCAGTCGCTGATCGCCGAGGGCACGGCGAACTATGGCAAAAAGGTGGCCTTCACCGAGTCCGCCCGCCTGGCCCTCGAGCGCGACGTGCTCTGGCCGCTGGCCGGGCTGGATGTGTCGCAGCTGGAGAATTATTACCGCGTGCAGCGCCTGACGAAGGGCCTGGCCTTTGCCAGCAACGAGGCCGCGCGGCGCTACCTGAACGGCGAGATCACCGCGGCGGAGGCGGCCGGCTGGCTCAACCGCTACGCCCTGATGGAACCGGCGCGGGCGCAGCAATACGTGCGGTTCATCGACAAATACCGCAGCTACGTGATCAACTACAACCTCGGCGAGGAACTCGTGCGGGAATACATCGAGACCAAGGCCGGCGCCGACCCGGCCGCGCGCTGGCGGGTGTTCGGCGAGCTGATCTCGTCGCCGCGCCTGCCGTCGGGGTTGAGATAGGCAGCGGTCCTCATAAAAACGAATCTGATTCGTTTTCCAACTTACGAAGTAAATATACTACATGAACCGACCAGTCATCCAGGCTGCAGTCTTCGCCCTATCGCTCGTTTTTCCGGCATTTTTATTTTCGGACACGTCGGGCCCGAGCTATCAAATTAGGCACGTCGCTGGTTTGGACGAATGGACGTTGATCTTCCCGGCGGAAAAGGGAAAGGAGGCTTATGTGGATTATCGGTTGGCCCTGGAGATCATTGAAATTGAGTGTGATGGCAAAAAATTGGTGCCAGCTCTTGTCGATGGATTCCTCCATCTCGGATACGAGACCTATCCCGCGACGGATCCGCAGGTAGTTTATATGTCCCGTTTTTATGAGCTCAGAACCGCGGTGTTCGAGGGCGCTAAGCTTAATCCTGAGAAGGTCTGGGAATATCCGATCTCGAAGGACGCGAAACGAGTCGTCGTAAAATATCGAGTGCGCTATCCCAAGAGTGGCCCATCCGACATCATCACAGTTATTTCTGTGTCACGTCCGGTTTCACGGAAAAAGGACTGAGCAACCTGATCCAATGCGGCGTTGCAACCCGGGCGGGAATTCCCTGCCATGCGGGCATGTTCAAGCGCTCTCCCGGCAAAATTCGTTGCGGCGTCGCCGGCGTCGGCTCCCTCGGCCAGCACCACGCCCGCATCTACTCGACCCTGCCGAACATCGACTTTGTCGGCATCTTCGAGACCAGCGATGCCCGCGCGGCGGAGATCTGCGCCAAGTTCAACTGCAAGCGTTTCGCCACCATCGCCGAACTCGGGGCGGCTTGCGATGCCATCAGCGTCGTCGTCCCGACCGACCGCCACGCCGAGGTCGCGCTGCCGCTCCTGGCCCAGGGTTGTCACCTGCTGATCGAGAAACCGCTGTGCGCCAGCCTTGAGGAGGCCGAGCAGGTGCTCGCCGCCGCGCGGCAAAACAACTGCGTCGTGCAGGTCGGCCACATCGAGCATTTCAACCCGGTGATGAGCTACCTCGAGAAGCACACCGGCCGGCCGCAATACATCACCACCGAGCGCCTTGCGCCCTACACGCCGCGCGGCACCGAGGTCGGCGTCGTGCTCGACCTCATGATCCATGACATCGGCATCGTGCTCGCGCTTGTGCAGTCGCCGATCAAGAAGATCGACTCCGTTGGCATCAGCGTGTTGTCCAAGACCGAGGACATCGCCAACGCGCGCATCGAGTTCGAGAGCGGCTGCGTGGCCAACCTCACGGCGTCGCGCATGAGCCTGAAGAAGAACCGCGAGATCCGCGTCTTCCAGGACAACGCGTATCTTTCCCTCGATTTCATGAACCAGAAGGGCCACCTCGTGAAGAAGAGCGACATCATCGCCTACGGGGTGAAGCTGAAGGTCGGCCTGGCCAAGGCCGGCGACGCCTCGTCGATCCCGGTGCACGAGATCCCGATCGAGAAGGGCGAGCCGCTCGCCATCGAGCTGGCGCACTTCGTTGAGAGCGTGCGCGAGGCGAAGCAGCCCAAGGTCGGCGGCGCCCTCGGCAAGTCGGCGCTCGAGGTGGCCATCGCCATCACGGAGCAGATCCGGAAGGCGGGGAATAAATGAACCACGAAGGCACAAAGGCACAGAGGGTAGGGGCGGTTGCCCCCAACCGCCAGGTTCGGGAATCCCGCGCAAGGGCCGTTGAGGGCCGCAGCCTTCGCAAAGGCTACGGCTCCCAAGACGGCCCCTACCGGTCATGAGCAATATGTTGCCCGCTCCTTCTTCTGGCGCCGTCGATCTCCTCGTCATCGCCGGCGAACATTCGGGCGATGAGCATGCGGCGCGCATGGTGCGCGAGTTGTTGGCCAGGCAACCCGGCCTCAAGATCTGCGCCCTGGGCGGCTCGCGGCTTGCCGCGGCGGGGGCGCAGTTGCTCCGTGACCTCACGGCCGGCTCGGCCATGGGCTTTGCGGTTGTGGCGAAGATTTCCCACTACAAGCGCCTCATCGCGGACATCGTCGGGTGGGTGGGTCGGCACCGGCCGCGCGCGGTGTGCTTCGTCGATTCCTCCGGCCTGAACCTGCGCATCGCGTCGGGGTTGATGGACCGCGGGTTTGCCGCCAAGGCGGGCGGGCCGACGCGGCTGCTCTATTACATCAGCCCGCAGATCTGGGCCTCGCGGCCCGGCCGGCGCTTCCAGATGTCGCGGCACCTCGACGGGCTGGCGGCGATCTTTCCCTTCGAGCCGGCCTGTTATGCCGACACGCGGCTGCCGGTGGAATTTGTCGGCCATCCGTTTGTCGCGCCCGACTACGCCGCGCCGGTGGCGTTCGACCCGGCGGGGCCGGTGCTGCTGCTGCCCGGCAGCCGGCGGCAGGTGGTGGCGCGGATCTTCCCGCTGTTGCTCGAGGCGTTCCGCCAGTCCGGCACCACGCGCCCCGCGGTGGTGCTTTATCCCGGCGAGGAAATCCTCGGCGTGCTGCAGGCCGCGTCGCCCCCGGGGAATGTCACCCTGCAGCCCACCGGCGGCGCGACCGGTCCGGTGCGCGCCGCGGCCGTGCTCACGGCCAGCGGCACCATGTCGATGCATTGCGCGCTGGCCGGCATCCCCGGGGCGCTGACCTACCGGACCGATGCGCTGACCTACGCGCTGGGCCGGCTGCTGGTGAACGTGGAGTTCATTGGCATCGCGAACCTGTTGCTCGACGAGCCGATGTATCCCGAGTTCATCCAAGGCGCGGCGACGCCGGCGGCACTGGCGGCGGAATTGCGGGCCGCGCTGGAGCAGCCCGGACGGCTGGCGCAGACCCGGGACCAGGCGGCGCGGCTGCGGGCGCTGCTGGCCCGGCCGGCCCGCGGCACGGTGGCGGACTGGCTGGCCAGGCAGCTCGGCCCTTGATTTAAGGCACTTAAAATCATCGCCTCCGGCGCGCACTTTACTTGCATTAGAGGCATGCCCGATACGGAGGAATCCGCCACCAGCCGCCAGCGCAGCCGCCTGCTGCCGCTGCTGGCGTTTGTGATCGGCTGCGTGATGTCGGTCACCGCCTGGTGGCTGGTGGAGGGGGCCGTGGAGCGGGTGAACCGGGGCCGGTTCGAGCTGCAGTCGGCGCGGCTGGCCGGGCTCATCCGGGCGCGGTTCGACACGACGGCGCAGATCCTCTACGGCGCGCGGGCGCACGCCGCCGCCAGTGAGCGCGTGACCACGAAGGAGTGGTCGGAGTATTTCAAGTCGATCTCGGCGCGCTTTGACTACGGGGTGGTGGGTCTGGGTTACGCGGCACGGGTGCGGCGGAGCGACCTGGATGAGTTAGAGGCCCGGATCCGCGCGGAGGGCCTGCCGGATTTCAAGGCGGAGCGCACCGGCCTGAATGAGTGGCTCTACGTGGTCACGAGCATCGAGCCCCGCGAGCACAACCGCGGGGTGCTGGGCCTTGACCTCGGCTCGGGCACGACCCGCCGCGAGGCCGCCGAGACCGCGGCGCGGGAAAACAGCCTGACGCTGTCCCGGCGCATCCGGCTCAACTATGACGGCCGGGAGGTGCCCGGTTTCCTGCTGTTCCTGCCGGTTTACGAGAAGGATATGCACCTCAACAGCGAGGAGCAGCGCCTGGCCGCCCTTGCCGGTTGGGTATATGCACCGATCCGCATCGACGAGCTGCTGGCGGCCGCCACCGACGAGGCGGCGGTGCACCTCGACTTTGAGATGTTTGAGGGTGGCACCACCAACATGGACCGGCTCCTCTATGACGAGGACGGCCATCTGTTCGCGAAGAATGCCGTCGCGGTCGAACCGCGGAGGTTCCGGCTGGCGCAGTCGCTGGAAGTCTACGGCCAGCGCTGGACGCTGCAGACGAGCGAAAAGGCCGGGTTCTACGACGGCAGCAACACGCTGGTATCCTGGGGGGTGCTGTGCGCCGGCCTGCTCACCAGCCTGGTCGCCACGCTGGTCACCTCCCTGCTGGTGAACGCGCGCGTCCGGGCGCTCAGCCTGGCCGACCTCATGACGGTGAACCTCCGGCAGGCCGAGGCGGAGTCGCGCCGCCTGGCCCTCGTGGCCAGCAAGACGGTGAACGCCGTGGGCCTGTCCGACGCCGCCGGCAAGGTCATGTGGATCAACGAGGGGTTCACCCGGCTGTTCGGTTATACGCTGGAGGAGTGCCGCGGCAAATTCGGCCCCGGCGTCATCCGCGGTCCCGGGACCAGCGCCAAGCTGCTGGTCGACGTCGCCCAGGCGGCCCGCGCCGGCCGGCCGTTCCACGGCGAGATGCTTTGCTACACCAAGGACAAGCGCGAGGTCTGGACCGACTTCGAGATGCAGCCGCTGCGCGACGAGGCCGGGGTGGTGACCGGCTTCATGTCCATCCAGCTCGACATCACCGAGCGCAAGCACGCCGGGGAAGAGCTGGCCCGGCGCGAGGCCCAGTTCCGCTTCATCCTCAATGCGCTGCCGGTTGGCGTCAGCTGGCGGTCCTATGGCGAGGCTCAGGACACCTGGGTCAACGACGCCGTGCTGCGCCTGACGGGGCTGAACCGGGAGGAGGCCATGGACAACAATTCCTACCGCGCCATCACCGCCCCGGCCGACTGGGCGAGGCAGGAGGCCGAGTATGAGCGGCTCCACCGGGGTGAGACCGACCGCTTCAGCCTCGAAAAGCGTTATCTGCGTCTCGACGGCACCGAGGTCAACGGCCTGCTCGACGTGCAGGTCTTCCGGGGGCCGGACGGCCGCATCCTGCAGGAGGTCTCCACCATCGCCGACCTCACCGAGCTGAAGAACATCTCCCGACAGCTGGCGGGGCAGGAGGCCCGCCTGCGCTTCATCTTCGACTCGGTGCCCGTCGGGCTCTCGTGGGCCATCGCCGGCCGCGACCAGGAGACCCGCATGGTCAACGCCGAGCACGTGCGGCTGAGCGGGGTCACGCCGGAGCAGGCCCGCGCGACGCCCGAGATCTACCAGCAGCAAACCCATCCCGAGGATGCGGCCCGGCAGGATATCCTGGTCGAGCGCATGCGCCGGGGCGAGATCGACCACTTCGTCGTGGACAAACGTTACCTGCACCCGGACGGCCGGGTCATCTGGGTGCGGCTGTTCCGCCGGCTCTACCGCGACGGCACCGACAACCCGGCCCAGGAGCTCAACGCCCTGGTCGACATCACCGAGCTCAAGCGCGTGCAGGAGGAGCTGAACACCGCCAAGGACACCGCCGAAAAGGCCAATCTCGCGAAGAGCCAGTTCCTCGCGATGATGAGCCACGAGATCCGCACGCCGATGAACGGCGTCATCGGCATGACCAGCCTGCTGCTCGACTCGCCCCTGGCCCCCGAGCAGCGCGAATACGCCGAGACCATCCGTGTCAGCGGCGAGGCCCTGCTGACCATTATCAACGACATCCTCGACTTCTCCAAGATCGAGTCCGGCAAGTTCGAGATGGAGCGCACGGAGTTCTCGCTGCGCGAATGCGTCGAGGGCGCGCTCGACCTCATGGCGCCCCGCGCCGCCGAGAAGCACATCGACCTGCTCTACGAGGTTGCCGACGGCACCCCCACGAACCTCCTGGGCGATCCCTCGCGCCTGCGCCAGGTGCTGGTCAACCTCCTGGGCAACGCCCTCAAGTTCACGGAGCAGGGCGAGGTCCTGCTGACCGTCCGTGCCCTGGCCACCGAGGGCGAGGCGGTCGAGCTGATCTTCAGTGTCAAGGACACCGGCATCGGCATCCCGGCCGAGGCGATCGGCCGGCTCTTCCAGTCCTTCAGCCAGGTGGACGCCTCCACCACGCGGCGCTTTGGCGGCACGGGCCTGGGGCTGGCGATCAGCAAGCGCCTGGCCGAGCTCATGGGCGGCGAGATGTGGGTGGAAAGCGAGGTGGGCCGGGGCTCCACCTTCAGCTTCACCATCCGCGCCGGCGCGGTGCCGAGCAAGCCGCGGGTCTACACCGGCGGCACCAAGGCCACCCTCCAGGGCCGCCGCCTGCTCATCGTGGACGACAACGCCACCAACCGCCGCATCCTTGGCGACCTCGCCCGCAAGTGGGACATGGTGCCCGTCGCCGTCGAGCAACCCGCCGAGGCGCTCGACCGGCTCCGCCAGCGCGAGGCCTTTGACGCCGCCATCCTGGACATGCAGATGCCGGGCATGGACGGCGCCATGCTGGCCGCGGAAATCCGCCGGCTGCGCTCGTCCGATGAACTGCCCCTGATCCTGCTCTCCTCGCTGGGTCGCCGCGAGGAGACCGCGCACCTCTTCGTCGCCAACCTCACCAAGCCGGTCAAGCCCTCCCAGCTCTACGACGTCCTCGCCAAGCTTTTCTGGCGCAGCGGCGATCAGCCGGTGGAAAAGCCGGTGGCGCCGGTCGTCGCCGCCGGCCCGGACGCCTGCTTCATGGACCGCATCCTCCTCGCCGAGGACAACGCCGTGAACCAGAAGGTCGCCCTCAGCATGCTGCAGAAGCTCGGGTTCCGCGCCGATGTCGCCGCCAACGGCCTGGAGGTGATCGCCGCCGTCGAACGCCAGCCCTACGACGTCATCCTTATGGACGTGCAGATGCCGGAGATGGACGGCCTGGAGGCCACGCGCCGGCTCGGGCAGCTCCGGCCGGACCCGGCCCGGCGCCCCTGGATCATCGCCCTCACGGCCAATGCCATGCAGGGTGACCGCGAGATGTGCCTCGCCGCCGGCATGGACGACTACATCAGCAAGCCGATCAAGCGGGCGGAGCTGCTCGCGGCCATCGAGCGGGCCCGCAGCCGCCCCCGGGCCTGACCGGGTTCCTCACAGCTTGGGCGGAGCAGGGCCATCCTAGTTATAGGTGGTTTTTCCTGGAAAAATAATTCGCCTTGGCCCCGGCCCCCGGACGAAATCCCTGCCCGATGCCCTCGACCCACCTGCAGCTCGCCGCCCGCCGCCGCATCGGCTGGATGCCGTGGGCGGTTGTCGCCGTGCTGGCCGGCCTCACGGTGGCGGCCTGGTGGTTGCTGGCCGCGGAGACGGAGCGCACGGCCCGGGCGCGCTTTGACCGCCTGACCGAGCGCATCAACAACACCCTCCGCCTCCGCTTCAACACCGCCGCCCATCTCCTGCACGGCGCCGCCGCGCTGCCCGAGGCCAGCGAGGACGTGACCGCGACCGAATGGTCGGTCTACCTGCGCCGCGCCGCGGCCCAGCTGGACAGCGGCGTCGTCGGCCTCGGTTATGTCGAGCCGGTCCACCGGGCCGACCTCGAGGCCGTGGAGCAGCGGGTGCGGGCGCAGGGCCAGCCGGGGTTCACCATCGAGCGGGCCGGCAACAATCCCGCGCTCTACGTCGTGCTGGCCATCGAGCCGCAGGAGCGGAACACCGGCGTGCTCGGCCTCGACATCGGCTCGGGCACGACGCGCAAGTCCGCCGCCGAGGCGGCCGCGCGGGCCGACGAGATGGTGCTGTCGGGCCGCATCGGTCTTGATTACGAGCACCGCAAGGTGCCGGGCTTCCTTCTGTTCCTGCCCGTCTACCAGAAGGGGCTGCCGCGCGGCACGCCGGCGGAACGGCTCGCCGCCGTGCAGGGCTGGGTCTACGCCCCGATCCGCATCGACCACCTGATGACCGGGATCGCGGACGTGGCGGGCGGCCAGCTCGACTTCGAGGTCTTCGAGGGTGACGGCAGCCGCTCGGAAACCCTGCTTTACGACGAGGACGGCCACCTGGCCGCCGGGCCGGGCCGTGAAATCACCGCGCGCGACTTCTCCACCCGGGCCTTCCACGACCGGCAGACCCTGATGATCTTCGGGCGGCAGTGGACGCTGCGCTTCAGCACCCGGCCCGAGTTCGAGCGCGCCAACTTCAGCCCGCTCCCGGCCGTGGTCCTCGCCGGCGGGCTCATGCTCAGCGCCCTCGGCGGCGTGTTGACCTGGGCCCTGGTGCACTCGCGCCGCCGCGCGCTCCGCCTCGCCGAGGACCAGATCACCGGCCTGCGCCAGGCCGAGGAGGAGGCGCGCCGCCTCGCCCTCGTGGCCAGCCGCACCAGCAGCGGCGTCGTGCTCACCGACACCGAGTGGCGCGTGCAGTGGATCAACGCCGGCTTCACCCGCCTGTTCGGCTTCACCCTCGACGAGATCCGCGGCCGGCAGCCCGTCACCTTCATGATCGGGCCCGAGACCGACCCCCGCACGCTCGAGGCCATGGGCCAGGCCGGGGTCGCCGGCCGGCCCTACGTCGGCGAGGTCCTCAATTACGCCAAGGACGGCCGCAAGGTCTGGGTCGAGCTGGAGATCCAGCCCGTGCGCAACGAGCAGGGGATCCTCACCGGCTTCATGGGCCTGCAGCTCGACATCACCCAGCGCAAGCAGCAGGCCGTCCAGCTCCGCGAGGCCAAGGAGGCCGCCGAGCGCGCCAACGTCGCCAAGAGCCAGTTCCTCGCCATGATGAGCCATGAGATCCGCACGCCGATGAACGGCGTCATCGGCATGGCCAGCCTGCTGCTCGACTCGCCGCTCACCCCCGACCAGCGCGAGTCCGCCGAGACCATCCGCCAGAGCGGCCAGGCCCTGCTCACGATCATCAACGACATCCTCGACTTCTCGAAGATCGAGTCCGGCCGCCTCGAGCTGGACCACACCGAGTTCAGCCTGCGCGACTGCGTCGAGGGCGCCGTGGACGTGCTCGGGCCGGCCGCCGCGGCCAAGCAGCTCGACCTGATCTGCGAGATCCCCGGGGACGTCCCGGCCATGGTGCGCGGCGATCCCGTCCGCCTCCGGCAGGTGCTGGTCAATCTGGTCGGCAATGCCGTCAAGTTTACCGAGCGCGGCGAGGTGCTGGTGAAGGTGCGCGTGCTCGCCCGGACCGCCCCGCAGGTCGACGTGGTCTTCACCGTGTGGGACACCGGCATCGGCATCCCGGCGGAGCACATGGAGAAGCTGTTCCAGCCCTTCAGTCAGGTGGACGCCTCGATGACGCGCCGCTTCGGCGGCACCGGCCTCGGGCTGGCCATCTGCCGGCGCCTGGTGGAGCTGATGGGCGGCGGCATCAGCGTGGAGAGCGAGGTCGGCCGCGGTTCCAGCTTCAGCTTTGTGCTGCGCCTGCAGGAGATCGCCACCGGCGGGCCGGACCAGCCCGCGCCGCCGGGCGAGATGCGCGGCCGGCGGGTCCTCATCGTCGAGGACAACGCCACCAGCCGGCGCATCCTGTCGGCCATGGTGCGGCACTGGGGGCTCGAGGCCGTCGCGGTGGACTCCGCCGCCAGCGCGCTCGGGCAGCTGGGCGGGACGGACCGCTTTGATGCCGCCATCATCGACCTGCAGATGCCGGAACTCGACGGCCGGGCGCTGGCGCGGAGCATCCGTGAGATGCCGGACCGGAAGGACCTGCCGCTGGTGCTGCTCGCCAACCCGGGCCGGAAGGAGAATCCCGGCGGCCATTTCCGCGCGATCCTGACCAAGCCGGTCAAGCCCGCGCCGCTGTTTGACGCGCTGCTGGCGATCTTTGCGAAGAAGGACGGGAACGCCGCGCCGGTGCCCCCGGCGTAGGTTCCACCCTCAATCCTTCGCCAGCGAGTGCGCGACCTGCGGCCAGAGCGCGGCGGTGCGCTCGGCGACGATGGCCCGGCCCTTGGCCGCCTCGGCCTCGCGGTGGGCGAGGTTCTCCTCGGCGATGGCGGCGAGGTCGTCGAGGTTGTAGAGGAACACGTTGGCCAGCGTCGCGGCGGCGGGATCGATGTCGCGGGGCAGGGCGAGGTCGATGAGGAAGAGCGGGCGCGCGGCGCGGCGCTTCATGGCGGCGGCCACGAGCTCAGCGGTCAGCACGAAGCCGGGCGCGGACGTCGAGCTCGCGACGATGTCGGCGGCCGTCAGCAGCTCGGGGAGCTCGGCCAGGCTGGCGGCCCAGCCGCCCGCCTGCGCGGCGGCGGCCTCGGCATTCGACAGGGTCCGGCTGGCGACCGTGATGGACGCGGCGCCGCGGCTCTGGAACGCCTGCGCGGTCTTCAGGCCGATCTCGCCGGCGCCGACCACCAGCACCTTGCTGGTGTCGAGCTCGCCGAAGATGCGGCCCGCCAGGTCCACCGCCACCGTGGCGGTGCTGACCTGCCCGGCGCCGATGCCGGTGTGCGTGCGGATGTGCTTGGCCGCCTGGAAGGTCTTTTGGAAGACGCGGTTCAGCACCGGGCCGGTCCACTGGCGGGCCAGCGCCGCATCGTAGGCGGCCTTCACCTGGCCGAGGATCTCCGTCTCGCCGACGACCTGCGAGTCGAGCCCGGACGCGACGGAGAAAAGGTGGGCGATGGCCTCGTGGTTGTGCCGCAGCTGCAGCACGCCCTCCAGCTCGGCCGGGGCGCAGCCGGTCGTCTGCGCGACCGCGGCGCGCAGGGCCGGGAGCGTGTCGGGCCGGCGCGCCACGCCGTAGATCTCCACGCGGTTGCAGGTGTTCAGGAGCGTGAACTCCGTCATGCCCGGCAGCGCCCGGAGCTGCTCGGCGAGGCCGGCGGCCCGGGTCTCGTCCAGCGCGAGCTTCTCGCGGACCGCGAGCGGCGCGGTGTGGTGGCTGGCACCGAGGAGGAAAAGGACGGGGGCGGTCGGCTCCATCGGTCAGCGACCCTCCGGGGTGAGGACGACCTCGTGGTGGCGGCTGGAATTCACCGGCCCGAGCGACAGCAGCGCGATGATAAACATCACCAGGCAGACCCACGCGAAGCGCACCGAGACGAGCTTCGCCCGCCAGCGCAGCAGCCAGACCACCAGGTAGACGAACCACACGCCGAGCGTGACGAAGAGCTTCGGGTAGTCGACGGACGCCGTGTCGCGCACCCACCACAGGGCGCCGACGCCGAGGGAGAAGGTCAGCAGCAGCACACCCAGCGCGAGCAGGCGGAAGTTGATCTGGTCGAGCTGGACGACGGAGGGCAGGAACCAGAAGAGGCCGTTGAGGCGCTTGTGCTTCAGGCTCCAGTTCTGCAGCAGGTGCATGGCCGCGGTCAGGGCCAGCAGCCCGAACACGCCGTAACTGAAGACCGCGAGCGCCGCGTGCAGCTCGATCCAGGGGTTGTTGCCGAAGATCCTCTGGCCGTGGCCCAGGTCCCAGGCCGGCACAAGCAGCGACACCAGCGCGAGCGAGGCGGCATAGCCGGCGGTGAACAGGCCGAGAAGGCTGCCGCGGAAGATCGGGCCGACGAAGAAATACAGCACCATGGCCGACCAGGCGACGAACTGGACGATCTCGAACGTGTTGCCCAGCGGACAGCCGCCGACGGCGAGGCCGCGCACGTAGAGGCCGGCCATCTGGAAGCCCCAGCCGCCGACGAGGAGGGTGTTGAGGATCGTCCGCAGACCGGCGGGCGCCTGGCGCCGCGTGAGCGCCACCAGGCCGGTCAGGAAGCCGGCGAGGTAGAGCAGGGCGCCGAGCCACAGGAGGGCGCGGTCGGTGAGCAGCGAGGACATGGGGGCAAGTTGGCAGTCGTGGCAGGGGGCGGCAAGCATGGTGCGGAATAAATAAGGGTGGGGCCGGCACGACGGATGAGCCGCTTATCCTTCTCCAAAAACGAAGTCACTGTGCCGGTCGGCGCGGATTCCGGGCTTGGGCGGCGCGCCGCCGGCGCCATGCTGGCGCCGTGCCCCCCGTTTTCGATCCCCAGCCCGTCCTGCTCGCGGGCCGCCACGTGCGGCTCGAGCCGCTCGGGCCGGGCCATGTCGCCGGGCTCTTTGCCGCCGCCACGCCGGAGGTTTTTCGCTATCTCCTCATCCCGCCGTTCCGGACGGCGGCGGATGCGGATAAATACGTGGCTGACGCGCTCGCGGCGCAGGCGACGGGCGCCGAGGTGGCGTTCGCCACCGTGAGCCAGGAGGACGGCCGCGTGGTCGGGACGACCCGGTTTCTTGATATCCGCCGGCCGCACCGGGGCCTGGAGATCGGCTGGACGTGGATCTCGCCCGGGGCGCAGCGCACCGCCGTCAACACCGAGGCGAAATACCTGATGCTGCGCCAGGCCTTCGAGGGCTGGGGCGCGCTGCGGGTCCAGCTGAAGACCGACGCGAACAACGCGCAGTCCCGCGCCGCCATCCTGCGCCTCGGCGCCTCGTTCGAGGGCGTCCTTCGCAAGCAGATGCTGCGGCCGCACGACGGCTACGAGCGCGACACGGCCATGTTCAGCATCATCGCGCCCGAATGGCCGGCGGTGAAGGCGGGGCTCGAGGCGAAGTTGCAGCGTTCCTCTTTGTAGGTTGCCCGCTTGCGGGCAACGTGGCGCGCGAGCTACAGGATTGTCCGCCAGCTGGTGCCGCCCGTCTTATTTCCTTGCCACCCAGAAGCGGCAGTTGTCGGAGAAATTGCGGACCTTCGGCGTCTCGCTCGCGAGTTCGTTGCGGGTTGCGTCCTCGACGTGCGTCCAGCCGGTCGCGGCCATGTCCCCGAGCACCTCGGCCCGGTCGGGCAGGTGCATGAAGGTGTTGCCGTTGTGGTCGGTGAAGTAGCGGTCGCCGAACTCGACCAGCCGCGGGTTCTGTTCGCCGCGCGCCCAAAGCTCCGCCTCCTTGGCCCACTCCTTGAGGTCCTGGGGATCGGCGCGATCATGCGTCGTGAAGATGAAATGCCCGCCCGGCCGGCAGAGCCGGTGCAGCCCGCGCAGCGCGGCGCGGCGGTTCTCGCGTCCCGGGATCTGCATCAGGCCGTTGAACAGGAAGAGCACGCCATCGAACAGTTTGTCATTTAATAGATGACAAGTTTCCAGCTGGGTCGCGTCGGCCTGCAGGAACGTCAGGCCGGCGATGCCCTGTTCCTGCGCGAGGTTCTGCGCCTGCTCGAGCAGCTCGGAGGCGAAGTCGAAGCCGGTGAGGTTCCGGTAACCCTGGTGCCAGAGACCGACGGTCACGCGGCCGGCGCCGCAGCCGGCCTCGAGCAGTCGGACGGACTTGTCGGGAAAATACCTGGTGATCAGCGCGAGCTCGGATTTCCACAGACCGACGAAGTGCGCCGCCCGCGTGTAGTGCAGGACCGCGTTGATCGCGTTGTAGTCGTCGCGCACGGTGGCGCCGGTGATCTTGGTTACTTCCTCCGCCATGTAGCGATAAACATGCCGTTCGCGTTGAGGTCCTGCGGCCAGAGGGTCAGGGAATTAGGCAGGTTGAAGGAAGAAGGAGGAATCTCATCGGGAGTATTCTTAATTCCTAATTCTGCTTTCTTAATCGCTTGGCCGGGCCTCACCGCAACCGGCTCAAACTCTGGATGGTTTTTGGTGAACTCATTCGCCACCCCCGTGGTCTCGGTCCGGGTTAGGGTGCACACGGCGTAGACCAGCCGGCCGCCGGGCTTGAGCGAGCCGGCGACGTGGTTGAGCAGGCGGGTTTGCACGGCGGCGAGCTCGTGGACATCCTTCGGCAGGGTGGTCCAGCGGGAGTGCGGGTTGCGCTGCCAGGTGCCCACGCCGCTGCAGGGCGCGTCGACGAGAATGCCGTCGAACTTCGCCTTCGTGGGCAGCTTCGCGTCGCCCTCCCAGGGCGCGGCGCGAAAGTTGAAGACCTTCGCGCGGGCCGCGCGCTCCTTGAGCTTGGCCAGGCGGCGCACGGAGCGGTCGCTGGCCCAGAGCAGGCCCTTGTTCTGCATCAGGTCGGAAAGGTGCATCGTCTTGCCGCCTTCGCCGGCGCAGGCGTCCCACCACGTCTCGCCCGGCCGCGGCGCGGCGGCGAGGCCGACCAGCTGCGAGGCGAGGTCCTGGATCTCGAATTCGCCGGCCTGGAATTCCTTCGTGCGGTAAAGGTCGGTGAGGCCGGTGTAGCGGAGGGCGTCCGGCGACTGCGGGGCGGGGATGAGATGGCTGAGCTTGCCGGCGAGGGCGGCGCCGGTGCCGGCCTTGGCGCGGATCCACAGGGCCGGTTCGCGCTGCAGCTGGGCGAGCCACGCCTTGGTGATGTCCATCTCGTCCTTCAGCCAGTCCGGCACGGCGAGGGCGGCGAGGGCCTCGGGCTTGAAGCTGGCGGGATTTTGGTCGAAGCGGGCCTGCAGGTCGAGGGCGGCGATCAGCTGCTTCTGGGGCGAGTCCTTGGGGGCCAGCCAGCGCAACCAGCGAAAGTAGGCGAACACGGCGCGGCTGATGCCGCGGCGCTCGGCCGGCGCGGTGAAATGCCGGTCCTGCGTCAGCGACTCGCGCAGCGCCTGGTCGGCAGGCGTGCCGGCGGACACGAGCTTCAGCACGCGGGCGGCGTGGTTGATGATCCTGGATTCAGCCATGGTCAGCCGCGTTTGTTGCCCCAGCGTTTCACTTCCTTCAGTTCGGGGCGGCGGGCCTCGGCGAGGATGCCGGCGACGGCCGGATGGGCGCGCAGTTCCTGGTAGGCGGCCGGCGCCACGCGCCAGTTGAGGCTGGCCGGGGCCTCCGCGACCGGGGCCACGCGGTTCTCGAACAGAAACGCCAGCTCGACGCGGGTCTCGCCGCCGGCGCCGTTGATGGTCGTGCGGAGTTTTTTCAGGAAGTCGGGCAGTTCGGGGTGTGCGGGCGACAGCAGCCAGGTGACCTTGCGGAGGTTGTTCGCGAGGTAGCTGTCGAGCGGGTAGAGCTCCTTCACGTTGAGGCGGGCGCCGTCGTTGCCCTTCATCACCGTGCCGAGCACGACGACGGGCTGGTTCTCGGCGAGGCTCTTGCCGTAGGTCTCGTAGGCGTCGGCATACATGTTGACCGAGATGGTGGCCTTCTTGCTCGCGAGGTTGAAGAAGGCCCAGGGCCGGTTGTCCTTTTTCGAGAGCTTCTTGTTGATCCCGCTCATCAGGCCGGCGAGGCGGAACTCGATGCGGTCGCCCTCGAGCAGCACGGATTCCTCGGTGTGCGTGCACAAGGCCTCGGCGAGGCCGGCGTAGGCGTTGAGCGGGTGGCCGGAGACGTAGAAGCCGAGCAGCTCCTTCTCGAACTGCAGGCGCTCGGCGGCGGTGAAGTCGGCGGCGGTGGTCGTGTGGACGGTGCTGCCGTTGCGCGCCGGGGCCGCGGCGGCTCCGTTTTTGGATTTCGCGGGTTTTTCCTCGGCCAGCATGTCGAGGAAGTTGTTCTGGCCGGCGGCCTTGTCGCGGGCGTGGGCCGCGGCGCCGGCGATGGCCCCGTCGATGCCGTCGAAAAGCTGCTTGCGCGGCGCGCCGCTGAAGTCGAAGGCGCCCGTCTTCACGAGGTGCTCGAGCACGCGCTTGTTGAGGGCGCGGGCGTCGACGCGGGCGGTGAAGTCGGCGAAGTCCTTGAACGGGCCGTTGGCCTCGCGCTCCTCGAGGATCTTTTGCGCGGCCTGCTCGCCGACGCCCTTGATGCCGGCGAGGCCGAAGCGGATCTTGTCGCCGACGGGGGTGAAGTTGACGCGCGACTCGTTGACGTCGGGGCCCAGCACCTTGAGCCCCATGGCCTCGCACTCGGCGACGAAGTGGGCGACCTTTTCCGAGTTGCCGAGCTCGGAGGTGAGCATGGCCGCCATGAACTGCACCGGGTAGTTGGCCTTCAGGTAGCCGGTCTGGTAGCTGAGGACGGCGTAGGCGGCGGAGTGCGACTTGTTGAAGCCGTAGCCGGCGAACTTGTTGAGGATGTCGAAGATCGAGTTGGCCGTCTTGGCGTCGATCTTGTTCACCTTCGCCGCGCCCTCGACGAACTTGGCGCGTTCCTTGGCCATGGCCTCGGCGTCCTTCTTGCCCATGGCGCGGCGGAGCATGTCGGCGCCGCCGAGCGTGTAGCCGGCGATGATCTTGGCCGCCTCCATGACCTGTTCCTGGTAGACCATGACGCCGTAGGTCTCGCGGCAGACCTCCTCGAGGAGCTGGTGCGGGAACTGGACGGTGCTCGGGTCCTTCTTGCCGCGGACGTAGTCGGGGATCCACTCCATCGGGCCCGGGCGGTAGAGGGCGATGAGGGCGACGATCTCGTCGATCGAGGACAGGCCGATCTGGCGGCAGAGCGACTGCATGCCGCCGGATTCCAGCTGGAACACGCCGGTGGTGCGGCCGGAGTTGAGCAGGGCGTAGGTCCTGGCGTCCTCGAAGCCGACGGCCTCGATGTCGAACTTCGGGTCGGCGGTGCGGCGGACGTTGTCGATGGCGTCGGCGATGACGGTGAGCGTCTTGAGGCCGAGGAAGTCCATCTTCAGCAGGCCGAGCTTGCCCACGGCGTTCATGTCATACTGCACCGTGATGTCGCCTTCCTGCAGCGTGAGCGGGACGAACTCCTCGAGCGGCCGGTCGGTGATGATGATGCCGGCGGCGTGCTTGCCGGTGTTGCGCACCATGCCCTCGAGCACGAGGCCCTGCTCCATGATCTTCCGCGCGACGGGGTTCTTCTCGTATTCGTTGCGCAGCTCGGCGGACTTGTCGATGGCGGCCTGGAGCTCGATGTTGAGCTCGTCGGGGATCATCTTGGCCAGGCGGTCGGCCTCGACGTAGGGCAGGTCATGGACGCGCGAGACGTCGCGGATGACCGCCTTGGCGCCGAGGGTGCCGTAGGTGATGATGTTGGCCACGCACTCGTTGCCGTATTTCTGGCGGACGTATTGGATGACCTCGCCGCGGCGGCGCATGCAGAAGTCGATGTCGAAGTCCGGCGGCGACACGCGCTCGGGGTTCAGGAAGCGCTCGAAGAGCAGCTTGAAGCGCAGCGGGTCGAGGTTGGTGATGCCGAGCAGGTAGGCGACGATGCAGCCGGCGCCCGAGCCGCGGCCCGGGCCGACTGGGATCTGCTGCTTTTTCGCCCAGTCGATGAAATCCCAGACGACGAGGAAGTAGTCGACGAAACCCGTCTTCGCGATGATCGAGATCTCGTAGTCGAGGCGCTCGACGAGGGTCTTCGCCAAATCCTTGTCCTGGGCCTTTTCCGGCTTGGTGTAGTCGACGCCGTAGCGCGCCTTCAGGCCGGCGATGCAGAGCTCCTTGAGGTAGCCGGTGCGGTCGGTCTTCACCTCGGGTGGCAGCGGGTATTTCGGGTAGCGCTCGGAGCCCTTGGGGAAGGGGATGGCCAGGTCGCACATCTCGGCGACGAGCTGCGTGTTCGTGACGGAGTCGGGCACCTCGGCGAAAACCTTGGCCATCTCCTCGCGCGACTTGAGGAAGAACTGCGTGCCGGAGAACTTCATCCGGTTCTCCTCGGCGATCTTCGAGCCGGTCTGGATGCAGAGCAGCGTGTCGTGCGGGCCGGCGTCGGCGGCGTTGACGTAATGCACGTCGTTCGAGCAGATCACCTTCAGGCCGAATTCCTCGCCGAGCTTGAGCAGGCCGGGGATGACCTTGCGTTGCTCGGGGATGCCGTGGTCCTGGATCTCGACGAAATAATTCTCCTTCCCGAAGATCTCCACGAAGCGGCCGCAGGCCTGGCGGGCGGCCTCGTAGTTGTCGTTGAGCAGGTGCTGCGGGACGAGGGAGGCGAGGCAGCCGGTGAAGCCGATAAGGCCCTTCGTGTGCCTGGCCAGGGTCTCGAGGTCGGTGCGCGGCTTGTAGTAGAAGCCCTTGAGATGGGCGTCGGAGACCAGCTTAAGCAGGTTCTGGTAGCCGGTGAGATCGCGGCACAGCAGGCCGAGGTGGTAGATGCTCTTGCCCTCGTCGGACCGGCCGGTGCGATCCAGGCGGGAACCGGCGGCGAGGTAGAGTTCGCAGCCGATCAGCGGCTTGATGCCCTTCGCCTTGGCCTGGTTGTAGAATTCGATCGCGCCGTAGAGATTGCCGTGGTCCGTCAGGGCCAGGGACTTCATGCCGAGGGCGGTGGCGCGGTCCATCAGGCGGTCGATGCGGCAGGCCCCGTCGAGGAGGCTGTAGTCGCTATGGACGTGGAGATGGACGAAATTTGAGTCGGACGACGCCAAGGTTCGTGTATGGGAATCAGGGGGTTAGGCACTCGCAAGACCTAATCCTGAAATGTGCGTAATCCATCGCCGGCCAAGCACTAGGGCGGGGTGGAGCCGGGGGAAAGCGGCGGTTTAAAAATTGCTGTTGACGGTGACCGGAGCGGATGGCTTCTTGCTCGTTTTCCACAACGCCAACCACTCCCTTTCCCATGCCTATTGAGATCAAGATGCGCAAGAACGAGCCGATCGATCGTGCTCTCCGTCGTCTGAAAAAGAAGCTCGAGCGCGAGAACATCATCAAGGATGTCCGCATGAAGCGCTACAACGAGAAGCCCTGCGAGCGCCGCCGCCGCAAGGAGAAGGTCATGGCCTTCACCGCCATGCTCCGTCGTCGTTACGCCGAGTAAGCCTTTCTTCAGCCTTTTTCTTATGACCGGCCGGACATCGCAGGATGTCCGGCCGGTTCATTTTTGGCCCGGGTTTCGCGCCGCGAGAACCCGGGACAAACACCGGGCCGGCAGCAGCCGGCCACGGTGGCCTCCAACCCCCCGGCTTGATTTCACGTGCGCCACCTGTCCTAGTGCCGTTTGCCGCATGAAGCCGATCATCGCTCTTTCCACCTGCTGGTGCTCGCACCGTCATCAGGACGGCTATGCGATGCTCCGGGAGATGGCGGCCCTGGGTTTCGACCATGTCGAGCTGAGCCACGGCATCCGGATCACGCTGGTGCCGGGCATCCTGAAGGCGGTCGAGGAGGGCGTCGTCAAGGTCGCCTCCTGCCACAATTTCTGCCCGCTGCCGACCGGCGTCACGCACGCCGCGCCCAACCTCTACACCTGCTCCTCGGCCGATGCCCGCGAGCGCGACCAGTGGATGCGCCACAGCAAGCGCACCGTCGACTTCGCCCACCAGGTGAAGGCCCGCAAGGTCGTGCTGCACCTCGGCGCGGTGGAGTTCTTCTGGTTCAACCCGGCGGGCCGGCTGGACGCCTACGTTGACGCCCGCCCTGACGCCGATCTCTCGGCCGATGCCTCCTACCAGAAGCTCCTCGTCAAATCCCTCGCCAAGCTGAGGGGCCGCATGCCGCCCTATTGGGCGAACACGAAGCAGGGCCTTACCGAGCTGCTGCCCTATGCCGAACAGAAGGGCGTGATGCTCGGCTTTGAGAACCGCGAGGCCTTCGACGAGCTGCCGCTCGACGCCGACCATCCCGACCTGATCGCCGCGATGGCCAAGCCCGGCGCCTGCGGCTACTGGCACGACACCGGCCATGCCCAGATCAAGCAGAACATGTGCCTGCTCAACCACCGCGAGCACCTCGAGAAGAACGCGCCCAACGCCATCGGCTTCCACCTGCACGATGTCAGCAAGGAGGGCCGCGACCACCAGCCCATCGGCTCCGGCAAGATCGACTTTGAGATGGTCAGCAGCTTCTGGCGCCCCGAGCACACGCTTGTCATCGAGCTGAGCCCGCGCTTGACGCCGGAGGAAGTGTTGGCGTCGAAAGCGCGGGTTGATGAACTGGTGGCCGCCCGGTTTGGACGGTAGGGGCGCTGGCCCTCAAGCATCCGGGCCGTCGGGGGCAACGGCCCCTGCCATAAACACCGCTTGACGCCTTCGACTTCACGGATGCCATGAGCGCCTCATGCAATGGATCAAGACCAGCATCGGGCGGCTCCGCGTCATCGGTTTCTGGGAGGGCGTCTCCTTCCTGGTGCTGCTCGGCATCGCGATGCCCCTGAAATATCTCTACCATGAGCCCGGCGCCGTCCGCGTGGTCGGCATGGCGCACGGCGTGCTGTTCATGCTCTACGTGTGGGCGGCGATCCAGGCGGCGCTGGAGCACAGCTGGCCGTGGCGGAAGACCGCGCTTGTGCTGCTCGCCAGCCTGCTGCCCGCGGGGCCGTTTGTGGTAGACAGGAAGCTGCTGCGCGAGCGCAAGGACTGATTGCTGGAGGGTCGGTCTCCTGACCGACCGCGGCCGGCCGGGAGGCCGGTCCTCCACAGGCGGGATTAGCGATCCCGTCCAACCAATTCCCCGATCCACCGCCGGTGCGGGCCGGAGAGCGTGACGTGATCGAGTTGCTGCAGCGGCACCCACTCGAGGCCCTCATTCCCGGCGATGCGCTTCAGCAGCGCGGCGGCCGGTTTGACCGCATAAATCGACTCGGTGATGGCGAAGCGCGTGATCGCCCGGCGCTTTGTTGCCAGCAACGCCGCGGCCGCCGGTTGCACGCCGAGGTCGGACGCCTCGGGCAGCTCGTGCAGGCCGGCGAGGCGCTTGGCCTGCGTGTGGCCGCGACGGAGCAGCAGCCGGCCCCGGTGTTCGCACCAGACGCGAGCGACGGTCTTTTGCTCGATGACCTTGGGTTTCAGGCGGGGAAGCTTCTCCGGGGAGCCGGCGGCGCGGGCGGCGCAAAGTCCCGCGACCGGGCAGAGGAGGCATTGGGGATTGGCGCGCAGGCAGACGGTGGCGCCGAGCTCCATCATCGCCTGGTTGTGTTCGCCCGGGTTGCTGCCGATGACGAGCGCATCGGCCAGCGGGGTGAAAAACTTCACCGCCTCGGTGCCGTCGCGGAAAAGCCGGCCCTCGCCGGTCAGGCGGGCGAGGATGCGGACGACGTTGCCGTCCACGACGGCGGCCGGTTCGTCGAACGAGATGCTCGTGATGGCGGCGGCCGTGTAGGGGCCGATGCCGGGCAGTTCGCGCCACTCGGCCGGGGTGCGGGGCGGCCTCGGGGCGGCCACGTAGGCCTGGGCGAGTTTATGCAGGTTCCGGGCGCGGGAGTAATAACCGAGGCCTTCCCATAGTTTCATCACCTTGGCCTCGGGGGCGGCGGCCAGCGCGGCGAAGCCGGGCAGTTCGCGCAGCCAGCGGTCGAAGTAGGGGAGGACGGTCGCCACCTGCGTCTGCTGCAGCATGAACTCCGACACGACGGTCTTGTAGAGCGACGGCGTGTCGCGCCACGGCAGCTTCCGTTGGTGGACGCGATACCAGGCGTGGAGCGCGGCATGGAAATCAGCGCGCCGGGAGACAATCTGGGGGAGGTTGGCCACGAAAAGTCACTAAAAGGCACAAAAAACGGGACAATGAAAGACTCCGTAATTTTTTGTGTGTTTTTGTGCCTTTTTGTGGCCATCTAAACCCATGCCCAAACGGTTCGACGACGCCGGGGAGAAGCCCAAGGCGATCACCACCTACACCATCAAGCTCGACGACGCGCAGATGGAGAAGCTGCGCGCGGCCGTCGCCGCGAAAAACTGGGAGGAGACCGAGGTGCCGTATGCGCGTTTCGCCTTCAAGGGCCCCAAGGTCAACGTGACCGCCTACACCAGCGGCAAGGTGGTCGTCGCCGGGAAGGACACCGAGGACTTCGTGCAGAACGTCATCGAGGCCGAGGTCACCGGCGCGCCGAAGCTCGGCTACGACGAGGTGCTGCACCCCGACTGGTATGAGCCGCACGCCGGCCTCGACGAGAGCGGCAAGGGCGACCTCTTCGGCCCGGTCGTGGCCGCCACCGTCATCGCCGGCAAGGAGGCCGTGCTCGCCTGGCAGGCCGCCGGCGTGCGCGACAGCAAGACGGTCGTCGACAGCCAGATTCTCAAGCTCGACGAGCTCATCCGCGCGACGCCGGGCGTCGTGGCCGAGGTGCGCTACATGGAGATGGGCGAATACAACCGCGTCATGGCCCGGCCCTACGCCAGCCTCAACCGCCTGCTCGCCCAGCACCACGCCGACGCGCTCGACGCGGCGCTGAAGCGCAAGTGGGTGCCGCGTGGCCTGCTCGACCAGTTCGCCAAGGAGCCGCTCGTCCAGCGCGAGCTGAAGAAGCTCGGAGTCGAGCGATTCGACCTGGCGATGCGCACGAAGGCCGAGGAGGACCCGGTGGTTGCCGCCGCCTCGATCGTGGCGCGCGCGGAGTTCGTCCGGATCATGCGCGACCTGTCGCGCGAGTTCGGCGACAAGCTCCAGAAGGGCGCCGGCGCGCCGGCCAAGGCACAGGCGCGCGTGCTGATCGACAAGTTCGGCGCCAAGGCGCTCGGCCGCTTCGCCAAGCTGCATTTCCGCACCTGCTACGAGGTCGTCTCCGAGGCCGGCAAGCTCGACGAGCTGCCGCTGCCCGTGCCGAAGGAGCGGACCGAGTGGAAGCGGTGAGGCGTGGCTGATCCCGTCGCATGGCCAAACGCCGGCAACTCCGCGGGTTCGACCTGAAGCAGATCCAGGGCTTCGGGGGCCTGATCGGCGTGGACGAGGCCGGGCGCGGGGCGCTGGCCGGGCCGGTGGTTGCGGCCGCCGTGCTGGTGTCGCCGGAATTCCTCGAGGGCCGTTGGGCCGTGTCGAAGTCCGGCCGGGTCAACGATTCCAAGCAGCTGAGCGCCGCCGACCGCGGCGAACTTTACGCCGAGTTCGAGGAGCTGGTGGCGCAGGGGCAGATCCACGCCAACTATGGCGCCGCCACCGTGGCGGAGATCGAGACCGTCAACATCCTCGGCGCCACCAAGCTCGCCATGCGCCGCGCGCTCGAGGGCATCTACCCGCCCGACGCCTTCGCCCGGAAGACCGAGCCCGACCTCTTCGCCAGCGAGGCCGAGAAGGCGGCGTTCCGTCCCGCCGTGTCGGCCCAGATCCTGATCGACGGCCTGCCGCTGCGCAGCTTCCCGTATCCGCACCAGGGCATCGTCAGCGGCGACGGCCGCTCGCTGTGCATCGCGATGGCGTCGATCATCGCCAAGGTCACGCGCGACCGCCTGATGGACGAGCTCGACCGGTTGCACCCCGGCTATGGCTTCGCGCAGCACAAGGGCTACGGCACGGAGGAGCACCGCGAGGCCATCCTCAAGCTCGGCCGCAGTGCCGTGCACCGCGACAGTTTCCTCCGCAAGCTCTTCGCCCAGCCCCGGGACCTCGAGGGGCAGATGATCCTGTTTGATTGATTGAGGGATTGCTTGGAGGCGGGGCCATCAGCCCCGCGAGTTGCGCATGCGCAGCCCATGTCCCGCGGGGCTGATGGCCCCGCCTCCAGGCAGGAATGAATTGCAGCAAGTCCATTCCTCTGGCCAACTCCCGCGACATTCATGTCCGGCAAAAAACCCAGTTCGCTCGACAAGGTGCTCGACCGGCTCGACCGGCTCGATGCCGCCGGGCTGCGGACGCTCGTGCAGCGGCTGGCCCGCGAGCGCGCGCTGCTCGACACGGTCTTCAACACCCTGCAGGAAGGCGTGCTGGTCATCACGGCCGACGGCGAGATCGACTACGCCAACCATGCCGCGGCGCAGCTCATCGGCTTCAAGGACGACGCCGGGGCCGAAAAGACGCTCTGGCGCCTCGTGCCCGGCCTGCGGGGCTCGCTCGAGGGCGCCACGACCGGCGGCCAGAAGGCCGGGCAGCCGGTCGTCACGCGCGAGTTTGAGCTGACCTACCCCGCGCCGCGCGTCGTGCGGCTCTACATGGTGCCGTTCAGCGAGGGCGAGGGCGGGGCGCCGCGCTTCGCCATCATCCTCTCCGACATCACCAGCGAGAAAAAATCCACCGAGGAGCTGATCGAGAACGAGAAGATCTCCTCCATCCTGCTGCTCGCCGCCGGCGTCGCCCACGAGCTGGGCAACCCGCTCAACTCGCTCACCATCCACCTCCAGCTCATCGAGCGGAAGCTCAGGAAGCTGAAGGGCTCGAAGGAGGCCGACTCGCTCGGCGACTCCATCAAGATCTGCCAGGACGAGGTCACGCGCCTCGACGGCATCATCCGGAATTTCCTCGAGGCCATCCGCCCGCGCCCGCCCGACCTGGCCGAGGTCAACGTCGTCGAGGTCATCGAGGACGTGCTGCGTTTCCAGGGCCGGGAGCTCGCCGACCGCGACCTCACCGTCGAGGCCGAGCTGTCCGCCGGCGCGCCCGTGATCATGGCCGACCGCAACCAGCTCAAGCAGGTCTTCTTCAACCTCGTGAAGAACGCGATGGAGGCGATGCCGGCCGGCGGCAAGCTGGCCATCCGCGTGCGCGCGGATGACGACTCGGTGTTCGTGCGCCTCGCCGACACCGGGGCCGGCATCAGGACCGAGGACCTGGCCAAGCTTTTCTCGCCCTACCACACGACCAAGACGGGCGGGCACGGCCTCGGGCTGATGATCGTGCAGCGCATCATGCGCGACCACGGCGGCCACATCGGCATCGAGAGCAAGGAAGGTGTCGGCACGGTCGTGACGCTGCAGTTTCCCCAGAAGCACCGCCGGGTGCGCATGCTGCCGGGGACCTGAGCCCGGGCTAAGTGCAACGGGTGCGAGGCCTTGGGCAAAAAGCGCCGAGCCGGCCTTCCGGCGGTTTTGTAGGCTGTAAGCGTGGCGCTCCGCCCGCCGGTTGGGGCCGCGCCGGTCAATCCGCATGCCTCTCTCCACCCCGCATCATCACTCCAAATACGCCTGGTCCCTGATCCACCGGGCGACGCCGCCCAAGCGGACGGCCGGGGAGCGCGTGGAGGACTTCCGCGAGATCTACAGCGAGTTTGACGAGGCCACGGTGCGGGCGCAGGCCGCCCGCTGCATCCAGTGCCCGAACGCCCTGTGCATGACGGGCTGCCCGCTGGCCAACCGCATCCCGGAGTGGATGGCATTGACCGCGCAGGGCCTGTTCCTCGAGGCGGCGGCCGTTTCCCGCGCCACGAGCAACATGCCCGAGATCTGCTCGCGGGTCTGCCCGCAGGAAAAGCTTTGCGAGGGCGCGTGCATCCTCAACGCCCGCACCGACCCGGTCGCGATCGGCGCGGTCGAGCGTTTTATCAACGAGTATGCCTTTCGCCACGGCGGCGTGGAGGCCGTGCCGGCCCCGGACAACGGCCGGCGCGTCGCGGTCATCGGCTCCGGCCCGGGCGGCCTGGCCTGCGCCGACGAGCTGGTGCGGCTGGGCTACGGCGTGACCGTCTTCGAGGCGCAGGCCGTCCCCGGCGGGCTGCTGGTCAACGGCATCCCGGCGTTCAAGCTCGAGAAACACATCGTCGAGCGCCGCATCGAGCTGCTGGCGCGGATGGGGGTGGAGTTCCGGCTCGGCGTGCGCGTCGGGTGGGACGTCTCCCTCGAGGGCCTGCGCGACCGCTACGACGCCGTGTTCCTCGGCGTCGGCGCCCAGAAGCCCAAGCCGCTCGGCATTCCCGGCTCCGACCTGACCGGCGTCGTGGACGCGCTGCCCTTCCTGATCCAGAAGAACGTCGATTCGCCGCTGATGGCGGGCGAGCCGATCGAGGTGGCCGGCCGGCGCGTGGTCGTGGTCGGCGGCGGCGACACGGCGATGGACTGCCTGCGCACCGCACTGCGCAGCGGCGCGCGCGAGGCGGTGTGCCTCTACCGGCGCGACCTCGCCAACATGCCCGGCAGCCGCAAGGAATACGCCAACGCGCTCGAGGAGGGCGCGCGGTTCGAGTTTCTGACCAACCCCACCGCCGTGCTCGGCGACGCCGCCGGCCGCGTCACGGGCGTGCGCTGCGTGCGCATGGAGCTCGGGGCGCCCGACGCCTCGGGCCGGCGTTCCCCGCAGGTGGTGCCGGGCTCGGAGCACGACGTGCCCGCCGACCTCGTCCTCGTGGCCTACGGCTTCGACCCCGTGCCGTTCCCCGCGCAGAGCGACTTCGCGAAGGTGGCGACCGACAAGTGGGGCGGGTTCAAGACCGACGCCAACCAGATGACCAGCCTGCCCGGCGTGTTTGCCGGCGGCGATTCCGTGCGCGGGCCCAGCCTCGTGGTGCACGCGGTGCGCGACGCCCGCAAGGCGGCGCAGGGCATCCACCGGCACCTGGGCGGCCGCAAATCCCGCGCGCCTTTCGCGACGTCCGGCGGTTAGTTCCGCGGGGAGTCCACCAGCTCGCGGTAGAGCTGCTCCACCTTGGCGCGGGCCCAGGGCGTGCGGCGGAGAAACTTCAGCGAGGACGTGATGCTCGGGTCGAACATGAAGCAGCGGATCTCGACGCGGGCCGCGAGGCCGCGCCAGCCGTGGTGCGCGACCAGCGCCTCCAGGATTTTCTCCAGGGTGATGCCGTGCAGGGGATCTTTGGAAGCGTGCATGAGACTTGTTTCGTGCCGGGCCGGCCAGCGGCGGCCCGGCACGATGCGCCAGCAGTGTTGACGCACCGGTGGAGGCGGGGCGACTGAAATTTCAAGGGCTTCACCCTTGCTTTCATAATTTTCGGGCGGCACTGAATGCGCACCCCATGCGCGTCCTGCGTTACCCTGAATTTGACCGGCTGGAGATTGGCGACGCCGATTCGCCCCCGTTGCGGCCCGACGAGGTGCGCCTGCGCGTCGCGGCGTGCGGCATCTGCGGCAGCGAGCTCGAGTCCTTCAAGACGCACAGCCCGCGTCGCCCGCCGCCGCTGGTGATGGGGCATGAGTTCTGCGGCACCATCGCCGAGGCCGGCGCGGAAGTGCGCGAGTGGCGGACCGGCGCGCGCGTCGTCAGCAACTCCGTCGTGCCCTGCGGCCGCTGTGCGCGTTGCGCCCGGGGCGACACCCACCTGTGCGCCGACCGGCAGATCTTCGGCATGCACCGGCCGGGGGCCTTTGCGGAATTTGTGAACGTCCCGGCGCGCTGCCTCCTGCCGTGGCCGGAGAATCTCCCCGCCGCCGCCGCCGCGCTGGCCGAGCCGCTGGCGAACGGCCTCCACGTGGTCAATCTCACGCGCCATCTCCCGGCCGCGACCGTCCTCGTGATCGGCGCGGGCCCGATCGGGCTCTTCTGCCAGCAGACGCTGCAGGTGGAGCGGGGCGCGCGGGTGCTGGTGGCGGACCTGAGCCCGGAACGTCTTGCCGTGGCGAAAAAATTGGGCGCGGTCCGCGTCATCAACCCGCGTGAGGAGGACGTGGCGCAGGTCGTGGCCGCGGCAACCGGCGGCGAGGGCGCGGACCTCACGGTTGACGCCGTTGGCTCCGCTCGCACCAAGCAAGCCTCGCTCGACGCGCTCCGCCCGGGTGGCGCCACCGTCTGGATCGGCCTGCACGAAAACACCGTAACGCTCGACACCTACGGCATCACGCTGCCGGAGAAGCAGGTGCTCGGCACCTACGCCGCCAAACTCGAGGAACTGCGGCTCGCGCTCGACCTCATGGCCACCGGCCGGGTCGACGCCCTGTCCTGGGTGCAGTCCTTCCCGCTGGCGGCCGGCGTGGAGGCGTTCCACCGCATGCTCGCCGCCCAGGGCGCCGACATCAAGGGCGTGCTCTGTCCGTGAATTCCGATTCTGAAAACGTCGACGGGACTTTACACCCCGACTGGCCGCACCGGCCGGACGAAGCCGGGACGTAAAGCCTCTCACCACAATCCCTGGATTCCTGTCATGACCACCTCACCCATCCGCACTCCTCTCACCTCACGTTTCAAAGGCAAGGTCGCACTCGTCACCGGCGGCACGCACGGCATTGGCCACGCCATCGCCCTGGAGTTGCTGCGCGAGGGCGCGGCGGTCGTCGTCAGCGGCCTGCCGGCGGACGCGGAGGAGGGGAAGCGCGCTTTCGCCGCCGCGGGCTTCGAGCCGCTCATCGTGGCGGGCGACCTCGCCGACGAGAAATTCTGCGCGACCCTCGTGGCGGCCGCGCGGGAGCGGCACGGGCGGCTGGACTACCTGGTGAACAACGCGTTCTCCTTCGTGGCCAAGGGCCTCGATGCCACGCGGGAGGATTTTCTGCGCAGCTTCAATGTCGGGCCGTTTGCCTTCGCGCGGCTGACCCAGCTCGCCGCCGAGGCAATGAAGGCGCAGGGCGGCGGCGCCGTGGTCAATGTCTCGAGCATCTCTTCGTGGGTCGCGCAGCCGAACCGCTGGACCTACAACATGGCCAAGGGCGCCGTCACGCAGCTCACGCGCTGCGCGGCGCTCGACCTCGCGCCGCACCGGATTCGCGTCAACAGCGTCAGTCCCGGCTGGATCTGGACGCGCGAGGTGGACAAGGCCGCCGGCGGCGACCGTGCCGCCTACGACCCGGTGTGGGGGCAATTCCACATGCTCGCCCGCATGGGGCACCCGGTGGAAATCGCCGGGCCCGTGCTCTTCCTGCTGAGCGACGACGCATCGTTCATCACCGGCACCGACCTTCCGGTGGACGGCGGCTACAACGGCCTCGGCCCCGAGGGGCTCGGCCAGAACACCAAGATCGCCGGCTCCCGCTGATTTTTCATGACCAAGCTCCGCTGCCTCATCACCGACCACGGTTTTCCCAACCTCCAGCACGAGGAGGCCGCCTGCGCCGCCGCCGGTGTCGAACTCACCGTCGCCCGATGCAAGACGGCCGACGAGGTCATCGCCGCGGCCCGCGAGGCCGACGCGTTGCTGGTGCAATGGGCGCCGGTGAATGCCGCGGTCATCGCCACGCTGACGCGGTGCAAGGTGATCGTCCGCTACGGCATCGGCGTGGACAATGTCGACCTCGCCGCCGCGAAGGCCCGGGGCATCCCGGTCTGCAACGTGCCGGACTACGGTGTGGACGAGGTGGCCGGGCACGCCGTGGCGCTCGGGCTGGCGCTGGCGCGGCAGCTGCCGCAGATCGACGCCCGGCTGCGCGCGGGCACCTGGAAGATCACACCCGACCGGCCGATGCCGGCGCTGGGGGAGATGACCTTCGCCACGGCCGGCTTCGGACGCATCGCCCGGTCGGCGCACCGGATGATGGCGGGGTTCGGCGGGCCGCGCATTGCCTATGATCCGTTTGTGTCCGCCGCGGTGATGGCGGCGGCCGGGGTGGAGAAGGTGGAGCTGGACGCGCTGTTTGCGCGCAGCGACATCCTTTCGCTGCACCTGCCCCTCACGGCGGAGACGAAGCATTTTGTCAGCGCCGCCCGGCTCGCGACGATGAAGCCCACCGCGATCATCGTGAACACGGCGCGCGGCCCGCTGATCGACACCGTCGCACTCGCCGCGGCGCTGACGGCCGGCACCATCGGCGGCGCCGGCGTGGATGTCTTCGAGGCCGAGCCGCTGCCGGCGGACCATCCGCTCCGGGCTGCGCCGCGGGCCCTGCTGACCTCGCATGTGGCATGGTATAGCGAGAGCAGCATCCCGCGCCTGCAGCAGCTGGCCGCCGAGGAGGCCGTCCGCGGCCTGCGTGGCGAGCCGCTTAAAAACCAGGTGAACCGATAGCTGAGTTAACCGCTAATTTTCGCCAATGCCCGCTAATCTGAATCAATCCATGATTCTTTTGCGCAGTGTTAAGAAATTAGCGTTCATTAGCGCCAATTAGCGGTTTACCCGATTTTCCCCATGCCCTCGTTCCCCCTCGTCGACACCCACCTGCACATCTGGGACCTCTCGCGGCTCAGCTATCCCTGGCTGGCGAACGTGCCGCTGCTGAACAAAAACCACCTCATCGCCGATTACCGCGCGGCCTGCGGTGACGTGGCGGTGGCGAAGATGGTTTTTCTCCAGTGCGAGTGCGACCCTGCGCAGTTCCAGGCCGAGGCCGACTGGGTCACCGAGGTCGCGCGGACCGACCCGCGCATCCGCGGCATCGTGCCGTGGGCCCCGCTGGAGAAGGGGGAGGGCGCCCGCGCCGAGCTCGCCCGGCTCGCCGCGAACCCGCTCATCAAGGGCATCCGCTGCATCATCCAGTTCGAGGCCGACCCGGCGTTCTGCCTGCGGCCGGACTTTGTGCGCGGCGTGCAGCTGCTGCCGGAATACGGGCTGAGTTTTGATCTCTGCATCAACCACACGCAGCTCGCCAACACGATCCGGCTTGTGCGGCAGTGCCCGGGGGTGAAGTTCGTCCTCGATCACATCGCCAAGCCCGACATCAAGGCCGGCCGCCTTGACCCGTGGCGCGCGGAACTGCGCGAGCTGGCCGCGTTGCCCAATGTGTGGTGCAAGCTGTCCGGCCTCGTGACCGAGGCCGACCACACCGCGTGGACGCCCGCCCAGTTGCAGCCGTATATCGACCATGTGATTGCGTGCTTTGGCTGGGATCGCGTGATGTTCGGCGGCGACTGGCCGGTCTCGACGCAGGCGAGCGACTATCCCCGCTGGGTTAACACGCTGGACGCCGCGCTGCCGGGCGCGACCCCGGCCGAACTCCGCAAGCTCTACGTCACCAACGCCGAGACGTTCTACCGGGTCTGACGGGCCTGGGAGGCGCCGGTCTCAGCGCACCTGGATTCTGCCGAGGAATTTGTCCGGGTCGTCGGCGTCCTCATAATACACGTCGTAGGCCCCGGTGGAGATGCCCTCCAGGCTGGCGTAATGCAGGCCGGCGGGCCGGTTTCCTTCCTCGATGACCTGGCTGACGATCATGAGGACGATCCGGCCGTTTTTTGTGCGGTCGGCCTTGATGTGGCGGACCACGAGGCCCGAATTCACGAGGCTGGGTCGCTGGGTGACGCCGGCGCTGGTGCCGGTGATGTCATATTCGACCGGCAGGACGAGCCGGCCGTCGCGCTCGACCGTCTGGCCGATGCGGATGCCGCCGGTTTTTTGGACAAAACTCCAGCTGCAGTCCTTGGCCGTGAGCCAGCCGACCACGCCGGCGGTGACGGCGGTGGCCGCGGTCAGGGCGGTCAGCAGGACGGGCAGTTGCTTCCAGACGGCACGCACAGCCTCTAGTCAGCGGGCGGCCCTGTTGGTTCCCGGTGGAGCGAAAGCGGGCGGACGCTGCGCCGGACCCGCGGGCTGCGGTGCGTTCGGAAATATTTCCCGTATTTTTTGTGAATCAGGACGAACGATGTCAGGTCCGGTGGGTCAGAGCCCGGCATGAAGCTCACCACCCGCACCGTATCCTGGATGAAGGACCGGCCGTTGCAGCATGTCGTCGCGCTCGTGCAGCTGGCCGGCCGGTTTCACTCGACCATCATCCTCCGGTGCAACGGCGAGATCGCCGACCTGCGCCGCCGCAGTGTCGTCACGATTGTCGCCCTGTGTGTCATGTCGACGGTGATCGAGGTGGAGGTGACGGGCGACGACGAGCAGGACGCGGCGCGGTGCGTGCAGGAGCTTTTCCAAAACTGAGGACCCGTGGCAGGGCGCGTTATCCCTCGCGCGCCGCGGGCGGTTTCGGGCAACGAGCCAGGCCATCCGTGCGAAATAATCGTTTGCCCTGCGGACAAAGCCCGCTCCCTTGGTGGCCATGCACGAGATCAAGACCACGGCCGGCCTGGCCAAGCCCGAAGCCTATCGCGCGCTGCACGCCCAGCTGGCGGCGGTGCTGGCCGGCGAGCGTGACGGCCTCGCCAACACGGCGAACATGGCCGCGCTGCTTTACCAGGCGCTGCCCGGGCTGAACTGGGCCGGTTTTTATTTCCTGCGCGGTGGCGGCCTCGTGCTCGGGCCGTTCCAGGGGAAGGTCGCCTGCATCCGCATTCCGCTCGGCAAGGGCGTTTGCGGCACGGCCGCGCAGAAGCGCGAGACCATCGTCGTGCCCGACGTGGAGAAATTTCCCGGCCATATCGCCTGCGACCACGCCTCGCGATCGGAGATCGTGGTGCCGCTCATGAAGGACGGCCGCCTGCTCGGCGTGCTGGACCTCGACAGCCCGAACCTGGCCCGCTTCGACGCCGAGGACGCCGCGGGTCTGCAGGCCGCGGTGAAGCTGTTGCTGCAAGGCTCGGACCTCAGCCGGCTGGCGGACTAAGGTATACTTGCTCGCTTTCGTTAAAGGGTAACTAGCCGGTAAAGCTGTGACACCTCGTCTCATTTCCCGTTGACCGGGGCGGGGGGGCGGGGCTTCATACCGGCATGGTGCCGAGCGTTCTGATAGTCGACGACGAGAAGCACACCCGCGAGGGGCTGCAGCAGGCGTTGCAGGAGCATTACGATGTGTCGGTCGCGGCCAGCGCGGACGAGGCCTTCAACCTGATGGATGCCCAGGAGTTCGAGGTGATCATCACCGACCTCCGCATGCCGGGCAAAAGCGGCCTCAAGGTCATCGACAAGGCCCTGGCTTTGGCGAACAAGCCGGCGGTCATCATGATGACCGCCTACGGCAGCATCGATTCCGCCGTCGAGGCCATGAAGCGCGGCGCCGTGGATTTCCTGACCAAGCCCGTGCAGATCGAGCGGCTCGAGATCCTCATCCAGCGCGCGCTCAAGACCAAGACCCTCGAGGTCGAGGTGAAGCAATTGCACGAGCGGCTCGACGAGAAGTTCAACGTCGAGGGCATCGTCGGCCACTCGCCCAAGCTGGCGGAGGTCATCGAGCGCGTGAAGCTCGTGGCGCCGTCCAAGGCCACCATCCTCATTGAGGGCGAGACCGGCACCGGCAAGGAGCTCATCGCCCAGGCCATCCACCAGGCCAGCCCGCGCGCGCGCGCGCCGTTCGTGCCGGTGCATTGTGCGGCGCTGCCGGCACAGCTGCTGGAGAGCGAACTCTTCGGCCACGAGCGCGGCTCGTTCACCGGCGCGACCGAGCGGCGCGAGGGGCGCTTCGAGACGGCGGACACGGGCACGGTTTTCCTGGACGAGATCGGCGAGATCGGCCCCGAGATCCAGGTGAAGCTCCTGCGCTTCCTCGAGACCAAGAGCTTCGAGCGCATCGGCAGCTCGAAGACGATGACGGTGGACGTGCGCCTCGTGGCGGCGACCAACCGCAACCTCGAGCAGATGGTGAAGGAGGGGAAGTTCCGCGAGGACCTGTTCTTCCGGCTCAACGTCGTGCGCATCACCACGCCGCCGCTGCGCGAGCGGACGGAGGACATCCCGGTGCTGCTGGAGCATTTCATCAAGGTCTACTCGAAGGAGAACGCCTACGAGCCGGTGACGGTCGAGCCGGGAGCGATGCGCCACCTGCAGGCCTACTCGTGGCCGGGCAACATCCGCGAGCTGCGCAATTTCGCCGAGAACGCCGTCGTGCTTCGCCGTGGCGGCAAGATCAGCGAGTTCGACCTCGAACCGCGCTTCCGCGGCGAGGCGCCGCCGCCGCCGTCGATGGTAACGGCCACACCGGCCAACCCGTATTCCGTCGAGGACAACGAGAAGCGCCTGCTCAAGGAGGCGCTGATGAAGGCCCGCGGCAACCGCACGAAGGCTGCACAGCTGCTCGGCATCAGCCGCCGCACGCTGCACCGCAAGATCGCGGAGTGGCCTGAGCTCGACGTCGTGGACCGGGGTTGAGGGAAGGTCGACTGATGGAGGCGGGGTGCCCTCACCCCGCAGGCAATTCGAACATCGCGGGGTGGGGGCACCCCGCCTCCAAGGTCAGCGACAAATTACCGCCTGAAGGCAGGTCGTTGCAGGCGTGGCGGAGGATCGGGCGGTTGATTGCATCGGGTGATGCGGTTGGATTTTCTAATCTCGCTCCTCACGACGGCCTTGCTCGCCACCGGCAACGTGGCGGCGGAGATCCGCGTCGTCGGCTCCGATTTGCTCGGTGAAGGGTTTGCGCGTGCCGTGGCGGAATTCGCGCGGCAGGAAGACATGGTGGTGAAGCTCGATTTGCGTGGCACACGACCGGGCGTGGATGCCCTCGAGGCCGGCCGGGCGGACGTGGGTCTCTTCCTGCTGCCGGCGGCCGAGACGCCGCCGGCCGGTGCCGTGGTGAGCCGGACCATGGGTTACCAGGTGACGGTGATCGCCGTGCCAGCCACCGCGCCACTGACCCAGATCACGGTCGCGCAACTGCGCCGGATCTATGGCGAGGCGGGCCAGAAAGAGCGGACGCCCTTTGCCGTTTCGCCGCAGGCCGGGCTGGCCTGGCCGCTGTTTCAGCGGATCATCCTGCAGGATGCGGCGCCCAATGCGGTCCTGGCTTTTTCTCCGTCCGGCACCGCGCTCGCGCAGAGCCTGCTGGCGACAGAAAACAGCATCGGCGTGACGGGCAGCGCGGCAGTGGGCGAGGGTCTGCGGGTGCTGGCCGTGGCGTCCGGCCCGGCCGAGCCGGCCTGCCTGCCGTCGCCGGAGAACGTCCATGC
This sequence comes from Lacunisphaera sp., assembly GCA_036401015.1. Classification (GTDB taxonomy): domain Bacteria; phylum Verrucomicrobiota; class Verrucomicrobiia; order Opitutales; family Opitutaceae; genus Lacunisphaera. The sequence goes on from DASWWD010000017.1 coordinate 280,833, forward strand.
CGGGGCCTACCCGCTGAGGTTGGTGCTTTATGTGAGCTTTCTCCGGACAAAGGCCCCGGCGTTGCAGCGTTTCCTGAAGTTCCTGCTCTCAGACGAGACCGCCGCGGCGCTGACCCCGGCTGACTTTATCCCGCTGCCCGTGGGGGTGCGCAACCAGCTGGTTTTCGAGCTGGAGGAGATGCGGTAGGGTGGGGTTTTTGGAGGGTCGGTCTCCTGACCGACCGCGGCCGGCCGGGAGGCCGGCCCTCCACCAAAACAAGCGGGACTGATGGTCCCGCCTCCAAGGAGGAGACAAACCAGCTTGTCAGGGCGGGGCGGGGGCCTTTCACTGCCCGGCTACCTAACTGCCATGGCCGCGATCACCAAGAGCTACGAATCACACGACGTTGAGAAGAAGTGGTATGCCGCCTGGCTGGCCGCAGGCGCGTTTGCGGGCAAGGTCCGGCCGGGCAAGTCGCCCTACACCATCATGATCCCGCCGCCCAACGTCACGGGTGTGCTGACGATGGGCCATGTGCTGAACAACACGCTGCAGGACATCCTGATTCGCCGCGCCCGGCTCGAGGGCCGCGAGGCGCTGTGGCTGCCCGGCACCGACCACGCCGGCATCGCGACGCAGACCGTGGTGGAGCGCGAGCTGCGCAAGGAAAAGAAGACGCGCCATCATCTCGGCCGCGAAGAGTTCCTGAAGAAGGTCTGGTCGTGGCGCGACGAGAAGGGCGGCATCATCCTCAAGCAGCTGCAGGCGCTCGGCGCCTCGGCCGACTGGGACCGCACGCAGTTCACGATGGACCCGGCCTACTCGCAGGCGGTGCTCAAGGTCTTCGTCGATCTTTACGGCAAGGGCCACATCTACCGCGGCAAGCGCATGGTCAACTGGTGCCCGGTCAGCCTAACGGCGCTTTCCGACGAGGAAGTGATCATGAAGCCCGTGAAGGGCACGATCTACCAGGTGCGTTACGAGCGCACCGACGCGCCCGGCCAGTTCATCGAGGTCAAGACGACGCGCCCCGAAACGATCCCCGGCGACGTCGCCATCGCCGTGCACCCGGCCGACCCGCGCTACACGTCCTGGATCGGCAAGAAGGTGAAGCGCCCGATCGGGCCCGCCGCCGAGATCCCGATCATCGCCGACGAGGCCGTGGACAAGGAGTTCGGCTCCGGCGCGCTCAAGATCACGCCGGCGCACGACAAGGTGGATTTCGAGGTCGGCCAGCGCCACAAGCTCGCGCCGATCGACGTGCTCACGCCCGACGCCAAGCTCAACGAGCTCGCCGGCCCGGAGCTGGCGGGCCTGGACCGTTTCGCCGGCCGCAAGAAGGCCGCCGAGATGCTCAAGGAGGCGGGCGCGCTGGTGAAGGAGGAGCCTTACGAGAACAACGTCGGCTACTCCGAGCGCGCCGACGTGCCGATCGAGCCGCGCCTGACCTGGCAGTGGTGGCTGAAGTATCCGCGCATCGAGGAGGCCAAGGCCGCGGTGCGCGACGGCCACATCCAGTTCCATCCCGAGCGCTGGTCGAAGGTTTACCTGCACTGGCTCGAGAACATCCAGGACTGGTGCATCAGCCGCCAGCTCTGGTGGGGCCACCGCATCCCCGTGTGGTATGCCAAGGGGCTCGACAAGGAGACGCTCACCGCGGCCGACATCGCCGACCCGAAGAAGGTGCACGTGTCGCTCGAGGGCCCGGCCGACAAGGCCAACTGGGTGCAGGAGGACGACGTGCTCGACACGTGGGCCTCCTCGTGGCTCTGGCCCTTCGCGACGCTCGGCTGGCCGGACAAGGACGCGATGGCGAAGGCCGGCTACGATTATTTCTACCCGACCACGACGCTTGTGACGGGCCCGGACATCATCTTCTTCTGGGTGGCGCGCATGATCATGGCCGGCCTGGAGTTCACGAACCCCGGCCAGCCGCTGGAGAAGCGGATCCCGTTCAAGCACGTGTATTTCACGGGCATCATCCGCGACCAGCAGGGCCGCAAGATGTCGAAGTCGCTCGGCAACTCGCCCGACCCGCTCGACCTGATCGCCAAATACGGCGCGGACGGCCTGCGCTTCGGCATCGTGTCGATCGCGCCGCAGGGGCAGGACATCCGCTTCCAGGAGGACCGCATCGAGGGCGGCAAGAACTTCTGCAACAAGCTGTGGAACGCCTGCCGCTTCCGCCAGATGAGCGGCGACATGGCCGACAACTCCTCGTGCGCCGCCATCCTCGCCCGGCTCGAGCCGGCGAAATTCGACGCCGACGACCATGCGATCATCGACCGGTTGCTCGGCACGACGCGCGAGGTGGACCGCTGCTTCGCGGAGTTCGAGTTCAGCGCGGCCGTGCAGGCGATCTACGGGTTTTTCTGGAATGACTTCTGCGACTGGTATGTCGAGGTCTCGAAGGCCAAGCTGCTTGATCCCGCGACCAAGGCGAACTGCCTCGCCATCCAGGACCTCGTGCTGCGCCAGACGCTCCTGCTGCTGCACCCGTTCACCCCGTTCATCACCGAGGAACTGTGGCACCTGCTCGGCTACGGGGCCGAGGGCACGTTCCTCATGCGCGACGCGCAGATGGAGAACTGCTCGCAGATCGCCAGCCGCGGGCTGGTGGTCGACCACGCCGCGGCGGCGCAGGTGGCGCAGCTCAAGGCGGTGGTGTCGCAGGTGCGCGCCTTCAAGGCCGAGCAGGGCGAGGCCGCCAGCAAGGTTTCCGAGTTCGTGGTCGAGGCGACCGACGCCCACTGGGCGGTGCTCGACGCCAACCTCGCCAAGCTCAAGCGCATGATGGGCGCCGGCTCGGTCGTGCGCGGCGCGATGTCACCCAACGCGCCGGCCATCGTGACGGCCTTCGGTTCCTGGAACATCATCAAGCAGCTGAAGGGCGACCCGGCCGAGGAAAAGGCCCGGTTGAAGAAGGAGATCGAGTCCATCACCAAGCACATCGCCGGCACGCAGGCGCGGCTGGCGAACGAGGCGTTCGTCAGCAAGGCGCCGCCCGCGGTGCTCGAGGGCGCGCGCAAGCAGCTCGCCGACCAGCAGGCGAAGAAGGCCGAGCTGGAGCGCTTGCTGGCCGCGCTGGGGTAAATTTGGTTTTCCTGAGGTGGAACGCGACCTCCGGGCGCGTTTCAGGATGCGCGTCCCTCGCGCAATTTGAGCATTGAAGCAGCCCGTCCGGAGGCCGGGTTCCACCCGTTTACCGCATATCCAGCATCATTGATCGCCCCGGCTTTGACGCAGCCTCGCCCCCGCGGCTCAAGTCTCCGCATGAAATTGCGACTCTTGATCGTGCTCTGGCTCGCGGCGGGCCGGCTGGCGGCGGCGGAGACGCCGCCGCTCCTCGTGCCCTACCCGGAGGGCTTCCGCGCATGGACGCATGTGGGCAGCGTCTATTCCGAGCGGGACGAGAAGACCAAGGACCGCCTGCCGCACGGCATCGTCCATCACATTTACGCCAACGCCAAGGCCCTGGAGGGCCTGCGCACCGGGAACTATCCCGAGGGCGCAATGTTCGCGGCCGACTGGTTTCCGCTGAAGGTGAAATATGCCGGCAACCTGGAGGAAGGCGCCCGCGACCGGACCGACGTGATGATCAAGGACGCGCGTTTCGCCGCGACGGGCGGGTGGGGCTACGACCAGTTCAAGCAGGACTCGAGGGAAATCCGCAGTGTCGGCGGCCGGGCGCCCAACCAGTGTTTCGAGTGCCACACCAAGGCGAAAAAACGCGACTACGTGTTTACGACTTTGCGTCCGTAGCAGGGCGGGGGTAGGGTGCGGGCATGAAGCGCCTCGCCCTGCTGCTTGCCCTGGTCGCCGTCACGCCCGGTTTCGCCGCCGATTATCCCGCGCCCGCCGAGGGGGATTTCATCCTCAGGAATTTTGCGTTCCGGTCCGGCGAGACGCTGCCGGAGCTGCGGATCCACTATCGCACGCTCGGGGTGCCGCGCCGCGATGCGGCCGGCCGCGTGACAAACGCCGTGCTCATCACGCACGGCACCACGGGCAGCGGGGCGCAGTTCCTGTCGCCGGCCTTCGCGCCCGAGCTCTTCGGCGCCGGGCAGCCGCTCGATGCCACGCAGTTTTTCATCGTGCTGCCCGACGGCATCGGCCACGGCAAGTCCAGCAAACCCAGCGACGGGCTGCGCGCGAAGTTCCCGCGCTACGGCTACCGTGACATGGTCGAGGCGCAATACCGGCTGCTGACCGAGGGCCTCGGCGTGAACCACGCCCGCCTCGTCATGGGCACCTCGATGGGCGGCATGCACACGTGGCTGTGGGGCCAGACCTACCCGGACTTCATGGATGCGCTCATGCCGCTGGCCTCGCTGCCCACCCAGATCGCCGGCCGCAATCGCGCGTGGCGGCGGCTCGCCATCGACGCCATCCGCCAGGACCCGGAATGGCAGGGCGGCAACTACACCCGGCAGCCGCAGTCGCTGCGCACCGGCGCGCAGATGCTTTACCTCATGAGCAGCAACCCGGTGTTGCGGCAGGCCGAGACGCCCACGCTGGCACAGACCGACGCGGCGCTCGACGCCTTCGTGGCGAATTACCTCAAGACCGGCGATGCGAACGACTACCTCTACGCCCTGGAGGCTTCGCATGATTACGACCCGAACCCGGGTTTGGAGAAGATCACCGCGCCGCTTCTGGCCATCAACACGGCCGACGACCTGATCAACCCGCCCGAGCTGGGCATCCTGGAGCGTGAAATCAGCCGCGTGAAACACGGCCGGGCCATCGTCCTGCCGCTGACCCCGCAAACCCGCGGGCACGGCAGCCACACGGTGGCGGCGCTTTGGCGGGACGAGTTGCTCAAACTGCTGGCCGGGAGCGAAAAATGAGCTTTCGCCTCGGCACTTGCATGGCGCGGTCTAATCGCTCTAGCTAGCCGGCTTCCATATGAAAAAAGCCCTGATTACCGGCATCACCGGCCAGGACGGTTCCTACCTTGCCGAGCTGCTGCTCGCGAAGGGTTACGAGGTCCACGGCATCATCCGGCGCGCCTCGACCTTCAACACGAGCCGCATCGACCACCTTTACCGCGACCCGCACGTCAACGGCGTGAAGCTTTTCCTGCACTACGGCGACCTGGCCGACTCCGTGCAGATGGTGAAGCTCCTCTACGAGCTCCAGCCCGACGAGATCTACAACCTCGGCGCCCAGTCGCACGTCCGCGTGTCCTTCGACATCCCGGAATACACCGGTGACGTCGTCGGCCTCGGCTCCGTCCGCATCCTCGAGGCCATCCGCGAGGCCGGCCTCGTCAAGAAATGCCGGTTCTACCAGGCGTCCTCGTCCGAGATGTTCGGCAAGGTCCAGCAGGTGCCGCAGACCGAGGCCACGCCCTTCTGGCCGCGCTCGCCCTACGGCTGCGCCAAGATGTATGCGCACTGGCTGACGGTGAACTACCGCGAGAGCTACAACCTGCACGCCTCGAGCGGCATCCTGTTCAACCACGAGTCCCCGCGCCGCGGCGAGACCTTCGTCACCCGCAAGATCACCCGCGCGGCCACCCGCATCAAGCTGGGGCTGCAGGAGTCGCTCTACATGGGCAACCTCGACGCCCAGCGCGACTGGGGCTACGCCAAGGAATACGTCGAGATGATGTGGGTCATGCTCCAGCAGGACAAACCCGACGACTACGTGGTCGCGACCAACGAGACGCACACCGTCAAGGAGTTCATCCAGGAGACCTTCGGGCTGCTGAATCTCGACTGGGAGAAATACGTCAAATACGACGCCCGCTACGAGCGCCCCGCCGAGGTCGAGCTGCTGATCGGCAACCCCGCCAAGGCCAAGAAGCAGCTCGGCTGGGAGCCCAAGGTGAAGTTCAAGGAGCTCGTGAAGATCATGACCGAGGCCGACCTCGAGCTCGCCAAGCGCGAGGCGCAGATCGCGAACCTGCCGAAACCGTGACGACGGCTTCCTTGCGCGCATGAAACTCTTTATCGCGGGCCACAACGGCATGGTCGGCGGCGCGCTCGTGCGCCGCTTCCAGCGCGAGGCGGGGGTGACGCTCCTGCTGCGCACGCGGCGGGAGCTCGATCTGACCAGCCAGGCGGCGGTGGCGTCCTTCCTCGCGGCTGAGAAACCCGATACGGTCATCATGGCCGCGGCCAAGGTCGGCGGCATCCACGCGAACAACACCTATCCGGCCGATTTTCTCTACGACAACCTGGCCATCGCGAACAGCACGATCCACGGCGCCTATGCGGCCGGCGTGAAGCGGTTCCTCTTCCTCGGCAGCTCGTGCATCTACCCGAAGCTCGCGCCGCAGCCCATGCCCGAGAGCTGCCTGCTCACCGGCCCGCTCGAGCCGACCAACGAGGCCTATGCCATCGCCAAGATCGCCGGCCTGAAGCTCTGCGAATACTACCGGAAGCAGCACGGCGTGCTCTACCACTCGGCGATGCCGACCAACCTCTACGGCCCCGGTGACAACTACCACCTGCAGAACTCGCACGTGATGCCGGCGCTTATCCGCAAGTTTCACGAGGCGAAGCAGGCGGCAAAGCCCGAGGTCCAGGCCTGGGGCACGGGCTCGCCGAAGCGCGAGTTCCTCCACGTGGACGAGCTCGCCGACGCCTGCGCCTTCCTGCTGCAGATGGCAAACCCGCCCGACCTGATCAACGTCGGCACGGGCACGGACGTCACGATCAAGGAGCTGACCGAGATCGTCGCCGAGGTGGTCGGGTTCAAGGGGAAGATTGTTTGGGACGCCACCAAGCCCGACGGCACGCCGCGCAAGCTCATGGACGTCTCGAAGCTCACCGCCCTGGGCTGGAAGGCCAAGGTCGGCGTGCGCGAGGGTGTCACGAAGACCTACGCCAGTTTCCTGGCCGAGCAGGCGGCGGGCACGCTGCGGGGTTGATGGGCCGGATGGCCAAGGCCCGGTCCCGTGCGGGGCGTTGACCTTGTCCCGCCGGCCCTCCAATCTGCCGGGGATCGGTCATTTCAACCGCACACTCAACCCATCCCAATCATGTCCAACCCGTCCGACACTCCGCCTCCCGCCGCGCCGGCGACCGAGGATCGCACCGTCGCCATCCTCAGCTACCTGACGATCATCGGCTTCATTGTCGCGCTCATCATGCACAGCAGCAAGAAGACCGCCCTCGGTTCCTTCCATCTGCGCCAGTGCCTGGGCATGATCGTGAGCGCCATCGCTCTGAGCATCGCCGGCATGGTCCTGGCTTTCATCCCGATCATCGGCTGGCTCGCCGTCATGGCCGCTTGGCTTGGCTTCCTCGTGCTCTGGGTCATGGGCCTGATCGCCGCCGCGGGTGGCGAGCAGAAGCCGGTGCCCGTGCTGGGCGCGCACTACCAGAAGTGGTTCGCCAACACCTTCACCTGAGGTGCACCGCCTCTTCCACCCAAGCCGCCCCCCCGGGGCGGCTTTTTTTGGCGTAATCCCAGGCGGGGTCCCGTGGCTCCGGAACCCGGAGTGCGGGCGGCCCCGCCCGCGAATGCCCCGACTTTCCGCTTGCGGAGGGCGTCCCGCTGCCAAGGGTAGGGACGTCCATGATCGCACCCGAAACCTTTTCCCACATCGAAAACATAAAGAAGCGCGCCGGCTACTTATGGAGGTTTCTTTGACGTCGAACAAAAGCAGCGCGAGATAGAGGCGATGGAGGCGCAGATGGGCGCCCCGGATTTCTGGAACTCCCCCGAACGGGCCCAGAAGCATATTGCCAAGCTGAACGGCCTGAAGAAGACCATCGGTGGCCTCGTGGCCTTCAACAAGCGCGTGGATGATGCCGTCGTCATGGTCGAGCTGATCGAGGCCTCGACCCCGGCCGAGCAGGAGGAATACGCCAAGGAGCTCAACGCTTCCGTGCCCGGCATGGTGGACGAGCTCGACAAGCTCGAGATCGCCTCGTTCCTCACCGGCCAGTTCGACCGCAACAACGCCATCTTCAGCATCCAGGCCGGCGCCGGCGGCACCGAGTCGAACGACTGGGCCGACATCCTCTTCCGCATGTATTCCCGCTGGTGCGAGCGCCGCGGTTTCGAGGTCGAGCTGATGGACGTGCAGCCGGGCGACACCGCCGGCATTTCCAAGGCCACCATCCTCATCAAGGGCGAGAACGCCTACGGCTACGCCAAGGCCGAGCGCGGGGTGCACCGCCTCGTCCGCATCAGCCCCTTCGACTCCAACAAGCGCCGTCATACCTCCTTCTGTGCCGTCGACGTGGTCGCCGAGATCACCGAGGACATCGACGTGGAGGTGAAGGAGGAGGATGTCCGCGTGGACGTCTACCGTTCCTCCGGCAAGGGCGGCCAGGGCGTCAACACCACCGACTCCGCCGTGCGCCTCACCCACGCGCCCACCGGCATCGTGGTCGTGTGCCAGAACGAGCGCTCACAGATCAAGAACAAGGCCGCCGCCATGCAGGTGCTCAAGGCCCGCATCTACGAGAAGCGCCAGGACGAGCAGCGGGCCGAGATGGACAAGTTTTACGGCGAAAAGGGCGAGATCGGCTTCGGCGCGCAGATCCGGAGCTACGTGCTCCAGCCCTACCAGATGGTGAAGGACCTCCGCACCGGGGTGAGCACCAGCGACACACAGGCCGTGCTCGACGGCGATCTCGACCGCTTCATCTACGGCTGGCTCCGCGCCGGCTGCCCGCGGCACCGCAACAAGGACATCCAGATGGATGACTAAACCGGAGGCACAGATGACAGAAGACGGGGGACGGATTGTGTTTCAGCGTCTTCCGGCTTCCGTCTCCTGATCTCATCATGTCCGACCTGTCCCATGAAGCCCTCCGCGCCGCCTTCGCCGCGCAGTCGTTGTTTGAGGACAAGACCTGGCAGCTCTCGCCCGCGGCCTGGCCGCTGACCCCCGCGCAAGCGGCGGAGCTGGAAGCGATCGGCACGGCGTGCCTTGAGTTCCACGCGGCGCTGGAGACGCTCTACCTCCGCTCGGCCGCGGGCAAGAACCTGCTGCGCAACAAGCCGCTGCTCGCCCCCTGGGTGGCCGACTACCTCGACCGCGGCAAGCCGGCCGCGCTCGTCGCCCATGCCCGCGACCCGAAGAACCGCGGCCTGTTTCCCACGGTGCTCCGCCCGGACCTGCTGCTGACGGAAGACGGTTTCGCCCTGACGGAGCTCGACTCGGTGCCCGGCGGCATCGGGCTGACCGCCTTCCTCAACAAGCTTTACGGCGGGGACACGGATCCCGCGGTGCTCGGCCACGGCGGAGCCATGGTGGAGAATTTCCACGCCTCGCTCGCCGCGCTGCGGCCCGCGGTGCGCAATCCGCTCATCGCCATCCTCGTCAGCGACGAGGCCGCGACCTACCGGCCCGAGATGCTCTGGCTCGCCGAGCAGCTTCAGCGGGCCGGCAAGCGCGTCTTCTGCCTGCGGCCGGAGGACGTGTTTCCGCTCGGCAACGAGCTGTTCTTCGACGTCGAGGGCAACCCCGAGAAGATCGACATCATCTACCGCTTCTTCGAGCTGTTCGACTGGGCGAACGTCAAGGTCGGCCGCGAGATCCTGGAGGCGTGGGCCGGCGGCACGGTGGCCATCGCCCCGCCGATGCGGGCCTTCCAGGAGGAGAAGCTGGCGCTGGCGCTCTTTCATCACCACCTGCTCGCCGACTTCTGGGCCGAGACCCTGAGCGGCCGCAGCCTAAAGCTGCTGCGCGCGCTCATCCCGCAGTCGTGGATCATGGATCCGGCGCCGCTGCCCCCGGGCGCGGTGCTCGACGGCCCGCGGATCGGCGGCCGGATGCTGAACGACTGGCGCGACCTCGCGACGGCCTCGCAGAAGGAACGCGACCTGATCATCAAGATCTCCGGCTTCCACGAGACCGCCTGGGGGGCGCGCAGCGTTGTGCTGGGCAGCGACTGCTCGCGCGAAGAATGGCAGCAGGGGGTCGACCAGGCGCTGCAGCTGGCGCCGACCAACCTGCATGTGCTGCAGGAATACCGTAAGCCGAAGCGCGTGTCGCATCCGCTCTACCGTCCCGAGCCCGGCGCCGCGGTGCCCGCGTCCCGCGACGAGCCGGGCCGGCTCCGCCTGTGCCCGTATTATTTTGTGGTCGGCGGCCAGGCCCGGCTCTCGGGTGCGCTGGCGACGTTCTGTCCGCCGGACAAAAAAATCATCCACGGCATGGTCGATGCAGCCTTGCTCCCGTGTAGGGTTTTCTCCTTAACGTAGCGCGTGCCTTATCCCGTCCCGCCAACCCGTCTCCAAGTCGCCGCGAAGAAGGGAAGAGTGCTCGCCGGTGCCGCGCTTTTTGCCGGGCTGGGCTGGTTGTCAGGCTGGGCGCAGGCGGCGCCCGACCTGGAGAAACTGCGCGTGCGGGCCGAGCAGGCGGATGTCGAGGCGCAGACCCTGCTGGGCAGCGCCTACAGCGAGGGGCAGGCCGGCCTGAAACAGGATCACGCGGAGGCGTTGCGTTGGTTCCGACGCGCGGCCGACAAGGGGTTCGCCCCGGCCCAATACCAGCTCGGGCTGGCCTATGAGCTGGGTCATGGCGTGGCCGCCGACGAGCGCCAGGCCTTCAAGTTTTACCTGATGGCGGCCGAGCAGGGCTTTGGCGCCGCACAGTTCAACGCCGGCAACATGTATGCGGCTGGCCGCGGGGTCGGGCAGGACCTGTTCGAGGCCAATCTTTGGTTCAAGCAGGCGGCGGAGAAGGGCATCGTCGAGGCGCAGTTCAACCTCGGGCTCGCCTACGAGGCCGGCCGGGGCGTGAAAAAGGACGAGGCGCAGGCGGCGCGCTGGTATAAGCAGGCGGCCGACCGCGGTTATTCCCGGGCGCAATACAACCTGGGCCTGCTGCTTGAGGACGGCCGCGGCGTGGCGAAGAACGAGGCCGCAGCCGCCGGTTATTACCGGTCCGCCGCCGAGCAGGGCTTCGCGGCGGCGCAGAACAACTACGGTCTGATGTTTTCGGAAGGCCGCGGCGGCCTCGCCAAGGACCCGGTGCAAGCCTGGGTCTGGCTCAGCCTTGCGGTGGAAAACGGGGCGAATCCCAACGCCCGCGATTTCGTGGCCCGGGGCCTGAGCGCCGACCAGCGCGCCGCCGCCGCCCGGCTGCTGGCGGATCGTCGTTCGGGCAACGCCCCCGTCGCTCCGACCGGCTCCCCGTCGCCCGCCTCGGGCGGCGCGGCCCCGGACGGCCTGGTCGAGCAGCTGCGTGCGCAAAGCGCCCGGCTGGCCGCGCAGGTGCAGTCCCTCACCGCCGACAAGGAAGCGGCGGAGCGCCAGGTCGCGGTGCTCGGCGTCCAGGTCAGGGATGCGCAGCAGGACCTCGCCCGCCGCCGCTCCGCGGAGCCCGCGGTTGATGTCACCCGCTACGAGAGCCAGGTCGCCGACCTGACGGCCAAACTGGCCGAGGCGACCGCCGCGCTGACCCGGCTGCAGACGGCCAACCAGGAATTGACGCAAGGCAACGCCCGCCTGCAGGAGGAGAAGGAAGCCCTGGCCGCCAAGTCCGGGACCCCGGCCACCGCCGGCGGTGGCGAACAATCCTCGATCATTGCCATCCTGCAGCGCGACAATGCCCGGCTCAACGACGAGGTGAAGCGCTCGACCATCGAACTGCTTTCGCTCAACAGCCAGTTGCGCGCCTTGCGCAACCAGGCGGCCCGGCCGGCAACGGACGACACCGCCACCAAGGAGCAGATTGAGCAGCTCACCGCTAAGGCAGAGCAGGCGGCGCAGGAGGCCATCCGCTGGCAGACGGAAAGCAGCCGGCTCGCGGCCCGCGTGACCGAGCTGGAAAACCAGCCGAAGCCGGCGGCGGACGACAGCAGCGCGGCCGGATTGGCCGAGGCCCGGCAACTGGCCGGCCGGTTGCAGGAGCAGGTCACGGTCCTGCAAGCCGAGAAGGCCGAGCTGGAGAAATGGAGCCGTTCGCTGGAACAGACGGTCAACGAGAAATCCGTTCTCGCCGACGGCGCCAGCGCCGGGCTCGCGGAATTGCGGCAGAAGTTCACCACGGCCCAGCAGCAGCTCGAGGCCGCGACGGCGGAAAACCGCGCGCTGGCCGCCCGGGTGGCGCAGGCCGAGCAGGCCCTCGCGGCGGTGCCCGCCCCTGCCAAACCCGACAGCGCCGGGCTGGCTGCGCTCCGCGAGGAGCTCACGGCGGCCCGGCAGGAGGTGGAAAAACTCATCCAGGAAAACCAGACCATCACCGCCCGGGCGGCTGAGGAGCAGCGGGACGCCATCCAGGCCCAGGGCCGGGTGACCGCACTCGAGCAGGAGCTGCGCGAGGCCCGCCAGGGTGCGGTGGGCAAGGCGGAGCTCGACGACCTCAAGAACCAGCTGATTGCCTCCAACCAGCTCTTGGAGAAGTCCGGCGCCACCCTGGCCGCCGTGCGCGCGGAAAACCTCCGGCTGACTCAGGCGGCGACCAGCCCGGCCGAGCTCACGGACCTGAAGCAGCAACTGGCGGAAGCCAACGCGGCGCTGGAGAAGAGCGGGGCGACCGTGGCGGAATTGACCGGAGCCAACGACCGGCTGGAGCACGACCTGGCCGCCGCCCGGCAGGGCGGGGCAGACACCGCGGCCTTGCGCGAGGAGAACCGCCGCCTCACGCAGGCTGCGGCAGAATTTGCGGGCCTGCGGGCCACGAACGAGCAGCTGGCCAAGGATCTCGAGCAAGCCACGGCGTTCATGAACGGCAACCGGCGTGAGCTCACCGCGGCCCAGGCCCGCGTGGGTGAACTGGAGCAGCAGCTGGCGGCCGCGAAGACGGCTGGCACCCGCGGCGGGGATGACAGCCGCAAGATGGCCGCCGACCTGGCCGAGGCCAACGCGACCGTCGACAAACTGACCGCCACCGTGGCGGAGCTGACCGGGGCCAACGACCGGCTGGAGCAGGACCTGGACAACGCGAGAAAGAGCGCCGCGGCCGCGCTGGCCGCGCAATCGCAGGCCGTCAACGCCACGGAGCCCGACGCCTACCGGATGGAGATCGGCACGCTGCAGGCCCGGGTGAAGGAGCTCGAGAAGCAGATCGAGGAGGACCGCAGCAATTCCGCCCGCGAGGTCTCCACCCTGGCCGCCCAGCTGACCCGCACCCGCGAGACGAACAAGTCACTCACCGAGGCCAACCGCGCGCTCCTGAGCGCGAAGGAGTCCGAGGCCCCCACGGTGGACAAGGAGGAATTTGACGCGGTGCAGGCGCGGGTCCGCGAGCTCACCGCGGCCGGCGAGGAGCTGAGGCGCCAGAATCAGAAGCTCACCGCGGACAACGAGGGCCTCACGGCCGAGCGCGCGGCCTTCCGGCAGCAGCTGGAAGAGGCCCGCAAGGTCGCGACCGCCTTGCCCGGCCTCACCGATGAGAAGGCGGCGCTGCAGGAACGGCTCGAGGCCGTGGGTGCCCAGCTGGTCAAGGCGCAGCAGGAGATCGACGGCTTGCAAAAGGACAATGCCGACATGGTGGCCGTGGCCGCTTCCCACAAGGCGGCGGCGGACCAGGCCCGCGCCGACCTCGCGGCCCTGCAGGGCCGGACGGCGGAGGCGGAGAAGGCGACGGAGGCCCACAACTCCTCCGTGGCCGAGCTGACGCAGGCCAATGCCCGGTTGGAACGGGAGCGGGAGGATATGCGCCGCCTCGTGGAATCTTACCGCGCCGACATCACGCGCCTGACGCAGAATGTGCGCAGCGCCGAGCAGCTGCGCAGCGAGGCCGAGCGCGGCGCCCAGCAGAACATCGACGCCGTCACCGCCCAGCTCGGGCAGCTGCGCCGGGACCTCGAGACCGCCCGCACCGCGCAGGCCCGCCTGGCCGAGGCCAGCGCCCTGCAGGATCGCGACCGGGTGGCGATCATCACGCAGTTGCGGACCGAAAACGGCGCGCTGGCCGCCCGGCTCAACCAGGCGCAAAGCACGCTCGATCAGATCGCCTCCGCCGCCCGGCTGGGCACGCCGGCCGCGGCGATCGCCAGCGGTGGCCCGGCGCCCGCGCGCCCGGCAGCCGCCCCGGCCGACTTCCGCGTGCACACGGTCGTCGAGGGCGATTCACTCTCGCGCATCAGCATGCGTTATTACGGCACCGCGAACCGCTGGCAGGAGATCTTCCAGGCGAATCGCGACGTGCTGCAGGGTTCGAGCACCCTCCGCGTCGGGATGCAGCTGCGGATCCCGTGAGGGTGGGGCGCGGACTCTGTTCCGCGCCACGGCCGGTGTAGGGTCGCACCGTCTTACCGGCCAAAAAAGAAGGCGCGCCAGCTGGCGCGCCTCCGCAGATACTATGGCTAAATACTCAGGCGACGGCGACCTGGCCGGTCAGGGCCGGGGCGGGAGCGCTGGACTGCTTCGCCAGGTGGTTGAAGAAGTTGTCGCGGCGTTCGCGGGCCAGCTTGACGTCCTTCGTGCCGAGGGAGCGGCGGATGCGCTCCTTGGTGAAGGGGGTCGGGTAGACCGTGTAATGCAGGAACCACGTTCCGTTGTTGTTCCAGAGGTGGTGGTTCGGGTTCGCTTCACTGATGCGAAGCGAGGCGAGGGTGATGAGGTTGGTGGACATGATGCGTGAGCGGTTGATGGTTAATTAATCGTTCGCGCATCAGGGTTTTTCCTGGAAAACGAAAAGCCGCCTGAGGGCATCAGGCGGCTTTTTCGCTTTTTTAGGAGGAGTTTTTTGTTAGGCCGTTTGACCGGCCTCACATCCGGGTGGCTTGCGCCACTCGAAACCACCGTGATCACTCCTAGACCCGGTTGGCAGAACCGACTGTTTCCAGCCGATCCTTTCCTGATGCAGTGCGCAGCGTGCAAACTCCCGCGTCGTATGCCAGAAAAATCTTCGCGCTCGGACTGAAGTGGTCAGGAAGGCCCCGGCAAGCCCCTGCAACCGGCCTTTTTATGCAAGTGGTTAAGGTGAAATTTTTTTTGGCCGGGGATTTTAGCGCTGTCCAAATGTATCACTATTGATACACTTGGGGGCATGAAAGAGGACAAATTGAAGCGCTTTGAGACGACCTCGACCGAATATCTCCGCGAAGAGGGTGTTTATGGCGACGTGGAGGCGAGTGCCATGAAGCACGTGATCGCGGCGGCGCTCGCGCAGCGCATGGAACGGCTGGGCATGACGGTGGCGGAGCTGGCCGCCTCGATGGGCACGAGCCGGGCGGCGGTGAACCGGGTGCTCGATCCGCTCAATACCTCGCTCACGCTCACCACGCTGGCCCGGACCGCGGCGAAGCTGGGCTGCCGCGTGAAGCTCGAGATCGTGACCCCGCGGTGATTATTTGGGGTGGAATGTGCGCCCTGAAAACCCGGCCAGAGGCCGGGGTTCCACCTTGAGTTGATCACTTGAACCGCCAGCGCACGGCGAAGTGCAGGGTGTTGTAGGTGTAGCCGCCGATCCGCGGGATGCCGATCAGGTCCAGCGCCCAGCGATCGGCGAGGGGCACGGTGACCAGCAGGCCGCCCAGCGGCACGAGGCCGCCGTTGTTGAAATTGTAGTGATGGGTCACCCCGCCGATGCCGCCGACCAGGACCTTGCCCACCGGCCACTCCTTGCCGACGTAGGCGTAGCCCGCGGTGCGGGCGAGGCTGTTGCGAAAGATGCCCGCGCCGGCGATCCAGTGGTTCTCCGTCACGCGCATCACGCCGAGGCCGGGCGTGTTGTCGGTCAGGTCCGTCTCCGTGGTGTGCTCGTGCAGGCTGTGCAACTGCAGCGACAGATGCCAGGTCGGCTCGGCGGCCGCCGCGGTGGTGACCAGGCCAAGGGCAAGAAGGAGGAAGCGGTGCATGGATACAGGTGCTCCGGTCTGGTCAACCCAAGGCGGTCCGGATCCTGGCGGCGAGGGCGGCATAGTCCTCGGCCGACAGCAGGACCTTAGGGTCGGGCATCATGGTGAAGGTCGTGCCCCAGGCCGGGCCGTCCACATACTTGGGCACGAGATGGACGTGCAGGTGCGGCAGCTTGTCGGAATAGGCGCCGTAGTTGATTTTGGCCGCGCCCGTCGCGGTGCGGATGGCCCGGGCGGCGCGGGCCACGTCCTGTATGAATTTTGCCAGCTCGGTGTCCGGCAGCTCGTAGAGCTCGTTGACATGGCCGTGGTAGGCGACGATGCAGCGGCCCCGGTAGGTCTGTTCCTTGAACAGGTAGAGGGTCGAGACCGAGAGCGGAGCCAGCTCGATCATGAGGTCGTGCAACCGCTGGTCCTTGCGGCAATAAAAGCAGTCGGGCAGGGAGCTCATGCGCCGGAGTGTGGGTGCAGCGGCCCTTATTAGGCAAACAAAAGGCCGGGCGCAGGGCCCGGCCTTGGAGGGAACAATGAATGGCTGCCTTACGCCAGCTTCGCGCCGCGGGCCTTCGCGATGCGGAGGAGGGCGTCGGCCATGTCGGACGGGGTGACGGCGCACTCGATGCCGCATTCCTTGAAGACGGCGATCTTCGCGGCGGCGGTGTCCTCGGCCCCGCCGACGACGGCGCCGGCGTGGCCCATGCGGCGGCCCGCGGGGGCGGTGGCGCCGGCGATGAAGCCCGCGACCGGCTTCTTGCAGTTGGCCTTGATCCAGCGCGCGGCCTCGACCTCGGCGTTGCCGCCGATCTCGCCGATCATGATGATGCCCCAGGTGTCCGGGTCATCGTTGAACATCTTGATGACGTCGAGGTGCGAGGTGCCGTTGACCGGGTCGCCGCCGATGCCGACGGAGGTGGTCTGGCCGAGGCCCTTGGAGGTGAGCTGGAAGACGGCCTCGTAGGTGAGGGTGCCGGAGCGGGAGACGACGCCCACGTGGCCCTTCTTGTGGATGTAGCCGGGGGCGATGCCGATGCGGCAGCCGCCGGTGGAATCCTTGCCCGTGCCGGGGGTGACGAGGCCGGGGCAGTTGGGGCCGATGAGGCGGGTTTTCTTGCCGGCCATGGCGCGCTTGGCGGCGATCATGTCCTTGATCGGAATGCCCTCGGTGATGGCGACGCAGAGGTCGAGGTCGGCGTCGGCGCACTCGAGGATGGCGTCGGCGGCGAACGGCGGCGGCACGAAGACGGCCGAGACGGTGGCGCCGGTGGCGGCGACGGCGTCGCGGACGGTGTTGAAGATCGGCACCTTGTGGCCGGCATGTTCAAAGAACTGGCCGCCTTTGCCGGGGGTGACGCCGGCGGCGATCTTGGTGCCGTAATCCAGCGAGAGCCGGGTGTGGCGGGCGCCGAATTCGCCGGTGATGCCCTGGACGAGAACCTTGGTGTCGGGAGTGATGAGAATGGACATGGAAGTGGTTCGTTGGACGGTGGCGGTTTAGGCGACGAGCTTGACGATCTTCTGGGCGGCGTCGGCCATGGTGTCGGCGGACTCGATCTTGAGGCCGGACTCGGCGAGGGTCTTCTTGCCGGCGGCGACGTTGTTGCCCTCGAGGCGGACGACCAGGGGGATGGTGAGGGCGAGCTCGCGGCTGGCGGCGACGACGCCGGTGGCGATCGTGTTGCAGTCCATGATGCCGCCGAAGATGTTGACGAGGATGCCCTTCACGTTGGGGTCGGTGAGGATGATCTTGAAGGCGGCCGTGACCTGGTCCTTGGAGGCGCCGCCGCCGACGTCGAGGAAGTTGGCCGGGCTGCCGCCGAAGTGCTTGATGATGTCCATCGTGCTCATGGCGAGGCCGGCGCCGTTGACGAGGCAGGCGATGTTGCCGTCGAGGGCGATGTAGGAGAGCGAATACTTGGAGGCCTCGATCTCCTTGGGGTCCTCCTCGTTGAGGTCGCGGAGGGCGACGATCTCGGGGTGGCGGAAGAGGGCGTTGTCGTCGAAGGAGACCTTGGCGTCGAGCGCCAGCACCTGGCCGGTGGGCGTCGTGATGAGGGGGTTGACCTCGACCATGGCGGCGTCGGTCTCCCAGAACATGCGGTAGAGCGCGGCGATGAGCTTCACGGCGTTCTTGAAGTAGTCGCCGGTGAGACCGAGGCGGAAGGCGAGTTCGCGGGCCTGGTAGCCCTGGAGGCCGACGGCGGGGTCGACGATGATCTTGAAGATCTTCTCGGGGGTCTCGTGGGCGACCTTCTCGATCTCGACGCCACCCTCGGTGGAGGCGACGATGACGGGACGCGAGGTGTTCCGGTCGAGGAGGATCGCGAGATAGTATTCCTTGGCGATGTCGCTCGCGACGGTGAAGTAGACGGTCTGCACCTTGCGGCCGGCGGGGCCGGTCTGGGCGGAGACGAGCGTGTTGTTGAACATTTTGTTCGCGTAGTCGAGCGCCTCGGCCTTGGTCTTGGCGAACTTGACGCCGCCCTTGAAGCCGTCGGTGAACGTGCCTTTGCCGCGGCCGCCGGCGTGGATCTGGGACTTGACGATGAGCGGGCCGTCGTGGCCCAGCGTGGAGAGGGCGGAGTCGAACTCGGCCGGGGTGCGGGCGGCGACACCGCGGGGCACCGCGACGCCATATTTCTCAAAGAGGGCCTTGGCCTGGTATTCGTGAATGTTCATGCGGGAAGAGGGGGTCTGAGATTTGCCAGAAAGCCCGGCCGAAAGACATGAAAAAAGCGGCCGGCATGACACATATTCGCCGCTTTGCCCGTCGCTTATGTCGTCTCAGGGGTTGCCTTATGACAGCCGGCGCGCAGCATCGCGGCCATGCAATCGCACGAATTGCTCAAGGAAGTGCTGAAGAAGACCAGCGCCAAGCAGATCTCCGCGGACATGGGCTTGTCCCTTTCGCTCATCTACAAGTGGGCCGAGCCGCCCCAGGATGAGACCGGCAGCGGCGCGAACAACCCGCTCGATCGCATCGAGCAGCTGCTGCGCATCACCAACGACGAGCGCATCGCCCAGTGGGTCTGCGAGCGCGCCGGCGGTTTCTTCATCCACAATCCCAAGGCCAAGCCGCACCCCTTCCAGCTCATCCCCTCCACCAACAGCATCGTGCAGGAATTCGCCGACATGCTAGGCGTCATCGCGGTCGCCGCGGCCGACAACCAGATCACCAAGGAGGAGGCCAAGGCCATCCGCCGCCGCTGGGAGGACCTGAAGTCGGTGACGGAGGGCTTCGTGCGGACCTCCGAGGAGGGGAATTTCACGAAGCTCAAGGACGAGGCGGATAAAACCGCCCAGCCCGGGGCTTAAGGGTGACTTGATGTCGGTAGGCGGGCCGTGTTGCGCGTAAACGCGCAACCTACCGCTTCAGCTGGGCCGGGATAAACTGTTCGCGGACGGACTTGGCCAGCAGCCCGGGCGGGAGCATGCCCTCGCTGATGATGAAGTCGTTGAACGCCTGCCGGTCGAACTTGGCGCCCAGCGCCACCTCGGTGGCGGTGCGCAGCTCCATCAGTTTGGTGTAACCGTAGAAGTAGGCCGTGGCCTGGCCGGGGGCGCGGAAGGTGTAGCGGTCCACTTCCTGGTTCGCCATGCCTTCGGAGAGGCAGACGTCCTGCAGGAGGACCTCGAGGGCGCGTTCGCGCGTGATGAGGCCGAGGTTGAGCATCGGGTCGAGGAAGGCGCGGGCCGCGCGCAGCAGGCGGTGTTGCAGCGCGATGAGCTGGCCGTCGAGCGGCAGGTAGGGCTTGGTCTCCGCCTCGGCGTAGAGGGCCCAGCCCTCGACGTTGACGCTGTTGAAGGCGAACAGGCTGCGGGCGAGCGAGACGCCGCGCTCGACCATGGCGGCAAACTGCAGGTCGTGGCCGGGCCGGCCCTCGTGGGCGGTGAGCGTCCAGGCGCCGGCCTTGTAGGTAAAGTCGTCGAAGCCGGCCTGCTTGCCGGTAGCGTCGGTGTTGCCCGTGGTGAGGACAAACACGCCCTGCTCGCCCTTGCTGCCGATCAGCGGCGGCGGCTGGTAGTGCGGGGCGGGCTGGGCGGCATTCTCGGCCTCGGAGGCGATGCGCATCAGCATCGGGCGGTCGGGCAGGGTGAGGATTTTCTCGCGGCGGATGATGGCCTCGATCTCCGTGATGACCGTGCGATAATAGGGTTCCACCTCCGCCTTGGTGATCTGTTCCTTCTTCAGGGCGCGGATGACGGCGCGATAGTCGGAATCGGTGAAGCCGTATTGCTTGGCGACGAGCGGCGCGATCGCCTTCATCTCGTTGCGGATCTCGGCGAACGCGAGCTGGGCCTTCTGCATCACCTCCTCAGGCGGGATATCGAGGCCGATGTTGCGGAGGTTGTCGGCGTAAAGCTCGGCCGGCAGGCGGTAGTCGCTGCGGGCGGTGGGCAGGATCGTCGTGCGGATCCAGTCGGCGTAGGCCTTGAACTGGGCGTCCAGCGCATCGAGCGCGGCCGGGGCGCCCTCGAGCTTGTCGATGCCATACTTGCCGTAGAGCTGGCGGATGCCGGCGGCGTAGCGGGGCATGGCGGTCAGGTGTTTCTCGATCTCGCCCTTGTAAGGCGGCAGCAAGCCGGCGGTGGCCTGCTTCTGGAGATAGCGCTCCTTGGCCAGCTCGGTGACGGCCTTGCTGCCCGGGGCGAGGCCGGTGTAGAGCCGCAGACGGGCCAGCGCGGCGGGCCGGCGCGCGGCGTCGATCTGGTCGTCGAGCAGGCTGAACTCGCCGAAGAAGATGAGCTGGGCGATGTCCGCGTAGGGCAGCATCAGGCGCTCGTTGAGCGCACTGGTGTTGAGCTGGTTGTTGGCCGACTCGACGAGGATCACGAGGTCCTGGCGGACGAGCGGATCGGTCTCGACCATGATGCGCCTGGCCAGCTCGTCGCGCGACGCGGTCAGGGCGAGGCGGCTGCGCTCCTCCACGCCGGGCGTGAGGTCGGCGATCTTGTCGTCGAAGCCGGTCACGCCCACGCGGCTGGCGAACTCGGGGCTGAACTTGGCGAGGTCCTTGACCAGCACCTGGGCGTTTTCGTTGCTCCGGGCGATCCAGGCGGGCTGATCCTGGGTTTCGGCGGCGGGCGCGGTGAGCGCGAGGATGGTGCTGCCGAGCAAAAGTGCAGCGGGATATCGGAACGGGCGGGTGCGGATAAGGCGTGGCATGGGGAAGACGGGGCGTCGCGCCAGGCGCGGGAACGCTTAAAGGAGGTGCTTCGCGAGGAAGCCGGCCTGCGCGGCGGCCAGTTCGGCCAAACCCTTCTGGGCCAGGCCGAGGAGCTGCTGGAGCTGTTCGTGCGAAAAGGTGGACTCCTCGCCGCTGCTCTGGACCTCGACGAACTGGCCGCGGCCGGTCATCACGACGTTGGCGTCGACCTCGGCGTCCTTGTCCTCGACGTAGTTCAGGTCGAGCAGGGCCTCGCCCTTGAACAGGCCGACGCTGACGGCGGCGACGGAATCGGTGAGCGGGTTCTCGGAAATCCTTTTCGCGTCGAGCAGCTTCTGGATGGCGAGGCGGGCGGCGAGATAGGCGCCGGTGATGGCGGCGGTGCGGGTGCCGCCGTCGGCCTGGAGGACGTCGCAGTCGATCCACAGCGTGTGCTCGCCGAGTTTCTGCAGGTCGAGCACCGCGCGGAGGGACCGGCCGATGAGGCGCTGGATCTCGACGGTGCGGCCGTCGATCTTGCCCTTGGTGATGTCGCGCGGCTTCCGCTCGAGCGTGCTGTAGGGCAGCATGGAATACTCGGCGGTGAGCCAGCCGCCCTTGACGCCCTGCTGCTTCATCCACGAAGGCACCTTGGCCTCGATGGTGGCGGCGCAAATGACGCGGGTGGCACCGAAGCCCAGCAGCACGGAGCCGGAGGCGTAAGGCGCGACGTTGGCCTCGATGGTGAGGGGGCGGAGTTGGTCGGCGCTGCGGCCGTCGGGGCGGGCGGGCATGAAGTCAGGCGTTGTCCGCGTCGAACTCGTTGTCCTTGTCGGCGATCTCGAAGGGCGACTGGGAGGAGACCTTGTGGCTGGTGGCCTTGGGCGCCTTCTGCTCGGCCATGTGGGCGATGAGGCGGTCGTTGAAGGTCTTGGCGGGGTCGTGGCCCATGTTCTTGAGGGCCTGCACGAGCGCGGCGACCTCGACGAGGCGGGCGATGTCGCGCCCGGGGCGGACGTAGAACTCGATGTGCGGCACCTTGACGCCGAGGATGTTGTAGTAGTTCTCCTCGAGCCCGGTGCGTTCCTCGACGACGTCGGGGGTCCAGTTGCGGAGCGAGACGACGAGGTCGACGCGCTTCTCGAGACGGATGCTCTTCACGCCGAACATGTCGGCGATGTTGATGATGCCGATGCCGCGGCACTCCATGTAGCCGCGGTTCAGGGGGCGGGAGCTGGCGGAGAGCTCGCGCTCGTCGAGCAGCTTGAGGACGGTGAGGTCGTCGGCGACGAGCGAGTGGCCGCGCTCGATGAGGGCCAGGGCGCACTCGGACTTGCCGATGCCGCTGTCGCCGCGGATCATCACGCCGATGCCCTTGATGTCGAGGGTGGTGGCGTGCTCGGTGGCGGAGGGGGCGAACTCATTGTCGATGCACAGCGTGGCGGCGTTCACGAAGTTCATCGTGATCATCGGCGTGCGGAAGATGGGCAGGTTCATCTCGCGGGAGACGGCCAGCATCGGGTGCGTGGCAATGTAGTTGCGCGTGAGGACGATGGCGGGGATGCCGCGCTTGACCATCTCGCCGAAGATCTCGATCTGCTGGCGCTGGGTGAGGGTCTTGAGGTAGGTCATCTCGGCGGCGCCGAAGACCTGGATGCGCTTGTTCGCGAAATACTTGAAAAAACCGGTCAGCGCGAGCGACGGGCGGTTGATCGAGCCCTCCTTGATCAGGCGGTGCAGACCCGGCTCGCCGGTGACGAGCTCCAGCTCGAGCTTGTCCCGATAGGTCTCGAAAAAGTGCGCGACGGTGATGCCGTTGATGGCTTTGGTGGGCATGGCGAAGAAGCGGTCAGCAGTCAGCGATCAGCTTTCAGCTATTGGGGCGGGAGGCAAGACGCTGATTGCCTGGGCCGGGTGAGGCGCGCCGGGCGGCTCACATGTTGAAATCCTGGCCGAGGTAGAGCTCGCGGGCCTGGGGATCGTTGATGAGGAAGTCGCCGGAGCCCTCGGTCATGACCTTGCCCTTGTGGATGATGTAGGCGCGGTCGACGATGCGGAGGGTCTCGCGGACGTTGTGGTCGGTGATGAGCACACCGATGCCGCGCTGCTTCAGCTGGAGGATGATCTTCTGCACCTCGGCGACGGAGATGGGGTCGACGCCGGCGAAGGGCTCGTCCATCAGCAGGAATTTCGGGCGCGTGACCAGGGCGCGGGCGATCTCGAGGCGGCGGCGCTCGCCGCCGGAGAGGGTGTAGGCCTTCTGCTGGGCGAGGTGGCCGAGGCTGAGCTCGTCGAGGTGGTGCTTGACCAGGGCCGGGCGGTCGGCCGACTTGACCGGCAGGGTCTCGACGATGGCGAGCACGTTCTCCTCGACGGTGAGCTTGCGGAAGATGGAGGCCTCCTGTGGCAGGTAACCGATGCCGAGGCGGGCGCGGCGGTGCATGCGCAGATGGGTGGCGTCCTGGCCGTTGATAACGACGCGGCCCGAGGTGGCGGGCACGAGGCCGACGACCATGTAGAACGTCGTGGTCTTGCCCGCGCCGTTGGGGCCGAGGAGGCCGACGACCTCGCCGGCCTGGACGTTCACGTTGACGCCGTTGACGACGGAACGATGGCCGTAGACCTTGACGAGCCCCTCGGTGCGGATGGCGGAGGTGGAAGGCTCCATGCTCAGGGCTGTTTCGGCGCCTCGGCCGGGGCGGGGGTCTTGTCGACGCCGAGATCCTTGATGGGCGGGGCGGTCAGGATGGGTTTCTCGACCTCCACCCGGCGCTGGCCGCGGAGCATGGTGATCTTCTCGCCGGCGATGCGGGTGTTCTGGTCGTGGTCGACGACCACCGGGTTGCCGGAGAGCACGACCTTCTCCTCCTCGGGGCGGACCTCGGCGCGGCCGCAGGCCGCCTCGCGCTCGCCCTGGATCATGCGGACGTTGCCGGTGGCGAGCATGGAGCGGAACTTGTCGAGCTTGCCGAGCGTGGCGGCCTTGTCGCCGGTGCGCACGACAACGACCTCGAGGTAGTCGCAGGACAGCCTCATGTTGGTGCCGGTGACGCGCACGTTGTCGCGGAAGGTGATGGTGGTCTCGGCGTCGGTGCTGACCATCTCGCCGGGGCCGTCGCTCTCGATGACGGTGGTCTGGAGCGTGGCGCTCTGGGCCGCGGCGAGGACGGGGAGCAGGCCGGCGGCGGCGAGGGCGGTCAGGAGGCGGAGTCGGTTCATTGCAGGAAGTCCTTGAATTCGGCGCGGAAGGCTACGCGGACGTTTTTGGCGATGGAAACTTTTTTCTCCTTGTGGGCGTAGCGCCAGCCGGAGCCGCTGGCCTCGAACTGGTCGCTGATGACGCGGATGCCCTCCGGGCCGGTGATGACGGCGTCGGCGGGGTGCACGACGGCGAGCGGGCTGAGGATCAGGGTGTCCACCTTTTCCTGGGCCGTGCCGGTGGCGAAGATGGACAGGGTGAGCTCCTTGATGCCGATTTCATTGGGACCGGAATAACGCGCCTCCGAGCCGCGGACCAGCCAGGCGCGCTGGCCCTCGGGGGTGAAGGCGGGCAGGCGGAAATTGACGATCGGCTTCTCGGTGGAGATCTGCGTGCCCTGGGCCAGCGCGGCGGCGGGCAGCAGGCCAAGCAGAAGAATGCGGGCGAAGGACGGCACGGCGGGAGTTACTGACCGCGGTGGGCCAGGATATGTTCACACACTTCGCGCACGGCGCCGCGGCCGGCGGGGCGGGCGGGGACGTAAGCGGCGGCCTTGAGGGCGGGGGGCATGGAACCAAGCGGAGCGACGCCGAGGCCGGCCCAGGCGATGGCGGGGGCGTCGATGTCGTCGTCGCCCATGTAGCAGACCTGGGTGGCGGACAGGCCGAGCTGGCTGGCCAGCTCCTGCAGGGCCATGAGCTTGTCGGTGCGGCCCTGAATGACATGCGGCACGCGGAGCTCGGTGGCGCGGACCGTGGTGGCGCCCGAGGCGCGACCGGAGATCCACGCGACGGCGACCCCGGCCTTGTGCAGGCGGACGATGCCCATGCCGTCGAGGATCGAGAAATGCTTGGTTTCCGTGCCGTCGCTGGAGATGGCCACGGTGCCGTCGGTCAGCACGCCGTCCACGTCCATGGCGAACAGCCGGATGGCGGCCCAGCGGGCCTTGGAAATCGTCGATTTCGGTTTGCGGATTGCTGGTCGGGGTTTCGCCACGGCAGGGCAGCTTGGGTCGCCGATCCGCAATCGCCAATCAGAAATCCGCAATTCTTCAGTCCAGCCACGCCGCGATGGCGTCGACGATCTTGTCCTTGGTCGGGCGGTAGACGGCTTCGAGCTCGGGGGCGAAGGGGACGGGCATGTCGAGCGCGGCGATGCGCAGCGGCGCCGCCTTGAGGGCGGCGAAATGCTCCTCGGTCAGGCGGGCGACCAGCTCGGCGCCGAAGCCGTGGGTGCGGCGGCCCTCGTGGATGACCACGAGCCGGCCGGTGCGGGCGAGGGAGGCCTGGATGGCGTCGAGCTTGAGCGGCGCGAGGGCGCGCAGGTCGAAGAGGTCGAAGGTCTTCTCGTATTCGCCGGCGAGATAGTCGCAGGCTTCGCCGGCCAGCAGTGTCATCTCGCCGTAGGTGACGATGGTGGCGTGGTCGCCGGAGCGCAGCCTGGCCGGCTCCCAGACCGAGCGGTAGTTCGCGTCCCACTTCACGGGCTGTTTGCCGCGGCGGTAAAGCGCCTTGTGCTCGAAGAGGATGACCGGGTTGTCATCCTCGTAGGCGGCGAGGAGGGCGTTGAAGGCGTCCTGCGGGTTGGACGGGTAGAGGGCCTTGAGGCCGGGGAAGGACAGGAAGGCGGACTCGAGTTCCTGCGAGTGGAACGAGCCGAAGGTGAGGCCGCCGCCGCAGGGGAAGCGGAAGACCACGGGGCATTTCTGGCCGGCGCGGAAGTGGTAGGTCGCCGCGTTGAGCACGATCTGCGTCGTGGCGTCGGTGGAGAAGTCGGCGAACTGGAACTCCTCGACCGGGCGGTGGGCGTTGGTCGCCAGGCCCAGCGCATAGCCGGTGCTGGCGGATTCGCACAGCGGGGTGCTGAGCACGCGCGGGCGGCCGAACTCCTCGACGAGGCCCTCGGTGACCTTGAACGCGCCGCCGTAGGCGCCGATGTCCTGGCCGAGCACGAGCGACTCGGGGCGCTCGGTGAGGATCTTGCGCAGGCCGAGCGTGAGGGCCTGCGCGAGGTTGAGGTTCTGCGGGGCGGCGGGCACGGGCAGCCACGCGATCGGCGCGGCGGGCGGGGCGAAGACTTCCGCGAGCATGCCCTCGGGGCTGGCCGGGGGCAGCGCGAGCGAGGCCTTGATGGTGGCCTCGACGAAGCCGGCGATCTCGGCGTCGATCGCGTCAAGCCGGGCGCCGTGGCCGGCGGCGGCCAGTTTGGCGCGGAACTTGGGCAGCGGATCCTGCGCAAGGATGGCCTCGGCCTCGCCGGGCTTCATGTAGTCGCAGGTGTCGTAGGCGGCGTGGCCGCGGAGGCGGTAGGTGTGCGCCTCGATCAGCAGCGGCCGGCCGGTGGCGCGGGCGCGCTCGATGGCGGCGGCGAGCGTCTGCAGCACGTGCACGGGGTCGCTGCAGTCCATGGCGAAACCCTCGATGCCGTAGCCCTTGGCGCGTTCAAAGAGGTTGGACGACACGAACTGCTCGCTGATCGGGGTCGAGTAGGCGTATTGGTTGTTCTCGATGACGAAGACCACCGGCACGGAAAGGACGGCCGCAAGGTTGAGCGACTCGTGGATGTCGCCGGTGCTGGACGAGCCGTCGCCGAAGAACGCGAAGCCGACGGCCGGTTTGCCGAGCCGGCGCTGGGAGTCGGTGCCGCCGATGACGTTCGAGAGCATGATGCCCAGGTGCGAGATCATCGGCAGGCTGCGGCTGGCCGGGTCGCCGTGATGGATGTTGCCCTCGCGGGCCTTGGTCGGGCTGCCGCTGTTCGCGAAATACTGGCAGAGGTGGTCGCCGAGATGGCCGCTCCAGACAAGATGGCCGCCCAGGCCGCGGTGGGAGAAGGAGATGACGTCGAGCGTCTTGTCGGCCAGCAACGCCAGCGGGACGATGAGCGCCTCGTTGCCCTGGCCGCCGGTGACGGTGCCCTTGATCAGGCCCTGGCGGAAGAGGTCGAGGATCCGGTTGTCAGCGGTCCGGGCGAGCTGCATCCAGGCGTAGGTGCGCAGCAGGCCCTCGGGCTGACCCAACTCGGATGACCGGAGATCGCGGCTGGCGAACAAACCCGGGGTAGGAGGAAACGTCATTCAGCCGCAAGTTGCCGGCCGGCGGGGGCGGCTTCCAGTATAAACTTTCGGGCTCCCGTTCCGCCCGGCAGATTACTGCGTTTGGACTATGGCGGGCCGGGGAGGGAACGCGCGTCGCGGGCGCGTTTCCACCTTTAACCGGCCAGGAATTCCCGCGCCGCGGCGAAGTCGCCGGGCGCAAGCCCGTGGCTGGCTGCATGGGTGCGCAGGGTCGTGTCCGCGCCGGCGCGGCGCAGCAGGTCCGCGAGGCGCGCCGGATGGTCGCCCGGCACGATCGGGTCGAAGTCCCCGGACGAGATGAGCACGCGCCGGCCCCGCAGGTCGGGCGGCGTCGCCGGCTCGAGCACGACCATCGGGCGCAGGAGCACGGCCGCGCCGAGCGTCTCCGGTCGCAGCAGGAGCAGCGTGGCGGCGATGTTCGCGCCGTTGGAGAAGCCGACGGCGGTGAGTTTCGCCGGGTCGAAACGGTAGTGCTTACCCGCGGCGAGGATGAAGTCCGCGAGCGCGTGGGTGCGCCGGGTGACCTCGGCCGGGTCGAAGATGCCTTCGCCGAGCCGGGCAAAAAAGCGCCGGGCGCCGTGCTCGCTGACGTCGCCGCGCGGGTTCAGCAAGGCCGAGCCCGGGGAGAGTTTCCGGCCAAGCGGGATGAGGTCGTTTTCGTCGCCGCCCGTGCCGTGCAGCAGGAGCAGCGGCGGGGCGGACGGATCCGTGGCAGCTTCGAAGCGATGATGATAGGAGAGGGAGGACATGAGTGGGATAGGCGGATGGTAGGGGCCGTTGCCCCCAACGGCCTTTCGGGCGCGAGGGCGGTTGAGGGCAACCGCCCCTACCGGTTGGTTCTTAGCTGAGCTTCGGCAGCGCGGCCTCGATCTCGGCGCGGTGCGGTTCCAGGTGCGGGGGCAGTCCGAGGATGGTGCCGAGCTGGTCGAGCGGCTCGTCGATGGCGAAGCCCGGGCCGTCGGTCGCGATCTCGAAGAGCACACCGGCCGGCTCGCGGTAGTAGATGGACTTGAAGTAGGCGCGGTCGATGACCGGGCTGACGTGCAGCCCGTCCTTGAGCAGGATGTCGCGCGCGGCGACCTCGGTGGCGTCGTCGCTGACGCGGAAAGCCACGTGATGGATCGTGCCGGCGCCGTTGAGGCCGCGCGGGAGCGCAGGGTCGGTCAGCAGGTCGACGTAGGTGCCCGGGCCGCCGCTGCCGGCGGAGTAGCGGGTGCGGTGACCCGATTGGCCGTCCATCTTGTAGCCCATGCTGGCCGTGAGCACCCTGGCCGTGGCGACGGCGTCGGTCAGGGCCAGCGTGGAGCTGTGGAAGCCGCGGATGGCGAATTCGGCCGGGACGTCCTTGGAGGGAGCGGCCGGGCGCGGATCGGCTTCGCTGGTGGCGACCAGCTCAAGGCGCAGACCGTCGGGATCGGCGAAGGGCAGGACCTCGTCGTTGAAACGCTTTTCGATCTGTTCCTGCTTCACGCCGAGCTTGGTGAAACGCTCCTGCCAGAACGGGAGGGAACCGGCCGGCACGGAAAAGCCCGTGGCGTAGGCCTGGCCCGTGCCCGGACGACCGCGACGCAAGCCGGCCCAAGGGAAGAAAGTCAGGATCGTGCCCGGCGAGGCGGCGTAATCACCGTAATAAAGATGGTAGGTGCCCGGGTCGTCCTGGTTGACCGACTTCTTCACGAAACGCAGCCCGAGGGCGCGGGTGTAGAAATCGAGATTCTGACGCGGGTCAGAGGCGATGGCGGTGATGTGGTGGAGGCCGGATACTTGTGCGTTCATAAGCTTTGATGTTAAAGTATAGGTTAAGAAAAAGCAAATCAGGCGCGGAGACCGATCTTTTTGCAGAGGCGGCCAAGATCGGAGAGTTCCGTGCCGGAAAGGGCGTTCATTTCGCGGGTGACGTTGGCGACGACCTTCGGGAAGAGCGCGCTGATAAAGGCCTCGCCCTTGGTGGTGAGCTTGACGACGACGAAGCGGCGGTCGGCTGGATCGCGCTCGCGGCCAACATAGCCGGCCTTCTCCAGGTTATCGACCACCAGGGTGAGATTGCCACCGCTTTTGAGGAGCTTCTCGGCAAGTTCGCTCTGGCAAAGCGGGCCGATGTGGTGAAGCGCCTCAAGCACGCCGAACTGGGTGACGGTCAAACCCTCCGGCAAGACACCATGGACACGGGCCGAGACCGACTCGGCCGCACGCTCGAGCTTGATGAATGCGTTGAGCGCATTGATCTCTTCGATTGTGCCGCGATGTCTTGTTCCCATGCGTGATTACTTTGATGCGATATGCTGCTATGTCAAAATAATTAGACCAAAGAAATTATAAATCCCCTAACTCATTAAGCATGATCGATTTTCTGAATCCTCGCGAGATGCCGGCCGCCTTCAAAAGCGGTGGCGAGCCAGGTCCGGACGATCTTTAGCGCTTCTTCCTCGGTGATGGTTCGCTGGCCGAGGGAGAGGCAGTTGCCGTCATTGTGCGAGCGGTTCCAGATGGCGACCTGCTCGTTCCAGCAGAGGCCGCAGCGCACGCCCTTCACGCGGTTGGCCACGATGGCTTCGCCGTTGCCCGAGCCGCCGAGCACGATGCCGCGCTCGACCTCGCCCTTCGCGACGGCCAGGGCCACGGGTCGGATGAAGTCCGGGTAATCGCACGGCGCGTCGGAGTTTGTGCCGCAATCCTTCACGGTGTGGCCCTCGGCGAGCAGCATGGCCTTGATCTTCTCCTTGTAGGCGTAGCCGGCGTGGTCGGAACCGATGGCGATGGTGAATTTTTTCATAGCGTCTTGATGAAAGGTGAACCCGCACGGGTTGCGGCTGTCGATATTCCGGTCACACTTGCCTTCCGCAAACCAAAATCCGCCATGCGCACCCTTGCTTCCGCCTTATGTCTCGCTTCGGTCGCCTTGCTGACGGCCTGTTCGTCCACGCCCGACTCCCGCATCGCCAAGAATCAGGTGGCTTTCGGCGGGTATCCGGCCGCGGTGCAGCAGAAGATCCGCGCGGGGGAAGTCGACGTGGGTTTCACGCCGCAGATGGTGCGCCTGGCCTTGGGCGAGCCGACGCGACAGTTCAACCGGCAGACCGAGGCGGGCACGGCCGAGGTCTGGGTGTATCATGACAACGGCCCGCGTTTCAGCCTTGGCGTCGGGATCGGCGGCGCGGTCGGCCGGCATTCGAGCGCCGGCGTCGGACTGAGCACCTCGTCGGGCGGTTACGATCCCGAGGAGAAGATGCGCGTCGAGTTCCGTGACGGCAAGGTGACGACGATCGAATACGTGAAGCGCTGACTCCGCCTGGGCCTATTTAGGCGTCGATCACCTGCAGGAATGCTGCGGTGTCCGCGAAATCCTTGAACACCGCCGTCGGATTGTGCGTGGCCAGCTCGGCGACAGTGTATTTGCCGGTGGCGACGCCGATGGTCCGGGCGCCGATGACCTTGCCGCACTCGATGTCGTGCGGGGTGTCGCCGATGATGAAGGTGTTGGCGGGGTCGAAGTCCACGGCATGCCGCTCCCGCGCCCGGCGCAGGGCGTGCGGCCCGAGGTCGTTGCGGCGCGGGCTGTCGTCGGCGAAGGCGCCGAACTCGAAATAGTGCCAGACCTTGTAGTGCGTGAGCTTGAACTCCGCGCCGCGGCGCAGGTTGCCGGTCAGCAGGCCCTGGGCGAGGTCCTTCCGGTGATGGAGGGTTTCCAGCAGCTCCAGCACGCCCGGCAGCACCTGGCCCTGGCGGCCGTCCTGCAGTTCCAGTGGCAGTAATTCCAGGTAGGTCTCCAGGTAATCGTGGGAATTCTGCGGCGTATCGGGCAGGCCGACGTGGCGGAAAACCTCGCCCGTGATCCAGCTGTCGGTGCGTCCGGCCCAGTCGATCCGCGAGAGGTCGCACTGCACGCCGAAGCGCTTGGTGAGCGCCTTCTCCATGGCCCGCACGCCCGCGCCATGCGAGACGATGATGGTGCCGTCGATGTCCCAGAGGATGAGTTTTTTCACGGAGGAACCGAAGAAGCGCCGCGACCCGGGCGGTCGCAAGCCTTGAGTTACTCCGCCTCCGCGTTGGCCGTCGTGGCGTTGCGGACCACCGTGTAGGTGGTGCCGCCGAGGATGAGCGCCGCGCCGATCATCTCGTGCAGGGCGAAATGTTCCTGGAAGAACAGCATGCCGCCGAGGGCCGTGCCAAGCGGCACCAGCATCTGGATGAGCGACCCCTCGGCGACGGGCAGGTCGCGGAAGGCCCGGGTCAGCGCCAACTGGCCGACCCCGGCGGTGATGCCGACCAGCAGCAGCACGCCCCAGACCAGCGGCGGCGGGGGCACAAAAGTTACCACGGCCGGCACGCCGCAGATGACCAGGGCATAGGCGCATTGGGCCGCGAAGATGGTCGACGTGTGCTCGGTGGCGTGGAGCTGCCGGATGGTGACGACCACCCAGGCGGAGAGCAGCGCGCCGATGACGGCGAGCAGGTCGTAGATGCCGGGATGGGTGTCGGTCGCAAACACGTTGGTCAGCAGCCCGATGCCGACCAGCGCCGCCCCGCCGCCCACGAGCACCGCCGGTCGGAGCCTTTCCTTCAGCATCCACGCCGCCAGCAGGGCGCCCCAGACGACGTAGGTGTTGCTGATGAAGATCGCGCGGCCGGCGCCGAGCTTCACCACCGTCAGGTAGGTGACATAGACGCCGATGCCGCCCATGATGCCGCGTTCGGCCACCTTCCAGCGCCGCCAGAGATGGGTGGGCTGGAAGTCCCGCCAGTAGACCGCGCAGATCATGGCCAGCCCGACCAGCCCGCGGCTGCAGGCGATCAGCCAGACGTTGACCTCGCCGAACTCACCGAGGGCGCGGACGAGCAGCACATTGGCCGTGAAGCTGGCGGCGGACAAAAGCATGAGGCCGACGGCGCGGCGATGGGTGAGGTGGGCGGACATGAGGGAGAAAAAAGACCGCGCCACTGACGGCGCGGTCAAGGTTGGTCAGGCTGTGCGCCCGGGAATCACATGCCGTGTATAGCCGACTTGCTGACGGCGAGGCCGGCTTCCTTGATGGCCTCGCTCATGGTCGGGTGGGCGTGGATCGTGCGGCCGAGGTCCTCGGCGCTGCCGCCGTATTCCATGTGCGTCACGATCTCGCTGATGAGTTCACCGGCGTTGGCGCCCAGGATCTGCGCGCCCAGGATCTTGTCCGTCTTGGCGTCGGCGATGATCTTGACGTAACCGTCGGTCGCGTCGGCGGCGATGGCGCGGCCGTTGGCGGCGAAGTTGAACTTGCCGATGTTGACCGCGAGGCCCTTGGCCTTGGCCTGGTCCTCGCCGAGGCCGACGCTCGCGACCTCGGGATGGGTGTAAACGATGCCGGGGACGAGGTCCCAGTTGATGTGGCCCGCCTTGCCGGCGATCCACTCGGCGACGGCCGCGCCGTCCTCCTCGGCCTTGTGCGCGAGCATCGGGCCGGCGACGACGTCGCCGATGGCCCAGATGTTCTTCGCCGAGGTGCGGAGGTGGCCGTCGACCTTGACGCGCTTCTTCTCGTCGAGTTCGACGCCGGCCTTGTCGAGGCCGAGGCCGTCCGTGTAGGGGCGGCGGCCGACGGCCACGAGGACCTTGTCGGCGGGGAACTCGAGGACCTTGCCGTCGCGTTCGGCGGTCAGGATGCCCTTGGCGTAGCCGGTCACCTTCGCGCCGACCTCGATCTTGAGGCCCTGCTTCTGCATGATGCGCGTGAAATTGCGGATGATGTCGTCGTCGTAGGTCGCGATGATCTTCGGCAGGAACTCGACGACGGTCACGTCGGCGCCGAGGCGCGACCAGACGGAACCCAGCTCGACGCCGATGACGCCGCCGCCCACCACGACGAGCTTTTTCGGCACCGCGGGGAAGGCGATGGCGTGGTCGCTGGAGACGACGGTCTGGCCGTCGAACTTCATGAACGGCAGTTCGACCGGCGCGGAGCCGGTGGCGATGACGATGTTCTTGGCGGTGACCTCGGTCACGCCCTTGTCGCCCTTGATGGCGACGTTAGTGGCGGAGGTGAAGGAGGCCTCGCCGGTGAGGACGGTGACCTTGCGGGCCTTGGCCAGCAGCGTGAGGCCCCCGGTGTTCTTGGCCACGACCTCGTCCTTGCGTTTCAGCATCGTCGGCAGGTCGATCTCGACCGAGCCGAACTTGATGCCGTGGGCGGCGGCGTGGCCCTTGGCGAAGGCGACGTGCTCGGAGGAGTGGAGGAGGGCCTTGCTGGGGATGCAGCCGACGTTGAGGCAGGTGCCGCCGAGGGTGGCGCGTTTTTCGACGAGGGCGACCTTCAGGCCGAGCTGCGCGGCGCGGAAGGCACACACGTAGCCGCCGGGGCCGGCGCCGATGACGACGAGATCGTAGGAATCCATGGTGGCTTAGACTCCGACGATGAGGCGCGTGGGATCCTCGATGGCCTGCTTGACCTTTACGAGGAAGGTGACGGCTTCCTTGCCGTCGACGAGGCGGTGGTCGTAGCTCAGGGCGAGATACATCATCGGGCGGATGACGACCTGGCCGTTGAGGGCGACGGGGCGCTCGTTGATCGCGTGGAGGCCGAGGATGGCGCTCTGCGGGGCGTTGAGGATCGGGGTCGAGAGCATCGAGCCGAAGATGCCGCCGTTGGTGATGGTGAACACGCCGCCCTCGAGGTCGGCGAGGGTGATCTTGCCGTCGCGGGCCTTCTTGGCGGCCTCGCCGATGGCCTTCTCGATGTCGGCCATGCCGAGCGCGTCGCAGTTGCGGATCACCGGGACCATGAGGCCCTTCTCGGTCGAGACCGCCATGCTGACGTCGTAATAGTGGTGCTGGACGATGGTGTCGCCGTCGATGCGGGCGTTGACGGCCGGGACCTCCTTCAGGGCGTGGACGACGGCCTTGGTGAAGAAGCTCATGAAGCCGAGCTTCACGCCGTGCTTCTTCACGAAGTCGTCCTGGTATTTTTTGCGCAGGTCCATGACGGCGGACATGTCGACCTCGTTGAAGGTTGTGAGCATGGCGGCCTCGTGCTGGGCGGAGACCAGGCGGCTGGCGATGGTCTGGCGCAGCTTGGTCATCTTCACGCGGGTCTGGCGTTCGCCGGTGGCAACCGGGGCGGCCGCGGGTTTGGGCGCAGGCGCAGCGGCCGCGGGGGCCGGTGCGGGCGCGGCCGGTTTGTCGCCCGCGGCAAGCATGTCGCCCTTGGTGACGCGGCCGCCCTTGCCGGAACCGGCGACAGACGCAGGGTCGATGCCGGTCTCGGCCGCGAGGCGGCGGACGGCGGGGGATTGTTCGACCGACGCGGCCGGGGCGGAGACCGGGGCCGGAGCCGCCGCCGCGGGAGCCGCGGCCGCCGTGGCGCTTTCGTCGATCGACGCCACGACCTGGCCGATCTTCACGTCAGTGCCGGCCGCGACCTTGAAGGTGATCTTGCCGGCGACCTCCGCGGTGCCCTCGGACGTGATCTTGTCCGTCTCGAGCTCGAAGAGGGGCTGGTCCTTCTTGACGATGGCGCCGTCGGCGACGTGCCACTTGGAGAGGACGCCGGAGGTGATGGATTCGCCCATCGGGGGGATTTTGACTTCAATGGCCATGGCGGGAGAGTGGTAAGTTTTAAGGGGAAAGGGTTGGGCGATCAGAGCGTGAAGGCTTTCTTGAGGAAGGCGGCGAGCTGGAGCCGGTGAAGGGCGAGCAGGCCGACGGCGGGGGACGAGGCGGCGTCCCGGCCGGCGAAGACGGCCTTGCGGCCGAAGATTTCCTCGAGCTGCGGCGCGATGTAGCTCCAGGCACCCATGTTCTGCGGCTCCTCCTGGCACCAGATGAGCCGCGCATTACGGCCGTAGTCGTCGGCGAGCTTGCCGAGGGCATCGCGGTGCAGCGGATAAAGCTGCTCGACGCGGATGATCGCGGTGTTCGTGACCTTGTGCTTCTCCCGGTAGTCGATGAGGTCGTAGTAGACCTTGCCCGAGCACAGGATGACGCGCTCGGCCTGCTTGGCCGGGATCGGGTCGTCGATGATCTCCTGGAACGAGCCCTTGGTGAAGTCCTCGAGCCGGGACACGGCGCCCGGGTGGCGGAGCAGCGACTTGGGCGACATGATGACGAGCGGCTTCTTGAACTCGCGCTTCATCTGCCGGCGCAGCGCGTGGAAGAGCTGGGCGGGCGTGGTGAGGTTGGCGACCTGGATGTTGTTCTCGGCGCAGGCCTGCAGGAAGCGCTCGAGGCGGGCCGAGGAGTGCTCGGGGCCCTGGCCCTCGTAGCCGTGCGGCAGCAGCAGGGTGATGCCGCTGGTGCGCTGCCACTTCGACTCGCCGGCGGCGATGAACTGGTCGATCACGACCTGGGCGCCGTTGACGAAGTCGCCGAACTGGGCCTCCCAGATGCAGAGCATGTCGGGGTAGTCGAGCGAGTAGCCGTAGTCGAAGCCGAGCACGGCGGCCTCGGAGAGCAGGGAGTTGTAGACGCAGAACTTCGCCTGCTTGTCGGAAATCGTGTTGAGCGCGGTGAACTTCGCGCCGGTCTCCACGTCGTTGAACACCGCGTGGCGGTGTGTGAAGGTGCCGCGCTCGCAGTCCTGGCCGCTGAGGCGGACGGGGGTGCCGTCGAGGAGGAGCGTGCCGAAGGCCAGCGCCTCGCCCATGCCCCAGTCGTAGGGACCGCCGTTCTTGTGCGCCTCGGCGCGGCCCTCGATGAAGCGCCTGATCTTGGCGTGCGGCTTGAAGTCGGCGGGCACGGTGGTGAGCGCCTTGACGACCTGGTCGATCACCTTCGCGCTGACGGCGGTCGTCACCGGCGTGTGCGTGAAGGCCGGCTGGAAGATGGCGGTGGAGCCCTTGAAGGCGTCGGTCGTGACCGTGTCGGCGGCCGCGGCCTTGCGCTTTTCGGCCTTGGCGGACTCGCGGGCCTTGGCCTTGCCCAGGTTCTCATCGAGTGCGGCGGAATACTCGGCCTTGATCGCCTCGCCCTCGGCGGCGGTGATCGAGCCCTCGGCGATGAGCTGCTTCGTGTAGATGGCCGACACCTGCTCGTGGGCGGCGATCTTCTTGTAGAGGGCGGGCTGGGTGAAGGACGGCTCGTCGGTCTCGTTGTGGCCGTGCTTCCGGTAGCAATACATGTCGATGAACACGTCGCGCTTGAACTTCACGCGGAAGTCCACCGCGAGCTGCGCGACCATGCAGACGGCCTCGGGGTCGTCGCCGTTCACGTGGAAGATCGGGGCCTCGATCATCTTGGCGATGTCGGTGCAGTAGCGGGTCGACCGCGCGTCGGCCGGGTCGGTGGTGAAGCCGACCTGGTTGTTGATGACGAAGTGGACGGTGCCGCCCGTGCGGTAGCCCGGGAGCTGGGAGAACTGCAGCGTCTCGGCCACGATGCCCTGGCCGGCGACGGCGGCGTCGCCGTGGACGAGGAGCGGCATGACCTTGAGGCGTTCCTTGCTGTCGCCGCGGATGCGCTGGCGGGCGCGGGCCTTGCCCTCGACGACGGGGTTGACGATTTCCAGATGCGACGGGTTGGCGGCGAGGCGGACCTCGACCTTGGCGCCGGTGGTCGTGGTGAGGACGGACTCGTAGCCGAGGTGATACTTCACGTCACCGTCGCCGGCGACGGTGTCGGGGATGTAGTTCTCCGAGAACTGCTCGAAGAGAAGGTCGAAGGACTTGCGCAGGATGCTGGTGAGGACGTTGAGACGGCCGCGGTGGGCCATGCCCATGACGATCTCCTCGATGCCCGAGGCGGGGCAGTGGTCGATGACGGCGTCGATCGCGGCGATGATGGTCTCGCCGCCCTCGAGGGAGAAGCGCTTCTGGCCGACGTATTTCGTGTGGAGAAATTTCTCGAAAAGCTCGGCCTTGTGGACGCGGCGGAGCATGCGGACCTTGGCCGGCTTGGTGAACTTCGGACGCAGGCGCGTGGACTCGATGCGCTCCTGCAGCCAGCGGCGGGCGTCCTGGTCCTGGATGTGGGCGTATTCGACGCCGACATGGCCGCAGTAGATCTGGTTGAGCGCGGCGACGATGTCGCGGAGCTTCATCTGGCCGCCGCCGGCGAAGTTGCTGACATCGAACACCGTGTCGAGGTCGGCCTCGCTGAGGCGGAACTGCTTGAGCTGGAGCTTGGGCGACGCCGGGGGCGGGCCGCTGAGCGGGTCGAGGTGCGACTGGATATGCCCGATGGCGCGGTAGGCGTTGATCAGGTAATAGACGCCCGACTGCTGGACACTGTCCACGACGGTCCCGGCCGGGACGTTGGCCGCGGTCTGGCCGCTGCTGCCCAGAGTGAAGCCCTGGAAGAAGGCGCGCCAAGTCGGGTCGACGGAGTCGGGGTTGTCCAGCCAGCGCTGGTGATATTCCTCGATCACGCTTGCATTGGCGCGTTCGGAAACGGAGACGGGAGTCATGGAGAAGGTGGGTTGGGAGCGACGAAATGGATCACGACTTGCCTATCACGTGGGGTAATAGTAAACGTGGAATCCGCAGGGGAACATTGGAGCCCAATTGAGACAAGGTGATTCAAGTTCCGAGGCGGCGGATGAACCGGGAATAATGCCCGGCGGGTTCGCTGATTAAGATATTTTAATTCCAGACCGCAAAAATGACCGAAACCAAAATCAAAGCCGCGCTTATCCGGTTGCACGCCGGCATTAAGGATTCTGATGGCCCGGCCATCTCCGTTGCCCTCACCGACATAGAGGCGCTGCAGGCGGCGCATGGGTCGGAACTGGACCCACGGCTTCAGCACTTCCTGGCTGGCCGCAGCTACGCCAAGGCCCTGGCGTGGCTGGGGGGCGGGGATGAACTGACGGCCAAGCCAGCCTCGCCTCCCGGAGGCTGCGGGGGAGGGCACGCATGAGCTCGTCCGACAAAATCTCCACCGATGGAGGCCAAGGACTCGGCCAGAATCCCTTTGGGGCGCTCAGCGGCGCTGGCCTCCCCGTCGCACCGCAATCTGTGATTCAACCGGCGGCAAAGAAGGAAGCTCCCACCCGGAATCGCGGCCGGGTTGACATCAAGCGCACCACCGCCGGGCGCGGCGGCAAGACCGTGACACTCGTCACCGGTTTTGTCGGGATCGGCCTGCCGGAAAAGGAATCGCTCGCGAAGCAGATGCGCAATGCCTGCGGCTGTGGCGGCACCGTCAAGGACGGCGACATCGAGATCCAAGGCGACCAGCGCGAGAAGATCGCGCAGATCCTGACCGACGCCGGCTTCCGCCCGGTGTTCGCGGGCGGGTAGGGCGGGCGTTTCGTTTTCCGTCAGCGGCCGACTGGCAGCAGCTCGTCCTGCGTCCAGGGATCGCGGTCGCCGGTTTGCTGGCGGATTCGGGTGACAGTCTCGGTGGCAACCGGCGCGCCGGTGTTCCCCCAGGCCTGCCGGATGTAGGTCAGCACCTGCGCGATTTTTTCGTCGTTCCAGTTGAACGGTGATTTCGGCCCCGGCCCGAACCCGGGCATGGCGGCGGCGTTGTATTGTTTTCCAGAGGTCGTGATGGGCCCCTGCAGACCATGCAGCAGGATCCTGATCAACCGCTCCTCCGGACCATTGACCCATTCGGAGCCGGCCAGCGGGGGATAAACCCCGATCTGACCCTCGCCATTGATCCCGTGGCAGACGGCGCAGGCTCCGCCGGACAGGAACAGCTCCTGGCCGGGGGTAAGCGTGACCGCCGCCCGGGGCTGGTCGGGGAGGCGGCCGGGAGTGAAGGCCGTCTGTCCCGGCTGGCGCCGGCCAAAGGCCTGGATGCGATCGGTGCCGATGAAGACCGTCCCGCGCGCGATCAGCGGCTCGTTGTATTTGCCGCTGGTGCGCAGCGCGCCCGCGGGGCTTTTCCAAAGCAGTTTCAACGTCAGCGCTTCAAAGGCGTAAAGCACCGGCTGCGGCGGGTTGGGCCCGGCCAGCAACGCGGTGCGCGGGGCGTTTTCGTCGAGCACCCAGACGATCGCATCGCGGCCGCCGCGGCTGCTGACCAGGGGCGAGCCGGGGTTCCCGAAGATCTGGGACTGTTCGGACTGGTCCACCTCGAGATAAGCGGGCCGGCCGGGCGCGGTGACGATGCGCAACCGGGCCAGGCACGGGACGGTGGGCGCATCCGCGTCCTCGGCCACCTTGGTCTGGCCCGTGACAAAGAGGAAATGGCGGCTCTCGCCGGCCCGCCAATAGGCCGGCACGCTGCGGCTTCTCGCCTTGTCCATGGCGCCCTTGGTTTCCGAATAGGGACCGAAAACGTTGAGCGGGCCGCGCCGGCCGAATTGCGGCTGGATCGCAGGCGAGAGCAGGGACTTGTCGCTGGCGGAGTCTTGGCTGACCGGCTGGCGGTCCACCAGGCCGCCGGGCAGGCGGGCACGGTCGAGCAGGTATACGTTGCCCTGTTTTCCACCCAGCGCCAGCAGGTGCGGGGTGGCCGTTTCGTTTTCGCCCAAGGCGGGGATCAGGCAGGCGCCGCCGCTGCCGAGGTCGATGTCGGCGTTCGCCGAGTCGCCGTAGTTGAAGGGCGTGTAGGTGCCGCGCAGCACCAGCCCGGTTCCCGGCTCGTCGCTGAACTGCAGCACGGATTGCGTCCAGTCGTGCGACTGCTGCTTCAGGCTGCCGAAGTTGGCGCCCGTCACGACGAAGATGTTCCCGTGCTCATCGAGCGCGGGTCCGCCGGCGCCCCAGATGCCGCCCGCCGTGCGATGCGGCTGGCGCACGGAGGCAAACGCGGAGGCGATGCGGGGGGTGGCGCCGGTTTCGACCGCCACCAGCCAGCCGGTGAGGGTTTCGCCGAAAGACACATAGAGCCGCGAGCCATCCGGGCTGAGGTTCAGGGCGCCGCGCTGGATCCCGAAC
Source organism: Lacunisphaera sp. (assembly GCA_036401015.1). Lineage (GTDB taxonomy): Bacteria > Verrucomicrobiota > Verrucomicrobiia > Opitutales > Opitutaceae > Lacunisphaera. The sequence goes on from DASWWD010000017.1 coordinate 320,749, forward strand.
AGGGCCCGGCGCGGGGCGGGCGTCGGCTCGGCCGGCGCGTTGCGGTTGATGCCCGGCACCGCCAAGGCGGAGGCATCGATCGTGACCGGCCAGCCCGGGAGGACCCGTCCGCTGCCGATGTCGAGGGCGAACACCTGCCAGCTTTCCGCACTGGCGCAGCTGGTGACATAAATGATCCGGCGCGCGGGATCGATCACCGGGGTGCTGATCACGCCGATGTTGATGCCGTCGAAAGTCGGCTGTGTGAGCCGCACCAGGCTGGTGCGCCAGAGGATCGCGCCCGCCGGCGCCTGGGCGGTGGCAAAGGCGTTGATCGCGTAGACATAGCCGTTGCTGGTGGCGGCGAAAATCACGCCGCAACTCGTCGCGGGAAAGGCCCCGGCCGCCACCTGGACCTCGTCCAGGTAAAGCGGGGTTGCATATAGGCGCGGCGGCCGGCCCTCGACCCAGTCCAGTTCGGGTGACTGCCAAAGCTCGCCGAAGGATCCGTCCGCGACGTCCTGCGGCGTCGGCGCCTCCGCGTCGTTGATCCAGCCCGTGCGCATGGCGCCGCCGTGGAAGGCCGGCATGGCGGCGGCGGGCGCGCCGAGCCCGCAAGCCGCGAGGCAGGCCGCGACTACGAATCGGCTACTTGCCATCATAGCCGACGGCCTGCCGGTAGGCGGTGGAAAAGGAAATCGCGAGCACCGCGTCCCCGGGGCCGACATTGGTGGCGTTGTGCAGCACGCCCTGCGGGATGGAGACCGTGTCGCCGGCGCTCATCTCCACCGAGACTTCGTTCATCGTGTGGGTGATCCGGCCGCTGACCACATGCAGGATCTCGTCGCAGTTGGGATGGAAATGCCGGGGGTTGGACTGGCCGGGCTTCAGGCGGGCCACGCCGGTGGTCATCGTGCGCGAGTTGCCCATCTCCGCCGACGTATACCAGCGCAGTTCACCCCAGGGATTGGCGATGACGCGGTCGGCTTCACTGCGGGTGACCGAGGCGGCCGGAACAACCGGCTCCACCACGGTGATGCCGCCGGCCGGCACTTCCATCCGCGCGGTCCACGCGATCGCATTCACCAGCAGCTGGCGGATTTGGGGCAGGGCCAGCGCATTGAGATAATGCAGGCCGGTGAAGCCGAAGGCCCGCCCCCCGGCGGGGCGCTCGAAGGCCCAGGCGACGACGTAATCGGCGCGGGGCGGGGGCGCCGCATTGGCGGGCATGGAATCGCCCGAGGTGGGGGCGATGTGGGCGGTGAGGATGGGGGTGAGGTTTCCCGGGCTGCGTGCGAAAACCAGGGTGGGATAAAATTCGTCGGGATACGTGACCTCGGTGACTCCCGCGGCGACGGGATGCGCCGGCGTGGCCGGGCGCACGGTGGCGGTCTCGGTCACCCGGTCGAACATCCCGTCACGTTTCGCGCCCAGCCAGTCGGTCAGCGGCACGGTCTGGTCGCCCGCGGGCAGCGTCGAGGCCTGGTGCAGCGCAATCAGGCCGGCGCCGGCGTCCATGAGCTTTTGCAACGCGGCCACCCGGGCCGGGGCGAGCAGCGGCGCGGGCTTTTCCTGAACCCCGTCGAAATAAAGCACCACGGCCGAGGCGCCCTGCAGCACCGAGAGGTCGTCGGGAAACCCCGTCGTGTAGGTCAGCACCTCGGCGCCGGAAAAGGCCGGGGCCGCCCGCAGCAGGGCGGCGAGGTAGGGAATGCCGTTCGGGAAGTCGTGCATGCCCGGACCGTGGCTCTTTTTTCCGCCGATCAGGACGATTTTCTTCGCGGCCGGGGGTGCGGGCTGGGTGCCGACACCCAGGTTGGCGGCCGCCGCGCCGCCGGACTGGGCCGCCGCGCAACCAGCGAGCCCGGCGAAGACAAGCAGACGCAAGGACGGCAAGAGGGTAAACCTTCGAAAGCGTGGAGGAACGCGACACATGCGGAGTCGCCGGAGGGGCGCAGTGAGGCAAACGTTTGCACAACCGGAACTCAAGTGAAATTCCGGATCGATTTGCCCGCCGCCCGGGCGGTCGGTCAGGCCGCCAGCCCCGCGGCCAGCGCCAGCGCGCTTTTCGCCCGGTTCATGATGTAGAGGTGGTAACCCGGGGCGCCGTGCGCGAGGAGGTCGCGGATCTGCGTGACGGCCCACTCGTTGCCGACGGACTCGACGATCTCGGGATGGTCGCCGGCGGCCTCGAGGCGCTTGATGAGTTTCTCCGGCAGGCTGGCGCCGCACATCTCGGTGAAGCGCTTGATCTGCTTCAGCGACAGCACGGGCATGATGCCCGGCACGATCGGGAGCGTGATGCCACGCGCGCGGCATTTTTCCACGAAGCGGTAATAGACCGCGTTGTCGAAGAAGAGCTGGGTCGTGACGAAGGCCGCGCCGGCGTCGACCTTGCGCTTCAGGTTGTCCAAGTCGACCTCCAGGGACGGCGCCTCGGGATGCTTCTCCGGATAACCACCTACCCCGAGGCAGAAGTCAGCATGCCGCGCCTTGAGCAGGGCGACGAGATCGCTGCCGTAGCGCAGGCCGTCCCGGTAGGGAACGAACTCGGTCTGCCCCTTCGGCGGGTCGCCGCGGAGTGTCATGATGTTGCGGTAGCCCCCGGCATGCAGCTGGTCGGCGACGCCGTTCAGCTCGTCGCGCGTGTGGCCGACGCAGGTGAGGTGGGGCATGACCGTGAAGCCGATCTCGGTGCGCAGCAGACGGCTGACCTGGGCGGTGCGCTCGCGCGTGCTGCCGCCGGCGCCGTAGGTGACGGACACAAAATCCGGGGTGATCCGCTTGAGCGCGGTGGCGGTCTGGCGCAAGGCCTCGACCCCGGCCTCATCCTTGGGCGGGAAAAACTCCAGCGAACGCAGCGGGCGGTGCTGGGCGAACAGTTCGGAGATGGGCCGATCAGCAGTCATTTCAGTAATCAATGCATCCGAATCTGATGATACGTGTAAAGCACGGATTGCGTCCTACTTGGCGGGCGCTGCTGGAACCGTCGCTTCAAGAATGACATGCGTATCGGTCTCGGCCACGGGTTGAAGCGTGAAATAGGGGGCCCGCCAGCGCGCATAGGTCTGCATGAAGCCGGCGGTAGCCCCGTTTTTTCCCAGCACCAGATAACGGAGGCCGGATTGCCGCCAGTGTTGCGCGACCACCTCGGGCTCAAGCGTGCCATCAAAGAGCCACGCGACTTCCGGGCTCCAGAGCGGGGCGACCTCGGTTCCGATGGGGGCGAAGACACGCGGCAGGCCGGCGTGATCGGACAGGATGCGGTGCCGGTCGGGCAGGGGCCGGACCCGGGCGAGCAGCGCGTCATTGACCGCGCGGACCTCGGCGGGGAATCGGGCCGCGGCCTGCGGCCATTCGCGGAAGCCGAGGCGGTAAGGATTTTCCGGCAACACGAGCGTCTTGGGCAGGGACTCCAGCACCAGGAGGGCCAGCGCGGCCGCCGCGAGCCGGGCAGCGGCCGGATGCTGCAGCCAGAAACCAAGACCGTAGGCGGCCACGACCGCGAGCAGCGCGTAGGCCGGACTCAGGATCCGCAGGGAATAAAACAACCCGCCGGCGGTATAGGCCACCGACACAAACCAGAGGAGGAGCATCAGTCCCACGAAGGCGGCCACGATCCGCGCCTCGCGCAGACGCTGCACCAGCAGAAAAAGCAACGCGACCAATCCCGCCACCGCCGGCAGTGCCCACAGCGCGAGGTAGCGGGCGAGCGCGATCCAGCCTTCAGAGGAGCCCAGCGCCGCACCGGCCGGGCCGCGCAGCAGGTCGTTCCACGCCGTGAAGATCGGGTTTGTGGCAAACAGTCCGGCGACGTTCAGGCTGTGGAAGGGATTGCCCGTCAGCAGCCAGACGCGCAGCGGCCAGGCGAGCGCCACCGGCAGGGCGACCGCGGCCAGCAGCCACGTCTGGGCGCGCGGTGCCTGCAGCCAGACCGTGGCGGCGATCGCGGCGACGGGAAAGATCACGCCGTATTCGCGCGTGCTGGCGGCCACGATGCTGAAGCATCCCGCGAGCACGGCCCAGCGCCGGCCGTCCTCCTCGCGCAGATGGGTAAGGCACCAGACGATTCCGGTCACCGCGAGCGCGGTGAGCCCGGTTTCCTGGCCCAGCAGGACGGCCCACGTGAGCAGCGGGCACGCGGCGGCCAGCAGCACCGCCCGGCGGGCGACAACCTCGCCGCCCCAGCGGCCGGCCAGCCGCCACACGAGCTCGTGCACGGCCAGCAATTGCAGCGCGACGACCGGCGAGGTCCACAGCGCGTGGGCGCTGCCCCCGCAGGCGTAGGCCCACGCATAAAGCCCGGCGACGCCGGGCGGGATGCTCTCGGCCCAGAAGTAGCGCACGAAGTCCTCCCCGCTGCGCGGCGGATAAAAATCCAGCGAACCCACCTGCAGCATCTGCTCGGCCAGCCAGCTCCAGCGGAAGGCGACGTCCGGCCCGTTGAGCGGATGCACGCCCAGCCGCCAGGCGACGATCAGCCAGAACGCGCCGTATAGCGGCAGCCACCAGCCCATCCGGGTGAAACCGGCGAAGGACGAACCGAGTTGCGTGGTGGCCGGGCGCGCCGGCAGGACCCGGGCGAGCAGCGCCACCAGCGCCAGGGCCGCGGCGAGCGTGGCCAGGGAAATGACCGCCCCGGTCCAGGCAAAGACGAGCACGACCGCATACAGCACGGCCGCCGAGGTCGCAAACGCCGCGGCCAGCGACCACGGCAGCCGCAGCGCGCGGAGCAGCATCGAACCCGGCAACAACACCCCTCCCAGCAGTAGCGCCAAGCGCAGCGGGATCTCAAGGAAGCCGGGCAGTTGCATGCGGCGGGCGGACTAGCTCGCGGCGGCGGCCTCGCGGGCCTTTTCCGTCTTCAGCCGAAGCTGGCCGCAGGCGGCGTCAATGGCGTGGCCCTTCTCGCGGCGCAGCGTGACCGACACGCCGCCGCGGTCGAGCACCTGGGCGAACTTTTCCTGCCGCGTGAGACTCGGGCGCTTCCACGGCAGCCCCTCGACGGTGTTGTAGGGGATGAGGTTCACGTGGGCGTGCAGGTCGAAGGCGATGTCGCGGAGCTTCGCGGCCTGGTCGAGCGAGTCGTTGATGTCCTCGATGAGGATGAACTCCAGCGTGACCATGCGGCCGTGCTTTTCGGAGAACTCGCGGATGGCCGGGATGAGCTCCGCGAGCGGCCACTTCTTGTTGACCGGCATGATCTGCTCGCGGACCTCGTCGGTGGCGCCGTGCAGCGAGATGGCGAGGCGGATGCCGAGCGGTTCGTCGGCGAGCTGCTTGATCCGGGGCACGAGGCCGGAGGTGGAGAGGGTGATGCGGCGCGCGCCGAAGCCGAGGCCCCACTCGGCGTTGAGGATGGTGAGCGCGCGGATGATGGCGTCGTAGTTGTGCAACGGCTCGCCCATGCCCATGACGACGAGGTTGTCGAATGACACCAGCTCGGCGCGGGCACGCGGGGTGCGGTCGTCCTCCTGGTGACAGACCTGGAGGAGCTGGTGGACGATCTCGCCGGCGGAGAGGTTGCGCTTGAGGCCCTCGAGGCCGGAGGCGCAGAACCGGCAGCCCATGGCGCAACCGACCTGGGTGGAGATGCAGATGGTCTTGCGGGAATTTTCCTGACCGACGCCGAGCTGCGGGGCGCGAATGATCACCGTCTCGATGAGGGATTTGTCGCCGAGCTCGAGCAGGAGCTTGTCGGTGACGTCCTCGGATTGCTTGGTCAGGACGAACTTGGTCGGCTCGAGCTCGAAGGTGGCCGCCAGCCAGGCGCGGAGCGGGCGGGAGAGGTCGGTCATCTCCTCCCAGGTGCGGACGCGCTTCTTGTAGAGCCAGGTCAGGATCTGGCGCGCCCGGAAAGCCGGGTGGCCGTGCTCAGTGAGGAGCGCGGTCAGCGAATCGAGGGTCTCGCCGTAGATCGTCGGCAGGGCGGGCGTGAACTTCATTTAAACCGGGTGCGGGTTGATGGCGGGAAATTGCCGGGGAGCAAAGTCGGACGTTGCTGTCAGACTCTCAACCCTCAACTCTCAACAATCAACCTCCGCATGAACCTCATCCACCGGCATATCTTCGCCAATGTCGTCCTGACGTGCGGGGCCGCCGTGGGGTTGTTCGCCTTCGTGCTGATGCTGGCTAACGCCATGAAGGACCTGCTCGGCTACATGCTGCAGGGGCAGATCGAGGTGGACACCTTTGTCCGGCTGATCGGGCTGCTGGTGCCGTTCGTCGTCTCGTATGCGCTGCCGATGGGCATGCTGACGGGCATCCTGCTCGTGCTCGGCCGGATGTCGTCCGACCGGGAGATCACCGCGCTGCGCTCGTCGGGTCTGAGCGTGGCGTGGCTGTCGGCCCCGATCCTCTGCTTTGCGCTGATGGGCGTGACGCTCGCGGCCTTCGTGAACTTCCAGTTCATGCCGACGGCGCGGCTGGCCTACCAGCGCGAGCTGGCCGGCGCCGTGCAGCACAATCCCCTCAGCTTCATCGTGCCGAAGACCTTCATCCGCGACTTTCCCGGCGTCATCATCTACGTCGGCGAGAAGCAGGCTGATCTCCTGAAGGACATCTGGATCTGGGAACTCGACAAACAGAAGCGCGTGGTCAACTCCGGCCGCGCCGCCTCGGGCTGGGTCCGGTATGACGAGTCCAAGAGCAAGCTCGTGCTGAGCCTCGACTACCTGCAGGCGGAGATCCACGACCGCAAGGACCCGGAGGACCCGGCCAAGATCCGCAGCGGCGGCGCCACCGACCATGCGACCTTCGACCTGTTGCTCGACAAGCTGACGGGCAAGCAGACCGTGCAGGTGAAGACCAAGTGGCTGACCTTTCCCCAGCTCGTCGCGGAATGGCGCCGGCTGAACCGCCCCGATCCCGCGGTCCCGGAGGCCGAGCGCGCCCAGCGGCTCATGCGGGTGCAGATCACCATCCACGAGAAGTTCGCCATGGCCTTCTCGGTGCTGTCCTTCGCGCTCGTGGCGATCCCGCTCGGCATCAAGGTCTCGCGCAAGGAGACCTCGGCCAACCTCGGCATCGGGCTGCTGCTGGCGCTCGGCTACTATTTCGTGACCATCGCGGTGGGCTGGTTCGACAACTACCCGGCCCTGCGCCCCGACTTGCTCATGTGGTTGCCCAACGTGGTTTTCCAAAGCCTTGGCTTGTGGATGTTTTACAGGGTGGACCGTGCACCCTGAGCCCGCCGAGCCTGTCTTTTTCGTGACATCTTCCCGCCGCCACCAGCCAGGATTTGCCGGTAACTCCCGCCCCGGCGCACCGTCACTTGGGATGTGCCAGACTTTTGCACAACTCCATGGCTGATGAATCGTTCGACCTTGTCGGTTGTCTTGAACGGGTGCGCCAGCGCGACCAGGTGGCGGCCCGGCAGCTGGTCGAGCATCTCTACCCGCTGGTCAGCCGCATCGTGCGCTCGCATCTCCCCCGGCGCGTCGCCGAGGAAGACCTCGCGCAGGACATCTTCCTGAAAATGTTCACCCGCCTCGAACAATACCAGGGCAACGTGCCGTTCCCGCACTGGGTCTCCCGCATCGCGGTCACCACGTGCATCGACCAGCTGCGCGCGCAGAAGCGCCGGCCGGAGTTCCGCTGGGCCGACCTGTCCGAGAACGAGGCCGAGGTGCTCGACAACGTGCTCACCGACGAGCGCGACGTGCTGCCGGGCGACGCCCTGGCCGCCCGCGAGCTCGTCCACAAGCTCCTCGACCAGCTCAAGCCCGACGACCGCCTCGTCATCCAGCTGCTCGACCTCGAGCAGAAAACCATCGCCGAGATCAGCGCCCTCACGGGCTGGAACCAGACCCTCGTGAAGGTGCGCGCATTTCGCGCGAGACGGAAATTGCAAAAACTTTTTCAGGAACTACAAAGCAAGGAGAAGTCATGAACCGATTCGACCACCAATGGCAGAAATTGACCGCCCTCGCGCGGCAGGCGCCCGCCGCCCCCGGCGAGCTGCCCTACGGCTTCGCCACGCGCGTGGCCGCCCAGGCCGCCGCCCTGCCCGCCACGCCGTGGCTGCCGCTCGAGCGCTTCGCCCTCCGCGGGCTCTTCCTCGCGGGCATCTGCAGCGCCGCCGCCGCGGCCTTCAATTTCTCCACGCTGACCACCGACCAGGCTGACATCTACGCCACCGGCACCGCCGACACCGTCATCGAGCTGCTCGACATCTCATGATGAACAAGCCCTGGAAAGTAATCATCGTCCTGATCGGCATCTTCGCGGCCGGCGGGGTGACGGGCGGGTTTGTCACCCTGCGCGTGTGCAAGAACAAGATCCTCAACCGGCCGGTGCCCGAGGAATGGGCGCCGAAGCACCTGAAGCGCCTGGTCGACCGCCTGGAGCTGACCCCGGCTCAGCAGGAGCAGATCCGGCCGATCGTCCGCCGCAACATGGAGCAGCTGAACCGCGTGCGGAACCACTCCATGGCCGAGACCCAGACCGTGGTCGAGGGCATGCAGCGGGATATTTCCGCGCAACTCACGCCCGAACAGCGCACGAAGTTCGAGCAGATGAACCGCGAGCTGCGCGAAGCCCGCGAGGCCCGCGAAAAGGCCGAGCGCGAGAAACGGATGAACCTGGACCGCACGCTCGGGGAAAAACCGCCGGCGAAGCCGCCTGGCAACTGAGCCGCTTTCCTCCTCCCCAAGGGCGCCGGACCGGCGCCCTTTTTATTTTGGTTGCAGGGGGAGGGTGCCCACCTACGTTCCGCCTTGGCCAGGCGCCATGCATGCGCAGGCGCGTGAACTCCGCCAGGGCCGGAAGGCAGCAACGGCAACGACGTCCTGCCAGTGCCGTGGAGTGCCTGGCCACTTTTTTTGCCGGAATGGGGTGGTGGAGGCGGGACCGGCCCCTGCTCAGACCACCGCCACCGTGTTCCGCAGCGTCCCGATGCCGGTGATCGTTATCTCGATGCTGTCGCCGGCCTCCAGGGTGAAGGCATCCGGCGGCACCACGCCGGTGCCGGTCAGCAGCACGGCGCCGTGCGGGAAGGTCTGGCTGCGGCACAGATAGTCCGCCAGTTCGGCGAAGGTCCGCTTGATCTGCCCGACGGATGTCTCGCCGGAAAACACCGGCCGGCCGGAGCGGAGGATCGCGACGCCGATGGTCCAGCGGCGCGCATCCGCCTCGCTCGCCCCGAGCGTGATCCACGGGCCGAGCGCGCAGGAGCCGTCGTAGACCTTCGCCTGCGGCAGGTAGAGGAGGTTCTCCCCCTCGATGTCGCGCGAGCTCATGTCGTTGCCGACGGTGCACCCGACGACCCGGCCGCGGGAGTTCAGCACCAGCGCCAGCTCGGGTTCGGGCACGCTCCAGCGGGCATCGCGCCGGATGCCCACCGTGCCGCCGGGCGCGACGACCTTGTCGGCGAGGGCCTTGAAGAAAATCTCGGGCCGGGCCGCGGCATAGACCCGGCTGTAGGCGGCCGCGCTGAAGTCCGACTCCTCCATCCGCGCCGTCTTGCTGCGGAGATAAGTGACGCCGGACGCCCATATTTCCTCGCGCTCGACCGGGGCGCAGAGCTGGATTTCCGCCAGCGCGAGACGCGGGAGCGCGCCTTGCGCCGCCGCCTGCACCATGGCGACGGGATCCACCGCATCGAGCACGGGCTGCAGCGCGGTGATGCCGGCGGGCGTCAGGTCGAGGACCGTTGCTTCATCTTTCACCAGTCCGATGCGGATCGTGTGGTCCCGGTGCTTGAAGCGGCAGACTTTCATGGGGTGGAAGCGGACAAGTCCGCGAGCGCGTTGAATTTTCCCGGCCGGCGGGCGAAGGCGACCCTTTTTCGCGAAAATCTGGAGCAACATTAGAGCAGGTCCTGCGGGATTGACCCGGCTCGCCCCCCGCCGCCAAGCTCCGTCGATGCCATACCCCGACCGCGAGTCCGCCGTGCCCCCGGCGGTGTCAGCCGTGCCCACGCGGACGCGGTATTGGGTGGTGGTCTTCGCGGTCACGCTTGCCGTCATCCAGTATGTCGACCGGGTGGCGATCTCGCAGGCCATGCCCGATATCGCGGCCGAGATGCAGTTCACCGACGCGCAGAAGGGCATGATCTTCTCCGCCTTCACGCTGGCCTACGCGCTGTTCGAGATTCCGACCGGCTGGCTGGGCGACCGGATCGGTGCGCGGCGCGTGCTGTTGCGCGTGGTGCTGTGGTGGTCGTTTTTCACCGCGGCGACCGGCTGGGCCTGGAACTACGTCTCCATGCTGGTGGCGCGTTTCCTCTTCGGCGCCGGCGAGGCCGGCTGTTTCCCCAACCTGACCAAGGCCCTGAGCACCTGGTTGCCGAAGTCGGACCGCACGCGCGCGCAGGCGTTCATGTGGATGGGGGCGCGCTGGGGCGGGGCCGCCGCGCCGGTGCTGGTGGTGCTGGTGATGACCCTCGTCAGCTGGCGCGCCGCGTTCATGGTCTTCGCCGGCCTCGGTGTGCTCTGGGCCGTGATCTTCAGCCGGTGGTTCCGCGACAATCCCCGCGACCACCCGTCCGTGAATGCAGCCGAGCTCGAGCTCCTGAAGGACAACGCGCGGAACATCAGCGGCCATGGCAACGTGCCGTGGCGCGAGTTGGTGAGACGCCCGACCATGTGGCTGTTATGGGGCCAGTATTTCTTCCTGAGCTACGGCTGGTATTTCTTTGTCACCTGGCTGCCGACCTACCTGCGCGATGAGCGCGGCCTGGAGATCAAGTCCAACGTCGCAATGCAATGGCTGGCCGGCGTGCTCGAAAGCTGGTTCAGTCCGGAGCTCACGCTCAAGCTCATCGCGGCCGCACTGGCCGGCACGCCGCTGCTCTTCGGCGGCTTCGGTTCCCTTCTGGCCGGGCAGTTGTCGGCGCGTTTGCTCAGGCAGGGGCGCAGCGTTACGGCGGTCCGGCGTTCCTTTGGTTTCATCGGCCTGGCGGCCGCTGCGGCGCTCCTGATGACCTCCTTTCACATCCGCGACCCGCTGCTGGCCATGCTGGCGATGGGCCTGGCGGGTTTCTGCAACGACCTCACGCTGCCTGGCAGCTGGGCCACGTGCATGGACATCGGCGGCAAGTATGCCGGCACCGTTTCCGGCAGCATGAACATGATGGGCAACTTCGGCGGCATGGCCGGTCCGCTCGTCGTCGGCTGGGTGCTCACGGCCTCGGGCCGCGACTGGCACCAGGTGTTCATCGTCACCAGCATCATCTACTCGCTGGGCGCCTTCTGTTGGCTGTTCATCGATCCGGTCACGCCGCTGGAAAAGGAGACCGACTGACCATGGCCGGGCCGACCAAACCCAAACCCCAATGCGCCGTCGTCGCGGACGGTGATGTGCTCGGCGCGGATGCGCCGGAAATCTTCGCGATCCAGACGCACGCCGCCGGGGCGGCGGGCAGCCTGCCGATCACGGACGAGCAGCTGCGCCACAGTCCGAGCGGCGACCTGTTTGGCCTCAGCCAGAACGCCGGCATGGGCTGGAATCCGGCCGAGGTGGGTCGCCGGCAGTTTCTGATCTTGAGCACGCAGGGCGGCCTGCGTGCGCCCGACGGCCGGCCGGTGGCGCTCGGCTACCACACGGGGCACTGGGAAATCGGCCTGCTGGTGCAGGCGGCGGCCGAGGAGTTTCGCCGGTTGCAATCGATCCCGTTCGCCGGGTTCTGCTCCGATCCCTGCGACGGCCGCACGCAGGGCACGACGGGGATGTTCGACAGCCTCCCGTATCGGAACGACGCGGCGCTGGTCTTCCGCCGGCTGGCGCGCTCGCTGCCGCTGCGGGCCGGCGTGCTCGGCATCGCCACCTGCGACAAGGGCCTGCCCGCGATGCTGATGGCCGTCGCCGGCCTGCGCGATCTGCCGGGCGTCATCGTGCCGGGTGGCGTCACGCTGCCGCCGACGACCGGCGAGGACGCCGGCGCGGTGCAGACGCTCGGGGCGCGTTATGCGCAGGGCTTGGTGACGCTTTCCGAGGCGGCGGATCTCGGCTGCCGCGCCTGTGCGACGCCGGGTGGCGGCTGCCAGTTCCTCGGCACGGCGGCGACCTCGCAGGTCGTCGGCGAGGCGCTCGGGTTGTCGCTGCCACACTCGGCCCTGGCGCCGTCGGGGCAGCCGGTGTGGCTCGATCTGGCGAAGCGCTCGGCACGGGCGCTGCAGCTGTTGGCCGACCGCCGGGTGACTGGACGCAACCTTCTGACTTCGGCGAGCATCAGGAACGCCATGATCGTGCACGCGGCCTTCGGCGGCTCGACGAACCTGTTGCTGCACATCCCGGCGATCGCACACGCGGCCGGTCTGCCGCGGCCGACGGTCGACGACTGGATCGCGATCAACCGCCAGGTTCCGCGGCTGGTCAGCGTGCTGCCGAACGGTCCCGTGCACCACCCGACGGTGCGGGTGTTCCTCGCCGGCGGGGTGCCCGAGGTCATGCTGCACCTGCGGCGGCTCGGATTGCTGGACACGACCGTGCTGACGGTGACGGGCAAGACGCTCGGCGAGAATCTCGACTGGTGGGAGAAGTCGGACCGGCGCACGCGTTTCCGGCAATTACTCAAGGAGCTCGACGGGGTGGACGCGGATGACGTGATTCTTGCGCCGGAGCAGGCGAAGGCCCGCGGCCTGACCAGCACCCTGATTTTTCCGCGCGGCAACCTCGCGCCCGAGGGTTGCGTGGTGAAGGCCACCGCCATTGATCCGACCGTGGTCGACGCCGACGGGGTCTACCGGAAGGAAGGGCCCGCGCGCGTGTTTGTCAGCGAGAAGTCAGCCATCGAGGCCATCAAGCAGGGCCGGATCAAGGCAGGCGACATCCTCGTCCTCACGGGCATCGGCCCGATGGGCACGGGCATGGAGGAAACCTACCAGGTGACCGGCGCGCTCAAGCATACGCCCTATGGCAAGCACGTCGCCCTGTTGACCGATGCGCGCTTCTCGGGCGTGTCCACGGGTGCGTGCATCGGTCACATCGGGCCTGAGGGGCTGGCGGGCGGGCCGATCGGCAAGGTTCTGGACGGTGATATCATCCGCATCCAGCTCGACTGCCGCCGGCTCGAGGGCGCGGTGGATCTCGTCGGGGAGGGAGGACGGAAATCCACCCCGGAGGAAGGCGCGGCCGTGCTGGCCAGCCGGACGCCGCGGCCGGACCTGGCGCCGCACCCGGCTTTGCCCGACGACACGCGGCTCTGGGCGGCGCTGCAGCAGGCCGGCGGCGGCACGTGGGGCGGGTGCGTCTATGATGCGGACGCCGTGATCGCCGCCCTGGGGCGCAAGCGCTGAACGATTCCGGGCATTTTTGATTTGCGCTTGCCCGTTGCCAATCTGGACTGGACGCCGTGTCCGGTTCCTACCAAGTCATCGCGCGCAAGTGGCGCCCCCAGACGTTTGACGACGTCGTGGGCCAGGACCACGTGGTCCGGACGCTGAAGAACGCCATCGCCCGCAACCGCATCGCGCACGCCTACCTGTTCGTCGGCCCGCGCGGCACGGGCAAGACCAGCACGGCGCGCATCTTTGCCAAGGCCCTCAATGTCACCGGCGGCCCCAAGGCCGACTTCGACGTCAACGACCCGATCGCCCAGTCCATCGCCGACGGCTCGTGCCTCGACGTCATCGAGATCGACGGTGCCTCGAACAACGGCGTCGAGCAGGTGCGCGAGCTGCGCGACACCGTCCGCTACGCCCCGGCGCAGGGCAAGTTCAAGGTCTACATCATCGACGAGGTGCACATGCTCTCGACGGCGGCGTTCAACGCCCTGCTCAAGACCCTCGAGGAGCCGCCGGCGCACGCCAAGTTCATCTTCGCCACCACCGAGGTGCAGAAGGTGCTGCCGACCATCATTTCGCGCTGCCAGCGCTTCGACCTGAAGCCGATCCCGACCGAGCTGATCGTGCAGCGGCTGAAAAAGATCGCCGTGGCCGAGAAGATCAAGGCGAGCGACGCCGCGCTCGGCAGCATCGCCCGCATGGCCGACGGCGGCATGCGCGACGCCCAGTCGATCTTCGACCAGATGATCTCCTTCTGCGGCAACGAGGTCTCCGAGGCCGACGTGCTCGACGTCTACGGCCTGGTGGCCGCGGACAAGATCGCCGCGCTGGCGGCCGCGCTGGCGGCCGGGGATCACAAGAAGATCGTGGAGATCGTCGACGAGTGCGACGAGAACGGCCGCGACCTCTACCGCCTGCTGGTGGACGTGCAGGCCAACGTGCGCGACGCCCTGCTCGGGGCCATCGCCAAGGGCGGCAGCAGCGACGCGCTCGGCGCGCCGATGACGACGGAGCAGCTCACCCGGCTCCTCGACGGCCTGCGCGAGGGCGAGAACGGCGTGAAGCACGGCCTGTCGGAGAAGATCAATTTCGAGGTGGCGCTGCTCAAGGCCGTCGAGGCCAGCCGCGCCCGCGCCATCGACTCGCTGATCAAGGAGATCGCGACGCTGGCGGACAGCCTCCCCGAGGACGGCTCAAAAAAAAACGACTGATCCGGCCGGCTGACGACGGCAGCAAGGAGCCGGGCGCGGGGAGCAAGGAGTCGGAGGAAGAAGCTCCGGCCAGCGCCATTGCCACAGAGGCGCCGCCGGCGGATGCGCCGGTCGGGCCCTCGTCGGAAGAGGAAGCGGCGTTCCTGGCGCAGGAGCGCGAGATGGGGATCGTGACGCCGACCCTGATGCATGTGGAGACGCCGCCGGAGGAGAAGGGCGAGCTGCCGCCGATGGAAGATCTGGTGAAGCGGATCCCGGCCCCGGCGCGCGAGGTGCTCGAGGAATTGTTCCGGGCGCGCTTCGTGACCGTGAAGCGGATCCCGCAGTCGGCGCTCAAGACTTCCTGAAATGGAGGCGGAGTGCCCTCACCCCGCCTGACTAGACTTCCCAGGTCGAGCCGAGGGCTTTCCGGCCGGTGACGCCGCCGAGGTAGAGATAGGTCTCGACCGGCTGGTCGTCGGGCGGCGCGGCGAGTTTGACCGGCACACGTTCGTAGAGGCCCTCGTTCACGCCCTCGAGCAGGTCGAGTTGCTGCAGACAGGCGGCGTCCACGGCCCAGAGCTCGCCGGTCACGCCGATGGTGTCCTGCGGGGCGCGCACCATGCCCGGATAATCGCCGAGCGAGTAGAGGGTGTAGCCGGCCGTCGTGAGGGCGGCGCCGAGGAACTGCTGGTAGGCGAGGTAATGGTGGTTGTCGCCACCCCGCTTCAGCGTGCCGTAGACGAAGACCCGGGTCATGGGGCCGGCGCCGTTCCGGCCGGCGGGCCGGCCGGGGTTTGTCCGGGCCGGTCGCCCGGCAAAGCCTCGACGACGAGCGCGGTGATGTTGTCGCGCCCGGCGCGTTCGAGGGCGGCGTTGACAAGCTGCTGGGCCACGGGGGTCGGGCCGGCGGCGCGGATGATTTCCTCAAGATGACGGTCCCAGAGTCCCTCGGTGAGTCCGTCGGAACAGAGCAGGTAGCGGTCGCCCGGGGCGCAGGGCAGGGCGCCGAACTGCGGGTCGATGAACTGGTGGCCGGCGCCGAGGGCCTGGTTGAGGGCGTTGCGGCGCGGATGTTCGCGCGCCTCGCGCTCGCTGATCCGGCCGGTGCGCCGGAGCCAGCCGACGTAGCTGTGGTCGTGGGTGAGCTGGGTGATGCCGCCGCCGGGGGGCAGGTGGTAGATGCGGCTGTCACCGATGTGGCCGAAATACAGCCAGCCCGGCGTGAGCCACGCGAGGCTGAGGGTGGTGCCCATGCCCCGGCACTCCTCGTAGGACTGGCCGAGTTTCAAGAGGTCGTAATGGATGGCGCCAAAAAGCTCGCGCAGGGTGTTGTCGTAGCCGCTCTGCGGGCCGGGCACGGCCATGCGAAAGCCCTTGGGCAGGAGGTGGGTGATCTTGTCCTTGGTGATGCGGCTGGCGAATTCGCCGGAGTTGGCGCCGCCCATGCCGTCGCTCACGGCGAAGACGAAATCCTTGCGGGCCGAGGAGGCCTCGCCGTTCTTGCCGAGGTAGTGGACCTCGCGGGCGTCGAACTCGAGGGCGAGGAAGGTATCCTCGTTGTTCGTGCGGACGCGGCCGATGTGGGTCAGGCCGGACCAGCGCAGGGTGGGGGCGGGCGGCGGGGCGCCGCCGGGCGTCTGGTCCAGGATCTCGGCGAACTCGAAGTCGATGATGCAGAACCGGCCGTCGGTCTTGCGGTAGGTGATGTTGCGGATCTCGGGGTCGTCGTGGCGGACGCCAAAGGTCTCAAGCTCGTCGAAGAGCTGCTTGAGGCGCTCGGGGTTGACCTGCTCGACGCGCGAGCCGCAGTTGGTCGTGACGATCTTGAGGTCGGCCTCGTGGGCCTCCACCAGCTTCGGCACGAAGCCGCAGCCCCGCTCCTCCAGGTGGCGCAGGACCCGCACCTCGTTTTCGAAGCGTGCGTAGGCCTGCGGGCCGCGGAAGGTCTTGTGGACCAAGCCGTCATAACCGATGCGGACCAAGGCGCGCTGCGTGTTTTTGACCTCTTGCATGATGGGGCCAGCTGACGATTCAGGCCCCGCCGCCGGTGGCAAGCGTGCGCTGGGCAGATTAGGCAGCTCGGTGAGGGCCAGTTGTTTGTAAAAGCCGAGTCATGTGAGGAAATTCTCGTTGCTTCTGGCATGTGAGGTGCTGATTTGGGCATCCAGTTTTGTGCAGGATGGATTGTCGGCATTCGCCTCCGGTCGGCCCTGCAAAACCCCTAAAACCACCCGAAAAATCATGGCTAAATACAAACTGGAATACATCTGGCTCGATGGCTACACGCCGCTCGCCAATCTGCGCAGCAAGACGCAAATCAAGGAATTTGCCAGCTTCCCGAAGCTGGATGAGCTGCCCAACTGGGGCTTCGACGGCAGCTCCACGCAGCAGGCCGAGGGCAAGAGCTCGGACATCGTGCTCAAGCCGGTCGCCGTGTTTCCCGACAGCACCCGCAAGAACGGCGTGCTCGTGATGTGCGAATGCTACCAGCACACCGGCGTGGCCAGCCCGTCCAACTCCCGGGCCACGATCCCGGATGATCCGGACACCTGGTTCGGCTTCGAGCAGGAATATTTCTTCTACAAGGACGGCGCCCCGCTCGGTTTCCCGAAGGACGGCTTCCCGGCCCCGCAGGGTCCGTATTACACCGGCGTCGGCTACAAGAACGTCGGCTCGATCGCCCGTGAGATCGTCGAGAAGCACATCGACATCTGTTTGGACGCGGGGATCAACCTCGAGGGCATCAACGCCGAGGTGGCCAAGGGCCAGTGGGAATTCCAGATCTTCGGCAAGGGCTCCAAGAGCGCCGCCGACCAGATGTGGGTCGCCCGCTACATCCTCACCCGCCTGGCCGAGACCTACGGGGTCGACATCGAGTGGCGCTGCAAGCCGATCCTGGCCCCCTTCCAGCAGCCGCTGGATTGGAACGGCTCCGGCATGCACGCCAATTTCTCGACCAAGTATATGCGCGAGGTTGGCGGCAAGGATTACTTCGAGAAGCTCATGGCGGCCTTCAACCAGTATCGCGACGAGCACATCGCCGTCTACGGGCCGGAGAACCACCTCCGCCTCACCGGCCTGCACGAGACGCAGTCGATCGACAAGTTCAGCTACGGCCTCGCCGATCGCGGCGCTTCGATCCGCATCCCGCACAGCTTCATCAACAACGGCTACAAGGGCTACCTGGAGGACCGTCGTCCGAACTCCGCCGCCGACCCGTATCTGGTCGCCGGCCGGATCCTCAAGACGATCCAGACCGTGCCGACGAAGTAACGCGCCGCTTACGCGAGCCTTTCAAAGCCGCCCGGAAACGGGCGGCTTTTTATTTCTTGGATTCGATTGCGGCTAAACGCAAAGGCGCAAAGGCGCGGAGCAGCCCATCGGGCTCCTTGGCGTCTCGGCGCCTTTGCGTTGAGAGATTTGAAAGCAAAAAAGCCGCGCCCTGCGGCGCGGCTTGAGGAGGAAAGGTCGAGCGCTTACTTCAGCGCGGCGACATAGTTCGCCTCGGCGGCGTCCCAGTCGACCACGTTCCAGAACGCGGCGATGTAGTCCGGGCGGCGGTTCTGGTAGTTGAGGTAGTAGGCGTGCTCCCAGACATCGAGGCCGAGGACGGGCTTGCCCTCGATGCCGGCGACGGCCTTGCCCATCAGCGGGCTGTCCTGGTTGGCGGTCGAGCCGATGGCGAGCTTGCCGCCGTTGACGACGAGCCAGGCCCAGCCGGAGCCGAAGCGCGTGGCGCCGGCCTTGGCGAAGTCTTCCTTGAACTTGGCGAAGCCGCCGAGCTCGGCGTCGATCGCCGCGGCGAGCCGGCCCTTCGGGGCGCCGCCCTTGCCCGGGCCGAGGATGGTCCAGAAGAAGGCGTGGTTGCTGTGGCCGCCGGCATTGTTGCGGACGCCGCCGCGGATGGCCTCGGGCACCTTCGACAGGTCGGCGATCAGCGTGTTGACGTCGAGCGCGAGCAGGGCGGGGTGGTCCTTGAGGAGATTGGTGGCGTTGGTGATGTAAGCCTGGTGGTGCTTCGAGTGATGGATCTCCATCGTCTTGGCATCGATGTGCGGGACGAGGGCGTCGTAAGCGTAGGCGAGTTTCGGGAGTTCGTAGGCCATGATCGTGGTGGGTTGAATGAGAGAGGACCAATTTGCACGCGTTCGGTTGCGCGTCAACTTCCGGCTAAGTCACACGAACCTCGATCAATGGAAATGTGGAACTCAGGAATATCAGGAAAAGCGACGCACTCTGCATCAGGTGGGTTCTTTCCTGATTTCCTGAGTTCTCTATTCTCAGCTCAGGTTTCCTCCCGGCGCTTGAGCTGGAAATAGGCCCGGATCAGGTCGAGGCAGGGTTTTTCCAGCACGCCGCGGGTCAGCTCGAGGTGGTGATTGGAGCCGGGCAGGGCGTTGAGGTCGGTGGCGCCGCCGAGGCAGCCCATCTTGGGGTCGCCCACGGCGTAGACGACCCGCTTGAGGCGGGACATCAGCGTGGCGCCCGAGCACATGGGGCAGGGTTCCTTGGTGACGTAGAGCGTGGCCTCGTTGAGGCGCCAGTCACCGATGGCCTTGGCGGCCTGGCCGAGGGCGAGGATCTCGGCATGGGCGGTGGGATCGCGGGTGCTGTCACGCTGGTTGTGGGCCGAGGCGATGACCTCGCCGCCCAGCTCGATCACGGCGCCGATCGGCACCTCGTCCTGCTTCCACGCATCAATGGCCTGGTTGTAGGCCAACCACATGTAAAAGTCATCGTCCCGCTGCAATTGCGACGGGAATACCTTTTCAAACGGGCAGGGAAGGGAGGGCCGCGGGGAGTCCATGGGGGACGAGGAAAGCCTTGACTACGGGCGAGTTTCCCCAGTTACAAGGGGCTTTTATTAGCACTTCCCGCATGTCCCAAACCAACCAGCCCTCCTCCTCCAACCATGTCTGACGGCAAAGCGATCGAAGTTGAAGGCAGGATCACCACGGTGCTCCCCGGCACGATGTTCCGGGTGCAGCTGACCAACGGGCACACGGTTTTGGCCCACATCTCGGGCAAGCTCCGCAAGCATTTCATCAAGATCGCCGCCGGCGACATGGTGAAGATGGAGATGAGCCCCTACGACCTCGACAAGGCGCGCATCACCTACCGCATCCGCGAGCAGAACGCCCCGCCGCCCGGCCCGCGTCGTCCGCGCCGCTACTGACGTTTAGTCGGGAGCCTCCCGTGAACAAACGCAGCGAGCCCCGGCCCACGGCCAAGGTGCCGCCTATGCCGCCCGTCCCGGCGGCCTTTGCCGACGAGATCGACGGCTATCTCAGCCACCTCGAGCTTGAGCGGGGTCTCTCGCGCAACACCGCCCAGTCCTACGAGAGCGACCTGAAGCAGGCCGCCCATTTTCTCAAGCGACAGGGCGTCGCGAACTGGCGGAAGGCCACGGCCAAGCATCTCACCGCCTGGCTGCACTGGCTGAGCGACCAGGATTTCAGCGCCGCCTCGCAGGCCCGCAAGCTCACCGCCATCCGCATGCTCTACCGCCACCTCGTGGCCGAGAAGGTGTGTGACGACAACCCCACGCTGCTGCTTTCCGGCCCGAAGATCCGCCGCAAGCTCCCGCAGACCCTCTCGACCGGCGAGATGCAGAAGCTCCTCGCCGGCCCGACCGGCGCCGACGCCTACGCCATCCGTGACCGGGCGATGCTGGAGCTGGTTTACTCGAGCGGCCTCCGCGCCAGCGAGATCTGCGGGCTCACGCTCCAGCAGGTGGACCTCGACCATGGTTTTGTCCGCGTCTTCGGCAAGGGCTCGAAGGAGCGCGTCGTGCCGCTGGGCGACAAGGCGCGCGACGCCGTGCAGGCCTACCTGACCTCCGGCCGGCCGCGGCTGGTGAAGCCGAAGACCGGCAGCGAGCTCTTCATCACCGAGCGCGGCAAGGCCATGTCGCGGAAAACGCTCTGGGTGATGGTCAAGTCGGCCGCCGCCCGCGCCGGCCTCGAAAAGCCGGTCAAGCCGCACCTGCTGCGCCACTCCTTCGCCACGCACCTGCTCGGTGGCGGCGCCGACCTGCGCGCCATCCAGGAGATGCTCGGCCATGCGAGCATCGGCACGACGCAGATCTACACCGCCGTGGAGTCGTCGCGTCTCCTCGACCAGCACGCCCGGCACCACCCGCGCAACAAGTCGGGGAAGTGAGTCATGTGCGCGAACCTGTCTTGGCATTGCCGGTCCAAGTTTGCCTAATCCCATCCCATGCTGCCCCGCATCCTCTGCCTCGTCCTCGCCCTGGCCGGTTTAACGCTGTGCGCGTCCGCCGCCGAAACCACCACCGCCCGCAAGCGGGTCCTGTTCTTCACGAAGTCGTCCGGCTTCGAACATGACGCCATCAAGCCGGTGCTGAAGGACGGCCGCCCGGGTTTTGCCTTCCCGGTGCTCGAGGAACTCGGCCGGCGGCACAACATCGAGTTTGTCTTCTCCAAGGACGCCTGGCGTTTCACGGCGGACTACCTTGCGCAGTTCGACGCCTTCCTTTTCTACACCACGGGCGACCTTACCATGGCCAGAAGCGACCCGCGCGGCGACGGCCTGCCGCCGATGACGCCGGAGGGGAAGGCGGCCCTGCTCGCCGCCGTGGCGGGCGGCAAGGGTTTCCTCGGCGTGCACAGTTGCTCGGACACCTTCCACAGCGGCGGGCATAATGATCACACGCCGGAACGCTGGGTGAACGACGGCGCCGCGGCGGACGACTTCGTGAAGATGCTCGGTGGCGAGTTCATCCGCCACGGCCAGCAGCAGGTCACGAAACTGACGGTGACCGACCCGAAGTTTCCCGGGCTGGCGGCGGTGCCCGCGGATTTTGCGGTGCATGAGGAATGGTATTCGCTGAAAAATTTTGCGCCCGACCTGCATGTCCTGCTCGTGCAGGAAACGGCCGGCATGCAAGGCGACGAATACCAGCGTCCGCCCTATCCCTCGACCTGGGTGCGACTGCACGGGAAGGGCCGGGTGTTTTATTCCAGCCTCGGTCACCGCGAGGACGTCTGGACCAACCCTGTGTTCCAGTCCGTGCTCGCGGGCGGGCTCAACTGGGCGTTGGGCCGGGTGGACGCCGACGTGACGCCCAACCTCCCGACCGCCGCGCCCGGGGCGAACCAGCTACCGGTCTACGTGCCACCACCGCCGCCCAAGGCGAATTAAGCCGCGTCGTTCCGGGCCTTGAGCTGGTGCTTGATGCGCTTCTGGCGCACCGCCTCGCGGCGCTCGTCGGTCCAGCGGTAGAAACCCTGGCCGCCGGCCGCCCCCTTTTCGCCCCGGTCGATGCGGGCCTGGAGCACCTCCAATTCGCGTCCGTCACTGGCCATGGCGGGCAGGAGGTGCTGGGCCACGCGCAGGAAGGTCTCGAGCCCGCCCAGGTCCGCGGCCTCGAAGGGCCCGACAATCCCGTAGCGCCGGCCGAGCGAGGCCTTCATCACGGTGTCGATGGTCTCGGGGTCGGCCACGCCGGTGCGGACCAGGTGCAGGGCCTCGCGCATGACGGCGAACTGGAGGCGGTTGCCGATGAAGCCGGGGACGGCCTTGCGCAACACCACCGGCTCGGCGCCGATGCCGCGCAGCAGGGCGACCGTTTGATCAACCGCCGTCGGCGCCGTGCGCGTTCCCGGCACGACCTCGACCAGCGGGATGGCGTGCGGGGGATTCCAGAAATGCGCGATGAGGAAACGCTCCGGCCGGGCCAGACCCGCGCTGAGCATGTCGGGCATGAAGCCGCTGGTGTTGCTCGCCAGCAGGGCGTCGGGGGCGAGCACGGCCTCCAGCTCCCGATAGAGCTCCTGTTTCATCGCGAGCACCTCGGGAATGGCCTCGATGACCAGCGAGGCGGAAGCGAGCGCCGGCAACCCGTCGACCAGCCGGATGCGGGCGGATGCGGCGGCCGCCGCCGCGGGGTTGATCGCTCCGGCCTCCAGCAGTTCCTGCAGGATGCCCTCGACCACCGCGGGGATCGTGGCCCGGCGCTCGGGTGACGTTTCGAAGACCAGGGCCTCGTGGCCCGCGAGGGCGAATTTCGTCGCGATCCCGGCGCCCATCAGGCCGCCGCCCAGAATTCCGATCTGCTGCGTGCTCATGCCGGCCAGATTTTGCACTCCGGCGGCCGAGACAAACGTTTTTCACTGGTAACAAATGCATGCTTTAGCCGCGGGACGTTTTCGTCTAGAGCCTCGTGCCATGAACGAAGTCCAGCTGCACGCCGAGAACGTCCGCCAGGCCGCCGCCAAGATCAGCGTCGCGCTCGGGGGACTGAAACCCAAGATCGCCCTCATCCTCGGCTCCGGCCTGGGCGGGCTGGCCGCGAAGGTCGAGGCTCCCGTGATCCTCGCCTACAAGGACCTGCCGGGCTTCCCGGTGCTGACGGTCGCGGGCCACGCCGGCCAGCTCATCATCGGCAGACTCAACGGTGTGCCGGTGATCGTGCTGAACGGGCGCAAGCATTTCTACGAGACCAGCGACGCCTACCCGCTGAAGGTGATGATCCGGTCCATGCAGGCCGTGGGCGTCGAGACCCTGTTCCTCTCCAACGCCGCGGGCAGCCTCCGGCCGCACATCAAGGTCAGCGAGCTCATGCTGATCACCGACCATATCAATTTCCTCGGCCTGAATCCGCTGGTCGGGCCGAATGACGAGACCTTTGGTCCGCGGTTTTTCCCCATGGCCGATGCCTGGGACCCGGCGCTCGGCGCGAAACTCAAGGCCGTCGCCCGGGAGCAGGGCGTCACGCTGCACCAGGGCGTTTACGTGGCCTTCCGCGGGCCGTCTTTCGAGACGCCCGCCGAGATCCGCATGGCGCAGGGGTGGGGGGGCGACGCGGTCGGCATGTCGAGCGTGCCCGACTGCCTCATTGCCCGGCATTGCGGCCTGAAGGTCGCGGGCGTGTCCTGCATCACCAACATGGGCGCCGGCATGTCGGACGAGAAACTCTCCCACGCCCACACGCTGGAGAACGCCAGCAAGGGGGCCGGGGCGTTTGAGAAGCTGGTGCTGGCGGCCGTGAAGGTGCTGTAGGTGGCTCGCTTCAGCCTTCGCCAAGGCTACGGCTGACACGTGCGGGCCACGTTGCGCACAAGCGCGCAACCTGCATTGTTGCCGGATCATGGCGCGGCATTGGACGCTTGACGCCGGCGGCGGGCTGGCCCCCTTTGGGCGGATGGCGACGCCCACCGACGAGAATTTCAACGACTACAAGAAGGCCGAGCGCAAGGCGCTGGAAATCCTGCGCGAGATGAAGGCCGTGAGCGCGAAGAAGACGGACATCGAGCTCGCGCTGCTCGTGGCTGTTTTCGAGCTGCACAAGGCGACGCTGCCCGCGGCCACCATCGCCGCCATCATGCAGGGGCACATCAAACAGCTGCTGCCGCATTACGCGGCGAAGCCGCCGGTGTCGGGGAACTGAGGTTACTCCGCCGGCGTGAGCCGGGCGATGCGCTTCGGCAGGAGCACGTAGAGCGCACCGTCGGGGCCGGTGATCACGTGCCGGATGCGGCCGAGGCCCTTGAAGATGATTTCCTCGGCGACGACCTTGTCGCCGTCGAGCTCGAGGCGGTGCAGTTCCTCCACGGCGAGCGAGGCGACAAAGAGGTGGTTTTTCCACTTCGGGAACAGGCTGCCGGTGTAGAAGTTCATGCCGCAGGGTGCGATCGAGGGCACCCAGTAGTGCACGGGCTGCTCGAGGCCGGGTTTCGCGGTGGCCTCGGCGAGGGGCGAGCCGTCGTAGTTCATGCCGTAGGAGATGACGGGCCAGCCGTAGTTGCGGCCGGGGCGGACGAGGTTGATCTCGTCGCCACCGCGCGGGCCGTGTTCGGCGTCGTAGAGCGCGCCGGTGGCCGGATGGAAGGCGAGGCCCTGCGGGTTGCGGTGGCCGTAGCTCCAGATCGTGGGATCGGCCTTGGGATCCTGGGCAAAGGGATTGTCGGGCGGCACGCGGCCGTCGTCGAAGACGCGGTGGACCTTGCCCATGGGCACGGTGAGGTCCTGGGCGTTCTGCATCCGGCCGCGCTCGCCGATGGTGAAGTAGAGGTAGCCGGCCCGGTCGAAGGCGATGCGGCCGCCGAAATGCACGCCGCCCGAGGACGGGTAGTCGGCGAGCGGGGCCGCGAAGATGGTCTGCTGCTCGACGAGGGTGTTGCCGCGGAGCTGGCCGCGGATGATGCGGGTTAGGCTCACGGATTTGCCGTCCGCGCTGGTGCGCGGCTCGCTGTAGGCGAGGTAAATCCAGCCGTTGCGGGCGTAATCCGGGTGCGGCACGACGTCGAACAGGCCCGCCTGGCTGCGGCTGTCGACCTCCGGGACGCCGCCGACGGGTTTGTCGGCGAGCTGGCCACGCTCGATGATATAGAGCCGGCCGCGTTTTTCGGTCACGAGGGCCCGGCCGTCGGGCAGGAAGGCGAGTGACCAGGGATCCTCGAGGCCGGCGACCCAGGTGTTGAGCTGGTAGTCGTGCAGCCGGCTCTTGCTGGTGATCGACTCGGCGGGCTTGGGCGGCTCGGCCTGGTTGGCCTTGGCGCGCTGCTCGCGGATGAAGATGACCATCGCACGGATTTCCCGCGGGGACATCACGGTCGACCAGGCCGGCATGCCCTTCTCGACGTTGCCCGTGCTGATGCTGCGGGCGAGGCTGTCATCGTCGCCGCCGTTGACCCAGACGTCGTCGAGCATGGAGGGGGCGGAGCCGCCCTCCATCCGCACGCCGTGGCAGCTGGCGCAGTTCGTGGCATAGAACTCGGTGACACGCCCGGGACGCTGGATCTGGGCGGGCAGGGCAAGGGCACTGGCCAGGATGGCGGCAAGGACGAGGGCGGAACCGGGCGTGGAGCGGAGGCGCATGAAGGTGGTGAAAGTGGGGGTGGGTCGGAAGGTGGGAGGGGCTTTATGCCCCGACGGCTTGTGGTTGTCAGGTGAAAGTCGGGGCATAAAGCCCCTCCCACAAGCAATCCGCGTTCAGCCTAGTTTCTTGCGAAAGAACTCGATCGTGCGGGTCCACGACAACTCGGCGGCGGCCTGGTCGTAGCGGGGCGTCGTGTCGTTGTGGAAGCCGTGGTTCACGCCCGGATAGATGTGGGCCGTGTATTCGACGCCGGCGGCCTTGAGGGCGGCCTCGTAGGCGGGCCAGCCGGCGTTCACGCGGGCGTCGAGCTCGGCGTAGTGCAGGAGCAGGGAGCCCTTGATCTTGGCGGCGTTCTCGGCGGTGGCCTGGCCGCCGTAGTAGGGGACCGCGGCCTTGATGAGGTCGGGCAGACGCCACGCGAGGGTGTTCGCCATGCCGCCGCCGAAGCAGAAACCGGTCACGCCGAGCGAGCCGTTGCAGGACGGGTGGGCGTGGAGAAACCTGGCCGCGGCGACGAAGTCCTCAGTGATCTTCTTGCCGTCGAGCTTCTGCTGCATGGCGCGGCCCTCGTTGTCGTTGCCCGGGTAGCCGCCGAGCGGCCAGAGCGCGTCGGGGGCGAAGGCCACGAAGCCGGCGAGGGCGAGCCGGCGGGCGACGTCCTCGATGTAGGGATTCAGGCCGCGGTTCTCGTGGACGACGATGACGCCCGGCAGGGGGCCGGTGGCGCCGGCGGGGCGGGCGAACAGGCCGCGCATCTCGCCGCTGCCGTCGGGCGAAGGATATTTGAGATATTCGGAGAACACGCGGGCGTCCTCCTTGGGCACCTGGGCGGCGAAGGCGTATTGCGGGCTCAGCATCTCGAGCAGGGCGGCGGCGGTCAGGCCGCCGACGGCGAACTTGGCGGCCCGGTCGATGAAGCCCCGGCGGTCGATCTGGCCGTGGACGTAGTAGTCGTAGAGGTCGAGCAGTTCCTGGTCGAAATCCTTGGCGGTGCGACGGGTCATGGGGTCTCCGGGTTAAAGGTGAAGCTGGGGCAACGACGAGGGGCAGGGAACCGAGGTTACGCCGGGAAGCAAATCCCTTGCCGACGCGGGACTCAGGGCGCGTAGGTGACCGTGCGGGTGCCGGCGACGCCGGTTACTGTCAGGGTCACGCCGCGCGTGTAGCGGAGGGGATAGGATTCGCCGGCGACGGTATTGATCGCCTTCACATAATTGGTGGCGCCGACGAGCTGCCGCAGTTCCACGGTGGAGACGCCGTTTTCGAGGTAATACTGGTCGGCCGCGGCGGAGAGCTGGCGCACGACGCAGATCACGCCCTTGTCCTCGCTCGACTGGCGCATCTTCCGATAGCCGGTGTAGGTGATGATCGTCAGGACGCTCATGACCAGCGCCAGCACGACGATGATCTCACGGGCGGCAAAACCGCTGGCAGGATGCCGGGACATGGCGGCAGCGTGGCGCCCGTCTTGTCCTGAGGCGAGGCTCAAGGTCCGGCGGGCAGCGGGAAAAGTCGTCATGATTGGCCCGATTCCGGCTTCAAATGATTGCATGCCATCTACCCCGGTGACCGCACCCGAGAGTCTGCCATCCAAGCCCATTTGTGTTGGCCTGACCTGCTGGCGCTGGGAGCGGGCGCGACCGCGGGAACTGCTGCGGCTGGCCCAGAAGCTGGGTGTGGCGGTCGAGTTGACGGAAAGGATCCACGGCCTGCACCGCGAGATCGAGGCCCGCGTGTCCGGCCGCAACGTCGACCGTTTCATCGGCGAATTCGGACGGCACTGCTGAGGGAAATACGAGTGTTGGTGGAACCTGCGCGGAGCGCTGGCTCCACCCTCAGATCTGCGAATACGACTTGGGCGTGAGGAAGCGGGCCGTGTTGAGGGAGGTGTTGTCGGCGTAACGCGGGTCGTTCTTCATCTTGGTCCAGCGCGGGTCCGGGCCGAATTTCTTCCAGCCGGCGAGGTGGGTGGTGAGGTCGGGGCCGCTGGTGAAGTAGCGCAGGTGGGGCAGGTTGGGCCCGGCCAGGGCCTGGCCGAAGAACACCGGGTTCATGCCGAGATCGCGCATGAGCTGGATCTCGCCGTCGTCGAACATGGCCATCTTGCTGAGGGCCTTCGGCTCGCTGTGGCTTTCATAGTCGCGCATCTCGAAGACGCGGGTCGGCACCCGGTCGTGGCAGAAGGCGGGCAGCTCAAGCTTCGGCATGCCGGCGAAGGCGAGCAGCAGCCAGGTGTCGATCCGCTCGAAGGCGGGAGAGGCTTTCGGCGCCTGCAGGTAGGCGGCGCCGGCCGCCTGGACGGCCGGGTCGGCGTTGAGGGTCGCGCTGACCCGCACGAACGAGTCGAGCGAAGGATGCGGGATCAGCACCCAGACCGGCGAGTTGGCCTTGGGCGCGGCAGTCTCTGTCTCCTTGTTGACGTCGAGCTCGGTAAAAACACCGGTGTGATTGATGCCGAGTTGGCCAAGCGCCGGCAGGAGGGCGCGTTCAAGGTAGACGTCGAGCAGGGCGGGGTTGGCGTCGGCCTTGAGCCGGGTGTCGGCTTTCAGGCGGTAGCAGCGCAGCTCGTAATACTCGCGGCCGGTGGACTCCTTGGTTCCGGCCGCAAGAGCCGGCGAGCCAAGCGCCACGGTGGCGGAGGCGGCGAGGGTGGTCTTCAAGAAGTCGCGGCGGGGTAGGTTCATGGCGGGTAACCACTCATGGCCACTAATCGGACACTAATCCAGTCGGGTTTTAATCGCTAATGAGCGCTAATTGCCGCTGATCCGGAAAATCATTGGCCCGCGGATATCGGGGATTAGCGGAAATTAGCGCCGATTAGCGGTTAACTATCTTGGGGCGCGGTGGGGGACTGGGCGCCACGGTTCCGGGCTGCGACTCAATTCCCCGCGCCGGTGAAGGAGGGCAGCGAGCCTGGCGGCGGCCCCGCGTCGGGTCCGGGCGCGAAGGAGATGCTGCCTTCGCCGACCTTGTGGCTGACGCTGACCGGACCGATGCCGGCGGAAGTCTTGAGCTCGGCCTTGCCCCCGAAGTCGCGCACGCCTTCCTTGCCGGCGGTGATATACAGGCCTTCCTTGGCGCTGCCGACGTTACTGGCGCCGACCTTGGGTCCGACGAAGACCGTCATGGTGCCCGAAGTGTCGACCCCCACCTCGGCCGAAACACCGACAAAAGGGGGAATCACCGGCATCTCCAACTCGAGCGAAACGCTGTTGCACGACAATTCTGCGCCGACCACGTGCAGGTCCACACTCACGGACCACTTGGCCTCCTCGTCGGTGCAGCCTGGGCCCCGGCCATTGGCACCTAGCTCCGGTTTGGCGGCAGAGGCGTCCTCCGCCACGCCGATCGTGTTGGCGAGGTTGATGACGGCGCTGAGCTGGTAAATCTGCATCTCATGACGCACGGCCTCGGCCTCGGCCAGCAAGGCGGTGCGCAGGGCGGGCGCGCCGATGTGGGCCAGCATGCCATACATGTAGCTGCTCCGGATCGTGAACTCCCGGTCGAGGGCCTGGTGATAGCTTTCCAACAGCCGGGAGGTGCGCTCAAGCGCGCCCCGGGTGGGCCCGTTGAGCTCGACGGCCTGCTGGCGCAGCTCGGCCGGGGTCGGGTGGCCGGGCCGGTTGTTCAATTCCGCCAGCCGGCGCTGGATCGGCTCCCGCGCGGTCATCGCGGCCTCGACCTCGCTTTCGGTCAGGCGGTCGAGTTTTTCGCGCAGAAAGTCGGTCTCGCGCGCGGCCTGGTCTAGCTCGCGCACCGCGCCGACGCGCAGGACCGCCTGGTTGTAGAGCGCCGTCATGCGGCGCTCGTAGGCGGGCTGGGCGCCGGAGGCCGCGAAGGCGGTGAGCGCGGGACCGACGATGTCGGTTTTCTGGTGGGCCACCGCCTGCAGGCTCTCGAGCATGGCGGCCGTGTAGGCCTCGGTCATGGCCATGAGTTCCGCCGGGGTTTGCGGCCGCTTGATGGCGGGCAGCCGGCCGGGCGTGGACTGCGAAACATCGACGAGGTCGGCCATGGAGGGCACGATCCATTCGCCCTCGGTGAAAGGATCCGGCTCGCGCCGGGCCTCCGCCTCATCCGCCGGTTTTTCCACGTCACGCACGAGCAGTCTGCCCCGGTGCCGCCACATGCCCTGCAGGAAGGATTTCCGCGGGTTTTCGCCGAGCTTGGACTCGACCAGGGCGAGGGTGAGCGCGGCCTCCTTCAGGTTCGGCTCGGCCTGAACGACACGAACGAGGAGCGGCCGCGCCGCGCGGTATTCGCCGCGGAGCATGAGCGCATAGCCGCGCAGATAATCGGCCAGCCGCGCGCCGGACAGGCCCCATGCGCCGGCGGGCAGTTCGCCGGTCTGCTCGGCCGCCGTGATGAGGGCGAGCGCCTCGTTGGCCTGGCGGAATACCAGGGCGGCCGAGGCGAGGTTGAGCAGGGGGGAGGACTGCGTCGGCGCCTTTTCCGCCGCCAACACCAGGCAGGTGAGCGCCTCGGCGCTGCGGCTTTTGGCGAAGAACGCCATCGCGGCGGCGTTAAGCGCGTCGACGGTCTGGAGTTTCGGCGCGCTCGTGACCGCCTTGAGGAAGGCGCGGTTCTTGTCGCCGTCCAGCAGGGTGCGAAGATTCCGGCGTGCCTCGTCGGTCGTGAGCAGCGCGGGGGTGACGCTGCCGGGAAGATCCGCATTGAGCTCGATGAACTCCTGCAGGCTCTCGGAGACGTTTTCGATCCCGCGGTAGTCGTAGATGGAAAAAATCCTTTCCGCCGGCGCGGTGAAGGGGTTGCCGGAACCGGCGCCGGTGGCGACCGCGAGCGGGGCCTGGGCGTGGCCGGAAGCGAGGCTGGAGAGGATCACGACACCCGCGGCCAGGTGACGGAGACAGCACGAGGATGGGCTCATGCGGCAAGTCAGGACGAAGCCGGCGGCTCTGACAACCAATTGAACGCGTCCGGAGGGCGGCCTCGCTCCATGGGGCGAGGCGTGCGGCCTCAGCCGACCCACGCCCGGGCGTTGTAGAACATCTGCATCCACGGCGAGTCCTCGGGCCAGTCCTTCGGGGACCAGCTCATGCAGGCCGACCGGAAGACGCGCTCGGGATGGGGCATCATGATCGTGACGCGGCCGGTGGTCGTCGTCAGGGCGGTCATGCCCAAGGGGGAACCGTTGGGATTGAGCGGGTAGTGCTCGGTGATGTTGTGGCGGTTGTCGACGAAGCGGCCGGCGACGAGGCCGGAGTCGCTGAAGACTCTCGCGGCGTGGGCGTCGGGGAACTCGGTGTAACCCTCGCCGTGGGCGACGGCAATGGGGAGGACGGAACCTTCCATGCCCTTGAAGAAAAGGCTCGGGCTCTTCTCGAGCTTCACGCAGACGGAGCGGCCCTCGTAGCGCTCGGACTGGTTCTGCACGAAGCGGGGCCACAGGTCGGCGCCGGGGATGATCGACTTGAGGTTGCTCATCATCTGGCAGCCGTTGCACACGCCGAGGCCGAAGGTGTCCTCGCGGGCGAAGAAGGCCTTGAACTCGGCCCGGGCGCGGTCGTTGAACAGGGCGCTCTTGGCCCAGCCCTCGCCGGCGCCGAGCACGTCGCCGTAGCTGAAGCCGCCGCAGGCCGCGAGGCCGCGGAAATCCTGCAGGCTGACGCGGCCGCTCAGGATGTCGGTCATGTGGACGTCCACGGCCTTGAAGCCGGCCCGGGTGAACGCCGCGGCCATCTCGACCTCGCCATTGACGCCCTGCTCGCGCAAAATCGCCACGGAGGGGCGATTTTGCGAAGTGACAAGTGACAAGTGGGAAGTGCCAAGAGAAGTGTCCGACCCTTGGGACTTGTTACTTGCTACTTGATCCTTTCCGGCTGGGGTTTGAGCCCACGTTGTGACCTTGAAGGTCAGCTTGGGTGTCATGCCCGGATCCCCTTTATCCAGCCGGAGCGCGTGCTCCTGGTCGGCGGCCTGCGGGTTGTCGCGCATGGCGGCGATGCGGTGGGTGACGTCGGACCACCAGCCGCGCAGCGTGACGAGGCTCTCGTTGAAGAGTTCCTTGCCGGACTGCTTCACGCGGAGGGCGAAGTGCGGGTTCAGCGTGCCGAGGCGGGAAACGCAGGCCTTGAGGCCGTGCTCGCGCAGGGCGAGGTAGACGTCGTCGAAGTCCGACTCGCGGATCTGGATGACGGCGCCGAGCTCCTCGTTGAAGAGGGCGGCAAATGGGTCGTGCAGGTGCGGGATCTCGATATCCACGCCGGTGTGGCCGGCGAAGGCCATCTCGGTGACCGTCGCCAGCAGGCCGCCGTCGGAGCGGTCGTGGTAGGCGAGGATCTTTTGGTCGCGGCCGAGCTGCTGGATGACCTTCCAGAAATTCTTCAGGTCGGTGGCGTTGTCGACATCCGGCGTGGCCTCGCCCATCTGCGAGACGACCTGCGCGAGGATGGAGCCGCCGAGGCGGTGCTGGGCGCGGCCCAGATCGATGAGCAGGAGAACTGTGTCCTCGGCCTGCTGCAGCTGGGGCGTGAGCGAAAGGCGGATGTCGGCGACGGCGGCGAAGGCCGAGACGATGAGCGAGACCGGGGCGGTGATCCGCTTCTGGTCGGCGCCCTCGTGCCAGACGGTGGACATGCTCATCGAGTCCTTGCCGACGGGGATGGTGATGCCGAGGGCGGGGCAGAGTTCCAGGCCCACGGCCTGCACGGCGGCGTAGAGGTCGGCGGCGTCGCCCGGGACGGCGGGGGCGGCCATCCAGTTGGCGGACAGGTTGACCTTGCCGAGGTCGCCGATCTGGGCGGCGGCGAGGTTGGTCAGGGCCTCGCCGACCGCGAGGCGGGCGGAGGCGGCGGCGTTGTTGACGGCGACCGGGGTGCGCTCGCCCATGGCCATGGCCTCGCCGGTGTAAACGTCGTAGGTGGCGGCGGTGACGGCGCAGTCGGCGACGGGCACCTGCCAGGGGCCGACCATCTGGTCGCGGGCGATCAGGCCGCCGAGCGAACGGTCGCCGATGGCGATGAGGAAGGTCTTGTCGGCGACCGCCGGGTGCGAGAGCACGCGCCGGGCGGCCTCGAGGAGCGTGACGCCGCGCAGGTCGAGCGGGTGCTGCGGGCGCGCCAGCGACTTTTCCTGGCGGTGCATGCGCGGCGGTTTGCCGAGCAGGACGTCGAGGGGCATGTCGATCGGCGTCGTGGCAAACTGCGGGTCCTTGACCACCAGCCGCTTCTCCTCGGTGGCCTCGCCGACGACGGCGAAGGGCGCGCGCTCGCGCTCGCAGAGCTGCTGGAACATCGCCAGGCGCGCGGCCGGGACGGCGAGGACGTAGCGTTCCTGCGACTCGTTGCACCAGAGCTCGAGCGGGGACATGCCCGGCTCGTCGTTGGGGAGCGCGCGCAGGTCAAACTTGCCGCCGCGGCCGCCGTCGTTGACGAGCTCGGGCAGGGCGTTGGAGACGCCGCCGGCGCCGACGTCGTGGATGAAGGAGATGGGGTTGTCCGCGCCGAGGGCCCAGCAGCGGTCGATGACCTCCTGGCAGCGACGCTCCATCTCGGCGTTGTCGCGCTGGACGCTGGCGAAATCGAGGTCCTCGTTGCCGTGCCCGCTGGCCATGGAGCTGGCGGCGCCGCCGCCGAGGCCGATGAGCATGGCCGGGCCGCCGAGGACGATGAGCTTGTCGCCGGGGTTGATCGCGCCCTTCCGGACGTGCTCGGCCTTGATGTTGCCCAAGCCGCCGGCGAGCATGATGGGCTTGTGGTAGCCCCGCCACTCCGCGGCGGGGATTTGAGATTTCAGATTTGAAATTTGAGATTGGGGAAGTGCCGCCGGCACTTCCTGCTCGAAGGTGCGGAAGTAGCCGTTGATGGCGGGGCGGCCGAACTCGTTGTTGAAGGCGGCGCCGCCGAGCGGGCCCTCAAGCATGATGTCGAGGGCGGAAACGATGCGATGGGGCTTGCCGAAGTCCTTCTCCCACGGCTGCACGGCGCCGGGCAGGCGGAGGTTGGAGACGGTGAAGCCGACGAGGCCGGCCTTGGGCTTGGCGCCGCGGCCGGTGGCGCCCTCGTCGCGGATTTCGCCGCCGGAGCCGGTGGCGGCGCCGGGGTAGGGCGAGATGGCGGTCGGGTGGTTGTGGGTCTCGACCTTGCAGAGCAGGTGGATGTCCTCGTCGTGCGCGGCGTATTCGTTCGTGCGCGGGTCGGAGTAAAAGCGGCCGCCGCGGGTGCCCGCCAGCACGGCGGCGTTGTCCTTGTAGGCGGAGAGGATGCCGTCGCTGTGTAGCTGGTAGGTGTTCTTGATCATCTGGAACAGCGACTGGTCCTTGGCGACCCCGTCGATTTCCCAGGTGGCGTTGAAGATCTTGTGGCGGCAGTGCTCGGAGTTGGCCTGCGCGAACATCATCAGCTCGACGTCGCTCGGGTCGCGCCCGAGCTTGGTGAACGCCGCGAGCAGGTAGTCGATCTCGTCCTCGGCCAGGGCCAGGCCGAGGTCGCGGTTGGCGGCGACAAGGGCGGCGCGGCCGTGCTGGTGCACGGGCACGGTCGCGAGCTGGCGCGGGGGCTCGTGCTGGAAGAGGAGTTCGCAGGCCGACAGGTCGCCGAACACGGCCTGCGTCATCCGGTCGTGGAGCTTCGCCTGCAACAGGGTCAGCTGCGAGGCGTCCAGCGGGGAGAGCGGGAAGGGCGGAACCGAGACGCCGACGTCCACGGTGTAGGCGATGACGCGCTCGATGCGCCTGACGGCGTCGAGGCCGCAGGTGTGGGCGATGTCGGTGGCCTTGGAGGACCAGGGGGAGATGGTGCCGGGGCGGGGGGCGACGACCTGGACGACACCGTTGAGCCGGGCGGGCGCGCGGCTCGGGCCGTAGGTGAGCAGCTGGTCGAGGAGGCTGCGTTCGGTCGCGGTCAGTTCCCGGGCCGTGTCGACCACATGGACAAACTCGGCGGCGAGGGCGACCGCCGGGACGCCGCCCGCGGTGAGGTCCTGCAGGAGTTTCGCGAGGCGGAAGGGGGAGAGGGCAGGTGAGCCGCGGAGGATCAGCATGGCGGGAAGCGCGATACTCGCGAACAGGCCCCCGGCGTCAAGTGGGGGAAGGAATATGGCATTGAAATTAGCCGGGGATATCCGGGTGAATCCAAACCCCGCAGAGATTTTGCCACAAAAAGGCACAAAAATTGTGCAGGGAGCAGGCGGAAGGTTACCGCGCGCCCATAGGCGCCTGGTGAGCTTCATTCGCGGCGTTTTTTCGAGACTTTTTGTGGCCTAAACTGCCTTCGGGTGGGGTATGGCGGAGAAAGCCGTTGACGAAAGCGGGCCGCTGGGCCCAATAAACGTCTTTAATGCCGTGACTCGCCGGAATCCTCCAACACCCACGACAAATTCATCGGTCGGGGGCAGTGTAGGCAGCCATCGGAGGAGTGACCCATGAGCGAGTTCATCAGCCATGAATGCGGCATCGCGCTGGTCCGGCTCAAGAAGCCGCTGGCCTACTACCAGGAGAAATACGGCACGCCGCTGTGGGGGTTTTACCAGCTGTTCCTGTTGATGGAGAAGCAGCACAACCGCGGCCAGGACGGCGCGGGCGTGGCCTGCGTGAAGTTCGACGTCCCGGCCGGCGAGCCCTACATGTTCCGCGAGCGCAACGTCGACACCAACCCGCTCGACAAGATCTTCCAGGCCCTGCTGGCGCGCTACAACGGCCTCGTCGACGACGGCGCCATCCACCCGGAGTTTCCCGACACGGCGAAGCAGAAGTTCGACTTCTGCGGCGAGCTCTACCTCGGCCACCTGCGCTACGGCACCTCCGGCGGCTACAACCTGAGCGCCTGCCACCCGTTCTTCCGCCGCAGCTCCTGGCCGACCCGCAACCTGATGCTGGCGGGCAACTTCAACCTGACCAACACGGCGGAGCTCAACGACAGCCTCATCGCCATCGGCCAGCACCCCATCTTCGCCACCGACACCCAGGCCATCCTCGAGCGCATCGGCTTCTGCCTCGATGACGAGCACGAGCGCCTCTACCGCGCCCTCCGCGGCGAGAGTCTGCCCGGCGGCGAGATCACCCGGCGCATCAACGACGAGATCGACCCGGCCCGCGTGCTCCGCACCGCCTCGGCCAACTGGGACGGCGGCTACTCCCTCGTCGGCGTGCTCGGCAACGGCGACGCCTTCGTGACGCGCGACCCCTCGGGCATCCGCCCCTGCCACTGGTTCGAGAACGACGAGGTCGTGGCCTTCGCCTCCGAACGCGCGCCGCTCTGCACGGTGTTCGACCTCGAGGCCGCCGACGTCGGCGAGCTCGAGCCCGGCTGCGCCGTGATCATGAAGAAGTCGGGCAAGGTCTCGACCGAGCGCATCAAGCCGGCCCTGCCCAAGACCCAGTGCACCTTCGAGCGCATCTATTTCTCCCGCGGCAACGACGCCGACATCTACCGCGAGCGCAAGGCCCTCGGCGCCGGCCTCGCCGACCAGATCTGGAAGTCGATCAACGGCAACCTGGCCAAGACCGTCTTCAGCTTCATCCCCAACACCGCCGAGGTCGCGTTCTTCGGCCTGATGAGCGAGCTGCGCTTCCGCCGCCGCGCGGAGGTCAAGCAGACCCTGCTCGACGCCGCCAGGGCCGGCAAGGTCACCGAGGCGCTGGTCGACGACCTGATCCTCAACAACTGGCCCCGCGGCGAGAAGATCGTCACGAAGGACGTCAAGCTCCGCACCTTCATCAGCCAGGAGAAGTCCCGCAACAACCTCGCCTCGCACGTCTATGACGTCACCTACGGCGTCGTGGAGCCCGGCGACGCCCTCGTCTGCGTGGACGACTCCATCGTGCGCGGCACGACGCTGCGCCGCTCGATCCTGCGCATCCTGAAGCGGCTGCACCCGGTCAAGATCGTCATTGCCTCGACCGCCCCGCAGATCCGCTACCCGGACTGCTACGGCATCGACATGTCCGAGATCGGCAAGTTCATCGCCTTCGAGGCGGCCATCACCCTGCTCAAGGAGCGCGGGCAGACGAACCTCATCGCCGACGTCTACAACCTCTGCCGCGAGGAGCTGCGCAACCCCTCGCCCGAGCCGGTCAACCACGTGCGGAAGATCTACGAGCCCTTCACGGCCGACGAGATATCCAAGAAGATCACCCAGCTGGTGTCCCCGAAGCCCAACGGCTGGACGGGCGAGATCGAGATCATCTTCCAGTCGGTCGAGAACCTGCACCGGGCGCTGCCGCACCACACCGGCGACTGGTATTTCACCGGCAAGTATCCGACCCCCGGCGGCTACCGGGTCGTGAACCAGGCCTACGTGAACTACTTCGAAAAGGCCGAGGGGCGGAGCTATTGACCAGAGGACAGAATACAGATGACAGAAGACAGACCAATTCATCGGTATTCACACGTCGCGCTTCTGGCTGTCCTCTGTTCTCTGTCGTCTGTCCTCTGATATGTCCCTTTCCTACGAAAGTTCCGGTGTCCGCTACGACCAGCTTGATGCGTTCAAGCGGGCCTGCCAGCAGGCCGCGCGCGGCACGGCGGGGGAATTGAAGGCCCACGGTTACGCCGAGCCGGCGACGACCCGCGGCGAGAGCGCCTACTTGATCGAGGGGAAGGACCACTTTCTGGCCCACGTCGAGGAAGGCCTCGGCACCAAGAACCTCGTGGCCGACGCCGTCTACGCCTCCACCGGGAAGAATTTTTATCGCGAGATCGCCATCGATACCGTGGCGACGATCGTGAACGACCTCATCACCTGCGGCGCGCGGCCGATCTCGGTCGCGATGCACGCGGCGGTGGGTGATTCCGGCTGGTTCGCCGACGCCCCGCGGATGCAGGCGCTGGTGGACGGCTGGGCCGAGGGTTGTCATCGCGCCGGGGCCGTCTGGGGCGGCGGCGAGACGCCGACGCTCAAAAGCATCGTCAACCCCGACACCATCGTCTTGGCCGGTTCGGCCATCGGCAAGATCGAGCCGAAGTCGCAGCGCATCACGGGCGAGGTTCGGGACGGCGACGCCATCATCTTCCTCGCCTCGAGCGGCGTGCAGACCAACGGCCTTTCGCTCTGCCGGCTCATCGCGGAAAAACTCCCGCAGAAATACGCGACTCCCATCGGCCACGGCGACAGCCGCACCTATGGCGAGGCGTTGCTCGCGGCGTCGGCCATCTACGTGGATTTCGTGGTCAAGTGCCAGCAGGCCGGCGTGAAGCTGAACTACGTGGCGCACGTGACCGGCCATGGCTGGCGCAAGCTGATGCGGCTGGAGGAGCCGTTTGTCTACGAGATCAGCGAGCCGCGCGAGATGCCGGCGCTGTTCAAGTTCTTGATGGAAGCCGGCCCGATCTCGCTGCGCGAGATGTATGCGACCTTCAACCAGGGCGTCGGTTTCGCCGCCTATGTGCCGCCGTCGGCGGTCGAGGCCACGCTCGCCGCCGCCAAGGCGGCCGGACACGAGGCTTGGGTGGCGGGCAAGGTCAGGAAAGAGGGCGGCCGCAAGGCGGTCACGATCCCGTCACTCGGCCTCGCCTACGAGGCAGACACGCTGCAGGTGCGGTGAGTGCTTGGGGTGGGAGGGGCTTTATTCCCCGCTCAGCCATAATCGTGCATTTGACAGGAGGCCTCGCGTTAAAATTTGCGCACGAAGAGGCGTAAGGTGGAGCGTGGCCCCCGGCCGCGCTTCTGCGGCTCACGTCGAAAAAGCAGAAACGCATCCCGGTTCTCCACCTGTTGCCAGGCATGAGACAGACTCAGGGTGGGCGAAGGGAAACCAGTCGGGGCGTAAAGCCCCTCCCACCTTGGAAACCGCAGGCGTCAGGTTGGTGGTGGTCGTGGTTGGTCGGGAGACCAACCCTCCAGCCAAACAGGCACAAAAAAGCCGGCCCCTGCGGGCCGGCTTGGAAAGGAATGACCTGACTTTACTCGTTCGACCGGCTGATCGTCGAGGTGTCGATCGGAGTCGGCGTGGTGGTGGTGGTCTGGAAATCCCGAGCCTGGGTATTGACGGTGGTCTGCTGGAAAGTTCCCGACGACGCTGAGGAATCAAACGCTCCCTGTTGAGTAGCGGGAACTTCGTTTTTGATAGCTTGCATCACCGAATTGGAGGAACTCGTGTCGCCACCGGAAGACTTGATCATTGCGGCAGCTTGTGCCGCAGTGTTGGGGGCCACGGCAAACACCGCTTTCGCGACCGCAGCAGCCTCTGCGGCGGTCGCGCCACCGATGCCGTTCTGTGCCGCAATTGTAACGGTCGCAACGGCCGCGGCCAGCAGCTCATTCACGCTATTGGCAGCATTTTGGTTTCGGGTTGCATCAGCCATGTCATAGGCAATCCAAGATGTGACGCCCATGCTCTCCATCTGGTTGTCGATGGCGATAGCTTGGCCAGCACCGACTTGGCTTTGTGCAGCGCTTGCTGCCATCTGCGCAGGGGTCTGGCCGAAAGATCCGGGCGGGGTAAGAACGACCTGTCCATTAACAACCGCGATCGTGTAGACACCACCACGGAAATTCACCGTGAATGTAGTGCCTCGGGCGGCGGCCACGCCTTTGGGTGTGCGCACCTGATAATTGTTTACGGACTTCTTCTTAGGGTCGAGATTGGCCACGAGGTTGCCGCTCTTGAGGTCGAGGAGAGTCCTCTCCTCGGTGACCTTGCCGCCAGCGGAGGTGACGGAAATTTCGTTCACCTCGACCACCGAGTCTTTCTTGATGGAGGTCACGTAACCGGCGTGAGACTCAAGATAGAGGTCGCCATCGGCGCCCGTGGTGATGATGGAGCCCTGTGCCACCTTCATGCCGGCCGTGAGCGGCTGGGTGCTGCCGTCGGGCAGGGTGACGGTGGCCGAGCCGGTCACACGGGCCACGGTGGCCTCGGTGGTTTTGGTCTGCGCGAAGGCCGAGACGGCCAAGCCGAGCAGGGCGGTGAAGAGGAGGGTCAGTTTGCGTGTGTTCATAGCCATGCGGGAGGATGCGGGTGTCGGGTTAAAAATCGTGTAGGGAGTCCAGCAGTTTGCAGGCCATCTGCAAGAACGTAATTGGCAGGTCAGTAAAGAATTCCGTGACGATCTTGCGGCAGGAATTTGCCATAGGGCCGTGTCGCGATGGAAGTCACTTCTCCGTCATGACATAGACTCCATCCCAATCGTCGGGAGGGGGATGTGCGGCGTAATGGGCGGTGATGTCGAGGAAGACGAGCGACGGGTTGGAGGCTACGCCCGGGGTCTTGCCCGGCTGGTTGGGCTCCAAAACCAAGCTGCGGCGGAAAAGGGCCTCCGCGCCGGCCCAGTCCCGCTCATAATATCGGGCCAGGCCTTGGGAAAAGAGAGCGATGCACTCGCGGGTGGAGTCGGCCACGTGTTCCTTGAGGCCCGTGATCTCATAGATGGGCACGGCCTGCTTGCGGCCCTTGACCACGATCCGGCCGAGTGGGCGGAAGACGACCCGGTCGCCGCCGTGTTTTTCGCAGGCGAGCTTGGTCGCCTCCGAGCACATGGTGTAGGCGCCCCAGCTCTTGGCCCCGGACTCCATGCGGGCGGCCAGGTTCACGTCGTCGCTGGTCATCGTGTAGCTGAAGCGCGTGCGGCTGCCCATGTTGCCGACGACGGCGATGCCCGTATTGAGGCCGATGCGGGAGCGCATCTGGCGGACGGTCAGCGGCCAGGCCTCGCCCTGGGCGACCCAGCGCTCGCGGAGTTCGTTGAGGGCATGTTGCACGCGCTGGGAGGCCACGCAGGCGCGGAAGGCATGGTCGGGGAGGGCGATGGGGGCGCCGAACATGGCCACGACGGCGTCGCCGATGTATTTGTCGAGCGTGCCGCCCTCCTCCTGGATGATGTCGGTGCAGACGGTGAGGTATTCGTTGAGCAGCTCGACGAGGCGCGCGGCCGAGAGCTTTTCCGAAAAAGTCGAGTAGCCCTGGATGTCGCTGAAATAGGCCGTGATCTCCTCCGTGTGCCCACCGAGCTCCGGCATCTGCCCGCTTTTCACCATCCGGTCCACCAGCTGGGGGGCGAGGTAGGCGCCGAACATGCCCTTGATCTGCTGCTTGGCCCGCTGCTCCTCAATGATGCGGCGGCCGATGACGACGAACTGCAAGCCGACAAACCCGGTGAGCGGCGCCACCAGCGGCAGCCACCAGCTGCCCCCCACCCAGGCCCAGCTGGCGAGGGACACGTAGCTGACCACGCCGAACACCGCGCCGCTGCCGAGCAGCATGACGGAGCGGTCGGCCAGCACCGCGACGCCCAGCAAGCCCAGGAGCAAGGCCACGCCCCAGATGACGGCGGCGGGCAGCTGTCGCACATAGTCCTCCGTCAGGATGTTGTGCACGATGTTGGCGTGCACGAGCACGAGCGGGGCGTAGGCGCTGCGCTGGGTCGGGCCGGCGTCGGCCTTGCCCGTGACCGTCTGGCCGACGAACACGATCTTGCCCGCGATGTCGGGCGGCTTGACCGCGCCCGGGGTCTTTTCCACGTGATACGCGTTTATCTTCAGGAGCATCTCCTGGTAGGTGTGCGTCGGGAAATCGAAGCGTGTCCCGTCGGCGTCCTGGTCGTAGCGGTAATTGACGAGGTAATGGCCGGACCGCGTGATCGGGATGCGCCGCTCCTGGTCGCCGACCGGCAGGTAGATGCCATCGCCCGGCCGGACCCGCACCTGTTCCGGCGGGATGTGGTAATACGACATGACGGCCTGCAAGGCCAGCGAGGCGAAGACCTCTTCGCCGATCCGCACCACCAGGGGCACCTCGCGGATCACCCCGTCGCCCGTGCGCGGCGCATCCGCGAAGCCGTAGGGCGCTACGGCCTTCAATTCCGGGAAGGGCAGCAGCGCGTATTTGTCCCCGTAGAGCTGGCTGACATCGCCCTCGATCTGGGTGAGCGGCCGGGTCGGCCCGACCGGGGGGGACTCGAACTCGGGGGGCTCGGCGGAGCTGACGGCACCGGTGATGACCTGCACGCCGGAATCGATTGCCGCCTTCGTGTCGTTGCCCATGGCGGCGTCGCCCTCGCCCTCACGGCGGGCGTCGAGGATGACATCCCAGAGCACGACGGCGGGTTTTTCCACCGCCACGAACTTGTTAAAGTTACCGTGCCAGGCGCGGTCGGGCGGCCAGGCCACGAGGGACGAATCGGTGTTGTCCTCAAACAGGACGACCACCAGGCGGGGATCCGGGCGCGGCTGAAACAGGGCGCGGAACTGCGTGCGCCAGTCCAGCGTGTGCAACTCGAACTGCTGCACCGAGTCAACGCGGCCGGCCAGCCAGGCCAGGCCGAAGCAAGCCAAGGGCGCCCACCAGAGCTGTCGGAAATTCTTGCGGGCGCGGCTCAGCATTCCGCGGCATCATGGCCGCCGCCGCGCCTGCGAGCCAAGCGATTTCTGGCAGGGGGGGCGGTCGGTTGACCCAGTGGAGGGCCCAGCTGGAGCTGGGCCCTCCAAAAAAAGACCCGCCGGGTGGCGGGTCTCGCAATCCTCAGCGCCGGTTCCAGCTGCCGCGGGACAGGCCGCCGAACTTGCGCGGGGCGGGCTGGCCGCCGCCGCCCTGACCCTGGGCCGGACGCGGGGCATGACCCTGGCCTTGCGGGCGGGGGGCCTGCGGGGCGTGGCCTTGCTGCTGGCGGGGTTGACCGCCGCCGTGGCCGTGACCGCCGTGCCGTTGCTGCTTCTGGTGCTGGAAGCTGCGCGGGTCGACATAACGCGGGCCGGCGGCCGGGCCGATGGTCGGGGGCGAGTGATAATCGAAGCCGTCGAGCTTGAGCTGCGGCACCTTCTGGCCGATGAAGCGCTCGATGTCGCGGATCTCGCCGGCCTGGTCGGGCGTGGTCAGCGTGAAGGCGTCGCCGACGGCGGCGGCGCGGCCGGTGCGACCGATGCGGTGGACGTAATCCTCGGGGTTGGCCGGGATGTCGTAGTTGATGACGTGCGACACGCCGGCGACGTCGATGCCGCGGGCGGCGATGTCGGTGGCGACCATCACCTCGTATTTGCCGGACTTGAAGCCCTCGAGGGCCTCGACGCGCTGCGACTGCGAGCGGTTGGCGTGCAGGACGGCGACAGAGTGGTTGGCGGCCTTGAGCTTGCGGGCGATCTTGTCGGCCCCGTGCTTGGTGCGGGAGAAGATCAGGCAGCTGTGGAAGTCGGTCTTCTCCAGCAGCGCGGTGAGCAGGTCGAACTTCTTTACCTGCGAGACCGGGTAGAAGGCGTGGGTGACGGACTTGTTGACGGTGCGGGCGACGCCGATCTCGACGCGCGCCGGGTTGCGCAGGGCGAAGCGGGCGACCTCCTCGATCTCCGGCGGCACGGTGGCGGAGAAGAACAGCGTCTGGCGCTCGCGCGGGCACATGCCGATGATCTTCTTCACGTCCTTGACGAAACCCATGTCGAGCATGCGGTCGACCTCGTCGAGGATGAGGATCTTGAGGCCGTCGAGGCGGAGGGTCCGCTCATTGAGGAAGTCCATGAGGCGGCCGGGCGTCGCGATGACGACGTCGGTGCCGGCCTGGATCTCGCTGCGCTGGCGGCCGTAGCCGACGCCGCCGTGGACGACGGTGGCGCGGATGTCCGTGAAGCGGCCGAAGTCGCGGAAGGCGGTCTCGACCTGGGCGGCGAGCTCGCGGGTGGGCTCGAGGATGAGGACGCGCGGGCCGCGGGGCTCATGCTTGACGAGACGGGCGAGGGTGGGGAGGGCGAAGGCGGCGGTCTTGCCGGTGCCGGTCTGGGCCGAGGCGATCAGGTCGCCGCCGCCGAGCACGACCGGGATGGCGCGCAGCTGGATGGGCGTCGGGTCGGTGTAGCCCATGGCTTTAACACCGTTGATCAGGGAGGGCGGCAGCCCGAGCTTGGAAAATGGCATAGCGGGTCATTAGTCGGGGAAACGCCGACAGACGCGAGGCAAAAGCCGCCGCCATTCGAATTTTACCACGAAGGCGCAAAGACACGAAGAAAACACCCGGAAATGGGCCTTTCTTTGTGTCTTGGTGCCTCTGTGGTTCATTTTAAAAATCAGGGAAGGATTAAGCTCCATTTTTTCCCGGGACGCTTTCAGCCTGTCCTCATGGAAAAACGCCCGTTCAACGAGCTCGGCCTGTCCCCCGAGATTCTGAAAGCCGTGGACAAGATGGGTTTCGAGGAAGCCTCGCCCATCCAGACCGCGGTCATTCCGCATGGCCTGGCGGGCAAGGATGTCGTCGGCCAGTCCGCGACCGGCTCCGGCAAGACCGCGGCCTTCGCCATCCCGGCGATCGAGAAGGTCGACGTGAAGCTGCGCCAGGTGCAGGTGCTCGTGCTCTGCCCGACG
Source organism: Lacunisphaera sp. (assembly GCA_036401015.1). GTDB lineage: Bacteria > Verrucomicrobiota > Verrucomicrobiia > Opitutales > Opitutaceae > Lacunisphaera. The sequence continues at coordinate 364,231 of DASWWD010000017.1, forward strand.
CGCGAGCTCGCGGTGCAGGTGGCCGAGGAGTTCGGCAAGCTGGCGTTCTTCAAGAAGGGCCTGATGGAGGTGCCGATCTACGGCGGTCAGAGCTACGAGCGGCAGTTTCGCGCGCTCCACGCCGGTGCGCAGGTCGTCATCGGCACGCCGGGCCGTGTCATGGACCACATGGCCCGCGGCACGCTGAAGCTCGACGCGCTCAAGGTCATCGTCCTCGACGAGGCCGACCGGATGCTCGACATGGGTTTCCGCGACGACATCGAGCACATCCTCAAGTCGGTGCCCGCGCAGCGCCAGTGCCTGTTCTTCTCGGCGACGATGCCGCGGATGATCCAGGACCTGATCAAGCGCTACACCCGCGACCCGGCCTGGGTGCGCATCGAGGCCCACGCGCTCAACGCCCCGCAGGTGGAGCAGATCTACTTCGAGGTCGACCGCCGCTCCAAGATCGAGCTGCTCACCCGCCTGATCGACCTGCACGACTTCCGCTTCGGCATCATCTTTTGCAGCACCAAGATCATGGTCGACGAGCTCGACGAGCACCTGCACGCCCGCGGCTACTCGACGGACCGGCTGCACGGCGACATCACGCAGGCGCAGCGCACGCGGGTGATGGACAAGTTCCGCCGCCGCGGCTTCGAGTTCCTCGTCGCCACGGACGTCGCGGCGCGCGGGCTCGACGTGGACGACCTGGAGGTCGTGTTCAACTTCGACCTGCCGAACGACGCCGAGGACTACACGCACCGCATCGGCCGCACCGGCCGCGCCGGCAAGCAGGGCATGGCCTTCACCTTCGTGGCCGGCCGCGAGCTCTACAAGCTGCAGAACATGATTCACTATGGCCGGCTCAAGATCCGCCGCGAGCGGGTGCCGTCGATGGACGAGGTCGAGGAGGCCCGGGGCAACGTGTTCTTCGAGAAGCTCCGCGCCACGCTGGAGGAGAAGAAATTCCAGTCGCACGACCAGATGGTCCAGCGGCTGATCGAGCAGGGCTACACCAGCACGGACATCGCGTCGGCGCTCATCCACCTGATGCAGGGCGCGGCCGGCGAGCCGCCGGCGAAGGGCGCCGGCACCAAGGCCGAGCGCATCGCGGCCAACGAGGCCCCGAAGGTGGCCCGCCCGGCGGCGCCGCGCGATCCCGAGATCACCCGCGCACCGTTCATGGCCAGGGCGCCGGCCGCCGCGGAGCGGAGTCCGCGCCCGGCCTACGAGCAACCCGCCGGCGACCGCTTCGCCGCGCAGAAGCGCACCTTCGACCGCAAGCCCCGCACGGGCCGCGAGCCGGGGTTCAGCACGCTCACCTTTAATGTCGGCCGCGCGCAGCTGGTCACGCCGGCGGACCTCGTCGGCAAGATCGCCGGCGTCACGCGCCTGCCGGCCAATGTGGTCGGCGCGATCGACATCCACGAGGAGCACACCAACGTCGATGTCGCCACCGAGCACGCCGACCTGATCATCACCAAGCTCACGGGCATCCGCATCAAGAACCAGTCGCTGAAGCCGGCGCTCGTGCCGCCCGAGGCCGGGTGAGGTTTATATTGTAGGTGGCGCGCTCGCGCGCCACCTACACCAGCCATGTCACCTCTCACCCCCGACCGGCTCACCGCCTTTGAGGTCGTGCGGCTGCTCAAGCTCGCGCCGCTCGACCAGGAGGGCGGGTATTTCCGCCGCACCGGCGAGTCGGACACGATTTTGCCCGACGGCCGGCGCGCCTGGTCGATGATTTATTTCCTGGTCACGCCCGAGGGTTTCTCGGCGATGCACCGCGTGACCCAGGATGAAATCTGGACCTTTCACGCCGGCGATCCGCTGGAGTCGCTGCGCCTGCGGCCGGACGGCAGCGGCGGCTGGGTGAAGCTCGGGCTGAATCTCGCGCACGGTGAGCGGCCGCAGGACGTCGTGCCGGCGCAGACCTGGCAGGGCACGCGCCTGGCGGCGGGCGGGCGGTGGGCGCTCGTGACCTGCGTCGTGGCGCCGGAATTCCGGCCGGCCGACTTCGAGCTTGGCAGGAGCGACGCGCTGGGCGCGGCTTATCCGGCCTTCGCCGATGGCATCCGGGCGCTGACGCGGGCGGTGCCGCCGAAAGGTTTGTTGTAGGGCGGGATCTCCGTATCCCGCCTTCGTTCGACGATGTTATCACGTTCGAGGCGGGATACGGAGATCCCGCCCTACAACACGCTCGCGGCGCGTGACTTGACAGGGGAAGGGCCGATGCCTATCTCCAAGGCCCGTTGCCCATGGAAGCCGCGCTCGATCAACCGGTGCTCGTGCTTAACCGCCTCTGGCAGGCGGTGAACGTGATTGGCGCCCGGCGCGCCTTCGCCCTGCTGGCCCGCGAGCATGCGCAGGTGGTCCACCAGACGGAGGACGCGTTCCGCACCTACTCGCTGATGGATTGGATCGACTTCTCGACCTACAATCCGCCGGTCGACGCCCTCGAGACGGTGCACACCATCAACCGCAACATCCGCCTGCCGCGCGTGATCCTGCTGACCTTCTTCGACAAGCTGCCCTGCAAGGAGCTGAAGCTGACGCGCAACAACGTCTTCGAGCGCGACGGCGAGAAGTGCCAGTATTGCGGCCACACCTTCGAGCGCGAGCAGCTGAACCTCGACCACGTCATCCCGCGCCACTACGGCGGCAAGACGACGTGGGAAAACATCGTGTGCTCGTGCATCAAGTGCAATTCGCGCAAGGCCAACCGCCTCCCGCACGAGGCGCACATGCGGCTCATCCGCAAGCCCGTCCGCCCGAAGTGGCGCCCCGTCATCTCGCTCGTCCTCGGCAACCACAATCACGAGAAGTGGAAGGACTTCCTCGACGTCGCCTACTGGAACGTCGAGCTGGAGGAGTGATTCTTGCTTGGAGGCGGGGCCATCCGCCCCGCGGGTTATCGGCATCGAAACCCATGCCTCGCGGGGCTGATGGCCCCGTCTCGATCGTAAGATCAGCTCCGGTAGTGAATGTAGGTGGCGCGCTGGCGCGCCACGTTGCCCGCGAGCGGGCAACCGACAAGATCAGGCGGAAGACAGCGGCAGCGTCACGCGCATCGTCGTTCCGCGGGGGCTGGAGTTGAGCAGCGTCAGCTCGCCGTGGTGGTCCTTCATGATGCGGCGGGCGATGGCCAGGCCGAGGCCGGTGCCGTCGGCGCGGCCGGAGAGGAAGGACTCGAAGATGCGCGGCCGGATCGACTCCGGAATGCCGCCGCCGGTGTCGGTCAGGTCCAGCTGCACGACGCGGCCGAGGGCCGAGGCCTCCTCGGTGCAGGCCACGGTGAGGGTGCCGCCGTGCGGCATGGCGTGGAGGGAATTGAGCGCGAGGTTGAGGACGACCTGCTGCAGCTGGCCCTTGTTGCCCTCGACCAGCACCGACCGCGCCGGGGCCGTGTAGTGCAGTTCGACGCCGGCCTGCGCGAGCTTGGCCCGCAGCAGCACGAGGGTGTCGTCGAGGATCTCGGCCAGCGCCCAGCGGGAATGCAGCGCGGCCGGCGTGCGGCCGAAGGACAGCACGCGGGAGACGATACCCTCGAGCTGCTCGATCTTTTCCGTGATGACCTGCAGGTCGCGGCGGCGCGGATCATCCGGGGCGAAGTCCATGCCGAGGGTGCCGTGCAGGAGCTTGATGACGAGGAGGGGATTGCGGATCTCGTGGGCGATCTCGGCGGCGAGCAGGCCGAGGGTGGTGAGGGTCTCGTTCTTTCGCAGCACCTCCTCGGACTGGAACACGCGGGCATAGAGCCGGGCGTTCTGCAGCGCGACGGCGGCGAAGCTGCCGAGGGCGGCGAACAGGCGCTTCTCGTCGTCGCTGAAGCGGTGGGGCTCGCCATGGAAGACGGAGAGCACGCCGGCCGGCTGGCCCTCGAGGATGAGCGGCACCGCCAGCGCGGAGCAGAGCGAACGGTCGCGCGGCAGGTCGGCGGCCTCGGTGTAGCCCGGGCCGTCGATGTTCTGGAACTCCGTGGCACGGCCCGAGCGGATGGCCGCGGCCAGCAGGGAGACATCGGCGGAGACAGTCTGCTGCTGCAGGCTGAGCCCCGCGGCGGACAGGTCGCCGTAGGCCGACCAGGCGTGCAGGCGCAGCTCGCGGCGCTCCTCGTCGTAATCGTGGAGCAGGCAGAGCCGGGCGTTGAAGAGGGCGCGGCCGCTCTGCGTCAGCGTGGACAGCAGCTCCTCCGGCGCGAGCTGGGCGACGAGTGCATGGCCCAGCTCGACCAGGGTGGTGAGCTGCGTGGAATTGGCGCGCAGCCGCTCGTATTGCCAGAGGCGGTGCAGCACGGTGCCGGCCTCGGCGGCGTAGCGGGCCAGCCGCGCCAGGTCCGCCTCGGTGAAGGCGCCGAGGCGGTCGGCGTCGAGGTTGACGATGCCGATGGTGCGACCGTCGAACACGAGCGGCGCGGCCATCTCGCAGCGCACGCCGGTGCGGGCGGCGATGTAGCGCGGCTCGGCCGCGACGTCGGCGGCGAGCAGCGGCCGGCCGTGCAGGGCGACCCAGCCGGTGATGCCCTGGCCCGGCTTGAGCGCGAAGTCGCCGACGTCCGGCGGCAGGCCTTGTTGGACGCCGATCTCCAAGCCGCCGGTCTCGGGGCTCAGCAGCGCCAGGGAGCTGCTGTCGGCGGGAAAGGCGGCCATGATCGTCGAGAGGATCCGCCGCTGCGCCGACGCCGCATCGGCCGCGCTGGAGGCCAGCGAGGCGATGGCGTAGAGGACCGCTATGTCGGATTGCGGATCGCGGATTGCCGATTGCGGATTGGGATCAGCCATGGGCGGTTTAACGGCGGGACTTGGCCGTGCGGATGGAAGCGACGACCATAGCGAGAATTTCAACGCCCTCTTGCTTTAACAAGGTTACTTTGGCGGCCTTGATGCGCCCGCTGTCGACCAGCAGTTCCATCCAATGAAGGGTTTCGTCGCACTCTTCTTCCACCGTGCCGAGCTTGGCGATGAAGTCGGCGCGGGATTTGGCCCGGCTGGCGGCGCGATAGTTGGCACTGACCGAGCAACCGGCGCGAAGCAATTGGTGGCCAAGCACCCGGCTCACGTCGTCCTTGGGCAGGGATTCGACCAAATGAATCACGCGCAGCGAGTAGGCCTTTGTGCGAGCAATGAATGCGACGGAATCCACCCCCATAGGCTAGGCTGGCCAATCCCCAATCCGCAATCCGCGATCCGCAATCAGACGGCCGTCGCGGCCGCCGGGGCCGGCGTGATGATCGCGCGCAGGGCGTCGCGCAGGGTGTGCAGCTTGGCGGGGTCGACCGGGCCGGCGGCAGGCTGGTTGGGCTCGATGTAGAAGGTGTCGATCGCGACGCTGCGCTCGGTGTTGATGCGGGCGAAGGTGGTGTCGAAGCCGTGGTCGGAGATTGTCTTCACCAGCCGGTAGAGCAGGCCGATCTGGTCGTGCGCCTGCACCTCGACGATGATGCGGTTGAGCGAGAGCTCGTGGTAGACCTCGACGGTCGGCGGGAAGGAGGCGGGCAGCTCCGAGGCCGCGGGCGCGGTGTAGCGCGAGGCCTCGGCGAACTTCTTCGCCTGCGCCGTGATGTCGGGCAGCAGGTCGCGGTTGTTGACCAGCGCCTCCTCGACCGTGCGGGCGAGGGTGTCCATGGCCTTCTGGTTCTGGACGACGCCGCGGCCGGGCTCGACGACGTGGAAGGTGTCGATGGCGATGTGGTCGGAGCGCGTCGTGATCCGGGCGGAGAGGATGCTCAATCCGGCGACGCTGAAGGCGCCCGCGAGCTTGTAGAAGAGGCCGGCGCGGTCCCAGGTGACGACGTGCACCGTGGTGTAGCTGCGGTTGATGTCGTCCTTCCACTCGATGACGGGCCGCAGCGCGCCGAGCGAGTCGGCGGCCGAGATGGAGTGCAGCAGCCGGTTGACCATCTGGATGTGCAGCGTGATCTCGGGCGCATCGGTCTGGATGAAGTAGCGCTCGGGGAGGAGATTGAAGTGCGCGGTGATCTCATCCGGGCTGATGCCGGGGATGGTCTGGGCGATGAGGGTCTGGCGGGTCATTTCGATGCGCTCGCGGAGGCGGGTTTCAACCTTGTCGCCGAGGGTCAGGCGCTCGAGCGTGGTTTCGAACAGGCGCCGGTGGAGCGAGTTCTTGTAGCCGTTCCACAGGCCGGCCGCCGTGCCGCGGGCATCGCAGTAGGTGTGCACGTAGAGGTAGCGGAGCCAGTCCGGCTCCACGACCAGCTCGGCAAAGGAGGCTGAAGTCTGGGGGTCATCCAGGTCGTGTTTCTGCCAGAACCGTGCCATCACCAAGTGATTTTTGATGATAAAATTGACGGTTTCGCGGCTGGCCGGATCGACCTGCAGGCGGTCGAGGACCGGGGCGGCCATCGTCACACCGGCCTCGGCGTGGCCCTGGATGCCCTCGCCCTTGCCGATGTCGTGCAGGAGGAGGATGAGGTAGAGCAGGGCGGGGTTGGTGGTCTTGTGCAGCTCGGAGCGGTAGCTCTCGGCGGTGGTCTCGGCGGCCGTGAAGATGGCGTCGAGCTCCCGGATGGCGCTCAGCGTGTGGATGTCCGCGGTGTAACGGTGGTAATACTCGTGCTGGACCAGGCAGGTCAGGGGCGCGAACTCGGGCATGAACTTCCCCAGCACGCCGAGCTCGTGCATCAGGGCCAGCGCCGGGTAGACCTGGCCGGATTCCTCCAGCATGGTGCGGAAGCTCAGGTTGGCGTCGAGGGAGGCGATGACCTTCTTCGTGATCAGCTTCAGCGAGCCGCGGATAAGCGCGGCGAGGTCGACGTCCGGCGTGCAGCCGAGCTGTTGGCAGTGGCGGAAGACGCGGATGAGGCGGACGGGGTCCTCCTTGAAGACGTTCGGGTTCTCGGCGGCGAGCTCGCGGCCGCGGAGCATGAAGCCGTCGATGCGCTTGGTGCGGTCGGCGCGGCGGGCGAGGAGGAGGTTCTTCAGCGAACCCACGATGCCCGGGCCGGCGGCGATGGTGAGCGCGAGGCGCTGCTCGATGATCTTCGAGATGCGGTAGATGGCCTGCGCGTGGCCGTAGTAGTCCTGCATGAACGCCTCGACGCGCTCGAGCAGGACCTTCTGCGGGTAGCCGAGGTTGGCGGCGAGGCGCGGCTGCGTCTCGAGGTTGAGCACATCCGTCGGATGCTTGCTCATGTAGTGGAGCTCGTTGCGGACGCGGAGCAGGAAATGGTAGCCGCGCTGGAAGGCGCGCAGCTCGGCGGGCTGCAGGTATTTCTGCTGCTCCAGCTCGTCCATGCGCGAGATGCCGAGGCGGACGCGGGCCATCCAGAGGGCGTTCTGGTAGTCGCGCAGGCCGCCGACGCCGTTCTTGATGTCCGGCTCTTGCATGAAAACGGTGTCGCCGTTCTGCGCGCGGCGGCTGGCCTGGTCGGCGAGGCGCGCGGCGATGTAGCCCTTGGGGTCGTCGGTGAGGTAGTGCTTGCGGTAGGTCTCGGCGAAATTCTCGTAGAGCGCCTCGGTGCCCGCGATGAGGCGCGACTCGAGGAGGGAGGTCTTGGTGCGGATGTCGCGCGCGGCCTCCGAAAAGATCTCGTTGAGCGTGCGGGTGGAGTGGCCGACCTTCAGCTTCAGGTCCCAGAGCGGGTAGAGCACGCCGTTGGAGAGGTGCTCCTGGAACTTCGTCAGGTTCTTCACGTTCGACGGGTAGAGGAACATCACGTCCACGTCGCTCAGCGGGCTGAGTTCGCCGCGGCCGTAGCCGCCGAGGGCGATGAGGCAGACGGGGGAGGGCGGCTCGCCGTGGGCCTTGCGCCAGCTGTCCAGCGCGGCGGCGAAGAGCGGCTGGAGCAGGCGGTCCATGCGGCTGGAGAGGGCGTGGGCGATCTTGTGGCCCGGATCGCCGGCGCGGTGGCGCTGCTCGATGCGCTCGCTCTCGGCCGCGAGGTAGGCCTTGCACGCGGCCAGGCGTTCCGCCGCCGGGCTTTCGCTGGTGAAGGCGGGCTGCAGGCGGGCGGTGGACGTGGCGCGGCCGGTCATGGGAGGGGCCTACATGAGCAGCGCAACCCGCTGGGGAAAAGCTGGAAATGCCCCCCGGCCACCCGAAAAGACGGAATAAAAATATCTGGTTGACGGACGAATCCGACGGCGAATACTCCGCCTCTCCCACGCGGGAGTAGCTCAGTTGGTAGAGCACCACCTTGCCAAGGTGGACGTCGAGAGTTCGAGTCTCTTCTCCCGCTCCATTTCAAGAAACCCCCGGCAGCTCAACGAGTTGCCGGGGGTTTTTGATTTCCGGGGATGTGCCGGGAGCGGCAGAGGGGACGTTTTTCAGCGGATCGCCTGATCGTGGCGAAAGCCTCCGGCCTTCAGTCATAGATCCACGGGACGCCGGTGAAGGTCGTCCGCGCGGTCTTTGTGCGGGCTTTTCCGGTTTGCGGTGTGATGGGGACGAGCACCACCGGGCAGGGGGACTTGCGCAGGATTTCGCGGGTCGTGCTGCCGGCGATGAGGTCGTGCATGGCCCCGTGGCCGTGCGAACCGATGACGATGTAGTCGGGCTTGATCCGGCGCGCGCTCTGCAGGATGACGGCGGCAGGCGGGCCCTCGTGCAGCACCATTTTCGTGCCCGGCAGGCGCTTGTTGAACCAGTGCTGCAGCGCCTGCAGCTTGTGGGCCGAGGCCTTCCGCGCCTTCCGGTTGAACGCGACCACCTGCGTCGCGGTGAAGGCGTCGAAACCATAGATCGCCGGCGTAAAGGACGGCACGGCGTGCAGGATGACCAACTGGCTGCCCAGCGCCTTGGCCAGATCGGCTGCCGCGTTGCAGACGCGAACCGTCGCGCCTGAGAGATCAACAGGAACCAGGATTCTTTTCATAGTAAGGCAGGTTAAACCCGGACCCCGGCGGCGGCTGCGCGTCAATTGGCGCATGCCTGCCGGAAATTGGCCTCGGCGCGCACAGGCGGCGTTGCGGCGCCCTGCGGCCGGGGACGGTTTTCATGGGGCGGCGTCTCTGGCCATGGCCAGTTCCTGCTCGCGGATGGCGAGGGAGGTTTTGAGGACGGTGTCGGGATTCAGCGAGATGCTGTCGATGCCCTGCGCGACGAGGAACCGGGCGAACTCGGGGTAGTCGCTCGGGGCCTGGCCGCAGATGCCGATCTTCCGGCCGCGGGCCCGGCAGGCGGCGATGACATCCGCGATCATCCGCTGCACGGCCGGGTTGCGCTCGTCAAAGAGTGGCGCGACGATCTCGGAATCGCGGTCGACGCCGAGGATGAGCTGGGTGAGGTCGTTCGAGCCGATGCTGAAGCCGTCAAAGATCTCCGCGAACTCCGCGGCGAGGATGGCGTTGCTGGGGATCTCGCACATGACGTAGATCTCGAGCCCGTTGACGCCGCGGATGAGCCCGTGCTTCGCCATCTCGGCCTGCACGCGCCGGCCTTCCTCCACGGTGCGGCAGAAGGGGATCATGAGCTTCACGTTGGTCAGGCCCATGACCTCGCGGACCCGCCGCATCGCCCGGCATTCGAGGGCGAACCCCGCCTGGTAGCGCGGATGATAGTAGCGCGACGCGCCGCGGAAGCCGAGCATGGGGTTCTCCTCGACGGGCTCGTGGGACCGGCCGCCGATGAGGTTGGCATACTCGTTGGTCTTGAAGTCGCTGAGTCGGACGATGACGTCCTTCGGGTAAAACGCCGCGGCGATCAGCGCGACGCCCTGCGCCAGGCGGTCGACGAAGAACGCGGGCTTGTCGGCGTAACCGGCCGTGAGCTCCGCGATCAGGCGCCGCTCGCCGGGGTCGGCGACCGGCGCGGGATCGACCAGCGCGAGGGGGTGGATCCTGATGGAGTTCGAGATGATGAACTCCATGCGCACGAGGCCGGCGCCGTCGTTGGGGATGAACGAGAGGCCGAAGGCCTCGTCGGGGTTGCCGACGTTCATCATGACCTTGGTGCGCGGCCGGGCGAAGGCCTGGAGGTCGGTGCGTTCCACGGCGAAGGGCAGGGCGCCGGCGTAGACGCCGCCGACCTCGCCCTCGGCGCAGCACACGGTCACGACCTGGCCGTCGTGCAGCACGGCGGTCCCGCGCTCGGTGCCGACGATCGCGGGCACGCCGAGTTCGCGGCTGACGATGGCGGCGTGGCAGGTGCGGCCGCCCCGGTCGGTGACGACGGCGGCCGCCTTCTTCAGGATCGGTTCCCAGTCCGGGTCGGTCTTGTCGGTGACGAGGATCTCGCCGTCGTTGAACCGTTCCAGGTGCTGCGCGCTGCGGATGAGGCGGACGGGGCCCGTGGCGATCCGGTCGCCGATGCTGCGCCCGGTGACGAGGGCCGGGCCTGGCGCGGCGCGGAGGCGGAAGGTCTCGATGACGGCGGGATTGCGGCGGGACTGCACGGTCTCTGGGCGGGCCTGCAGGATGTAGAGGGCGCCGGTCTCGCCGTCGCGGGCCCACTCGAGGTCCATCGGCGTGGGGGCGCCGCGCTTGGCCGAGTAGTGGTCCTCGATCAGGCAGGCCCAGCGCGCGAGCTGGAGGATGTCGTCGTCACCGAGGGCGAAGCGCGCGCGCTCGGCGGGGGGCACCGGGACGTTGCGGACCTGTTTGCTGCCACCGGTGTCGTAGACGAGCTTGAACTCCTTGGACCCGGCGACCTTCCGGAGGATGGGCTTGAAGCCCTGGCGGAGCGTGGGCTTGAAGACGCAGTATTCGTCCGGCGTCACCGTGCCCTGCACGACGTTCTCGCCGAGGCCGTAGGCGGCGCTGATCAGGACGGCGTCACGGAAGCCGGATTCGGTGTCGAGGGTGAAGATGACGCCGGCGGACCCCAGGTCGGAGCGCACCATGAGCTGCACGCCGATGGAGAGCGCGACCTTGGCGTGGTCGAAGCCCTGGTCCACGCGGTAGGAGACGGCGCGGTCCTTGAACAGCGAGGCGAAGCAGCGCCGGCACGCCTCGAGCAGCGCGTGGTGGCCGCGGACGTTGAGGAATGTTTCCTGCTGCCCCGCGAAGCTGGCGTCGGGCAGGTCCTCGGCGGTGGCGCTGCTGCGGACGGCGACGGCGGCGGCCCGGCCCGGGCCGCTGAGGGCATCGTAGGCGGCGAGGATGTCCGCCGCGAAACCGGCCGGGAGCTCGGTCCCGAGGATGGCGTCGCGGATCCGGGCGCAGCGCTCGCGCAGGTCCGCGATGTTGCGGGTGTCGAGCCCGGCCAGCTGGGCGTTGATCCTTTCCCCGAGCTCGCCGACGCGGAGGAAATCCCGGAAGGCCTCGGCGGTGGTGGCGAAGCCGTTGGGGACGCGGATGCCCCGGGCGGTCAGCTCCCGATACATTTCGCCAAGCGAGGCGTTCTTGCCGCCCACGAGGGGGAGGTCGGCGATGCCGACCTCCGAGAACCAGCGAATGTGACGATTCATGATGCCGGGAGCTGGCCTCACTATCGGCCGGCCGCCCGGGCCCGGCTAATCGCTTTGAGGCAATATTGCCGCATATCTTGCCGCCGGTCCTGAGGGTGGGGGCCGGTTTCCCGGCCGGCCGGCCATGCCCAGCAATTGCCAAGAAACGCGGCGGCCCGGCCCCGGCCCGGGGGTAAACTGGGGCGTCCCTCCGCCGCCATGTCCGCCGCTCCGCCCGCTTCCGCCACCCCGGCCACCGCGGTCTTCACCGCCCGCGGCCTGACCAAGGTCTACCACACCGGCGAGGTGGCGGTGCACGCGTTGCGCGGGGTCGACCTCGAGCTTTACGCCGGCGAGTTCGTGGTGCTCCTCGGGCCGTCGGGCAGCGGCAAGTCCACCCTCCTGAACATCCTCGGCGGGCTGGACGCGCCGACGGCGGGCACCGTGCGCTTCCGCGACCACGACCTGGCGCGGGCGGACGAGGCGGCGCTCACGCACTACCGCCGCGCGCACGTGGGCTTCGTCTTCCAGTTCTACAACCTCATCCCGAGCCTCACGGCGCGGGAGAACGTCGCGGTCGTGACGGACATCGCCGAGAACCCGATGACGCCTGCGGAGGCGCTGCGTCTGGTGGGGTTGGAGGAGCGGATGGATCATTTCCCCTCGCAACTCTCGGGCGGCGAGCAGCAGCGGGTGGCGATCGCGCGCTCCATCGCCAAACGGCCGGATGTGCTGCTCTGCGACGAACCGACCGGCGCGCTCGACGTGCAGACCGGCATCATCGTGCTGGAGGTCATCTGGCGCATCAACCGCGAGCTGGGCACCACCACCGCGATCATCACCCACAACGCCGTGATCGCCGGCATGGCCGACCGCGTCATCACCCTCTCCGACGGACGCATCGCCGCCACGCGGCGGAACCTGCGCCGCCTCCCCGCGCGGGAACTCGTCTGGTGACACCGCCATGACCGCCCTGCATCGCAAGCTCCTGCGCGACCTGCTCTACCTGCGCACCCAGGCGGTGGCGATCGCCCTGGTCATCGCCTGCGGGGTGGCGACCTTTGTCATGTCGGTCAGCGTGCTGCGCTCGCTCGAGCGGGCCCGCGACCAGTATTATGCCGCCGCCCGTTTCGGGCAGCTTTTCGTGCAGGTGCGGCGGGCGCCCCGCGGCCTGGTGGAGCGGCTGGCGGCGCTCCCCGGCGTGGCGGGCGTGGAGGCGCGCGTCGTCACCGAGGTCCCCCTGGACCTGCCGGACCTGGCGGAACCGGCGGTGGGGCGCATCGTGTCGATTCCGGACTTCGGGGAGCCGGTCCTCAACCGGCTGCACCTGCGCCGCGGCCGCTGGCCCGAGCCCGACCGGCGCGGGGAGGTGCTCGTGAACGAGGCCTTTGCTGTCGCGCACCGGCTGGAGCCCGGCGGCCGGCTCCGCGCCGTGCTGAACGGCCGGCGCGAGGTGCTGACCGTGACCGGCATCGCGTTGTCGCCGGAATACATCTACCAGATCCGCGGCGGCGACCTGTTTCCCGACGACCGTCGCTTCGGCGTGCTGTGGATGCGCGACCGTCCGCTCGCGGCGGCGTTCGACCTGACGGATGCGTTCAACGACGCGTCCTTCGCCCTGATGCACGGGGCGGTCGAGGCCGAGGTCATCCGGCGGATCGACCTGCTGCTCGCGCCCTATGGCGGGCTGGGCGCGACCGGGCGGAGCGAGCAGGTGTCGCACCGTTATGTGACGGACGAGCTGGCGCAGCTGCGCGCGATGGCGTCGGTGCCGCCCGCGATCTTCCTGCTGGTGGCGGCGTTCGTGCTCAACGTGGTCCTCAACCGCGTCATCGCCACGCAGCGGGAGCAGGTCGCCGCGCTGAAGGCCTTCGGTTACACCCCGGCCGAGCTCGGCTGGCACTACGCGCAGCTGACCCTGGTGATCGTGGTCGCGGGTGTGGGCCTCGGCACGGCGGTGGGGGCTTGGCTGGGCGGGGACATGGCGGAGATGTATGGCCGGTTCTTCCGCTTCCCCGCGATGGATTTCCGGCTGGACCCGGCCGGTCTGGCCCAGGCCGCGGGGCTCAGCGTGGCGGCTGCGGCCCTGGGAGTTTTTGCGGCGGTGCGGCGGGTCATGCGCCTGCCGCCGGCGGAGGCGATGCGCCCGGAGGCGCCGGCGCCCTACCGCGCGGCCTGGCTGGAGCGGGCCGGGTTGCAGCGGTGGCTCTCGCAGGTGGGCCGCATGGTCGTGCGGCAGATCGGGCGCCATCCGCTGCGGGCCGCGCTGTCCGCCTTCGGCATCGCGCTGGGCGTCGCGGTGATGGTGCTCGGGTCGTTCAGCCGGGACCTGTTGGACTACATCATCGAATTCCAGTTCGGCGCGGTGCAGCACCATGATTTCAGCGTGGGGCTGTTTGAACCCGGGCCGCCTGAGGCGCTGCACACGGCGGCCCGGCTGCCGGGCGTGCTGCGCGCCGAGCCCTTCCGGGCCGTCCCGGTGCGGCTCAGCCACGGCCGGCGGTCGCGCCGCACCGCGGTGCTGGGCCTGGCGGAGGACCGCGAGCTGCTGCAGCTGCGCGACGCGGAGGCCCGCCCGGTGGCCGTGCCGGCGGACGGCCTGCTGCTGTCGGAGAAGCTGGCCGGATTGCTCGGCGTGCGGCCGGGTGACCGGCTGACGGTGGAGGTGCTGGAGGGCCTCCGGCCGGTGCGGACGCTGGTGGTCGCGGGCACGCTGCGCGACTTCTCCGGGCTGTCCGTCTACATGAACCTCGCCGCGCTCAACCGGTTCATGCGCGAGGGGCGCATGATCTCGGGCGCGTTCCTGCGGACCGACCGGGCGGCGGAGGGGGCGCTCTACGCGCGCATCAAGGCGACCCCCGGCGTGGCCAGCCTGACCTCCCAGCGGGCCGCGTTGCAGAGCTTCCGGGAAACGCTGTCGGAGAACCTGCTGCGCATGCGGCTCTTCAACGTGGCGTTCGCGGGCATCATCGCCTTCGGCGTGGTCTACAATGCGGCGCGGATCACGGTTTCCGAGCGGGCGCGCGAGCTGGCGACGCTCCGGGTCATCGGCCTGACCCGCGGCGAGGTGTCCGGCACGCTGCTGGGCGAGGTGGCGGTGCTGACCCTGGCCGCGCTGCCCGTGGGCCTGGGGCTCGGCCGGCTCCTGGCCGAGCTGGCCGTCCGGGCCCTGGAGACCGAGACGCAGCGCTTCCCCGTGGTGGTCTCGACGGCGACCTATGCCGAGGCGGCGGCCACCGTGCTCGTCGCCGCCATCATCTCCGGCGCGATCGTGCGACGGCACATCGACCGGTTCGACCTCGTGGCGGTGCTCAAGTCGCGCGATTAAATCCCATGAAAACAAACCTGATCAGGAAAGGACTCTTGGTGGCGGGCGCCGCGGTGCTCGGCGCGGTGCTGGTCTGGGCCTTCCGGACGCCTCGCCGTGAGGTGGACGTGGCGTCCGTGAGCCGCGGTCCGCTGGTGGTGACGGTCGACGAGGAGGGCCGCACCCGGATCAAGGAGCCGTATGTGGTGTCGGCCCCGCTGGCCGGCCGGTTGCTGCGGGTGGCGCTCAAGCCGGGCGACCCGGTGGAGGCGGGCCGCACGGTGCTGGCGGTCATCGAGCCCACGGCGCCCGAGCTGCTCGATCCGCGCAGCCGGGCCCTGGCCGAGGCGCGGGTCAAGGCGGCCGAGGCGGCGCAGGCGGGCAGCCGGCCGCTGCTGGAGCGGGCCCGCGCGGCCCGGGAATACGCCGCCGCCGACCTGGTCCGCGCGCGGCAGCTTTATGCGGACGGGGGGCTGTCCCACCAGGAACTCGACGCGGCCGAGGAGCGGGAGGCCGTGGCGGCGGCGGAGCTGCAGTCCGCGGAGTTCCAGACGCGTATCGCCGACTACGAGCTCGACGTGGCGCGGGCCGCGCTGCTCGTGGGGACGGCGGAGGAGGGGGCCGGGGCGGCGGGCGGGCGGTTCGAGGTGCGCGCACCGATCACCGGCCGGGTGCTGCGGGTCTTCCAGGAGAGCGCCACCGTGGTGTCTGCCGGCACGCGGTTGGTCGAGGTGGGGGACCCGGCCGCGCTGGAGATCGTGGTCGAGGTGCTGTCCACCGACGCCGTGCGGATCACGCCCGGTGCGCGGGTGACCGTGGAGCATTGGGGCGGCGTGGCGCCGCTGCCGGCCCGCGTCCGCGTGGTGGAGCCGGCGGGGTTCACCAAGGTCTCGGCCCTGGGGGTGGAGGAGCAGCGGGTCAATGTGCTGGCCGATTTCACCGGGCCGCCCGAGCCGCGGAGGGCCGTGGGCGACGCTTTCCGCGTGGAGGCGCGCATCGTCGTGGACGAGGCGGCCGACACGCTCAAGGTGCCCGTCGGCGCGTTGTTCCGCGAAGGGGAGGACTGGTCCGTGTTCGCCGTCGTCGACGGACGGGCGGTGCTGCGTCTTGTGCGCGTCAACCGACGCAACGACCGCGAGGCCGAAATCCTCTCCGGCCTCACCGCAGGCGAGACGGTGATCGTCCACCCCGGCGACCAGCTGCAGGACGGCACGCGCGTGCAGCCGCGGTGAGTGCCCGCCACGATCCGACCCCGGGTCAGCGCGCCGTGTAACCGCCGTCGATCACAAGTTCGCTGCCGGTCACGAACTTCGCCTCGTCCGAGGCGAGGTAGAGAATGCCGTAGGCGATGTCGTCGGGTTCGCCCATGTGGCCGAGGGGATGCAGGGCACCCATCGTCCGACGGAACTCCTCCGTCCCGCCGGCGGCATCGCGGCCGACGCCCTCGACCATCGGGGTCCAGATGTAGCCCGGGTGCACGGAGTTCACGCGGATGCGGTCCGCCGCATAGAGCAGCGCGTCGGTCTTGCTCATCAGGCGCACTGCACCCTTCGAGGCATGGTAGGCGGGCACGTCCGCAGCCCCGACCAGCCCGTAGATCGAGGACAGATTGATGATGCTGCCGCCGCCGGCCTGTTTCATGCCGGGGATCGCGTGCTTGGTGCAGAAGAACACGCCCTTGACGTTCACGGCCTGGACGGCGTCCCACTCGGCCTCGGTCAGCTCATGGGTCGGCTTGCTGGCCCCGGCGATGCCGGCGTTGTTCACCAGCACGGTGACCGGCCCGAAGATTTCCGCGATCTCGGCGAAGACCGTCCGCACGTTCTCCTCCCGCGTCACGTCGAGGTGGCGGTAGCACGCGGTGCCGCCCAGGCGCGAGATCTCCTCCGCCAGGGCGCGGCCCTCGTCGTCGCGCACGTCGGTGATGACGACGCGCGCACCTTCGCGGGCCAGCAGCAGACAGGTGGCGCGGCCGATGCCCAGCGCGCCGCCGGTGATCAGGGCCGTCTTGTTCATGACACGGTTCATGGTGATGGTTTCCTTCGGGATGGTGGATGGGCTGCGGTGGCGCCCCAAGCGGGCGACGGGGCAATATAGCACCAAGTTCCCGCCGACACCCGCGTCTTTTGGCATTTTTGCGGCGAGGTTTGGCGGGGGGATCTGACGGATCGGAGATTTTGGGCTTCCGGCCGGGAGCCGCAGCGGCTTGGCTGGGTCCGCCTCATGCAGAAAGTGAAGAAAATCCTGCGCGTCACCGGTATCGGCCTCCTGCTGGTCCTCGGGGCCCTGCAGTTTTACCGCTCGCCCCGCAACCTCGGCGCGACCGAGGGGCCGGAGTCGATCGTCGCCCGGGAGCAGGTCCCGGCCAATGTGCGCCAGATCCTCGCCCGGGCCTGCTATGACTGCCACTCGGACAACACCCGGTATCCGTGGTATGCCGCCGTGCAGCCGGTCGCCTGGTGGCTCAACGATCATGTGACCGAGGGCAAGTCCGAGCTGAATTTCTCCGCGTTCGCCGCCTACGACGCCAAGCGCGCCGTCCGCAAGCTGCAGGAGGTGTCCGATGAGGTGCGCGAGCGGAACATGCCGCTCAAGTCCTACCTGCTGGCGCACCCGGAGGCGAAACTCACCGACGCCGACGTGGCCGTTCTCACCACCTGGGCCGAGGATCTCGCCGACGAGATCGGGTCCCGCTGACCCGGCGCCCGGGTAACCGCCTCCGCCCGCCGCCCGTCTTTCCCGCTTCAACCCACCATGAAATCACTGCCCCGCCTGCTTGCCTCCCTGATCCTCCTTGCCGGTTCCGTCGCGTTTGCGGCCGATGCCGCCCCCGCGGCCCCGGCGGCCGCGCCGAAGGAAAAGAAACCCGAGACCGAGCTCAGCCAGAAGATGGACAAGATGAACTCCGCCTTCCGCAAGCTCCGCCGCCAGGCCGCGGATGCGACCAAGAACGCCGACTCGCTCGAGCAGGTCGCCATCCTGCGCGAATATGCCGAGGCCTCGCGCAAGCTCGAGCCTTTCAAGGCCGGCGAGGTGCCGGCGGGCGACCGGGCCAAGCTGGTCGAGGGTTATCAGGCCAAGATGAAGGAATTCCAGGCGGGCGTGGCGAAACTTGAGGCAGCCTTCAAGGCCGGCCAGAACGAGGAGGCCGCCAAGATCGTCCAGGAACTCGGCGCGCTGCAGAAAGAGGGGCACAAGGAATACAAGTCGAAGTCGCTCGACCACTGAGCCGGAAGCCCCTGGCACCGTTGCCGGCTGCGGCCAGTCCGGCCGGCCAACAAGAAACCGCTGTTCCTCGGCGGTTTTTTTGTTATCCCCTTTGGCGTGAAAGCCTCCGAATTTTTCGCCCTGCCGCCGTCGCTGGCCCGGTTTGCCCGGTTCTTTCCCGCTACCGCGACCCCGTGGGACTGGCTGAAGCAGGTCGGCGCCGCGCTGGAGGGCCTCGAGCCCAATCCCGCCGGCCCGAAGATCCCGCCGGGCGTCCATGTCGAGGGCAAGGTCTGGCTCCACGCCTCGGTCAAGCTGCCGCCCTTCGCCGTCATCCAGGGCCCCGCCTACCTCGGCGCCAACACGCAGGTCCGGCCCGGCGCGTTCATCCGCGGCAACGTCATCGCCGGCGAGAACTGCGTCCTCGGCAACTCCAGCGAGTTCAAGAACTGCCTGCTGCTCGACGGCGTG
The DNA here is from genome assembly GCA_036401015.1 of Lacunisphaera sp. Classification (GTDB taxonomy): domain Bacteria; phylum Verrucomicrobiota; class Verrucomicrobiia; order Opitutales; family Opitutaceae; genus Lacunisphaera. The sequence goes on from DASWWD010000017.1 coordinate 382,542, forward strand.
CAGGCCGCGCATTTCAACTACGTGGGCGACTCGCTCCTCGGCAATGGCGCGCACCTCGGCGCCGGCGTCATCTGCTCCAACCTCCGCCTTGACCAGGGCGAGGTCACGGTGCGGCTGCCCAACGGCACCATCGGCACGGGCCTGAGGAAGTTCGGCGCCGTGATCGGGGACAAGGCCGAGATCGGCTGCAACGCCGTCCTCAACCCCGGCTCGCTGGTCGGCCCGCGCGCCCTCGTGATGCCCTGCACGGCCTTCAGCGGCTACGTGGCGGCGAACACCGTCGCCCGCACGCGCCACGCCATCACGACGATGCCCCGCCGGGACTGAGGAATTTATGATTGGAGATCGCGGATTGCGGATTGGAGCCGGCCCCTGACGGGAGATTTCGCGCTTTCCTTGATCGGTCTGTTGCGTCCAGATGGCCGCTTGGCCAATCCCAAATCAGAAATCCCAAATCGAAAATAGCAGCATGCCTCGCATCCTAACCGGCATCACGCCCTCCGGCACCCTCCATATCGGCAACTATTTCGGCGCCATGCGCCCGGCCATCGAGCTGCAGGCCGGCGGCGACGCCTACTACTTCATCGCGGACTACCACTCGATGACCGTGCTGACCGACGCGCAGGAGCGTCTCGCCTATACCCGGGGCATCGCCCTCGACTGGCTCGCCTGCGGGCTCGACCCGGCGAAGTCCGTCTTCTGGCGCCAGAGCGACATCCCCGAGGTCTGCGAGCTAACCTGGCTGCTCGGCACGCTCACGCCGATGGGCCTGCTCGAGCGCGCGCACAGCTACAAGGACAAGACCGCCAAGGGCATCTCGCCCAACTTCGGCCTCTTTGCCTACCCGGTGCTCATGGCCGCGGACATCCTGCTCTTCGACACCAACATCGTGCCCGTCGGCAAGGACCAGAAGCAGCACCTGGAGATGACGCGCGACATGGCCATCAAGTTCAACCTCACCTACGGCGAGACGCTCGTCGTCCCCGAGGAGCGCATCTCCGAGGCGGTCGCGACCATCCCCGGCCTCGACGGGCAGAAAATGTCCAAGAGCTACGGCAACACGATCGAGATCTTCGGCGACGAGAAGGTGCTCCGCAAAAAGATCATGGGCATCGTCATGGACTCGCGCACGCCCGCCGAGCCCAAGCCCGACGCCGACAAGAACCTCGCGATCCAGCTCCTGCGTCACGTGGCTCCGAAGGACGTTGCCACCGACCTCGAGAACCGGCTCCGCGCCGGCGGCCTGGGTTACGGCGACCTGAAGAAGGCGCTGTTCGAGCACTACTGGAATTTCTTCGCCCCGTATCGCGCCAAGCGCGCCGAACTGGCGGCCAACCCCGATTACGTCGATCAGGTGCTCCGGGACGGCGCCGTGCGGGCTCGTGCCGTGGCCGAAAAGACGATGGCCCGGGCCCGCCGGGCGTGCGGCTTGCGGTGATTTGAAGGGCAAGATATCTGTTCCCGGCAAGAAATTTACGGCGCCATGAAAAAGAGGCCTGTTTTAAAAGGCTCTTTCACCGATAGGGCCATGCAGATAGCGGCAGAATTGTCAGACTTGCTCGATAATCCTCTCACGCATGACGTAAACGTAGCGACTGGGCCGATTGGAGATAGATGGCTCAATATGATGGATCGCAATCATTGGAGAGATACCTTGGGACGGGATGTCGCCTTTGCGTTGCTGCAAAAGTTTATTTGCGAACTTCGGCTCATTGGTGACAAGGCACCGCAGCTTCTCGAACGATTCCGAATCAAATTAAGAGATCCAAACAGAGGAAACTACTACGGGACACGATATGAAATAAAAATAGTCTATGATTTGCTGCGGAAAGGTGAGGATTTTCGGTTGGGTCCAGAAAAAGGCGCGGATTTCTTGGTTCGCAATGACTTTGGCGAGCTAGCGATCGAATGCACCAGCAAGCATCTCCAAGATATCGAGCGAGCTACAACGGCCGAGCAGCTAACAAGGAGAATTTATGAAGCACTTGAGCAAAAGGCTGCACAGGCTGGACGCTCAGATTCAGCAATTGTTTGTATTGATATCACTAATCTCGGTGCTGCGTCTCTGCAACGGAATCATGTCTTATTCGATCAACTACGAACCGATGTTCTAGTTGACGAAGTGCTGAGACAGGGTGTCGGTGCTGTTGTGATGCATTGCTTGAAAGTTAAATTTTCTGAGCAAGTTGTGGAAGGCGTTGGATGGGGATACGCAGGCATCAAAAATCCGAATTGCACCCCAGCTGTCGCCGAATATCTGCGCGGGATGTCGACAGGAAATCACCCGGATATGTCGACCTTTCGTATTCCGCACATGCCTTGAAGTTAGCCTGTCGCTCCAGACGACGGAGCTTCTCGGGCGCGTGGGTGCTATGTAGCAGATTATTTGGCGCTATGGCGGTTGGGCTCAACCGTAGAAGAGAGACGCATGCACCCGCTTGACGCTAACGGTAGGACCATTAGGTTTCGGCCATGAAATACAGCGTCACTCTCGTGGAGTCCGACGAAGGCTGGGCCGTATGGTGCGACAGCCTGCCGGGTTGCTGCTCGCAGGGTGCGACGCGTGAGGAGGCGCTGGCCAACATTCGCGAGGCCATTGCCGAGTATCAGGCGGCCAAGCATGCCGTGAATGAAGAGGAACTGGGCGTTCGCTCGGTTCAGCACGAGACGGTCACAGTCTGAACCATGCCGAAGCTGCCCGGCATCGGTCAGAAGGACGCGGTGCGGGTGCTCGAGAAGCGCGGCTTCCGGCTTGTCCGGCAAGGTAAGCACATCACCTTGTCCAACGGAGCGGTCATGGTTCAGGTGCCGCGGCATACCGTGATCAACGCTTATACGATGGGTTACATCGCAAAGGTGGCCGGCCTTACTCCCGATCAATTTCGCGAGCTGCTTTGAACGACAGAAAACACATGAGCGATCCCCACTCAGACATCGGCCGGAAGCGGCAGCGCGAGATCTATGTCGCCGGCGTCGGTGGACATCGGCCCGCTGTGCCGGTGGCGCAGGCGGAGCTTGAGAAGGCCGCCCAGGCGGCGATGTCGCCCGAGGCCTGGGCCTATGTCGCGGGCGGCGCCGGGCGCGAGTCCACGATGGACGCCAACCGGGCGGCCTTCGAGAAATGGCGGATCGTGCCGCGCGTGCTGCGCGCCGTCGAGCAACGCGACCTGTCGATTGAACTGTTTGGCAGGCGATTGCCTTCGCCACTGCTGCTCTGTCCGATCGGCGTGCTGGGTATGGTGCACCGTGAAGCGGACCTCGCCGTGGCGAAGGCCGCGGCGGCCCTCCGCGTGCCGTATATTTTCTCGAACCAGGCGTCCGTGCCGATGGAGGAATGTGCCGCGGTCATGGGCGACGCCCCGCGCTGGTTCCAGCTCTATTGGAGCCGGTCCAATGAACTCGTCGCGTCTTTCGTGAAGCGCGCCGAGGCCTGCGGCTGCTCGGCCATCGTGCTGACGCTCGACACGACGATGCTCGGCTGGCGGCCGCGCGACCTCGATCTGGGTTCGCTGCCGTTCATGCAAGGGCAGGGGATCGCGCAGTATACGAGCGATCCGGTGTTCCGGCGGGAACTGAGGGAAGGGCCGTTGGGGGCAACGGCCCCTGCCGATGTGAAGCCGCCGCTGAATCTGCAGACCATCGCCACGGCACTGGCGCAGAAGGCGAATTTCCCCGGCGGGCTCATGGCGAACCTCGCTTCCGGCGACCCGCGGGCGGCGGTGCAGCGGTTCATGACGACCTACTCGCGTCCGTCGCTCCGATGGGACGACCTGAAGTTCCTGCGCCAGCACACGAAGCTGCCCATTCTGCTCAAGGGCGTGCTGCATCCCGACGATGCCAAGCAGGCCATCGAGCACGGCATCGACGGGCTCATCGTCTCGAATCACGGCGGCCGTCAGATCGACGGCGAGATCGCCGCGCTCGAGGCCTTGCCGGCAGTCGCCGGGGCCGTGAACGGCAGGATTCCCGTGCTCTTCGACAGCGGCGTGCGCGGGGGCGCGGATGTCTTCAAGGCCCTCGCGCTTGGCGCCACGGCCGTGTGCCTCGGCCGGCCCTACGTCTATGGCCTGGCCGTTGCCGGACAAAACGGCGTGGAGGAGGTCATCGGCAACGTGCTGGCCGAGTTCGACCTGACGCTCGGGCTGGCCGGTTGCACCAACGTGCGGGCCATCACCCGCGCCGCGCTTCAGATCACCGCGTAGCGCGGCTCGGGCAGGGCGGCGATGCGGTCCATGATGCGCTGGGCCGCGATCTCGTAACGGGCCTTGCCGGCCGAGGGGTCGTCATATTCGGCGGCGGCGATCGGCGGGCCGAAGACCACGGTCACGGGCGTGCCGAAGTTCGGGATCTTCGCGCCCTTGCCGAACGCGGCGAAGGAGCCGTAGACGCGGCAGGGCACGACCGGCACGCCGGTCTTGCACGCCATGAGTCCGACGCCGGCCTTGGCCTTCTGCAGGTGGCCGTCGGGCGAGCGCGTGCCCTCGGGGAACAGCACGACGGCCCGGTCATCCTTGAGGGCCTGCAGGACCTTCTTGATGGCTCCGATGTCGCCGCTGTCGCGCTCGACGGGGATGGTTTCCACCTGGTCGAGCCACCAGGCGAGAAGCTTGTTGTTCCAGAGGCTCTTGCGGGCGAAGAAGCGCATCTGCTTGGCGATCTGGCTGCCCACCATCGGCGGGTCGAGGTGGCTGGCGTGGTTGGAGGCGATGAGGAACGGCCCCGACTCGGGAAAATTGTCCGTGCCGGCCACCTCGCCGCGGAACCACATGTCGTGGATGGTGCCGGCGAGGAAGTGGAAGAAGCCGTAGAACGGCCGCATCGTCGCATGGTCAGGGGTGCGGGGCATGGGATGAAAGCGGGGCAGGGCGTCTGAGCGGGAAGTCAGGTCAGTTTCGGCGCGATGAGCGAGGCCATCTTTTCCACGACCTGCTCGAGCGAGATGAAGGTCGAGTCGATGTCGATGGCGCCGGCGGGGCAGGTGAGGGGGGAGGCCTTGCGCGAGGAGTCGAGCCGGTCGCGCTCGGCGATGGAGTCCTGGCCGCCCTCCTTCGCCCGGCGCTTGGCGCGCTCGGCGGGGTCGGCGTGGAGGAAGAAGCGGAAATCGGCCGCGGGGAAAATCACCGAGCCGATGTCCCGGCCCTCCATGACGAGCCCGCGGAAGCCGTGCTGCCGGGCCACGTCCACCTGGCCGCGCTGGTAGCCCAGCAGCACGTGCCGGACCTCGGGGATGGCGGCGTAGTGCGAGACGTGGTCGTTGACGCTCTGGCCGCGGATCTCGCTGCTGGCGGGTTCGCCGCCGATGAGCATCTGGGCGGAGCGGCCGTTGAGCCGGGTGCCGAACTGCAGGCCGGCGAGCGTGGCCTTGAGCCTGGGCAGGTCGGTGTGCGGCACGCCCAGGCGGAGCAGTTCGTAGGTGATGTGCCGGTAGAACGAACCGGTGTCGACGTGGAGCAGGTTGAAGCGCTCGGCGAGAATCTTGGACGACGACGACTTGCCGGAGGCGGCGCCGCCGTCGATCGCGATGATGATGAAGGGCGGGTTCGCCATGAAGGGCTTAATGAGACGCAGTCCGGAGGCCGGCCAGCAAGTCAAAGAATGCCGGGAAGGTCTTCGCACAGCAGGCGGGATCCTTGATCGTCAGCCAGGGTTGGCCGTTTTTCCGCAGGTCGTGGCAGCCGAGGATGCCGAAGCTCATGGCGAAGCGGTGGTCGTGGTAGGTCTCGATCTCGATCCCGGGTGTCAGCGGGCGCGGATGAATTTCCAGGGAATCCTCGGTCTCGACCACATGCTGGCCCAGCCGGGTCAGCTCGCGCGCCATGCCGGCGACCCGGTCGGTCTCCTGCTTGCGCGTGTGGGCGATGCCGGAAATCTTCGTCGGTCCGTCGAGCAGCGGGGCGATCGCGGCGAGGGTCAGGAAAGTGTCGGAAAACTCGCGGAAGTTCCGGTCGAGGCCGCGCCGGTCGCGCGCGACCGCGGCGATGACGTCGCGGAACTTCATGTCGCCCTGGAGCGGGCCGCCGTAGTTCGGCAGCGCCAGCGTGCCGCCCGTGACGACGGGCAGGGCGAGAAAGTAACTGGCGGCCGAGGCATCGCCCTCGATGGGGTAGTCGGCCGGCGCGGCGGCGAACTGGCGCACCATCGCCTCGGTCATGGCCACGAAGGGCTTGGAGCCGGCCTCGCCCTTGAGCTTTACGGTGAGCGGTGACTTCGCATGCGGCGCGACCATCAGCAGCGCCGAGAGCATCTGGCTGCTTTCGGAGGCGTCGAGGTCGACCTGGCCGCCGCGCAGGCCGGCGGTCCGGAGCGTGAAGGGGAAACTGCGCGCACTGGCTTTCGCGCCCTGCGACTCCAGCGCCTCCAGCAGGGCCCCGATCGGGCGGCGGCGCATGGCCTCGTCGCCGTCGAAGTGGTAGGTGCCGTCCGGCCGCAGGCACACGAAGGCGGTGAGGAAGCGCGCGGCGGTGCCGGCGTTGCCGATGTCGAGCTTGGCCTCGCGCACCGGGATCTCGCCGCCGCGGCCGGCGATGGTGATGGTCAGGGCCTTTTCGTCGGTGACGATGAGGAAACCGAGGGCGCGCAGCGCGGCGACCATGATGTGCGTGTCGCGGCTGAAGAGGGCGCCGTGCAGGGTCGTCGTGCCGCGGGCCAGCGCGGCGAGGATGAGCGCGCGGTTGGTGATGCTCTTGGAACCGGGCAGCGTGACACTGCCGCGCACCGGCCGGGTGAACGGCACGATGGGAAGTTGGTCGGGATAAGCGCTCACGGGATCGGGCGGAACTGGTCGCGGTAGGCCCGGCCGCGCTCAAGGATGGCCTGCACCTCGAACCAGTCGCGGTTGGCGAGCGCGCGCTCCAGGCCGTGCAGCTCCTCCTGGTAGCCGCGCACGGCGCGGAGCACCTCGTCGCGGTTCTGGTCGAGGATGGTCTTCCAGAGCTTGGGATCGCTGCCGGCGATGCGGGTGGTGTCGCGCAGGCCGCCGCCGGCGAAGTTGCGCCAGCGGACGTCGCGTTTCGCGAGGCTGGCGCAAAGGGTCGAGGCGAGCACCTGCGGCAGGTGGCTGATGTGGGCGACAATCTCGTCGTGCGCGTCGGGCTCGATCGTGGCGACGTCGGCCTCGAGCGAGGTCCAGAAAGCCGCGACGCGTTCCGCCGCCCGGGCGTCGGTCTCGGGCAGGGGCGTGACGAATACCGTGCGCCGCACGAACAGGTCGGCCTTGCCGTGTTCCCAGCCGGTTTTCTCGGAGCCGGCCATCGGGTGGGAGCCGACGAAATGGGTGCCACCCGCCAGGGCCTTGTGACCCAGCCGGCAGATCTCGCCCTTCACGCTGCCGACGTCGGTGACGATGGCGCCGGGCGGGAGGGCGGCGGCGATCTGGCCCACCAGCGGCCCGATCAAGTCAACCGGGGTGCAGATGACGACCAGCTGGGCCTCGCGCACGGCGTCGGCCGGCGTGTCGGCCACGGCGTTGCACCACGGCTGGCCCTTGAGCTGCAGGCGGGTCTCGGGCCGGCGGGCCCAGACGGTCAGGTGTTTCGCCACGCCATAATGCCGTGCGGCCCGGGCCACGGAGGCGCCGAGGAGGCCGGGAGCAAGGATGGCGATGCGGTCAAACATGCCCCAAGGCAAAGCGTCCGGCCCGGGATTGTCGAGCACGGGCCGGGCGGCCAATGCCGTTGCCTTTTGGGGACAGGCGGGGTTTCGTGACCCTCGCGCATGAATTATGACAAGGTGCCCGATCTGCCCGAGGTGCCCGTGAAACCGGCGCATCGTCGCGGCGGCGTGCGGCTGGCCGGCGCCGGCCTGGTGCTCGCGGCCGGTCTGGCGGCTTGGTGGCAGCTCGGCCGGGCACCCGCGGGGGAGACCGCCGGCCAGAGTCAGGTGGCGGCGCAGCTCGCCAGGTTGGAAATGCGGCTGGAAAACCTGCGCATGCAGCTCGCCGCGCTCCCGGCGGAGGCCCCTCCCGCCACGCGGCGGGCCCTGCTGGAGGAGGCGGTCGCCGGACAGAATGAGCTGCTCAAGCTGCGCGTGCCGCCGGCGCAGGCTGATATCGAGCGCCTGAGCGGGTGGCAGGCGCAGCTGGACGACACGCGGGCACGCGAGCTGGACCGACAGAGCCGCGAACTGGAGGCGGCGGGCGAGGAACTGCACCGGCTGAAGCAGGCGGAGGCCGCCGTGGAAAAACTGCAGGAGGCCCTGCGCCTGCAGCGTGAAGTGAACAGCAGCATGGCGTCGCGCCAGCGGAAGAGTTATGCCCGCGAGGCGCTGCTGCAGCAACGGATCGGCGAGTTTGAGGCGGCCGTCGCCCGGCCGGCCGCGGCGACGTCGGCGGGGCCATCCGAGGAGGAGCGTCAGACCGGTCTCTTTCATCCCGCCCAGGAGGCGGTGCGGGCCCTGGACGCCGCCGCGGCCGCCCACCTGCGGCGGCGGGAATTGTTCCAGGCGCAGCAGCAGTTCGGGCCGGCAGGGGAAAGGCTGGAGGAGGCGGTGCGCCAATTTCCCCAGGCCCGGACGGTGGACGAGAACCTGCGGGAACGGCTGACCTATCTCCGCCGCCGGGCGGACGATCTTGGGGCCATCCAGGACCAGACCTACGACCTCCTGGTGCCGTGGCCCGGTCACGGGCCGTCGGCCCTGATGAGTTCACCGGTGCCCCAGGTGCTGTTTTCGCTCGTGATGAACTCCAATCCCAGCCGGAACGCCGGTCGGATGCGGCCGGTGGACTCGGTGAATCACGCCGAGGCCGGGGAGTTTTGCCGGCGGCTGGGCTGGGTGCTGGGGGCCAACGTGCGGCTGCCGACGGGGGACGAGTTGCGCGCGGCCCGGCGTGATCCGGCCTTGCGGGAGGCGGCGGGCGGGTGGGACGAGTGGGTGGCCGCGGAGAGCGGGGATGCCGTCATGGCGCCGGTGCTCGGCGCGGACAGCGCGGTCAAACTCGTTCCGCGCACGGAGCGCAGCCGCACGGCGGGTTTCCGCGTCGTCGTGGAAGTGGACTTGCTGGCGGCGCGGTGAGCGGAATTGCCCGATTTGTGGTGGGAGGGGCTTTATGCCCCGACGGATTCAATGGCGCGCTCGCTGTCGGGGCGTAAAGCCCCTCCCACCAGGATTGTCGCACCAGCCGGTGCGACGGATAAGTGTCACTTGCCCCCGAGCTTCAAGACGCGGGTGAATTCGGCCGGCCGGACGGGCGAGACGGACAGCCGGCTCTGGCGGACCAGTTCCATGGCCTTGAGCGTGGCGTCGGCCTTGATCTGGGCGAGGGTGAGGGGAGTGGCGAGCGCCTTGACGGGGGCGAGTTCGACGGCGACCCAGCCCGGCTCGTCGGCGGTGGTGTCGGGGAAGGCGGGTTTGGTCACCTTGGCCACGCCGACGATGCTTTTCGCCTCGCCGCTGTGGTAGAACAGCACCTCGTCGCCGGGGCGCATGGTGTTGAGGTTGATCCGGGCCGCGTAGTTGCGGACACCGGTCCAGTCGGTGCGCTTGTCACGGACAAGGTCGTTCCACGAGTAGGTCTCGGGTTCGGATTTCACGAGCCAGTATTGCGTTGTCATCGGGGGGGCTGCTTGGTCGGATGCGGGAGGAATGAATGAGCCGGATCCGGAACTAGCCAAAAAAGCCCACCGGGCACAAATGATTCTTTATGGGGTCATGATCCTCTTCGGCATCCTGCCCTTTGTCTTGCTGTGGCTGAAAAACCGCGGAGTATTCAACTGATCATCCGCCCCGTGGTATGAACAAAACGCTGCTCGTCATCCGCATCCTGTTTATCGCGCTGTGCGCCGTGGCGAGCTGGCTGGTCTGCTACACGGTTGAGGAGTGGGACCACCGCCGCGGGCTGGCCGTGTCCATCGGCCTGATGATCGGTGTGCTCGTCGTGCTGGTCGACCTGATGCTGAAGGGCTTTTCCCTGCGCGGGCTGACGGCGCTGACTTTCGGCCTGGGCATCGGGGCGCTGATCGCCTGGCTCATCTCCACCTCGCCGCTGCTCAAGGAGGGCGACCCGTCCATCATCTATCTGGTCCAGCTGGCGCTGTTCCTCATCTGCACCTACCTCGGCACCGTCATCGCCCTGCGCGGCAAGGACGACTTCAACCTCGTCATCCCCTATGTCCGCTTCGTGCCGCACGAGGTGGACGTGCCGCTGGTGGTCGTCGACACCAGCGCGCTGATCGACGGCCGCATCGCCAAGGTCTGCCAGACGCAGTTCCTCGGGGCGGCGCTGATCATCCCGACGTTCGTGCTGACGGAGCTGCAGGCCATCGCCGACTCGCCCGACCCGGTGAAGCAGGCCCGCGGCCGCCGCGGCCTGCAGGTGCTGAACGAGCTGCGCGCCATCAAGCACATCGACATCCGCATCCACCAGAGCGAGGTCGCCCGCCGGCAGGACATCGAGGCCAAGCTCGTCTTTCTCGCGCAGTCCATGCGCGCCAAGCTGCTCACGACCGACACCAACCTGGCCACGATGGCGAAGTTCCAGGGCGTGGCCTGGCTCAACTTGCACGCGCTGGAGAACGCCCTTCGCCCCGAGCTAGTCATCGGCGAGAGCATCGCCCTCGAGCTCGTGAAGCCCGGCAAGGAGGACGGCCAGGCGCTCGGCTATCTCGCGGACGGCACCATGGTGGTGGTGAACAACGGCCGCGCCTTTGTCGGCAAGCGGGTGACGGCCGAGATCATCGGCGTCCTGCCCAGCGCCGGCGGCAAGATGATCTTCGCCAACCTGCTCGGCGAGGTCGAGGCGGCGTAACCTGGAGGCGGGACCATCAGTCCCGCGAAGCATGCGCCTCGTTGCCGGCAACCCGCGGGACTGATGGTCCCGCCTCCAACATTATTGGCACATTTTCCTTGCCGTCCTAACTGTCCTAGTGCAAGTAGGACGGCGTGCTCCCATTCTCCATCGAGCTGAAACCCGGCCTGCCGATCACGGAGCAGGTGATTTTCGCCGTGAAGAAGGCCGTGGTCGGGGGCCAGCTGAAGCCCGGCCAGTCCTTCCCCTCGGTGCGGGTGGTCAGCCAGGAGCTGCAGATCAACCCGAACACGGCGCACAAGATCGTGGCCGCGCTCGTCGCCCAGGGGGTGCTGGTCACGACGCCGGCCGTCGGCAGCGTGGTGGCCGAGCAGGCCGCCGGTGACCGGGCGGAGCGGGCCGAGCTGCTCGGGGCCGAACTCGAGCGCGTCGTCGTCGAGGCGAAGAAACTGGGCCTGACGCTCGACGAGGTGTCCGCCGGCCTTGCCGCGCACTGGAAGAAACTGGGCCGCAAATAATTCATCCCATGAACATCATCGAAACCAACCGGCTCTCGCGGCGCTACTGGCGCACCGAGGCGCTGCGCGAACTGACGCTCGCCGTCCCCACGGGTAGCGTCTTCGCTTTGCTGGGGTCCAACGGGGCGGGCAAGACCACCGCCATCAAGGTGCTCATGAACCTGCTCCCGCCGTCGGGCGGCTCGGCGACCGTGCTCGGGGTGGACACGTGTCGCCTCGGCGAGCGCGAACGCGCGCAGATCGGCTACGTCTCGGAAAACCAGAAGCTGCCGCTGTGGATGACCGTCCGCCAGCTGCTTGATTACTGCCGGCCCTTCTACCCGACATGGGACGCGGCCCTTGAGGCCAAGCTGCTCACCCAGTTCGACCTGCCGCCGGACCGGAAGCTGAAGCATCTCTCCCGCGGCATGCTGATGAAGGCCGCGCTGCTTTCCACGCTGGCCTACCGGCCGAAGCTGCTCGTGCTCGACGAGCCTTTCAGCGGGCTCGACCCGCTGGCGCGCGACGATTTTGTGCGCGGCATCCTCGAGGCCTCGGAACTGGGCGACTGGACCGTGCTGGTGTCGTCGCACGACATCGAGGAGGTCGAGCGTCTGGCGGACAACGTCGCCCTGCTGGAGAACGGCCGCCTGCGCTTCAGCGAGACCACCGAGTCCCTGCTCGGCCGCTTCCGTCGCATGGAGGTGACGGTGCCCGGCCCGGTGTCGCTGGGCGCCCCGCCGGCCGGCTGGCTGGAGCTGGAACAGAAGGGTGGTCTGGTGAAGTTCATCGTCACGGATTTCACGAGCGGGACGGTCGAGCGCGCCTGCCGGGATCGTTTCCCCGACGGCACCGCGGTGGCGCACCCGATGACCCTGCGCGAGATCTTCGTGACACTCGCCCGCGAGACCCGCACGCAACCCAAGGGAGCCGCCGCATGAACCTCACCTGGCACATCGTCAAAAAGGACCTGCGCGCCCTTAAGTGGCCGCTGTTGCTTTGGATCGCGCTGATCATCGCCAAGCTGGGCGTCGGCGTGGTCCTGTTGAACGCCGACGGCACCGAGGGATTGGACTGGTTCAACAAAATGTCCGGGCTCGCCCAGGTGCTGTCCGCCTTTGAGTTCGTGAGCTTCGTGCTCACCGCCGCCATCATCCAGCAGGACCTGCTGGTCGGCACGACGGCCTTTTGGATGACGCGGCCCATCTCGGGTGCGCGTCTGCTGCGGGCCAAACTTATTGGCATCGGCCTGGTCTTCATCGTGGCCCCGGTGCTGGTGACTTTGCCGTGGTGGCTGGGGTGCCACTACGGCATCAGCGAAATTGGCTGGGCGGTGACGGAGACCGTCGCCGCCCAGGCAATTGCCGTCCTGCTCGGCCTGCTCTGGTCCGTCGTGACCGACGGTTTCGCCCGCTTCCTGATGTGGACGCTGGTGACGCTGTTCGCGACGCCGATGCTGACGGCGATCATCGCCTATTACGCTTCCCGGCACCTGGGATCGTTTCAGCCGGAACTGGTCTCCACCCGTTTCCTGCTGGTTCTCCTCCTGTCGATCGGGGGTATTTTCGTGGTCGTCGTGCACCAGTTCCTGACGCGCAACATCGGGCGGTCCATCGCCATCATCGCCGGCACCGTGGGTTTGATCGTGCTCACGGGCGCCTTCTGGCCGTGGTCATGGAATGTCGAATCGCGGTTTTACTCCTATCTCATCCGGCAGGCCCAAGGCGAGTGGCCGGCCGGAGCCGAACCGCCGGGACTCGCGTTCAAGTTGCAGTCGGCGGAGTTTTCCGGCCGCAAGGACCGGCCGGCATCACTGATTGCCTCCTATCAAGTGGAAGGCCTGACCGCGATGCAGGGGCTCATGCCTGTCCAGTCGGAATACACGTTGCGCTGGCCGGACGGCACGAGTGCCACCGGCCGCAGCTGGGGCCGGTCGGGTTTGGCGGACATGATGTCTGCGCACGCCCTTTCCGGCGGGAATGATTCCGGCAAGGCGGCCGCCCTTGCCGGCAGCGTGAATTTCACCAGCGCGATGCCGGCGCCCACGATGGCCAAGGTGCGGAGCTCGGCTTCCAGTTACACCTTGCCCGCGCGCTTCCGGCTGATGCGGTTCGAATCGGTCACCCGTGTGCCGCTGGAACCAGGAACATGGAGCGTGCATGACAGCCAGGGCGAACGGCTGGCCCATGCGGAAAAGGAAGGTCCCCAACTGCTCGTGACCTTCATCCGCCACATGCCCTCCCTGTGGGTGGATAATGCCGGCGGTGGCCAACTCGCGGGCACCGGGGATTATTCCCAGTATTTCCTGGTCAACCGGACCCGGGGAGCGGTGGATCGCGGCACGTCCACCGACTACAGGCTCACGCGCATTGCCTCGGTGGGGATCAGCTGGCGAACGATGTCTTTTCTGGCGATCCCGCGCCCCCCCAAGGGATCGGTCCTGGACGCCATCAACGCACTCAATGAAGCCGAGCTGGTCAAGGTGACCTTCGCCGAGCAAGCGCGCTTCAGCCACGAGCTGAAGCTCGGGCCGGAAGAGATCGCGCAGGCCAATCCCTAACGGCCCCGCTCCAGCCACTCGCGCAGGTCGCCGTCGGAGGCGACCTCCGCGAACATCTGGTAGTCGGTCGCGAGCAGCGCGGCATAGGAAGGCTCGGCGAAGCGCTGGCAGTGGAGCAGCACCTTGGCGTGCTGGCCCGGGGCGCGCACGAGGCGGCCGAGGGCCTGGTTCACCTTCTGCAGGCCGGGGATCTGGTAGACGCGGCGGAACGCGGCGTCGCGCCCGAGACCGGCGAGGGCGTCCATGCGGGCCTGCTGCACGGCGTTGACCTCCGGGAGCGACGGACCCACGACCATCGCGTGGCTCACGCGGCCGCCGAGCAGGTCAATGCCCTCGGCGAAGCTGCTGCCGAGGACCAGGAACAGCGCGTCGCTCAAGGCGAGGTTCTCCTCGATCCAGGCGGTCTGCGCCGCGAGGTCGGTGCCGCGCGGCTGGAGCGAGACCCGCAGGACCGAGCCGGAGTTTTCCAAGGTGCGCTGGATGGCCTCGGCGTAGGCGTAGGAGGGGAAGAAGACGGCGACGCACCGCGTTGCCGTCATTTGAGATTTCAAATTTGAAATTTGAGATGCCGCCGCGGCCTGATGCAGCGCCTCGATGGTCCTGGCGGTGGTGCCGTAGTGGCCGGCGCGTTCGCGGAAGGTGGTGCTGACCCGGAGGTCGACGGCGACGTCGTAGGCGCCGGCGCGCCAAGGGGTAGGGGCGTGGAGCGTGGCGGATGATTCCAGCCCGCAGGAGGCGGCGAATTCCGCATACGGCTGCAGCGTCGCCGACATCAGGATCGCGCCGCCAAAGGTCCGGAGCGCCTCGCCGATGGCCGGGGCGGCGTCCACGCAGGTGAACTCCAACTCGCCCTCGCGGGCCACCCACAGGCGCTTGGTGAGGCGGGTGTCATCCATGAACTCGGCGAGCTGGGCGAAGGACCAGAGCGTCTCCGCGTGGTGCGGCCCGAGCGCGGCGTAGTCGAGCGGCTGCGTGCCGACGAGGTTGGCCAGTCGGGCGACATGGTCGTGCACCTCGGCCTCGATGGCGGGATCGAGCGAGTCGGCGGGGCGGAGCGAGGCGAGCAGGCGCGTCCATTCTTCCACCGCGATGACCAGCGTCGCCGGGGCCTGCAGGTGGTCGAGCTCGGCGAGCAGCAGACGGGCGTCGGTGTCGGTGGCGCGGTGCGAGTGGGCGCCGGCGACGCGGGAGGGCAGGTTGTGCGCCTCGTCGATCACGAGCAGCGTCTCCGCCGGGTCGAAGCCGGGCTGGTTGTAGAAAAGGTTCCGGTTGTCGGGGGCGAAGACGTAGTTGAAGTCGCCGATCCACACGTCGTTGAACGCGAGCGAGGCGCGGGTGATCTCGTAGGGGCAGATGCGGGCCTCGCGGCCGGCGACGCGCAGGGTGTCGAGGTCGTGCGGCTGGCGGTCGTCGAGGTAGAACTTCGCGAGGCCGCTGCCCGGCCAGCGGTCGGCGCAGTCCTTCAGGTAGTCGCAGCCGTCGCGCACGCAGTGGAAGGTGTGGTTGACGCAGTGCTCGGACTTGTTGCGCACCTGCCAGGCCGCCAAGCCGGAAACCTGAGACCTGAGACCTGAAACCTGAGGGGATTCAGGCAATGCCGGGCCGGTCATTTGCCGCAGGGTGTGCATGACCTGGATCTGGCCGGTCGACTTGCCGGTGAGCCAGATGAGGCGGGCGAAGCGGCCCGCCTTCATCTGTCCGAGGGCGAACTCGAGCACGCAGCCGGTCTTGCCGTAGCCGGTGGGGGCCTCGAAGAGAATGACAGAGGACGGAGAACAGATGACAGAGGACAGATCTTGTTGGATGGTCTCCTGGCCGGCGCGGAGGGAGGGGAAGGCGGGGTGGAAGTGAAGCGACCGGCGGCGCTCGGTGGCCTTGAGGCGCAGGTTCAGGAACTCGACCAGCGCGTCGAGCTGGTGGTGGACGAGCGCCTCGTCGAATGCGGTGAGGGCGATGGTCTGCGCGAGGCCGGAGCCGGCCTCGACGAAGATCAGCTCGGAGCGGGGAGCGGGGAGCAGGGAGGCACCTGGAGCCATGCGGCGCAAGACCGCGTAGGCGGCGAGCTGGAGGAAATAGGCCGGGTAGTCGGTGCGCAGGTCGGTCTCCTCGGCCGGCAGCGGGCGCATGACGCTTTTGATTTCCCGCAGCGTGTCCCCCACCAGCTGGTCGATCCGGCCGTTGAGCACGAAGGTCCAGCCGCGGTGCGTGATCCGGCCGTCGATGACGACCTCGAACTGCGCGGCGGGGGACTCGGCGAGCGTGCGTTTCTGCAGCTCGTTATGCCAGTGCTGGCCGAGCTGGGCGCGCCAGATGCCCTGCGGGCCGCCGCCGGAGTCCGACGGACCGAGGCTGAAACCCGCGAATTCGCCCACGCTCAGGCTAACGGTGCGGGTTTCGAGGGAGAAATGCATGGAATTGCGGAGTGCGAATCGCGGATTGCGGAATGGCAAGGCGCAAGACGGGGTCGAACCCAGCACAGAGGCGGTTCGGATAATCCGCAATCCGCATTCCCCAATCCGAAATTGTCAGAGTTTGATCTCCGTCTCGGCGTGGACCCAGTCCTCGAGCCGGCGGGTGATCCGGGCGATGGTCGCGGCATCGGCGGTCTGCGCGGCGAGCGGCTGGTTGAGGAGGTGGGCGGCCGCGTCGCGGTCGGTGTCGCCGAGTTGCGGCCACCACTGCTGTTTCACGGGGTAACCTTCGTCGCGGAGCAGGCAATAGAGCGCCTTGAGCCACACGACATCGGGGCGGCCGCCGGCGGCGAGGGCGGCGAAGGTGGTGCGGAGCAGGTCGACCACCGCCTCGCGCGACTCGTCGGGCACCGGATTGCGGCCGAGCAGCCGGCCCAGGGCGGCGGCGGCCCGGAGCGCCTCGTAGGACCGGCCGATGCCGTCATGGCGCCGGATGAGGCGGTGCTCCTTGATGAACCAGGTGCGGCCCTGGTTGGAGGACTCGAGCCAGAGCTCGGTCTCGTCGAAGAGGTCCAGCGGCGTGGCGGTGGCCTTGCCCTGCGGGATGCGCCGCAGGCAGTGCAGGACGCCGTGGTCGGCGGCGAAGGCGGTCAGCTGCTCGAACGTGTCGGAGCCCGACGGCAGCTTGGCGAGGATGAACGCCGTGGTCTGGAGCTGCTGGCCGGGCATGGCAGAGGACAGAGGTCAGACGACGGGAATGTCCGGGCGGCGGAGACGACCGATCAGTTGCTCTGGAAGCCGGAGCTGCGCAAAGCCGCGCGGGCCGCCGCGGGGTCATTCCAGGTCGGCAGCACGGCGCCGCAGGAGATGACGGTCTTCATGCCTTCGCCCACGGACATCTCGAGCTCGATGAGCTCCGCGACGGGCACATACATGAAGAAACCGTTGACCGGGCTGGGGCAGGTCGGGACGAACACGGCCCAGTGGTCCGCGGCCAGGCGGGAGTGCGGTTCTCCGCGGCTCTGGTTGGTGACGAAGCCGATGGTGTAGACGCCGGCGCGGGGGAACTGGACGAGCACGACCTTGCTGAACTGGGTGCGGTCCTTGGCGCCGAAGGTCTCGATGAACTGCTTCACGCTGTTGTAGAAGCCGCCGATGCCGGGGATCTGCTGGATGAAACGCTCGGCCACGGCGCCGACAAACTGGCCGAGGAAGAGCCGCGACAGGTAGCCGAGCAGGGTGACAAGCCCGAGGGCGATGATCGTGGTCAGCACATCCCAGACGAGGGTGGGCAGGTGGCTCAGCGCCTCCGGCAGGTAGGGCGAGAACAGCGGCGTGATCGACCCGCCGACGAAGCCGATGATCAGGCGCAGGGCCCAGATCGTGACCACCAACGGGGCGACCAGCACCAAACCGGTGAGGAAGGCGTTGCGGAGGGAGGCGATGCGGGAGACGGGCATAAGCGGCAGCAGACTCACGCAAAGTCGCGAAGACGCAAAGGGAAATCAGCGCAGGCTGAACCCAGGAAGGGCCCGGGCCGCCCGCAACAGCCTCATGGCCCGGGCCTCGGCCGCGCGCATCCGTCGCTTCTTGGCCGGTTGCAGGTCATCATAACCGGCCAGGTGCAGCCAGCCGTGGACGAGGTAGAGGGTGAGCTCGGCGGAGAAGTCGCCGCGGTGAGTCCGGGCGTAGGCCTTCGCCGTGTCGGCCGAGACGCAGATCTCCCCGGCGAGGCCGGCGGCCGGGTCGCCCTCGAAGGTGATGACGTCGGTGGCGGTCGGATCGTCCATGAAGTCGGCGTGGATCTTCGCCTGGGCCGGGTCGGTGAGGAAGACGAGGGAGAGTTCGCCCGGCGGGCAGCCGCCGAGGAATTTCGCGGCGGAGGCGTCGAGCACCGCGATGGCGGCGCCGATCGCCCGGCGGTCGAGGCGCAGGCGCGGGTGGCGGTTGGTGATGGCGACTTCGCGGGTCATGGCGTCGATCCGGTGGGAGGGGTTTTATACCCCGACAAGAATGCGCGCATATCCCGATTCGGGGCATAAAGCCCCTCCCACCAAGGAGCTGACGGAAGGAAGCATTTATTGCGGCCCGATCGGTTCGGCCGACTTGGCCTGCTCGTAGGCGTCGATGATCTTCTGGACGAGCGGGTGGCGCACGACGTCGGAGGCGGCGAAGTGGTGGAACTCGATGCCCGGGATGTTGCGCAGCACGCGCGGGGCCTGGACGAGGCCGGAGGTCTTGTTGCGCGGCAGGTCGATCTGCGTGATGTCGCCGGTGATGATCATGCGCGAGTCGTCGCCGAGGCGCGTAAGGAACATCATCATCTGCTCGTGCGACGTGTTCTGGGCCTCGTCGAGGATGATGTAGGCGTTGGCGAGGGTGCGGCCGCGCATGTAGGCGAGCGGGGCGATCTCGATGACGCCCTTCTCGGACAGCGTGGCGACGTCCTCGGGGTCCAGCATGTCATGGAGGGCGTCGTAGAGCGGCCGGAGGTAGGGCAGGATCTTCTCGCGCAGGTCGCCGGGCAGGAAGCCCAGCGCCTCGCCGGCCTCGACAGCCGGGCGGGTGAGCACGATGCGCTGCACCTGGTTTTTCAACAGGGCCGAGATGGCCGCGGCCATGGCGAGGTAGGTCTTGCCCGTGCCGGCGGGGCCGATGCCGAAGACGATGGGGTTCTTCTGGATGGCCTGCAGGTAGAGTTTCTGGCCGAGCGTCTTCGGGACGATCGTCTTGCGCTGGGTGGCGATGACGAGCGGTTCGTGGACGAGGGCACGCAGGCTGGCGCCGCCGTCCCGGGTATAGAGGTCGAGCAAGCGGATGAAGTCCGGCGTGCGCACGGCGAGGCCCTGGGTCTTGCCGGAGTTGAGGAGGGTGAAGAACTCCTCGGTGCGGGTGATGGCCTCGGCGGGGCCGTCGAGCTTCAGCCAGTCGTCGCGGGTCGTGAGGCGGCAGCCGAGCGCCTTTTCAACGCGGGTGAGGTTGTCCTCGCTGCCGCCGTAAAGCTGGTTGAGGTGGCGGGCGTTCGGGTAGTGGAGCGTCTTGGAGTCGGGCACGGATTTTTGGGCGGTAGGCTGTAAGCGATAAGCTTTAAGCCGAAGAAATGAAAATCAGGGAAGCGATGACACGTTCTGGCTTACAGCTTAGAGCTTAAGGCTTACAGCTGTCTCCTTCAGCCGGGCATACATCGCGGCGAGGGACTGCGGCAGCACGCGGGTCTGGCCGATGACGGGCATGAAGTTGGTGTCGCCGCTCCAGCGCGGGACGATGTGGGCGTGGAGGTGGGGGATGCTGCCGCCGGCGGCGCTGCCGAGGTTGAAGCCGACGTTGAAGGCGTCGGGCTTGATCGCGGCGGTGAGGATCTGTTTGCCGAGGATGATCTCGTCCATCAGGTCGGCGCGCTCGGCGGCGGTGAGCTCGACGAGGTCGGTGGCGGCGCGGAAGGGCACGGCGAGGAGGTGGCCGGCGTTGTAGGGATAGCGGTTCAGGATGAGGTAGGACAGCTTGCCGCGGTGGATGATGAGCGCCGTGGCGTCGTCGCCGAGCTTGGGCAACTCGGCAAAGATGTTTCCGCCCTCGGGGAGGCGCGGCGTCTCGATGTATTCCATCCGCCAGTAGGCGTGCAGGTGGTCCATGTTTACGGGCAGGCTTGGCCGGCGGGGCGGGGAAGTCAAAACCGGGATTGAGGTGGACTGTTACTGTGGGCAGCGAGCTTGCTCGCGCATGGGTTTGGGTGCCCCGCGTGCGCGAGCAAGCTCGCCGCCTACAAAATCGAGGGCCGTTGTGGGCAACGGCCCCTACCAGCTTGCTCCCGGCGCGAGCGCCAACAGACTGGATCCATGGATCGTCGTTTGATCTGGTTTGCGCTGCTGCTCGCCCCCGTGCTCGGGTGGTCGGCGGTCAGGCCGCATGATTTTTTCACGTGGCTGCTGGAAGTGCTGCCGGTGCTCATCGGCCTGCCGCTGGCCTTCGCGGTGCAGCGGCGGTTTCCGCTGTCAGGCCTGCTGCTCGTCCTGCTGTGGCTGCACAGTGTCATCCTGATCGTGGGCGGGCACTATACCTACGCGCGCGTGCCGCTGGGCGACTGGGCGATGCAATGGTTCGGCTGGCCGCGGAACAACTACGACAAGCTCGGGCACTTCGCGCAGGGCTTCGTGCCGGCGATCCTGACGCGGGAGATCCTGCTGCGGACGTCGCCGCTGAAGGTCGGCAAGTGGCTGGGCTTTCTGGTGGTGAGCGTGTGTCTGGCCTTCAGCGCCTTTTATGAGCTGCTCGAGTGGGCCGTGGCGGAACTGAGCGGCGCGGCGGCGGACGATTTCCTCGGCACGCAGGGTTACGCCTGGGACACGCAGACCGACATGGCGCTCGCGCTCGTCGGGGCCGTGGCGGCGGTGCTCCTGCTGGCGCGGGCGCACGACCGGTCGATGGGGAAGGTGATTGGCAAACCGCTAATCTCCGCTAATCAGCGCTAATGATCTCGAACGGGTTGTTCAGCATTAGCGCCAATAAGCGAAAATTAGCGGTTTAATGAATCAGGAATCAAAGACCTCCAAGCCACCTACGCCTTTCCTGGCGGCGCTGGGGCTGTCGACCGGATTCATGGCGTTCGTCGCGTGGGACCAGTCGCATTGGTGGAGCCGGAAGGAGGACTACTCGTTCGGCTGGCTGGTGCCGCTTTTCACGGCTTATGTCGTCTATGATCGGTGGCCGCAGATTTTGGCCCGGCTGCGGGAAGCGGAGACCGGGGAGGCCAGCGCGCGCTGGGTGCGGTGGACGCTGAACACGGCGGCGAGCCTCGGCCTGCTCGGGGGAGCGCTGTTCTTTTTGCTGGGGGCGTTTTATCGCGCCGGCGCGGGGACCTCGCAGCCCGGCACCTTTGCCCTGACGCTCGGCATGGTGGCGATCGTGCTGCCGCTGATTTATTTCAATGCACCAGCCTTCGCCGGGCCTACGGCTGGCAAGCCTTCCGACTTGTCCGCCATAGCCCAGAGGGCGACGGCGGAAGCCTCGGCGAAGGCGGCCGGGCGGTCTTCCCAAGGTGGCATCCAAGCTCTGTGGATCGACGCCCGCTTCCGCGTGGCGGCGTTGTTTATCTTCCCCGTGCTGGTCTGGCTGATCTCGGCGCCGCTGGTGTCGGCGATCGAGTCGCAGATCAGCCTCTTCCTGCTGCGCAAGGTGGTGACGGTGGTGGCGTTCACCTTCGACATGCTCGGTTTCCCGCTGGAGCAGCAGGGCAACGTGCTGATGCTGCCGAAAGGGCCAGTCGGCGTGGCCGATGCGTGCTCGGGCATCCGTTCGCTGACGGCGTGCCTCTTCGCCGGCTCGTTCCTCGGCGCGACCTTTTTCACCCAGACCTGGAAGAAGGTGACGCTGGTCGTCGCCGCGATGTTCTTCGCCTTCCTGATGAATCTCGCGCGCAGCCTGTTCCTGACCGGCTGGGCCTATGCCTACGGTCCTGATGCCATCAACGGCACGGTGCACGATGCCGCGGGTTACGCCGTGCTCGGTCTGACTTGCGTGGGCTTGTTGCTGCTTGTGCCGCTGCTCAACCTGAAGCTGGCGCCGGCGGAGGCAGCGACGGCACCTTGAGCCGGGCAGGGCGGCAGTCAGCGTCCCGGGCTGCCGCCGGTCTGTCCGCCGAGGAGCACACGGTCATGACGGTCCTCCATGTCGCGCATCAGCCAGTGATCGCGGCTGCTCAGGGGCTGGTCGCCCAAGGCCACAGCTTGGGGCTTGGGCAGATCTTTCTGGGCAGCGGTCTGGGAGACGCAGCCAGCCAGGCTCAGGCCGGCGAGAACAAGCAGCACGAGGCGGAAGGATGTTTTCATGGGGCGGGGTGGAACCGGACGAAGTATAGCACATTTCCCGCTCGGCCGGGGAATTTGCGTCCAACAGGGAAGATATTGCGACGAACTCCCGCTGCAGGTTCAGCGCAGCTCCTTCCGGATCACGAGTTTCAGGCCGGACCAGGTGTCGTCCACGGCGCAGACCTTGATGTCGACAAAACCCAGCGGCAGGGCGGCGGCGCGGATCCGGTCCTCCGTGATGTCGGTCGGCACACCGGAGGTCTTCTTGGGCCAGGAAACCCAGACGGCGCCGTCGGGTGCGATGGCGCCACGGTATTTCGTCAGCCGAGTGCGGAGTTCAGCGAAACCCGTGACAAAGAGATGCGCGAACGGGAGGCCGGCCTTGAACTTCGGCGCCCAGGTCACGGGGACGTCGCGCGGCAGATCGAGCATGGCCACATAATCAGCCGGCGGTTGGTGGACAAACGCGGTCAGGCCGGCCTTGTAGCCGAGCTTTTTCCAGAGGGGCGTGCCAGAGTAGCCGGGCATGGGAATAACGCGAGCGTGGCGTCAGCAGGTGCTATTGGTTGGGATCCTTCTTCCCAAACAATCCAATAACCCAGATCGGCCATAGCAGGGCGATGAAGACAAGGAAGACGGCATCAACCGGGTCGCCCGTTCCGACAGTGGAGGTCTCGAAGCCTTTGGTGCGTTTCCATTTTCCCGGTAAAGCTAATGCAATAATCATTAGGGCAAGCCCGATGGCGAAGTAGATTGCGAATAAAACGGTAGGTGTGCTCATGGCATTCATTATGCCTCACGGTCCGACCGGCTTCGGCTTCACGGGGATGACGATGAATTCGGAGGCCTTGGCGGGGTCGAGGTATTCCTTGGCCAGGGCGGTGAGCTCGGCGGTGGTCACGCTCTCGTTGTCACTGTAGCGGGTGCGGCTCCACTCGAGGCGTTGCGGGATTTCCTGCGCGGAGGCGAGGACGGTGTTCAGCCAGTAGGGGTTGGTGCGCGAGCTCTCGCGGAGCGCGGTGAGCACGGGCTGCTTGGCGCGGACGAGTTCCTCCTCGGTCACGCCGCCGGTCTGCAGGCCGGTGGCGACGGCCTTGATGGCGTCGGCGATGCGGCGGGTGTCGTCGGGAGCGACGGTGGCCTCGGCCACGATGTAGCCGTAGCCGGGGTAGGTCTCGCTGAGGTCGCCACCGGCGTTGGGGCTGTAGGTGCCGCCGAGCTCCTCGCGGATCTTCACGCGGAGGCGGTCGGCGAACACATCGGTGAGCAGCCGCATGCGGCGGGAGAACTTCACGTCGCGGGCGTCGCTGGCGGGCCAGTAGAGGCGGACAAGGGCCTTGGGAATCTCCGAGGTGATCGTGAATTCCTTCGCGACCGGCGCGGCGAGCTTGGCGACCTTGCGCTCGGTTTCGTAGGCGGGTTTTTTCTGGCGCTTGGGCAGGGCGCCGAAGGTCTGGGCGACGGCGGTGATGGTGGCTGCTGGGTCGAAGTCGCCGACGATGGCGACCTCGATGGCGCCCTTGGCGAACTGCGGCGCGAGCCAGGCCTTGAGTTCGTCCAAGGAACGGGAGAGGAGGACATCCTTCGGCGGCAGGCCGAAGCGCGGGTCGCCGCCGGCGAGGAGCGGGGCGACCTCGAGCTGCATCGGACCCTCGGGGATGTGGGCGAGGCGGAGATAGGTCTGCTCGGCCATCTTGTGGACCTGGCGGAGGGATTCGGGACGGTAGCCGGGATCGGTCAGGTAGGCGCAGAAAAGCTGGAGCTGCAGCAGGAGGTCGTCGCGGTTGGTCGTCCCGCCGAAGGTGAAGGCGTCGGCCTGCGCGCCGAAGGCGAGGCCGACGGTCTTGCCGGCCAGAAGGCGCTGGAGGTCGTCGACGCTGTGCTGCCCGAGGCCGCCGGTGGTGAAGGCGACGTTGGCGAGGAGGCCGAGGCCGCGCTGGTCGCGCGGCTGGGTGAGGGTGCCGCCGCCGATGCGGACGGACACGCGGATGCGGCCGGCCTCGAAGTCGGTGGGCTTGAGGTTGAGGCGGACGCCGTTCTTGAACTCGATCAGCGTGGCGCCGAGGTCCTCGACGAGCTTCGTCTCGTCCACCTTGCCGGGCTTGCCGAAGTCGGTGTAGGCGAAGGCGGCCTGCTCCTTCTTGGGCGGCGGGGCGACGATGGTGCGGCGGCTGGCGGCGTAGGCGGCGGTGATGTTCTGCGCGGCCTTGGCCAGGTCGAGGTTGCCGGCGACGAAGATCTTCCGACCGGCGGTCTCGCTCCAGGTGGCGCGGAGGGCGGTGGCGCATTGTTCCGGGGTCACGGCGACGAGGGCGGGCGAATAGAGCGCGAGCTCGGCCGAGGGGTGGGTCGTGACGGCGCGGTCAAGGAGGTCGCCGGTGAGCTCGTCGGCGAGGGCGCTTGAGCGGCGGGTGGCGGCGCTGCGCACGGCCTGCTCGAGGTTGTTCTTCATGCCGGCGACGGCCTCGGCGAGTTCCTCGGGCTGGAAGCCGTGGTCGAGGGCGCGGCGGAGCTCCTGCTCGGCGACGGCGAGGGCGGCGGCCCACTGGTCGGGGCGGCAGTTGAGCTCGATGGAGGCGTTGCGGAAGAAGTCGAACTGCTCCGTGACGCCGACGAGGCCGCTGAGGAACGGAGCGCCTTCCTGCTTGGCGAGGATGGAGAGCCGGCGGTTGAGCATCTGCAGGGCGAGCGTGCGCGGCAGGTATTTGAGGCGGTTGGCGGCGTTGTCGGTCTCGAAGGTGTAGGGCGCGACGGTCTCGAGGGCGACGTTGGTGTTGCCCGCCTCCTTCTCGGTGTGAAGGAGGGCGGTGACGTCGTCGGAAGCGGCGACGGTGCCGAGGCGCGGCTCGGGCAGGGCGGGGCCGCGGGCGGCAAGGGGGCCGAAGATCTCCTGCACCAGCGGCGCGGCGGCGGCGGGGTCGAAATCGCCGGCGAGCACGAGCACCATGCGCTCGGGGCGATACCAGGCGTCATAGAAGTTGACGAACCGCTCGCGGTCGGCGGTCGAGATGACCTTCTCGGTGCCGATGGGCAGGCGTTGCGGGAAGCGGGTGTCGGGCACGAGGAACTCCAGCTCGGCCAGGAAGGTGCGCAGGCCGACGGAATCGCGGGCGAGCTTCTCGCTCAGGATGATGCCGCGCTCCTTGTCGATCTCCCTGGACTCAAGCAGCAGGCCGCCGGCGACGTCGGCGAAGAACGTCAGCGACTCGCGCAGCGTCTCCGGCTTGGTGTCGGGCAGCTCGAGCTGGTAGATGGTGCGGTCGAAGCCGGTGGAGGCGTTGGTGTCGCCGCCGAAGTCCATGCCCAGCCGCTGGAAAAATTCGACGACATCGGCCCGGGGGAAGTGCCGGCTGCCGTTGAAGGCCATGTGTTCCAGGAAGTGGGCGAGGCCGCGCTCGTTGTCGTTTTCGTAGAGGGAGCCGACCCGGATCGCCAGGCGGGCACTGATGCGGCCGCGGGGCTCGGGGTTGTGCAAGAGGGCGTAGCGCAGGCCGTTGTCGAGCTTGCCCCAGTGCACGCGCGGGTCGACGGGCAGGTCGCTGACCTGGTGCGGGAAGTCGGCCGCGAAGGTCAGCAGCGGGGCGAGGAGGACGGCTAAAGCGAGGCGGCGAAGCACGGGGAACATGGCGGGGAGGCTCTTTGACCATTGTCCGGACTGCAAGTTTCGAGGTGGAACCAGGCTTCCGGCGGGGTTGTGCGAAATAGGCGCAGGCCCCGGGGGTTATTTTGGCCGATCCTGAAAACCCGGCCGGAGGCCGGGTTCCACCCGGGGCTCCTGAATTTAGTGTGGCCAAACGCCCGGGCCGGTTCCTAGCTGATGGGGAAATGATCAAAGCAAAACGCGTCAAGCAACTGCCCGAACACGTCAATGCCGCCCTGGCGAAAAAGAAAGGGCCGGTTTCCAAGTTCATCGCGCAGAATTACCGGCACTTCAACGCCGCGGCCCTGCTCGACACGGCCAAGGGTTACGAGGCCCACCTGCAGGCCGGCGGCAAGATGCTCGTCACGCTCGCCGGCGCGATGTCCACGGCCGAGCTCGGCATCACGCTCGCCGAGATGATCCGCCAGGAAAAGGTCCACGCCATCGTCTGCACCGGCGCCAACCTCGAGGAGGACATCTTCAACCTCGTGGCCCACGACTACTACGAGCGCGTGCCGCACTACCGCCACCTCACCGCCGAGGACGAGCAGGACCTGGTCGACCGCCATATGAACCGCGTGACCGACACCTGCATCCCCGAGGGCGAGGCCATGCGCCGCATCGAGGCCGCCGTCGCCGAGGAGTGGGTCGCCGCCGACCGCGCGGGCGAACGCTATTTCCCACACGAGTTCATGTATAAGATCCTCCGGTCGGGTAAGCTCAAGAAGAGCTACCAGATCGACCCGAAGAACTCGTGGATGCTCGCCGCCTGCGAGAAGAACCTGCCCATCATCGTCCCCGGCTGGGAGGACGCCACGCTCGGCAACATGTATGCCGGCCGCGTCATCACCGGCGAGATCAAGAACGTCCACACCGTCCGCACCGGCATCGAATACATGACCTGGCTGGCCGCGTGGTATACGAAGACCGCGAAGACGCTCCGCAACGGCGAGGGCTCGATCGGCTTCTTCCAGATCGGCGGCGGCATCGCGGGCGACTTCCCGATCTGCGTCGTGCCCATGCTGCACCAGGACCTCGGCCGCACCGGCGTGCCGCTGTGGGGTTATTTCGCCCAGATCAGCGACTCGACCACGAGCTACGGCAGCTACTCCGGCGCCGTGCCGAACGAGAAGATCACCTGGGGCAAGCTCGGGGCCAAGACCCCGAAGTTCATCGTCGAGAGCGACGCGACCATCGTGGCGCCGCTGATCTTCGCGTGGGTGCTGGGCCAGTAAGGCTGTTCAATTGAACCACCCAGGCACAGAGGCACGGAGAAATTGCTCTGTGTCCCTGTGCCTTTCCGTTTAATTTCCCGGTCGATCATAGCTCCGGATGATTTGGGCCTACAGAATCCTTTTTCTCCCGCTGCTGCTGCTGGCGTCGCCCTATTACCTGTGGCGGATGCGGCGGCGCGGCGGTTATGCGCCGGGTTTCTGGCACCGGTTTGGCGAGGTGCCTGCGCTGCCCGCGAAGGCTTCCGGGGCAAAGCGCGTCTGGCTGCAGGCGGTGAGCGTCGGCGAGATCCTCGCCATCGCGCCGCTGCTCGAGGCTTTCAAGCGCGAGGGACGCACCGAGGTCTACCTGACCACGACCACGAGCACCGGTTACCAGCTGGCGAAGGAGAAGTATGCCGCGCTGACCGCCGGCCTCGGCTATTTCCCGCTCGACTGGTGGGCGTTCAGCGCGGCGGCCTGGCGCAAGGTGGCGCCGGACCTGGCCATCCTGATGGAAGGCGAACGCTGGCCGGAGCACGTGGCGCAGGCCCGGGCCCGCGGCGTGCCGGTGATCAGCGTCAACGCGCGCATGTCCGACCGCAGTTTCAAACGCTCGATGCGGTTCAAGTGGGCGCTGCGTCCGCTGGCCGCCGGCATCACGCGGGTGCTGTGCGCCGCGAAGCGTGACGAGCAGCGTTTCAAGGCCCTCGGTTTCCCGCCGGACCGGCTGCAGACCACCGGCAACCTCAAGCTGGACGTGAACATCCCGCGGCTGGCCGACGCGGACAAGACGGCGCTGCGCCGCGAACTCGGGTTGGGCGCGGGGCTGGTGCTGCTGGGTTCGTCGACCTGGCCGGGAGAGGAAACGGCCCTGCTCACCGCGCTGAAGGCGGCGCGCGAGCGGGGGCTGCAGGTTTCGCTGCTGCTCGTGCCGCGGCACGCCGAACGGCGCGAGGAATTGCGCGGCTTGCTGGAGAAGTCCGGACTCGGTTTTCATTTCCGCTCGGCGGGCGCGGCACCCGGCCCGGTTGACGTCGCGGTGGGCGACACGACGGGCGAGCTGCGCAGGTTCACGCAGCTGGCCGACCTGGTCTTCACGGGCAAGAGCCTGGCGCCGCACGACGGCGGGCAGACGCCGGTCGAGGCGGCGGTGCTGGGCAAGCCGGTGCTGCACGGGCCGCGCATGACGAATTTCCGCGACATCATCCGCTCGCTCACCGAGGCCGGCGCCGTGCGGAAGGTGGAGACGCACAGCGAGCTCATCACGGCGGCGGTGGAGCTCCTGCAGGACACGGCCCAGCGGGAGAAGCTGGCCGCGGCCGCGCGGGAGTGGAGCGAGGCCAACCGTGGAGCGACCGAGCGCACGCTGGCGGTGATCCGCGCGCAGCTTGGGCGCGATAATTTGTAACGTATTACGTTACAAATTATCCGGTGACGGCGGGGATCGGTGGAGCCGGCGCGGTCGGCGCCGGGTTGGACGAGATGGCGGAGGTTGGTGTGCCAGCGCTTCCAGAGAGCGGCGTCGTGCGTGAAGAGGCGCCGGCAGGGTGCATGAACCCTGTGAAGAACCGGTGCCGGCGGGGTGACGATCACGTAAAACGCTCCCCCGCAACAGCGGTCAAAAAGGCGAAATAGGGGTTGCGCGGCGTAGAAGTAAGTTTCTAACGTCTGGCTTTTAGCTTGATGCAAACCCACGGGCCCAAGCGCATCTATACTCCGCAGTCCCTTGAATTCTGGTTCGGCCGCCTGGAGGTCGAATGGGAGGAGCAGTTTGACGCGACCCATGTGGAGCGCGGCCACGACATGTATCGCGACGGGGAAATCCGCGAGGTCGAGCTCGGGGCCAAGGACGCCATCATCCACCGCAAGGTCGAAAAGAAGGAGGAATACGCGGTGATCGAGTGGGAAGGGGACCGGATCAAGGTCCGGTCCTCCTCGACCGACGCGCTGCTCGCCAATGCCATCGCCGTGGCCGGCCTGCACGAGATCGAGGAGCTGCTGGTGGACGAGATGGCCGCGCTACTGCCGGGCTCGGCCAGCAAGACCAGTCCCGCCGCGAGCAACGGCCTGCAGGCGAACGGCAATGGCAACGGCGCCAACGGCACCCCAAAATCCGACGCCCCCCCGCGCGACCTGCTGCTCAGTTTCACGACCAACGCCGACGGCCTGGTTTTCGTCGCTTATTGGAAGCAGGGCCGGAACCGTATCCCCGCCCTCGGCAACAGCGCCAACCCGCCCAGTGCCACCGAGCGCGCGAAGCTCATCGCGCTGGCCACCTACGCCCGCAAGGCCCACTTCCGCTACAACCAGGCCACCCATGCCTACGCGCTCGACGCGCTCGGCGACATCCCGGGCTTCCTGCGCGACCTGCTGCCGCACTGGAAAAAACAGTTCGCCATCGAGCTCGACGTGAAGGTGGACAACATCAAGCAGGGCGCCCGCGCGATCGAGATCGAGGCCGTGGCCGACCGCCGCGGCGACGGCGGGCTCAACCTGCGCTGGATCTTCCGGGCCGGCGAGAAGCTCCTGACCGACGAGCAGGCCGCCGCCCTGCTGAAGCACGGCCGCTCGCCCATGCTGCTGCCCGACCTGGGCATCGTCACGCTCACGCCGGAAAAGCTGGAGGGCTACAACCAGTGGAAGCGCAACCTCGAGGACACCTCCGCCGCCGGCGAGGTGCCGCCCTACCTGATCTTCTCCCTCTTCAACGACCACCGCATCAAGGTCACGCTCGGCGCCGAGATCGAGGCCTGGCGCCAGAAGGTCCTGACCCCGCCGGACACGCCGCCCGAGCTGCCGGACTACCTGCGCAACTACCAGCGCCGCGGCGTCGAGTGGATGCACCACCTCTGCGAGACCGAGTGCCACGGCCTGCTGGCCGACGAGATGGGCCTCGGCAAGACCGCGCAGGTGATCGCCCTGCTGCGCACCCGCCCCATGGCGAAGCTGCGCCACGTCGTTGTGTGCCCCGCCAGCGTCGTGCCGGTGTGGCGCGAGGAGATCGCCCGCTTCTACCCCGAGGCGAAGGTCGACATCCTGAAGTCGGGCAATGATTTCAAGACCAACAAGGCGCCGTGCATCTGGCTCGCCAGCTACACGCAGCTCCGCAAGCACCGCGCGCTGCTCGACACGGTCGAGTTTGGCTACGCCATCCTCGACGAGGGCCAGTTCATCAAGAATCCCGACGCCAAGGTCACGCAGGCGTGTTTCGCCATCAAGACACGCCACCGGCTGGTGATGACCGGCACGCCGCTGGAGAACCGGCAGCTCGACCTCTGGTCCATCTTCCGTTACCTGCTGCCCGGCCTGCTCGGCTCGCGCGCGGCCTTCGAGGCGGCACTGGTGCAGGACCGCGAGCGCACGATGACCCGCCTGCGCCAGCAGGTCGCGCCGTTCATCCTGCGCCGCACCAAGAACGAGGTGGCCACCGAGCTGCCGCCCAAGGTGGAGATGGACCTGCTTTGCCCGCTCACCGAGGTGCAGCGCGCCGAGTATGCCCGCATCTGCACCGAGGGCCTGGCGCGCCTCGGCGAGGACATCGGCCTGGCGCTGCGCGAGAAGTCCTTCGGCTTCCTCGCCCTGCTCACGCGCCTGCGACAGGTGTGCTGCGATCCCGATCTCCTGCCGTGGATGAATTCCCCGCTGACGGACAGCGGCAAGCTGCAGCTGCTCGTCGAGAAGCTCGGCGAGGTCGTCGCCAGCGGGCACAAGGTCGTCATCTTCTCGCAGTTCGTCACGCTGCTCGACCGCGTGCGCACGGCGCTGGACCAGCATTACCCGGAGCTGCCGCGTTACGAGATCACGGGCATGACGGTGGACCGGCAGAAGCCGGTGAAGGACTTCCAGTCGGCCAGCGGCGCGGCGGCGATGCTCGTCAGCCTGAAGGCCGCCGGCACGGGCATCACGCTGCACGCGGCGGACTACGTCTTCCTGCTCGACCCGTGGTGGAACCCGGCGGTCGAGGACCAGGCCATCGACCGCGTGCACCGCATCGGCCAGACGAACACGGTCTTCGTGTATCGCATGGTGACGGCCGGCACGATCGAGGAGCGCATCCAGGCGCTGAAGGGCGAGAAGAAGCAGCTCTTCAACCAGGTCGTCGGCCACCACACGGGCGACTTTGAGTGGACGAAGCACTTCAGCTCGCTGAATAGCCTCATCCAGCTCAGCGCGCTGGAGACCGGCGAGGCGGAACTGCTGAACGCCGCGGTCGAGCCGGTGCCCATCGGGCCCATGCCCCCGGCCGAGACGGCGAGCGCTCCGGCCCCCGCCGCCCCCGCGGCGCCCTGAGACCGGGCCGCCCGGCGGAACAATCCTTGTCAGGCGGGGCGGGAACAGGTCATCGTCGCGGCATGGAATCGCGCCGCCACCCAGGAGCCAGGATGCCGTGAAGGAAGTGGTGCCGCAAATCTACGAGCGCCTGCTGCGCCTGCTCCGCTGGCGGTTGTGGATCATCGAGAAGCTGCGGCCCTCGCCGTGGCAGGAGACGCTGTGTTGGGCGGCAGGCGCGGGCATCCTCGGGGCGCTCGCCGCGCTGGCCTTCCGCGGGGGCATCGACCTGATCCATTACATGCTGACCGGCACGGCCGAGGGCATGGTGGACTCGTTTCGCGACCTGACCTGGTGGCAGCGGTTGTCGATCCCGGCGGCCGGCGGCCTGGTCGCGGGCCTCGTGCTGCTGTTCGGCAAACGCCTGCACCAGGGGCAGAGCTCCACGGACTACATGGAGGCGATCCTGATCGGCAGCGGCCAGCTGCCGGTGCGGGCGACGGTGGTCAAGAGCACGGCGGCGATGTTCTCCATCGCCTCGGGCGGATCGATCGGCCGCGAGGGTCCCATGGTGCAGCTGGCCTCGGTGGTGGCCTCGTGGCTGGGCCGGCGCGGCCGGCTGTCGGCCCCGCAGCTTCGCCTGTTGGTGGCCTGCGGCGCGGCCGCGGGCATAGCCTCGGCCTACAACGCCCCGATCGCTGGATCGTTCTTCGTGGCGGAGATCATCCTCGGCACCATCGCGATGGAAAGCCTCGGGCCGCTGGCCGTCTCCGCCGTCGCGGCCACCCTGACGATGCGGGCGCTGTCGAGCGCGCACACGCTGTATGCCGTGCCCTCGTTCACGCTGCACTCGCTGTGGGAAATCGGGCCGTTCGTCGTGCTCGGCCTGCTGGCCGGCACGGTGGCGCCGTGGTTCCTGCGCTCGCTCCGGACGGTGGAGGGGTGGTTCGCGCGGACCAAGCTGCCCGTGCCGGTCCGCCTGATGCTGGGCGGCCTGGTGGTGGGCGGCCTCGCCGTCTGGGTGCCGGAGGTCTGCGGCAACGGCTACAGCGTGGTCGTGGCGATCCTCAACGGGCACCTGCTGTGGACGACGCTGGTGCTGGTGCTGGTCTGCAAGTGGGCGGCGACGGCGGCGTCGTTCGGCTCCGGCGCCCCGGGCGGCGTGTTCACGCCGACGCTGTTCATGGGCGCGAGCCTGGGTTATCTTTTTGGTTACGGGGTCAACGCGGTCTGGCCGGCGGGCGCCGAGGACCCGCGGGCCTTCGCCCTGGTGGGCATGGGGGCGCTGCTGGCGGCGGCGAGCCATGCGCCGGTGATGGCGATCATCATGCTGTTCGAGATGACGCTGAGCTACGACATCATCATGCCGCTGATGCTGTGCAGCGTGATCGCCTACTACACGGCGCGCGGCATCGAGAACCAGTCGCTCTACAGCGAGGCGCTCAAGAAGAAGGCGGCCGAGGAACCGGAGGCGGTGCGCCTGGCGGGGGTCGTGGCCGACCTGATGAAGCCGCAGGCCTCGCCGGTGCTGCTGACCGCGCGGTTTGAGGAGATTGCCCGGCTGTTCCTGCATACCCGCCAGGAGGAGGTTTATGTGACGACCCCCGACGGGAATTTCGCCGGCGCAATCTCGCTGCACGACATCAAGCCCTACCTGAGCGACCCGGCGGTGGCGGCGCACGTCATCGCCGGCGACCTGCTGCGGGACGACGTGCCCCCGGTGTCGATGCTGGCGCCGCTGGCCGAGGCGCTGCGGATCTTTGCCCAGCACGCCGGCCAGACGCTGCCGGTGGTGGAACCCGGCACGGGCCGGTTGACGGGGGTCCTGGTGAAGAACGACCTGCTGCTGGCGTTGCTCGAGGGCCGCGGGGCCGAGAAGCGCGGCGACACGCAGGCGCCGTGGCGGACGAGCTAGGCGGCCCCCCGGGGGTCTCATTGATTCGGTGGCGGGGTGGGAGGGGGTATACCCCGACCTCAGCACACGGGAATTCCTGTCGGGGTATAAAATCCCTCCACCAAGGCACGGGAGAACCCGGCCATTTGCCGTGTTTGTCACACGGGCGTCACGAAACCGTAACACGGGGCCCCTATTCTGCGCCCACGTTCCGGCCCAATCACCGGGACGTTTCAACACCAGCACCATCCAAGCCTGTTCCACATGCTCAACCTCAAATCCAAACTGCTCGCCCTGGCCGCCGCGCTCGTCTGCGCCGGCACGGCGCTCGCCCAAGACAGCGGCCCCTTGATCGACATTCTCGTTCGCAAGGGCATCATCACCGACCAGGAGGGCGAGGACCTCCGCTCCGAGCTGACCAAGGACTTCGCGGCCAACTCCTCCGCGGGCAAGCTGAACCTCGGCTCGCACCTGACCGAGTTCAAGCTGAGCGGCGACGTCCGTCTCCGCCACCAGGTCGAGACCCAGGCGCCGCAGAACGGCACCGTCTCCAACGAGCGCACCCGCGAGCGCTTCCGCCTCCGCTTCAACGGCGACGTCCTCATGCAGAAGGGCTGGGGCGCCGGCTTCGCCCTGGAGACCGCGCCCGCCGCGGACTCGGGCAACCAGACCCTCGAGAACGGCAGCAACGACTACAACATCTACCTGGCCCGCGCCTACGTGTCCTGGCGCCCGAACCTCAACTGGATGTTCATCGGCGGCAAACAGAAGAACCCCTTCTACACGACGGACATGGTCTGGGACAGCGACATCAACCCGCAGGGCGCCACCGAGATCTACACGAAGTTCCTCGGGGGGAAGGACACCCTCGAGTTCCGCGCCAGCCAGCTGCTGATGGACGACAACAACGAGACCGGCATCGGCCGCGCGGGCCGCGACGCCTGGCTCTTCGCCCAGCAGGCGGTCTACACGCACTGGTTCGGCAAGGACGCCATCGGCAACGTGGTCAACAGCCTCGTGATCGCCCCGGGCTTCATGATCTACAACGACTCGACGCTCAGCGGCCTCGACAACGAGACGCCCTTCAATGGCACCACGGACGGCCTCGCCGTCTTCACGATGCCCGGTGAGGTCAACTGGATGAACGTCGCCGGCGCCGGCACCTCGGTGAAGCTCTACTGGGACTTCGCCTACAACCTCGAGGCCGAGCGCCGCGTGCGCAAGGTCTACGGCCTGGCCAACCAGCCGAAGGACGCCGTCGCCTGGCTCGTGGGTGTCGGCTACAACTTCGGCACCGGCAAGGTGCAGGGTGATTACAGCCTCAAGCTCGACTACCGCAGCCTCGGCACCGGTTCGCTCGACGTGAACCTGAGCGACTCCGACTGGGCCTTCGGCCGGGTCAACCAGGAGGGCTTCAAGCTCGCCGGCGCCTACAACCTGACGGACTTCGCCAGCCTCAACGCCACCTACTTCTACACGACCGACAAGCGCGAGACCCAGACCAGCGCGGTCTCCAACCTCGACCACTCGCAGATCCTCCAGCTGGACCTCGTGGTGAAATTCTAACCCTCGTCCATCCACTCCATGAAAAAGACCATCCTGCTCCTCACGGCCCTGAGCGCCGTCACCCTGGCCTCCGCCCAGAAGCTCGTCATCAAGGGTTCCGACACCCTCGGCGCCAAGCTCGTGCCCATGCTCGCCGAGGACTACAAGGCCCGCAACGCCGGCGTGACCTTTGAGATCGCCGCCGAGGGCTCGACCACCGGCATCTCCGCCATCATCGACAGCACGGCCCAGATCGGCATGTCGAGCCGCCGCGCCAAGCCCACCGAGGTCTCCGCGGCCACCGCCAAGGGCGTGTCCATGAAGCCCATCATCGTCGCCTTCGACGGCATCGGCGTCATCGTGAACCAGGGCAACCCGCTCTCGGCCCTGACCAAGCGCCAGGTCGAGCAGATCTTCGCCGGCGACATCACCGACTGGTCGCAGGTCGGCGGCACCCCGGGCAAGATCTCGATCTATACCCGCAACACCTCCTCCGGCACCTACGCCGACTTCAAGGAGCTCGCCATGAAGAAGCGCGACTACGCGTCCTCCTCCCAGAAGATGGCGGGCAACGAGCAGATCGCGGCCGAGGTGGCCAAGAACCCCAACGGCATCGGCTACGTGGGTCTCGCCTACCTCCACGACCCGGGCATCAAGACCGTCGCCATCGACGGCGCCCTGCCGTCCGAGGAGTCTGTCATCGCGAAGAAGTATCCCTACGCCCGGCCGACGTTCTACTACACGAACGGCGAGCCGACCGGCGAGGCGGCCAAGTTTGTCGAGTTCACCCTCAGCGACGAGGGCCAGA
Organism: Lacunisphaera sp.; assembly: GCA_036401015.1. Lineage (GTDB taxonomy): Bacteria > Verrucomicrobiota > Verrucomicrobiia > Opitutales > Opitutaceae > Lacunisphaera. Next base: position 417,925 of record DASWWD010000017.1, read on the forward strand.
AGGTCGTCCGCAAGGTCGGCTTCGTCCCGGTCCGCGTGCTGAACTGAGCTGACACGAAAAGTGTGTCCCCGGCCGCCCGCAGCCCATGCCCGGACTGCGGGCGGCCCTTTTGTAACGTAACCGTAACCTGGGCCGGTTGACCGGTCCCCGTTGGCCTCCCGATGCTGAGCGCGTCCTCACCGCATGCCCGCCACCACTGAAAATCCGCCGCTCCCCCGTCTGGCCACCCGCGAGGTGCTGCTGCGCAAGCGGCGCGGATGGTTTTACGGGATGACTGGCGACCAGTTCGTCAAATACGTCTTCCAGGGCAACGCCGCGGTCTCGATCATCGTGCTGGGGTTGATCACCTTCACGATTTTCAAGGACGCGGTCGGTTTCATCCCGATGAACCACGCCAACCTGGCCGTTTACCGGCTGGCCGGCCTGGAGTATGTCGACCTTTACCGCGAGCAGGTGACGGCCCACAGCACGATGTCGCGCTACCTGGCCGGCATCCGGGCCCGCCAGCTGGACATCCTGATGCAGCAGGAAGGCCTCGCCCCCGCCGCCGCCATGGCGCGGCTCGCGGCGTTCGATGATTTCGCCAACAAGTTTGCCGACACCATCAACGAGCAGGAAACCCTGCTCGGCACGATGACCGACCTGGTCACGGCCGTGAAGGAGCGCCAGAAGGTGGCCGAGGACCTGATGGTCGCGCGGCAGAACCTGCTCGGCGGCATGAAGGGCGCCGCGCCGGAGCGCGCCGCGCAGCTGCAGCGGGACGCCGCGGCGATCCAGATCGAGGTCATCGATTTCAAGGCCGAGATCCAGCCGGTGCTCGCGCTGCGGCCGGACATCGCCGCGGCCAACGCCAGCCAGATCGCCGCCATGAAGGAGATCGCGGCGCAGGCGCCGCAGTTCACCGACGCCGAGCTCAACCGGCGCATGGCGAAATTCCAGGGGTTTGTGCAGGGCTATTTCAAGGAAGTGGAGGTCATCGCCGGGCGGATGGCCGCCTGGGATCAGGCCAAGTCGATCGGCTGGCTCGAGTCGTTCAACGCCTTTGCCTTCGGCCGCAAGTGGGTGACCGCCAGCTTCTGGCAGGACTGGTATGGCATTGTCCCGCTGCTCAGCGGCTCGCTGCTCATCGCGTTCCTCGCCCTGCTGATCGCGCTGCCCCTCGGGGTCGCGGCGGCGGTTTATGTCAACCAGGTGGCCCGGCCGGCGGAGCAGAGGATCATCAAGCCCTACATCGAGTTCATCTCGGCGATCCCCAGCGTGGTGCTCGGCTTCTTCGGCATCGCGATGCTGGGCGAGACCCTGCGTCGCGTTTCCCAGATCCCCGCGCTCGACTGGGTGCCCGGTTTCCCGATGGCCGAGCGCCTCAACGCCACGACGGCGGCCTGCCTGCTCGCGCTCATGGCCATCCCGACGATCTTCTCGCTCGCGGAGGACGCCATCAACAACGTGCCCCGCTCGTTCAAGGAGGCCTCCTTCGCCCTCGGGGCGACGCGCCTCCAGACCATCATCCACATCACGGTGCCGGCCGCCCTCTCGGGCATCATGGCGGCCATCCTGCTCGGCTTCGGGCGCGTCGTCGGCGAGACGATGGTCGTGCTCCTCTGCGCGGGCAACCGCATCCAGACCCCGGACCTTTCGTCCGGTCTGGGCGTCATCTTCCAGCCGGTGCACACCATGACCGGTATCATCGCGCAGGAGATGGGCGAGGTGGTGCGCAACAGCATCCACTACCGCGCGCTGTTCATGGTCGGCGTCGTGCTCTTCCTGATTTCCCTGCTCATCAACTGGCTGGCGCAGAAGATCGTCCGCCGCTACCGGATCTCCACCGGATGAAGCCCGCGACCACCACCGCCGCGGCCATCTACGGCCGGCCCACGCCCGCCAAGCGGATCGAGACCGGGATCTTCTGGGTGCTGCGCCTTTGCACCTACTTCGTGCTGCTCTGCGCCGCCTTCATCTTCTGGGACATCGGCACGAAGGGCGGGGCGGTCATCTTCAAGAGCTCGGCGCCCTTCATCAACGTGCCGTTCCTGACCGAGGCACCCGAGACGCTCAACGTGTTCGCCTATCAGGGCGAGAAGCGGACGATGGGCGACCGGGCCTTCCGCCAGTTCAAGGCGGAGCATGAGGCGGAGCTCAAGGGCGTGGCGGTTGAGACCTACGTCTATTCCGCCGGCGGCATCTTCCCCAACATCGCCGGCACCGTGCTGCTGGTGCTCGGCGCGATCCTCATCGCCCTCGTGCTCGGCGTGCTCAGCGCCATCTACCTGAGCGAATACGCGACCGACGGCCCGTTCATCCGCTTCCTCCGGCTCTCGATCATCAACCTCGCCGGCGTGCCCTCGATCGTGTTCGGCCTGTTCGGCTTCGGCCTCTTTGTCATCGCCTTCGACTTCGGGGTGTCGCTGTTCGCCGGCTGGCTGACGCTGGCGTTCATGGTGCTGCCGGTGATCATCACCGCCTCCGAGGAGGCGCTCAAGGCCGTGCCCAAGGGCTACCGGGAGGGCTCGCTGGCGCTGGGGGCCACGAAGTTCCAGACCATCATGACCAACGTGCTGCCTTACGCGCTGCCGGGCGTCCTGACCTCCTCCGTGCTCGCGATCGCCCGCGTGGCCGGCGAGACGGCGCCCATCATGTTCACCGCCGCCTTCGTCATGCGCGACGAGCTGCCGTGGCAGGTGCAGAAATGGACCGAGTTCATCTTCCAGGGCGTCATGGCGCTGCCGTATCACATCTACGTCGTCGCCTCCAAGATCCCGCAGAACGAATACACCCGCGACGTCCAATACGGCACGGCCTTCGTGTTCCTGTTCACGGTCGCGGCCATCGCCATGACCGCCGTCATCCTCCGTCAGCGGCTCCGCAAGAAATACAAATGGTAACCACCTTCGCCCCCATGACCGAATCCGTTGCATCCTCCGTCGCGTCCCGCCCGGTGGCCGTGGCCCCGTCCACGCCGGTCAATCCCGCGGCCCGCGCCATCATCGAGATCGACGACGTCGATTTCAACTACGGCGCCGCTCGCGCGCTATACGACATCACCCTCAACATCCAGGAGCGGCAGGTCACCGCCTTCATCGGGCCCTCCGGCTGTGGCAAGAGCACGCTGCTGCGCTGCCTCAACCGCATGAACGACCTGATCGATGGCGCCCACGTCTCCGCCGGCCAGATCCGGATCGACGGGGTGAATATCAACGACCCCCGGGTGGACGTCATCGAGCTGCGCAAGCGCGTCGGCATGGTCTTCCAGAAGTCCAATCCCTTCCCGAAGTCCATCTACGAGAACATCACCTACGGCCTCCGCATCCAGGGGCAGAAAAACAAGGCCCGGCTCGACGAGGTCGTGGAACGCAGCCTGCGCGGCGCGGCGCTGTGGGACGAGGTCAAGGACCGCCTGCACGAGAGCGCCCTCGGCATGTCCGGCGGCCAGCAGCAGCGCCTCTGCATCGCCCGCGCCATCGCGGTCGAGCCGGAGATCATCCTGATGGACGAACCCTGCTCGGCGCTCGACCCCATCGCCACCGCCAAGGTGGAGGAGCTGATCCATGAGTTGAAGAAACAGTTCACGATCGTCATCGTGACCCACAACATGCAGCAGGCCGCCCGCTGCTCCGACCGCACGGCCTTCTTTTACCTCGGCAAGCTCATCGAGTATGCCGACACCCGCACCATCTTCATGAACCCCGCCAACCCGCAGACCGAGGCCTACGTCTCGGGCCGCTTCGGCTGATTTTCTTTTAACCACTCACTCCCATGAAACGATTCTTCGACGCCGAACTTGAGGCTTTCCGCTCCCACATCCTGCAGATGGGCGAGCGGGCCATGGACCAGACCCGCCTCGCCATGAAGGCGCTGCTGGAGGCCGACATCGCGCTGGCCGACAAGGTCATCGCCGCGGATGACGAGATCGACAAGCTGGAGGTGCAGATCGACGACGAGGCCATCCGCTACATGACCTTGCGCGGCCCCGTGGCCTCGGAGCTGCGGCTGATCGTCGTCGGCATGAAGGCCAGCCACGACCTGGAGCGGGTGGGGGACGAGGCCACCGGCATCGCCCGCCGGGCGCGCAAGCTCGCCATCGAGCCGCCGCTCGAGCTTTACGGCGACCTGCCGCGCATGTCGAAGATCGCCCTCGAGATGCTGCGCGACGCGCTCGACTGCTTCGTGCAGGAGGACGAGCAGAAGGCCCTCAGTGTCATCCGCCGCGACCCGGAGGTGGACAACCTGAACCGCGCCCTCTACCGCCGCCTGACCAGCTACATGATCGAGAAGCCCGACACCATCGCCCGGGCGCTCGAGCTGATGTTCATCTCGAAGTCCCTGGAACGCATCGCCGACCACGCGACCAACATCGCGGAGGAGATGGTGTTCCTGTCCAAGGGCCTCGACATCCGGCACAGCGACATCGGCAAGCAGGCCGTGCTGCCGACCCCGGGCTCCAACCCGCCGGTCTGACATGCGGTTTGACCCGGAGGCGCAAACCGCGCACCTCTTGGGCCAACCCATGAGTTCAACACGGCAGGGCGTTTACCTCGGCACGGACAGCGGCGCGACCACCTCGAAGACCGGTGGCGTCTGGGCGGATGGCAGCATCATCTCCACGCGCCTGCGGCAGAGCTCCACCAATGCCCAGGCCGGCACGGCCGCGGTCGTGCAGGGCTGGGTGGAAGGGGTGAAGGGCTTCCTGGCCGACAACCAGCTCGGCTGGGACCAGGTGCTCGGGGCGGGCCTGGCGATTCCCGGGCCTTACGCGGGTCCCGGCGTGCTTGGCCGGGCGGCCAACCTGCCGGCGAGCTTCGAGGGCTGGAATTTCCAGGCGGAATACGCCGCCGCGCTCGCGGCCGCCGCCGGGCGGCCCGTGCCGCTGGTGGCGGGCAACGACGGCAATTACGGCGGGGTGGGCGAGGCGCAGCGCGTGCGCGGCGAATCCCGGGCCACGGTCCTGATGCTCGCGCCCGGTTCCGGGCTGGGCGTGGCCTACGTCGACGCCAACGGCCTGCCGCTGGAGGGCGACACGCTCAACGGCATGGAAGGCGGCCACATGCCGGCGGTCCTGCACCTGCTCGGCGGCATGAAGCCGCTCCGCTGCGGCTGCGGGCGCGACTGGGGCTGCATCGAGCCCTACACCACCATTTCCGGCCTGCCGCAGCTGCTGGAGGAATTCCTGCCGAGACATCCCACGCATCCCTTCCACACCTCGTCCGCCCCGATCAAGGAAAAGGCCTTTTCGCTCCGCACGCTGGCCCAGAAGGGCGACCCGCTCGCCGTGGACATCTTCAATTTCCAGGCCCGGGCGCTCGGCCTGCACCTGGCCTCGCTGCTGGTGGCCGTGGACGCCGAGTATGTCGTTATCGGCGGCGGGTTGATCGACCCCGAGGCCACCACGCCCGAGTTTCGCGAGCGCTACCTGCGCATCATCCGGGAGTCGGCGCTGCCTTATCTCTGGCCGCAGCAGCGGGCCAAGCTCAAGGTCCTGCCCGCCTCGCTCGGCGAGCTCTCGCAGGCCATCGGCGCCGCGCTGGTCGCGCTCTACACCGCCAAGGCCCGGGGCTGAGGCCGGGTTACTTGTAGCCGAGGGCCACGCAGAGCCGCTCGGTGAAATAGCCGATCAGGCCGCAGACCGGCAGGGTGAAGATCCAGGCCCAGAGGATGCGCTCGACCACGCCCCATTTCACGGCGCCGAAGCGCTTGACCGCGCCGACGCCCATGATGGACGTCGAGATGGCATGGGTGGTGGACAGCGGGATGCCGAGCACCGAGGCGTAATGGATGATCAGGGCGGCGGTCGTCTCGGCGGCAAAGCCGTGCACCGGCTGGAGCTTGACCATCTTGTGCCCCATGGTGCGGATGATGCGCCAGCCGCCCGCGGCGGTGCCGGCGGCCATGACGAGCGCGCAGGTGATCACGACCCACTGGTTCACGACGAACTCCGGGGTGCGCAGAAAGGAAGCCCAGGCGGGCAGGTCGTCGAAGGCGCCGCTCTTGGTGCCGGTGAAGAGGGCGAGGGCGATGATGCCCATGGTCTTCTGGGCATCGTTCGAACCGTGGCTGTGGGCCATCAGGCCGGCGCTGACGAGCTGGAGCTTGCCGAAGATATTGTTGATCAGTCGCGGCCGGAGCCGGTGGATGCAGATGGTCAGCAGGAACATCAGGAAGGCGCCGCCGAAGAAGCCGATCAGGGGCGAGGTGATCATCGGCAGCACGACCTTGGGCCAGAGGCCGGCGGCCGCGCCCTTGGCGTCGGTGGTGGCCCAGTGGAGCACGTTCCAGTCGTCGCCCGCCGAGGCGAGCGCGGCGCCGCACAGGCCGCCGATCAGCGCATGGCTGGAGCTCGACGGCAGGCCGAACCACCAGGTGATGAGGTTCCAGACGATCGCGCCCATCAGGCCGGAGAAGATCGTGGCCATCGTGACGACGCTGGTGTCGACGAGCCCCTTGCCGATGGTGCTGGCCACGGCGGTGCCCATGAGCGCGCCGATGAGGTTGAAGACGGCGGCCAGCGCGATGGCCTGGCGGGGCGTCAGCACCTTGGTCGAGACGACCGTGGCGATGGCGTTGGCGGCGTCGTGAAAGCCGTTGATATACTCGAAGACCAGCGCCGTCAGGAGGACGATCAGGAAAATGGTCATGGGGCTCGGCGGCGGGACGGGCAGTCGGGCTTAAGAGTATTTCAGCATGATCATGAAGACCACCTGGCCGGCGTCACGCGCGCGGTCCACGGCGGTTTCCACCAGGTCGTAGAGTTCCATGAGGATGAAGACCTCCTTGGCGTCGAAGGGGCCGTTGTAGAGGTCCTTGACGAGGGCGAGCATGACCTTGTCGGCCTCGCCCTCGGCGAACTGGAGCTTGGCGTGGTGGTTGGTGATGCGCTCGACCTGGGTGCCCTGGCGCAGGGCCTTCACCATCGCGACGACGGACTCGACGGCCTGCTCGAGCAGGACGACCTGCTTCTGGAGGCTCTCGCGCGGCACGCGGGCCGGGCAGATGGTCAGGCGCTCGACGATTTTCTCGACGGTCTTGGGGATGCGGTAAAGGGCGAGGGAGAGGGCCTCGATGTCCTCTCGCTCCAGCGGGGTGACGAAGGTCTTGCAGAGTTCCTCGGTGATTTCCTGGGTGATGCGCTTGTCCTTCCGGCGCGTCTGGATGATGTCGTGGATGTTCGTGGCGGCCATGGTGCCGTCGTTGCTGAGGATCTTGACCAGCAGGTCGGTGCTGACGCGGGCTTCCTCGGCGCTGGCTTCCAGCAGGTCGTAGAACTTCTCCTCCTTACCCATGAGCTTCTTGAAGGAAATCATGCCTCAAGCCGATACCGGAAGCAGGGTCGGAGGCGAGGCGATTTTTACAAAAGTTACGTCATCAATTTCTTGCACGGGGGAATCCGGACGGGTTGCGCACTTATTGTCTTCGGCTTCACCCGGAGGGCGGCCCAAAGAAGGATTTGACAGACGCCAAGGGGTCATGGACTTTCTCGGCCCTTTACGGCGGTCATAGCTCAGCTGGTTAGAGCACAAGATTGTGATTCTTGGGGTCGCGGGTTCGAATCCCGTTGACCGCCCCATTTTTCAATGTCCCTCCGGGTTACATCGACATTTTCGCTTCAGCGGCCGATGGCTGCCGGGATGAGAAACCGCGAAGCGGGTTTGTGGAGCGAAGCGGAAAGGCAAAATCCGGAGGATTTTGGGGCGCAGCCCCGAACGGAGTGAGTCAATCCCGTTGACCGCCCCATTTTTACCATGGTTTCCGGGCCGATTTGTCGGATTTCCTGATGGCGCGACTTCGTCTGCTGACCTTCAACGTGGCGCACGCCCGCGGGACCCTCCCGGTGCACCAGAGCCTGCGCTCGGCGGTCAAGATCCGCGGCAATCTCCTGAAGATCGCCGCGCTCATCAAGAAGCTGAAGGCGGACATTGTGGCCGTGCAGGAAGTCGACGAGAACTCGCGTTGGAATGGCAGCTACAACCACCTGACCTTCCTCAGTGAGCACTGCGGCCTGCCGTTCACGGCGATCGGGCTGACCAACGAGCGCGGCGGGCGCTACCCGCTCAACTACGGCAACGGCGTCCTGTCGCGCTGGCCGATCAAGCACGCCGAGACGGCGACCTTCGGCCGGCGCCAGCTGGGCGACAAGGGGTTCCTGTTCGTGGAGATGGAGCTCGCCGCCGGCCGGCACCTGCCGCTGATCAACCTGCATCTGCACCACGCCTCGCGGAAGCAGCGCCTCCTGCAGGCGGGCATCCTGATGAAGTTCATCACGGAGCGGACCGCCGCGCGCGGGGCGCACTGGGTGGCACCGCCGATGATGTGCGGCGATTTCAACAACCCCGCGCACCAGCCCGACGCCACGGCGATGCTGCTGGGGTTCTGCGAGGAGACCAACAACTACACCCTGCTGCCCAAGACCGGCCGCACCTTTCCCGCGGCGTTGCCCGCGCTGGCGCTGGATTTCGTCCTGCTGCCCGAGGAATGCCGCCCGGTCCACTCCGAGGTGCTGCGCTGCTACCTGTCCGACCACCGGCCCGTGCTGGTGGAATTCGACCTGGACCAGCCGGTGACGTAATTTTCGCTCGACCCGCGGCGTCTCTGTCCGGACTCTCCGGATTCATGGACCGCATCGCCCAAGCCTTTGCCCGCACCCGCCGCGAGAAACGCGCGGCGTTCGTGGCCTACCTGTGCGCCGGCGACCCGGATTTCGACACCTCGCTGGCGGCCTGCCGCGCGGTGCTCGACGCCGGGGCCGACGTGCTGGAGCTCGGCGTGCCGTTTTCCGACCCGCTGGCGGACGGCCTGACCAACCAGCTGGCCGCCCAGCGCGCCCTCGACGGCGGCATGACGGCCGCGCGCGTCTTCGAGCTCGTCAAGCGCCTGCGCGAGAAGAGCTCGGTGCCGATCATCTTCTACACCTACTACAACCTGGTCTTCTCGAACGGCGTCGACCACTACGTGCGCGCCGCCAAGGAAGCCGGGGTGGACGGCATGCTCACGCTCGACCTGCCCCCGGAGGAGGCCGGTGAGATGCTGGCCGCCTGCGCCAAGCATGACATGAAGACCGTCTTCATCGTCGCCCCGACCACGCCCGCCGGCCGCCTCGCGCGCATCGGCGCGGCGGCGACGGGTTTCATCTACTACGTGTCCCGCGAGGGCGTGACCGGCGTGCGCGACCAGGTGGCGGCCAACATCCCCGAGGCCGTCGCGCGCATCCGGCAGCACACGACCCTGCCCGTGGCGGTCGGCTTCGGCATCTCCACCCGCGAGCAGGTCCGGCAGGTCGCCCGCGTCGCGGACGGCGTGGTCGTCGGCAGCGCGCTGGTGAACGTCATCAAGGACAATCTCGACAACCGCGCCGGTTTGCCCGCACGTTTGCGCATCACCGCGGCCGACCTGGTCGCGGGCGCCGCCTGACCATGACCCCCCTGCCGCCCCCCAAAGTCCGCCGGATCCTGCTGATCGACGATGACCGCCTGCAGCAGCGCTTGATGCAGGGGCTGGTGCAGAATTTCCGCGGCGGTTCCTTTGAGCTCGAGGGTGCCGAGAGCTACGCCGAGGGCCTGAAGAAGCTGCTCAGCGGCAAATACGCCGTGTGCCTGCTCGACTACCGCCTCGACGCCCAGGACGGCCTGGCCCTGCTGCGCGAGGCCCGCATCGGCGGCAGCGAGACGCCCGTCATCATCCTGACCGCCGACGACAGCGAGGAGGTGGACATCGCCGCCATGGAGGCGGGCGCGGTCGACTACCTCGTCAAGGCCACGCTCAACCCCCGCCTGCTCGAGCGGTCCATCCGCTACGCGCTGAAGCTCGGCGAGACGCTCAGCCAGCTGCGCCAGCTGGCCCAGCGCGACGAGCTCACCAAGCTGCTCAACCGCCGCGAGTTTTCGCGCATCCTCAACGAGGAGTGGGACCGCACCGTGCGGTTCAAGCGGCCGTTCGCCCTCGTGATGGTGGACATCGACCATTTCAAGAAGATCAACGACACGCACGGCCACCAGGTGGGCGACGAGGTGTTGCGCCACGTGGCCAGCCTGCTCGCCGGCCAGGTGCGCAACGTCGACCGCGTGGCCCGCTACGGCGGCGAGGAATTCGCCCTCATCATGATCGAGACGGACGCCAAGAACGCCGCCGAGCACATCAAGCGGCTCGGCGTGCTGCTGGCCGAGACCCCCTGTTTCGTGGAAAGCAAGAACCTCACCGTCGATGTCACCCTGAGCGCCGGCGTCGCCACGAGCATCGGCGACGCCACCAGCGCGCTCGACCTGGTGGAGGTGGCGGACAAGGCGCTCTACGCCGCCAAGAAAGGCGGGCGCAACCGCATCGTGCTGGCCGACGGCACCGTGGTGCCGTTCAAGTAGAGGCCGGCACCATGATCCTCAGGCTTCTGGGCTTGAGGCTGATTTCCAGCGTCGAGGTCGTGACGCGCGGCTCGCCGTCGGTGTGGATCCAACCGGGCTTGGTGCGCTCGATGACGAACTCCGCGCCGCTGAGGCGCGTGACGGCCTTGACCTGGTCAAAGGTGTCGGTGCCCAGCCGGTAGAGCATGCCGCAGGCGTCAAAAAAGCCGACCCGAGGCACGCTGATCAGTTCAAACCGACCGTCGTCGAGCTTCGCCCCGGGCGCAACGCGGGCGTCGTTGCCGTATTGGTCGGAGTTCATGACCGCGAGGGTGAAGGCCTCGAGGTGGGCCATCCGGCCGGCGTAGCGCACCTTCACCGTCTCGGGTTCGTGGGCGAAGAAGGACGGCAGGCCGACCCGGATGTAGCCGGGGAGGCCGCGGCGGGTCTGACGGCTGAAACGCACGGCGATGTCCGCCTCGAAGCCTAGGCCCATGGCGTTGAAAAAGGCGAAGCCATTGACCAGACCGGTGTCGATGGCCAGCGGCTGGCCCTCCAGCAACGTGCGGAACGCGCCGTCACCGGGCCGGCGGATGCCGACGTGGCGGCCCAGGCCGTTGCCCGAGCCGCAGGGGATGAGGCCGAAGACCGCCGGCGTGCCCACCAGGGCCGTCGCCACCTCGTTCATCGTGCCGTCGCCGCCGATTGCGACAACCAGTTCGCAGCCGTCGGCCACCGCCTGCGCAGCCAGCTCGGTGGCGTGGCGCGGCCGCAGGGTGTCGACCACAGTGGCGTCGAACCCGCGTTCCTTGATGAAGGCGGCGGCCCGGTCCCGCAGGTAGGGGTTGCGGCGGTTGCTGCCGGAGTAGGGGTTGAAGATAAACCGGGCTTTCAAAGGGGACAGGGAGACCGGAGTGAGTCGATTTAGTGACGATTTGGCAAAAGTAGTTTTGCAACGATTCGGCGCGCCGCCTCCATGGAGGCATGTCGCGCCACCTCCACGTCCTCACCGGTTGCACCGCCGTCGGCAAGACCGAGCTGGCGCTCCGCTGGGCGGAGGCGAACGGCGCCGAGATCGTGTCGTGCGATTCGCTGCTCTTCTACCGCGGCGCCGACATCGGCACGGCCAAACCCACGAAGGCCGAGCTCGTCCGGGTGTCGCACCACCTGATCGACATCTGTGACCTGCGGGAACGGATGGACGTGACGCATTACGTGGCCCAGGCCCGGGTCGCGATCGACGGCATCCTGGCCCGGGGCCGGCGGGTGCTCGTGACCGGCGGCAGCGGATTTTATCTCAAGGCCTTCTTCGCCCCGGTGGCGGACGAGGTGGCGGTGCCGGCCGAACTGCGCGCGGAGTTGCGCGCCCGGTTGGAAGCAACGGGGGGACTCGCCGCGCTTGTCGCCGAATTGCGACAGCTCAATCCGGCCGGACTCGGGGCGCTCGATGTGCAGAACCCGCGCCGCGTGTTGCGGGCGCTGGAGCGTTGCCGGGCCTCGGGGCGGACGCTCGCGGTGCTGCAGGCCGAATTCGACGCCCAGCCGGCGCCGTTTGCCGACTGCACGGTGCAACTCTGCGAGCTGGTCCGCGAGCCGGCAGAGCTGGACCAACGCATCGAGCAACGGGTGGCCGCGATGCTCGCCGCCGGGCTGGTGGCGGAGGTGCGCGGATTGCTGGCGCAAGGTCTCAAGGAAAACCCCAGTGCGGCCGGAGCCATCGGCTACCGGGAGACGATTGATTTCATCGAGGGCCGTCTGATGGAACCGGAACTGGCCGCTGCGATCACGCGGAACACCCGCGCGCTGGTGAAGAAGCAGCGGACGTGGTTCAAGACCCAGCTGCCGGCCCACCGGCAGGTGCCGGCCGCGACCGCGCAGGTCGGGGACCTATTCGCCTAGTCCGACCGGTGCGGCAGCGCGCGCACCAGCAGGGTGAGGACAAGGGAGAAAAGCCCGCCCATCAGCGTCAGGCCGACGATGATCGAGGTGATCATGCCCGCGGGCGTGTAGGCGTTGCGGGTGAAGGTGATGCTTTCCTGGATGGTTGCCTCCGCCATGCCGCTGGCGCGCTGTTGCGCGACCTTCGCCTCCAGCGCGTAGTCGATCCAGGTCGGATTGACGAAGTGGGTGTAGCTGACGAGGAAGCTGTAGACCACGAGGGAGGCCACGAATGAGGCAAGAACGCCGGACCAGATGCCCGCGCCGAGCGAAAGCCGGCCGTCATAGATGCCGGCGCGCTTTTTCCGCAGCAGCAGGAACAGCACGGTCAGCGGAACCAGGTTGGACAGCAGGCCGGTGTAACGGCCGATTTCCGGCTGCGTGGTGTGGAAACCCAGCAGGTATTCCAGCGTGATCCACAGGCAGACGCCCGCGCCGTTGATCAGGCCGTATTTGAACTCAGGTTTCACCCGGCCAGCAAAAGTGGCCGGCGCAATTAGTCCACCAAAAGCCGGCCGCCGACCGGGGCGAACTGGGCGGTGAAATGGCGGAGCATCTCCGGGGCCGCCGTGATCGCGACGCCGCGCAGCCGGTTTCGCAGGCCGTGGACATGGAGGATGACCTCGGAGAGGTAGTCCACGTGGCTCTGGGTGTAAACCCGGCGGGGGAAGGCGAGGCGGACGAGCTCCATGGGCGCGGCCTTCTCCGTGCCGTCGGGCTGGCGGCCGAACATCACGGAGCCGATCTCGACCGACCGCACGCCGCCTTCAAGGTAGAGGGCCAGCGACAGGGCCCAGGCGGGATACTGGCCGGGCGGGATGTGCGGCAGCATGGCCTTGGCGTCGATGTAGATGGCGTGGCCACCGGGCGGCTGGACGATCGGGACGCCGGCGGCGGTGAGCTTGTCGCCAAGGTAGGCGACGGAGGCGATGCGGTAGCGCAGGTAATCCTCGTCGAGCACCTCCTTGATGCCGACGGCGAGCGCCTCGAGGTCGTAGCCCGCGAGGCCGCCGTAGGTGGGGAAACCCTCGGTCAGGATGAGATTGTTGCGGCACTTGGCGGCGAGGGCGTCGTTGTTGAGCGCGAGGAAGCCGCCGATGTTCACGAGGCCGTCCTTCTTGGCCGACATGGTGCAGCCGTCGGCGAGGTCGAACACCTCGCGGGCGATGGTGGCGGGTGTGCGGCCGGCCTGGCCGGGCTCGCGCTGCTTGATGAACCAGGCGTTCTCGGCGAAGCGGCAAGCATCGAGGATGAGCGGAACGCCGTGGGCCTTGCACAGCGCCGAGGCGGCGTGGAGGTTGGCGAGGCTGACCGGCTGGCCGCCGCCGGAATTGTTCGTGATGGTGATCATCGCGAACGGCACGCGACCCTTGTTTTCCGTAAGGCAGCGCTCCAGCGCGACGAGGTCGATGTTGCCCTTGAACGGGGCGACGAGCGACGGCTGGGTCGCCTCGGGGCAGCGCAGGTCAAGGGCGGTGACACCGACGGCCTCGAGGTTGGCGCGGGTGGTGTCGAAATGCGTGTTGTTCGGCACGATGTCGCCGGCCCGGCAGGCGCTGGTGAACAGGATGCGCTCGGCGGCCCGGCCCTGGTGCGTGGGGATGATGTGGCGATAGCCGGTGATGTCGCGCACCGCGGACTCAAAGCGGAAGAACGAGCGGGCGCCGGCGTAGGACTCGTCGCCGGACATCATGCCGGACCACTGGGCGGCCGACATGGCGCCGGTGCCGGAGTCGGTCAGCAGGTCGATGATGACATCCTCGGCCTTGAGGAGAAACAGGTTGTGGTGGGCGGCGGCCAGCGCGGCGGCGCGCTGCTCCCGGGTGGTGAACCGGATGGGCTCGACCGTCTTGATGCGGAACGGCTCGATGATGGTCTTGAACTGCATGGGGTGGTGCAGGGTGGACAAAAGAAAACCCCGGTCGCCGGAAGGCGACAAGGGTGGAGTCGTAGGCCGAAAGGATGAAACGGATTCGTGGAGGGCCGGTCTCCCGGCCGGCAGCGGTCGGTCAGGAGACCGACCCTCCAAAAAATAAAAGGCGGGATCAGCGATCCCGCCTGGCAATTTGCAGCGACTGAACCTCCCTTACGGCAGGTTCACCGAGTAGCGCTGGAGCGAGCTGCCCTCGACGCGGTGGAGCGTGGAGATGGCGCCCTGCAGGCTGACCTTGGCCTGGAGCTCGTTCACGCGGGCGGCCTCGAGGTCGTTCTGCGCCTCGAGCACGCGGCGGCTGGTGGACTGGCCGGCGTCGAACTTGGCCTTCTCCAGCTCGTATTGCTGCTCGCTGAGCTTGGCGGCGAGCGTGGCGATCTTGACGCTCTCCAGGTTCGTCTCGACCGAGCGGACGGCGCTGCGGACCTGGAGCTCGATGTTCTGCTCGATCTGCTTCAGGCGGACCTGTTCGCGGCTGAGGCCGGCGAGGCTCTGGCGGTAGCGGGCCTTGCCGGAGGTCTGGCCCCAGGGATAATTGAAGGCGAAGTCCACCTGCCAGGAGTGGTTCTGCCGGTCGAGCGCGTCGCCAAAGGCGTCCTTGCCGCTGCCGTTGGTGCCGCTCAGGCCGAGGGCGGCGCCGACGGTAAGGTCGGGCTTGCTGTCGTCCTTGGCGACCTTGAGGTCGAGCTTGAGCTGCTCGATGGCGGCCAGGGAGGAAAGGTAGTCGGGCTGGTTCTGCTTCGCCATCTGGTAGGAGGAGGCGAAGACGGGGGTGGCCGGGTTGACCTCGGCGAAACGCACGGTGCCGATGGCGGCGTCGAGCTCGAACTGGCCGATGAGGGCGAGCAGCGCTTCCTGGCGGTCCTTCACCGACTGCTCGGCGAGGATGACATTGCGGCGGGCGTTGGCCACGCCGACCTCGGCCTGGAGGACGTCGAGGTTCGTGGCGACGCCGGTGTCGCGGCGGATCTTGGCCTCGTCAAAGAGGCGCTGGGCGAGGGCGTAGGAGAAATTGCGGACGGCCAGCTGCTCGCGCGCGAAGGCGAGGTTGTAGTAGGCGTTCTCGGTGTCCTGGATGACATCGAGGGCGGTGGCCTTGTAGTCGAGGTTGGCGCGGTCGAGGCCGATCTTGGCGCGGTTGAGGCTGGCGCGGTTGATCTCGGTGCCGAAGCCGCGCAGGAGGGACTGGCGGGCGGACAGGGTCAGGTCGGCGTCGTAGGCGGGATTGAGCGAGCCGACGGTAAAGGGATCGGAGGAGCTGCGGTCGAGCCGGCTGCTGGCACTGAGGGTGGTGCCGGTGTAAAGTTCCTGGGTGACGCCGACCCGCAGGTTGGACGAGCGGCTGTCGAAGCCGGGGCTGCTGTTTTCGCCGGTCGCACCGGTGACGGAGAGCTGCGGCTGGTAGCCGCCCTTGGCGATCTCGATGCTGTCCTTGGCGATCTCGGGCGCGTAGCGGCCGATCTCGAGGCTGAAGTTCCGCGCCAGGGCGCGATTGATGCACTGCTCGAGGGTGAGCTCGGAACCGGCGGGCGCGGCGCTGTCTTGGGCGGAAGCGGCCGAGCAGGCGAGGGAAGCGGCCAGCAGGGCGGCGGTGAGACGGCGGGGGATCATGATCATGAGAAGAGGGAGGCTGGGACAGCGGTAGAACACGCGAAAATGGTCAAAAGTTTAAGCTTTTTGTGACGGTGACCATGCCCGGGTGGTTTCAGGAAAGAAAATGCCACCGCGGGGGCGGTGGCACGAGAGGAATGGGCGGGCGGCGTTATGACAGGATGAGCGGCGGGGTGAGGGCGGTTTCCACGCCGTCTCCTGGCGCCGGCAGGGAAACCGGCGACCACCGGCGGGGCTCAGGGCGCCGCTGGCTCGGATTTCTTCAGCTCGCGTTCCACCAGTTCCGAGAGGTAGGCGCTGCTGTTGTTGGCCGAGGTGCGGAGCATCATCTGCTGCTGGAGCTCGGTGTAGCGCGGGTTGGCGGGTGAAAGATCGGGCAGCTTCTTTTCCTGGGCATAAACCAGGTAGCCCTTCGTGGCCTCGGCGATCATCTCGGCGACCTGGCCAGCCTCGAGGTTCTGCATGGCGCTGAAGGCCGCGTAGGGGATGTCCTGCGGGGGCTGGCGGAGGGTGAAATTGGCGAAGGTCTTGACGTCGAGCTTCTCGGCGGCGGCGGCGGTGCCGAAGTTGGCGCCGGCGGCCTGGAGCTGGGTGCGCAGGGCCTGGCCGCGCGCGATGAAGAGCTTGCGCTTCTCGGTTTCCTTGTAGTCGGCCAGCACGCGGTCGCGGACCTCGGCGAAGAGCGGCTTGTAGGCGGGCAGGTTCTCGTTCCAGAGGAGAATCACGAAGCTGTCGGTGGTGGGCAGCGGGTCGGAGAAGTGGCGCTGCTCGCTCAGACGGGCGATCTGGTCGGTGTAATTCGCGAGCCAGGGCATGTCGGCCGGCGGATTGTCGGGCGTGAACGGGGCGACGGCGCGGGCCGGGCGGCGCTGCTCGGCGAGGAAGGCGGCCAGCTGGGCGGAGTTCGGGGCGAGCTTGCGCTCGAAGAGGGCGGTGGCGAGGTCGTTGGCGGCCTTGGAGGCGCCGCGGGCGCCGACGGCGCTCTTGAGGGCGGCCTCGACTTGGGCGCGGACCTTCGGGAAATTGTCGGCGGGGGCGGCCGGGGTGGCCGCGGGCTTGTCGTCCTTCTTCTCCGCCTCGGCCGGCGCGGGGAAGCGGGCCGGGTTGGCGTCGTAATAGGCGCGGAGCTCGGCTTCGGTCGGGGCGACCGGCGGGATGAACTCGGCTCCCTTGAACTCCACGAGGCTCAGGCGCGGCCGGGCCGGCACGTCGTAGCGGAAGGCGTTTTCCTCATGGAATTTCTTAAGGGTGTCCTCGGTCGGGTTGAGCGCGGGGTTGAAGGCGGCGTAGTCGAGGGAGGCGACCTGCACGGTCCAGACGGAGTCCGCGAGGCTCAGCTGTTGCTTGATGTCGTGGGGCAGGACGTAGCCCGGGCCGCCGATGAGCTTGCCGAGCGCCTCGAGGCGGAGGTCGTCGCGGAGGATGCGGTTGACGTCGGCGCCGGTGAGGTCGGTGCGGGTCTTGAGGGAGTCGCCGAACTGGGTGTAGCGGGCCTGGTCGAACTGGCCCTGCTCGTTCTGGAAGGCGCGGAGCGTGGTGACGACCTTGGCGACCTGGTCGGCGGTCGGCACGGGCAGGTGGAGCTGGTCGGCGAGGGCGAGGCCGGCGATGCGCTGGAGGGCGTATTGCTGGACCTGGTCGCCCTGGAGGGCGTCGTAACCGGCCTTGAGGCGGATGCTCCAGGTGGCGTCGGAGAAGATGCGGCGGGTCTGCTCGGCGTTGCCGAGGTTGTAGCCGAAGAAGGAGCGCTCAAGCAGCTTGCCGCTGCGGTCGCCGCCGGTGCCGCCGGAGGCGCTGTAGATGAACACCATGGGCACGGCCACGGCGATCAGGATGATGGCGAAAACGAGGCGGAAGTGCTTCTGAAAGTAGCGTTGGATCCAGGAAATCATGGGGGAAAGGGGCTGAACCTAGAAACGGAGGTGCCGCTGTCAACAGGCGAAGCGGCCCCGGGCAGACCGGCTGGCGGGGGGCTTTTACGAGCGAAACGGCGGGCGCACCCCGCCGCTCAGGCCTGACCCTTCACCGGGAAGGGGGCGTAGGTCTGGCTGGGCTGCAGGTCGTCGATGAGCTCGTCCAGCGTCCGGCCGCCCAGGGCGGCCGGGAGGGCCTCGGCGAGGCGCTTGTGGTAGAGGGCGAGGACGGGGTCGACGTTATCGAGCAGGCCGGCGGTGGGGGCCTCGCCGTAGTTCTCAAACTCGCGGCGGAACTCCTCGAGCGTGATCTGGTTGAGCGGCCGGGCCGGCTGGTAGCGAAGGTCGTTCTGGTCGGCGCCCTCGGCGGGGGGCAGCTCGGTGATGAGCTTGATGTCGTTGAGGCGGTTGAGGCTCTCGTTGAGGATCTGCGACGGCACGCGGATGAGCGCGGCCAGCTCGCTGACGGAGTAGGCCGGCGCGGCGACCTTGAAGCGGCGGGCGATGAGCAGGAGCACGACGAGCGACATGCTCTCGCGGGTGACGTGGTTGAGGCTGTGCCAGGCGGTCTGGCTGCTGCGGTAGCGGACGTTCTGCACGGCGTAGGTGATCTGGCCGCCGACCAGCACGAAGAACCAGAAGATGTAGAGGCCGATCATCAGGATCGGCATGATGCTGACCGAGCCGTAGAGGCTCTTGGAGAGGACGACGCGCTTGAAGTAGAGGAACGCGAGGTAGTTGTTGAGGAAGAGCAGGGCGGTGACGATGACGGCGCCGAGCAGCGCGGCCGCCCAGCGGACGCGCGTGTGCGGCACGAGCCGGTAGAACAGCGTGAGGATGAACACGAGCAGGAGGACCGAGCCCGACGGCAGCATCCAGACGAACAGGCTCTTCAGCTGGGCGCCGAGCGGGATCTTCTCGAAGAAGACGTTCATGAACGCGCCGGCGGAAAGCAGGGTGAGCGAGGTGAAGAACAGCAGGGCCCCGAGGGTGATGACGCTCCAGTAATAGATGATGCGGGCGAGCAGGCTGCGTCCGCGGCGGACGCCCCAGATGTCGTTGAAGGTGTTCTCGATGGTCGTGAAGAGGCCGATGACGATGACAAAGAGGGTGAGGATGCCGATGAGCCCGGCGGTCCCGGAGCGCGAGCTGGCGATGAAGTTGTTGAGCAGCTTCATCATCTCGGGCGTGGCGGACGGCTCGCCGGTGACCGGGGCGCCGTGGGCGATCTCGTCCTCCGTGGCCTGGGCGCGGTCGTATTGGGTGACCTGGGGGGCGATGAAGCTGATGACACGGTTGAGGCCCTGGGCGGCGAAGGCGGGGTCCTGATTGCCGAGGGCGAAGCCGGAGATGAGCACGGCGATGGCCACGAGCGGGCCGAGCGCGAGCAGCGAGTTGAAGCTCAGGGCGGCGGCCCGGATGGCCACGTGCATCTCATGCAGCCCGGAGATCGTGATGGAGGCGACGCGCAGCAGCGCGAAGAAGCGGCTCTTCGGCGAGCGGTCGCGGATCAGGCCGGCCGCCCAGATGTCATGCGTCCAGATCCGCCGGAGCCGGGAATAGAGCGCGGGCAGCGGCATGGGCGTGGCCGGGCGCGCCGGGGCGCGCTCAGGAGTAAGCGAGGGTGGCGAGCATCGCCATGCCGCCGAGGCCGACGAGGGCGGCGACCGCGAGCGGGATGTAGCTCAGGAAGATCGTGCAGAAATACAGCCCGGTCGAGCCGGCGGCCACCGCGATCATCGGCGTGAGCTGGCCCTGGGTCATGAAGAGAAAGCCGAGGAACCCGAGGCCGAACACGGCGCGGAAGCGCACGAAGGGGTATATCTGGATGACGCCCAGCAGGAGGAGGAGGCCGATGACGGCATCGACAATGCCGAGGTAGACGAACGGCTTGTCGGCCAGCTTGGCCATGTCCATGGCGATGAGCAGGTCGATGCTCGGCAGGATGAGCGCGATGGCGCTCAGCAGGGAGATGATG
The DNA here is from genome assembly GCA_036401015.1 of Lacunisphaera sp. Taxonomy (GTDB): domain Bacteria; phylum Verrucomicrobiota; class Verrucomicrobiia; order Opitutales; family Opitutaceae; genus Lacunisphaera. The sequence continues at coordinate 437,620 of DASWWD010000017.1, forward strand.
GCGGCGGAGCGGGTGCCCCATTGGGCGGCCTTCATCATCTGCTCGCCCTTGTCGTGCTTGCCCTTGGTCTCGTCGGTTTTGCCCTCGGCGGCGGCGAGGAAGTCCTGCACCGTGATGGCCGGGGCGCTGTCGCTCTTCTCCTCGTTGACGGCCTTGAACTCCTTTTGCTTGAAGCCCATCTTTCGCTTTTCGGGCCAGAGGACGGACTTGAGCTGGTCGTGCGTGCCGATCTGGAGCCACTGCTCGGAGGTGGCGTCGTAGAAATAGGTTTCCGGGGTGACGTTCTTCGCGGGGTCGCTGCTCTCGGTGAGCGAGCGCAGCTGCTCCATCGAGAACGGGCCGCGCGCTTCGGTGTCGTTGAGGCCGCGGATGTAATATTCCGGGCCGGTGGGATCTGGGGAGCCGCCGGACATAGTGGCGCCATGTTGCGGCCCGACCCGGCAGCGGCAAGAGCGAAGTGCAGGCGGAGCCGGGACCTACATCCGTTCCAGGTCCGTGCGGAGGCCGAGGAGGTGCAGGCCGGCCTCGAGTTCGATGAGCGTCCGGTGGCAGAGCAGCAGGCGGCGGGCGCGCACGGCCGGGTCGTCGACGATGACCTTGTCGGCGGCGTAGAAGGTGCTGAACTCGCCGGCGAGCTCGTAGAGGTAGAGGCCGAGGAAGTGCGGGCGCAGCGTGTTGGTGGCGAGCTGCACGGCGTCGGAGAGCTTCACCAGCTTGCGGGCGAGCGCGATCTCCTGGGGGGACTCGGGCGCGGTGGCGCCCGCGACGGGCGGGTGCGCGGCGTCGAGCCCGGCCTTGCGGAAGATGGAACGGATGCGCGAGACGGCGTAGAGCAGGTAGGCGGCGGTGTTGCCCTCGAGGGAGATCATCTTGTCCCAGGCGAACACGTAGTCGCTGGAGCGGTTCTGCGAAAGGTCGGCGTATTGCACGGAGGCGACGCCGACGATGCCGGCGATGGCGCGGCGCTCGGCCTCGGGGAAGTCGGGGTTCTTGGCGGTCACGAGCTGGAAGGCGCGCTCGCGGGCCTCGGCGAGCAGGTCCTTCAGGCGGATGTTCTCGCCGTCACGCGTCTTGAGCGGCTTGTTGTTTTCGCCGAGCACGGTGCCGAAGTCCACGTGCTCGAGCTGCGGGAGCTTCCGGCCGGTCCGTTCGAACCACTTCTGCGTGGTGAGGAAGAGCTGGTCCATGTGGTCGCTCTGGCGGAAATCGATGACGTAGGCCGCGCCGTCGACCTTGAAGTGCTCGGCGCGGTAGAGCGCGGTGGCGAGGTCGCTCGAGGCGTAGTTGGCGGCGCCGTCCTTCTTGCGGATGATGAAGGGCTGGGTCTTGAAGCGCGGGTGCTCGGGGTGGAAGACGACGAGCGCGCCCTGGCTTTCCTGCGCGAGGCCGCACTCGGTCAGCTCGCGGTAGACGCGCTCGACCTTGTCGTTGTAGAACGACTCGCCGAGGGTGACGTCAAACTTGATGCCGAGCTGGTCGTAGATGACCTGGAAGGCGGCGAGGGAGACGTCGTTGATCTTGTGCCAGATCGCGAGGTTCTCGGCGTCGCCGGCCTGGAGCTTCACGAGTTCCTGCTGGGCCTCGGTGAGCACGGCGGGATCGGCCTCGGCGGCATTGTTGCCGAGCTTGTAGAGGCGTTCGAACTCCTCGAGCGGCTCGCTGGCGAGCGCGGCGGGGTTGAGGTGGCGCTTGTAGGCCCAGATGAGCTTGCCGAATTGCGTGCCCCAGTCGCCGATGTGGTTGTCGCGGATCACCCGCGCCCCGCTGAAGGCGAGCAGGCGGCAGACGGCCTCGCCGATCACGGCCGAACGCAGGTGGCCGACATGCATCTGCTTGGCGGTGTTGGGCGACGAGTAATCGACGATCCAGGTCTGGCCGCGGCGGGCGCTGGCGGCGCCGGCCTGAAGGTGTTCCTCGGAGTCGTAGGTCTGGAGCCAGCCGAGCAGGGCCGCGGGCTTCAGGCGGAAATTGATGAAGCCCGGCCCGGCCAGCGAGATGTCATAATGCTCCTTCAATGCGTCCAGTTGGTCGACGATCTGCTGGCCCAGGGCGCGGGGGTTTTGCTTTTCCCGCTTGGCAAAGGCGAGGGCGCCGTTGGCCTGAAAATCACCGTTGGCCGGGTCGGCCACCCGCACCTCGGGCTGAAAGCCCCGGTCGGCCAAACCGAGCTGGGCGGCGGCGGCCCGGAGGGCCGTGTCGAGGTGACTCGCGACGTTGAAAGGAAGGGACATCGGCTGATTCAGGAATTGCGCTTGGCTTTGAGCAAGAAGGATTTTGGCGGGTTGCGGGAATTGTAAATCCGTGTATCCTGTCCCATGGAAACCACTGTAAATCTGGCCCCGGAACCGGCCATTTTAGTCTCGACAAAATTGGCAAAACCCATTGCCTCTGCGAGCTTTGCGCCGCACGGCGCGATCCCCTCGCCACACACAGTGCCTTCCATGAGAAAACGTCCCATTCCCACCCGCCGGTTCATCAAGCCGTCGTTTACTTCACTGATTGAGAAGAAACGCGACGGCCAGGAATTTACGCAGGAGGAAATCCGCTACATCATTGATTCGACTCTTGATGGAGAGATGCCGCAGCACCAGCAGGCGGCCCTCCTGATGGCGATTTTCTTCGCCAACATGTCGGCCCAGGAGACGGCGATCCTCACGGAGGAGATGATGCTCTCGGGCGAGGTGATCGACCTGTCCCACATCTCGAAGCCGAAGATCGACAAGTATTCCACGGGCGGCGTCGGCGACAAGACCGCCCTCGTCCTCGCCCCGCTCGCCATGGCCAGCGGCGTCGTCGTCCCGATGATGTGCGGCGTCGAGCAGGAGTTCGTCATCACGACCCTCGAGAAGCTCTCGGCCGTCCCCGGCTTCAAGAGCCACATGTCGATCCAGCACTTTGTCGACCAGCTCGCGCGCGTCGGCGGCGCCATCGCCGAGCAGAGCCCCGAGCTCGCTCCGGCGGACAAGATCTTCTACGACCTCCGCCTCGAGACCGGCACGATCCCGAGCCTCCCGCTCATCACCGGTAGCGTCCTCTCCAAGAAGCTCGCCGAGGGCGCCGAGGGCCTCGTCATCGACGTGAAGTGGGGCAACGGCTCCTTCATCAAGGACCTCGAGCAGGCCAAGCAGCTCGCCCGCTCCATGACCCGCGTCGGCCGCTCGATGAAGCGCCGCTGCGTCGCGCTCGTCACCGACATGAACCAGCCGCTCGGCGACACCGTCGGCACCGCGCTCGAGATCAAGGAGGCCATCGCGCTCCTCAAGGGCGAGGGCCCCGAGGACATGAAGGAGCTCGTGCTCAAGCTCGGCATGGAGATCGTCCGCCTCGCCGGCGTCGCCGGTTCCACGCTCTCGGCCAAGCAGACCGTGCAGCGCCACCTGACCGACGGTTCGGCCCTCGAGAAGTTCAAGGACATGATCAAGGCGCAGGGAGGCGACACGTCCTTCATCGACCATCCGGAGAAATTCCCGACGGCGCGGCACATCCGCAAGCTGCCGGCCCCGAAGCGCGGCTACGTGCACACCATCAACGCCGCCATGATCGCCAAGGGCGTCTCGCTCCTCGGCGCCGGCAAGGATGCCGCCCACCACAACAAGATCGACTACGCCGTCGGCGTCTCGGAGATCAAGAAGGTCGGCACCCAGGTCAAGCAGGGCGAGCCGCTGATGATGATCCACTACAACGACGAGGCGAAGCTCGAGCAGGCGCTCAACTTCTTCAAGGACGCCTACCGTCTCGCGCCCAAGCGGCCCATCCCGCCCCCGCTCGTCGTCGAGCGCGTGGCCTAAGGATTCAAGCCCCGCTCCGGCGGGGCTTTTTCTTGGCCCGACAAAAGATTCGCCCTGCACGGCTTTGCGGCTTTGCGTGAAAGCCATGTCCGACGAGACCGACGAAAAGTCCCCGATCAACCCCGGCCGGCCCGACCAGGGCGATCCGCTGCCGCCCGAGCAGTGGTCCAAGCCTTGGGCCCAGCTGAAGTTCGTCTCGTTCCAGCCGGCCATCTTCCCGCGCATGCTCGGCGACGTCTCGCGCGACGCGCGGCCGGGCGACCTGGTCTCCGTCTACGACAAGTTCGGCCACCGCGTCGGCACCGGCCTCTTCAACCCGCGGGCCAAGATGCCGCTGCGCGTTGTCGTCCACTCCAGCGAGCCCGTTGGCGAGGAGTATTTCGAAATGGCCATCCGTCGCGCCGTCGCGCTGCGCCAGGACATGTTCCAGCTCGACGCGGTGAGCGACGCCTGGCGCGTCATCAACTCCGACGGCGACGGCATCAGCGGCCTCACCATCGACCGCTACGGCGACACGCTATACTGCGACGTGTATTCGCTCGGCATCTTCCAGCGCCTGCCGAAATGGCTGCCGCTGCTGCACAGCTTGCTCGGCACGAAACATGTCCGCGTCCACGTGGACCACGACCTCGGCAGCCTCGAGGGCATCAAGCCCTCGCAGATGAAGGACCTCACCGCCTCGGCGCCCGACAAGGTGAAGATCCGCGAGCACGGCGTGAAGTATGAGGTGGATTTCGCCGAGGGCCACAAGACGGGCTTCTTCTGCGACCAGCGCGACAACCGGAAGCGCTTTGGCTCGCTCGTGAAGGGCAAGCGCGTGCTCGATCTCTGCAGTTACACGGGCGGCTTCTCGATCAATGCCATGCTCGGCGGCGCGTCCGAGGTGACGGCCGTCGACCTCGACGAGGACGTCATCGCCCAGGGCCGCCGCAACGCCAACCTGAACCAGATCTCGCCGAACAAACTGAAATGGGTCCACGCCGACGCCTTCGCCTACGCCCGGCAGATGCAGAAGAACGGCGAGCAGTTTGACGCCGTCCTGTGCGACCCGCCGAAGTTCGTAATGACCCGCGAGCCCGCGGGCGCGTCCGAGGGCATGCGGAAATATTCCGACCTGAACCAGATCGCCGCCAGCCTCGTGAAGCCCGGCGGCCTCTTCGTCACGTGCTCCTGCTCCGGCCTGGTCTCGCTCGAGACGTTCGAGGAATGCGTCATCAAGGGCGCCCACCGCCTCAACCGCCGCCTGCAGATCTTCGACCGCACCGGCCCCGGCATCGACCATCCCATCTATTCCAACTGCCCCGAAAGCCGCTATCTGAAGGTGCTGTGGTCGCGGGTGGTCTAGGCTAGGCCTTCCGGAACAGCGCCACGCGCACTGAGAGTGTGGCTGGTAGACTGGCCGGCAGCAGATCCTGCCACGGAGTGCCTTCCCGCGTGAGGCGGTGGATGGAGGGGGACATTTCCACCAGGTCGACGAGCACGGCGTGGTTCAGGTCGATTTTCTCGGTCACATGAAAGGAAGCACTGGCCGTGAAGCCGGCCAGTTCGGCCGGGAGTTTTTCCTCGCCGATCCTGGCCAGCGGCAGAAAGGCACGGAGCTCCTGCCAGTGGTCGGCCTGGGGATAAACGAAGAGGGCATGGCCGCCCGGGCGCAGGACGCGCTTGATCTCGTCCAGGGGTCGCGGGGCGAAGATCGACTGGACGAGGTCGAGGCTGTCGTCGGCAAAGGGCAGGGGATTGAGCAGATCGGCGCGCAGGATGAGCGATTGCTTCAGCGTTTTCGCGGCCAGCTTCACGGCGTCGACCGACAAATCCAGGCCGTAGCTGGTGGCGATGGCGTGGGAACGCACCTGCTGGCCGAGAAAGAAACCTTCGCCACAGCCCAGTTCGAGGACGCTCTTCGGCGGGGTCTCAAAGGGCAGGACGGCCAGCGCCTTCACCAAGGCATCAAACACCCCCGCGCGGTGCACGCGATCGCGAGCGAGGATCATCGCCTTGCTGTCGCCGCGACCTTCGCCCTTTTGCCGCCCGTGCAGGAGCGAGAGATAACCTTCCTTGGCGACGTCGAAGGCGTGACCTTGGGCGCAGCGGTAGGATTTATCGGCCCGAACCAGCGCTCCGCGGCACAGCGGGCAGGTCAGCGACATAACCGGCTACGCCTTCGCGTCGTTGATCTCGATCCAGTTGCCGTCGGGGTCCTGGAAATAGATCTGGTTCACGCCGTCGGGGCGGCGGGTGATGGCGGATTTTTCGCCGGCGAGATTCTCGTAGCTGACCTTATGCTGCGCGAGCCGGGCGGCGAAGGCGTCCACCGACGGCATGGAGAGGCACAGGTGCGTGCGCTTTTCCTTGGACAGGACCTTTTCGGCGCCCGAGATGATGTGGAGCGCCTGCTTGGGGCCGATCTCGAACCAGGCGTGCTTGCCGTCGTGAAACGGCTCGGGGATCACCGGCAGGCCGACCACGTCGCGGTAGAAGTCGGCGCTGACCTTCAGGTCCACCACGTAAAAGGCGACGTGGTTGAAGCGCGGGGCGTCGGCGGCACGGGACAGGACGCCGGCAGCCGCCAAGGCCAGGAAGAAAGACAGACGCGGGAGGGGCTTCATGAAGTGTTTCCGAACGTGACTTCGCCGGGCACCGAGGCAAGCTTGCGTCCATCCCGGCCGGTCGGGGCTGCCGATGAAACTGCTCTCGCCCATGCATCTGATTTCACGCGGACTGGTCTTGCTCGCCCTGAGCGCCGGATGCGTTCATGCCGCGGAAGTGGAGATCGGCGTGCGCTCAAGTGTGGATCAACGCTGGCAGGGTGTGCGCAAGCTCGGGCCGATCGAGCACGGCAAGGTCTACCTGATCGCCTCGCTGAAGCAGGCGCCCTCGGAGCAAAAATTGGTGCAGCCGGTCGACGAGGCCGGGCTGCTGGCCCAGCTGCGTCATACCCTCAACACCCACGGGTTTCGCGAGAGCGTGGCCGACGAGACGCCCGACGTGGTCCTGACCCTGCTTTACGGACGCGGCCACGTGCGGAATCCCTATCTCGCCAACATCGACGGCGACATTTCCGCTGACAGCATCGCGCCGACGCCGGGCGAAAGCATGCTGGCGGCGGCGATTGATCCCCGGCTCTACGACAAGCGGCAATGGGGGTTCTACGAGCACAAGCTGCTGGCGGCGCAGAAGGAGAAGCTCTTCATCCGGGTCACGGCGTGGAAATTCCCCGGCGACCGGAAGGAGAAGCCGGCCGAACTCTGGAAAACAACCATGGTCGTGGACGAACCGGACCGGCATGATTTGAACGAGCTCTATCCCAGGATGCTGGCCGCCGGTGTGCCATTCTTCGACCGTCACCTGAAGCAGGAGGAGGTGACGATCGCCACGCCGACCAAGGAAGGCAGCGTCAGGCTCGGCCCGCTGAACATCCTGGAGGAAAGCGTGCCGGCCAGGGTCCCCTGACGGCCGCCGGTCGCACCGGCGTGATTCCGCTGTGGACATCGGGCTGAACCCGCAAACTATCCCACCCACATGCACAGCCTGCAGAAGCTCTTCGAGCAGAACCAAGCCTGGGCGGAGGCGATCAAGCGCCGGGACCCGGAATTCTTCCAGAAGCTCTCGCGCCAGCAGAATCCCGAATATCTCTGGATCGGCTGCTCGGACTCCCGCGTGCCGGCCAACGAGATCATCGGCCTGCTGCCGGGCGAGGTGTTCGTCCATCGCAACGTGGCCAACGTCGTCGTGCACACGGATCTGAACTGCCTTTCGGTCATCCAGTTCGCCGTCGATGTGCTGAAGGTGAAGCACATCATGGTGGTCGGCCATTACGGCTGCGGCGGCGTCGGCAAGGTCATCCGCTGCGAGCGCGTCGGCCTGGCCGACAACTGGCTGCGGCACGTGCAGGACGTCCGCGAGAAGCACGAAGGCTGCCTGCACCGGCTGCCCGATGACACCGCGCGCAGCTCGCGGTTGTGCGAGTTGAACGTGGTCGAGCAGGTCTTCAACGTGGCCTCGACGACCATCGTGCAGGACGCCTGGACCCGGGGCCAGGAACTGACCGTGCACGGCTGGATCTACGGCCTGCGCGACGGTTTGCTCCGTGACCTGAGGATGTCGGCCAGCGACCTGCCGGAGGCGACGGCGGCCTACCAGGCGGCGGTGGCGGCGATCACCGCCGGGGACGCGACCGTGGTGCCCTGGTGAGGTGTTCCGGCGGACATCCCGCCGCCAGAAAATCAGGCGCAAAAAAGCCCGCGGTTTGAGGCCGCGGGCTGAAAGAGGGCGATACGCGAACTCAGGCGCGACCGAGGTAGGAACCGTCGGCGGTGCTGACCTTGATGAGCTCGCCGGCCTTGATGAAGAGCGGCACCTGGACGACCAGGCCGGTCTCCATGGTGGCGGGCTTCTGGACGTTGCTGGCGGTGTCACCCTTGATGCCCTCGGAGCTCTCGGCGACCTTGAGGGTGACGGAGGAGGGGATGTCGATGGTGACGGGGACCTCGTTGATGAAAAGGACGTCGGCCTTGCCGTTGGCGACGAGGTAGTTCTTGGCGTCGCCGATCATGGTGGCGTTGATCTCGAAGGTCTCGAAGGTCTCCGGGTCCATGAAGGAGAAAACCTCGCGGTCCGCGTAGCTGAATTCCAGGGTGCGGCGGTCGGTCTGGAGGACGTCGACGTGGTCCGGGGAGTTGAAACGCTGCTCGAGCGACTTGCCGTAGCGCAGGTTGCGCATCTTCACCTGGACGAAGGCACGCAGGTTGCCGGGCGTGCGGTGCTGCGTCTCCATGATGAGGTGCGGCTCGCCGTTGAAGGTGATGACTTGGCCTTTTTTGAGATCGTTGGCTGCGGGCATGACGGGAACGGGTAAGGTGGATTGGTTACGTAAGGGGATAGGATTACCCATGGCCTTTCGGCTATGTCAACACCGCCCTCGGATTTCTTCGGGCCGGGGCCCGGCGGGGTCGCCGGGCATCTCCAAGCTTGTCATTTCCAAGAGGTTTCCGACACTGCCGCGAAATACCCATGAAGCAGCGCACCCTTCTGCGCGAGGTCTCCATCAAGGGCAACGCCCTGCACACCGGAGACGCCGTGCACATGACTTTCAAGCCCGCCCCCGTGAACCACGGCATCGTGTTCCGGCGCGTCGACCTGCACGGCCACCCCGAGCTCAAGCCGCGCGTGGACCAGGTCACCGACCTCGTGCGCGCCACCACCATCCAGGTCGGCCACGCCAAGCTCCACACCGTCGAGCACGTGCTCAGCGCCCTCCACGGCTGCGGCATCGACAACCTCATCATCGACATCGACGCGAGCGAGCCGCCGATCATGGACGGTTCGTCCCGGCCCTTCGTCCAGCTCATCCAGCAGGGCGAGCCCGTCGAGCAGGACGCCGAGCGCGAATATTTCTCCCTCACCGAGACCATCTCCGTCGCCCGCGGCAACTCCTCCATCATCGCGCTGCCCTACGACGGCCTGAAGATCACCTGCACCTCCGCCGACGACCGCGGCATCCACACGCAGCATCTCTCGCTCGTCATCGACCCCGAGGTCTACGCCTCCCAGGTCGCCGCCGCGCGCACCTTCACGATCTACGAGGACATCGAGGAGCTCATCAAGCTGGGCAAGATCAAGGGCGGTTCGCTCGACTGTGCCGTCGTCATCAAGGGCGACAAGATCATCTCGAAGGAGCCGCTGCGCTTCGCCGACGAATTCGTGCGCCACAAGATTCTCGATATCATCGGCGACATCCTGCTCCTCGGCGTGCCGCTGAAGGCGCACATCGTCGCGACGCGCCCCGGCCACGCGGTCAACGCCGAGCTGACCAAGATCCTCTTCGAGAAATACACCGCCTGGCAGAAGGGCGGCAAGAAGGCGGCCAAGCCCGCGCCGGCCAAGGCGGAGATCGCCACCGAGACGACCCTCGATATCCGCCGCGTGCTCGACACGCTGCCGCACCGCTACCCGTTCGTCATGCTCGACCGCGTGGTCGAGCTGACCGAGGACTCGCTGACGGCGATCAAGAACATCACCTTCAACGAGCCGTTTTTCCAGGGCCATTATCCCGGCAACCCCGTGATGCCCGGCGTGCTCCAGGTCGAGGCCATGGCGCAGGCCGCCGGCATCCTCATGATCCGCAAGACCACCATGGAGGGGAAGACCGCCCTCTTCATGAGCTGCGACAAGGTGAAGTGGCGCAAGCCCGTCCGGCCCGGCGACCAGTTGCTCATCAAGGTCAAGCTCACCAAGATCCGCGGCACCATCGCCTGCGCGGAGGGCGAGTGCAGTGTCAACGGCCAGGCCGTCTGCTCGGCCGACCTGATGTTCGCCACCGTCGACAGCAGCGCGCTGGACTGACCCCATGGCCAAGCAGATTCACCCCACCGCCATCATCGAGCCAGGCGCGGAATTGGGCGACGATGTGGTCGTCGGGGCCTACGCCTTCGTCGGTGCCTCCGTCGTCATCGGCGCCGGCACCGTGTTGCACCACCACGCTAGCGTCGAGGGGTTCACCACGGTGGGCGCGCAGTGCGAGATTTTTCCCTTTACCTGCATCGGCACCAAGACCCAGGACCTGAAATACAAGGGCGGCCGCCCCGGTGTGAGGATCGGCGACCGCAACGTCTTTCGCGAGTATGTGAGCGTGCATGGCGCCACCAAGGACGGCGAGTTCACGGTGATCGGCAGCGACAACAACATCCTCGCCTACAGCCACGTCGCGCACGACTGCCAGCTGGGCAACCACATCATCGCGAGCAACTCGGTCGGCCTGGCCGGGCACGTGGTCGTGGACGACTATGTCGGCCTGGGCGCCAAGTGCGGCGTCCACCAGTTCTGCCGCATCGGGGCCTACGCCATGATCGGGGCCATGTCGAAGATCGTGCAGGACGTGCCGCCCTACATCATCGCCGACGGCAACCCCGCGATCGCGCGCTCAATCAACAAGGTCGGCCTCGAGCGCAACGGCTTTGCGCCCGAGCGCCTGGAGGCGGTGAAGCAGGCCTTCCGGGTCTTCTACCGGGCGGGGCACAACCGCACGCAGGCCTTCGAGCAGATGCACGCGCATCCCCTCGGCGCCACGCCGGACTTCCAGCGTTTCCTCTCCTTCGTCGAGCGCAGCGAGCGCGGCGTGGTGGCGGGCCGGTAGGGCGGATTAGCCTTAATCCGCCGTCGATCCGGCGCGTTAAGGATAACGCGCCCTGCCTGCTATTTCCCCGCGTCCCCCAGCTCGCGCAGCAGCTCGTAGCTGTAGAGTCCCGTGCGGTGGCCGTCGCTGAACTCGAAGCGGATGGCGTAGTTGCCGATGCGCTCCCAGCCGGTGACCTCGATGCCGACGAAATTCCTGGGCACCTCGCCGCCGTATTGGTGGCCGAAGATGTCACGCTCCCCCCGGACCTCCGCGCTGGGGGAGGCCGCCCGCAGCGTGGCGAACGAGATGAAGCTCTCGTGTCCGTCCGCCCACTTGAGGGCGACTTCCGTGCCGATGAGCTGGATTTCGGTGGGCGTCTGCATGGCCTAGAAGGAGCCCGATCTGGTCAGGGTGCAAGCCCTGTAGCGGCGGTCTATGGTCGTCGTCCGGCTCTTACGGGACGTCCGCTGGCTCGCCCGCTTACCGGCGCTTACCGGCCTTGTCCGTGCCCAGGCTGGCGCGATATTGTCCGGGAGTCGTTTGCAACAACCGGCGGAACGCCACATTGAGGTGGCGTTGATTCTCGTAACCGCTGGCATAGGAGATCTCAGCGAGGGACAACTCGGGATCAGCCATCAGTTCCTGGGCCCGCTCAAGATGGACGCGTTGCACGACACTGTAGATGCTCAGGCCCAGCGCGGCGCGGAATCGCTGCTCAAGGGCCCGGCGGGACACGCCGGCGGCCCGGGCGATCGCATCGACATAGATGGTGTTGCTGCGGTGCTCCCGGATGTAGTCTAGGGCGAGGGCCACGGTCCCGTCCGCCACGGCGAAATGATCGGTGGAGCGCCGGGTCACGATCTTGGGCGGCTGGAAAAGTGTCTCCGTCGCGGCCTTCCGGCGGCGGCGGATCAGGTCCAGCAGCAGTTCGGCGGCCGCCAGACCGATTTGGGGCGAGGGGAGCTCGATACTGGAAATCTCGGTGTGGGCGAAATCGAGCCGCGTAAGGTCGTTGCCGACGCCGAGGATGGCAATGTCGGCCGGCACGCGCCGGCGTGCCACTTCGGCCGCCTCGGCCACGGCCAGCGCAACCCGGTCGGTAAAGCAGAGCACCCCAACGCCGGTCGGCAGGGTCTTGAGCCAGGTCGCCAGGGTGCGGCGCAGCTGCCCGGGCATGACGAAATTTTCCTCCTCCGGTTTGAGGGCGTAATAGTCGCACCGGCAATCGTGCGCCAGCGCGGCCTCAGCCAGGCCTTTCCGGCGGAGGAGCGAGGCGCGGTGGTCGCGCGGGCCGCAATAGGCCACGGCCCGGTAACCGCGGCGGAAGAAATGCCCGAAGGCCAGTTCACCGACCCGCCGGTCGTCCGTGTTGAGCGTGGGCAGGGAAGGCGTGAGAATCTGCCCGGATATGTTCACGACGGGAATGCCCAGCTGTCCCAGCACGGCCTCATCCTCTCGCGAGGAAACCTTGGCGATGATGCCATTGAGCTTTAGGGCGCGCAGCTCGAAAGGCTGGTAGCTGGCGGGTTTCGCAAATTTCAACAGGTCGATGTTCGGGTGACGACGGGCGAACTGCGCCAGTCCGCGCAGCAGGCCGAGCGCGAACCCGGTGTGGAGCTGGAGGTAGATCGCCAGGCGATACCGTTTGGTCATAATGGGCAGGTCATTGGAGTATGCGCAAAATGTAAATAGAAATGCGGGAAAAGGCATATACGCCGCCGCGGGCCTTCGCTAAATTCGCGGCGTTTGGTCACCTCTACCCCTCATTCCACCCCTGCCTATGAACATGCTTAGCACTCTTGCTTACTTGGTTTCCCGATCGGTCCTGCGCGCGGACCTGCTCGTGTCGCGCGGATTCCAGCTCGTCGACCTTGGCGAAGGCCGCCACTTTTCTCGTGACCTACCCGGCAGACGGACAGCGCGGTTCAATCGCCAACCGCAACCGTTCCTGTCCTCCGTCATGAAGTTCCGTTTCACACTTTCGCTTTTCCGCGGGGCCGTCCTCGGCGCCGCTCTTGCCCTCCTGCCGCATACGCTTCCGGCGCAGTCCGCCGCGGGCGCCGTCGCCGGCCGCGTCACCGATGCCAATACCCGGTCCGCGCTTCCCGGAGTCGAGGTGCGCGCAGGGGCCGTCGTCACGACCTCAGCCCGCGACGGATCCTTCCGTCTTGCCGGCGTGCCGGCTGGCGAGCAGGTGGTGGCGTTTTCCTACCTGGGTTATGAATCCGTCTCGCGGACCGTGGCGGTCGAGGCCGGTCAAGCCGTCGACCTAGAGGTGGCCCTTGGTTCTGAGGTGTTACAGCTCCCAGCCTTCCGCATCGAGGGTGCCCGCGAGGGCCAGGCCCGGGCCCTGAACCAGCAAAAGGCTTCCCCCAATCTCAAGAACATCGTGTCGGCCGACGCCATGGGGAATTTCCCCGACAAGAATGTGGCCGAGTCCTTGCAGCGCATCCCCGGCATCCACACCGAGGGCCAGCGCGGCGAGCCGCGGTTCATCACCATTCGGGGTGCGGCGCCGGGCCTCAATTCGGTGACCCTCGACGGCATGTCGATTCTCGGCACCGAGCAGGATTTCCGCACGGTTTCGCTGGATGTCTTTCCGAGCGCGCAGCTGGCGGGCATCGAGGTGGTCAAGGCTATCACGCCGGACATGGATGCGGACAGCATCGGCGGGGCGGTGGTGCTGAAGGGCAAGAGCGCCTTCGATGCCGGGCGGCGGGTGCTCACGGCCAATGTCAACTCCACCTACAGCGAAATGGCTGATGACCTTGGCTACCGGGGCGCCGTGAGCTACGGCGACATCTTCGGCCGCCACAAGGACTGGGGCATCCAGGTCTCCTACAGCCATGAGCGGGTCAATGGCCTCGAGCAGAACGTCGAGACCAACAACTGGACGCCGACGACGGTCACCGTGAACGGCACCCCTGCAAGCGGATTCCTGCCAGCCACGCTCCTGCTGACCAATGTTACGGTCGAGAAGACGCGCGAATCGGTCAGCGGTGCCATCGAGAAGAAGATCGGGGACGACTTGCGCGTGTATGTGCGCGGGTTTGCCAATACCTTCAACGAATTCAACTTGCGTGACGGTCTGCGCTACGCCCTCGGCGTGACCGCCGCCGGCGGCAACCTCGACACCACCAAGCCCGTCGTTGTCTCGCCGGACGGCACCTTCCAACAATATACCGCCACCCGAGCCACCGCCCGTCGCCAGATCCAGCCGCGCTCGATCAACGACACTTCCGGCGGCGTAATCACCGGCCTCACGGTGCAGAAACCCGACTGGACCCTCGATCTCGCCGCTGCCTACAACCGCGCCGATAGCGACCTCAACACGGTCCAGGGCCAGTGGGTCAGCAAGAGCAACCTCAACAGCGCCACCGTCAACCAGACCGACCCGCATTTTTGGCAGCTCACGCAGAACTCCGGCGCCGCCTTTTTTGATGCCTCCGCGCTGGGCTTCAACCAGCTGCTGATCCGCAACGACTACCTGTTCAACGACGAGACGATGGTGAAGGCCGACGCCACCCGCACCTTCCGGCTTGCGGGGGAACCGCTCAAGCTCGCCGTCGGCGGCAAGCAGCGCTGGAACACGAAGTCGCGTAACAACACGCCGGTGCGCTACGACTCCGTCTTCACCGGCACGCTGGATTTCAACGACCCGCGGCTAGGCGGCAACATCACCATCGATCCGGCCTACCTGCGCGGCCGCTACGATTTCGGCCCGAGCGTCGATGCGGCGAAGATGCAGGAGTTCTTCCTGGCCAACGACGGCGCCGGCTATGACGCAGTGGTGGACGCCTTCCCGGCGGATACAGGCCTCTTCCGGCCCAACCTCGGCAACACCTACAACAACTCCCTGGTCAACGACTACAAGATCAAGGAGGACATCGGCGCCGGCTATGTGCGCGCCGACTGGCAGCACGGTCCGTGGGGCTTCATCCTGGGGGCGCGCTTCGAGCAGACCGACCTCCGGTTCAATGCCACCCAGGTAAATGCGAACCGACCCAACACCGATCGCAGCCGCTACACTCCTTATCTGAGCACGTCGTCCTACGACAACTTCCTGCCGGCATTCCATGCCCGCTATGATGTGAGCAAGCGTCTCGTCCTGCGCGGCGCGTGGACCAACACCCTGGCCCGGCCGGCGGCCCCCGACATGTTGCCTGCCTTCAGCGTCAACACCGTCGATCGCATCATCACCGGCGGCAATCCCGCGCTGCGTCCGGTCGAGTCGCAGAACCTCGACCTCAGCGCCGAGTATTACCTGTCTTCCGTCGGCGTTATTTCCGTCGGTGTTTTCAGTAAGCGACTGGACGGGCCGATCTATGGCAGCACGACCACACTGCCTTTTGACGATGGCACTGGGGTGCAGTCCTATCGCTATGTCACCAAGCTCAACGCCGGCTCGGCGCGGTTGGACGGCTTCGAGTTCAGCTACCAGCAACAGCTCCGCTTCCTGCCGGCGCCGTTCGACGGTCTGGGCCTCTACGCCAATCTCACCCTCGTCGACTCGAATGTCGACATCCCGGAGCGCCCCGGCGAGGAATTCTCCCTCTTCAAGCAGGCCAAGTCGGTCGGCAACGTCGCGGTCTTCTACCAGAAGAACGGCTGGAACGCGCGGCTCTCCTACACCTTCCGCGACAAGTATCTCAGCGAGCTCGCGGGGCAGGGCATCGACGTCTACTTCGACGACGACAGCCGGCTTGACCTGCAAGTTGGTTACAAACTCCGGGGGGGCTTGACGGTGCAGTTCTCCGCCAACAATCTCCAGAATTCCCCCGAGTTGCAGTATCACGGCTCGGCCTCCCGCGCGCTGTTTTACGCTGACACCGGCCGGTTCTACTCGGTCGGCCTCGCTTGGGAGCTCTGAGCGGGGAAGCTTGGGATGACAAAGCGCATTGCCTTCGTGGGCGTGGGGCACCGGGCCACGCGCTTTATCGACGAGCTGGCCGGTCCGGGCCGCCCGGCCGTCCAGCTCGTGGGATTCTGTGACGCCAGCCAGGCGCGGATGGCGGCGCAGAACCGGTGGCTGCAGGAAAAGCACGGGCTTGCCCCCGTGCCGGTGTTTCGGCCCGACGGCTTTGCGGAGATGGTGCGGAGCACCCGGCCCCACGTCATCGTCGTGGCGACAGTGGACTCGTTGCACCACGAATACATCATCCGCAGCCTAGAGTTGGGCTGCGATGTCATCACCGAGAAACCGATGACCATCGATGCCGAGAAATGCCGACTCATCCTCGCGGCCGCAGCGCGGCATCGTGAACGACGAATCACCGTGGCTTTCAACTATCGCTGGGCGCCGACCAACGCCCGGGTCAAGGAATTGCTTGCCGCGGGCGCTATCGGGACGGTCAGGAGCGTCAATTTGGAGTGGCTGCTCGACCTTCGGCATGGCGCCGATTATTTCCGCCGCTGGCACAGCGAAAAGCGCTGCTCTGGCGGCCTGCTGGTGCACAAAGCCACGCACCACTTTGACTTGGTCAATTGGTGGACGAATGCGCTGCCGGAGCAGGTTTACGCCAGCGGGGGATTACAGTTTTACGGACGGGATAATGCAGTCGCCCGCGGCCTGGAACGGCTGACGCGTTACCCGCGTTACACCGGGTCTGCCGCCGCAGCGGACGACCCGTTCGCCCTCGATCTGGCGGCCAATCCACGCTTTCGGGCGCTTTATCTGGAGGCCGAGGCCGAGACGGGTTATATCCGCGACCGGAATATTTTCCGGGAGGGGATCGACATCGAGGACCAGGCCAGTGTTATCGTCCGCTACCGGAACGGTATGCTGCTCACCTACACGCTCAACGCCTTCAGCCCGCGCGAGGGGATGCGGGCGGTTTTCAATGGTGATCGCGGCCGGCTCGAATACTACCAGTTCGACAAGACGCACACCGGCAAGCCGGAGAACGACGAGGGTCACGAGGGCGCGCCGGACGAGAATGGGACGCGCCTGCTGACCGAGCAGACTTTCATCCGCGTCTACCCGCATCATGAACCGGCCTATAACATCCCTGCCGTGGCGGGCCCGGGTGGCCATTGGGGCGGCGATCCACTGATGATCCGGCACCTGTTTTCCGAAGACGCACCCGCGGACCCGCTCGGACGCGTTGCGAGCCACGAGCAGGGAGCCGCCTCGCTGCTGGTTGGTGCGGCGGCCAATGAGTCTCTGGCCACCGGAGCCCCGGTGCTCCTCTCGCGTTTGCTAAATCTTCGCCCTTACGCCCGCCACCTGCACGAGCTCGCCTGAGTCATGTTCTCTTCTTCCCAACGCCTCGCGCTTCCGGTCCGGCTTTGCTTGATCTGGGCTGGCTTGGTGCTGTCCGGCAGCCTGGCGCTCCTGCGCGCCGAGGATGGTTATGAACTTTGGCTGCGCTACCGGCCGGAACCCGATCCGGTCCTGCGGGCAAGTATCGCCACCCACATGGGCGGTGGAGTCATCGCTCCATCGCGGCCGGTCCTTGACGCGGCCCGGGCCGAGCTGGCGCGGGCACTGCCGGTGATGACCGGCTCGGCGACTTTAGGGGAGGGGAGGGTGTTCCTCGGAGGCCGCGCGGACCATCCGGCCATCGCGGCTCTGGTGCCCGCGGCCGATCTCGCCCGGGTGGGCGGGGAAGGTTTCGTGCTGCGGGTGGCGACATGGGAAAGCCGTCCGGCCATGGTGGTTGCCGGCAATGCCGACCGCGGTGTGTTGCAGGGCGTTTTCGCGTTGTTGCGACACCTGCAGCTCGGCCGGTCGCTCGCGGGCCTCGACTTTGCCGACGCCCCGCGGGTGGGGCGTCGGCTGGCCAACCATTGGGACAATCCAGTCCGCTCGGCCACCTTTCGCAACGAGTCGATTGAGCGGGGCTACGCCGGCGACAGCATCTTCCAATGGCAGGAACTGCCCGGCCGGATCGATCCGCGCCTGCAGGACTGGGCGCGCCTGCTAGCCGCCATGGGACTCAACGGCGTGGTGGTGAACAACGTCAACACGGCCAAGCGCGGGCTGGAGGGCTGGCGGCTGCTCACGCCCGAATACCTGCCCAAGCTGGCGGCCATCGCCGACGTGCTGCGTCCCTACGGCGTGAAATTGTTCGTCTCCGTTAATTTCTTCAGTCCGATCCTCATCAGCCGGCTGCCGACCGCCGATCCCTTGGATCCGGCGGTGCAAGCCTGGTGGCGGGCGAAGGCGGATGAGATTTACGCCGCCATTCCCGATTTCGGAGGGCTTCTGGTAAAGGCCGACTCGGAGGGGGAACCCGGCCCGATGAAATATGGCCGCACGCACGCCGAGGGCGCCAACGTCATCGCCGCCGCACTCGCCCCCCATGGTGGAGAGGTCCACTGGCGTGCCTTCGTCTACGACCGCACCAGCGGAGACCGCGTCACCCAAGCCTACACCACCTTTATGCCGGTCGATGGCCGCTTTGCGGACAATGTCTTCCTGCAGGTGAAGAATGGGCCGCTAGACTTTCAAGTGCGCGAGCCGGTCTCGCCGCTCTTTGGTTCCATGCAACAGACCAACCAGCTGCTGGAACTGCAGATTACCCAGGAATACACGGGCCAGGACCGGCATGTCTGTTTCCTCGCGCCGCAGTGGCATGAGGTGCTCCAGTTCGACACCCATGCCCGCGGGCCAGGCTCGACGGTGAGCCAGCTGACACGGGACGCACTCAACCCGGGCCGGCGCAACGGCCTGGTCGGCGTGATGAATACCGGCGACGCGCGCAACTGGACCGGACACCTCCTCGCCCAGGCCAACACATATGCCTTCGGCCGGCTCGCCTGGGATCCGGACCTCGCCCCGGCGCAGATCGCCGACGAATGGGTGCGGCTCACCTTCGGGCGCGACCCGGTGGTCGGTAGGACGGTCAGCCGCATCCTGTTGGACTCGTGGCGCGCCTACGAGGATTACACCGCGCCGATCGGGCTCGGGCATCTCACCCGTCGCGGCGATCATCTCACGCCTGATCCTGCCAACCGGACCGATTATCATGGTGGCACTATCCACGGCGTCGGTTTGGACCGCACTGTCGCCACGGGCACGGGCTTCACGGGACAATACCACGAGCCATGGCGCTCGCGTTATGAATCCGTCCGCGATTGTCCCGACGACTTGTTGCTGTTCCTGCATCATGTGCCTTATGGTCATCGCCTGCACAGCGGCCGCACCGTCATCCAGGAAATATACGACCGGCATTTCGCCGGCGTGGAGCGGGTGAAAGGATTCCTGCGGGAGTGGGAGACGCTGCGCGGCCGCATCGACCAGGAACGCTTTGACCATGTGCACGAGCGGCTCGCCGGGCAGATTGCTTTGGCTGAGGAGTGGTGCCGGTCCGTCAACGGCTATTTTCTGCAATTGTCGGGGATTCCCGACGAACACGCCCGTCAGTTGCCATGAAATTGTGCCGCTGGCTTCGCTTGCTATCGCTGGTGGTGGCGGCTGTCTTTTCCGCAGTCCGTTCCTGCTCCGGCTGGCGCCGGGCTGGCGCGGTCCGCTTGATTTTACCCCTTGTTTCCAGGCTGGCGGCCAGCGTTTGACTTGGAGACAGGCAAATCCCGAATGATCCAACGGAGAACGAAACCCATGAACTACCCCCAGCGTATACTGGCCGGGCTTGCCGCCGGCGTCATTGCCTCCGCGGCCCTCGCGGCCGACGACCGGCCGAACATCGTCATCATCATGGCCGATGACATGGGCTACTCCGACATCGGCTGCTACGGCTCGGAGATTGCCACGCCCAACCTCGACGCCCTCGCGGCAAACGGCCTGCGCTTCTCCCAGTTTTACACGACACCGAAATGTTTTCCGTCGCGGGCCTCGCTGCTCACCGGGCTTTATCCACACCAGAGCGGCATGGGGCGCAAGGCGGAGCAGCTTCAGCATTGCACAACACTCGCGGAGGTTCTGAGAGAGGCCGGCTACCACACGTGGATGACCGGGAAATGGCACGGGAAGGACATTCCCACCGATCGCGGCTTCGAGCGGTATTTCGGTCTAGTGGACGGACAGGTGAATCACTTTAACCCCGGCCGGCAGCGTCCGGGCGAGCCCGTGCCAGCCCAGGACAAATGGGAGCGGACATGGTCGATCGACGGTCAGGTCTTCAAGCCTTGGACGCCGGATGATCCGAAGTTCTATTCCACCGACGCCTTCACCGACCGCGCGTTGGGCTATCTGGCTGAGCAAAAGGACGACAAACCCTTTTTCCTCTATGTCGCCTACACAGCCCCGCATTACCCGATCCAGGCCTGGCCGGAGGACATTGCCCGGTATCGCGGCAAATATCTTGTGGGCTGGGACCGTATCCGCGCCGATCGCTATGCCCGCCAGCAGGCGATGGGGCTCCTGACTCCCGGCATGGCTCTCGCTCCGCGCGGCGACACGAGTCTGGCCGTGGTGCGCGACACCAGTCCATGGATGCCGCGTTTCTGGGGGGACGACGGCCGCATTCTGCCGTGGGAGCAAGTGGCGGATCACGACAAGTGGGACCTAAAGATGGCCGTGTATGCCGCTATGGTGGACCGGATGGATCAAAACATCGGTCGGCTGATGACCAAGCTTCGTGAGCTCGGCAAGGCGGACAACACCATCGTCATTTTCCTTTCCGACAACGGCGCGTCCTCCGGCACGCACCATTACGGCGCGACGCCGAAGGAGACGCCGTCCTCCGGGCCGGGGCCGTTGGATTCGTTCCACACCTACGACACACCATGGGCCGACGCGAGCAACACGCCGTTCTACGGCTACAAGGACACCTGTTACGAAGGCGGCCTCGCCACCCCGCTGATCGTCCACTGGCCGGCCGGGCTCAAGGCCCAGCCCGGGACCATCACGCCGGTCGTCGGCCACATCATGGACCTCATGCCCACGACGCTCGAGCTGGCTCGGGCGCGTTATCCGGAGGAATTCCGCGGCGAATCACTACCGCCGATGGAGGGTCGTTCGCTGGCGCCGCTCCTGCGCGGGGAAAAACATGTCGGGCACGACATGCTGTTTTGGGAATACAATGGCGACCGTGCCATGCGCCGCGGCGACTGGAAGCTGACATCGTTTGCGGATCGCCCGTGGGAACTCTATGATCTGTCGACCGACCGTGCCGAACAGCACAACCTCATGGCGGTGCAACCCGCCTTGGCCGCCGACCTGATTGCGCAGTGGACGGCTTGGTCGAAGCGCCTCGGCATTGACAAGCTGCCGCCCAAGAAGCCCGCAGTCGACTAATCCTCATGTTGCTTCGCTCCATGTTCCGCTTATCCGGATTTTTTCTTGTCGTGAGCTTGGCCGCGGGTGCCGCCCCCTCCATTCATCAGGCCACCGGTATCAAGATCGGCGAGGTCTCTGATACCGGCGCGCTTGTCTGGACGCGGCTGACCCTTGAGGCCGACGCCCGGCGTGAGGGTGTGCCGTTTGCCGAGGTCAATACGCGTGAGGGCATCCGCGAAGGCCGGGCTGACGGCCAGATTCCGCCCGGCCGCAGCCTGGAAGAGATGCAATATGCCGTGCCCGGCGCCGCGGGTGATGTGCGTGTGCTCTGGGCCCCTGAGACCGCTGTCGCCGGAACGGAGCAGGCCACGCCTTGGACGCCGGTCGACCCGGCGCGGGACTTTACGCACCAATTCAACCTCACCGGCCTCGCCCCGGGACTGTGGCATCGTCTGCGTGTCGAGTCCCGCGATCCGCAGGGCAATCCGGGTGCCGCCGTCGAGGGACGCTTCAAGACCGTGCCGCCCGCCGACGCGACCGGCCCCGTGCGCTTCATCGTCACAACCTGTCATGACGACTGGCGCCGCGACAATCCTGCCATGGGCTTCGACATGTATGCGGCGGCTGCGAAATGGCAGCCGGATTTCTTCGTGCAGACCGGCGATTATGTCTACCTCGACAAATATTATCCCTTCGCCACCACGGCCGCGCTGGCCCGCTTCAAGTGGAACCGCACGTCGGCCTGGCCGTATGTGCGGGAGTTTTACCGAGGTGCCTCGAGTTATTTCCTGAAGGACGACCACGACACCCTGCGCAATGACAGCCACCCCGGCATGACCTACGGCGATCTTACCTGGGAGCAGGGCATGGCGATCGAGCACGAGCAGCTGCCGATGCCGCGGGATCCGCCTTACCGGACGATCCGCTGGGGGCGCGACCTGCAGGTCTGGCTGCTGGAGAGCCGCGAATTTCGCAGCGAGGGCAAGACGCGCCACAGCCCGGACAAGACCGTGCTCGGGGCGGAACAAAAGCGCTGGCTCTATGAGACGATGCGCGCTTCCGACGCCACCTTCCGCGTCGTCATCACCGGCACGCCGATCGTCGGGCCCAACGTCGATTACAAGGCGGGGGAGAAGGGCGACTCGCTCGCCGACGAGGCCTTCCAGACGGAGGGCGACGAGGTGCGCCGGTTTTTGGCGGCGCAGCCCGGCACCGTGGTCATTACCGGCGACCGGCACTGGCAGTATCACTCGGTCGACGAGGTCACCGGATTGCGCGAGTTCGGCTGCGGGCCGGCCTGCTTCGGCATGGCCGAGGGCTTTGTCGGCAAGGTCAGGCTCAGCCCCATGCACCGCTTCCTGCGGATCGACGGGGGCTTCTTCAGCGGCGAGCTGGTGCAGCGTGACGGCCGTTCCTTCCTGACTTTCCGACACCACGATACGCAAGGCCGCGTGCTGAGCGAGCACGTCCTGGAGTCGGCACGCTGATCGGTCGCGATGCGTGCCTGCCGTCACCTCCTGTTGCCGGCCTTGCTGGCCGGCCTCGCGCCGGCCTCCGAGGACCACCCGGCCACGCTGCGTGACGGCTGGGAACTGACGACGCTTTACCGCTTCAACGAGGCCGAGGCCGTTTTCCGCGCGCTGGCCGCCAAGGATCCCTCCCGCGAGAACCGCTATGCGCTGGCAATCAGCCAGCTCAACCGCCAGCCGAAGAGCGACCGCACGGTCGCCGAGGCGCGCGCGCTGCTCACCGCCTTGGTGGCGGAGCCGGCGGCGCCCGATGACGAGATCACGCAGGCCGCCCGGTTCTACCTGGCCCGCATCCTCCAGCTGCACCAGTCGAAGCCCGACCTTGTGGCCGCGCGCTCGGCCTACCGCGAACTGAGCCGCACGCCCGGCGGCGGTTTCTGGGCCGAGGCGGCATCCGTGAAATGGGCCACGCTGTGTCTCTACGAGATCACGTCCTGGTCCGAAAAGGCCGGACGCCTGGCGGAGACCGAGCAGGAAATTTCTCGCCTGACCAACCCGACCCTGCAGAAGGACCTGCATATCATCCTGGCGGACGGCTATGAGAAGTTCGGTGTTTCGTTGCCGGCGGCGCTGCGCCACCTGGAGGCGGCTTGGGCGCTGGGCATCGAGCGCGGCATCGATCAGGGCGATTTTCTCGCCCGCATGGGTGAACTGGCCCGGCGGACCGGCGACCGGGCCAAGGCACGCGGCTATTTCGCGGAATTTCTGAAACGCTTCCGACGGGATGAGCGCGTCTATTGGATTACCCTCAAGCTGGCCGAACTGGAAAAGGAGGCCGCCCGATGAAACGCCGTGCTCTCGTCTGGGCCGGTCTGGCGTTGTTCGCGGCCATCTATGCCGTTGCCACTTTCCGGGTGTTGCTGCGCTCGACCGCGGATGTCACGGCGGCGCGGGACAGGAAGACCACGGTGCGCTTCGCCCATTTTTACCTCGAGCCGGGGCTGCGCGAGGCTTACGCGCAAATCGCCGCTGATTACATGCGGCTGCACCCAGGGGTGGAGGTGGAACAGATTGCCGTGCCGCAGCGCATTTTCAATGCCTGGGCCAAGACGCAGCTGATCGGCGGCACCTCCCCCGACCTAGTCCTCGTCGACGGAGGGCAGTTCACCCTGGAGGATCTCGCCCGGCATTTCACGCCGCTGCATGAGTGGGTCGAGTCGCCCAATCCCTACAACGCGGCCACGCCGGCGGCCGGCCTGCCCTGGCGCGAGACCTTCATCGACGGCCTGACCGGCAGCTACGACAGCCGGCTGCTCAGCTACTACAGCATCCCGACCAGCCTCTTCACCAACCGGGTCTTCTACAACCGAGCGCTGTGGCGCGAGATCTTCGGCACGGAATCGCCGCCGGCTGATTACGAGGCCTTCCGGGCGGCATGCGCCGCCATTGAGGCGTGGGGCGCGACGCACGACCAACCGCTGGTTCCGCTTGCGGGCTCGGTCTACAACACCCCTTTCCTCATCGATTTCCTGTTCGGCACGCAGACTCAGCGCCGGCAGTTCGAGGTTGCCTGGTCGGCGCATCTGCGGGCGGATCTCTCGCCTTCGGTGGCTTTACTCCAGGGGCGGTGGAATTTCCACGATCCCGCGCTCCAGTCTGCCTTTCGCCTTGTGCGGGACATCGGGCAACACATCCAGCCTGGCTTTCTCCAGCTGCAGCGGGACGACGCCAACTTCGCCTTCCTGCAGGGGCGCACCGTCATGCTGGTCAGTGGTGCGCATGAGGCGGCGAGTCTGCGGGCACAGGCGGATTTTCCGCTCGGTGTGTTTGCGCTGCCGGTGCCGGGTCCGGGTCATCCGGTTTATGGCGCGCAGATGCTCGGGCCGGTCACCGAAGCGAACATCCGGCCGGCCGGCGCTTTCGGTCTGACGCGCGCCAGTCGTGCGCCGGAGCAGGCAGTAGATTTTCTGCGGTTTCTTACCAGCCAGGCCACGGCGGCGCGTTTTGCCGCCCTGAGCGGATGGCTGACCGCCGTGGCTGACGCCCCGGTTCCGGCGGAGCTCAAACCCTTCCAGCCCGTGACGGCAGGCTATGCGAATGGCTTCGATCTTTCCATCCGCCGCCGGCACCCGGATGCAAAACGCGTGGCGGACACGAACCTGCACCTGCTGCTGGCCGCCACTTCCGACGCGCAGACGGTGGCGGCCTATACGGCTGCCTTGGAACGCGATTATGTTCCGGCCCTGCGCCTCGACTTGCAAAGCCGCACGGCCAACACCCGGCGCAACGTGATGCGGCAGGATGGCAATCTCGCCGCCTACCGGTGGCTGGCGCGGGCCGCGCCGGACGATGCCGTCCTGGCGCGCAAGTTCAACGAGGTGGCCGAGCAGATCGACGGCAACGAGGCGGAGAATTATTTCATCCTCCATGAGCTGGCCCGCACCGCGGCCGGCGCCAACCCGCCTGCCCGGCCATGAAACCGCGCGTCCGACGCTCCTCCCTGGCCGTGGCCTTCCGCGAGTGGCGGCTCTACCTTTTTGTGGTGCCTTCGCTGTGCTTGGTCGCGTTGTTCGCCTATTTCCCGGCGGCCAGCGCCGTCTATCACAGTCTCTTCGACTGGCAGGGAGGAGAAGCGAAGCAATATCTCGGCTGGGAGAATTTCAGGCGCGCGTGGGGCGACCGGGTGCTGTGGGATTCCTTCGTCACCGTGGCCTGCTTGGTTGGATTCAATCTCATCAAGATGCTGCCCTCGATCGCTCTGGCGGTCGTTATCCACCGCCTGCGCAGCGAGCGCTGGCAATACCTTTATCGTGTGCTCCTCGTTGTGCCGATGATTGTGCCCGGACTGGTGACGCTTTTTATTTGGAAATTCTATCTCGACCCCAATCTCGGTCTCCTCAACCGCCTGCTTGATGCGACAGGCCTAAAGGCCGCGCTCGTCAGCCTGGACCGGTTGGCGGGGTGGGGTGTTTTCGCCGAGGGCGTGCCGGTCGGCTGGCTGTCCCAGCCGGAACTGGTGCTGCCATCCCTTTTCCTGTGGGGCTTCCCTTGGATCGGGGCGGTGGGGGTGCTCATCTACCTCGCCGGGCTCCAGGCGATCGGCACCGAGGTCTACGAAGCGGCTGAACTCGATGGCATCGGCCCGGTCGGAAAGTTTTTTCACATTGAGCTGCCGCTCATCCTCACGCAGGTGCGCCTGAACCTCACGCTGCTCATCATCTCAACGCTGCAGGGCTACGGCTTGCAGCTGCTGCTGCTCGGTGACACCGGCGGCCCGGGTGGCCGGGGCATGACGCCGGGACTCTGGATGTATAACCGCGCCTTCCTCGCGGGCGAATTTGGCTATGCCTGCGCCATCGGCCTGATCCTGTTCGCCTTCATCCTCGCGCTCACCCTCGTGAACAACCGCTTCGTGCGTTCCCGGCGATGAAAACCCCGGCGACAACCGTCTCCACTTCCCGCCGCCCTTCGGACTGGGCGAAGCACCTGTTTATCCTGCTCCTGATGGGCATTGAGCTGCTGCCGCTCTACATGATGGCGCAGATCAGCCTGAAGGACAACGCGGCCTTCATCCGCAATCCCTGGCTGCCGTCCTCGCCGGCGGACTGGCAGTGGGAAAACTGGGTGCACGCCGCCCGCCTTGTGCTGCCCTACGTGGGCAACAGCCTTTTCGTCGCTGTCACCGGCACGGCGCTGACGCTGGCGCTAGCGCTGGCCGGGGCGTATTTCTTCGCCCGCAGCCGCCTGCCTTTCTCCCGCGTGCTCTGGGCGGTTTTCATGGTCCTCATGCTGTTGCCGGGTATCGCCAACATCGTGCCACTGTTCTCGCTGCTGAAGGAGATGAGCCTGCTGAACACGCTTTATGCCCTCGTGATCGTGGGCGTGGCCGGGGGGCAGGCCTTCAATCTTTTCGTGCTGCGCGGCTTCATCGAGGACCTGCCCAAGGACCTGTTTGAGGCCGCCGAGATCGACGGGGCGGGGCACTTCCAGCAGCTGGTCCACGTTGTCGTGCCGATGTCGGCTTCGATCCTCGGCACGCTCGCGATCCTCGCCTTTCTTAACAAGTGGAACGAATTTCTGCTCCCGCTCATCGTGTTGCGCGACCGCGATCTCTTCACGATCGGGGTGGGTTTGATCTACCTCGACGGCGAATACGTGAAGCAATGGGGCCAGATCATGGCCGCCTACCTCTTCGCTGCGCTGCCCCTCTTGGTTTTGTTCGCCTTCACCATGCGCCTGTTCGTGCGGGGTCTGTCCCAGGGCGCCATCAAAGGATAAATCCCCATGGCCCAAGTCACCCTCACCGCCCTCGAGAAATCATATCCCGCCTCCGCGCGTTCCTCCGCGTTCCACGCCGTCAAGGGCATCGACCTGGACATCGCGGATGGTGAGTTCATGGTCCTCGTGGGACCTTCCGGCTGCGGCAAGTCTACCACGCTGCGCATGATCGCCGGGCTGGAAGAGATCTCCGCCGGCACCGTCAGCATCGGCGGCGCCGTGGTGAACGACCTGGCGCCGAAGGACCGCGGTATCGCCATGGTTTTCCAGAACTACGCGCTGTATCCCCACATGTCGGTTTTCGACAACATGGCTTTCGGGCTCAAACTGGCCCGCACGCCGCGGCCGGAGATCGAGCGGCGCGTGCAGGATGCCGCCCGGATCCTCGGGCTGGAGGCGATGCTCGAGCGCCGGCCGGCCGCGCTGTCGGGCGGCCAGCGCCAACGCGTGGCCGTCGGCCGCGCCATCGTGCGCCAGCCGAAGGTCTTCCTCTTCGACGAGCCGCTCTCGAACCTCGACGCCAAGATGCGCGTTTCCATGCGCACCGAGATCTCGCGCCTGCACGCCCGCCTCGGGGCGACCATGATCTATGTCACCCACGACCAGATCGAGGCCATGACGATGGGCGACCGGATCTGCGTGATGAAGGACGGCCGCATCATGCAGGTGGCGGATCCGCTGACGCTCTACAATCGCCCCGCCAACGCCTACGTCGCCGGGTTTATCGGCAGCCCGCCGATGAACCTCCTGCGCGGTGCGATCCGGCGCCGGGGCGGCCGCCTGCATTTTGTCGGGGCAGGGGGGGCGGAGGCAGCGTCCTTTGTCTTGGACGGGGTGCTGACTGCCCGTGTGGCCGGGAACGAGGGCCGGCCCGTCATCTTCGGCATCCGGCCCGAAGCGATAGCGACCGTGGCCACGGAGCAGGCTGCGGCCTTGACCGCGCGGATCGATCTCGCCGAGCCGATGGGGGCGGAAACCTACGTCCATCTGGACTGCGGCTCCGGCACGCTGGTGGCGCGCCTGCGCGCGGACCAGCGCTTCGTGGCTGGTGACCACCTCACGGTCTATTTCGACCTGGCGCGGGCCTACCTCTTCGACGCCGCGACCGAGGATGTCATCGGGTAACCACTCCGTGAAATCTGGAAAAGACCGGGGGCCGTCTCACCAAACCTCCGGTTCGGCTGGCGC
Source organism: Lacunisphaera sp. (assembly GCA_036401015.1). Classification (GTDB taxonomy): domain Bacteria; phylum Verrucomicrobiota; class Verrucomicrobiia; order Opitutales; family Opitutaceae; genus Lacunisphaera. The sequence continues at coordinate 465,640 of DASWWD010000017.1, forward strand.
GGGCGGCTTTTTCTTCAGCCGGCCCTCGTAGCTGCGGTCGATCTCCTCGATCTCGGGCTCGGGGATGCGGGTGAAGGCGATGCGCATCGGCGCGTCCTTGGTGGCGCCGTGCGCGCCGCCGAGGTAGACGGTGTTCTTGCCGAGCACCTTGTTGAGGTGGTCCACCGCCGCGAAGAGCTTGCCGCGCGTTTTTTCCACGGGCTCCTCGAACAGGTCGGGCGTGTGCAGCTTCGTGTCGATCAGGCCGGTCAGGTGCACGCCGACGCGCAGCGGCCGGCGGCGGGAGAATTTCGCCGGGCGGCGCTGCCACAGGTCGTTCAACGCGTGCGTCAGGCGCAGCGTGTCCTGCGTTTCCGTCAGCTGCAGCTCGGCCGCCCAGGCGGTCTCGTCGGCATAGTCGACCGAGACGCTCATGGCGCCGGCATAGAGCCAGGAATGGCGCAGGCGCATGGCCGCCTTTTGCAACAGCCGGTGCAGCACGGCCAGGGCGTCGGGGTGGTTGCGCTTCGCGGGCGGCAGCACATGGCCGTGTCCGATGGTCTTGCCGCTTTCGTGCTCGAAGAAATCCAGGTCCTCGCCATGCAGCAGCCGCCAGATCTGCTCGCCGCGCACCCCGCCCCAGATGCCGCGGAACTCATGGGCGTTGGCCGCGTAGAGCTGCGCCATGGTCTTGATCCCGTGTTCCTCGAGGCGGCGCTGGATGTTGGGACCGATGCCGGCGATGTCACCGGGCGCGAGGTGCAGCAATTTTCCCGGGATGTCCTCGTCGTCGAGGATCACCAGCCCGTCGGGCTTCTGCATGTCGGAGGCGACCTTCGCCAGCAGCCAGGTCGGGGCGATGCCGATCGAGCTGCGGAGCAAGGGGCCGACCTCGCGGGTGATGTCCGCCTTGATCTGCCGCGCGAGCTCCCCGGCCTGCGCGCGGTCGAGGAAGCCGTGCAGCTTCGCGGTCATCTCGTCGATCGACTGCAGCTTGTTCTCCGCGACGTGGGGCGCGATCACCGCGGCGAGCCGGCGGTGATAGTTGATGTAAACCTCCGGGCGGGCCTCGACGATGACGAGGCCGGGGCACATCTTCCGGGCGTCGGAGACCCGGGCGTTGCGCTTCAGGCCCAGGGCCTTGGCCTCGATGCTGACGGCGACGCAGCCGGTCGTCTCCGCCATCACCGGCACGATGCCGACCGGCTTGCCCCGGAGTTCGGGCCGCTCCTGCTGCTCCACCGAGGCGAAGAAGGAGTTGAAGTCGATGGTGAGGTAACGCAGCGGCACGCGGTAAAAATTATCCGGTCCGTCCGGGTGGCAAGAAGTCAATCCGCCGCCCCGCGGGTCTCCTGACAGCTTTTGGCCCCCGGGCGGCGGCACGGTGCCCGCCGCCGGGGCCGGCGCGGCTCGCGCCACGGGAACCAGCCGGCTGGCGAACTGACTGACTATCAAGCGATGACACTGATAAAATTTGCCCATTCGCCGGCCATGGCCGATCAATATCCCTTCCTGTGACCACTCTCACCACCATCTTGCCGCCCGCCGCAATAGATGCCGAGGCCGACCGGCTGCTGAAGGCGCTGTTGCACGTCGATTGCGAGCCGGGCCGGCAGTGGAACTACGAGGCCTGCCGGCGCATCGCTCCGCTCACGCTTGAGATCAACCGCCTCAAGCGCGAGCAGGACGCCGTCATCCTGACGCACTCCTACGTGGAGCCGGAAATCATCTACGGGGTGGGTGACTTCAAGGGGGACTCCTACTTTCTCAGCCTCAAGGCCCGCGAATCGCAGGCGAAGAAGATCGTCTTCGCCGGCGTCGTGTTCATGGCAGAGACCGCGAAGATCCTCTCGCCGCACGCCACCGTCGTCGTGCCCGACCGCGGGTCCGGCTGCTCGCTCGCCGACTCGATCACCGGCGAGGGCGTGCGGAAGCTGAAGGCGCTCTATCCGGACGCCGCCGTCGTCTGCTACATCAACAGCACCGCCGAGGTGAAGGCCGAGTCCGACGTCTGCGTCACCTCGGGCAACGTCTATGACATCGTCGCCGGATTGTCGCAGCGACGCATCCTCTTCGTGCCCGACCGCCTGATGGCCGACAATGTCCGCGCCGAGCTCCAGCGCCGGGGCGTGGCCAAGGAGATCATCTCCTCCGACGGCACCTGCATCGTGCACGATCAGTTCACGGCGGCGGATGTGGCCGCCGCGCGCGCCCGGTTTCCCGGCCTCAAGGTCGTGGCGCACCCCGAGTGCACCGCCGAGGTGGCCGCCGCGGCCGATTACGTCGGCAGCACGGGCGGCATGATGAAATACGTGAAGACCACGCCCGCGCCGTATTTCCTGATGCTGACCGAGTGCGGCTTGGTCGGCCGCCTGCAGGTGGAGACGCCGGAGAAGCGCTTCATCGGCGGCTGCCGGCTTTGTCCCTACATGAAGCTCAACTCGCTGGAAAAGGTGCTCCAGGCGATGACCGCCCCGCGGCCCGACCAGATCGTCACCCTCGACGAGGACCTGCGTCGCCGCGCCGCTCGCAGCATCGAGCGGATGTTCGAGCTCACGCCGAAGCCCTGATGCCCTCGGGCCGTTAGTAATCTAACAGACTACCACTATCTCATGCCCATCGACGTCCGCACCTCCCACCTGATCGATCTCGCGCTGGAAGAGGACGCCGGCCTCGGCGACGTGACCAGCCGCGCCATCTTCCCGGCGAAGCACCGCAGCCGCGCCATCATCGACGCTAGGCAGGATCTCGTCATCTGCGGCCTCGAGGTGGCCGCCGCGGTGTTCACCCGCGTTGATCCGGCGCTGAAGGTCAGGCTGCTCGCGAAGGACGGCGACCGCGTTAAGCAAGGTGCCGCGGTGCTGCGCGTCGAGGGACCGACCGTCGCCCTGCTCACCGCCGAGCGCACCGCGCTCAATTTCCTCCAGCGGCTCAGCGGCATCGCGACCCAGGCGCGGCGTTATGCCGATGCCGTGCGCGGCACCGGGGTGCGCATCGTCGACACCCGCAAGACCACGCCCGGCTACCGGGCCCTCGAGAAATACGCCGTGCGCTGCGGCGGTTGCTTCAACCACCGCTCGTCGCTGGGCGAGCATGTTCTCATCAAGGACAACCACATCGCCGCCGCCGGTTCGCTCACCCGGGCGGTGAGGCTCTGCCAGGCCGCCGCACCGCACGGGGCGAAGATCGAGGTCGAGGCCAAGTCCCTCGCCGAGGTGAAGGAAGCGCGGCGCGCCGGCGCCGGCATCATCCTGCTCGACAACATGACCCCGGCCCAGGTGCGCGCGGCGGTGAAAGCCATCGCCGGCCGGGCGACCGTGGAGGTCTCCGGCGGCGTGAAGTTTGCCACGCTGCGCGACTATGCGCTGCCCGGTGTCGACGTCATCAGCATCGGCGCGCTCACGCACTCCGTTGCGGCCGCGGACCTTAGCCTCGACCTGCAAAAGGGAAGGAAATGAACCACAAAGACACAGAGGCACAAAGTTTGGGTGAGATACTTCCTTTGTGTCTTCGTGCCTTTGTGGTGAATCCTGCATGAGAATTTTCCACACCGACTGCCTCGTCCTCGGCGCCGGCCTCGCCGGCTCCGCCTACGCGTGGCACGCCGCGCGCGCGGGTTTCAAGGTGGAGCTTCTGTCGCTCGGCGAACCGCTGCGCGCCAACAGCGACTGGGCCCAGGGCGGCATCATCTACGACACCAGTCCCGATCCGGCGCAGCTGGCCCGGGACATCCTGGAGGCCAGCGACGGCACCGCGAACGCCGCGGCCATCGACCAGCTGGTGCGTGAGGGTCCGGCCGCGGTCAAGGAGCTGCTCCTCGACGAACTGCACGTGAACTTTGATCGCGACGCGGCCGGCCGGCTCGACCTGGCGCGGGAGGGCGGGCACCACGCCCGCCGCATCATCCACGCCAAGGACGCCACCGGGCATGCCATCCTCGCGGCCCTGGCGCATCGGGTGGACACGACACGGGGCATCACGCGCCGCAGCGGCTTCTCCGCGATCGACCTGGCGACGCTCTCGCACAGCTCGAGCGATGCGCGCGACCGCTACGAGCCATTGACCTGTTTCGGCTGCTACGCCCTCGACACCGCGACGGGTGAGGTCGTCGCGTTCGTGGCGAAGAAGACCGTGCTCGCGACCGGCGGGCTCGGCGGGATTTTTCTGCACACGACGAACCAGCCTGGCAGCGTCGGGCACGGGGTGGCGATGGCCTACCGCGTCGGCGCACGGCTGATGGATCTCGAATACGTCCAGTTTCACCCCACGGTGCTGAGCCTGCCCGGCGCGGCGCCGTTCCTGATCACCGAGGCGCTGCGGGGGGAGGGGGCCGTCCTCGTCGACGCGGCCGGCCGGCGCTTCATGGACGGTGTGCACCCGCTCGGTTCGCTCGCGCCGCGCGACGTGGTTTCCCGCGCCATCAAGCAGCACCTCGCCACGACGGGCGAGGCGTGCGTCTTTCTCGATCTTTCCGCGCTGAAGCCGGAATTCATCCGCGAGCGTTTCCCGGGGATCCACCGGCGTTGCCTGGAGGGTGGGGTGGACATCACGCGCGAGCGCATCCCGGTCGTGCCGGCGGCGCATTTCTCCTGTGGCGGAGTGCATGCCGACCTGTCGGGCCGCACGAATGTCCGCCACCTGAACGCCATCGGCGAGACCGCCTGCACCGGGCTGCACGGCGCCAACCGCCTTGCGAGCACCTCGCTGCTCGAGTGCCTCGTCGGCGCCAAGGCCGCGGCCGCGGCCGACGTTGCGGAATTGCGTGCCGGGCAGTTTCATCTGCCGGAGCCCAAGCCCTGGACCAGTCCGGCCAAGCCCGCCGACCCGATGCTGGTGCGACAGGACCTGCATCAGGTCCGGACCACGATGTGGAATTATGCCGGTATCATCCGCTCGCCGCGGCGACTGGCGCGGGCCCGGCGCATTTTGCTCGAGTTGCGGGAAGACATCCAGGCGTTCTACCGGGACTGCCGGCCCACGGCCGAGCTGATCGAGCTGCGCAACGCCGTGCAGACCGCCCTGCTGGTCGTCCACGCCGCCGCGCTCAACCCCGTGAGCAAGGGCAGCCACTTCCTGACCGGCGACGATCAGGCCTGAGAAGGCCCGGAGAAGGGGCGGATGTGGAACCCTCGTTTTGGGGGTAATTTGTGAACAAAATTTGACGATTTGGTGCGGGTTTTTACTTGCTTGTGGGGAGCTAAATGGGGAGAAATGGGGCGTCTTGGGGGATGAGGCCTCCGGACACCTTCCATGGCGCAATCACGCACAACCGTTTATTCCGGCCGTTTTGAGCACACGCTCGACGACAAGAATCGTCTCACGATTCCGTCGTTGTGGCGTTGGGTGCACACGGACGAGGAGACGTTTCTGGCGATTCCGCATCCCGACGGTTACATCGCCGTGCTGCCGCCCGCGCGCGTCGACAAGCTCCTCGCGCAGATTTCGGAGATGAAACTGTCGGACCGCGACGCGCAGGCCGTGAAGGCGAAGATTTTCTCGGAGGCGCTCTCGTTCACCTTCGACAAGCAGGGCCGCTTCGGCGTCAGCGCCGACCTCCTGCGCCACGCCGGCATCGCGAAGGACGCGGTCCTCAGCGGCATGGGCGACACCTTCAACATCCTCAGCCCGGCGCGCTGGACCGAGATGACGCGCAGCACCGCCGGCGAGAACTTCGGCGACATGATGCGCCGCATCGGCCTCTAACCCATGAAAACACTCGTCACGCTCATCCGGCCCCAGCCGTTGCCCAAGCTGTCTCCTGTTTTCTGCGCGAACCGCCGCTCCCTCCTGCGCGAGCCGATCTCGATCGTCCTCCCGTGGAAGAAACTCCATGTCCGCGCCCGCGCTTGAACTTCCTACCCGCGCCATGAACCCGGGGCACCAACCCGTGATGTTGCACGAGGTTCTCGAATACCTCGCGCCGCTCCCGGGCACGTGCCACCTCGACTGCACCTTCGGTGGCGGCGGCCATACCCGCGCCATCCTTGCGACCGGCGCCCGCGTCGTCGCCCTTGACCGTGATCCCGCCGCCCAGCCCCGCGCCGAGGCCCTCCGCGCCGAGTTCCCCGCCGCCTTCCGCCTCGTCGACCTGAACTTCGGCGACCTGGCCACGCTGCCCGACACCGGTTTCAACGGCATCCTCTTCGACCTTGGCGTCTCCTCCTTCCAGCTCGACGAGGCCGACCGCGGCTTCGCCTTCCGAAACGACGCCCCGGCCGACATGCGCATGGACCCGCGCTCCGGCCAGCCGGCCGCCCGCTGGCTCGAGGTCGCCAGCCACGAGTCCCTCGTCCGCGCCATCCGCGACCTCGGCGAGGAGCAAAACTGGCGCCGCGTCGTCGCGGCCATCGAGTCCGCCCGCGGCACCGGCGCGCTGGCCCGCACCGGTTCGCTCGCCCAGCTGATTGCCGACGCCCTCCCGGCCGCGGTGAAGCGCGAGAGCCGCATCCATCCCGCCACCCGCGCCTTCCAGGGCATCCGCATCGCCGTCAACGACGAGATCGGCGCCATCGAGCGCGCGCTGCCCGCCGCCTTCGCCAAGCTCGCCCCCGGCGGCGTGCTGGCCGTCATCAGCTTCCATTCCCTCGAGGACCGGCCCGTGAAGCAGTTCTTCCGCGCCATGTGCGGCCAGCCGGTCGACGCCAACGACGCCACGCCGCAGCAGCTCCGCACCAAGCTCGCCGACCCGCTGACGCGCAAGCCGCTCACGCCGTCCGACACCGAGATTTCCAGCAACCCCCGCAGCCGCTCCGCCAAGCTGCGCGTCCTCCGCAAACTCTGATCCCGCGCCCGTCATGAAACCGCCCCCGGCCAACGCCAACGTCAACCGGCTCATCGCCCTGAGCCTGCTGCTCCTCGTCTTCTCGGGCACCCTCGGCCTCGGCGCCGTCTGGGTCCGCCAGGAAATCTCGCAGACCGCCAACCGCAGCCGCGCCCTCGTGGCGCGGATCGCCGATGTCGAGCGCCGCCTCGACGAGGTCAACGCCGAGGTCGCCGCCGCCGTGAATCCCGACGCCCTGCTCAAGCAGAACCAGGCGATGCGCCTCGGCCTCGGCACCCCGCAGGAAGCCCAGGTGGTCCGCGTCGAGGGCTCGCCCGAGCTGCGCCTCGCCGCCAAGCGCAACCGCGAGATCTTCAGCCTCGCCTCGGCCCCGGCCGGCGACAGCGCCCCCCTCTTCCGTCTCGTCACCGCCTCCCTCCGCTAAACCGCCGCGATGTCCAAGGGTTTTGCCAACAACCGCCTGACGCTCCTCGCCCTCGGGGTCGTCGCCTGCTTCATGGCGGTGGGCGTGCGCCTGGTCTTCCTGCACGTGATCGACCGCGACGAGCTGCTGCGCTTCGTCGACAAGGCCCGCCGCCAGATCGTCATCGAGCACGCCCGGCGCGGCACGATCCTCGATTCCCGCGGCAACCTGCTCGCGACCAGCCGCTCGGAGATGACCGTCGCCGTCGACGCCTGGGCCCTCGACGAGTTCCTCCAGATCGACAAGAACCCCGCCAAGCGCGCCCGCCGCGCCGCCGAGGAGCAGGCCAAGCGCGTCCAGCTGGCCGCCCTGCTCGGCCTGCCGGTGGCCGAGGTCGAAAAGGCCTTCGTGCCCGCCATGCGCGCCATCAAGCCCGAGGCCGACAAGCGCGACGGCGCGGTGGACGGCCTGACCAAGGACCGCTGGGTCAAGCTCCGCGAGGGCGTGGACGAGCCGACCTTCGCGAAGATCGCGGCGCTCAACGTCCGCGGCCTGACCGCCGAGCGCGTCTACCGCCGTGTCTACCCGGGCAACGAGCTGGCGGCCCACCTCATCGGCTTCGTCAACAAGGAGGGCTCCGCCGCCGCCGGCGTCGAGAGCAAGTTCGACCTTTTCCTGAAGGGCGAGGACGGCTGGATCGAGTCCGAGAAGGACGGCGCCCGCCGCGAGATGGCCCAGTTCCGCTCCCGCGAGATCCCGGTCCGGGACGGGCACGACGTCGTGCTGACGATCGACTCCGTCGTGCAGCACATGATCGAGAACGAGCTGCGCGGCATCGGCGCCAAATACCAGCCGAAGTTCGCCTCCATCATCGTCAGCGACCCGATGACCGGCCGAATCCTCGGGATGGCCAACTACCCGTCGTTCAACCTCAACGAATACAACAAGGCCCCGCTGGACGTGCAGCGCAACCGGGCCATCACCGACCAGATCGAGCCCGGCTCGGTCTTCAAGATCGTCGCCGCCGGCGCCGCGCTCGACCAGGGGCTGGTCACGCCGCTCACGGGCTTCGACTGCGGCAACCCGATCGTCAACTACAAGGGCCGCGACCTCAAGCTGCCCAAGGAGGACCACGAGTTCGGCCGCCTGACCGTGGCGGAGATCGTCAGCCACTCGAGCAACCGCGGCGCCGCGCACCTCGCGATGCTGATGGGCGAGCAGAATTTCTACGACTACGCCCGCAAGTTCGGCTTCGGCCAGCGCACCGGCTTCCAGCTCGGCGGCGAGGAGCGCGGCATGCTGGAGGCGCCGAAGAACTGGGACGGCCTGACCATCACGCGCATGCCGATGGGCCACGCCGTCGCGGCCACGCCGCTGCAGATGCACATGGCGATGAGCACGGTCGCCAACGGCGGAGTGCTGCTCCGCCCGCAGATCATCCAGGAGATCCGGGATGCCAGCGGCCACGTCACCCACTCCTACGCGCCCGAGCGGATCGGCCAGGTGCTCAAGCCCAGCACCAGCGCGCTGCTCGCGCAGCTGCTGCACGGCGTCGTCGGCAAGGACGGCACGGGCGCCGGCTTCGACCTGCCCGGCTTCGAGATCGCGGCCAAGACCGGCACGACCCAGAAGATCATCGACGGCCGCTACGTCACGACCCACCACGTCGGCTCCTTCGTGGGCTTCTTCCCGGCGAGCCGCCCCGAGGTCGTGCTCACGGTCATCGTCGACGACGCCCAGGTGCCCGGCGGCCTCAACTACGGCCGCGCCGTCGCCGCGCCGGCCTTCCGGCGCATCGCCGAGCAGCTGGTGCAATATCTCGAGATCAAGCCGGTCTCCCCGGCCACCCGCGGCCTGCTCGCCCTGTCAGGAGGTGCCCGGTGATCGGTTATCTCACACCCAACTATCCGCTCGTCGCCGCGTTCCGCTCCCTGCCCAAGACCCGCACCCGCCCGGCCGACCCCGTTTCCCAGCGCATTTTCAAGATGGCCCCGAAACTCACCGACTACTTCCGGGACGGCGAATTTCTCTCCAGCAAGGGCGACCTTGAGCGCCCCATCTCGGGCCTGGCCATGGACAGCCGCCGGGTGATGCCGGGCAACCTCTTCTTTGCGCTGCCGGGCCGGCGCGCCGACGGCAGCTCCTTCATCGACGAGGCCATCCAGCGCGGGGCCGTCGCCATCGTGGGCGAGAAGATCCCCGCCGGCACCGCCGCGCGCGTCACCTACATCCAGGTCGCCGACGCCCGCCGGTCGCTCGCGCTGGTGTCGCAGCGTTACTTCAACTTTCCCGACAAGGCCCTCGACCTCGTCGGCGTGACCGGCACGAACGGCAAGACCACCGTCGCCACCCTCATCCGGCACCTGCTCGCCACGCCGGTCCAGCGGGTCGGCCTGATCGGCACCGTCAACTACGACCTCGGCAACCGCATCGTGCCGTCCTACCGCACCACGCCCGAGTCGCTCGAGCTCTACGGCCTGCTCGCGCAGATGCGCGACGCCGGCTGCCGCCAGGCCGCGATGGAGGTCAGCTCCCACGGCATCGACCAGCACCGCGTGCTCGGCATGCAGTTCGGCGTGGCCGTCTTCACCAACCTCACCCGCGACCATCTCGACTACCACCGGACGATGGAGGAATACTTCACGGTGAAGTCCCGCCTCTTCACCGGCGCCGCCGGCGCGGCCCCGCGCGCCGCGGTCATCAACCTGGACGATCCGCACGGCCGCCATCTCGCCGGCGTCGTGCCGAAGGCGGTCCGCGTGGTGACCTTCGGCGAGTCGCCCGAGGCCGTCGTCCGCGCGGAAAACGTCCGCCTGAATTTCAAGGGCACGGCCTTCCGCCTGGTCTGGCCCGAGGGCGGCATCGAGCTCGAGAGCCCGTTCATCGGCCGCTACAACGTGAGCAACCTGCTCGCCGCCTTCGCCGCCTGTTACGCGCTCGGCCGCGACCCGTCCGTCATCGCCGCCCGCCTGAAGAGCTTCGCCGGCGTCCCGGGCCGCATGGAACGCATCGAGGAGGGCCAGCCCTACAACGTGCTCGTGGACTACGCCCACACCGACGACGCCCTGCACAACGCGCTCGGCATGCTCCGCGCCATCACGCCGGGCCGTCTGTTCGTCGTGTTCGGCTGCGGCGGCAACCGCGACCGCACCAAGCGCGCGCCCATGACCGCCGCCGTGCAGGAGTTCGCCGACCACGCCTGGGCCACGGCCGACAACCCGCGCGCCGAGCCGCTCGGGCAGATATTCTCCGACATGCAGCCCGGCGTGCAGGACGCGGCGAAGATCACCTTCGTCGAGGACCGCCGCCGCGCCATCAGCCTCGCGCTCGACGCCGCCCGCGAGGGCGACTGCCTGCTCATCGCCGGCAAGGGGCACGAGACCTACCAGGAATTTGCGGACACGATCATCCCGTTCGACGACCGCCAGGTCGTCCGCGAGCTGATCGGCATCAAGTCCATCAAGCCCGCCTGAGCTTCCGCCCATGTCCTCCTTCGCCCCTGAAAAACTCGCCACCTGGACCGGCGGGTCTTGGACCCGTATTCCGGGCGGGGCGGTCACGGGCTTCAACCAGGACACGCGGACGCTGAGCGCCGGGCAGGTGTTTGTCGCGCTGAAGACGGACAAGCGCGACGGCCACGATTTCCTCAACGAGGCGCAGCAGGGTGGGGCGGTCGCCGCGCTCGTCGGCCGCGAGGTCACCGGCACGACGCTGCCGCAGCTCGTGACCGCGGACCCGCTCGGCGCCTTCCAGCGCATCGCCCGGGAGCATCGCCGCGAGTTTCACGGCACCGTGGTCGGCGTGACGGGCAGCGTGGGCAAGACCTCGACGAAGGACCTGCTCGCGCTGTTGCTGGGCGGCAGCCCCGACGTCCTCGCGACCACGGGCAACCTGAACAATTTCATCGGTGTCCCGCTGACGCTCACCCGGCTCGGGGCCGCGCATCGCGCCGCCGTCATCGAGGCCGGCATCAGCCTGCCCGGCGAGATGGCCGGCCTCGCCGAGATGATCGAGCCCGACCACAGCGTCGTCACGCTCGTGGGCCCGGCCCACCTGGAAAACCTCGGGTCGCTCGAGGGGGTCGCGTTTGAGAAGTCCCGGCTGCCCGCGGCCAACCGCGCCGGCGGCCTCGCGGTGTTCCCGGTGTCCTGCTGGGCTTACGCGCCGTTCCGCGCGCTCGCCAACCCGCTCGTGCTCGTGCCGGAGAACGAGGGCATGACGCAGGTCGCCGCCCGCACGGTCCGGTTCAACGTCTTCCACCGCCCCGACCAGACCGAGCTGACCCTGGACGGCAAGCGCCGCTTCAAGCTTCGCCGCGTCTCCGCGGGCATGGCCCAGAACGCGGCGCTGGCGCTCGCGCTGGCCGGCGAGCTGGGCGTGAAGGACGCCGTCCTGCAGGCGCGCCTGGAAAACTGGCAGCCCTCGAAGTGGCGCGGCGAGCTCCGCCAGAGCGGCGAGGCCACCGTGTATTGCGATTTCTACAACGCCAACCCGGCGTCGATGACCGACGCGATCGACGCCTTCAACGGCGCGGTCGGCGCCGACCGGCCGCGGCTCTACGTGCTGGGTTCGATGGAAGAGCTGGGGACCGAGTCCGCCGCCTACCACCGCCAGCTCGGCCGGCTGCTGCACCTGCGGCGGGGCGATTTCCTCTTTGCCCTCGGCAGCCAGGCTGCGGCGCTCCGCGAGGGGTTGCTGGAGAACGGCAACGATCCTGCGCAGGTCGCGGTCGTCGCCGATGTCGCCCCCGTGCGCGAGCGCCTCGCGGGCTTCAAGGGTGCCGTGTTTTTGAAAGGCAGCCGCCGTTACCAACTCGAAACCGTCCTGGATCCCCAGGCCATCGCCCATGCCCACTGAATCCAACGCCCACGCCGAGATAACGCGCCTCACCGCCGCCCGGGACGAGGCGCTGCAGCGCTACACCCGGCACCTGGCCGCCATCCAGCTCCGCAACAGCCGCTGGTGCGCGGCCTTGTCCCGCGGCCGCTCGGCCTTCCGCCGCCACCTGCTGCCCCTTCCGGTCGCCAGTCTTAAAACCGCCCCCCATGCGCACTAATTTCAGCCCCATGGCGGAAGCCGCCCGCCGCCTCAGCGCGGGGTCGTCATCCGTGAAGCCCGCGAGCGGCAGCACGCCGCCGCTGGAGCCGCGCTGGTGCGAGTGGCCGCGCCGCACGCCCGTCAACCGGCCGCGCGGCGGCATCTGGCAGGCCCTCCAGCAGATTCAAGCGCGCCATGCTTAAGTATCTCGCCGAATACGAGCAGATCTGGGGGCCCCTGCGGCTCTTCAGCTCGCACACGTTCCGGGCCGTCATGGCCACGGTCACGGCGCTGTTGATCGGCTTCATCATCGGCCCGTGGCTCATCGGACGCTTTCGCGCGCTCAAGTTCGGCCACGGCTACATCGACGAGCGCACCGGCGCGCTGGGCGCCACCTACTTTGACAAGAAGCACACCCCGACGATGGGCGGGCTGATCATCTTCATCGCCGTCTTCCTCAGCAGCGCCCTCTGGGCGGCTCCCAATGTCTGGACGGTGGTCGCGCTCCTGGTCTACACGGCCCTGACGGTCCCGGGCTTTCGCGATGATTACCTGAAGGTGGTGCACAAGAACAAGGACGGCATCAGGTCGTGGGAGAAGATCGCCTGGCAGTCGCTCGCGACCATCGTGGCCCTCGGCATCCTGCTCTGGCATCCGCAAAGCGCCGCGAAGATCCGTGAGCTCTGGGTCCCGTTCCTCAAGACCGCCCTCATCTCCTACATGCCCTGGTGGCTGCTGCTCGTGCTGCTCTACCTCTGGATCGTCGGCTTCAGCAACGCCATCAACCTGACCGACGGCCTCGACGGCCTGGCCACCGGCTGCACGATCACGGTCGCGCTGGTGTTCGGCATCATGGCGTATATCGCGGGCAACAGCATCTACTCGCAATATCTGCTCATGAGCTACGTGCCGGGCGCGGGTGAGCTCACCGTGGTTTGCGGCGCGCTGATCGGCGCCTGCATGGCGTTCCTGTGGTTCAACTCGCACCCGGCCGAGGTGTTCATGGGCGACACCGGGTCGCTCGCCCTCGGCGGGCTCATCGGCGTCATGGCCTTCATGATCCACCAGCCGTTCACGCTGGTGATCGTCGGCGGCGTCTTCGTCCTGGAGGCGCTCTCGGTCATCCTGCAGGTCGGCTGGTTCAAGTGGACGAAGCGGCGCACCGGCACCGGTGCGCGCCTCTTCCTCATGGCGCCGATCCACCACCATTTCCAGAAACGCGGCTGGCCGGAGACCAAGGTCGTCCTGCGCTTCTGGATCCTCTCGCTCGGCTTTGCCCTGGCCGGCCTGGCGACGCTCAAGCTCCGCTGATCCTTCCTCAACCTCCCGCAACCCCCAAGCTCCCATGCTAGACGATCCCGCCGAACAACCCTTGCCCGTCGCCTCCGCTCCCGCGGCCTTCGCTACCCCCGGCACCCTCATCGCCATCGGTGTCTGGGCCTGCCTCTTCGCCCTCTTCATCGTGCTCGGGCTGAATTCCTGAGCCTCCCGCCATGCCCATCGACTACAATTTCGAGTCCACGCCCAGCTTCCGCGACGTCACCCGCACCAGCCTCATCCTGCTGCGGCAGCCGATCGTCCGCTCCCTCGCCAAACTGCGCCGCCTCCGCAAGGGGCAGGTGGTCCCCGAGGGCCCGCTGGTGCGCACCGCCAAGACTTTCGCAGGAGTTCGCTGACAGGTTCTTTATACCATCCCAATCGGAACCTTACCTATCTTTGCTGTCAGCGAACACCTGCTCTTTCTTTCCCACGGCCGCCGCCCGTCCACCACGCCGACTGCCCGCCCCGAACCGTTGTGGAAAAGCTGTGAATAAGTCCCATTTTTAGATAGCAAATCTCCCCCCTCCGTCATCATATACCGCCATGAAAATCCTCCAGATCTTCGGAGCCGTTGTCGCCGTGCACGTGCTCGCGTTTATCTTCATTTTTGCCAGCCCCGGCTGCCAGTCCGGCCCGCGCAACATCCCGACGCCCGACGCCACCATGCCGTCCGGCGGCACCGCCGCCGCGCCGGTCAGCTTCAGCCCGGCCGCGCCGCAGCCGGTTGATCTCGGCACCTCGGTCGCCTATTCGCCCGCCTCGCCCTCCGGCTACGCCGCGCCGACGCGCCCCGGCTCCGCCGCGGCCGTCGCCATCACCCCGGCCAAGCCGGTCGCGGAGGTCACGCACGTCACCACCTACACCGTGGCCCGCGGGGACAGCCTCTGGACCATCGCGAAGAAGAACAACCTCACCGTCGCCGAACTCGCCAAGGCCAACAACATCGGCACCGGCACCGCGCTGCAGCCCGGCAAGAAGCTCATCATCCCCGGCAAGCCCGGCGCGGCCCCGGCCCCCGCGGCCGACAAGCCGCGCGATCTCGGCACGCTCACGCAGGCCGCCCCCGCGGTCGCCAAGCCCGCGAACGGCGAGTCCGTGAAGCACACCGTTGCCGTCGGCGAGAGCCTCGGCGTCATCGCCCGCAAATACCAGGTGAGCGTCGGCGAGCTCGCCGCCGCCAACAACATCACCGACCCTTCCAAGGTCCGTGCCGGCCAGCAGCTGGTCATCCCCGGTTTCAAGGCCGTCACCGCCAAGGGCGTCTCCGCCCCGGCATCCGCGCCGGCCAAGCCGGCCGCCACGGAAACCCCCGCGGCGACCACGACCACGCCCGCGCCGGCGTCCCCGCGCTTTGAACTCACGCCGCCGCCGCCCGGCCAGGATCTCGACGCGGGCCTGAAGGATGCCAGCACCGAGGTGCCGACGATCAAGGTCGAGGAAGCCAAGCCCGCGCCGAAGAACTAACGGGTCACCGCCATGGTGAGTTCGCCGAGTGCCGCGGTTTTTCGCCGACCTCTCACGATCACCCCCGCGAGCGTCATTGTCGTCTGTGTGGCGGCCCTGGTCTCGCTTGGGCTCGTGGTGCTGTTCAGCGCCAGCTCGCCCATCAAGGGCGGGCCCTACGCGTATCTCTACAAGCAGTTCATCTTCCTCGCGGTCGCCATCGGCGCCGGGTGGCTGGTGGCCATCGCCGATCTCGAGCAGCTGCGCAAGTTCGCCTGGGTCGCCGCGGCCATCGCGCTGTTCGGCCTGGTGCTGGTGCTGATCCCGTCGGTCGGCGTCGAGGTGAAGGGCAGCCGCCGCTGGCTCAACCTCGGCTTCACGCGCCTGCAGGTGTCGGAGTTCGCCAAGCTGGCGCTGCTCTTCTCCCTCGCGCACTACCTCGCGCTCAACCAGAGCCGGCTGCATGACTTCTGGCGCGGCTTTGTGCTGCCGCTGGCGTGGATCGGGCTCTTCGCGCTGCTGGTGATCGTCGAGCCCGACTTCGGCGCGGCCATGCTGCTGGGCGCGATCGGGGTCATCCTGCTTTTCCTGGCCGGCGCCCGCCTGAAGTTCCTCCTGCCGACCGTCGGCGCGGCGCTGCTGGGCTTCGTCGTCCTCGTGCTGAACAATCCCGTGCGCCTGCAGCGCGTGCTGTCGTTCCTCGACCCCGAGGCCAACCGCCAGGGCACCGGCTACCAGCCGTGGCAGGCGCTGCTGGCCTTCGCCGCCGGCGGCGTGGACGGCGTGGGCCTCGGCAACGGCCGCCAGCAGAACGCGTTTTTGCCCGAGGCGCACACCGACTACATCTTCGCCATCATGGGCGAGGAGATGGGCCTCATCTTCACGCTGCTGACGGTGGCGCTCTTCGTCACCATCTTCGTCGCGGGCCTGATGCACGTGCGCCGCGCGCCGAACCTCTTCCAGTTCCTGCTCGTGACCGGCTGCGTGCTGCTCATCACGCTCCAGGCCATCATCAACCTCGGCGTCGTGACCAGCCTGTTGCCCTCGAAGGGCATGTCGCTGCCGTTCATCAGCGCCGGGGGTTCCAACCTGATCCTCATGGGCCTGCTGGTCGGCATCATCATCAATTCCCAGCGCACCTGGGAGCGCCCCAAGCCGCTCGTGCGCAAGCGGGCGCTCACGGAGGTGGTCGCATGAGCCGCTTCGTCATCGCCTGCGGCGGCACCGGCGGCCACCTCTCGCCGGGCATCGCCCTGGCCGAGGCGCTCATCGCGCGCGGCCACACCGTCACGCTCTTCATCAGCCACAAGAAGGTGGACACGCGCCTGGTGGAAAAATACCCGCACCTGCCCGCGGAGCGCGTGCCAAGCGCGCCGTTCGGCTGGCGGCCCGACGTGCACCTGCGCTTCCACCTCAAGCAGACGCAGGGCCTGCTCTTCAGCCTGAAATTCCTGCGGACGCACCGGCCCGATGCCATCATCGGCTTCGGCGGCTTCACCAACGCCGGCGTCGTGATGGCCGCGCGGTTTCTCGGCATCCCCGTCGCGCTGCACGAGGCGAACCGCGTGCCCGGCCGCGCCGTCCGCGTGCTCTCGCGCTTTGCCGCCCGCCTCTACCTGCCGCCGGGGGTCCGCCTGCCGGGCCGCCGCGGCGTTCTGATCCGCCACACCGGCCTGCCGGTGCGCAGCGAGATCGCCCGCCTGCCGCGCGACGAGGCCCGGGCCCGGCTCGGTCTGGATCCCGCGCAGAAGCTGCTCGTGCTACTCGGCGGGAGCCAGGGTTCCGGCAACCTCAACCAGTGGGCGGAACAGAACCTCGCGGCCTTGGCGCACGAGGGCATCCAGGTGTATTGCGTCACCGGCCTCGGCAAGGGCAGCGACGGCGTGCGCGAGCTGCCCGGCAAGAGCGGACAGGTCGTCCGCAGCACCTTTGTGGCGTTCTCCGACCGGGTCGGCATTTTGATGTCGGCCGCCGACCTCGTGCTCAGCCGCGCCGGCGCCGGGACGCTGGCCGAGCTCGTGCGCTGCGAGACGCCGGCCGTCCTGATTCCTTATCCGCACGCGGCGGACAACCACCAGTGGGCCAACGCCACGTATTTCGAGCAGCAGGGCGGCGGCGTGGTTGTCGCCGACCACGCGCTGGCCGGCCTGCGCCAGGAGGTGCTCGACGTCATCTTCAACGACTGGCTGCTGAACAAATTCCGCACGAACCTGCACCGCATGTCGCAGGAGAACACCATCGACACGATCGTGCACGACCTCGAGGACCTTGCGGCCGGCACGCCGCCACCGCGCCACCTGCGGCACACGCCGGCCGCCTCCGTGCCATGAGCGCCGCGAGCAAAGTTCCGGACCTCGACGTGGGCGAAGCCCGGTGGAGTGACTTCATCGCCGCGGTCCGCCCGCAGCTGACCCCGGCGACCCGGTTCACGGAGCGCGAGCTGCTCGGCCCGAAGACGACGATGCGCGTCGGTGGCCCGGCGCGGGTCTACGCCGAGCCGGCCGGCACGGAGGACCTGCGCCAGCTTTTGGTCGAGGCCAGCCGCCGCCAGCTGCCGGTGCTGATGCTCGGGCGCGGTTCGAACCTGCTGGTCCCGGACGAGGGCGTTGACGGGCTGGTCATCAATCTTGGCCACAAGAACTGGCAGAAGTTCGAGCCGCTGGCGGACGGCCGCGTCCGGGTCGGCGCCGGCCTGCGCCTGAAAAATCTTTGCGGACTCGCCATCAAGGCTGGCTTGCGGGGCTTTGAATTCCTCGAGGGCATCCCTGGCAACGTCGGCGGCGCGCTGCGCATGAATGCCGGCGCCATGGGCGGCTGGATGTTCGACGTGGTGGAGGAGGTCGAGATGATCAGCCGGTCGGGCGAGGTGCGCGTGATGCAAAAGGCCGACATGCATGTCGATTACCGCCACTGCGCGGAGCTGCACGACGCGATCGCCCTCGGCGCGGTGCTGAAACCCGCCGCGAGCGCGGAATCCACCGACATTCGCCGGCAGGTCGATGTCTACCAGAAGAAGCGCGTCGAGTCGCAGCCGCGCGAGCCGAGCGCGGGCTGCATCTTCAAGAATCCGCCGGGCAACTCCGCCGGCCGCCTCATCGACGAGGCGGGACTCAAGGGCGAGCGGGTGGGGGACGCCGAGGTCTCGACGGTGCACGCCAATTTCATCGTCAACCGCGGCCACGCGACCAGCGCCGACATCATCGGATTGGTGCGCAAGATCCGGGCCCGCGTGAAGAGCGCCAAGGGCGTCGACCTCGAGCCCGAGGTGCTGCTCTACGGCAAGGAATGGAAGGATATTTTATGAGTTCTCCGATCATCGCCGTCTTCGCGGGCGGCACTTCACCCGAACGCGAGGTCTCCCTCGGCTCCGGCAAGGCCGTGGCCCTGGGCATGGCCTACAACTATCCGACCCGGTTCTTCACGATCGAGTCCGACGCGCTCCCGGAGGGACTCGATCCGGCGCGGCACATCGTGTGCTCGACGCTGCACGGTGTGTTCGGCGAGGACGGCGGCATGCAGCGCCTGCTGGAGCAGGCCGGCGTGGCCTACGCGGGCTGCGATGCCAAGGCGAGCGACCTGACCTTCGACAAGTGGCGCACGCGGCAGAGCGTCTCGGCCCAGGGCGTGCAGGTGGCGCCGGGGCGGGTGTTCCAGGCGTCGGCCAAGCCCACGGCCGCGGCGTTGACCGCGGAATTCGGCGAGCAGGTCGTGCTCAAGCCCAACCGCCAGGGCAGCAGCGTCGGCCTGCAGATCGTCTCCACCAAGGTCGGGCTCGAGATCGCGCTCGGCGGCATCCGGCAGGGCGAGTGGATCGCCGAGGAACGCATCCTCGGCCGCGAGTTCACCGTCGGCATCCTGCGCGGCCGCGCGATGGGCGTCGTCGAGGTCGTGCCGAAGTCCGGCGTCTTCGATTACACGAGCAAATACACCAAGGGCCTCACGGAGTATTTCGCCCCGGCGCAGATCTCGGACGAGATGGCCACGAAGCTGCGCACCGCCGCCGAAACGGCCTTCGCGGCATGCGGGTGTCGCGACTACGCCCGGATCGACTTCATGCTTTCAGGCGACGGCGAGCTTTATTTGCTGGAAATCAACACATTGCCCGGCATGAAGGAGACCAGCCTGCTGCCGATGAGTGCGCGTTGTGTGGGGCTGGATTTTGTCGCTTTGTGCCGCGAGATGGTGGCCCCCGCCGTGGAACGATTCATGCAGGCGGCCGCTTCGCGAAATAAATGACCCTTCCCGCCGACAACTCCGCTCCGCCTCCGGGCCGCTCCTGGCGCAATATCCGCCAGGAAGTGCGACCGGCCATGTCCCGCCAGGGACGGCGCAGGCAGCTGGCCGCGTGGGCGAAGGGCACGGCGCTTTGCGCCCTGGTCGCCGGCTCGGGCTGGGGGATCTACGAGGTCGCGCACACCTGGTCGACTGACCGCGCGGCGCTGACCACCGCGGTGCACAGCGCCTTGGTCCGCGAGGTCGTCCTCATCACCGACGGCGTGCTCACGAAACAATGGGTCCTGGGCGTCCTCGCCCTGCCCAAGTCGGCCAGCCTCATGGCCCTCGACCTGCCGGCGCTGCGCACCAAGCTGCTCGCGGACGGGCAGGTGCAGGTCGCCGTGCTGACCCGGAATTTTCCCGATACCCTCGTGGTCACCCTGCAGGAACGCACCCCGGTGGCGCGCGTGCAGGCGGCCGACAGCACCGGGGCGGCGAAGCAGCTGCTCGTGGCGAAGGACGGCACCGTCTACGACGGGGTGAACTACGACAAGGCCATGCTCGCGGGCCTGCCCTGGCTCGACGGCATCCGCCTCATCCGGTCCGGCAACGGCTACGAGCCCATCGCCGGCATGGCCGACGTCTCGGCGCTCCTCTCCACCGCGCAGCTGCAGGTCCCGCACCTGTATCGCGACTGGCTCATCGTCTCGCTGGCCCGGCTCGCCGAACGCGATGAGATCGTGGTGAAGTCGCAGGACGTGCCCGAGATCATCTTCAGCCGGAAGCGCGATTTCTACAAGCAGGTCGCCCAGCTCGACTACGTGATCGACGCCGCCCACGGACTCGAGGCCGCCCCGGCCTTGCAGTCGGTCAACCTGTCGCTCGAGGGCCAGGTGCCCGTGCGCCTGCAGGGGCCGGCCGACGCGGTGGCCGCCAACCCGGCGGCGAAGCCGGTCGCTCCTTCCTTTTCAATCCAACCTTCACAACGGAAAACGAAACGTGAGCTCTAGAATCGTCGCGGCGGTCGAAATCGGCACCGGCAAAATCGCCGTGCTCGTGGGTGAGATCACCCGCGGGCGCGCCCTCAACATCATCGGCGTCGGCGTCTCGCCCTCGCGCGGCGTGATGAAGGGCGAGGTCGTCGACTACAAGGCCGCCTGCGAGGCGACCCACCATGCCCTCGAGATGGCCGAGAAGCGCGCCGGCGTCCGCATCGAGGAGGTCTGGCTCGCCCAGACCGGCGCCCACCTCGACGCCTTCTACAACGAGGCCTCGGTCAACGTGAAGTCCGCCGACAACACCGTCACCGCCCTCGACATCGCCTCCGTCTGCGAGCTCGCCAAGGAAAAGGAGCTGCCCGCGGGCCGCTCCCGCATCCACGAGATCCGCCGCCCGTTCCGCCTCGACGGCCGCGCCGTGCCGGATCCCGAGCACCTCTCCGGCCGCCGGCTCGAGGTCGGCTACTGGATCGTCCACGGACCCGAGAGCAAGATCAGCGACAACATCCACGTCGTGGGCGGCTACCACCTTGAGGTGCGCGAGCTCGTCCTCGCCAGCCTCGCCACCGGTTCGCTCCTCACGAGCGCCGAGGAGCGCTCGCAGGGCGTCCTCGTGATCGACATCGGCAAGGGCGTCACCGACTACGTGCTCTACCGCGACGGCCACGTGCTCGTCACCGGCACGCTGCCGGTCGCCGGCGACCACGTGACCAACGACCTCAGCATCGGCCTGCGGGTCACGACCGCCCAGGCGGAGATGCTCAAGCTGCGCCACGCGCGCGCCACCACGCTCACCCGCGACAAGGCCGACAAGGTCTGGCTCAACGGCGACGCGTCCTTCGGCGACCGCCAGCTGCCCAAGCTCGCGATCGAGACCATCACCGCCGCCCGCATGCAGGAGCTGCTCGAGGTCATCCGCGCCAAGCTGGGCTCCGCCTTCGTGGCCGAGCACTGCGGCGCGGGCGTCATCCTCGCCGGCGGCACCGCCAAGCTGCCGGGCATCGAGGAGGCCGCCACGCGCGTCTTCGGCCTGCCGGCCCGCCGCGGCGAGCCGCCGGGCTGGGTGAAAGAGGAGCTGCACGACCCGATGTTCAGCACGGTGCTGGGCGTCTTCCAGTTCGGCCTGCGCACCGCCCATGAGCACGCCGTGCCGCCGCGCCGCAAGACCGGCCTGCTGAGCAACCTCACCAAGATCTTCGCCGCCTCCTGACCATGAGCCTCCCCCCGAACGAACTTCCCCTCGAGGCCCTGACGGACCGCAACGTCGGCATCAAGCTCATCGGCGTGGGTGGCGGCGGCTCCAACGCCGTCGACCGCCTCAAGATGGAGAACCTCGACCGCCTCCAGCTCGCGGTCATCAACACCGACTTCAAGGCCCTCGGCACGTCGCCCGTGCAGGACAAGATCCTCATCGGCACCACGCTCACCCGCGGCCTCAGCGCCGGCGGCGATCCCGAGCTCGGTCGCAAGGCCGCCGAGGCCGACGCCGACAAGATCGCCGAGATCGTCAAGGGCACCGACCTCATCTTTCTCGTCGCCGGGCTCGGCGGCGGCACCGGTTCCGGCGCCTCGCCCGTGGTGGCCGAGATCGCGGCCGAGGCGGGCGCCACCGTCATCGCGTTTGTCACGCTCCCGTTCAGCTTCGAGGGCGGCCGCCGCCGCAAGCAGGCGGAGGACGCCATGAACGAGCTGCGCCGCGTGTGCGACGCCGTCATCCCGCTGGCCAACGACATGCTCCTGCAGGAGGGCACCGAGTCGACCAGCGTGCTCGACTCCTTCGCCCGCGCCGACGAGTGGATCGGCCGCGGCGTGAAATCCATCTGGGCCATGCTCTCGCGCACCGGCCTGATCAACGTCGACTTCACCGCGCTGCGCCAGGTGTTCCAGCACCGCGGCGGCAAGACCCTCTTCGGCCTCGGCGTCGGTTCCGGCGAGAATCCCGCCACCGCCGCGCTCGACGACCTCAAGCAGTGTCCGCTGCTGCACACGCCGGAATACGCCCGCAAGGCCGACCGCCTGCTCGTCAACATCACCGGCGGCGCCGACCTCAGCCTGGCCAAGGTCAACGAGCTGATGTCCGCCCTCACCGAGGAGTTCGGCCGCGAGGCGCACGTCGTGATGGGCGCCGCGATCGACGAGGCGTTGCAGGGTCGCGTCGAGATCTGCCTCATCGGCACCACCGACCTCGGCAGCCGCAATTTTGTCCGCCGCGCGCCCACGCCCGTGCCGGTGCGGAAATCCGAGCGCGCTGCCGCGCCGACCGCCACGTCCGTCGCGCCGGAGAGCAGCCACAACGTCAAGACCGCCGTCACCCCCGCCGCGCCGCGCCCCGCGGTGTCGGCGGCGGACATCCACAAGGCGAAGCCCACGCAGGAGGAGTTCGGCTTCCAGGGCGGCGCCCCGGCCGAGAATCGTGGTGCCTTTGACAAGTCCGACCGCAACCTGTTCGAGGGTCAGGACTTGGACGTGCCGACCTATCTCCGCAAGGGGATCAAGGTAAGCGTTTGAGCGCGGCCCAAGCGGCTGTCAGTTGAGAGTTGATAGTTGAGAGCCTCCACCCACTGTCCCACACCCCGGCTCCATTCTCCCAACGCTCCCTCCTCAACTTCCTACTCACCGTCTCCATGTTTATTGACGAAACGACCATCAAGGCGCGCGCGGGCGACGGCGGCCGCGGCTGCTCCAGCTTCCGCCGCGAGAAATACGAGCCCTGGGGCGGCCCCAACGGCGGCGACGGCGGCAAGGGGGGCGACGTGATCCTGCGCGGCGACGACGACCAGAACAACCTCGTCGACTTCAAGTTCAAGCCGCACTGGAACGGCGAGCGCGGCGAGCACGGCCAGGGCAGCGACTGCAACGGCCGCGAGGGCCGGCCGGCCATCCTGCGCGTGCCGCTCGGCACCGTGGCCTACCGCCTCGACACCGGCGAGAAGGTCGTCGAGATCCTCGCCGACGGCGAGGAGTTCGTGCTGCTCAAGGGCGGCAAGGGCGGCTTCGGCAACACCCGCTTCAAGTCCTCCGTCACCCGCGCCCCGCGCAAGACCGGCCCCGGCGAGCCGGGCGAGATCGGCGAGTTCCGCCTCGAGCTCAAGAGCATGGCGGACGTCGGCCTCGTTGGCTTCCCCAACGCCGGCAAGTCGTCGCTGACCAACCTCATCACCAAGGCGCGCCCGAAGGTCGCGGCGTATCCCTTCACCACGCTCCAGCCGCAGATCGGCGTCATCGAGTATCCCGAGGAATACGAGCGCATCGTCCTCGCCGACGTGCCCGGCCTCATCGCCGGCGCCAGTGAGAACAAGGGCCTCGGCCACCGCTTCCTCAAGCACATCGAGCGCTGCAAGCTGCTCCTCCTCATCATCGACCTCGCGGGCACCGACCACCGCGACCCGCGCACCGACTACAAGCAGCTCCTCACCGAGCTCGAGCTCTACGACAAGGCCCTGCTCGACAAGCCGCGCGTCATTGTCGCGAACAAGATGGACGAGGACGCCGCCGTCGAGAACCTGAAGAAATTCAAGAAGCGCTACCCCAAGGTGGTCATCATCCCGATCTCCTGCCTGTCCGAGGCGGGCATCCCGCGGTTGAAGAAGGAACTGCTCAAACGCGTGCTCAAGCTGCGGCCCAAAGAAAAGAAATCGCCAAAGCGGGCCGGATAAGTAAGTTAAACGCGTCATGATGACGGAATACCGCCCCCTGCTCATGCGGGCCAACCGGCTCCTCGGTTCGGCGCTGATCGAGCACAACCTCGTGAAATTCGAGGATTTGGAGGCGGCCAACGAGCGCCTGCTCGAGGTGGCCGCCACCGGCCAGGTGCGGCAGAGTTCCGTCCTCAGCATCCTGGTCTACGAGAAGAAGGTCCTGCGCGAGGAGGACGTGCTGCACCACGTGGTCGACGACCACGGGGTCGGCGTCGTCGACCTGCGCGGCTACGATGTGCCGGAGGAGGTGAAGAAGGACCTCGACCTCGACGCCTGCTGGGCGACCTGGAGTGTGCCCTTCGACCGCGAGGAGGATTTTCATTTTGTCGCGACCGCCTACTACCTGAGCCCGGCCGTGCGCTCCTACTGGGAGAAGAAGCTCGGCGGCCAGATCATCTGGCAGGCCACCACGATGGACATCATCGCGGACTTTCTCGACCGCGTGCACGCCGAGCGCGGCGAGGGCGGCAAGAAGAGCGGCGGCACCCGCGCGCCGTTCCCGGTGCCCGGCCCCGGTGGCAGCGGCTCGCCGGTGCCCGGTCCCGGCGGTTCGCGCCCCCCGGTCGGCGGCAGCGTCGCACCCTTTCCCGTGGCCGGCGGCACCAAGCCCCCGTCCGCTTCCTGAGCCATGCCCCTCGGCCGCACCCAGACGCAGATCATCGACAAGCTCGAGGAGATGGGCAAACTCTCCGCCGAGGCCAAGGGCGTGCTGCTGGCCCGCCCCGACGAGCCCACCGGCGACCAGCTCGACTCGATCCTCCAGGCGGACCACCACATCTCGGTGTTCCAGCTGCTGCTGGCCAAGTGCCGCGCGCTGGGCCTGGCGCCGTTCAACGTCGCCCGCTACAAGGTCCACACCAACACCTTTGAGAAGATCGACCTCGAGTTCTGCCAGAAGAACATGATCCTGCCGGTCGGGCAGGTCGGCGACTTCCTGCTCGTGGCCTTCGCGAATCCGTTCGACACGACGGTCGCCACCAAGATCCAGGACAAGACTGGCCAGCGCGTCGTCCGCCTCCTCGGTCGCGAGGCCGACATCCGCGACAAGCTCAAGAAGGATCAGGTCCACGACGAGGTGCAGTTCTCCGACGTGGTCGACCAGCTCGGCGCTCAGTTCGACGACGAGGAGACGGAGATCAAGGACGAGGACCTGGAGAACGAGGACTCCGCCCCCATCATCCAGCTCGCCAACCGCATCATCGAGGACGCGTATTTCGCCGGCACGTCCGACATCCACGTCGAGCCGTGGGAGAAGGAGGTCGTCGTCCGCTACCGCATCGACGGCCTCACCCAGGAAAAGCTCCGCCTCCCCGCCAAGGTCGCCGGCGCGCTCGTCGCGCGTCTGAAGATCATGTGCAACCTCGACATCGCGGAACGCCGCCTGCCGCAGGACGGCCGCATCGTCTTCAAGCAATACAACAAGAAGAATATCGACGTCGACCTCCGCGTCTCCACCGCGCCGCTCAACTACGGCGAGGGCGTGGTCATGCGCATCCTCGACAAGCAGAAGTCCACGCTGCCGCTGCCGGCGCTGGGCTTCACCGAGGCCAACCTCGCCAAATACCGCGAGTGCATCCGCCAGCCCTACGGCATGATCCTGCACTGCGGCCCGACCGGCTCCGGCAAGTCCATGACCCTCTACTCGGCGCTCAACGAGGTGAACACGCCCGACGTTGTCATCCGCACCGCCGAGGACCCGATCGAATACACGCTGCCCGGCATCAACCAGATGCAGATGCACCGGCAGATCGGCCTGACCTTCGCCGCCGCGCTCCGCTCCTTCCTGCGCCAGGACCCCGACATCATCCTCGTGGGCGAAATCCGCGACAAGGAGACGGCGAACATCGCCGTCGAGGCCGCGCTTACCGGCCACATGCTCATCTCCACGCTCCACACCAACGACGCCCCGAGCACCGTCGCGCGCCTGACCGACATGGGCATCGAGCCGTTCATGATCTCGTCGTCGCTCGTCTGCGTGTGCGCCCAGCGCCTCATGCGCCGCGTCTGCAAGGTCTGCCGCGTCGCCTACGAGCCGGACGGCCGCGAGAAGGACATGCTCATGCGCGGCATCGGCTGGAGCGGCCAGATCTACAAGGCCAACCCCAAGGGCTGCTCGAAGTGCAACAGCACCGGCTACAAGGGCCGCGTCGGCATCCACGAGCTGCTCGTCAACAACGAGGAGCTCATCGAGGCGATCAACAAGGAGGCCGAGACCGCCGAGTTGAAGCGCATCGCGATGCGCGGCGGCATGAAGACCCTCCACCAGGACAGCCTGTTCAAGGTGAAGGAAGGGCTCACCACGCTCGCCGAGGCCATCAGCACCGTCCCGCAGGACATGGAGCTCCGCGACGGCGCCAAGGAGCGGTGAGCGGCAGGGCGGGGATCACTGATCCCGCCCTACAAATTTGAGTTACCTCCCCGAGTTCCTCACGATCGTCGTCGCCCACGCGCTCGCCGTGGCCAGTCCCGGGCCGGACTTCGCCCTCGTGCTGCGCCAGAGCCTGGCGCACGGCCGGCGCACCGCCCTGTGGAGCAGCCTCGGCATCGGCTGCGGGCTCTCGCTCCACATCGGCTATTGCATCCTCGGGCTCGGCTATTTCCTGAAAAATTCCGCCCTGGCCCTCAGCACCGTCAAATACCTCGGTGCGGCCTACCTCGCCTGGGTCGGCGTGCAGGCGCTGCGCGCCCGGGCGCGCAGCGGTGATGTCGACCTTGCCGCGGGCGGCGCGGCCCCGACGGACCGCGCGGCGTGGACCACCGGGTTCCTCGTGAACGTGCTCAACCCCAAGGCGGCGCTTTTCTTCATCTCGCTCTTCCCGCTGGCCGTCAGCGTGACGACGCCGAAGCTCGTGCAGGTTGGCTACGGCGTGTGGATGACGCTCGCGACGGTGGCGTGGTTCAGCTTCGTGTCGGTCGTCTTCACGCGGGAGGAGGTCCGGCGCCGCTTCCTCCGCCACGGCCACTGGATCGACCGCGCGCTCGGCGTCGTGTTCATCGGCTTCGCGCTGAGCCTGGTGTTCGCGAAGCTGCGGTAGGGACTTGAGGTGGAACCCGGCCTCCGCCGGGTTGCACCTTCAAGGCGCCGCGCTTTCCGCCGGCGCGGCCTCGGCCGCCAGCAGCATGGCGCCGAGCTCGGTGGCCCCGCGGGCGAACTGCGCGTAGGCGCCGTGCTCGAGCGGGGAGGCCCCGGCGCCGGGCGTGGGCAGGCTGAGCTCGTCGAGCGCGGTGCGCAGCGCCCGCAGGCGGACGGGGTCGGGCGGCGGCGATTCCACCGTGCGGGCCAGGGCTTCCAGCGCCTCGACGGCCAGGCGGACGAAGTTGCCGAGTTCCGGGCGTTGCAGCGCCGTGCCGGGACTGAGGTGCAGGGCGACGACCGTGAGGGCGCGCGTCAGCCGCTGGTTGCCGTTGGCCAGCGCGGCGGCGGCCTCGATGCCCGCCTGCTGGTCCGCGGGGTCGCCGGACATGCGCTGCAGCGAGGAAAAGACGGTGCTGTTGGCCTTCTCCGCCGCCTGCTTGAGCCGGATGGCGCCGGCATCGTAGCCGCCGCCGGTGAGCAGGCGGTCACCGAGCATGCGGGCATAGTCGCGGTTCGCCCGCAGGGCGCGGGCGAGGATGCCCGGCAGGAACCGCCGCTCCCAGGCCGGCCAGAACAGCTGCGCCGCCAGCAGCGCGAGCAGGCCGCCCGCCCCGGTGATGGCCAGGCGCTCCAGGGTGAAGCCGAGTGTGACCTTCGTCTCGGTCTCGGTGATCAGCACGACGAACAGCGTGATGAAGAAGACCGCGTGGCCGTAGTTGCGCTTCAGCCAGAACGCGAAGCCGAACATCGTCACCGCCATCGCGACGAACAGGACCGGCGGCGGCAGCGCCAGCCAGAGCAGCACGCTGGCCAGCAGGCTGCCGGCCAGCGTGCCGATGACGCGCTGCCCGGCGCGCAGCCGGGTGGAGCCGTAGTCAGGCTGGAGCACGACGAGCACGGTGAGCGGCAGCCAGTAGCCGTGCGCCAGGTCGAGCAGCTTGAACGCCGCCACGGCGGCAACCTCGAGCACGGCCAGGCGCGCGATGTAGCGCACCAGCGCCGGGTCGGGCCGCCAGCTGAAATTCAGGGCGGAGGCCAGCGGGCGCATCGTCCAGGTGTGGAGGTCGAACAGCTCCAGCGAGAACGCGGTGTGTTCGTTCGCGCGGTCCACGGTGGCGCGGAGGGCGGTGCCCAGCGTCGGGATCAGGTTCGCCAGCTGGTGGAGGAGGAAGGTCAGCTGCGTGGCCTCGGGGGCGTGCCCGGTCTGGGCGAGCACGCGGTCCTGCAACGCCTGCATCAGGTTGCCCAGCCGGCGGAGCCGGACATCCGCGGCGGCGAGGTGCGAGGGCTGGCGGGAGACGACCGTCACGGCCGTGGTGCGCGCCAGGTTGGTGAGCGAGTTCAGCACCGGGGTGAAGCTGGGGGCGAGCGCGGCGAAGTCGGGGCGGGACAGCAGCGGGTCGAGGGCGGTGTTGAAGGCCACGACGCGCGTCGCGAAGCGGGCGGCGGTGAGATTGAGTTCTTCCAGGGCCAGCAGGTGCGCGCGGACCCGGCCGGCGTGCGCGGCGGCGAGGGTGGCGCTGTTCTGGTCGAGGGCGACCCGGAGCGCCGCCTCCTTTTCCGCGATGCGGCGGTGGCGCGCATCGGCGTCGGGGTTTTCGCCGGGGCCCATGGCTTCGAGCAGGTCGGAGAGCGCCAGCCAGGTGTCGGCCACGGCCCGGCGCAGCGGGTGCTGGGCGCGAAAGGGCCAGAGCGCCACCTGGATGAACAGGCCCCACAGGCCGCCGCTGAGGCCCGCGAGGAAAAAGTGGTTTGCCCGGGCCGTCCCGTCGGGATGGGCGAGGGCGAGCATGAGCAGGAAGGCGGAGTTGATCGCCAGCGACATGCCGTAATCGGGGCTCAGGTGGCGCCAGATGCCACCCAGCAGGATGATCAGGGCCATGGCCGCCAGGCCATGGGGCAGGTAGCCGCTGGCCATGCCGCCGAGCCAGCAGGATCCGGCGTAAAGCGTGGCCGTCACGAGCAGCAGGCCCAGCCGGAGCGGGTAGGAGCCGCGGATGTCCAGCATCGCGACGTTCTGCGCCGCGATGGCGGCAAACGAGGCCTCGAGCGGGCCCAGCCACCAGGCGGCCGCAAAGAACGCGCCCATGAACCCGACGGTGGCGCGCAGCCCGCGGTTGATGTCGGGCTGGAGCCGTTGCTCCTCCAGGTAATGCCGGAGCCGGGCGAGGTGCTCGCTCATGTCGGGGTCATTGTCACGAACCCGGGCGCCGCGTCACGCGTTTTGCGCGGCGGAGGCCGGGCCTTGACTCGACCGGGAGGATGGCGGATTTTCCGGACCGGATCCGTGTTACACCGGCTCCGCGCCCCGTCAGGTCCTTTCCGTCCCGGGAAGCGATCATTCCACATCCGCTGCGCAGGCCGCCCGGCATGAGCGAATCCCACCCCGACAATCCCGTCCCTTCCCCCGTTTCGTCCGCGCCGGGGCGGCCGGGGGCCGGGCACCGCCGGGTGCTCGCGGTGCTGGCGGGGTTTGTGCTCGCGTATTTCGCGCTGCAGCTGCCCAGCGCCACCCGGCGTTCGGCGACATTTGACGAACCCCTTCACCTTGCCGCGGGTTACCTTGCGCTGACGGAGCAGGACTACCGGCTTGATGTGACGCACCCGCCGTTGTTGCGCATGTGGGCCGCTTTGCCATTGCTCGGCCGCGGGGCGCCGGAGCCCGATACCGGGCCGATGGCGGAATGGTCGGCCGAGAAATGGATCAGCGAGTCGTATGATTTGGCCCATGATTTCCTGTTCACGGGGACGGAGGCGGATGCCTGGCTGAACCGCGCCCGCGGCATGAACTTGGTGCTCGGCGCCTTGCTCGGTCTTCTGGTGTTCGCGTGGATCCAGGAGTGGCTGGGTTTTGGGCCCGCGCTGGCCGGACTGTTTCTTTATCTCATAGAGCCGAACCTGGCCGCTCATGCCGCGCTTGTGACTACGGACATGGGCGTGACCTGCTTCTTTTTCGGCGCCATCTATTTTATCTGGCGGACCGGGCGCCAGGCCACGCCGGCTAATCTTTCGGGGCTGGCCCTGTTCACGGGGCTGGCCGCGGCCAGCAAGTTTTCGGCGATACTGCTGGGTCCGGCGGCTCTTTTGGTGCTGGCCGTGGTGGTGATCCGTGGGGCCATGACGTGGCGACGGGCGGCGGGAATCGTCTTGCTGCTGTTCGCGGCATCCTGCCTCGCCATCTGGGCTGTCTATGGGTTTCATTATGCGCCGGCAGCCGGCGGGGCCTGGGTGGGGGCGGCACAACGGCTGGCGGTGCTCGAGGAACAGCTGCCGGTGGTTGGCCGGATGCTGGTTTGGGTGGATGCCAACCACCTGTTGCCGGCGGCCTACACCCAGGGTTTCATCCAGAGCTTCACGTCCGCGGGGAACCTGCCGGGCTACCTGGCCGGCGAGGTCAGCACGACAGGGTGGTGGTATTATTTTCCGTTCGCCTTCCTGGTCAAGACCCCGGTGGCGCTCCTGCTGCTCGCGACCGGAGGAGCCCTGGTCCTGGTCCGGCGCCGCGCCGACTGGGATGCGCTGAGCCTGGCATGCGTGGGGTTGCCGCCGGCGGTTTATCTGGCCGCGGCGATGAGCACGGAGATCAACCTCGGGCTCCGGCACATCCTGCCGGTCTATCCTTTCGTGCTGTTGCTGGCGGCGGTGGCCGTCGCCGCGGTGCTCGGGGCGGATTGGCGCCGGCGCACGCAGGGGCTCGTGCTGGGTCCGATCTTCGCCGGCGGACTTCTCGTGTTCACGCTGTCGTATCCGCGCCACCTGACCTTTTTCAACGTGCTGGTGGGCGGCCCCGGCAATGGTGCGCGCTACCTCACGGATTCCAACCTCGACTGGGGCCAGCACCTGAAGCTGCTCAAGCAGTGGATGAACCAGCACCAGGTGCGGCGCATCAACCTGGCCTATTTCGGCGTGGTGAGTCCCGATTATTACGGGATCGAGAATGTGCCGCTGCCCGGATCATCTGATTTTGCCGGAAACGGCGGGAAGCCGCCGCTCCTGCCAGGTTATGTGGCGATCAGCGCCACGCTGTTGAGCGGCGTGTATTTCAGCCCGGAGTGGCGGTTGTTCTACCGGGGGTTTGCCAACGTGAAGCCGGTGGCGGTGATCGGCAACACCATCAACGTCTACCGGGTGCAACGCTGGCCCTCCGCCCTGGCGCGGCGCGGCGCCCCGGCCGCGGAGGTCGAGCAGCATCTCGTGCTGGCCCGCGCCCTGGTCCGGTTGGGCTGGGACCGCCAGGCCATCGTCCACTTCCGGCGCTATCTCCGGCGTCATCCAGACAACAGCCGCGTCCTGCTCCGGCTGGGTCAGGCCTTGGTCCGGCTGGGTCGCCCCAACGAGGCGCTGACCCTGTTCCGGCGCTCCGTGGAATGCGCCCCGCAGGAAGGTGACAGTCGCGGTGCCCTCGCCCGGTTGCTGCTTGACCGTCAGGACATCGCGGGCGCGCTGCGGCATGCCCGGGCCTATGCGCGTTTGCAGCCCGGGAACCCTTATGCGCGTGATCTTCTCGGCGTGGCGCTGGCCAGTGACAGCCGGCTGCCCGAGGCCGTGGCGGAGTTCACGCGCGCGCAGGAACTGGCACCGGGGGAGGCCTCCATCCGCGAGCATCTGCGCATGGCCCGGGAGATGTTGGCCGCCGATCCGGCGCGATTTTGAGAATTGATCGGACCGCCGGGCGCGGCGGTCAGGACGGCCGCGTGTCCTGTTTCGCCCGGTCCGGTTTTCTTCCGCGCCGCCGGCGCAGCAGGTAAAGGGCCGCCACGGCGGAGATCATGATCGCGGTGACCAGCCCGGCGGCAAGAAACTGCCCGGCGGGCTCGTCGCTGAGGATGCTGATGCCAGCCAGGATCACGCCCATGATGAGCGCCAGCCAGCGGAAGGCGCGCATTTCGGCCGGGGTGAACGTGTCCGGCTGGCCAGGCTTCATGCGGGGCGGGCCGCGGGCGCCGCCCCCGGCTTGTCGCGGAGCAGGCAGAGCAGGCTGCCGGCGTAGGCGGCGATCACGAGGTAGGAGAGGTGGTGGCTGCCGACGGCCATGCCGAGGTATTCGGAAAAACCGCCGACCATGGCGCCGATGAGGTTGGCGCCGAAGAGCGCCGCGGGATCCGCCGCCTCGCGGAAACCGGTCGAGAAGATCAGGCCGGCGAAAAACACCGGGAGCGGCACCACGAGGACCGTCCACGCCAGCCGGCCCCCGAAACCGAGCGCGAGGACCGCCTCGCGCGGCACGACGATGAGCAGGAGCAGCGACACGAACAGCGGCACGTAGAACCAGAACGAGAACCGCGCCACGCGGCCGGCCACGAAGTTGGAGGCGAGCACCATCAGGAGGACGCCGAGCACCACGAGGAGCGTCACCAGCCAGGTCGCGCCAAAGTAGAGCGAGCAGTCCGTGATGCTCTTGGTCTCAAGCAGCAGGAAGCCCATGCCGAGCAGGGCGAAGTGGGTGTCGTTGCGTCCGAACGACCGGCCGCGCAGCGCACCGACCGAGACGAGGGAAAGCAGCAGCAGCCCGCCGATCACGATCAGGTAGTCGGGCGGGACGGCCTTGCGCGCCAGATAGAGGAAGGGCCAGTCGTCGGTGGGGGGATCGATCTTCGGCCGGCCGACGACCTCGGTCAGCTTGAGGTCGTTGATCTCCTGCGGCGGCCGGGCCGGCAGCCAGGTGCGCGGCACGCAGAACACGGCGTGGCCGGGACTGTGGTAGAGCAGCGGCGTGCGCCCGGTGGCCTCCTCCACCATGCGGTAGAGCTTGAGCATCAGCCAATGCTGGCCGTAGCCAAAGGAAAGGACGAGGAGGCCGCGCTCGTTGAGCAGGCCGTAGGCGGTGCGGATGCTCTCGACCGTGTAGACATAGCCGTCGAGGCGCAGGTTGCTCATCGAGCTGAAGAGGGCCTGCGAGTCCAGATAACCGAAGGTGACGAGGTCGTAGCCGGGCTGCGCCCGGGAGAGGAAGGAGCGGGCGTCGTCGACGTGGAGGGTGACGCGCGGGTCAAGGTAGGGCGCATCGGCGTTGAACCGGCGCGAGATGGCGGCGAGCACCGGGTCGATCTCGACGGCGTCGACGTGGTCGGCCCCGTTTGCGAGAGCGCCCTGGACGTCGGCCCCGCCACCGGCGCCCAGCACGAGGACCTTCGCGCGCGGGCCGCCGACGGCGTAGGGCACGCGGTATTGCGCCTGCTGCTTGGCGGCGAAGTCCGCGGTGCGGGAGCCCGGCGTGTAGCGGGCGGGGTCCTGCGAGCCGTCGACGTGGTAGAAGTCCTGGTTGACGCTGACCACGTAGGCCGGCGGGTCGCGCATCGTGGCCAGGCCGGGCGGCGGCTCCGTCACGCTCTGTTTCGTCTCCAGGTCGCGCACGAGGATGTGGTAGTAGGGCGACCAGAGCGTGGCGCGGTCGTTGGCGGTGAACATGCCGGCGAGCACCAGTCCGCACACGGGCAGGGCCCAGAGCCAGCGCCGCCAGGGCACGAGGCTGAGGTAGAGAAGGGTGACGGCGGCCATGCCCGCCACCGGCGAGAAATGGAGCAGGGAAAAGAGGCCGAAGCAGAGGGTGCCGGCGAGGCTGCCGCCGAGGTCCCAGGCGTAGGCCGACAGGCGCGGCAGGGCGTTGAACAGCGCGCCCATCTGCTGACCGATCGGGACGAAGACCAGGGCGTTGGCGACAAAGAGGCCGAACAGGATTGCGTAGTTCATCACCTGCGGCGGCAGCGCGCCAAAGCGCATCTCCGCGTCGCTCGAGCCGAGGGCCAGCTCGCGGCTCAGCAGGAGCGCCCCGATGTAGCCGGCCAGCAGGACGGGAAACCAGCCGAAGAGGCGCCATTTCCGGCTGGCGGCCATCGCGCCCACGCCCAGGCCGAGAAAGGAGCTCAGCAGCATCAGGTTGGCGTAATAGGCGACAAGCCGCACGACCGACGGCACCCAGCGGATCACCATGAGCTCGAGAAAGAGCGCGGTGAACGAGAGAATGAACATCTGCCACCTGGGCGGGATCTTGCTCGCAGCGAACGTCATCGGGCTTCGCAGCTTTGGGAAGCGGCCGGCTTTCTCAAGAAAATCCAAGCCGGCGGGCCCGTCCCACCGCCGCCGGCCTCACGCGAACACTGCGCCGCCGAGCAGCTGTTCGCCGTCGTAGAGCGCCATGATCTGCCCGGCGGCGAGGGCGCGCTGGGGGTGCTCGAACCGGACGGCGGCGGTGCCGTCGGGGCCGGGGGCGAACTCGATGAAGACGCGCGGGTCGCGGTAACGCACCTTGCACTCGAGGCGGCGCCTGGCCGTGACGGGGTCGCCGATGAAGCTGACGCTGTGCACGCGGCACTCGCCTGTCCACAGGCCCGGGGCGTCGGGGCCGTCAAAGGCGACGAGCAGGGCGTGATCGGCTGCGCGCTTGCCGGTGACGACGTAGGCCTTGTCGTCCGTGTTGGACGGGATGCGGATGCCGCGGCGCTGGCCGATGGTGTAATAATGCAGCCCACGGTGCTCGCCGATGACCTTGCCGTCCGTGGCGCGGACGATGGGGCCGGGGTGGTCGGGCACGTAGGTCTTGAGGAAGTCGGCCATCTTAACCTCGCCGATAAAGCAGATGCCCTGGCTGTCCTTCTTGGCGGCGGTCGGGAGGCGGGCGGCGGCGGCGAGGGCGCGGAGCTCGGGCTTGGTCAGGTCACCGATGGGGAAGCGGGCGGCGGCGAGCTGCGCCTGCGAGAGCAGCGCGAGGAAGTAGGACTGGTCCTTGTTTTTGTCCACGCCCTCGAGGAGGGCCCATTTGTTGGAGGCGGGACCATCAGTCCCGCGAGGCATGGTGTCGGAAGCGGTAACCCGCGGGACTGATGGTCCCGCCTCCACCCGCCGCGCATAATGCCCCGTCGCCACGGCGGCAAAGCCTTCGGCCTTCGCGTATTTCGCGAACACGCCGAATTTCATCTCGCGGTTGCACATCACGTCGGGGTTGGGCGTGAGGCCGCGCTGATAGCCGTCGAGCAGGTAGTCCACGACGAGGCGGCGGTAGTCCTGCATCAGGTTGACCACCCGGAACTCGATGCCGATCCGGTCGGCCACCGCGCGGGCATCCTCGATGTCCTGCATCCACGGGCAATGGCCGATGACGTTGTCCTCGTTGATCCAGTTCTTCATGTAGGCACCGACGATCGCGTGCCCCTGCTGCTTGAGCCGGAGGGCGGCGACACTGCTGTCAACGCCGCCGGACAGGGCGACGAGGATGCGTTCGGAGGACATGGCGAAAGACATTATTGTTCAGCGTTCATTGTCCAATGTTCATTTGTCAGCTGGGCGGCCTGATGCCGGGCACTGAAAGTTAAACCATGAGCACAGAACAATCGGCCTTTCTCCCTGCTTGCGGTCGCCGGGCATGTGCTGAGAGTCTTGTGCGCCGTCCTTGAACACCCGCGCTCCCTTCAACCTCGAACAAGCCCAGCGCATCGCCCGGGCCTGGCTGAACTCGACCTCGACCGGCATCATCGAGCTTGATGCTGACTGGACGGGTGCGTCGCTGCCGCTGCTGGCGCCGGGCGACCACGCCTTCGCCTTTGCCGACCTGAGGCCGGCGCCGCCGTCGCTCTACGCGGACGAGGCGGCCTATTACGTCGACGAGGCGGGCCAGGTGGTCTTTGTGCTCGATCCGGCGGAACACAGCTGGGTGGAGTTCGGCAAGATGCCCGTCTATGTCGCGGGCGACTTCAACGGCTGGGAGGCGGCCGTCGGCGAGCCCGACTGGGCGCTGGAACCCGGCGAGCTGAACGGCCGCTCCGTCTGGCTGTTGCGCAAGCCCGCCGCGCTGCTGCTGATGGAGCCGCCCCACCAGTTCAAGTTCGTCACCGGCGACCGGCGCTGGCTGGAGCTGCCGCGGGAGGCGACGAACCTCGTGCCGGACGGCCAGGGGCACAACAACCGCGCGCTGCTGCGCCACCGCACGGGCCGCAACCTCTTCGAGTTTGTCACGACCGAGCCGGTGCTGCTCAACCAGACCTACTCGGTCATCCATGTGCGCGACGGCCGGGAGGCGCCGAAGACGCGCGTGCGGCTCGGGAAGTTCTTCCACGAGCTGCGCAGCGACCTCGCGCTCGGCGCGATCGTGCGCCGCGGCGAGACGACCTTCCGGCTCTTCGCCCCGCGCGCGAAGCACGTGCGGCTTTTCGTGTGCGAGAAACCGGACGGGCTGGACGCGGCCTTCGGCTACGAGCTGGACCGGCGTGAGGAGGCGGGCGGCGGCTGGCGCGGCGTGTGGGAGGTCCACCTCGACCGGAACCTGCACGGCTGGTATTACTGGTATTCGATCAGCGGCCCGCACGACGTGTTCGGGCACTTTCATCCCAACCAGCGGATCCTCGACCCCTATGCGCAGGCGGCGGTCGGCCGCGAGGGCCCGGGCATCGTGCTGGATCCCGGCTGGGTGGGGCGCGCCGACCGGAGCTTCCCCACGCCGCCGTGGCAGGACCTGGTCATCGTCGAGAGCCATGTGCGCGACCTCGCGGCCCATGCCCCGGTGGGGCTCCGCCCGGAGGAGCGGCTGGGCTTTGCCGGCCTGACCAAGTGGGTGCAGAGTCCGGATTTTTATTTGAAGCAGCTCGGCGTGAACTGCGTCGAGCTGCAGCCCGTGCAGGAATTCGACAACAAGACACGCGAGGAATACCAGTGGGGCTACATGACGGCCAACTGGTTCGCCCCGGCCAGCGGTTTCGCGCTGGACGGCGCGCGGGCGTCGCAGGTGAAGGAGTTCCAGGAATTGGTGGCGGCGTTCCACCGGCAGGGGATCGCGGTCGTCCTCGACGTCGTCTACAACCACGTGGGCGAGCCGGCGCACCTGCTGTTCGTGGACAAGCTCTATTACTTCGAGCTCGACGACGAGGGCGGGCTCGAGAACTGGAGCGGCTGCGGCAACGACCTGCGCTGCCGCTCGGCCATGGCGACGCGGCTCATCATCGACAGCCTGGTGCATTTCATCGAGGTCTACGGCGTGGACGGCTTCCGCTTCGACCTGGCCGAGCTCATCGGCGTGGACGTGCTGCGCGACATCGAGGCTGCGGTGAAGAAGGTGAAGCCCGACGTCATCCTGATCGCCGAGCCGTGGAGCTTCCGCGGGCACATCGCCGCCGCGCTGCGGCCGACCGGCTTCGCGTCCTGGAACGACGGTTACCGGAACTTCCTGCGCGACTACGTGAAGGGCTACGGCTCGGCGGAACGGCTCGAGTATTTTCTCAAGGGTTCGCCGTGGCACTTCGCCTTCTGGCCGGCGCAGACGGTCAACTACACGGAGTCGCACGACGACCGCACCTGGCTGGACGAGATCACGGAGAACGCGGAGCACAACGGCTTCCATCCGACGCAGACCGACCGCCAGCGCACGCACCTGATGGCGGCCATCCTGCTGGCCTCGGTCGGCATCCCGCTGCTGGCGGCGGGGCAGGACTTCCTGCGCTCGAAGCACGGGGTGAACAACACCTACCTGCGCGGCGACCTCAACGCGCTCGACTACCACCGCATCGCCCGCTTTCCGGCGACCCACGCCTATTTCGCCGCCTGGATCGCCTTCCGCCGGTCGGAGCGCGGCCGGCTGCTGCGGCAGTGGTCGCGTCCGTCGGAGGGATTTTTCCGGGCGGTCCGGGGTCCTGCGCTGGCGTCGCTCGTGCTGGTCTACAATGCCGACGGCAGCCAGGGGGCGCAGCGCCTGATGTTCGCGGTGAACCCGACGCGCGAGGATACGCGGGTGGAGATCGGCGACCTGGCGGACCGGCCGTGGACCCTGGTCGCCGATCAGGAATGCTTTTATCCGGCGGGCGGACATCCGCCGGGGTATGCGGTCACGCCCGACCTCTTCATCCCGGCGCAGGGCTGCAGCCTGTGGATTGCGGAGGGGTAGGGCGCGGCGGCGCCGGAGCTCCCCGGCCAACTGTTTATTACGCAGAAATTGCCCACTGTTGCGCGCTTTCGGGCACAAATTAAGCATCACTCTTGCCAAAGCCGGGGCCGGGCACTTCATATGGCCCTCCCAACGTCCACCAACCCACACCTAACATGGCTGTCAAAGTAGCAATCAATGGTTTCGGCCGCATCGGCCGCCTCGTTTTCCGCGCCCTCGTCGAACAGGGCCTCCTCGGCAAGGAGCTCGATGTCGTCGCCGTCGGCGACATCGTCCCGGCCGACAACCTGGCCTACCTGCTCAAGTATGACTCCACCCAGGGTCGCTTCAACGGCACCGTGTCGTCGAAGAAGTCGGCCGCCGACAAGGCCGAGGACGACGTCCTGGTGGTCAACGGCAAGGACATCCATGTCGTCAGCGCCAAGACCCCGGCCGAGCTGCCGTGGGCGAAGTTCGGCGTCGACCTCGTGATCGAGTCCACCGGCCTGTTCACCGAGGCCGAGAAGGCCAAGGGCCACATCACCGCCGGCGCCAAAAAGGTCATCATCTCCGCCCCGGCCAAGGGCGAGGACATCACCGTCGTGCTCGGCGTGAACGACGACAAGCTGGACCTGAGCAAGCACAGCATCATCTCCAACGCCTCCTGCACCACGAACTGCCTCGCGCCGGTCGTGCATGTGCTCCTCAAGGAAGGCTTCGGCATCGAGGAGGGCCTCATGACGACCATCCACTCCTACACCGCCACGCAGAAGACCGTGGACGGCCCGTCCAAGAAGGATTGGAAGGGCGGCCGCACCGCGGCCCAGAACATCATCCCGGCCTCGACCGGCGCCGCCAAGGCGACCGCGCTCGTGATCCCGGAGGTCAAGGGCAAGCTCACCGGCATGTCCTTCCGCGTGCCGACCCCGACCGTCTCCGTCGTGGACCTCACGGTCAAGACCACCAAGGAGACCTCCTACAAGGAGATCTGCGCCGCCATGAAGAAGGCGAGCGAGACCTACCTCAAGGGCATCCTTGAATACACGACCGACGAGGTCGTTTCCACGGACTTCATCCACTGCAAGGCCTCGTCGATCTTCGACGCCGGCTCCGGCATCGAGCTGAACAGCAAGTTCTTCAAGCTCGTCAGCTGGTATGACAACGAGTGGGGCTATTCCAACCGCGTCGTCGAGCTGACCAAGAAGATCGCCGCGAAGCTCTAAAACTTAAAACACATCGACCGCGAAGGGCGCGAAGACACGCGAAGTCATCAACTGCTTCGCGACTCTTGGCGAACTTCGCGGTTAATTTTTTCCCCCTCCCGACCATGCCCAAGTTCAAATCCATCTGCGATCTAAGTCTCTCCGGCAAGCGCGTCTTTATCCGCGTCGATTTCAACGTCCCGCAGGACAAGGCCACCGGCGCCATCACCAACAACGCGCGCATCGCCGCCGCGCTGCCGACGATCCAATACGCCCTCGCGCAGGGCGCCGCCGTCGTCCTCGCCAGCCACCTCGGCCGTCCGGATGGGAAGAAGATTGCCAAGTTCTCCCTCAAGCCGGTTGCGGCCGAGTTGGAGAAACTCCTGGGCAAGCCCGTCACCTTCCTCGACGACTGCGTCGGCCCGGCGGTCGAGGCCGCCTGCGCCAAGCTCGCGCCGGGCACGGTGGTGCTGCTCGAGAACCTGCGCTTCCACATCGAGGAGGAGGGCAAGGTGAAGGAGAAGCAGGCCGACGGCACCGAGAAGTCCATCAAGGCCGATCCGCAGGCCGTGACCGCCTTCCGCGCCTCGCTCTCGAAGCTGGCCGATGTCTATGTCAACGACGCCTTCGGCACCGCCCACCGCGCGCATAGCTCGATGGTCGGCGTGACGCTGCCGCTCAAGGCCGCGGGCTTCCTCATGGAGGCCGAGCTCAAGGCCTTCGCCAAGGTCATCGAGACCCCGGCCCGCCCGCTGCTCGCAATCCTCGGCGGCGCCAAGATCGCCGACAAGATCCCGCTCATCAACAACCTGCTCGAGAAATCCGACGAGATCATCATCGGCGGCGGCATGTCGTTCACCTTCAAGAAGGTCCTCGAGGGCATGGAAATCGGCAACTCGCTCTTCGATCCCGAGGGCGCGAAGATCGCCCAGGAACTCTTCGACAAGGCCAAGGCCAGGGGTGTGAAGATCACCCTGCCCGTCGATTTCGTCACGGCCGACCGTTTCCCGGGCTCGCCCGCTGACATCGCCGCCGTGCAGACCGGCGTGGCCGACGACAAGTCGGGCATCCCGGCTGGCTGGATGGGCCTCGATGCAGGCCCGAAGTCCCGCGAGCTGTTTGCGCAGGCGATCGGGCGGGCGAAGACCATCATCTGGAACGGCCCCCCGGGCGTGTTCGAGGTCGAGAAGTTTGCCGACGGCACCAAGGCCATGGCGGCGGCCTTCGCCGCGGCGACGGCCGCCGGTGCGGTCACGGTCGTCGGCGGAGGCGACACCGCCACCGCGGCCAAGAAGTGCAAGATCATCGACAAGGTCACGCACTGCTCCACCGGCGGCGGCGCCAGCCTCGAGCTCCTCGAGGGCAAGGTGCTCCCGGGCGTGGCGTTCCTCGAGACCTGACGGTCGTCTTGGTGGAGGGTCCAGCTCCAGCTGGACCGGCGTGCGACGGCGATATTCCGTCCGCGACCCGGCTGGAGCCGGGCCCTCCATTAAGTCATCGCTGGTCCAAATTTCTCCTCGCTCCGCGCTCTCTGCTCCCCACTACTTTTCCCATGCCTATTTTCCGCAAGAAAGTCATCGCCGGTAACTGGAAGATGAACAAGACGGCCGGCGAGGCCGTCACCCTCACCAAGGACATCATCGCCGAGGTCGGCCGCGAGACCTCGGTGGACATCGTGCTCTGCCCGCCGTTCACGGCGCTGGCGGCCGTCGCCCACGAGCTCGAGGGCCAGGCGGTCAAGCTGGGCGGCCAGAACATGCACCCGGAGAAGAACGGCGCCTACACCGGCGAGATCTCCGCGGAGATGCTGCGCACGCTCTACGTCACCCACGTCATCCTCGGCCACAGCGAGCGCCGCACGTATTTCGGCGAGACGGACGCCTTCATCAACAAGAAGGTCCTCACCGCGCTGGCCAACGAGCTGAAGCCCATCCTGTGCGTCGGCGAGACCCTCGCCGAGCGCGAGGCCGGCTCGACCCTCGCGGTCGTCCAGCGCCACGTCGAGGGCGGCCTGGCGGGCGTGAAGCCCGAGCAGATCACCACCGTGATCATCGCCTACGAGCCGGTGTGGGCCATCGGCACGGGCAAGGTCGCCACCACGGCGCAGGCGCAGGAGGTCCACGCCTTCATCCGCGACCTGCTCACCAAGCTCTACGGCGCCCCGCTGGCGCAGAAGGTCCGCATTCTCTACGGCGGCTCGATGAAGCCGTCCAACGCGGCCGAGCTGCTCGCCGAGAAGGACATCGACGGCGGCCTGATCGGCGGCGCGTCGCTCGAGGCGAAGTCGTTCATCGAGCTCGTCAGGGCGGCGGACGCGGTGAAGTGAGCCTGTCGCGGCGCTCTGTGAGCGCCATTGGAGGTGGAGCGCAGGTTCCACCAAAGGCTTGCCGCGCCATCCGCTCCTCCGCTTTGATGGGCTGCATGCGGCGCCTTTTCGGCCTGATCTGTCTCTTGCTGTCCTGGACCGGCTTGGTCCGGGCGGCTGAACATCAGTTTGGCCCGCCGGGCTGGGCGATTGAGGCGCGCCTGCCTGTGGCGCCCGGCACGGACGGGATCCTGACCCCTTCGCCACAGGGCGACGTCAAGGCGCACCGCTTCTTCACCGAGCAGGCTGGCGAGCGCAACTTCCTGGTCCGCTTCTCGTATCCCATGGCTATGCTGCCGGGCGAGGAGAACGGCCTGTATGCAAAGAATTTCACCGACATGCTCAAGTCGCGGCCGGGCGAGGTGAAATCGCGCGCCCGGTTCGAGCTCGGGCCCTTCGAGGGCGAGCGGCTCGTCATCGCGCAGCGCCGCGACCGGACCATCCGCGAGGTGCGGCTGATCGTCATCGGCTCGACGCTGTATCTGTTCAGCGCGGAGTGGCCGGAGAGTGGCACGGGGGCGGCGCGGGCCGAGCAGTTTTTCCGCAGCATCCAGCTGAAGCCCGATTTCACCGACCGGCTGCTCGTGCAGGAGAAGGAACGCTTCCGCGAGGTGGTCGCGGGCAATTTCCGGCTCCGTTACGACGCCACCCGCTGGTATCGCGACCCGGCGGACGCCGAGCCGGGTAT
Source organism: Lacunisphaera sp. (assembly GCA_036401015.1). GTDB lineage: Bacteria > Verrucomicrobiota > Verrucomicrobiia > Opitutales > Opitutaceae > Lacunisphaera. The sequence goes on from DASWWD010000017.1 coordinate 507,691, forward strand.
CTTCAACCTCCTGCGGCTCGACGAGAAGGCGGAGGCCCAGCTCATCGCCGAGCCCCAGCCGGTCGAGGGCAGCATCGAGGCGGCCGTGATCAACACGGCCCGGGAGGGCGCGGAGAGCGTCACCGTCCGCAAGCGCGGGGCCAAACTCCGCGGCGCCGCGCAGGTGACCGAGCTGGAGTTCGCCGCGCGCGTCGCGAACGTCACCTACGTCAACCACGGTTATTTCTACAGCGGCCCCGAGGGCGCGGTGCAGCTCCGCGGCTGGGCCAAGGATGTCGACTACGGCGCCGTGAGCGGCGACATCACCGAGCTGCTCGACGGACTGAGCGTCGGCGCGAAGTGAGGGGTGGGGCGCGTTACCCGCAACGCGCCGGGAGAGACGGCGGATAAAGGATAATCCGCCCTACCGCGTCCGCGCGGCCATGTCCTCCACCAGTGCGGTGAGGAACGGCGCGCCGCCGGGCAGGCGGGCGAGGGCGGCTTTGGCGGCGTCGGATTGCTCGCGGGCCTGGCGGCGCGAGGCGTCGAGGCCGTGGAGCTTTACGTAGGTGGTCTTGTCGGCCCGGGCATCCTTGCCGGCGGTCTTGCCGAGCGTCGCGGTGTCGGCGGTGGCGTCGAGGATGTCGTCGATGATCTGGAAGGCCAGGCCGAGGTGCCGGCCGGCCTCGCGCAACGCGGCGACCTGGGCCTCGCCGGCGCCGCCGCAGAGGCCGCCGGCGACGAGCGCGGCGGTGAGCATGGCGCCGGTCTTGTTGCGGTGGATGAACTCGAGCTCGGCGGCCGTGGCATCGGCCTTTCGTTCGGCGAGCAGGTCCTCCATCTGGCCGCCGATGAGGCGCTCGCTGCCGGCGGCGTCGGCGATCTCGCGGGTGAGAGCGGCGCAAAGGGCGGGGGTGTCCGCGTAGTGCCGGCCGATGAGCTGGAAGGCCAGGGTCAGCAGGGCGTCGCCGGCGAGCAGGGCCGTGGCCTCGTCGAACTGCCGGTGCGCCGTCGGCCGGCCGCGGCGGAGGTCGTCGTTGTCCATGCACGGCAGGTCGTCGTGGATCAGCGAGTAGGTGTGCAGGCACTCCAAAGCCACGGCGGCGGGGAGGGCGTCCGCCTTGGCGCGGAAAAGGTCGGCGGCGGCGAGGGTGAGGACCGGCCGGAGGCGCTTGCCGCCGGCTTCCAGGCTGTAACGCATGGCGGCATGGAGCCGGGCGGGCCGGGTGCCGGCGACGGGCACCAGGGAGCCGAGGCCGTGCTCGACCCGTGCGCGATACGCCTGAAACTGGGCGGTGAAGTCCATGCTGAAGCGCGTTGAGCTGAACGCGCTAAAGGGCTTGGGGTCAACCCACTAACGGCCCCGCCCCGGGGCCAAGAACAGACTCGCCAAGCTGCTCCGGCCGAATCATATCTGGGCCCACTTTTTCCGGATGCCCACCTACGAATACGTCTGCACCAAATGCGGCCACGCGATGGAAGCCTTCCAGTCGATGAAGGACGCGCCCCTGACCAAGTGTCCCGCCTGCAAAAAGCCCGCGCTCAAGCGCCAGGTGGGCGGCGGCGCAGGGTTGATTTTCAAGGGCTCGGGCTTCTATATCACCGACTACAAGAAGAAGTCCGGCGCGCCCGAGACCAAACCCGCTTCGAAATCCCCCGAAACCAAGCCCGCGGCCACCGCCGCCAAGTAACACCCTCCCGCCATGGCTGACGCAAAAATCGAAAAGGCCCTTTATGGCCCGAGCATGACCGAGGTCGCCCTCGGCGCCATCCTCGGCCTCATCGCCGGCGTGCTGGTCGCCTGCGTTTATCTCGTCTTCAAGCCGGTCTCCCAGGTGAAGGAGATGCCGCCCGAGGACAAGGTCGTGAAGGGCATGGTCTATTTCATTCCCGGCAACGAGAGCAACGCCAAGAGCCGCGGCTGGCAGGCCAAGCAGAAGCAGATCCTCGGCAGCCCCACCTTCACGGTCGACCTGGTCGAGGACGAGCTCAACGCGTGGGCCAACACCCTCGCCGCTCCGGCCGCCCCGGCCCCGAAGCCGGGCGCCCCGGCGGGCGCGGCGGCCCCGGCGCCGGCGGGCGACGGCATTTTCAACCCCGGCAAGCCCAACTTCAAGGTGATCGCCGGCAACAAGCTCCAGATCAGCGCGAAGTGCGTGCTCAACTGGTATGGGCTGACGAAGGAGGTCACGGTCATCGCCACCGGCGCCTTCGCCAAATCCGGCGACACGGTCGGCTTCGTGGTCGACACGCTGCATCTCGGGTCCTGCCCTGTTCAGCTGCTGCCCTCGCTGGGCGGCCCGCTGATGGCCCACCTGATTGCCCGCACCAAGGTTCCCGATGAGGTCCGCGCCGCCTGGGCGAAGCTCGACAGCGTGACCATCGACGGCCCCAAGCTGACGTTCGTCGCGCAGTAAAGCCCGCGGCCCCGTCCCTGCCGCGGCCGTGTCGCAGAACCTGAAAAACATCAGCGTGGTCGCCACGGCGACCGTGGTGTCGCGCGTGCTGGGGCTGGTGCGGGAGATATTCATCGCCGCGGTGTTCGGCACCAGCGCGCTGAGCTCGGCCTTCGTGTCGGCCTTCACGCTGCCGAACCTGTTCCGCCGGCTGCTCGGCGAGGGCGCGCTCACCGCCGCCTTCGTTCCGACCCTGGCCCACGAGCTGGAGCACCGGCAGCGCGCCGCGGCCTTCGCCCTGCTCAGCAAGGTCGCCAGCTGGCTGCTGGTCGTCACCGTGGCGCTGGTTACGTTGGCGATCATCGTGATCGCCAACGCGGCGCCGTTGCTGCGGGTGACGGGCGGGTTGGGGCTGGAGGCGGAGACCATCGGGCGCCTGCTGCTTGGCGCCGACCTCGCGGTCATCCTGTTTCCCTACATGATCTTTGTCTGCCTCGCGGCGGCGTTCAGCGCGGCGTGCCAGGTGCTCGGGCGCTTCAGCGAGCCGGCCCTGTCCCCGGTGTGGCTGAACCTCACCATCATCGGCGCGCTCGGGCTCGGGGCTTGGTGGGCCTGGGGCGATGCGGCCCGGATGAACCTGCTGTGCATCGGCGTGCTGGTGGGCGGCTTCCTGCAGATGGCGGTGCCCGCCGGCGTGCTGTGGAGCGAGGGCTGGCGGCCGCGCTTCGACCTCCGGCCCGACGAACGCGTGCGCGAGATCACACGCCTGATGGCCCCGACCGTCATCGGCTCGGCCATCTATCTCATCAACATCTCCGTCTCCCGGTTCATCGGCCTTTCGCTCAACGACAGCGCCGCGCAGGTGCTGAACCTCGCCACGCGCGTCATGGAACTGCCGATCGGGGTCTTTGCCGCAGCCATTGCGACGGTGGTTTTCCCGCTCATCGCCCGGCATGCGGCCAAGCAGGACTGGAAGGCGCTGGTGGACGACTACCACAAGGGCCTGCGGCTGGTGCTGATCATCAACGTGCCCGCCGCCGTCGGCCTCGCGCTACTGAGCGAGCCGATCACGCGCCTGCTGTTCCAACGCGGAGCCTTCACCGCCGGCGACACGATGCTCATGACACCCATCCTGGCGGTCTATGCGCTCGGGCTGCCGTTCCTGTCCTTCACGACGGTGGCGTTGCGCGGGTTTTACTCACTGAAGGACACGGCCACGCCGGTGCGGGCGGCCGCGCTGAGCTTTGTCGTGAACCTGGGGCTGAGCATCGTGCTGATGGACTGGCTGTCCACGGTCGGCCTGGCCCTGGCCAGCAACCTCGCGGTGCTGGCGCAGGCGTGGTTCCTGCAGACGCGCCTCTCGCGCCGGATGGGCGGCCTCGGCTTCGCGCCTTTGCTGCCGAACCTGGGCAAGATCGTCGCCGCCAGCGCCCTGATGGGCGGGGTGGTGTGGGGCGGGGTGAAGCTGCTGGCCCTGCTAACGCTGGCCGGCAAGGCGCGGGACCTGGTCGTCGTGGCCGGGCTGATCCCGGTCGCCTGCGCCGTGTATGGCGGGTTGCTCTGGATTTTGAGGATTGAGGGCCGGGAGGAACTGGTCGCATTATGGGCCCGCTTTCGGCGCCGGGGAGGCGCGACATGATGGAAACTCCGGTTCAAGTCACCCACAATGCCGCCGCCCGCCGCTATGAGGCGGTGGTCGACGGGCACCTGTCGATTTGCGAATACGAACGCGCGGACGGGCGGATGGTTTTCACCCACACGGTCGTGCCGGGAGAATTGCGCGGCCGCGGCATTGCCGAGAAACTTGTGCGGGCGGCGCTGGCTGATGCCCGGGCCGGCGGCAGCAAGGTGGTCCCGGCCTGCTCCTATGTCGCCAAGTTCATCGAGCGGCATAAGGAGTATCAGGATCTCCTGGCCTGAGCGGGCGTTTTTAACCACGGATCACACGGATTAAGCCGGATGGGATCGGATTGGTCTGATCCGTGTTTATCTGTGCAATCCGTGGCTGATAAAACCTGCGCGCCCCACCGCAGCCGCTCACGGGCAAGGCGCCCAATAAAAAACCCGTCCTGCGGGTGCGGGACGGGTCGAAAGGAGGGGAGGAGGACCGTTAGGCCTTCTGCACGAGGCCGGCCTTGATGGCCTTGACCGAGACCCACATGCGCTTGGTGCCGCCGTTGGGGAGCTTGACCTTGATCCACTGCAGGTTCGGGCGGAACAGGCGGGTCGTCATGCTGGTGACGTGCGTGCCGATGCCGCCGCTCTTCTTGGACTGACCCTTGCGGTTGATGATCTTGCCCTTGGTCGGGCGTTTACCGGTGATTGCGCAAATTCGTGCCATGGTGTTTCTTGAGTTAAAGGGTCAGGAGTAAAGGACGGCTTTTCGGCTTAGCAAGGGAATTTTGGAAATGGGGCCAACATTGCCTCACTTGCGTAAAGCATACAGGGCCTGAAACTTCTGACCCATGTTGGCGGGATGCAGGAGCTGCATGACCATTCTTTTCCGCGGACTGAATGAGCCGGCCTCGGCCTTGGTGATGGCGGCAAGCACTTCCTCGGCGTGGCGCATGAAAAAGCCCTCTTGGGAGTCGACCGTGGTCTGGCCGAAGCCGGCCCGGACGAGGCCATCCTCCAGCCAGTCCCAGCAGATGTGGCCGGTGATGTCCTGTTTGCCCGGGCGGGCCAGCAGGTCGTTGCCCATTTTCTGGCGGTGATAGGTGCGGAGGGTGCCGGCGGGCGTGTGCTCGGCGAGCGCGGCCCAGAACTTGCCGTAGTCGAAGGCGAGGAAGAGGCCGGACCATTTCGGCCCGACGATGCGCTCCAGGACCGGCACCGTCCCGGTCGGCAGGTCGATGTGATAGTTTTCCTCGGCGGTCTTGGGCAGGCGGTCGGCGTAGGCGGCCAGTTCGGGGGAGAATTCCGGCATTTCCACCTCGCGCAGGTGGCGGCCGTGCAGGGCCACGCCGAGCTCGCGCCAGCGGCCCTCGCGCCTGACCACGCGGGAGAAAGGCTGGGCGTCGAACAGCTCGTTGGAGAAAACCACGCTTTTCTCCGGGAAAATGAAAGGCTGCCCGTAGGAGATGGTCTGGTAGGCGGCGAACGGGTGCCTCGCGACATCCCGCAGGATGCCGGCGCCGGGCTCGGCCGCGACCTCGACGAAGGTGTAGTCGGCGGGATTGGCCGGAGCCAGCAGCTTGGCCGCGGCGGCGACCACCAGCTCGCCGAAGACCGGGCTGAAGGTCGTGGCCGTGAAGAAGTCCGCCTTCTCGTCCCGACCCACGCGCTTGAAGTCCCGCGTGTAATAACCGGCCGTCGGGTGATACATCGCCAGCTCCATGTAGCGGGCAAAGGTCACCCCCGTGGCCGCGTGGGGCTCGGTGGCGAAGATTTCGAAGAAGTCGGACGAGGAAGCCATTTTTAAATTTGTGCAGGAGGATCGCCAGGTCCCCTGGTTTGTCGAGGATCGGGCAAGGTCATATCACTATTTGCCAAGACAATCATTTGTGGCCACCTAAAGTCATGCTTAAACGCTTCCTGCTCATCGCGCTCGCCGTCGCCGCGGGCTACGGTGCGGCCCAGTATGCCGCCCGCAGCGGGGCGCCGGGCTGGTGGCCGGACCGGGAACGCGACCGGAATGTGAAGTATTTCCGCGAGGTGCTGCAGCTGGTGAAGGAAAATTACGTGGGCGACGCCCCGGCCAATTATGATGACCTCACCCGGGCGGCCCTCGACGGCCTGCTCGGGCAGCTGGATCCCCACTCACAGTTCCTCCGGGCCGATGCCTACCAGGAGACCGAGGAGGAGATGAGCAACGCCTTTGGCGGGGTCGGTATCCAGGTGGAGCTGCGCGACGGCCACGTCGTCATCATCACGCCCATCGCCGGCACCCCGGCCGAGCGGGCCGGCCTCCGCCGGGGCGACCGGCTGGTCAAGATCGACGGCAAGCCCATCGAGAACCCGTCGATCGAGAAGACCGTGCGGCTGGTGCGCGGCGAGCCGGACACGCTGGTGACGGTCACCGTCTTCCGCCCCGCGACGAAACAGACGCTGGATTTCCCGCTCAAGCGCGCGCGCATCCGCCTGGAGAGCGTCCGCAACGCGACCCTGCGCCCCGGCGGTCTCGGTTACCTGCAGATCACGCAGTTCAGCGAGCGCACGGGCAAGGAGTTCCGCGCGGCGCTCGCCGGCCTGGAAAAGCAGGGGCTGCGCGGCCTCGTGATCGACCTGCGCAACAATCCCGGCGGCCTGCTCGACGCGGCGATCGACGTGTGCAACGAGTTCTTCGACGACGGCGAGCTCATCGTCTACACCCAGGGCCGCACGCCGGAGTCGCGCGAAAATTTCAACGCCGACAACGGGCACGTGCGACGGACCTACCCGGTCGCGATCCTGGTCAACGGCGGCACGGCGAGCGCGGCCGAGATCGTGTCGGGGGCGATGAAGGACACCAAGCGCGCCGTCATCGTCGGGGAAAAGACCTTCGGCAAGGGTTCCGTGCAGAGCATCATCGAGCTCGAGAACGGCGAGGGCCTGCGCCTGACGACCGCGCGCTATTACACCCCCAGCGGCATCACCATCCACGAGAAGGGCATCCAGCCGCAGGTGGAGCTTGAGATCTCGGCCGACGACGAAGGCAAGCTCCGCCTGCAGCAGTCACGTCCCGATCTGACCGAGCCGGTGGAGTTCAACGAGCGCTTCGGCTTCCAGCGCATCGAGGACGTGCAATTGAACGCCGCCGAGGAGGTCCTCCAGGGCGTGCTGGCGGCGCGGGGAAAATGAGACCACGGCCATGATCCTCGCCCTTGAAAGTTCCTGCGATGAGACCGCCGTCGCCATCTTCGACCCGGCGCGCGGCCTGGCCGGCGAGTGGGTGCACAGCCAGATCGCGTTGCACGAGGCCTACGGCGGCGTTGTGCCCGACCTGGCCAGCCGCGAGCACCTCTCGCACTTCGGCCCCCTGCTGGCGCGCGCCTTGGGCGCCGTGCCCGCGGAGAAGTTTTCGAAGATCGCCGTGACGAACGGGCCCGGCCTGGCCGCGTGTCTGGCCATGGGCCTGTCGACGGCCAAGAGCCTCGCCCTGGCGTGGAAGCTGCCGGTGGTCGGGGTAAACCACCTGCGCGCGCACGCGTTCTCGCCGTTCATCGCCCTGCACGCGGCGAATCCCGCGGCCTTTGACACAGAGTTTGCCAAGCTCCTGCCGCATCTCGGGCTCCTCGTGTCGGGCGGCAACACGGCGCTTTTCAGCATCGATGAGTCACGGCGCATCCGGCTGCTGGCGTCGACCATGGACGACGCGGCCGGCGAGGCGTTCGACAAGGGGGCCAAGCTGATGGGGCTCGGTTATCCCGGCGGGCCGCAGGTCGAGAAGCTGGCGGCCACGGGCAACGCGTCGGCCTTCGGCTTTCCCAAGGCGGTCGCGCAGCGCTCGTCGCTGGAGTTCAGTTTCTCGGGCCTGAAGACGAGCCTCCGCTACCAGCTGGAGAAAATGTCCCCGGCCGACATCGAGCGCCGCAAGGCCGACCTTTGTGCCAGCTACCAGGCGGCGGTGTTCAACGCGCTCGTCCGCAAGTCGGGCCTGGCGCTGGAGCGCGCGGTCTACCGCTCCTTCGGTCTGTCCGGTGGCGTGGCCAACAACAAGACGCTGCAGGGCGCGCTCGCGGCGATCGCCCAGACGCAGAACATTCCTTTCTTTCGCGCCCAGCCGCAGCACACCGGCGACAACGCCGGCATGATCGCCTTTGCCGCCTGGGCGGAACGCGAGGCGGGCGGGGTCAACGAAGGCGGACTGGGACTCGGCATCGCGCCGAGTCTGCCGCTGGCGGCTGGGTAGGGGGTGACTGCCCCAAAGCGACCCAGGCCGTTGAGGGCAACGGCCCCTACCGTTTCAATTTTTCCCGCAGATACGGCGCCGTCGGGCTTTGCTTGGTCTTCAGCAGGCCGGCGAGCGGGCCCTGATACATGATCCGGCCGCCGGTGGGGCCGCCGTTCGGCCCGAGTTCGACGATGTAGTCGGCCTCGGCGAGCAGGTCGAGGTGGTGCTCGATGACCACCACGGTGTGGCCCTGGTCCACCAGGCTGTGCAGCACGTGGATGAGCTTCTCGCAGTCGCTCAAGTGCAGGCCGATGGTCGGCTCCTCGAGCAGGTAGAGGTTTTTGACCGCGATGTTGCGCGAGCGCTCCTGGTAGGTCTGCAGGCCCTTGGTCAGCTCGGTGACGAGCTTGAGGCGCTGGGCCTCGCCGCCGGAGAGCGACGGGCTGCTCTGTCCGAGCGTGAGGTAACCGAGGCCGCAATCGACCATCAGCTTGCACACTTGCGACAGCTGGGAATGGAAGTCGAAGAACACCGCCGCCTCGTCGAAGGAGAGCCTCAGCACCTCGCCGATGGTCTTGCCCTTCCAGGCGATGTCGGCGAGTTCCGGGCCGAAGCGGGAACCGCCGCAGGCGTCGCAGGGCAGGTAGGAGTCGGGCATGAAGGCCATCTCGAGCTTGATGCGGCCGGCGCCGGAACAGGTCTCGCAACGGCCGCCGGCGGTGTTGAACGAGAAACGGCCGGCGCTGTAGCCGCGCATCTTGGCCTCGGGCAGCGAAGCGAAGAATTGGCGGATGAGGTCGAAGATGCCGAGGTAGGTGGCGGGCGTGGAGCGCGGCGTCTTGCCGATGGGCGACTGGTCGACCTCGACGACGGTGCGGAAGCCGTTCGCGGAACGGAGTTCCGCGAACGGCAGTTGAGAGCTGAGAGCTGAGAGTTGGGAGCCGTCTGACTCGAACTTGGCGAGCTTCACGAAGTCTTTGCCCGAGAGTTTGGCTTTCCTGGCCTTGATCGCGGTTGAGACGGCGGGGTGCAGGATGTCGCGGAAGAGGGTGGACTTGCCGGCGCCGCTGGGGCCGCAGGCCATGATCAGGCGGCCCAGGGGCAGGCGCAGGTTCACGTCCTTGAGGTTGCGGAAATTGATGCCGGTTAGTTCGAGCCAGTCGGGCGGCGGAAGGTCGGTAGGGGCGATTGCCCTCAACCGCCTTAAGGCAGGGCCGTTGGGGGCAACGGCCCCTACCGGTCGGTAAGATCCGCGGATCGGATGACTGATGCCCTTGGCCAGGAACAGACCGGTCAGGGAGGCGGCATTCTTCTTCAGCTCGAGCGGCGTGTCGTTGGCGAGGACCGTGCCGCCGTGGATGCCGGCGCCGGGACCGAGGTCGATGATGCGGTCGGCGCGTTCCATCACGACGTCGTCGTGCTCGACGACGAGCACCGTGTTGCCCTTGTCGCGGAGCGAGAGGAGCGTCTCGATCAGCCGGTCGTTGTCGCGGGCGTGGAGGCCGATGGACGGCTCGTCGAGGACGTAGAGGACGCCGGAAAGATTCGAGCCGAGCTGGGCGGCCAGCCGGATGCGCTGGGCCTCGCCGCCGGAGAGGGTCTCGGTGGGGCGGTCGAGTTGCAGGTAGTCGAGGCCGACCTGGCCGAGGAAACGCAGGCGCTCCTCGATCTGTGGGACGATGTCCTGCGTGATGAGCTTGCCGCGGGCCTCGAGCTGGAGGTTGCGGAGCGTGGCGAGCAGGTCGTCGGGGGTGAGGCGGGTCAGCTCGGGGAGTGAAATGCTGGATCTGAGATTTGAAATCTGAGATTTCAGATTCCCGCGCAGCGGGAGGCGCACGGCGCGGGCGATGCGGTTGAGCCGTTCGCCGTGGCAGGTGGGGCAGGCCTTGCCGTGGGACGAGACATCGTCGGGATCGAAGGTGCGCAGGGCGTCGGCGACCTCGTCGGAGCGCTCGTCGTCCTCGTCGGGCGTCAGCATCCAGTCGTAGATGCGGCCGTGGCCCCGGCAGGTCGGGCACCAGCCCTTGGGCGAGTTGAAGGAGAAATGCTTCGGGTCGAGCTCGGGGAAGGATTCGCCGCTCTCGATGTCCGTGCGGGTGGTGGAGAACCAGCTGAGGATCTCGCCGGCGGGCGTGAGCAGGAAGCAGGCGCCCTTGCCGAGCTTGAGGCCCAGCGCGAGGCCGGAGCTGATGGTTTCCCGGCTGGGGTTGCCCTTGAGGTCGGCCACGACGACCTCGATGTCGTGTTCCTTGTAGCGGTCGAGTTTCTGGAAGGTATCGACACGCAGCAGGCGGCCGTCGGCGCGCATCAGCTCATAGCCCTGCTTCTCGATCCACTTGGCGATGGGCTCGTGGTGGCCCTTGCGGCCGCGGATGAGCGGGGCGCAGAGGTAGAGGTGCTTGGCTTTTTTCGCCTTCGGGGTGGCGAGGATCTTGTCGAGCAGCAGGCGGAGCTGGCTCGGTGTGAGCGGCGTGACGGGCCGGCCGGTCTCGGGGTGGTGCTGGATGCCGAGGCGGGCGTAAAGGAGTCGGAGGTATTGGGCGACCTCGGTGATGGTGGCCACGGTGGACTTCCGGGAGCCGCGCGTGACGCGCTGCTCGATGGCGACGGTCGGTGGGATGCCGCTGAGGCGGTCGATGTCAGGCCGCGGCAGCTGCTCGACAAACTGCCGGGCGTAGGGCGACATCGATTCCATGAAACGCCGCTGGCCCTCGGCAAAGATGATGTCGAAGGCGAGGGTGGACTTGCCCGAGCCGGACACGCCGGTGACCACGGAGAGCTGCCGGTGCGGAATGTCGACCGATATGTTCTTCAGGTTGTTCTCTCGCGCGCCAAGCACCTGCAGGAATTGCGGATTGAGGATTTCGGATTGGGGATTGGCAGAATAGGGCGCCGGGTCTTCCGCGGCCTTCAATCCGCAATCCCCAATCCCCAATGCCCAGTCCTTGTTGGCAAGGGCGGCTTTAAGGAAGGATGAAGTCTCTGTCCGGGACTCCGCCAATTCCTCCGGTGGTCCCTCGGCGATGATCCGGCCGCCATTCGCGCCGGCCTCGGGGCCGACCTCGAGGATCCAGTCGGCGGACTTCAGGACGTCGAGGTTGTGCTCGATCACGACGATGCTGTGGCCGCGGTCCACGATACGCTGAAGGACGCCGAGCAGGCGCTTCACGTCGTGGCGGTGGAGGCCGGTGGTGGGCTCGTCGAGCAGGAGTAGGGCGCCCGGGGAAGAAACCTGAGACCTGAAACCTGAAACCTGAGGATCAGAATCTTTTTGATCATCCGTGAAGTCGCTGAGATAGCGCACGAGCTTGAGGCGCTGGGATTCGCCGCCGGAGAGGGTGTTGAGCGGCTGGCCGAGCGGCAGGTAGCCGAGGCCGACCTCGTCGAGTGCGGCGAGCCGGCGGTGGATCTCGGGGTGCGGCGCAAAGACCGCCAGTGAGTCGCTGACGGTGGTGGCCAGGATGTCGGCGACGGAGTGGCCGTTCCACGTGATGGCCAGCACCTCGGGCTTGAAGCGTTTGCCCTCGCAGATGGGGCAGGGGACGAAAACGTCGGAGAGAAACTGCATCTCCACGCGCTCGCTGCCGAGACCCTGGCAATTGTCGCAGCGGCCCTCGCCGCTGTTGAAGGAGAAGCTGGAGGCGTTGAAGCCGGCCTCCTGGGCGGCCGGCACGGTGGCGTAGAGCTCGCGGATGAGTTCCCACGCCTCGCAGTAGAGCGCGGGGTTGGAGCGCGGGGTGCGGCTGAGCGGCGACTGGTCGACGAGCACGACCTCGGAGAAGGCCAAGTCGGACTGCACGGCCTCGATCTCGGCCGGGTCCTCGGTCATCAGGCTGCGCTGCGTGAGCAGGCCCTGGCAGATGACGTTGTCGAGCAGCGTGGACTTGCCGGAGCCGGACACACCCGAGAGGCACACCAGCCGCTGCAGAGGCAGGCGGAAGGAGAGCTTGCGGACGTTGTGCTTCGAGGCGTTTTTGAAGGAAAGCCAGTGGGCCGGCGCCGGGCGGCGCTGCGTGGGGGCGTCGATGCGCTGGCGGCCGGAGAAGTAGGCGCCGGTGATGCTGTGCGGGGCGGCGAGCATGCCGTTGACGGATCCTTGGAAGACGATCTGGCCGCCGCGCGCGCCCGGCTCGGGGCCGACCTCGATGACGTGGTCGGCGGCGCGGATCATGGCCTCGTCGTGTTCGACGACGACCACCGTGTTGCCGGCGTCGGTCAGGGTGCGGATGATGCCGAGCAGGCGGTCGATGTCGCGCGGGTGCAGGCCGACGGAGGGTTCGTCGAGGACGAAGAGCGTGTCGACCAGCGAGGTGCCGAGGCAGGAGGTGAGATTGACGCGCTGGACCTCGCCGCCGGAGAGCGTGCGCGAGGTGCGGTCGAGGGTCAGGTAGCCCAGGCCGACCTGGGCGAGATAGCGCAGGCGGGTGACGATGGAGTCGTGGGCAATCGAGGCGCTGTGGGCCTCGTGGGATGATTGGGGCGCCGTTCCGTGCTGCTGCACGGCCAGTGTTTGTCCGGGCCGTCGCCCGGCAAAGCTGGTGTCGCTGGAGACCGCGGCGAGCAGTTCACTGATGGGCAGCTGGTAGAGCTGGGGCAGGGTGTAGCCGCGCCATTTCCAGCAGAGGGCCTCGGGCTGGAGCCGGGAACCGTGGCACTCGGGACACTGGTTGTAGGCCCGGTAGCGCGAGAGGAAGACGCGCACGTGCATCTTGTAGGTCGTCTTCTCCAGGTAGCGGAAGAATCCCTTGAGCCCATACCAGTATTTCGGCCAGTGGTTGGTCTCGCCATCGTAGCCCGGCGAGCCGTCGATCACGAAGGCCTTCTGCTCCGGCGTGAGCGCGGCGAAGGGCACGTTGACCGGCAAGCCGACCTTTTTGGCGAACTGGATCAGGTCCTTCTTGCACTCGCCGTAAATCTCGCCCTCCCACGGGCGGATGGCGCCGTCGGCGATCGACACCGAGTGGTCGGGAATGGCGAGGCGGTAGTCGATGTCGATGACCCGGCCGAAGCCGCGGCATTTGGGGCAGGCCCCGAGCGGCGAGTTGAAGGAAAACAGGCCCGGCGAGGCGGGGCGGAAGGTGCGGCCGGTCTTCGGCGAGTGCAGGCCGCGCGAGTAGTGGCCGGCGGGCGCCAGCTTGTCGGCCGTGAAGAGGTGGATCTCGCCCTTGCCGAAGTGGAGGGCGGACTCGGTCGCCTCGAGGAAGCGGGACTTGTTGTCGGCAACGATGGCGAGGCGGTCCTGGATGACGAAGAGGTGGGTGGTGTGCTTGAACGCGGAATCCGGTTTCGCCCCGAGGAGTTCGTCGAGCTTGGCGACGGAGAGGACGCTCTTCCTGTCCGGGGTGAGCACGCGCGTGTAGCCCTGGCCCTTGATGCTGGTGAGCACCTCCGACCATTTCAGGTTGTCGGGCTTGGTGATGCGGAAACAGAGCAGGAGGGTGGCGGCGGGTTGGGCCGCGTGGGACTTGGCCCAGATGGTCTGCGGGTTGTCGTCCTCGACCTTCTCGCCGGTGGCGGGGTCGTAGCATTCGGCGACGTGGCTGAACCAGACCTTCGCGAAGTCGGTCAGCTCGGTCATGGTGCCGACGGTGGAGCGCGAGGTCTTGACCGTGTTGGACTGCTCGATGGCGATGGACGGGCGGATGTTCTCGATGCGGTCGACCCGGGGCTTGTCGAGGAGGTCGAGGAACTGGCGCGTGTAGGCACTGAAGGTCTCGACGTAGCGCCGCTGGCCCTCAGCGTGGAGGGTGTCAAACACCAGGGAGGACTTGCCGGCGCCGCTCAGGCCGGTGACGACGACAAACTTGCCCAGCGGGAGGTCGAGGTCGAAGCCCTTGAGGTTGTTCTGGCGGACGCCGCGCAGGCGGATGGACTCGGGGGCGGAGGTGGTCGGCACAGGAGGCATCAGTGAATGATGACGAATCCGCGTAATGCAAACCGGCGCGTGCCCGGGATCAAGCCTGCTGACATAATGCTGTCAGGAGTGGGCGGAAGATTTCCTGGTGGGAGGGGTTTTATACCCCGACGGAGTGGGTGCCGTGCTCAAGCCGGGGGTGCCCCTCCACGCCTCAGCCGATGGTGAGCGGCGGCTTGTTCAGTTTTTTTGGCTCTTCCTTGACGCTCTTCGTGGTCAGCTCCCGGAACAGCGCCAGGTGGGCCTGCATCTGGCGCTCGGGCACGAAATTCGCGGCGGCGTGCTCGCGGCCGTGGTGGGCGAAGCGCCGGCGGTCGGCCGGCTGGCGGATGAGGCGGTCGAGGGCGGCGACAAAGGCGGCCTGGTCGTGGTTGGCGATGAGGCAGCCGGACTTGTCCGGCACGAAGCATTCGCCGACGCCCACGATGTCGTAGGCCACGGCGGGCAGGCCGTGCAGCTGGGCTTCGATGAGGAAGTTCGAGAGCGATTCGCTCTGCGAGGCCAGCACGGCCAGGTCGGAGGCGTGGTAGAGCTGGGTGGGGTCGGAGGTGTAGCCGAGAAACTTCACGCGCGAGCCGAGGCCGAGGTCGTGGGCGAGGCGCTCGCATTTCTTCCGCGCCGGGCCGTCGCCGGCCAGCCAGAGCTGCCAGTCGAGGTAACCCGGGAGCTTGGCGCAGAGCTCGATGAGCTCGCGCTGGTTTTTCTCCGGGCGGAACATGGCGACGTTGAGCAGGACCGCGGTCGTGGGGTTGGCGCCGTGGTAGCGCCGCAGGGCGTTGTTGCGCGGTGCGGTCTCGTCGGTGAAGCGGAGCACCGAGTTGTGGATGACCGTGATCTTGTGCGCGGGGATGTCGTGGTCGTCGGTGAGCACGCGCTTGGCCACGTGGCTGTTGGCGATGATGTGGCGGCAGAGCCGCAGCGAGCGGACAAAGAGGAAGGGCAGGACCTTGCCCGTGCGCATGGTGCAGATGACGGCGGCCCGGGGCAGGCGGCGCTGGATGAAGCCGGCGTAGCAGTTCGCCATGCGGCCCATGCAGAGGACGAGGTCGGGGGCGGCCTCCTCGGCGGCGTTGAGCAGGCCGGGGGCAAACCAGTCCAGCCCGGTGTCGAACGACTGCAGCGACCGGAAGGCGAAGGGCTGCTGCTCGCCGTCGAGCTCGAGGACGCCGCGCGGGCGGAAGGTGAGGAGGGTGACCTCGTGGCCGGCCTTGGCGAAGGCCGTGGCCATGAAGACGGATTGGCGCTCGGTGCCGCCGCTGCGAAGGTAGTCCTGGACGATGAGAATTTTCATTGCTCCGCGGGGACCCGCGGCAAAGGTTTGCGGTCCATCATTCAATGAACCAACCGTTCGTCAACCTGCTGGTGCGGTGGCTGGTGCTGGCCCTCGGGGTCATGCTCAGCACCAAGATCGTGCCCGGCATCAGCTATGACACCGGCACGACGCTGTTGGTCGTCGTGTTCCTGCTCAGCCTGTTCAACGCCGTGCTGAAGCCGCTGCTGCTGCTCTTCACGCTGCCCTTCATCGTGCTGACCATGGGCGTCGGCATCTGGCTGATCAATGCCTTGCTCTTTTACTTCGTGGGCCGGCTGGTCGACGGTTTCCACGTGGCCGGCTTCGGGTCGGCCCTGCTGGGCGCGCTGATCGTCAGTTTGACCAACCTGATCCTGAACCGCCTGCTCGCGCCGCCCCGGCCCCCCGGCGGCCCCGGCCGGTCCGGTTCGCCGGCCAGGCGGGATGATGTGATTGATATTTAAGGTCGAAACACGAGGGACTGGAACTGTCGGACGGGATCGCTGACTCGCCTTGGTGTTTTGCAGGGCCGGCCTGCCGGCCGGCCACCTGTTTTCGCGGTCTTTCGTGCTAAAAACGCCCCGATCCCGGCGGCGGATGCGGGCGGGTCCGGATCCTTAGTTTCCGTTTGACGGCACCGGCCGGCGGGGCGACTTTCGCCGCTCACAAACTCCTCCCATGGCAGAAGACATTTACGACTTGGTGATCATTGGCGGCGGCCCCGCCGGTTACGTTGGCGCGATTCGCGCCGGACAGCTCGGCAAGAAGGTGGCCGTCATCGAAATGGAGCGCGCCGGCGGCACCTGCCTCAACTGGGGCTGCATCCCGACCAAGGCCCTGCTCAAGAGCGCCGAGCTCTACCGCACCATCCAGAAGGCCGACAGCTACGGCCTGAGCGTCACGGGCGCCTCGTTTGATTTCGCCAAGGTCGTCGAGCGCTCGCGCGGCGTCGCGGCCCAGATGGCCAAGGGCGTCGAGTTTCTCTTCAAGAAGAACAAGGTCGACTACCTCGTCGGCCGCGGCTCCGTCACCGTCCCGGGCATGGTCGAGATCACCGAGGGCGAGCATAAGGGAAAATTTCTCCGCACGAAAAACATCCTGCTTTGCACCGGCCAGAAGCCGCGCCCGCTGCCGGGCCTGCCGGTCGATGGCACCCGCGTGATGACCTCCCGCGAGGCCCTGGCCGCCAAGACCGCCCCGAAGACGATGGCGATCATCGGCGCCGGCGCCATCGGCGTGGAGTTCGCGTATTTCTTCAACGCCTTCGGCACGAAGGTGACGCTCATCGAGATGCTGCCCCAGATCCTGCCCGTCGAGGACGAGGAGGTCGCCAAGGTCCTCGAGCGCAGCTTCACCAAGCAGGGCATCGCGGTCCACACCAACACCAAGAGCGAGAACATCCGCGTCGGCGCCAAGAGCGTGAAACTCGACCTCGTGAAGGACGGCGCCAAGACCGAGCTGGAGGTCGAGACGGTGCTCGTCGCCATCGGCATCACGTCCGCGCTCGACGGCCTGACCTCGCCCAAGGTGAAGCTCGAGCTCGACCGCGGGTTCGTGAAGGTGGACAACAATTACCAGACCAGCACGCCCGGCATCTATGCCGCCGGCGACATCCAGGGCCCGCCGTGGCTCGCGCACGTCGCCTCCTTCCGCGCCATCCAGGCGGTCGAGGGCATGTTCGGCGTCACCAAGCCGAAGCAGGTCGGCCTCTTCCCGGGCTGCACCTACTGCCAGCCGCAGGTCGCCAGCACGGGCCTGACGGAGAAGCAGGCCAAGGAGAAGAAGCTCGACTACAAGGTCGGCAAGTTCCCGTTCACCGCGGTCGGCAAGGCCGTGGCGGCCGGCGACACCGAGGGTTTCGTCAAGGTCATCGCCGACGCGAAGACGGGCGAGATCTACGGCGTGCACATCATCGGCAACGAGGCCACCGAGCTCATCGCCGAGTATGGCCTGGCGATGAACCTCGAGGCCACGGTCGATGAGATCCATCACACCATCCACGCCCACCCGACGCTGTCCGAGGCCCTCGGCGAGGCCGCCCTGGCGACGCTCGGCAAGGCGATCCATACCTGAGCGGGGAAGCGGTCAGCGACCAGCTTTCAGCCAACAAGGCCGGCGATTCCGCCGGCCTTTTTTATGGTGCATCGGAAACCCGTTCGACCGGGACCCCTGCTTTGCAGAACGGACACTCGCCGGGTTCCCACATGCCGAAGGACATGCGGGTCAGGGCCTCGAGTTTCAGGTTAGTCTCGGCGGCAAACGCGTCGGCGCGGTCGCCAAAGACGATGAGCGCGCCGCACACGACGGGTTGTGCGCCGCAGGCGAGCAGGTCGGCGTAGGTGCCCTTGACGGCCGAGCCGGCGCTGATCGCGTCGTCCACGATGGCGATCCGCTTGCCGCAGAGGCGTTCGCGTTGAGCGGTGGGGACGATGTAGCGGACGGGGAAGAGGCCGGTGGCGTTCGGCGTCTCGAAGCGTTCGGTGTGGAAGCTTTCAATGTCCAGTTTGGCGCCGATCATGGCGGCCAACTCCGCGCCGCCGGTCATCGGGCCGCAGATGGCGTCGACGCGGTGCGCGGCGAGCCGGTGGGCGAGTTCGTCGACAAAGGGCTGCAGGCGGGCGCGGTCCTCGAAGAGTCTGTCGAGGTTGAACCACCGTTCGCTGTGGTAGCCGGACTCCATGCGGAAGTGACCGCGGCGGCCGGCGAGGAGGGCCAGCAAATCGGACGGCATGGTTCGGGATTTATTCCGGCAGCGGCTTGCCCTTGGTCTCGGGGGCGAACCAGATCAGGACCAGGCCGGCGGCATAGACGAGCGTGATGACCGCGCCGGCCTGGGCGTAGCTGCCGTGGAAGGTCTGCATCAGCGCGCCCATCTGCAGGGCGCCGATGGCGGCGAGGATGCGGCCGGTGTTGAAGGCGAGGCCCTGGGCCGTGGCGCGGACGCGGGTGGGGAACAGCTCCGGCAGGTAGAGCGGCAGCCAGCCGAAGAATGACGCGGTGATCGCGCCGACGAGGAAGGTGAGGGCAAGGAACGGCACGCCGTAGCTGTCGATGCCGCGGAAGAGCCACGCGCAGCTCAGCAGCGAGCCGAGGCAGAGCAGGAAATAGGCGGCGCGGCGGCCGAAGCGACCGCCCATCCAGGCGCCGATCAGACAGCCGAAGATCGAGCCAACGGCCGAGAGCGCCTGTGTGTAGGCCTTGGCCTTGGGTAGGTCGGGGCCGGCCATCTTGTCGGCCCACAGCGGCAGCCACTGGACGGAGCCCCAGGTGCCGATGAGCACGACGGCGGTGAGCAGCATGCCGATCACGGTGGGCTTGAGGAGCGCCGGGTTGGAGAAGATCTCCTTCACCGGCTGTGTGGGCTTGAGGGCGGCGGCGTGCTGCCATTTCTCGGATTCCGGCACGAAGAGCCGGACGAAGAACGTGAGCGCGGCCGGCAGGGCGCCGACCACGACGACGTAGCGCCACGTTTCCTGGGTGACGGCGAAGAACATGCCGACGCACGCAATGAGGCTGAAGCCGACGTTGGCGGCCGCACCGATGATGCCCGCGAGCATCGGGCGGTTCCTCTCGGGCCAGACTTCCATGACCAGGGCGACGCCGAGCGCCCATTCGCCGCCCATGCCGAGCGCGGCGACGAAACGCAGGGCCGCGAGGTGCCACGGTTCCACGGCAAAATAAACCAGGCCGGTGAACACCGAATAGCAGAGGATGGCCAGGCTCATGGCCCGCACGCGCCCGATCTTGTCGCCGAGCCAGCCGAAGACGAGGCCGCCGCCGGCCGCGCCGAGCAGGAAAGCAGCCGTCACGATCCCCATCCAGTGGCCGACGAACTTGTCGTCGACGATGCCGTAGGCCGCCTGCATCTGCTGCAGGGCCGGGCGGGCGATGAGCGGGAAAATGCCCATCTCGAGCCCGTCGAACATCCAGCCCAGGAAGGCGGCGAGCAGCACGAGTTTTGGACGCGAAGCCGGGGCGGGAGTGTTTTCCATGGGGCAGGGAGCCGCAGGAAGCTAGCGCGGGTGGTCCGGGGTGAAAGCGAAATCTCCGGGGTGGGAGTTGTTCGCCGTCCCATTGCCCGGTCCATTCCGCCCTAGCGCCGGTGCACAAGATAACGCAAGATATGCAGGGTCATGCTGGAGGTGTCTTGATAGAATCAAGTGCACCCCATGCACACGCCCCGGCCACATGATGATGGCAGCATTGCCCCCGTTTGGAACGGCCGGAGGCTTGGCCACGGGGCGGGGCAGTCGGTGTTTTTCCTGCCGCCATGAAGCAACCCCACCCAACACGCTTCATCGCCGGGATGGCGGCCGCCCTGTCCGGCGGCGTCGGGTTGTTCACGCTGGCGGCCTGGAGCCTGGATCGATGGGAACTGGTCACGATGGGGACGGACTATATCCCGATGGCGCCGATCACGGCGCTGTTGTTTGTCCTGCTGGCATCGGCCCTGGCGGTGAGGCTGTGGCTGGCGGAATACCGTCCGGTCGTGCTCGGGAGCTATGCCGGGGTCATGCTGGCAGCCCTGGCTGCCGTGGCGGAGTTGGTCAGATGGAACCGGCCAAGCAATCTTCCTTGGGATCGTTGGGGATTTGGAGTCGAGACCGGCTTTGGCGTGGTGCAAATCGGCCGGATGGCTCCGCTCACGGCGGTGATCTTTCTTGCAACCACCCTGGCCTTAACGGGGACGGGGGCTGCGTTCGTTGCCCGCCGCTGGGCTCGTTATCCGGCTAACCTGGCCGCGTTGGTTGCAGCCTTGGTTGGCAGTCTGGTGCTGCTGGCCTATGCGGCTGGCACACCACTCGGATATGGACAGGGCACCGTTCCCATGGCCTGGCTGACCGCGACGACGTTTCTGGTCCTTAATGCGGGTATTCTGGCGGAGAACCAAGGTGGCGGACTTTTCCACGCCTGGCGGACGAGTGAGCAGCATACGGAGGAGATCAAGCGGGCGTCGCGCCTTTACCGGACACAGCTGCTGTTCGTGCTGGTGGTGGTATTTGTCCTGGGCGGGCTGTTGGGATTTTATTACCTGCGCCAGGAGCGGGCGGCGATTCGCAAACGGACGCAGGAACAGGTGGAGGCAATTGCCAACCTCAAGGTGGGACAGATCATGCAATGGCGGCGGGAACGCCTGGGCGATGTCCGGCAGGTGGCGGCCATGCCCAATCTGCCGGCTTCGATCGAGATACTCGCGCGGGATCCGGCCGGATCAGCCGAGGTTCGTTTCAGTCTGGCGGAATATCTGACAACGCTGGAACAGGCCTACGGTTACCGGCAGATCATCCTGTTCGACCGCAATCTGACCCCGGTTTTTGTGGCCTCGGGGGAGACGTCCGGGGACATTACCATGCCGGCCGGTCTGCGGCAGCAGGTCCTGGAGGCGCATGAGCCCCTGATGAACGACCTGCACCGGGCAGAACAGGGGAAGATCCACCTGGATTTTATCGCCCCGATTCGGGCCCGAGCGGATGATCAATTTGCCGGGGCGGTTCAATTGACCGTGGATGCATCCGTTCTGCTTTATCCACTGATGGAGGAGTGGCCGAGTTCCAGCGCATCCGGCGAGACGCTGCTGGTCCGGCAGGAGGGGGCGGAGGTGCTTTACCTGAACGAATCGCGGCATCAGGCCGGGACCGCGCTGCAGCTGAGGATACCGCTTAACTCGCCGACCCTACTGGCGGCGCGGGCCTTGCGGGGCAACGTGAAAGGATTGCTGGAAGGCACGGATTATCGTGGCGCCCCGGTGCTCGGCGTGGTCCGGCGGGTTACGGGCACGCCTTGGTTCATGATCGCCAAGCTGGACCAGGCGGAAGCCTACGAGGCCATCCGTGAAGAGGTGGTCACGGTGCTGGGCGGGGTGTTCCTGATTGCGGGCGTAGTGGGGCTTTTCCTGCGCAGCATGTGGCAGGAGCGTCAGCGGCAACTGGCCGACCAGCAGCTGCGATTGGAGCGCTCCAGTCGTGCCACCAGCGACCGCCTGGCCCACGTCATGCGGCATGCGGGCGAGGTGATCCTGCTGTTCGACGAGCACATGCGGATCGTCGAGGCCAACCAGCGGGCCCAGGAGGTCTATGGCCGCACGCCGGAGGAGATGACCCGCCTCGGCGCCCACGACCTGCGCTCCGCGGAAACGGCCGCGCAAACGGAGGCTGATTTCTCCCGGACCCTGGCCGGTCCGGGCCACACCTTTGAAAGCACGCATATGCGCAAGGACGGCTCCACGTTTCCCGTGGAGGTCAGCGCCCGCCCCGTGGTGATCGACGGCCAACGCCACGTGCTTTCCATCGTCCGCGACGTGAGCCTGCGCAAGATGCAGGATGAGGAAATCGCCCGCCTCAGCCGCCTGTATTACGTGATCAGCCAGATCAACAAGACCCTGCTGCGCGTCAAAACCCGGGACGAGCTTTTTGCCGAGGTCTGCGAGGTGCTGGTGGAAATCGGCGGTTTTCGCATTGCGTGGGTCGGCTGGCCGGATCCCGCGACCGGGTTGCTTTATTCGGCCGCCGTCGCGGGCGACGAACACGGCTACCTGGAGGGGATCCGCATTTCGGTGGACCCGGCCGTGCCGGAAGGTCGCGGCCCAAGCGGCACCGCCTTCCGGGAGGGTCGGATCGTGGTCTGCAACGACTATGCCGACGATCCCGCGACCCGGCCCTGGCGCGAGCGTGCCAGCAAAAGCGGCATCCGTTCCTCGATCTGCCTGCCGTTCCGGGCCGAGGGCCGGCCGGTCGGCTTGCTGGCGGTTTATTCCGAAGAAAAGGATTTCTTCGCCCCGCGGGAAGTGGAGCTGCTCGAGGAGACCGTGGGCAACATGGCCTTCGCCCTGGAGCTTTTCGCCCAGGAGGCCCGGCGCGTGGCCGTGGAGGCCGAACGGCGCAAGCTGTCCCTCGCCGTGGAGCAGAGCCCGACGTCGGTCGTCATCACCGATCTCGCGGGCAACATCGAATACATCAATCCGCGGTTCACCGAGGTCACGGGCTACACCCTGGCCGAGATGCAGGGACAGAACCCGCGCGTGCTCAAGTCGGGGCTGACCGCGCCGGAGGTTTACGACGACCTGTGGCGCACGATCACGCGGGGCGAGCTGTGGCGGGGGGAAATCATCAACCGGAAGAAGGACGGCGCGACGCACGTCGAGATGGTGCTGATCGCCCCCGTCAAGGACGAGACGGGCCGGGCGACGCACTACCTGGCGCTCAAGGAGGACATCACCGAGCGCAAGCGGGTGGAGGCCGCGCTGGTGGAGAGCGAGGCCAGGTTCCGCCGGCTGTTCGCCATGGTGCCGCTGCCCATGGGGCACTCCGACGCCCAGGGGGTGATCACCTTTGCCAACGAGCGCTTTCAGCGGGCCTTCGGCTACACCCCCGCCGATGTGCCCAGCGTGCGGGACTGGCTGGACCGGGCCTACCCGGACCCGCACTACCGGGCCCTCCTCAACGAGAAATGGACCGCGTCGATCCGGCAGGCGGCGGCGGGCAACGGGGAGATCGCCCCCATGGAAAGCATGGTCACCTGCAAGGATGGCTCGGTGCGCACCGTGGAAATCTCGGGCATGCTGATCGGCGGCGAAATGCTGATCACCTTCGTCGATACCAGCGAGCGCGTGAAGGCGGAGAAGAAACTGCGGCAACTGTCCCGGATCATCGAGCAGGCGCCCCTGAGCATCGCGATCACGGACCTGCACGGGGCCATCGATTACGTCAATCCCGCCTTCCTGCAGGTGACGGGTTATGCCGAGGCCGAGGTGCTCGGGCAGAATCCCCGCGTGCTCAAGTCCGGCCTGACCCCGCCGGCCGTCTACACCGACATGTGGGCCACGCTCGGCCGCGGCCAGGTCTGGCGCGGCGAGCTGAGCAACAAGAAGAAAAACGGCGAGATCTACCATGAGCGCGCGGTGATCGCCCCGGTGGCGGATGACGCCGGCCGGGTCACGCACTATGTCGCGCTCAAGGAGGACGTGACCCGGAGCAAGCAGATCGAGGACGAACTGCGTCTGAGCAACGAGCGTTTCCGCTCGATGTTTGAGACCAATCTGGACGGGCTGATGATCACCAATCCGAGCGGCACTATCATCGCCGCCAATCCGGCGGCGTGCGCCATACTCGGACGGTCCGAGTCCAAGCTCATCGGGCTCGGGCGCCGCGACGTGCTGGATGTGGCGGATACCCGGTTAGCACCGTTGCTGGAGCAACGCCGGCGGACCGGCAAGGCGCGCGGCATCCTCACCATGGTCCGCGGGGACGGCACCCGTTTTGAGGCGGAAATTTCCTCCGCGGCATTTGGCACCGGGCCGGATCAGCGCAACGGCCTGGTCATCCGTGACATCACGGAGCAACTCCGCGTCCAGGAGCAGCTGCGGCGCTTCAATGAGGAGCTGGAAGTCAAGGTGGCCTTGCGCACGGAACAGATCGCCGCGGCCAACAATGAAATGCAGGCGCTCCTGCAGTCGGTGCCCGACCTGGTGCTGCGCGTCGACCGCCAGGGCGCCGTGCTCAACTACCAACCGGCCAAGGGCGCCACGCCGCTGGCCGGGATTGCCCGGACGGAAATGTCCGAAACCCGCACCGGCACCGCCGGGGCGCTCCGGGTCCTGGTCGACGCCCTCGGCGGCAAGGTTCTCGCGACCAAAGCCTCGATGGTGGAGGAACAGGATTTGCCGGCACCGGGGGGAGGCTTGACGGTGGAGCTGCGCGCGGCCCCCGTCAGCGAACACGACTTCGTCGTCTTTGTGCGCGATGTCACGGCGCGCAAGCGCTACGAGGCCGAGTTGGCCACCATGCTGGAGAAGGAGCACCAGATCTCGGAAATGAAGACGCGCTTCATCTCCGTGACCTCGCACGAGTTCCGCACCCCCATGGCGGCGGCCCTGGGCTCGGTCGAGCTGCTCACGAACCATCACGACCGCCTGCTCCCGGCCAAGCGATTCGAGCTCTTTGCACGCATCACCCAGGCCCTGGGGCGCATGTCGGAGATGCTCGACGAGATCCTCCTCCTGAACCGCATGGATGCCAACCGCGTGGAGGTGCGGCTCGCGCCGGTTGATCTGCTGCCCTTTGTGCGCAACCTCGTCGAGGAAATCAGGCTGGGGGACCGGGCGGGACACGTGATCGACCTCGAGTCCACGGGCGAGACCGCGGGCTTCGTGACGGACCCGAACCTCCTGCACCACATCCTCGGCAATCTCCTGAGCAATGCCGTCCGCTACTCGCCCGCCGGTTCTTCCATCCGGGCGCGGCTGGCCGTGGAGGCCGGCACGATGCGGTTTGCCGTTGAGGACCAGGGCATCGGCATCCCGGCGAAGGACCTGAAGCGCATCTTCGAGCCCTTCGAGCGCGGCTCGAACGTCGGCAATATCAAGGGCACGGGCCTGGGACTGAATATCGTCAAGCGCATGGTCGACATGCTCCAGGGCGAGATCTCCGTCCGATCGTCGCCAACAGGCAGCTGCTTCACGGTCATCCTGCCCAGTCAACCAACCCTTAAGCCACCATCATGAACCTCCTCACCACCACCACCATCCTGGTCATCGAGGACGACGACTCCGTCCGCCAGACCCTGCAGGACATGCTCGAGCTGAACGGCTTTAACGTCATCACCGCCACCAACGGGCGGGATGGCTTTGCGGCGGCGAAGCAGGCGGTCCCCGCGGTCATCCTGACGGACATCGAGATGCCGGGCATGACGGGGTTCGAACTCCTGCAAAGCCTCCGGGCAGATCCCGACCTGCGCACGCTGCCCGTGATCGTGCTTTCGGCGAAGGCGGACCGGATGGCCATGCGGCAGGGCATGGAGCTGGGCGCCTCGGATTTCATCACGAAGCCGTTCACCGAGGACGAGGTGATCCACTCGATCGCCGCCCGGCTCGAGAAAAAGGAACTGCTCGACGAGCTCGACGCCTTTGCCCACACGGTGGCGCACGACCTCAAGAATCCTCTCGCCACGCTGAATGGCCGTCTCGACCTGACCGGGATCATGCTGGGCACGGCCGATGAGGCGACGACGCGGCATCATCTCGCGGAGGCGACCAAGGCTGCGCACCGGCTTAACGTCATCATCGACGAACTGCTCATTCTCGCCGGCGTCCGCCGGCAGGCAATCATCCTGCAACCGCTCGACATGGCGGCCTGCGTGGCGGAGGCGGTGGACCGCCTCGAGGCGCTGCTGCAGGCCCAGGCGGCCGTGATCAAGCGGCCCGACAGCTGGCCGGCCGCCTACGGCCATGCGCCGTGGGTCATCGAGGTATGGGTGAACTTCATCAGCAACGCCGCGAAGTATGGCGGCACCAACCCGGTCATCACCCTCGGCGGCCGCCCGGGCCCGGACGGCACGAGCGCCCGCTTCTGGGTGCAGGACAACGGGCTGGGCCTGGACGCCGCGGCGCAGGCGCAGATGTTCGTCCCGTTCACGCGCATCTCCGCCGTGCGCGCCAAGGGTCACGGCCTCGGTCTTTCCATCGTCCGGCGCATCGTCGACAAACTGGGCGGGAGGGTCGGCGTGGAGAGCCAGCCCGGGGCCGGTGCCCGCTTCTGGTTCGAGCTGCCGACCAGCGCCCCCGTGGCCCCGCCGGTCGACCCCACGGCCCCGCCGCTGCTCTTCGCCCCATGAAAATCCTGATCATCGAGGACGAGCCGGCGATCCGGGAGACGCTCCAGGAATTGCTGGAGCTCAACGGCCACACCGTGCGCGCGGCCGCCGACGGCCGGCGCGGCGTGGAGCTGGCGCGCGACTGTCCCGAACTCATCCTCTGTGACGTCGGGCTGCCGGGGCTCGACGGCTACCAGGTCATCGCGGAGGTGCAGAAGCTGCCGCAATGCCGGGACATACCCTTCATTTTTCTCACCGCGCGGGCGGAGCGGGAGGACCAGCGGCGCGGCATGGCGCTGGGCGCCGACGACTACATCACCAAGCCCTTCACCGAGCGGGACATCGTGGACGCCATCAACGCGCGGGTGCGCCGGCAGCAGCCGCTGCGCGAGCGGCTCGAGCAGCTGCTGGCCGAGCGCAGCACGGTCATCGGCGCAAACTGGTCGCACGAGCTGATGACGCCGCTGAACGGCGTGCTCGGCGGGCTGGAGATGATCGAGGAGGAGGCGGAGAGCATCCAACCGGGCGAGTTGCGGGAACTGCTCGGCCTTATCCGGACAGGGGCGGAGCGGCAGCAGGCCCTGTCGAACAAGCTGATGCTTTATTACGAGCTGGAGCGCCTGCTGGCGGCGGCGGACCGCGCCCCCGCGCCCTTCATTTCCGCCCTCGAGGCCGTTAAGGATGGCGCCAGCCAGGCGGCGCGGCAGGAAGATCGCGCGGCCGATGTGATGATTGACTGCGCGCCCGTCCGGCTGGCGGTGTTCGCCTCCCATCTCCAGCGGGCGGTGGCGGAGCTGGTGGCCAATGCCTGCCGCTTCTCGCGCCCCGGGCAGCGCGTGGTCGTTTCCGGCCGGCTGCGGGAGAGACGTTATTTGCTCGAGGTCGCCGACGAGGGTCCAGGCATAACGCCGGACCAGTGCGCCCGCATCGGTCCCTTCGTCCAGTTCGGGCGGGAAAAGCGCGAGCAGCAGGGCCTGGGCCTCGGGCTGGCCATCGCCCGCTCGGTGGCCCGGCTGGCCGGCGGGCGGTTGGTGCTGGAGCCGCGAACCGACGGCCCGGGACTCCGGGTCACGCTGGATCTGCCGGGGCAGCCGGCTTGAGGCGGCTGTCCGCCCTGCCAGATGTCTGGTCCGCCACAGCCCTGCGACGGCTGAAGCCGCTCGGGGAGCGAATGAACGTGAAATGCCCGCCTTCGCCAAGGATACGGCCTTCGCTCATTGAGCTCCGGCGGACGCGACGGCGGACGCACTTCGGCAAAGTAGCTTGCCAGCCGTAGCCACTTGGGGAGCGAGTGGGGGTGAAATGCCGTCCGTCGCCAACACTATGACTGCAGCCTCCGTCCTCTCTGCGCTTGGCGGAGGTTGGTGCGAGTGCCGGGAGTCGAACCCGGATCAGCAGCTTCGGAGGCGGCTACACTATCCATTGTGCTACACTCGCAGGGAACCGAGCGGGTAGCTTTCCCGGGTGGCGCGGGTTTTCAAGCAGTTTGTGGGGGAGGGGCGCTGGCCCTCAAGCGCCCGGGCCGTTGAGGGCAACGGCCCCTACCAGCGGACGGCTGCTCAATGCGCCACGTGCACCGTGGCGGTCATCGGCTGGCCGATCTCCTTGAGCAGGTCCTTGAACCACGGCTGGGTGGTGTCGAAGGCCTTGCCGCCCTTGATGCGGGGAAATTCGATGGCCCGCAGCTCGTTGCCGCGTTCCTCGTCGTGGCCGATCAGGCCGGTGACGCCGGCCTTGGCGCATTCGACGGCCTTGAGGACGCAGGTGTCGATGAGCTTGAAGTCCTCGTCGTTCGCCGGGGCGGAGCGGGCGAAATAGCCGCTCTTCTGCACCAAGGTCTTCTCGGCGCCGATGAGCTTGGCGAACTGCTCGGCGAACCACTTGCCGGGGTTGATGGTGTCGAGGCGGACGTGGCCGAAGGCATCGCGGTCGATGGCGGCGCCGCGGGCGGTCATCTCGGCGATGATGCTGTCGAGGCCGGCGCCCTCGCTGACGAAGAGGTTGATGTTGCCCTGCTTGTCCATGAGGGCGCGGAGGCGCTTGGCCTCGGCCTCGATGTCGAGCGCGAGCTCGGGCAGGTAGATGGCGTGGACGCCGTAGCGTTCCTTCGCGAGGCCGATGCCGGGGACCCACTGCTTGCCGGCGAGACTCTTCTGGTATTCGCGGGCGGTGGCGGCGGTGAGCCAGCCGCAGTTGCGGCCCATGACCTCGTGGACGATGAGCATGCGGGCGCTGGCGCCGAGCTCGGTGACGACGTTGGAGAAGAAACGCGCGCCCTGCTCGGCGGCGGTGACGGCGCCTAGGCTCTGGCGGATGGGGATGATGTCGTTGTCGATGGTCTTGGGCAGGCCGATGACGTTGAGCTTGTAGTTGTTCTTCTGGAGATGGGCGGCGAGGTCGGCGGCCGTCGTGTTGGTGTCGTCGCCGCCGACGGTGTGGAGGATGTCGACGCCGTCCTTCGTGAGCTGCTCGGCCGCGACGTTGAGGGGGAGCTGGCCCTCCTTCACGAGGCCGCGCTTCACGGCGTCCTTGACGTTGGTGAGCTTGACGCGGCTGTTGCCGATGACGCTGCCGCCGTATTGGCGGAGCACGTCAGCCGAGGCGCGGATCTCGGGGGTGACCTTGATGCTGTCGCCGAGGAGGAGGCCCTTGTAGCCGGAGCGGTAGCAGATGATCTCCCAGTCGGGGCACTGCTGGGTGTAGTGCAGGATGAGCTGGCCGACGGCGGCGCTGAGGCAGGGGGCGTGGCCGCCCGCGGTGAGGATCGCGACTTTCTTCTTCGAGGTGCTCATGGTGAAAATATGAGCAGGGAAGGTGCCACGGCGGGGCGGCCGGAGGCAATCGCGATTAGTGTCATCGGGTAGGGCGCGGACTCCGTCCGCGCCACGGCGGGCAACGGAGTGCCCGCCCTACCTCAAGCGGCCGTGGTCTTCCGTGACTTCTGCCACTCGCGGAAGAACTCCACGACGATGGGCAGCACGGACAGGATGATGATGGCCAGGATCACGAGCTTGAAGTTCTTCTGCACGAAGGGCTGGTTGCCGAACATGAAGCCCGCGTAGGTGAAGAAATAGATCCAGACAAAGCCGCCGATCAGGTTGTAGGCCATGAAGCGCGGGTAGGTCATGGAGCCGACGCCAGCGATGAAGGGCACGAAGGTGCGCACGATCGGCACGAAGCGGGCGAGGATGACGGCGCGGCCGCCATATTTCTCGAAGAAGGCGTGCGCCTTATCGAGGTGCTTTTTGCGGAGCCAGATCGAGTCCTCGCGCTTGAAGACGGCCGGACCGATCTTGCGGCCGACCCAGTAATTCAGCGTGTCGCCGAGGAAAGCCGCGACGAAGAGCAGGCCGGCCATCAGGTGGACGTTGAGGCCGGTCTCGGGCTTGGCGCAGAAGGCGCCGGCGGCGAAGAGCAGGGAGTCGCCCGGCAGCAGCGGCATGACGACGAGGCCGGTCTCGGCGAAGATGATCAGGAAGAGGACGCCGTAGGTCCACAGGCCGTAGCTGGCGATGATCTCCGCCAGGTGGCGGTCGATGTGGATGACGAA
This sequence comes from Lacunisphaera sp., assembly GCA_036401015.1. Taxonomy (GTDB): domain Bacteria; phylum Verrucomicrobiota; class Verrucomicrobiia; order Opitutales; family Opitutaceae; genus Lacunisphaera. The sequence continues at coordinate 537,220 of DASWWD010000017.1, forward strand.
ATCGACGAGTTTCTTCAGGAGGTCGAACATGGCGGGTGGATAAATAAAAAGGGCAGGTCGCGTGCGATCCTGCCCTGGTCGGAAATGAAAGAAGGATTAAACGTCGGCTTTGGTCTTGCGGAGACCCTGGACGCGGTCGCCGGCCTTCCACTGGCCGCGCTTCTTGAGCAGGGCCACGCGCTCGAAGCGCTTGAGGACATTGCGTTTGACGACGAGGCCGCCGCCGGAGGCCTTGAGACTGGGATGTTGGGACATAAAAGTGGTTTGGTTAACGTGGTTTCGGGCTTGGGAAGGGTGCGGATGTAGAGTTCGCGATAGCCCATGACAAGTATTTTTCTCCCACGTTCTCGGCGTTCACCTCGATCCACTGCGGCGTGGCGAAAGGGTGGTGGTTGTGCACCCAGCCACTGAGGGCGGAAGCGTTGGCCGGCAGGTATTTAAACCACACGCGGTATTCCTCGGCCGTCTCCAGCTTGCCCTCCCAGTGGTAATACGACGTGACGGGACCATCGACCTGGGCGCAGGCGGCGAGACGGGCCTCGACCGCGCCGCGGGCCAGCCGGTCGGCGTCGGCGCGTTTGGCGGTGGTGGTCCAGGCAACAAACATACCGGGAGCTTCACCCCGCAGGCCTTGGTTGTCAAAGCCGGCGCAAGCCGGGAGGGCCGGGGTGGCCGCCGGCCGGCCGGGCTTATTTCGCGGGGGCGGGATTCACGCCGGACTCGAGAACCTCCAGTTCGCGGATCGTGACGGTGGCGCGGGCGTCATTATACATCTGCAGGCCGGCGGTATTCTCGCCGAAGTAGGGGGCGGCCACGCGCAGCATGGTGTTCAGGACGTCGGCAAATTTCTGACCCGGCTGGCGCGGCGCGGCCACAAAGGTGGTCCACTGGCGTTTGGCGCGGTCGCCCTTTTCCATCAGGTCCGAGTATTTGAAGGCATCGACCACGACGAGGTAGTATTCGCGCGTCGAATCGTATTCACCCGGGGCGGCCATGGACTGGGACAGCGAGACCGCGCCGCCGGCGGCTTCCGGGGCTCCCCCCGCGGGCGAGGCCGGCGAGCTGCCGAATCCAAAGCCGGGCGAGTTTTCGTTGGCGGCCGCGGCGCCCAGGGCGGAATCGTTGCCCCCGGCCCGGCTGTCCCAGGCGACCTGGCCACCGAGCGTGGTGAGGGTGCGGCCGCGCGGGCGCGAAACGAGACCGTCGCGCCAGGTGAGCTGATCCATGCGCACGGTCGGGTTCAACCACAGGCGTTCGCCACCGTGCACGCGGAGGATCAGGTCGATCTTATCCGGCTGGATGACGCGGCCCTGCTGGTCGACCGCGTTGATGAAACCCTTTTGGGCCAGCGTCCCGGTCAGCCGCGCGCAGATCTCCTCGTAGGTGAGGTCGGTCTCGTAGAGATCGCCCGGCAGAAAGACATAGCGTTGGGGCGTCGCCAAGGCCTTGAGCGGCGGCGTGACCGGGTTGGCCTTCAGTTTTTCGTTGGCGAGACGATCAAGCTCCTCTGGCGGGGTGGAGGCGTAATTGACCGAGGAGACGGAGACCGGCGCGGGCGGGCGGGGGCTGGATTTTCCGGGCGGGGTGACGGCGTGCAGGGTGGCACAGGTGAGAGAGGCAAGGGCAAGCGACGCAAAGCGCGGAAAACTCATGGCGAAAGATTCCAGGAAAAGTGCCGGACTGACCAGCGGGTGATGATGAACGGTTGGTCCGGCCGCTTGGGCGGAGGGACGGTCTTGTCTGCCGACAATTTTATTACCCCGGACCGGGCCCCACGGTTACAGGATTTCCTCATGACCCGTCCGTCCAAGGTCGATCTGGAAATCCCTGACTGTCAGGCACCTCTCCACGAGATGCGGCCAGGGAGACCGGGCGCATGGCTTCCCATAATTAACCCTTGACGCTCGGGGAGCCCAACCTAGGTGTTTCCCTTCCATTTTCCGCACCCATGAGAGACGAATACATCCGCGACGCCCAGAAAGTCATCCAGGACCCGAACGTCCTGATCAACGTGGTTTCCCGCCGCGTGAAGCAGCTCCGTCGCGGCAGCCGTCCGCTCGTCGAGTCGCTCGAGAAGCTGAGCCCCGAGGACATCGCCCTGCGCGAGGTCATCGAGGGCAAGATCAGCTACGAGCTGCACACGGCCTGAGCCGGTCCTCCCGGCCAACTCCCAGCTCCCGCGAAGCGAGGCCCCGGCCTCGCTTCTTTTGTTTGCCGCCCCGCGCCGTCCGGCGCATCACTTGATCCCGCCCATGGCCAAGTCGAAAGATCCCACCCGCTACACCGAGATGCGCAATGCCAAGGCGCTGCGGGACTATTTCATCCACGACAAGTTCGAGGCGGGCATCAAGCTGGCGGGCACCGAGGTGAAGTCGATCCGCGCCGGCAAGGCCCAGATCACCGACGCCTTCGCCCGGATCGAGAAGGGCGGCGTCTGGCTCTACGGCGCCTACATCCAGGAATACTCGCACGGCGGCCTCTCGCAGCACGCCCCGCGGCGCGTCCGCGCCCTGCTGCTCAACGCGAACGAGATCCGCAAGCTCACCCAGGCCGTCGAGACCGGCGGCAAGACCATCGTGGCGCTCCGCATGTATTTCAAGGAGGCCCTCGTGAAGGTCGAGATCGCCACCGCGACGGGCAAAAAGCAGTTCGACAAGCGCGCTGACGTCAAAAAACGTGAGCAGAACCTCGAGGCCCGCAAGGCCCTCAAACAACGCCCATGAGCAAAAAACTTCCCCGTCGCGTCACCGTCCGCGTGCCCGGCAGCACCTCGAACTGCGGCTCGGGCTTCGACAGCCTCGGCCTGGCGCTGTCCGTCTACAACGACATCACGCTCGCGCGCGGCGACTGGAGCGGCGCCCGGCCGCTGACCGACCGCGACACCGCCGGCCTCGGCATGGCCGACGAGGCGGCGGCGCTGTTCTTCGTGCGCGCCGGGGTGGAGGAGTTCGGCTACGAGCTGAGCATCACCGGCGAGGTGCCGATGTCCCGCGGGCTCGGCTCCAGCGTGACGCTGCGCGCCGGCGTGGTCGCGGCGCTCAACGAGATGTCCGGCGCGAAACTCTCCAAGGACGACCTCTGCAGCCTCGTGACCCAGCTGGAGGGCCACCCGGACAACGCGACGCCGGCCGTCATCGGCGGCTTCTGCGTCGCGCGCTGCGACCCGCACACCGGCGAACTGCTCGGCGTGCTGCGCAAGCCGATCGGCCGGGACCTGTGCTTTGTCGTCGTGTCGCCCGACCAGGAGCTGGAGACCAAGAAGGCCCGCGGCATCCTGCCGAAGGAGCTGCCGTATTTCGACGCGATCAAGAGCGTGAACAGCGCCGTCTACGTCACGGCCGCGATCCTCTCTGGCGAATACGACCGGCTGCGCGACGCCGTGCGCGACTTCCTGCACGAGCCCTACCGGCTGCCGCTGATCCCCGGGGCCAAGAACGCCATCGAGGCGGGCGTGGCCGCGGGCGCGCTCACCGGCTGGCTGAGCGGCAGCGGCTCTAGCGTGCTCTGTGTGGCGCGTCCGGCCAAGGCCGCGAAGGTCGCCCGCGCGATGGTGGCCGCCTTTGCCGCGCACAAGCTGTCCGCGACGCCGCACCTGCTCTTCGCCGACAACCACGGCCTGCGCGTGGTGAAGCGCGGCGGCTGATCAGGCGGCCGGGAACGGCGCGCCGGAACGGATGACCTTGGGCGGATTCGCGTCCGGCCAGTATTTGACGAGCTCCGCGGCGAGCGCGGTCCACCGGAACGGTTTCCGGACAATGGCCTTGAGCGACGGCACCGCCGCCATCTCCCGTTCGGTGAAGGTCATGTTGTAGGCCGTGATCATCACCACCGGGATGTCCGGGTTGATCTTCTGCACCGCGGCGATGAACTGCAGGCCGTTGATGTCCGGCATCTGGTAATCCGTGATGATGATGCCGACGTTGAGCTTCGGCAGCGCGCGCAGGGCGTCGGCCGGCTTGGTGAAGCCGTGCACCGGGCGGTCGAGGTGCTCGCCGAGCAGTTGCTGCAGCAGGTCGATGTAGGAGAATTCGTCGTCCACGAGCACGACGATCTTTTCTCCCGGTTGGGGCGAGGAATTGGACATGGCTGGGGTGGGGCCGCGGCCCGTGCGGCGGAGGGATTTCTAGGGGAAAACAGCTTGCCGTCCAGCGGATTAAGGCTTCCAACCATCGCAAATGCTTCACGTGGTGCTGTTTCAGCCGCAGATCCCGCAAAACACCGGCAATATCGGCCGCATGTGCGCGGTCACGCGGAGCCGTTTGCACCTGATCCACCCGCTGGGTTTCGAGGTCACCGACAAGAACCTGAAGCGCGCCGGCATGGATTACTGGCACTCGCTGGATGTGCATCACCATGCCGACTGGACGGCCTTCAAGGCCAGCGCGGTCGCCCCGCGCCGGCTGTGGCTGTTCACGACGCATGCGACGCGGACGTTTTGGGACGTGGAGTATGCGGACGGCGACGGGCTGGTCTTTGGCAACGAGGAGGCCGGTGCACCCGACTGGTTGCATGCGGAGCTGACGGACCCCCGGCGCGTGAAGATCCCGCATGCGAACGGCGAGCTGCGCTCGCTCAACCTCTCGACGGCGGCCGGCATCGCCACCTACGAGGCGCTGCGGCAGGTCGGCCTGCCCAAGCCGGCGTGACCGGGCCCGCGACCTGACTGTCCGCAGCGGCGGATTTTGCGCCGCCCGGGTTACCTGCGGCAGGCTCAGGGCGTCTCAACGCTCCATGATGAAACCCCTCCTCCGTCTGTTTGTGGCCCATGCGATGCTGATCGTGGGGGGATTGGCCGCGGCGCAGGAGGCCTCGATCGCGGCCAGTGCCACGGCGGGGTCGGATTATCAGCGGCCGCGGGATGCCAACGGCGCGCTGCAGCCCGAGACCTATGTCTTTGCCGAGGGCCAGTTCCTGGGCGGCGGCACCGTGGACCGCGGCCTGGAGCAGACCACGTTCACGCAGATCACCCGCACCTTGGCGGTCAACCTGGCCAAGCAGAACTACCTGCCGGCGCCGGACCTCAAGTCCGCCCAGTTGGTGATCATGGTGCACTGGGGCATGACGCTGGTCTCCGAGGACCCGATGAAGGACATCAACCTCCAGCGGGCCCAAGAGGCCTTGGCGACTTTCAGTGCGGAGCAGGAGGCCAACGGCCTGGCCGACCCGACCGCCCTCAACTCGGCGACCAGCGCCATGGGCATGGCCCGGCAGGGCGTGCAGGACGCCGTGAACCGCAATGCCGTCCTGCTTGGCTTCGCCCGCAGCTTGCAGCGCGAGCGCCAGCAGATGATGACCTCCACCGCCGAGATCACGATGAGCAACGAGCTGAACGAGGAGCGCTATTTCGTCATCCTGATGGCCTATGACAACCAGACGCGCCTGAAGGAGCGCAGGTCGCGGCTCATGTGGGTCACCCGGCTCAGCGTGCGTTCACCGGGCAACAATTTTTCCGAGGCGCTGCCGGCCTTGGCGCGGGTCGGGGCCGACGTCTTTGGCCGGCAGGTGGACGGCTTGGTGCGGGTCAAGGCCCCGCTGGGCCGCGGCACGGTGACGATCGGCGAGCTGGAGGTCCTTGGCCAGGCCGGTGAAAAGACCCCGCCGGCCCGAAAAGACCCGTGAGGAGCGGCCCGGCCGCCCGGCAGGCTACCGCGCGATCCGCGGGATCGCGCCGATCAGGGTGCGGGTGTAGGGATGCTGCGGGCGTTCCATGACGTCGACGGCGTCGCCGAGCTCGACTATCTTGCCCTGATACATGACCGCGATGCGGTCGGAGATGTGTTTCACCACGGACAGGTCGTGGGCGATGAAGATCATCGTGAGGTCCATCGAGCGGACGAGGCCGGCCAGCAGGTTGAGGATCTGGGCCTGGATGGACACGTCGAGGGCCGAGACGGGTTCGTCGGCGATGATGACCTTGGGCTCGAGCGCGAGGGCCCGCGCGATGGCGATGCGCTGCCGCTGGCCGCCGGAGAACTCGTGCGGGTATTTCTGCAGGAAACGCGCGGGCAGGCCGACCTGTTCCATCAGCTTGGCGACGCGCGCCGGCACGTCGGCGGGCGGGACGACACCGTGCACGAGCAGCGGCTCGGCGAGCGCGGCGTAGACGGTCAGGCGCGGGTTGAGCGAGGCGAAGGGATCCTGAAAGACCATCTGCAGGTCGCGCCGCGCGGCCTTGATCTCGGCGGCGGACGCGGCGGTGAGGTTGTGCCCGCTGACGAGGACGGTGCCCGCCGTGACCGGGGCCAGCTGCATGATGGCGCGGGAGAGGGTGGACTTGCCGCTGCCGGACTCGCCCACGAGGCCGAGCACCTCGCCGCGCCGGACCTCGAAGCTGACGCCGTCCACGGCCTTCACGGTGCCGGTCTGGTGCTTGAAAAGGAAGCCCGACTCGATGGGGAAGTGGGTCTTGACGTCGCGAACCGTAACCGTGGCCTCGGCGCCGATGACATGGGCCGGGGCGGAAGCGGCCGCGGGCTGCTCTGCGGGCAGATCAAAGCGCTTGAGCAGCTCGGCCTCGGTGAACGGCTTCGACAGGTCGGGCGGCATCCCGGGGATGGCGAATAGCTCGCGCCCCTTGTCCTGCAGGGCGGGGATGCAGCGCTGCAGCGCCTTGGTGTAGGGGTGCTGCGGGGAACGGAAGATCGAGCGGGTGTCGGCCGACTCGACCACGCGGCCGGCATACATGACCTGGACGCGGTCGCAGAGGCCGGACACGACGGCGAGGTCGTGGGTGATGAAAAGGACGGCCATGCCGAGCTCGCGCTGCAGCTTCTTGAGCAGCTCGAGAATCTGGGCCTGCACGGTGACGTCGAGCGCCGTGGTGGGCTCGTCGGCGATGAGCAGATCGGGCTTGGTGATCAGGGCCATGGCGATCATCACGCGCTGGCGCATGCCGCCGGAAAATTCGTGCGGGTAGCTGTGAAGCCGTTTCGCGGCGTCGGGAATGCCGACGGCCTCGAGCATGGCCAGGCCGCGGGCGAGGGCGTCGGTCCTGGAGATCCTTTCGTGGATGAGCAGGGGTTCGATGAGCTGCTCGGAGATCCGCAGGTAGGGATTCAGCGACGTCATCGGATCCTGGAAGATCATCGCGATGCGCTTGCCCCGGATGGCCCGGAGCTCGGCTGGCGAGCAATGCAGCAGGTCGGTGCCGTCGAACATGGCCCGGCCGCTCTCGATCCGGCCGGGCGGCTGGGGAATGAGACCGAGCAGCGTGGAGCAGGTGACGGACTTGCCGGAACCGGACTCGCCGACGATGCCGAGGGTCTCGCCCTTTTCGACGGAGAAGCTGACCCCGTCCACGGCCCGATACACGCCGCGGCGCGTGTGGAAGTAGGTGCGGAGGTCCGTGACTTCGAGCAGGGGCATGGAGGCTAGGGCGAGGCTGCGAACCCGCCGGGGCGCGGCAACGCCAAACTATAGGTTGTCCGCTCGCGCGCCACCTACAGCAATTCCGCGAACAGCGCCTCGTAGCGGTCGAGCTGCTGCTGCAGGGAGAACCGCGCCGGGGCGTCGGCCTGGCCGCGGGCCACGATGGCCTCGACCTGTGGCCCGCCGGCGAGCACCTCGGCAAGGGCGGCGGCAAGCGCAGCATCGTCGCCGCAGGGGAATTTCCAGCCATTGACGCCTGGCTCGATGACGTCGTTCACGCCGGCAGTCGCACTGCCGATGGCGGCGCAACCGGCAGCCATGTAGTCGACTAGCACCAGCGGCAGGCCCTCGTAATGGGTCGAGAGCACGGCGGCGCGGCAACGATGGTAGAGTTCGGCGGCGTTGGACACCCGGCCGAGAAACTCGACGCGTCCGGCCAGGCCGAGCGACTGGACCAGCTTTTCGCAGGCGCGGCGGTGCGAGGCTTTGCCGTCGCCGCCGAGCAGGAGCTGCCCGGTCCAGCCGGAGTCGGCGAGCCGCTTGGCGGCGCGGATCAGGGTCGGCTGGTCCTTCTGCCGGGCGAAGCGCGCGACCATGACGATGTCCTGCCCGCGGGCGGCAAACGGCGGAGCGCCGACCGAGTAACGCGCCGCGTCGACGCCATTGTGGATGACCTCCAGTCGCGGCCCGGCTAGGCCGAGCGCACGGATGTGGTCGGCAACACCGTGGGAGACGCACACGGTCACGGTGGTGCGCGCGGCGAGTTTTTGCGCGGCCCAGCGGCGCCAGAAGGGATAACGCTCGCAGTTTTGCTCGATATGCAGAACGACGGGCACGTTTGCCGCAAAAGCGGCCTGCCGGCCCCAGAGGTGCTCGCTGTTGCCGTGGGCGGCGAAGACCTGTGGCTGGAAGTCGGCGATGATCGCAGCGAGCTGGCGCAAAGTCGTCCCTTTCCAGCCGCCGTCCACCCAGGCGGTGCGCAGGCCGGTGGCGGTGATCTGCGCCTGCATCGGCGCGGGTAGCGGGGCTTTCTTGCGCCGCAGCACGAGCAAGGGCTCGTAGTGGCCGCTGCGCAGGTGGCCGCAGGCGAGCTCGAGCGCGACCCGGGTGGCGCCGGAACCACCGCCCGTGACGAAGTGGATGACCCGGGGCCTGGCGCTCATGGCTTAGGCAGGTAGGGCTCGAGGGCGGCTTGGGCCTCGGCAACGGAGATGCGGAGCAGGGGGCGGGGGCCGGTCACATCGGCCGGCCGGAGGATGGTGTGCTTCGTGTCCCACGGATGCCAGCGCCAGGGTTCGAGTGGGCCGTAAAGACCGACGACCGGGACATGGAAGGAGGCGGCGATGTGGATGAAGCCCGTGTCGATGCCGAAGGTCAGCTGCATCCGACGCATGAGTGAACCGGCCTCGCGGATGCCGAGCTTCGTGCTCCAGTCGTGACAGTGGCCGCGCAGTTCCGCCGGCATCGCGGCGAGGATGGAGGCATAATAGCCGGCATTGCCCGGCGAGTCGCAGAAGTGGATCTCGCCGTTCCGATCACGCACGAGCCAGGTCAGCACCTCCGCGAAACGCTCCGGCGCCCAATCCTTGAGGTCGAAGACGGACTTCGCGCAGACAAAGACGCGGGTGCGGTGGCCGGGGGGCAGTTCCTGGTCCACGCGCTGGTCGGTGGCCGGGTCGGTCCAATTCTCGTTGTGCGTGTCGGTGACGGGGATGCCGTCGGCGCGCAGGACATCGAGGAAGCATTCCACCTCGTGCTTGTCGGCGTAGGGGGTGCTGCGCTGGAGCAGCCACGCGCGGCCGTCGGTCGCGAAACCGACACGATGCGAGATGCCGGCGAGCAGCGGCAGGATGGCGCTGGAGAAGGAGCGGCGCAGGATGTAGCAGCGGTCGTATTTCCGGGCGCGAAGAAAGCTCGCGGCGCCGAGGAGGCTCGTGGGGAATTTCGCGGCGCGCTTCTTTTCGCCCTTCAGGCGGGGGGCGAAGTAGAGCAGCTCGTCCTTGTGGGGGCAGAGCGCGAGCGTGTCGCCGGAGACGGGCTCGCTGAGGACGTCGATCCTGGCGTGCGGAAACGCGCGGCGCAGGTTGCGCAGGGTGGGGATGGCCAGGATGGTGTCGCCGATGAAGCGGTAGCGGATCACCAGGATGCGCAGCGGGCGCGGGTCGGGCCAGGCCATGGCTCAGTAGACCTCGGGGTAGCCCTCGCCGCGAGCCTTGAAGCGCTTGTGCACCCAGAAGTATTGCTCGGGGGCGAGGCGCACGTGGTGCTCGATGAGCCGGTTGATGCGCACGGCGTCGGCCGCGGCGTCCTTCGTCGGGAAGTTTTCCAGCGCCGGCAGGATGGTCAGGGTGTAGGAATGGTCGGCCTCGCGCTTGGCGAAGAAGGGGACGACGGCGCAGCCGGTCATCTCGGCGATCTTGCTGGTGGCGGTGTTGGTGATGGCCGGCACGCCGAAGAAGGGGAGGATCTCGGAGGACTTGCTGCGCTTGCCCTGGTCGGGCGCATACCAGACGGCGGCGTTGCCGCGCAGGGCGCGGACGAGGCCGCGCAGGTCGTCGAAATGCACGGCGGGCGACATGTGCCGGGTGCGCTGGCCGCGCATGAGGTGGGCGACGACGGGATTGTTGGGGTCGCGGTAGAGTCCGCCCATCGGGTGGGATTCGACCAGGAAACGGCCGCCGATCTCCAGCGTGGTGAAGTGGGCCGTGAGCAGGAGGGCGCCGTTGCCCTTGGCCAGCGCGGCGGTCAGGTGCTCGAGGCCGATGAGGCGGTGCGGCGGCAGGCCGGACGGTTTGGCCCACCAGCCGGCGCAGACCTCGAACAGGCCGAGGGCGAGGGAATCATAATGGGCGCGGGCGAGGGCGGTGATCTCGCGCAGCGACTTCTCCGGGAAGCAGAGCTTCAGGTTGGTGAAGACCACGCGGCGGCGGATGCCGACGACATGAAACACCAGCCAGCCGAGGATACGGGCAATGGCGCGTTTCTCGGGCCAGGGCAGCTTGTCGGCGAGCCAGAGGAAGCCGAGGCACGCCCACATGGGCCAGTGCTGCGGGAGCCAGAGGCGCGGGTGCTCGCCGGCGCGGCTCATGCGCGGCCGGACTTGGGCGCGTTGCGGTAGAGCTGCGGGTTCAGCGCCGGGTCGTTATACATCTTGAACTGGAAGTAGGCGGAGAAGGTGCGTCGCTGGGCGACCACCTCGGCGAACAGGTCGGCGAGGCAGCCGGTGAGGTCGGCGCGCTGCTGGCGGATGCGCGCGAGCTTCTCGGCGCACTTCGCCTTGTGCTCGGGCGACGCCTCGGGCCGCACGGTCTCCTCGTGCATGTGGAATTCCTTCAGCGCGAGGATGGAGAGGCGGTCGATCATCATGCCGGGCGTCTCGGAGTTGCGCGGGACGCCGGTCTGCGGCGGGTTGAGGGCGGCGACGACGGCCTTGTCCATCTCCTCGGCGAAGTTGTTCCGCTCCTGGTTGAAGCGGTCAATGTTACGCTTGGCCTGGTAGACGCGCTCGAAGCCGAGGTCGTCGCGGCGGGCAACGTCCTCCTCGTGCCAGAGCGAGAAATTGCGCAGGTGGTTTTCCTCGAGCAGGCGGAAGAAACCCTCGCCGGCGGCGGCGGGCGTGACTTGGTGCCAGCGGGCGGTGAGCTCGGTCTGGCGGGCGGCGATTTCCTGGGCGTCGAATTTCATGCGTGCGGCAAATTGAGTTGGACAAAACAGGCCCGGACACAAGCCTGCGAATGCCGCGCGATGCAAAGCCTCCTCGTCATCAAGCCGTCGTCCCTCGGCGACATCGTGCACGCGCTGCAGGTGCTGCAGGTGCTGGCGAGGGAGCGGCCGGACTGCCGGATCAGCTGGGTGGTGCGGGAGCGGTTCGCCGGACTGGTGCAGGCGGCGCCGTTCGTGCACGAGGTCATCATCTTCCGCCGGCGCGACGGCTGGCGGGCGTTCCTGCGGCTGCTCCGGCAGCTGCGTGGCCGGCGGTTCGACGCCGTCTGGGACATGCAGGGGCTTTTGCGGTCCGGCCTGATGACCGCGGCGGCGCGGGCGCCCGTGAAATGGGGCCGGCCGGATGCGCGCGAGGGCGCGGGGATTTTCTACAACCGGCGCGTCGACCGGCCGGCGGGGCCGGGCCCGCACCACGCCCTGGAGATCCTGCAGCCGTTCCTGCGCGCGGCCGGGGTCGCGCCGCGGCTGGACTTCCCGCTCAACCTGCGGGCGGGCGTGGCCTATCCGTGGCAGGAGTTCTTCGCCGGCGACCCGCGCAGCACCTTCGTGATCTTCACCGACAGCCGCGGGGCGGAGAAGGAGTGGCCCAGGTTCAACGAACTGACGGCGCTGATCTTCCAATCCATCCCGGGCAGCAGGATCGCCTGGTGCGCCGGCAAGCCGGCGAAGCCCGAGGTCGGGGTGCCGGGCGATCGTTTCCTCAACCTGACCGGCTGTCCGATGGAGCAGATGATCGCGCTGGTGCGGCAGCCGGCGACCTTCATCGGCAACGACAGCGGGCCGATGCATTTGTCGGCCGCCTCGGGCAACCGCGTGCTGGCCATCTTCGGGCCGACCTCGCCGCGGCGCTTCGGGCCGTTCCCGCTGGACCATCCCAAGCACCGGGCCGTCGAGGCGCCGGGCGGGCGGCTGGCCGACCTTGAGCCGGCCGCGGTGCTGGCCGCGTTGGCAGAGCTGCGCGCGCGGGTGGGGTGACGCCGGCTGCAAAACGCCGGTAAATCCGGCGAAAATCGCGGCTGGCCCGGGTTCGCGTTTGCGTTTCTTTGCGTGCCAACAACATTGGGAACGTCACGCGCACAGCGTGGTCCTTCCCCTCCGCCATGCCGGAAATGCTCATCATCAAGCCCTCCGCGCTCCGGGACATCGTCCACGGGCTGCAGGTCGCCGCGTCGATCAAGGCGCAGCGGCCCGAGTGGCGCATTTCCTGGATCGTGCGCGACATCTTCTCGCCGCTCGTGCGCTCGTGCGCGGCGGTGGACCAGGTCTATGTTTTCCGCCGCCACGAGGGGGCGCGGGGTTTTCTCACGACCATGCGCGAGGTGCGGAAGAAGGAATTCGACCTCGTGCTGGATTTCCAGGGCCTGCTGCGCACCGGGCTCATGACCAAGTGGGCCCGCGGCAAGCGCAAGCTCGGCCGCACCGACGCCCGCGAGGGCGCCGGGATGTTCTATGACGCCCGGATCCCGCTGCCGCCGGCGGGCAGCTCGAGCCACGTGCTGGATATCCTGCTGCAATTCTGCACGGCGGTCGGCGCCGAGCCGCGCCTGGCCGGACCGCTGCGCTTCCGCGAGCTCGAGCGGCTGAACCTGAGTTTCATGGAGCCGCGCAAGGGCCAGCGGCCGGTGCTCATCTTCCCCGACAGCGGCCAGAGCAACAAGAAGTGGAACGGCTTCGCCCAGCTCACCGCCCAGCTCATCCGCGAGGGCGGCCGCAAGGTGGTGTGGGCGGGCAACCATTACCTGCCCTGCAAGGAGTCCTTCCCGGACGGCAGCTTCCTCAACCTCACGGGCAACACCAGCCTGACCTCGCTGCCGGCGCTGCTGGCCAAGGCGGACTGGGTGATCTCGAATGACAGCGGGCCGATGCACCTGGCCGCGGCCATGGGCCTCAAGACCATCGGGATATTCGGCCCGACCGACCCGCGCCAATACGGGCCTTATCCGATCAAGGCGCCGACTAACTACGCCATCCAGGCGCCCGTCGGCGACCTGAAGCTGCTCTCGGCCAAGGAAGTGTTCTATCTCTTCAACCGGATCGAGGCCTCGCTGCACAAGGCGCAGGCCAAGGCGGCGCTGGCGCACGCCTGAGGACCGGCTTCCGGCCGGTGCGGAAAAGGGTTGTTCCCCGGACGGGATATCCCTTGAACCTAGCCAGCCATGCTCGATCCCAAGCTCCTTCGTGAATCGCCCGAAACCGTGCGCACCGCCATCGCCCGGAAGCACCTCGACGTCGACCTCGACGCCGTGCTGGCGCTCGACACCGCCTGGCGCGCGCAGCTCGCCGAGGTCGAGGCCCTCCGCGGCAAGCAAAAGGCCGCGAACAACGAGATGGTCGCGCTCAAGAAGGGTTCGCCGGAATTCATCGCCAAGGTCGCGGAGATGAAGGGCGTCTCGGCCCAGGCCAAGGCCGCCGAGGAGGCCTTGAAGCCGCTCGAGGAAAAATTGCACGCCGCGATGCTGACGCTGCCCAACATCCCGCACGCCACCGTGCCGGACGGGAAGACGCCCGAGCAGAATGTCGTCCACGCGACCCACGGTTCCGTCGAGGCCGCGTCGCCGCACGCCGTCCCGCACTGGGAGATCGGCGGCTTCGGCAACCTGATCGACTTCCCGCGCGGCGCGAAGGTCACCGGCGCCGGTTTCCCGTTCTTCATCGGCGAGGGCGCGAAGCTGTCGCGTGCGTTGCTGCAGTTCTTCTTGGATGAGGACGTCAAGGCCGGCTACACCGAGGTCAGCCCGCCGATCTTCGTCAACGCCGCCAGCGCCACCGCCACCGGCCAGCTGCCCGACAAGGAAGGGCAGATGTATGTGACGGCCGACCTGCTCTACGCCGTGCCGACGGCCGAGGTGCCGCTGACCAATTTCTTCCGCGACGAGATCCTCGAGGAGTCGGCGCTGCCCGTCTGCCGCTGCGCCTACACGCCCTGCTTCCGCCGCGAGGCCGGCAGCTACGGCAAGGACGTGCGCGGCCTGAACCGCGTGCACCAGTTCGACAAGGTCGAGCTGCTCAAGTGGGTCCACCCGTCTTCCAGCTACGACGAGCTCGAGAAGCTCCGCGCCGACGCCGAGCGCCTGCTGCAGAAGCTCGAGCTGCCTTACCGCGTGCTGCTGATGTGCGGCGGCGACCTGGGCTTCGCCCAGTCGAAGAAATACGACCTCGAGGTCTGGGCCGCCGGCCAGAAGCGCTGGCTCGAGGTGTCGAGCTGCTCGAACTTCGAGTCCTTCCAGGCGCGCCGCGCGCAGATCCGTTTCCGCAGCCAGGCCGGCAAGCCGGAGCTGGTGCACACCCTGAACGGCTCCGGCCTCGCCGTGCCGCGCGTGCTGGCGGCGCTGCTCGAGAACAACCTGCAGGCCGACGGTCGCGTGAAGCTGCCGGCCGCGCTGGTGCCGTATTTCGGCAAGGAGTTCGTGAGCTTCAAGTGAGGTAGGGCCGGTCCCGGACCGGCCCCGCGCCATCATGCCGCTCCGCCAACGCATCGACTGGCCCGCCGTGGCCGCGGCGCTCGCGGCCCGGATCTCGCACACCAGTCTGCACCCGGCCGCGATGCTGCGCGCCCGCGCCGAACATCTGCGGGCTAGCCGCCAGGGCGGCCGGCCGTCCCGCTGGGCCCTCGCTTTTTCCGGCGGGGCGGACTCGCTCGCGTTGCTGCTGGTCCTCTGGGCGGAAGGCCCGGGCCGCTGGGGCCGTGATTTCGTCGTCCTGCACTTCAACCACCGGTTGCGCGGCCGGGCGGCGGATGCCGATGAGAAATTCTGCCGGGATGTGTGCTCTGCACTCGGCGTGTCCTATGTGGCGGGACGTTGGGACAAGGCGCGCAAGGGTGCCAGCGAGGCCGAGGCCCGCGAGGCGCGTTTCGGGTTTTTCCGGCGCGAAATGGGCCGGCGGAAGCTGCGCCTGCTCTGGCTGGCGCACCAGCAGGACGACATTGCCGAGAGCCTGCTCATGCGGCTGGCGCGCGGCAGCGGCACGGGCGGCCTGGCCGCGCCGCGGCCGGTGCAGGCGATGGACGGGGGCCGGCTTCATCTGCGGCCGCTGCTGACGCTGAAAAAGGCCGAACTCGTGGCCGCGCTGGAAAAAGCCGGCGCCGTCTGGTGCGAGGACGCATCGAATGCCGGTGACGGTCATTTCCGCAACCGTATCCGGGCGCGCGTGCTGCCCGCCTGGGTTAAGGCCGCCGGGCGCGATGCCCTGGCCGGCGCGGCCCTGTCCCGCGAACTGCTGGACGAGGACGATGCGGCGCTGGAGGCTTGGCTGGACGAACTCAAGCCGCTCGACCGGCGCGGCGGTCTCGACCTGGCCCGTTTGGCCGGCAAGCCCCGCGGCCTGGTGCGCCGCGCGCTGCACCGCTGGTTCCTCGCGGTCCGTCCCGAGACCGATCTGTCGCGGCAGGGCTTCAACCAGCTGCTGGCGGCCGTGCAGCGCGGACAGGACACGCGTTTCAGTCTCGGTGCCAAGGGTTTTGCGGTCATCCGCCGCGGCCGCCTGGGCCTGCAGCCGGGCTGAGCCGGCCGGCCGGGTGCCGCGAAATATCCGCGCGCGATGTGGAAATTGCCTCAATATTTCCGCCAGTCGTTCGTTTGACTTATCCAGAGGGAACCTACACGTTCCCCGACCACTCTCATCCTCATGGCCGACAACGACGACAACAAGAAGCGCAGTCCCCTCAAGAGCCTCCCGCCGGACGGCTTCCCCCTCAAGACCGGCCTGATCTGGGTCGCGATCATCGGGGCCATTGTCGCGCTCTTCATGCTCAACCCGGGCAAGGCCCCGCAGCCGGCCACCCTCAAGATCCAGCAGGTCGTCGAGCTCGCCGAGCAGGGCCAGATCGCCTCCGGCTTCATTCAGCCCGACGGCACCGGCGGTCGCGACTGGTCCCAGGTGACCGGCGAGACCAAGGAGGCCATCCTCAAGAACGAGACCGGCGCGACCAAGGCCTTCGTGGCCACCGGCCGCCTGACCGACACCAACCTCGAGCTGCTCCAGAAGTCCAAGATCTTCGTCGAGAAGCCCGCGACGACCGCGATGACGCAGCTGCTGCTCAACATCCTGCCGTTCATAATCGTCATCGGCCTGCTTTATTTCCTGTTCGTCCGCCAGCTCCGCCAGGCGGGCAAGGGCGCCCTCAGCTTCGGCAAGAGCCGCGCCAAGATGCTGACCCGTGACAAGGACCGCGCGACCTTCGCCGACGTGGCCGGTTGCGACGAGGCCAAGGAGGAGGTCAGCGAGGTGGTCGAGTTCCTCCGCGACCCGAAGAAATTCCAGAAGATCGGCGGCCGCATCCCGAAGGGCATCCTCATGGTCGGCCCCCCGGGCACCGGCAAGACCCTCCTCGCCAAGGCCATCGCCGGCGAGGCCGACGTGCCGTTCTTCTCCATCAGCGGCTCCGACTTCGTCGAGATGTTCGTCGGCGTCGGCGCCAGCCGCGTGCGCGACATGTTCGAGCAGGGCCGCAAGAATGCGCCGTGCCTGATCTTCATCGACGAAATCGACGCGGTCGGCCGCCAGCGCGGCGCCGGTCTCGGCGGCGGCAACGACGAGCGCGAACAGACGCTCAACTCGCTGCTCGTCGAGATGGACGGCTTCGACACCCAGGAGGGCGTCATCATCATCGCCGCCACCAACCGGCCCGACGTGCTCGACAGCGCCCTGCTGCGCCCGGGCCGCTTCGACCGCCAGGTCTACATCGACCTGCCGGACATCATCGGCCGCGAGCAGATCCTCCGCGTCCACGCCCGCAAGATCACGCTCTCCGAGGACGTCAACCTCGCCCTCATCGCCCGCGGCACCCCGGGCCTCTCCGGCGCCGAGCTGGCCAACCTGCTCAACGAGTCGGCCCTGCTGGCCGCCCGCCGCAACAAGAAGAAGGTCGAGATGGTCGACATCGACGACGCGCGCGACAAGGTCCTCTGGGGCCGCGAGCGCCGCCGCGTGATGGACGACAACGAGAAGAAGTCCCTCGCCTGGCACGAGGCCGGCCACGCCGTCGTGCAGGCCGTGCTCGATGACGGCACCATGCCGGTCCACAAGGCGACCATCATCCCGCGCGGCCAGAGCCTCGGCAGCGTCACCTACCTGCCGACCAAGGACATCCTTTCCAGCTCCAAGAAGAAGCTGCTCGACCGCATCGCGGTCGCGATGGCCGGCCGCATCGGCGAGAAGCTCATCACGAACGACATCAGCAACGGCGCCGCCAGCGACATCAAGCAGGCCACCGCCACCGCCCGCGCTATGGTGTGCGACTACGGCATGAGCGACCTGGGTCCGATCGCCCTCGGCGACAACCAGGACACCGTCTTCCTCGGCCGCGACATCACCCGTTCCCAGCATCTCAGCGAGGATACCGCACGCCAGATCGACCAGGCAATCTCCGAGCTCATCAACGGCCAGTATGCCCGCGCCGAGCAGATCATCAACGAGCACCGCGCGGCGCTCGACAAGGTCGCCCAGGCCCTGCTTGAGCACGAGACCATCGAGGGCAAGCACGTGCTTGAGATCCTCAAGGACGGCGAGATCAAGTCGCCGATCGTCATGGTCCGTCAGCCGCCCCGGCAGCCGCCGGAGATCGGCAAGCCGGCGTCCAAGGCCGCCCCTGATGCGGCGAGCGGCGGTTCCCCGGCCCCGAGCCCGGCCTGAGTGTAAAATCGTCCTTGGTTTTCTTTCCTGAGGCCGGCATCCTGCCGGCCTCTTTTATTATGAATATCTGCTGCATTGGCGCCGGTTACGTGGGTGGGCCGACCATGGCCATGATCGCCCTCAAATGTCCCGACATCACCGTCACGGTGGTGGACATGAACGCCGCGCGCATCGCCGCCTGGAACAGCGGCACCCTGCCGATCTTCGAGCCGGGCCTCGATGACGTCGTCAAGCAGGCCCGTGGCAAGAACCTCTTCTTCTCCACCGATGTCGCCGGCCAGATCAAGAAGGCCGACATCATCTTCGTGGCGGTCAACACCCCGACCAAGACCTACGGCGTCGGCGCCGGCCGTGCGGCCGACCTGCGTTACATCGAATCGGTCGCCCGCACCATCGCGGAGCACGCCGAGACCGGGAAGATCATCGTCGAGAAGTCCACCATCCCGGTGAAGACCGCCGACGCCATCAAGACCATCGTCGCCTCCAATTCCAAGGGCCTGAAGTTTGCCGTGCTGTCCAACCCCGAGTTCCTCGCCGAGGGCACGGCGGTCAAGGATCTGCTCAACCCGGATCGCGTCCTCATCGGCGGCGAACGCACGCCCGAGGGCGAAAAGGCCATGGAGACCCTCGCCGGTGTCTATGGCCGCTGGGTGCCGCGCGACCGCATCATCACGACCAACCTCTGGTCCTCCGAGCTCTCCAAGCTCGTGGCCAACGCCTTCCTCGCGCAGCGCATCTCCTCCATCAACTCCATCTCGGCCCTCTGCGAGGCGACCGGCGCGGATGTCGACGAGGTCGCCAACGCCATCGGCAAGGACAGCCGCATCGGCCCGAAATTCCTCAAGAGCTCCGTCGGCTTCGGCGGCTCCTGCTTCCAGAAGGACATCCTCAACCTGACCTACCTCTGCGAGAGCTTCGGCCTGCCCGAGGTGGCCGCCTACTGGACCAGCGTCGTGGGCATCAACGACTGGCAGAAGAAGCGCTTCGCCGGCCGCATCGTGAAGGAGCTCTTCAACACGGTCGCCGACAAGAGGATCGCCGTGCTGGGCTTCGCCTTCAAGAAGGACACCAACGACACGCGCGAGTCCGCCGCGATCAACGTCGTGCGCGACCTGCTCGCCGAGCACGCCAAGGTTTCCGTCTACGACCCGAAGGTGCCGGCCGACGAGATCAAGGCCGACACGCTGGGCAAGGGCGTCGAGAACCCGCGCCTGACCGTCGCCAAGGACGCCTACGAGGCCTGCGCCGGGGCGCACGCGATCGCCATCGTGACCGAGTGGGACGAATTCAAGACCCTCGATTACGCGAAGATCTACGCCGGCATGCCGAAGCCCGCCTTCCTGTTCGACGGCCGCAACATCGTGGACCTCGCCGCGCTGCGGAAAATCGGCTTCAGGGCCTCCGGCATCGGCAAGCCCTCGGCCGCCCGGCGGGCGGATGATGCGGAGTAAAGGTCCGCCTCAGATGAACCCGAGCGGCTGGTAGTTCTGGCCGAGGATCGCGCCGGATTTGCAGCCGAGCCACTGGTCGAGCACGGTGGAGTAGACGGCGCGGAAGTCGGTCGAGTAGGTCAGGTCCTGATTGTGCGCCACGTCGAGCTTGGGTGCCGTGCCGTGCAGGCCGGGCTTGAGGCGCGAGCCCATGACAAAGAGCGGGGCGGCCGTGCCGTGGTCGGTGCCGCGGCTCTCGTTCTCGCTCGGGCGGCGGCCGAACTCGGAGAACGTCATCGTCAGCACCTGGCTGTCGAGTTTCTTGGCCTCGAGGTCGGACTGAAAGGCGGCGAGGCCCTCGGCCAGGGTCTTCAGCAGGTTGGCGTGGGTGTTCAGCTGGTTGTTGTGCGTGTCAAAGCCGCCGAGCGAGACGTAGTAGACCCGCGTGGCGGTGCCGGCGGCGATGAGGGCGGCGACGTTGCGCAGCGAGCCGGCGAAGGGCGTGCCGGGGTAGGCCGCCTTGGTCTGGTAATTGGCGAGGACCTTCTGGAACTTCTTCTCGGTGACGAGCGCGTCCATCATGGTGTGGCGCAGGTAGCCGGTGTTGTCGTGGTCGTCGTGCCCGGCGGGCGACTGCACCATCTGCTCGAGCAGGGCGAGGTTTTCGGACTGCTGGCGGCGGTTGCGGCCGGCGGCGAGGCTGAAGGTGGGATGCTGGTGCGCGCTCAGGAAGGACTGCGGCACCTCGTTGCTGATGTTCACGCCGCACGGGTCGCCGCCCTGGGGCGTGCCGGGGCAGGCGTTGTCGAAGAAGCGGCCGAGCCAGCCGGTGGGCAGGAATTCGTTGCTGTCGCTGCCGGTCTCCCAGATCTCGGTCGAGCGGAAGTGGCTGCGGTTGGGGTTCGGGTAACCGACGTTCTGCACGATGCCGAGCTTGCCGTCCTGGAACAGCCCGTGCATCGCGGCGCAGCCGGCGTTGAGGGCGAGGGAATCGTTGAGCTTGAGCAGATCTTTCTCGGGCAGGCCGAGGGTGGGGCGGAGCCGGCGGTAGTTCGGGTCGGCGTAAGGCACGACGGTGTTGAGGCCGTCGTTGCCGCCGGCGAGCTGCACGAGGACGAGGATGGAGCGGTCCTTCTCGGGGGCGGGGGCCTGGGCGTGGGCGGATTCCACGAGGAAGCCCGGCGCAAAGCGGCTGAAGGCGAGCAGGCCGATGCCGCGGGCGCCGTATTGGAGGAATTCGCGGCGGGTGGACGGCAGCAGGTGGGCGGGGTTTTTCATGCTCAGCAGAGTTGGTAGTTCGGGGATTCGAGCAGGGTCGCCAGCGCGGCGCGGGTGGCCGCGGCGGCCTGGCTGTGCTGCGCGCTGCGCTCCAGGAAGGTGGAGACCTGGCGCTCGAGCTCGGTGCCGGCGAGATCGGGGACGTAGCGTTTGACCAGTTCGCGGGCCCGGTCGGCCGGCGGCAGTTTGGCCCACTCGGCGAGCCGCGCCTGGTCGAGGGTGAAGTTGCTGATGCCGTCGGCGTAGGCCGCGGCGATCTCGATCTGCTCGTCCCCGTTGAGGGCGTCCTCGTTGAGCGGGGAGAGCAGGGCCTGGATGAGCTGCCGGCGGGCCGAGAGGGTGGCGGAATTGATCCAGCTGCGGCCGCCGACCCAGCCGCGGACGTTCGGCGGGTCGAAGGGCATCTGGCCCATCGAACGCAGGCTGCCGATCAGCTGGCGCGGCAGCGGGGCCACGCTGAGGCCGAGATCCTGCACCAGGCCGAGGTAGAACTGGATGGGACTCTTGATGTAGCCGTCGCGGTAGGCCGGGGCGAAGAAGACGCGGCTGGTGAAGAATTTCACGGCGAGCTTGCGCAGGTCGTAACCCTCGCCGGCCCACCAGGCGCCGAGGGCGTCGGTTTGCTCCGCCGGCAGCGGCGCCTCGCTCAGGTAGAAGCTGACCATCTGTCTGGGCAGGAACGTGCCGGCGGCCTTTTGCTTGAACACGAGGTTGATGACGTCGTCACCGGTGAAGTTGCCGCTCTGGCCGAAGACGGTCTTGCGGCCGTTGTCGTGCTGCCGCTGGACGAAGGCGAACTCGCCCTGGCGCTGCCGGTAGCCGGTGAAGGCGCGGGCGGCCTGCTTGATGTCGTTCTCGGTGTAGTGGCCCTCGCCGAGGGTGAAGAGCTCGAAGAGCTCGCGGGCGAAATTCTCGTTGGGGGCCTCCGGCTTGCTCTGCTGCAAGTCCAGGTAGACGATCATGGCCGGGGAGCGCGACATCAGCTTCGCGAGGTTCGGCGCGGTCCCGAGCGCGAATTTCCGGATGTAGTCCTGGTGCTGGTAGATGAGCGCGGAGTTCTTGACCTTGTCGGCGCCCACGACCCACACGTCGGAGAGGAACAGGAGCCATTTCTCGGCCGGGGAATTTTCGGGGCGGCTGGCCAGCTGGAGCCACTTGATGGTCAGGTCGAACAGCGCCTCGCGCGAGCGCTCGCGGGCGGCCTGCTGCGCCATCCGGCGCGCCTCGGGGCTGCCGCCGGCCATGTTGCGGTAGAGTTCCGGGCCGTCGGTCTCGAGGTCGGCGATCTGCCGCGGCTTGGGCAGCGCGGGCATCCGCGCGAAGTAGCGTTCGACGGACTTGGCGGGCCCGTCCGCCAGCACGCGGGCGAGTTCCGTTGGCGTGGCGCTGAAGCCGATGCGCTGGAGCAGGTGGCGGGCGGCGGCCTCGTTCCATTCGGTGGCGGGGAGCGGCTGCCAGGCTTCGGTCGGGTTGAGGGTGTTGGCGGGCTGGCCCATGGTCGTTGGCTAGGTGACGAGGAATGCCGGCGGCGGTTTCAATCGTCAGCTAGATTCCGAGCGGCGTCCGGTAAAGCCGGGGCACGCGTTTGGTCACGGCGCACAGGGTCTCCCAGGGAATCGAGTCGGACCATCGGCTGAACTCGGTGAGGGAGATGTGGGCGGCGCCCTGCCGGCCCACGAGCACGGCGTCATCGCCGGGTTTCACGGCGGTGGCGACATCGGTGATGTCCACGATCGTCTGGTCCATCGTGACCCGGCCCAGCACGGGGCAGCGCCGGCCGTGGATCAGCACCTCGGCGCGGTTGCTGCAGGCGCGGGCGAGGCCGTCGCCGTAGCCGGCGGTGAGGAGGGCAATGGTGGCGGGGCGTGGGAGCGTGAAGGTGCGCCCGTAGCTGATGCCGGTGCCGGCGGGCAGCGATTTCACGAGGCCGACGCGGGTGTGGAAGCTGAACACCGGCTCGGTGGACACGCGCGCGAGCAGCGAGTGCGGGTGGGGGAGGATGCCGAACTGCAGCAGGCCGACGCGCACGGCGTTGAAGATGCCTTGGCCCGGCGTGCTCTCGAGTCCGGCGCTGTTGTCGGCGTGGATCAGGAGTCCGGCGGGGTTGAAACCGGGGAAACCGGCCAGCGCGGCGAGAAACCGGCGGCGCTGTTCCGCCGTGAAGGCCGGGTCCTCGTCCGCGCTGGAGAAATGGGTGAACACCCCGGCCAGGCGGACGCCGGGCGCCGCGCAGATCTGCTCATAAACGGCGCGCGCCTGCTCGTGCCACACGCCGAGGCGGCCCATGCCGGTGTCGATCTTCAGGTGCACGGTGACCGGTTTGCCGGCGGCGCGGCCGGCGGCGTCGAAACGCACGACCTCCCCGGCCGAGGAAACGGTGGCGGCAAGATCATGCTCCGCAAGATAGCGGTCCTCTTCCGGCAGCACGGGGCTCAGCAGGAGGACGGGCCAGTCGCCGCTCAGCTCGCGCAGCGAGAGGGCCTCGGCGAGGCTGGCCACGGCAAAGAGGTCGGCGCCGGCGTGCATGAGGCGCGCGGCGACCTGGGGCAACCCGTGGCCGTAGGCGTCGGCCTTCACGACGGCGACATACCTGATTCCCGGCGGCAGCGAGGCGCGGATGAGCTTCAGGTTGCGCTCGAGGGCGGCGAGATCGATCTCGACCCAGCAACGGCGCGGCAGCTGGGCGGAGGCGCTCACTTCGATGGCGCGGTCGCGGCGCTGTGCACTTGCGCGGACCATTTCTTGTATTCGGGCGCCTCATGCTGGAAGGCGTCCGGCGCGTTGCTCGCCCGGAAAAAATCACCGTCGCCGAGGGTGGGGAAGATTTTCGCCAGGTCGTAGCTGCACGCGGCAACCGGTCGGGGTGGTTGCGCCCAGGCGCGGAAATTTTCCGGGGTCAGCAGTTCGCCGGCCGGCAGATCCGCGGTGTTTACGCGTTGCAGCGGCGCCAGCCGGCCACCGGCGTCCACCGGCTGCACATGCCACGTGTCACGCCGGGCATCGGCGATGACGGCGAAGGCGCGGGCTTGCTCCGTCCAGGCGCCGCGGGCGGCGACGGCCAGGCTTTGGTAGGCGTAGGCCGGGCGCGGCTGGAGCACCTGCCAGGTGCGCAGGGCCATGGCGACCGTCCGCGTGCCGAGCATCGAGCCGGGGCCTTCGCAAAAAACAAACGCACCGGTTTCTTCTAGTCCGGCACCGGCTTCGGCCAGCAAAGCCTCGGCGGCCGTGAAGAGCCCGGTGCCGGCCTCGTCGGCCACGCTGCGCCAGCGGGCCGGAGCGCCGTTCCGGATGAGCCCGACCTGCACGCGGGTGGAGGCGGCATCAAGGACGAGCAGGCGGCCGTGGCTGGCCAAAAGCTGTGTGAGCGAAGACATTACGCGAGGGTCAGCTTGGGCCGGACCGGCCAAAAGTCCATGTTGGTTTACGGGCCGGCGTCCGGCCCAATCTGGCATTGACCGGAGGGGTTCGTGACCTACGTTGGCCGGTTCATCGACTGAAATCCGCCATCTTTTATACACCGTGAACGTTCAAATCACCGACATCAACGAGACCCGCAAAACGCTGACCGTCACCCTCGACAAGGGTGAGGTCGATGGTGAATACAACACCATCCTGGGCGAATTCACCAAGCAGGTCAGCCTGCCTGGCTTCCGGCCCGGCAAGGCCCCGGCTGCCATGGTCGCCAAGCGCTTCGGCAAGGAGCTCAAGGACGAGTTCAAGCAGAAGGTCATCGGCAAGGCCTACCGCGACGGCCTCGACCAGTCGAAGCTCGAGGTGCTCTCGCTCGTCGACGTCGAGGAAGGCGCGATCGAGCCCGGCCTCTCCGCCGCCATCAAGCTGACCGTGGACGTCCGCCCCGAGATCAAGCTGCCGGACTACAGCGGCCTCGTCACCGAGATCGCGCCGGTCGAGCCGACCGACGCCGAGGTCGACACTGTGATCGAGGGCCTGCGCGCCGAGCGCGCCGACTTCAAGGTCGCCGAGCGCGCCGCCGCCAAGGGCGACTATGTGCGCTTCGGCTACACCGGCACGCTCGACGGCAAGCCGCTGGCCGACGTCGTCGGCGACAAGGCCATCTACGCCGCCGCCCCCCAGACCTGGGAGGAAGTCGAGGGCGCCAACGAAGGCCTGCTCCCCGGCATGTCCAAGCAGCTCGCCGGCCTGAAGGCGGGCGATAAGAAGGACACCACCGTCACCTTCCCGGCGGAGTTCGCCGCCGTCCCGGCGCTGGCCGGCAAGACCGCCGCCTACGCCATCGAGGTGCAGGAGGTCCGCGAGCGCGTGCTGCCGCCGCTGGACGAGAAGTTCTTCAAGGACAACCAGGCCGACGACCTCGCCGGTCTCAAGTCGCAGGTCGCCACCAACCTGAAGATGCGCAAGGAATACGAGAACCGCGCCGCGCAGCGCCGCCAGGTCACCGACGCCCTCGTCGCCCAGGCCAACTTCCCGGTGCCCGAGAGCCTGGTCGCCTCCGAGCGCGACGGCGTGCTCCGCCAGTTCATCGAGGAGAACATGCGCCGCGGCATCCCGCAGGAGCAGTTCGAGCAGAACAAGAAGGAACTCTACGACAGCGCCTCCAAGGCCGCCGTCTCCCGCGTCAAGGTGCAGCTCCTGCTCGCCAAGATCGCCGACGCCGAGAAGCTCAAGGTCGAGGAGAAGGATTTCAACAACTGGATCATGCGCGAGGCCATGCGCTCCAGCCAGAAGCCCGACAAGATCGCGAAGGAACTCGGCAAGGACCGCGACCAGCTCCGCGCCATCCAGCAGCAGCTGCTTTTCGACAAGGCCCTTGATTTTCTGGTCGCCAAGGCTACCGTGAAGACGGCCACAGCCAAAGCATGAGCTACTACGTTCCCATCGTCCTCGAAAACACCGGCCGCGGCGAGCGGTCGATGGACATCTACAGCCGCCTCCTCAAGGATCGCATCATCTTCATCGGCACGCCGATCGACGACGGCGTGGCCAACGTGGTCATCGCCCAGATGCTGTTCCTCCAGATGGAGGACCCGAAGAAGGACATCCAGATCTACATCAACTCGCCCGGTGGCAGCGTGACGGCCGGTATGGCCATCTACGACACGATGAACTTCCTGCAGTGTGACTTTGTCACCTACTGCATCGGCATGGCGGCCAGCATGAGCACCGTGCTCCTCGCGGCCGGCACCAAGGGCAAGCGCTTCGCGCTCCCCAACAGCCGCGTCATGATCCACCAGCCCTCGGGCGGCGCGGGCGGCCAGGCGGCCGACATCGCCATCCAGGCCAAGGAGATCCTGCGCTGGCGCAAGACCCTCAACGAGACCATCGCCAAGCACACGGGCAAGACCACGGCGCAGGTGGAGACCGATTCCGACCGCGACTACTACCTGAGCGCCGAGGAAGCCAAGGCCTACGGCATCGTGGACCACGTGGTCACCTCGACCCGGGACGCCCAGAAGATCGCCCAGACCGTCGCGGCCTGAGCCCCGCCGGCAGGCCTTTAGGGCCGGAAAATCCCTCGACTAACGGCCCCCAAGCGCCGATATACCTACTTTATGGCCAAATCCTCCCGCATGACGCTCTGTTCCTTCTGCGGCAAATCGCAGGCGGAAGTCCGCAAGATCATTGCGGGCCCGGGCGTTTACATCTGCGACTCCTGCGTCAACGTCTGCAAGACGATCATTGACCGCGAGGTGAAGGCCCCGACCGCCGAGGGTGCCAAGCCGGCTTTCCGCCTGGTCAAGCCGTCCGAGATCAAGAAGGTCCTCGACGACCACGTCATCGGCCAGGACCACGCCAAGAAGGTCCTCTCGGTCGCCGTTTACAATCACTACAAGCGTCTCAATTTCGACGCCGGCCAGGGCAACAACCGCGAGGCCGCGGCCATGCCCGCCGAGTTCAACGACGTCGAGGTCGAGAAGAGCAACATCCTGCTGGTCGGCCCGACCGGCTCCGGCAAGACCCTGCTGGCCCGCTCGCTCGCCCGCATCCTCGACGTGCCGTTCGCCATTTCCGACGCCACCACGCTCACCGAGGCCGGCTACGTCGGCGAGGACGTGGAAAACGTCGTCCTGCGCCTCCTGCAGTCCGCCAACTACGACGTGAAGAAGGCCGAGTGCGGCATCATCTACATCGACGAGATCGACAAGATCCGCCGCACGACGGAGAACGTCTCGATCACCCGCGACGTGTCCGGCGAGGGGGTGCAGCAGGCGCTGCTCAAGATCCTTGAGGGCACCACCTGCAACGTCCCCCCGCAGGGCGGCCGCAAGCACCCGAACCAGGAATACATCCAGGTCAACACCTCGAACATCCTCTTCATCTGCGGCGGCGCCTTCGTCGGCCTCAACGAGGTCATCAAGAAGCGCCTCGGCCAGCGCTCGCTCGGCTTCAACATCAACGCCCAGGATCACGATCTCACGCCCGACGAGATGATGCGGGGCGTCGCCCCGGAGGACCTCATCCGCTTCGGCATGATCCCGGAGTTCATCGGCCGCCTGCCGGTCGTCTCCGTGCTCGACGAGCTGCGGGTCGAGGACCTCGAGAAGGTCCTGCTCCGCACCAAGAACGCGATGGTGAAGCAGTATTCCAAGCTTTTCGCGATGGACGGCGTGCAGCTCAAGTTCACGCGCGACGCCATCATCGCCATCGCCAAGCGGGCCATCGAGCTGAAGACCGGGGCCCGCGCGCTCCGCGCCATCCTCGAGAAGATCATGCTCGAGGTCATGTATGACCTGCCGCAGCGCGACGACATCGTCGAGGTCGTCATCGACCAGGCCGTCGTCGAGGGCCGCAAGAAGCCGACGCTCAAGAAGCCCGGCCGCGGCGCCGCCACGAGCAAGGACGCCGCCTGAGGCGACTCAGCTTTATCAAACAAAAGGCGCGACCAACCGGTCGCGCCTTTTTGTTTTGAGGGTCGAACCCGGCCTCCGGCCGGGTTGCGCTGTTTTCGGTAGGGGCCGTTGCCCCCAACGGCCCGGGCGCTTGGGGCAAGCGCCCCTACCGCACGCTCCCTACCAGTTGAACGACTCGCCCTTGCCGAGCGACTTGGCGAAGGCGGCGAACAGCTTCACGCAGTTCTCCACGTCCTCCAGGTCCACGATCTCGCTCGGCGTGTGCATGTAGCGGAGGGGAATGGAAACGAGGCCGCAGGCCACGCCGCCGCGGGCCATCTGGATGGCGCGGGCGTCCGTGCCGGTCGGGCGCGGGTCGGCCTCGAGCTGATAGGGGATCTTGAGCTTCTTCGCCGTGGCGACGAGCCGCTCGTAGACCTTCGGGTTGATGTTCGGGCCGCGGCAGATGATGGGCCCGCCGCCGAGCTTGGTCTCGCCGAACTTGCGCGGGTCGCAGTCGGGGTGGTCCGTGGCGTGGCCGACGTCGACGATGAGCGCGACGTGCGGATCGACGGCGAATGCCGAGGTCTGCGCGCCGCGGGTGCCGATCTCCTCCTGGGTGGTGGCGACAGAGACAACCTTGGCGGCCAGCCTGGCCTTGTCCTGGGCGAGCCGGATGAGGGCCTCGCCGACGATGTAGGCCCCGACCTTGTTGTCGAAGGCGCGGGCCGTGCCGATGCTGCCGTTGATCAGCTCGAACTCATGGTCGTAGGTTGCCACGTCGCCGATGGCGATGCGGGTGAGTGCCTCGGCCTTGGTCTTGGCGCCGATGTCGATCCAGATCTCGTGCTTCTTCGGGACCTTCTTGCGGTCCTCGTCGTCCATCAGGTGGATGGCGCGCTTGCCGGTGACCCCCTTCACGGGGCCGTTGGCGGTCTGGATGATGACGCGGCGGCCGGAGATGATGCTCAGGTCGTGCCCGCCGATGGTGTCGAAGTAGAGGAAGCCGTCCTTGTTGACGTAGATGATGATGAGGCCGAGCTCGTCCATGTGGCCGGCCATCATGAGGGTGGGGGTGCCCTTGGGATTGAGGCTGGCCAGGCGGTTGCCGAGGGCGTCGTTGGCGTAGGCGGCGGCGTGCGGCTTGACGTATTTGTCGTAGACGGCCTGGGCCTGGGCCTCGGCGCCGGAAGGGGACTTGGCCTTGAGCAGGTCGGTCAGGAAAACGGGGGCTTGGTAGGCGGACATGGCTGGGATTCAGTTCAAACGCCGCCCCGCCGCAATCGGGAAATCAGCCGGCACTCCGCCGTCCCGGCCCAATCCGGGCCGGGGCCGGAAAATTCCACTTGAAGCTCGGCGGTTCCTGGGCGCATCTTGCTGGTGATGAGCTACGCCGCCTATCTGCCGTTTTTGGTCCAAATCACCCTCGCCGCCGGGATCACCATCGGCGTGATCGCGGCCAGCCAGTTCCTCGGCCAGCGCGCGCTTGGCAGCAAGATCAAGGACGCGGCCTACGAGTGCGGCATCCTGTCCAGCGGCAGCACGCACACGCGCTTTTCGGTGAAGTTCTACGTGACGGCGATGCTCTTCATCCTCTTCGACATCGAGGTCGTCTTCCTCATCCCGTGGACCTTCGTCTACCGCGACTTCCTCGCCAACAACATCGCGATCCTGTCGCCCATGCTGTTCTTCCTCTTCGTGCTCGTGCTCGGCCTCCTCTACGAGGTGAAGAAGGGCGCGCTGGAATGGGAGAAATAAGCCGCGGAATCCCCGGGTGTTTCAGAACTGTCTAAATGTGGAACTCAGGAAGTCAGGAAAGATTCCGCAAAACCCGTCTGTTCCTGACTTCCTGAGTTCCACATTCTAAGCCCGGCCATTCCCCATGCGGCTCGACAAATACATCTCCCGCGGCCGGGTCGTCGACCTGGGCAGTGCCGACATGGAAGGCGCGCTGGTCGAGCTGCTCAACCTGACCGTTGAGCGTTTCCCCGACCTGAACAAGGACGCCCTGCTCAAGGGCCTCCTGCGTCGCGAGAACACGATGACGACCTACCTGGGCCTCGGCGTGGCGATGCCGCACGTGCGCGTGAAGATGGGCCGGCGCTACATCCTGGCGGTGGGCCGCAGCCACTACGGCATCCGTTATGACGGCGCGATGGAGAACGAACCCGTGCGGCTCGTCTTCATGCTCATCGCCGACGAAAAGACGCGCGATTACCTGCAGCTGCTCGCGGCCCTGGCCGCGGTGCTGAAGGAGCAGGATTTTGTGGACAGCCTCGTGCAGGCGCCCGACCTCGACGCGCTCTACGACCGGCTCTTCACCGGTTTCGGCGGCATGGCCGCCAAGGCGGTCGCCGCCCCGCAGACGCGGGTCAACCGGGTTATTCTGCGCGAATCCGAAAAGATCGCCGTGGGCTCGGGCTGCACCGGCCTGATGGTGTTCGGCGACACCTTCGACGGGGCTTTCAAGGCTCCCAAATGGGCCTCCAAGCTGAAGACCCTCCTCGTGAGCCGCACCTCGGCCGAGGGGGAGGACCGGCCGGGCCGGTTCGATGACCGCATCCATGTGCGCTCGTTTTCCAGCCAGCGCATGGCGCAGCTGCGCAGCGCCGTGCTCGTCGGCATCACCCGCGGCCTGATCAACTTCAACGATCGCATCTGCTGCGTCGGCGGCCTGGCGGGCAGCAACCAGTTCGACACGATCGTGATCCTCGATGTGGAGAAGGAGTTCTCGACGCTGCTCACCGGCCACGCCGACCTGCTCCCGCCGGACGTGAAGCCCGAGGTGCTCGAGCGCGTGATCGCCGTGGCCACCGAGCTCGCGGTCGAGGGGCGCGAGGGCCGGCCCGTGGGCTGCCTGTTCGTCGTGGGCGACAGCGAGAAGCTCGCCACGCTGACCAAGCCGCTCGTGCTCAATCCGTTTTACGGCTACAAGGAGGAGGACCGGAACATCCTCAATCCCTTCATGGACGAGACCATCAAGGAATTCTCGTCCATCGACGGCGCGTTTGTCATCCGCGGCGACGGCGTGGTGGAGGCGGCGGGTTCGCTCATCCAGGCCTCGGACTACAATCACGCCCTGCCTAGCGGCCTGGGCGCCCGCCACGCGGCGGCGGCGGCCATTTCCGTGGCGGCCGATTGCATCGCCCTGGTCGTTTCCTCAAGTTCGGGACAGGTGACTCTCTTCCGCCGTGGCGTCATGATGCCCCTGACGGAAAAGAAGGTAAGTGCCTGAGCCAGAGCAAGGAGCATAGGACGCGGAGCAGGGAACTGGCGCGCTGGCCGGTGTGATCAACGATCCCGCTCCACAATTTTGAAAATTAGGTTGCACGCGGAGTGAGCGCGGCCTTTCTTCGGCCCTTCCAACCCATTTAAGCCATGCAAGAAACCGTAACACTGGAGTGCACTGAAGCCCGCAAAGAGGGCAAACCCGCTTCGCGCTATCTCACCAAGCGCAACAAGAAGACCGTGACCGAGCGCATCGAGAAGAAGAAATACAATCCCTTCCTCAAGCGCCACACGCTCCACAAGGAGATCAAGTAAGTCGCGCCGGGCGCCTGCCCTGCAAATTTTGAAGGCCGGTTCCTCACGGGACCGGCCTTTTGCTTTTCAGGATTTCTTGGCCTCGGCCGGACCGGGGGTCCCGGCGGCGAGTTGGGCGCGGCGCGCGGCGCGCCAGCTGTCCCGGTGCTTCCGGATCCAGTCGAGCAGGGCGCGCTCAAAGCCGA
Organism: Lacunisphaera sp.; assembly: GCA_036401015.1. Lineage (GTDB taxonomy): Bacteria > Verrucomicrobiota > Verrucomicrobiia > Opitutales > Opitutaceae > Lacunisphaera. Next base: position 568,189 of record DASWWD010000017.1, read on the forward strand.
TGTCATATCCGAGCCGCTCCGACTCGATCCACTTGTGCTTCAGGATTTCCTCCCGCTCCGCCAGGAACTCCTGGTAGAGGCTCGACTGCTTGACGAAGTCGCGGCTGCCGTTGGTTTCTGTGGGGGAGGGAGTCATGGCAGGCACGGTGGGACTCAGCGACAAACGGTAAAACAACCGATTTTCATCATCGGCGGATGTTGGCGGCCCGGCTGCAGTGTCATGCGAGAAACACCCTAGATGTCCCGCGGCGCCCGTGTCAACCCGCCTGCGGTGTCGGCGTGTCTTAACCGGTTGGAACCGGCGCGCCGCGCCGGCTCAAACTCATACCTTCAGCTTCGCGAGCAGCCCGGCGGCGATCTCGCGGAAAACCTGCGCGGGCTTGCCGTCGGGGTTGTTGACCGTGACGGGGTGACCGGTGTCGCCGCCGGCGCGGATCTCCGCGAAAAGCGGGACTTGGCCGAGCAACGCCGTGCCGAGCAGCTCGGCCGTGATCGCGCCGCCGCCCTCGCCAAAGAGCGACTGACGTTTGCCGTTGGCATCCTCGAACCAGCTCATGTTCTCGGCCACGCCGAGGAGCGGCACGTTGACCTTCTGGAACATCAGGCCGCCCTTGCGGGCGATGTTGGTCGCGGCCGTCTGGGGCGTCGTCACCAGGATGGCGCCGTCGAGGGGGAGCGTCTGCACCAGCGAAAGCTGCGCGTCGCCCGTGCCGGGCGGGAGGTCGACCAGCAGGACGTCCAGCTCGCCCCAGGCCACGTTCTGGACGAATTGCTGGATGGTCTTCATGATCATCGGGCCGCGCCAGACGACCGGCGTGTTGTCGTCCACCAGGAAACCCATGGACATCACCTTCACGCCGTAGCGTTCCAGCGGCACGAGCGACTCGCCGTCGATGGCCGGGCGGCCCTGCAGGCCCATCATGAGCGGCACGGAGGGGCCGTAGATGTCGCAATCCATCAGGCCGACGCGACCCGGGCGGCCGCGGGCCGCGAGGAGCTGGGCGAGGGCGCAGGCCAGGTTGACGGCGAAGGTGGACTTGCCGACGCCGCCCTTGCCGGAGGCGATGGCGACGGAGTGCTTCAGGCCCTTGGGCGCGGTGCCGGCACCCGGGGTGCTCTGGCCGGGCTGGGGCGGGGCCTTGGCGGCGGAGACGGCGAGCTCGATGATCACGTCCTTCACGCCCGGCTGGGCCCGCAGGCATTTCTCGATCTCAGCCTTCAGCATCGTCGGCACCTTCGGGTCCGAGGTCGTGATGGCCACCGCGACCTTGGCGGTGCCGTCGGCGAACGCCGCCGAGCGCACGAGCCCGAAAGAGACGATGTCCCGGCTGAATCCGGGATACTTTACCTGCTTGAGGGCTTCCTTGATGGTGTCGGCGGTCACAATGGGTCGTGAAAATGGCTTGGAAAACGGGTGGCTTTGACCTTGTGAGTAGGTTGCCGGGAGTAAAACAAAAACCGGGCCAGAACTTTCATCATTAATTCCTGACCAACCCCCATGCAGAACGCTTTTCGCTTCCTTCTCGGGCTCGCGCTCGCCGCGCCCCTTTTCGCCCAGCGCGACATCGGCACCGTCAACGTCAACGCCGACACCCAGACCACCGCGATTTCCATCAGCTCCTCGTCGCCGGAGCTCCAGAACCTCGCCCTGAAGGCCTTCGGCGCCCATGGCCGCTACCGCACGGTCGCCAGCGGCGGCGCGTTCACCCTCACCTTCGCCCCGGCGGGGGCCACGGCGGTGAGCCTCACCATCACCAAGGGCAGCGCCGGCACCCCGGTGCACAGCGAGACCGTCTCCGGCACCAGCCTGCGCAACGCCCTGCTCCGCGCCGCTGACGTGGCCGTCACCAAGACCAGCGGCCTGCCCGGCTTCTTCGCCGGCCGGCTGGCGTTCGTGGGCGAGGCGACCGGCAAGACCGAGATCTACACCTCCGACCTCTTCTTCGGCGAGGCCCAGCGCTGGACCGCCGACGGCCGGCAGATCATGAGCCCGCGCTGGGTGCCGGGCGGCTCGAAGATCGTCTTCACCAGCTACCGCACCAGCTTCCCCGACATCTATGTGCTTGAGCTGAACAACCGCCGCATCTCGCTGCTCGCGAGCTTCAAGGGCACCAACAGCGGCGGCAGCTTCAGCCCCGACGGCTCGCGCGTCGCGATGGTGCTCTCCGGCGAGGGCAACCCCGAGGTCTATGTCGGCAACGCCCAGGGCCGGCAGATCCGCCGCCTGACCAACACGCCCGCGGTCGAGGCCTCGCCCACCTGGTCGCCCGACGGCTCGCGCATCCTCTTCGTCTCCGACAGCGCCGGCGGCCCGCAGCTCTACGTGATGCCCGCCAGCGGTGGCACGCCGACGCGGCTCGCCACCAACATCTCGGGCTATTGTGCCGAGCCCGACTGGAGCGACGTCAATCCCAACAAGATCGTCTTCACCGCCAAGATGGGCGGCGGCTACCAGGTCGGTGTCTTCGACATGGCCGCCCGCGCCAGCAAGATCGTCACGAAGGCCCCGACCGACGCGATCGAGCCCGTCTGGATGGGCGATGGCCGCCACATCATGTGCACCTTCCGTGCCGCCAACACCCGCAGCCTCTGGCTGGTCGACACCGAGTCCGGCAAGGCCACGCGCCTCAGCCCGACCTCGCTCGGCAACGCCTCCGGCGCCGCCTATCTGGCGCCGTAGTTCATGAAGCTCCTCTTCATCGGCGACATCGTCGGCAAGCCCGGGCGCGAGATGGTCAGCGCGCTGGTGCCGAGGATCCGCGCCGAGCGGGGCGTTGATTTTGTCATCGCCAACGGCGAGAACGCCGCGGCCGGCGCCGGCATCACCGGCACCCTGTGCAAGTCGATCCTCGAGGCGGGCGTGGACGTCATCACCCTCGGGGACCACGTCTGGGACCAGAAGGGTTTCGAGCACGATATCACCACGCTGGACCGCGTCTGCCGGCCGGCCAACCTGCCGGCCGGCAACCCGGGGCGCGACCACGTGATCGTGGAGAAAAACGGTTTCCGGCTGCTCGTGTTCACGGTGCTCGGCCGCAGTTTCATGGGCCTGAAGGCCGAGTGCCCGTTCCTCGGCGCTGATGCCTTGCTCAGGAAACTGGCCGGCCGGTTCGACGGCGCCCTGGCCGAGGTCCATGCCGAGGCGACGTCGGAGAAACAGGCGATGGGCTGGCATCTCGACGGCCGCGTCACGGCCGTGCTGGGCACGCACACGCACGTGGCCACGGCCGACGGTTCGCTGTTGCGGAAGCAGACGGCCTTTATGTGCGACGTCGGCATGACCGGCCCGCATGAGTCGGTCCTCGGCCGTGAGATCGAGCCGGTGATCGGCCGCTTCCTTGACGGCCTGCCGCGCCGCTTCGAGGTGGCCACGGGCGACAACCGCCTCTCGGCCGCCTTGGTGGAATTCGAGAAATCAGGTCGCGCCACGCATCTCGAGTGGCTTAGCCTGAAACTGTCGTGATGAAATTCTCCTCACCCGCCGCCGATGTCTACGTGCCGGACAAGCGTCCGCTGGCGGCCGCCTTGGCCCGCACGACGCATCTGTGCATTGCGGCGCACCAGGATGACATCGAGATCATGGCGCACCAGGGCATCGCCGAGTGCCACGGCCGCAAGGACCGCTGGTTCACCGGGGTGGTGGTGACCGATGGCGGGGGCAGCCCGCGCGCCGGACGTTTTGCGGCATTCACCAACGAGCAGATGAAGGTCGTCCGCCGGGACGAGCAGCGCCGCGCGGCCCGTCTCGGAAAATACGCGGCTGCAATCCAGCTGGCGCACCCGAGCGCGGTGGTGAAGAGCCCCCAGGCGACGGTGGTCCGCGCCGACCTGGTCGCGGTTCTCAAGGCCACCACGCCGGAAACCCTCTATCTGCACAATCCGGCGGACAAGCACGACACGCATATCGCCGTCTTCTTGCGCTGCCTCGAGGCGCTGCGTTGCCTGCCCCGGGCGAAGCGGCCCAAGCGGGTCTACGGCTGCGAGGTCTGGCGCAACTTGGACTGGCTGCTCGATGCCGACAAGGTCGTGCTCGACGACTCGGCCAAGCCCGAGCTCGCCGCGAAGCTCATCGGGGCGTTCGAGTCGCAGATCGCCGGCGGCAAGCGTTACGACCTCGCCATTGCCGGGCGCCGGCTGGCCAACGCCACCTTCCATACCTCGCACGCCACCGACCGCGCCACGGCGTTGACCTGGGCGATGGACCTGACGCCACTCGTGCAGGACGATACGCTGCCAGTCGAGAAATTCACCCTGGCCCACATCGACCGCCTGCGCGCCGATGTCGCCGCGCGGCTGCGAAAATTCAAATAACCCATCCCATGGTCAAAAGCACCGGCACCTACCAAGGCGAACTCAACTGCCAGCTCACGCACGGCCCCTCTGGCCAGCTCATCGAGACCGATGCGCCGAAGGACAACCACGGCCGCGGCCTGGCGTTCTCGCCGACCGACCTGACGACCGCGTCCTTCGCCTCATGCCTGGTCACCACCATGGCCATCGCGGCCCGCACCAAGCTGGGTTTCGACATTCCCGGCGTGAAGTGGGAGGTGACGAAGGAGATCTCCACCGACGCCCCGCGCCGCATCGTGCGCATCGCGACGCAAGTCTGGCTGCCTTTCCCGAAGTCAAAGGACCCGGCCGGGGTGCTGGAGAAGGCTGCACTCAACTGTCCGGTCCATCACAGCCTGCACCCGGCGATCGAGCGCCCGGTCACTTTTCACTGGGCGGAGTAGGCGGCGTCTCCGCGTCCGGCTGGCCGGCGAGGAGCTGGTAGGTGCCGTTGAAGATCAGCTCGATCCCGTCCGCCATGATGCGGACCTTGATCTTGCCGGAGGTCGGGCCGGCCGGTTGGGCCCGGCCGGTGACGGTGCGAGGCTTGTTTTTGTGGTTCGTGGCGTCACCGGTGAACTCGATCGACTGCCCCAGGGCCAGCCGGGTCAGGTCGGTGGCCGGCAGCTTGATGGTGATCCGGCCGGTCTCGCCCCAGAAGAACCAGGGCCGGACCTTGGCCTCGTAGGTGGCCTTGAAACCGTCGTCCTGCTGGAGGAAATCCGTGGTGGTGAGCGTCACGCTGCCGATGTAGATGGAGGTCTTCATCGGCGCGACCGTCACGCGCGGCGAGGCGAGGAGCGCGAAGTCCGCCCGCAGGGGCGCCACAGCGCCCAGCGCCAGGAGCAGGCACAGTCTCAGTCGCGATAACCGCATGCCGCCACCATGCGGATGGCTCGCGTTTCAACAAGGCAAGTTTTGCGGCCAACCCCGTCCCAAATTCTCGTTGCCAAGACCGGCGGCGGGCCGTTGCTTGGCCCCCTATGGCAAAGAAGGCGCAAGCCACCTGGGGTGGACGTTTCTCGGCGGGTCCCGCCGAGCTGATGCTGCGTTTCAGCGAATCGGTCTCCTTTGACCGCCGGCTCGCCCCGTTCGACATCGCCGGCAGCAAGGCCCACTCGGCTATGCTCGCCCAGGTCGGCCTCATCACGAAAAAGGAGCGCGACGCCATCCACCGCGGCCTCGACGCCGTGGGCCGTGACATCGCCGCCGGCAAATTCAAGTGGCAGACGAAGCTCGAGGACGTGCACATGAACATCGAGCAGGCGCTGACGCAGCGCGTGCCCGCCGCCGCCAAGCTGCACACCGCCCGCAGCCGCAACGACCAGGTCGCGACCGACATGCGGCTCTACTTCAAGGCCGCCTGCGCCGGGATCATCGGGAAGATCACCGCCGCCCAGCGCGCCATCCTGAAGGTCGCGGCGAAGAACCGCGACGTGCTCATCCCGGGTTACACCCACCTCCAGCGCGCGCAGCCGGTGTTCCTCGCGCATCATCTTTTCACCTACCTCGAGATGCTGCAGCGCGACGCCCAGCGCTTTGCCGCCGTCGCTGACCACGCCAACTGGTGCCCGCTCGGCTCCGGCGCCATCGCCGGCACCACGCTGCCCATCGACCGCGAGTTCACGGCCAAGGTGCTCGGCTTTGTCGACGCCGCCGGCCGGCCACGGGTCACGCAGAACAGCATGGACGCCGTCAGCGACCGCGACGTGTTCATCGAGTTCGCCTCGGCCTGCGCGCTGACCGGCGTGCATTTCTCGCGCATGGCGGAGGACCTCATCCTCTGGGCCAGCCAGGAATTCAAGTTTGTCGAGCTGCCCGACGCGTTCTGCACCGGCTCCAGCCTGATGCCGCAGAAAAAGAACCCGGACTCGGCCGAGCTGCTGCGCGGCAAGTCGGCGCGGCTGCAGGGCAACCTGCACACGCTGCTCGTCCTCGCGAAGGGCCTGCCGCTCACCTACAACCGCGACCTCCAGGAGGACAAGCCGCCGGTGTTCGACAGCCACGACCAGACGGAGCTCTGCCTCGACGTCCTGGCCGGCACCTTCGCCGGTTTGGTGGTCGAGAAGAATAAATGCGCGGCCGCCGTGGCCGACCCGGCGCTGCTCGCGACCGACCTGGCGGACTATCTGGTGCGAAAGGGCGTGGCGTTCCGCGCCGCGCACCACGCCGTGGGCGCGGTCGTGAAGCTCGCCGAGCAAAGGCACGTCGCGCTCGACCGGTTGACGCACGCCGAGGTCAAGACGGTTCATCCGGCCTTTGGCCGCGACTGGGTCACGTCCTTCCATCTGACCAAGGCCATGGCCCGCCGCACGGGCACGGGCATGCCCGGCCCGGCGCAGGTCGCGCGACAGTTCAAGCGCTGGGAAAAGCTGCTCGGGTAGGAAAAATCGCGGAAACGCGATCTCCCCCGTCTTCCCCGTGTTTCTCCTGACGCAGAAGAGTGATCCGGAGCTGTATCCCTACCGGCAGGGGCTCTACTTCGCGTTCTACAACGCGCTGAACTGGCAGATCGCCACGGCCACGCCGACGGTGCTGTTCATGGCCTATCTCGGGGCGGACTCGTTCCAGACCGGGCTGGTCTACGGCTGGCCGCTGCTGCTCACGCCGGTGCAGGTGTTCGCGACGGTGCTGTTGCCGAAGCTCGGCTTCAAGCGGCTCACGCTCGCCGGGTGGGGCGCCCGCAGCTGGTTCCTGCTGGTGCCGCTCGGACTCACGCTTTTCATCCACGACGGCACGGCGCCGTGGATGGTCCTCGCGATGGTGGCGGCGATGTTCTGCTACTCGCTCAGCCGCTCGGTGGGGGCGGCCGCCATCACGACCTGGCTGCAGGGGCTGGTGCCGGAGTCGGTGCGCGGCCGCTATTGGTCCACCGACCAGATCATGGGCGGCACGGCGTCGGTCGGCACCCTGATGCTTTGTGCCGCGTGCTTTGCCTGGTTGCCGCGGTCGTGGGCGTTTTCCGTGCTCTACGCCTTCAGCATCACCGGCGCGTGGCTGGCGCTGCGCTGCCTGCAGGCGCTGCCCGACATCGAGCGGCCGACGGTGATGAGCCTGGCGACCATCCGGGCGGATACGCCGCGCCATGTGTTCGGTCCCGGGCCGTTCCGGCCTTATCTCTGGCTGGCGGTGCTGTATTTCGTCGTCTCCACGCCGCTCGTGCCGTTCGGCGCCTACTACCTCACGGCGGTCGCGGGCATCGCCCCCGCGAGCATAATGGGATACACGATCCTGCAATATGGCGGCGTGATCGGCGGCAACTGGTTCATGCGATCGCGCATCGACCGGACGGGGGCCAAGCCGTTTTTCCGTCTCACCTTCATGTTGTTCGCGCTGATCGCCGCCGGCTGGCTGGTCTGTCTGCGCTGGACGCCGGTCACGCCCTGGCTGATGCCGGTGTTGTATGTGATGCTCGGGGCCGCGACGGGCATGTTCACGGCGGCCAACGTCAGCTACCTCGCGAAAATCCTGCCGGTGGCCGAGCGGGCGCTGCCGGTGTCGCTGCACGGCGCGATCAGCTATTTCATCGGCGGCCTCGCGCCCGTGGCCTGGGGCCTCGTGCTGAAGGGCGGGGGAGCCGTGCCCTCGGTAAGCCTGCCGGCCTTCCAGGGGTTCTTCGTCACCACCCTGGCCGGGGCGCTGGCGCTGGTTGTGCTGGTCAACCGGCTCAAGGAGAAGGCCGGTCACGTCGACCCGCTCCTGGAGGGCGGCTGGTTGCTGCGGCCGTTCCGGACGGTGAGTTCGCTGATCAAGCTGGCCGAGCCCGGCGAAGCGCGGAAACGCGGAGGCACGGAGACGGGGCAGGGGGACTGATTCGCGAATTTCGTGCTTCCGCTCCTTCGGGCTTCGGCGATTGTTTTGCCCTGTCCATGCCGTCCATCCGCATCCTCTCCGACCGGGTTGCCAACCAGATCGCCGCCGGCGAGGTCATCGAGCGCCCGGCCGCGGTGGTGAAGGAACTGGTCGAGAACAGCCTGGATGCCGGCGCCACCCGCATCGAGGTCGAGTTCCGCCATGGCGGCCGCAGCTACATTCGCGTCGAGGACAACGGCAGCGGCATGACCAAGGACGACGCGCTGCTGTCGCTTGAGCGGCACGCGACCAGCAAGCTCGTGGAGACGGTCGACCTCGACCGGCTGGGGACCTTCGGTTTTCGCGGCGAGGCGGTGCCGTCCATCGCCAGCGTCTCGCACTTCGAGCTGCAGACGCGGCCGGCGAACGGCCCGGGCACCGAGGTCGTCATCAACGGCGGCAAGCTGGTGCACGTGCGCGAAGCCGGCCTGGCCCCCGGCACGCGCACGACGGTCACGCACCTGTTCAACTCCGTGCCGGCGCGGCGCAAGTTTCTCAAGAGCGACGCCACCGAGTCCGCGCACATCATCCAGACGGTGCGGCTCTACGCGCTGGCTTGTCCGGCGACGGCCTTCACGCTCGTGGAGGACGGCCGCGTGTTGTTCCAGTCGCCCAGCTGCAGCACGCTCGCCGAGCGGGTCGCCGAGATTTTCGGCCGGCAGCTGGCGGCCGATCTCCTCCCGGTGGAAATGGCCGAGACCGGCCTCAAGCTCAGCGGCCTCATCGGCAAGCCCGGCGTCAGCCGCGCCACGCGCCACGAGATGCTGATGTTCGTCAACCGTCGGCCGGTGGACAGCCGCACGCTGAACTACGCGCTGATCGAGTCGTATGCCACGTCGCTCGCCAAGGGGCGTTATCCCGTGGCCGTGCTGTTTCTCGACCTTGATCCCGCGGCGGTGGACGTGAACGTGCACCCGGCGAAGCGCGAGGTGCGCTTCCGCAGCGAGGGTGCGGTCCGGGGCTTTGTGATCCGGGCGGTGCTGCAGGCGCTGCGGGAGTGGGGCGCCCCGGCGCCACACCTTGCGGATTCCGGATTGCGGATCGCGGATTTGCAGAAGACACCCGCGGAGCAGATGCCGGGGGATCCGGTGCCCGCACCCACGCCCAGCGTGATGTCGCAGCCTTTCCGGCCGTTCACGTCATTGCCGGTGGCGCGGTCGTCAACCCGCGGGACTGAGAGTCCTGCTGCCAGCAACCCGATCCAGCCAACCAATCCACAATCCCCAACCCGCAATCCCCAATCCAGCGCGTCTGCGCTGATGGGCTGGCGCTTCCTCGGCACGGCGCACGGCGACTACGCGCTGTTCGAGGCCCCGGGCGGGGTCGTGGTGCTCGACCGGCGCGCGGCGCATGAGCGCGTGTGGTTCGAACGGTTGCAGGCCGAGTTTGCTCAGGGCGAAACCGCCAGCCAGCGGCTCCTGTTTGCCCTGCCGGTGGAACTGGACGCCATCGCCAGCGCGCTGCTGACGGACCGGCTGAAGTTCCTGCAGGCGCACGGGCTCGAGGTGACCGAGTTCGGCCGCAATTTCTTCCGGATCGAGGCGGTGCCCGTCTGGCTGGAGCCGGCGGATGCGGAGACCTTCCTGCGCGACGTCATCGGGTTGATGCGCGAGGGCCGGTTGGACGAAAAAAAGGCCGAGCTGGCCAACGAGGAGCTGGCCCGGCTGGCGGTCCAGAAGGCCGTGCGGTTGCCGGCGGCGGTCTCGGAATCCGAGGCGCTGGCGCTGGTGGCCCGGCTTTTCGCCTGCCAACAGCCCCATACGAGCCCGGCGGGCCGGCCGACGCATTTCGAGCTGAGCAAGGGTGAACTCGGGCGGCGGTTCCAGCGGTAGTTTATGACCAAGGTTCCGGTCCGGTGAACTAGGTTTTATCCGGCTAATCCCGCCTTGCTAGTCGCGTTGGCACGACTTGTGATTCCACCCCTGCCATGCCTCCGAAAGCCACCGCCGCCAAGCCGGTTCCCAGCGCGGGCCGCCCGCACACCGACAGTCCCGAAGCCATCTTCCGCTCGCTGATCAAGCGGCATCTCATCTCCACGCTCGCGCGGCACGAGGGTTCGGCCACGCCGCGCGACTGGTGGGTGGCCACGGCCCTGGCGGTGCGCGACACCATCCACGAGCGGATGATCGCCACGCAGGCGGTGCACAACCTCAACAACGTCCGCCGCGTCTACTATTTCTCGCTGGAATACCTCATGGGCCGGCTGTTCGGCAACAACCTGCTCGCCACCGACCTCATGGACACCGCCAAGGCGGCGCTCGAGGGCCTGGGGCAGGACTTTGAGAAGATCCGCGACGCCGAGGTGGACATGGGCCTGGGCAACGGCGGCCTCGGCCGCCTCGCGGCCTGCTTCCTCGACTCGCTGGCCACGCTGGACTACCCCGCGCTGGGCTACGGCATTTACTACGAGTTCGGCCTGTTCCGCCAGGCCTTCGCCCCCAACGGGTCCCAGGTGGAGCACCCGGACAACTGGATCCTCTTCGGCGACCCGTGGGAGGTGGCCCGGCCCGAATATACCCAGGAGGTGCGCTTCTACGGCCGCATTGAGAACGTCTTCGACGACAGCGGCAACTACCGCCCGCGCTGGGTGGACACCAAGACCATCCTCGGCGTGCCGCACGACATCCCGACCGCGGGTTACGGCACCGGCACGGTAAACCTGCTCCGCCTCTGGGCCTCGAAGTCCTCCGAGGACTTCGACCTCGCGGCCTTCAACCGCGGCGGCTACGTGGAGGCCGTCCGCGAGAAGGCCATCGGCGAGACCGTCTCGAAGGTGCTTTACCCGAACGACAAGACCGAGACCGGCAAGGAACTGCGCCTGATGCAGCAGTATTTCTTCGTCGCCTGCTCGCTGCGCGACATCATCCGCCGCCACCTGCGCAACCCGGCCAACAGCTGGCGGAACTTCGCGGACAAGGTCGCCGTGCAGCTCAACGACACGCACCCCGCCATCGCGGTCGTGGAGCTCACCCGCATCCTGGTCGACGAGGAGAACATGTCGCTGCCCGCGGCGCTGGAGATCGTGCGGGCCACCTTCGCCTACACCAACCACACGCTCCTGCCCGAGGCCCTTGAGAAGTGGGGCGTAGGCCTCTTCGAACGCGTGCTGCCGCGTCACCTGCAGCTCATTTATGACATCAACACCGCGCTGATGCAGGCGGTGGAGGCGAAATGGCCCGGCGACAACGACAAGAAGCGCGTCTGCTCGCTCATCGAGGAGAACGGCCACAAGCAGGTCCGCATGGCCAACCTTGCCGTGGCCGGCTCGAACGCCGTCAACGGCGTGGCCGCGCTGCACACCGAGCTCCTGAAGAAGAACCTCTTCCCGGAGTTTGACGCCCTCTACCCGGGGAAATTCCAGAACAAGACCAACGGCATCACGCCGCGTCGCTGGCTGCTCAAGGCCAACCCGCGGCTCTCCGCCCTGATCACGAAGCGCCTCGGCTCCGCCGCCTGGGCGCGCGACCTCGACCTGCTGCGCGGCCTGGAGAAGGCCGCTGGCGACGCCGCGTTCCAGAAGGAGTTCATGGCCATCAAGCGCGCCAACAAGGTTGACCTCGCGGCCATCATCAAGGCCGAGTGCGGCATCGACGTCTCGCCGGACGCGCTCTTCGACGTGCAGATCAAGCGCCTCCACGAATACAAGCGCCAGCACCTGAACCTGCTCCACATCATCGCCCTCTATCGCCGGCTGCTGCAGAACCCGGGGCTGGACCTCGTGCCGCGTGTCTTTGTCTTCGGCGCCAAGGCTGCCCCCGGCTACGACCTTGCGAAGAACATCATCCGCGCCATCAACGTCATCGGGGCGCGCATCAACGCCGACCCCCGCATCGGCGGCAAGCTGAAGGTCGTCTTCCTGCCCAACTACCGCGTGTCCCTCGCCGAGAAGATCATCCCGGCGGCCGACCTGTCCGAGCAGATCTCCACCGCCGGCAAGGAGGCCTCGGGCACCGGCAACATGAAGCTCTCCCTCAACGGCGCGCTGACCATCGGCACGCTCGACGGCGCCAACGTCGAGATCAAGGAGGAGGTCGGCGACGAGAACATCTTCATCTTCGGCCTGAACGTCGACGAGGTCGCGGCGCTCTGGGCGAAGGGCTACAAGCCCTGGGATTACTACCAGGCGGACGAGGAGCTGCGCGCCGTGCTCGACTGGCTCGGCAGCGACTTCTTCACGCCCGGCGAACACGGCGCGTTCTCGGCCGTGCACGACAGCCTGCTGCAGGGCGGCGATCCCTACCTCGTGCTGGCGGACTTCCGCAAGTATAGCGACTGCCAGGCGAGGGTGGACGCGGCCTATCGCGACAAGGCGCAGTGGGCGAGGATGGCGATCCTCAACACCGCCCGCATGGGCAAGTTCTCCAGCGACCGCACCATCCGCGAATACGCGAAGGAGATCTGGAAGCTCAAGCCGGTGAAAATCTGACGGACGCCCGTCGGGACCGGGGCGGCAAAAACAGGCGGGATCGCACCGAATTTCTCATGAACCTTCCCGCCGCCCGTCTCGCCTTCGCCTGCGTCCTGGGCGGCCTGCCCGCCGCGGTGACCGCGGCGGCGCCGTCGGACGCAGGCGTCCCGCTCGACATCGACGTGCGTTCGACCGTCGATGCGAAGTGGGAGGGGTTCCGTAAGCTGCCGACGGTGACGCACGGCAAGCTTTACCTCCTGGCCGCGGTCTCCGCGGTGCCGTCGGCCGCGAAACTGATCAAGCCGGTGGACCGGGCCGCCTTGGCGGCGCACCTGCGGCAGGAGCTCTCACGCCACGGGTTTCGCGAGATCACGGCACAGGAAATCCCGGAGGTGGTGCTGACGGTGACCTACGGGCGCGGTTTTTTGCGCAATCCCTACCTGGCGGACGCCATGCTTGATGAGGCGACGAGCGAGGTGCCCACCGCGACGATCACCTCGCCGAAGCAGGCGATGCGTCAGCGCGAGTTTGATGCGGAGGGGAAGCTGCAGAAGGCGCAGTTCGAGAAACTTTATGTCGCCGTCACCGCCTGGCAGTATCCCGCCCGGCCGGGGGACAAGCCCAACCAGCTCTGGCGGACGGTCATGGTCACGGACAATCCCGACGGTCGCGACCTGAACCTGGCGCTGCCGGCAATGTTCGCGGCCGGGGCGGGCTGGTTTGACCGGGACATCAAGGAGGGCGAGGTGACCGTGAAGTCCACGATGCCCACCGGGACCGTGAAACTCGGCCCGCTCGAGGTCATCGAGGAGCGGAAATAAGCCGCGCCCGCGAAGGCGACTAGCGCAGTTTCTCCGCCCGGTAGCTCCAGGGCGGCACCGGGTTCCTGTCTTGCCAGAGCCCGAGCCGCTGCTCACGGGCGCGGCGCTCCAGCCCCTGCACGATCGTGTCCTTCGGGTAGAGCCGCTTATACCACCAGGCCCAGCCGGCGGCGACGATATCCTCATTGAGCGAACGGCCGCCGCGGTAGGTGACGTCGCCGATGAAGCGGCCGTATTGGTCGATGGTCTTGGCGCGGACGATGACGGTGTGACCGTCGGCCTTGAGGCGCGTGAAGTCCCGGGCCTGTTCGCCGCGCGGCTGGTGCAGCTCCGGCGCATCGATGCGGGCCAGGCGCACCTCGTAGATGTCGTCGCCTTTCTGCACCTCCAGCGAGTCGCCGTCCTTCACCTTGATGACCCGGCCGGTGAACTCGCGCAGCTTGGCCGGAACCTTCCGGGTGCGGGCCTCAAGTCCCGCGGGCAGGACGGCGAGCAGCACGGTCCCGATCAGCGCCGCGCGCAGCAGAAGCGGAATGCGCCGGCGCATGGACGGTTATTTCTGCTTCTTCGTGACGCCGTAGAACTGCTCCGGCTCCTCCTCCTGACCGGTGTCGATGACCTTCTTCAGGTGGGGCGCGAGCTTGGACTTCATTTTCACCAGCCGGTCATAGTCGGCCTTGGCCAGATCAGCCTGTCCGCTCAGGGCATGCAGGGCGCCGCGATACATGTAGGCCTCGGCCAGCTTGGGCTTGAGCTCGATGGCGCGGTTGTAGTGTTCGAGGGACTTGGCGTAATTCGCGGCCCCCTGCTTGCGCAGCACGTAGGCCAGGTTGTTGTGCGCCTCGGCCATCTTGTCATTGAGGGCCAGCGCCGCCTCGAACTGCTGCTGGGCGGCGGCCCACTCCTTCTTGAACAGCAGAACCGTGCCGTCGTTGTAGAACGACACCTCGATGGCGTCGCGTCTGGCCGGCTTTTCGGCTCCACTGTTGCCCCCCGAGGGCGGCGGGGGCGGCGTGCTGGGGGCGGCGGCCGCGAGCGTGGCGATCAGCAGGGCCGGCGTGAACAACGACTTTTTCATGGCGAAACGGGGTTCAGGTTGTAGGAATTGGCCCATCAAGAAACTAGCAACCCAGTCCCCGCTGCCGAGTCTTTTAACGGCATGACCCTCGGCCTGAACAAACGCCGCCTGCTGGTGGCCGCGGCCGTGCTGGCCGCCACGCTGCTCGCCGCCGGCCTGCTGGCGCGTCAGGCGCTCGTCGGGCTGGTCGTGAGCGCGCTCCTGCAGCTGGGCGGAGCCTCCGCGATCCGGTTCACCATCACCGCGGCGTCGCCCTGGCGGGTCGTGGTCGAGGACATCGGCTTCACGGTCCGCACCCAGACGTTTGAGGCCCGGCGCGTGACGCTGACCCGGACGCACTGGTGGACCCCTTCGCTCGGGACCGTGCGGGTGGAGGAGGCGCGCGTGCCGGTCACCATCGATGGATCCGACACCAACCCTTGGGCGTGGTCGACCTACCAGGGCACGTCGAAGAAGGTCGAGCCCTGGCAGGTGCCGCTGGAGGATCTCGCGGTGGACGGTCGGCTGGTCGTGAAGGCCGCCGCGGTGCCGGCGCAGGAGCTGGCCGTGAAGATCGCCGCCCGTCTCAGCCCCGGGAATGTCTGGAGCGGCAGCGTCCAGGCGGACGGACCGGGCCTCGGCCTGCAGGGCGAGGCCAGCTACCACGTGGGTCGGGATGAGCTGAGCTTCCGTCTGCCGGTGCTGGCCCTGGACCTGCAGCCCTGGCAGGTCTTCGTGCAGCGGCTGGTGTTGCTGCCGGGCGGAAAATGGGAACTGGCCGGCAAGGTCACCGGCAGCGCCGAGGGCCGCCTGGCCGGCAAGGAGCTGACCACCAGCGGCCAGGTGCACCTGCGCGAGGGGCGGGTCGCCAACCCGCAGGGGACGATCACCGCCGACGGCATCGAGGCGGATCTCGAGTTCACCGATTTTGCGGGCGTCTTCACCAAACCCGGCTCACTCCGCATCCGCGAAGTGCGGACCGGGCAGCTGGCCCTGCGCGATCTCGACGCCGTGATCGCCCTCGGCGGCACCAACAAGCTGGCCGTGAGCCGCGTCTCGTTCTCGGCCCTCGGCGGCACCGTGTCGGCCGAGCCCTTCAATTATTTCCCGAGCCTGCGTGAGCTCGAGACCGTCGTGCTCGTCGACGGCATCAACGTCGAGGAGGTCATGGCGCTGACCCGTGACCTGCCCGCCCGGGCAGTGGGACGGGTGAACGGGCGTTTCCCGCTCCGGCTCGACGACAGCGGCGTGCGCCTCGGCACCGGTTGGCTCCAACTCAAGCCCGGTGTCTACGCTGAGGTCCAGTTCAACGCCACCGGGCTGCTCACGGGCGGCGCCTCGCCGGGCAACCCGAGCTATGCGGTGCTCAAGAAGGTCGAGTCCGGCCTGCTCAAGCTCAAGATCAGCGAGCTGCGGCTCGACATCCGCCCGCCCAACGCCCCGGCGGGTCGCTCCGCCCAGCTGCACCTCGCCGGCGAGCCCGTCGACCCGGACGTGAAGGCCCCGGTGATCCTCGACCTCAACGTCAACGGCCCCCTGGAGCGGCTGATCAACCTCGGGCTCGACTCGCGCCTGAGTTTCGGGTCCAAACCTTGAAACCTTTCGCCGCCCGCGCTGACTAACCCTGTTCCCCTGCATGAACCGCCGCCTTTTTCTCGCCGCCACCGCCCTCGGGCCGCTCCTGCTGGGCGGCTGCCTCAACGTCAAGACCGCCCCCATCGAGGTGAAGCCCATCCACATCACCGTGGACGTGAACGTGAAGGTGGAGCGCGCGCTCGATGATTTCTTCGGTGATCTCGACAAGAAGTCCGCCACCATCGTCCACGAGGAGACCAAATGACCATGAAAGCCCGCATCTTCACCCTGTTCGCCGCCCTCTGCCTGCTCGCCGTGTCGGCCTTCGCCGAGAGCGCCGCCGACATCCGCCGCCGCATGGAGCAGCGCCTGCCCCAGATCGACACCCTCAAGGCCCAGGAAGTCCTCGGCGAGAACAACCGCGGTTTCCTGGAGGAACGCAAAAGCGGCACCGCCGGCGCCGGCAGCGTGGTGTCGGACGAGAACCGCGACCGCGAGGCGGTCTACGCCTACATTGCCAAGGAAACCGGTGCCTCGGCCGACTCGGTCGGCCGCGCCCGCGCCAAGCAGATTGCCGCCAACAGCCGCGCCGGCGTCTGGGTCCAGGACGAGGCGGGGGCCTGGAAGAAAAAGTAAGGCCGCGTCAGCCGCCCGTCGTCAGCTTGCCGAGGCCCGTGCGCCGGGCCGGCGTGGCCTTTTCGCCGGTCGCGAGATCGACGATCCAGAACTCGCAGAAGGTGTGCTCGCCATAGACCTGCGCATCGCTCGCGTGCCGCAGCTCGTAGGCCGCGCCGGGCTTGGCGTCGAGGGTGAGCTCGGTGCGCGCGAAAAACGCGCCGCGGACGAATTCCACCGCGAGTTTGTGCGGGCCCGGCGGCAGGCTGACCGGCTGGTTCCAGCCCTTGCGACCGGCCGCGACCGGCTGGCCGTCCACCGCGGCGACGAACGCCGTGAAGTTGTCGAGCAGCGTGCTCGTTTCCTCCGAGCCCTTGAGGGTGGCCGGACGTGTGTCCGCCACGACCGCCGCGGGCGGCGGGGTCGGGGTCGTTCCGGTGGCCGGGGCGGCGGGTCCGGCCGGTGATCTGTCGGGTGCCGGGGTCGTGCAGGCCGAGAGCGCCAGCAGGACGAGGACGGCAGGAGCGGGGATCGCGCGCAGTGACATCGCGGTGACTAAAGCGCGCCGACCGGGTCGGTTTCAATCCCGGAGTTGGCGTGCCGCCCGCGGCGCACCGCCTCCAGCCGCGCATCCGGGGTTGAATTCACCGGACGGCTCGCGCAGTGTCCGCGCAACCCACACCCCAATTCCCCTATGGACCGTCTTCATGGCCTGCTCGGCATCGCGCTCATCCTCGGCATCGCGATCCTTTGTTCGAACAACCGCAGCCGGATCAACTGGCGCCTCGTGGTCACCGGCATCGCCTTGCAGACGGTGATCGCGCTCCTGATCTTCAAGGTCGGCCCGGTGGCGCGGTTCTTCTCCCTGCTCGGCCACGGCATGGGCAAGCTCGAGGAATTCGCCCGGCAGGGCGCGGCCTTCGTCTACGGCGGCATCATCGTCGACCAGTTCGGGAAGACGGGGAACTACCTCTCCGGCGGCTTCGTCTTCGCCTTCAACGTCACGGCCACGATCATCCTGGTCTGCGCGCTCGTCGCCATCCTCTACCACTTCGGCATCATGCAGCGGGTGGTGGCGCTCATTGCCCGGGCGATGAACACCATCATGCGCGTCAGCGGCGCCGAGTCCCTCAGCAACGTCGCCAGCGCCTTCGTCGGCCAGGTCGAGGCGCAGGTGATGATCCGGCCCTACCTCGCGGGCATGACCAACAGCGAGCTGCTCGCCTCGATGAGCGGCAGCCTGGCGTGCATCGCGGGCGGCATCCTCGTCGTCTACGCCAACATGGGCGCCGCCGCCGGCATGGATCTCGCCCCCAAGCTCATCACCGCCTCCCTCATGGCCGCGCCCGGCGCGCTGGTCATCGCCAAGATCGTCTTCCCCGAGACGCAGGAGAGCCAGACCATGGGCACGGTGAAGCTCGAGGTGAAGAGCGACTACAGCAACGTCATCGACGCCGTCTCCCACGGCGCCGCCGACGGTTTCAAGATCGCCATGAACGTCATCGCGATGCTCATCGGCTTCATCGCCGTCATCGCCTGCATCGACTGGGTGCTGGTTTCCCTCGGCCACCTGTTTAATCCCAATTTCAACCTGTCGCTGAACTGGATCTTCGGGAAGCTCTTCTACCCGATGGCCTGGGCCATGGGCGTGCCGTCGGCCGACATCAGCAACGTGGCGACGCTGCTCGGCCAGAAGCTGACCATCAACGAATTCGTGGCCTTCCAGAACCTGACGAACAAGAGCGTGCCGATCGTGACCGACAAGGGCCTGCTCATCCTGAGCATCGCGATCTGCGGCTTCGCCAACTTCAGCAGCGTCGGCATGCAGATCGGCGGCATCGGCGCCCTGGCGCCCGAGCGTCGCACCGACCTCGCCAAGCTCGGCCTCAAGGCCCTGCTATGCGGCACGCTCGCCTCGTATCTGTCCGCGACCATCGCGGGCATCGTGATCTGAGCGGACCGCCCCGGCGGTGCTGGTGGTTATACCCCGGTGGATTGTGTCACCGGCGTTAAGTTCGGGTAAAAGCCGGTGCGGGGACGGCGCGCCGGCCGGTTTGAACTGGCAGCGTAACTGCCGGCGGAGTTGATCGTCTCAGCAACGGGCCACCCTGACATGAACTTGATCGATCTTATCCTGATGTTCGGCGGCATCCTGGCCGCCTTGGCGGTCAGCGCCATGTGCGGTCTGGGCCTGGTGGTCTGGCTGGCTGGTGGCGAGCCGCTGCCGCCCAAAGCCGGACACTGACTGCAGGCTTGGCGCGCGCCGGCCCCGGGCTAGCGTCGGCGCATGGAACTCAAGCAACGCCTGACCCGCCACCTCGGCAAGAAACCCGACACCACCAGGGCGGCCTTCGTCGCCGGCAACGCGACGGTGCTCGGCGACGTGACGCTCGGGGTGCACAGCAGCGTCTGGTATGGCTGCGTGCTGCGCGGCGACATCAACTCGATCGAGATCGGCGAGGGCACGAACATCCAGGACCTGGCGATGGTGCACCTGGCCGACGATTACGGCGTGAAGATCGGCCGTTACTGCACCATCGGCCACAGCGCCATCATCCATGCCTGCGAGATCGGCGACGAGTGCCTGATCGGCATGGGCGCCACCATCCTCGACGGCGCGAGGATCGGCGACCATTGCATCGTCGGCGCCAACTCCCTCGTCACGCAGCGCTTTGTCGCCCCGCCGGGCTCGATGATCCTCGGCTCGCCCGCGAAGGTCGTGCGGGCCCTGACCGAAAAGGAACTGCTCGGCCTGCGCCCCTGGGCGGAGAAATATGTCGTGGTGGCCGCGGCCCACGCGGGGCTGAAGGGGTAGGGCGGGAACGGCTGCGCCGGATTTCGCAAGAAGTGCGCAGCGGGAAAACGGCGCCGGGAGTATCATCCGGGCAATCCCCGTTCTACCCATGAAAGCAAATGTCGGCTCCTACGATGTCGCGGTCCGCTTCACGGCGGGCTGTGTGATCCTCTGCCTCGGCACGCATTTCGAGACCTGGTGGGGTCTGGTCGGCCTTGCGCCATTGCTCACCGCCTTGACCGGATTCTGTCCGCTCTACGTGCCGCTGCACATCGACACGACCTACACCGA
Organism: Lacunisphaera sp.; assembly: GCA_036401015.1. Lineage (GTDB taxonomy): Bacteria > Verrucomicrobiota > Verrucomicrobiia > Opitutales > Opitutaceae > Lacunisphaera. Next base: position 587,931 of record DASWWD010000017.1, read on the forward strand.
CCGGCCTCACTGCTGACGGTCCAGCTGGAGGAAGGTATACCGGTAGTTCGCGTCGCGGCTTTCCTTGCGCCAGGTTTCGCGCCAGGGGAGATGCCGCCATTCCGGGAAAAACGTGTCACCCGGCACCTCGGCGTGGACCAGCGTGAGCAGGAGGCGGTCGGCCAGGGGCAGGGTCTCCTCGTAGATGCGCTGGCCGCCGCAGATCATGATTTCCCCGGGCATCGTTCGCGCGACGGCGAGGGCGGCGGGCACTGACGCGGCAACGCGCACCCGGTCGGAAGCCAGGGCCCGGTTGCCCGTGATCACCACCGGCTGGCGGCCGTCCGCGAGCACCTTGGGCCAGGTTTCGAAGCAGATGCGCCCGAGCACGACGGTCTGGCCGGCGGTCTTCTCGTGAAACCACGCCTTGTCCTCGGGGACATCGAACGGAAGCTTGCCATCACGCCCGATGACGCGGTTTTCAGCACAGGCGACGATGAGAGTGAGCGGCTTGGACATCAGTGAGTTAGGTAAGGTGGCCTGGGCGGGCTTGTCGAGTTCCGTAGCGGGGAGGCCAGGCCTGCGGCAGGCAGCCATATCCTCCTTTTGGCTGACCGCTACAGGATTGCATGGATGAGGCCGATGCCGTGTCATAGCCGCCCTATGATTATCGGAGTTCCCCGCGAAATTAAGATTGGTGAAACCCGCGTCTCAATGACCCCGAGCCTCTGCCGGCGCGTGACCGCGCTGGGTGGCAAGGTCCTGATCGAGAAAGGGGCCGGCCTCAGCGCCGGCTTCACCGACGATGAATACAAAGCCGCCGGCGCCACCTTCGCCCCGAATGCCGCGAAGGTCTGGAAATCCGCCGACATGATCCTGAAGGTCAAGGAGCCGCTCGAGGCGGAATACGACCTCATGCAGCAGGGCCAGACCATTTTCACCTACCTGCACCTCGCCGCCGGCCCAGCGCTGGCGAAGGAACTCTGCCGCAAGGGCATCCTCGGCATCGCCTACGAGACGGTCGAGGGCGTGGACGGCCAGTTCCCGCTGCTCAAGCCCATGTCCCAGATCGCCGGCCGGCTCTCGATCCAGATCGGCGCCTATTTCCTGCAGTCCCAGCTCGGCGGTTCTGGCATGCTGCTCGGCGGCATCCCCGGCACGATGCCCGGCCACGTGGTCGTGGTCGGCGCCGGCAACTCCGGCGCGCATGCCGTGCAGATGGCCGCCGGCATGGGCGCCCGCGTCACCGTGCTCGACCTCGACACCCGCAAGCTCGAGGCCCTCGACAACGAATACCGCGGCCGCGTCGTCACGCTCATGTCCAACCCCGCCAACATCGAGCACGAGGTCGCCGACGCCGACCTGCTCATCGGCGCGGTGCTTATCCCGGCCGCCAAGGCCCCGATCGTTGTCACCGAGAAGATGGTCGCGCGCATGCGCCCCGGCAGCGTGATCTGCGACATCGCCATCGATCAGGGCGGTTGCATCGAGACGATCAAGGCCACCTCGCACACCAAGCCGACCTACAAGGAGCATGGTGTCATCCATTACGCGGTGCCCAACATGCCGGCGCTGGTCGGCCGCACCTCCACGATGGGACTGACGCAGGCCACCGAGCCGTTCGTCGCCATGATGGTGCAGAAGGGCGTCGAGCGTGCGCTGAGCGAGCATAAGGGCCTCGCCAAGGGCGTGAACACCCGCAACGGCCGCATCACCTATGACGCCGTCGCCAAGGCGGTCGGCTTCGATTCCTGAACGGCCGGCTGTTTTTCCGCCCGGCGCGCAGACTTGCGGCCGGGCTTTTTCCTGCCCAAATGGGCGCCAATCGCATGCGCCGTTTGCTCCTGCTAATCTGCCTTCTATCCGGCGCCGTTTCCCTGCCAGGCGCGGCGGGTGATTTCCCGGGAACCGACGACAAGTGGCAGCATTTCCAGGCGCCGAATTTCGAGCTCTATTCGCGGATTCGCGAGGCCGACGCGCGGGAGTTGTTGCACAACCTGGAGCTGCTGCGGGCGATGTTCCTGGATTTTTTCAAGCTCAAGGAACGCCGGCGCCTGGAGGTGACCGTCTATGCGTTCAAATCCGAGAAGGATTTCAAGACCTACGGCAGCGAGACCTACGGGGCGAAACACCAGTTCGACGGTTTTTATGTGGGCGGCACCGACCGGGCGGTGATCTACTTGATCCAGGGAGAGGATGCCGCCACGACGCGCCAGCTGATTTTCCACGAATACATCCACCACCTGTTCCGGGTGGCGGAGCAGAACCCGCCGCCGTGGCTGAACGAGGGGATGGCGGAGCTGTTCTCGACGATCGTGCCGAGGTCCGACCAGAAGCTGGAATTCGGCCGTCCCGCCGCGGGCCGGCTCTGGCAACTGCAGCAGTCGACCTTCATGCCGCTGGAGCAGCTCTTCGCGGTGGAGCAGAGCTCGGCCATCTTCCGGCAAGGGGAACACACCGGGTTGTTCTACGCGGAGTCCTGGGCGCTGTTGCATTACCTTTTTTTCGGTGACTCCAAGATCGAGCCGGAGCGACGCCGGCTCTTCATCGCGCTCGTGCTGGCCAATTCCTTCCGGGATGCGGCGCATCAGCGCCAGGGGTTCCGCGAGGTGTTCGGCATGGATTATCCCGAGATGCTGGCCCGCCTGAAAACCTACACCACCGGCGGCAAGTATTTCTGGGGAATGCACCCGGCGCCGTCGATTCCGCCGGCGACCAGCTATGTGCGGCGGGCCGTGCCGGAGCGCGAGATCCGGCTGCGGCTGGCGGAACTGGCGCTCCGCGTCAGCCGTTCGCCGGCGGCGAAACTGATGCTGCTGCAGGCCGCGGAACAGGATCCGGCCGACACCCGCCCGCTGGAGGTGCTGGGTGCGGATGCCCTGCGGGATCAGGATGAACTGCGGGCGCGGGAACGCTGGAGCCGCGCCGCCGAGCTGCAGACCAGCAACCCCGCGATTTACCGGGAACTCGGCCTGATGGAGGGTCGCGCGGTGTTTTCCCAGTTCGACATCGCCTACCGCGTCCCCGCGGAAAAAGGCCAGCGTATGCGGGATTACCTGCTGCGTTCCATCGCCTACAACCCCGAGCAGACCGCCGCCTACGAGATGCTGGCCTGGGTGGAGGCCTTTGCGCAGGAACCGTCGATCACGAACCTGAATGTGATCCAGCGGGCTTATCCGAATCTCAGCCGCAAGGAACGCACCGGCCTGGCGCTCGCCTTCGTGCGCTTGCGGTTGAACAACAACGCAGAGGCCCTGGAGATCCTGGCGGATCTCGAGACCATGCGGCCGGATGCATGGGAGACCTACGGGATTGAGGCCATCCGGGCGAAGATCGAGGGCCGGCCCATGCGGCACGAGGATCCGCCGCCGAACTCCGCGCCCGAGGCCGCCCGGGTCCGGGTTGCGCCTCCGAAAATCAGCAAACCGGCTACCCGCGACAACCGCTGACAGGGGGCACAAAAAAGCCCGCACCGGACGGTGCGGGCTGAGGAGGGAGCGGCGCGTTACGCCTGCGCGACAATCGTCACGCTCTCGAGCGCGACGCGGTCGATGGGCGTGCTCTTCTCGCCGCCGCCGCCGGACTTGGTCGGGACGTTGGCGAGCTGCTCGAGGACCTCGTCACCCTTGATGACCTGGCCGAAGGCGGTGTATTGCCGGTCGAGGAACTTGGCGTCGCCGTGGCAGATGAAGAACTGGGAGCCGGCCGAGTCGGGGTGGGCGGAGCGGGCCATGGAGATGACGCCGCGGACGTGGGACTTGGCGTTGAACTCGGCCTTGAGCTTGTAGCCGGGGCCGCCCGTGCCGGGCATACCGGTCTCGCCGGCCTTGGTGTTCGGGCAACCGCCCTGGATCATGAAACCCTTGATGATGCGGTGGAAGGCCGTGCCGTCATAGAAACCCTCGCGGGCAAGCTTCTTGAAATTCTCGACGGTCTTCGGGGCCACGTCGGACCAGAAACCGATGGTGATCTCGCCATAGCTGGTCTTCAGCACGGCGACTTCGTTGGTGGAGGCGTTGCTCATAAAGGCCGACAAAAAGCATTTGCCGGGGCCTTTCCGCAAGAACCAAATGGACCGGCTTCGTCTAGTGCGATCCTTCCGTGGGGAGGTGCTTTTTTAGGAAGAGCAACATGTTCTCCGCCATGGCGATTTGCTCGGCGTTGTAGTAACGGGTATAATCGTCTGAGAAGGCGTCCCAGACGTTTTGATGCGGCTTACCGCGGAGGAAATCGTGTGGTATTGGGGACTTCTCGAAAAATTTCTCCGCGATCTCCCCTTCATAATACAAGGTGTTGTCCGGGCTGCGGTAGTAGTAGTGAAACGAAGGAACCTTTATCTTCGGGAGCAGGGGCTTGGGGTCGATGGTCGCTAGATAGTCATAGACCGCGCTCTTGCCGCCCAGCAGCCGGGTGGCCTCCTCATCATCTCGCGCGGAAGGCAGCAATAAGCTGTGGCGGAGAACGAACGAGCGCATCGGGGTGTTGATGTTGAGCCACACCTTGAATTGGTCCGTGCGCAGCAGCGAGTGGAAGGCGACCAGACCACCTGTGCTGCTGCCGATTACGCCGACCCGATTGCCATCCACCCAGCCCTCTCGGATCACAAAATTCATGCCGTCGGCAAGATCGTCCGGCATGCCGGTGCCGAGTTGCCGGGTCCCGGCTTGCGCGAATTCCTGGCCAAAGCCGTCCATGCCGCGGTAATTGATCCTTACGACCGCGTAGCCGCGGCTGGCCAGCAGCTGAAACAACGGACTGTAGCCGCGCCGGGACCGGTCATGTCTGATGGTGTTGCCGACGTAGAGAAGGGCGGGAGGATTAGCCGGCCCGCCAGGAGGCAGGGTGAGTTGCCCGGTCAAGACCAGCCCGTCGCGGGCGGTGAAGCGGAAGTCCTTGGCGGTCGCGAGTTGCGCTGGCGTCAGGTCCGATTGCATGGAGCCCAGCGGAATCAGACGGCCGAGTTTGCGGTTAAGCAGATAAAAGACACCCCGCACGCGTTCGTTCGACGATTGAATCACCAGCACGGAGTGATCGGTTGATGCAGATACAATCACATTTACCGTATCGGGCAATGATCGGTCCACCGTGGCCATGATGTCCCGGGCTTCATCATCGAAATAGTGCAGGCGAGGCTTGTCGGTTTCATGCCAGATGGCGTAGGCCGCCGGATCATTGTCTCCCCAGGTGGCAAGCTCGTCGGGATCCACCTCGGGTGATTGAAAGAGGGTTTCCTTGGCCGAGGTGTCCGGGTCGAACACCACGAGGCGTGCAGTGCCCTTTTCCGGTTTTTCCATGGCCAGCAAACGCCGCCGGTCGGCGTGCACCGTCAGGAACTCCAGTCGCAGATCCGCGGCCAGCCCCAATTCACTCCGCTGCCAATCGGCTTCACCGGGGCGCCGCCAAGCCAGGAAGACGCTGCCGGTGGCCGAACCCTGGGCGGCGACGGCTTGGCCTTGGCGGTCCACAAACCACAAGTCGATATTGCCGGCCGTCTTCTCGACGCGGGTCACTTTCCCGGTGAACACGTTCAGCTTGCTGAGGACCCGGGGGAGATTTTCCCAGACACTGAAAACAATGTTGCCCACCAGCACGTTCTCGGGATCGGCGGGCAAGGCATGGACCACGTAATGATAACGGTAGTTGCTCCGATAGAATGCATTGTTCAATTCCTTGATCTTTCCCGTGACCAGATCGATTGTGCGAAACTGGGTGATATAGTTTTGGTTCTCGACCTCGCAAAGCAAGGTCTGCTCGCCCTTCCACCAATAGTTCTTCAGGCGCGATTCCCCCAGGTCCCCCAGCGGCTTGGGTTGCATGGTGGCCAGTTCGATCACGGCGAGGTATTCGGCGGTTCCATGCCGGCCCAACACGGCCAGGTGTTTCCCATCGGGTGAAAGCTTGGGCTCGGAGAACGTGGGCAGCGCGAAGAATTGGGCCACGGTCGGCGGTTCGGCGGCGGGCAGCGGGGCCAGCGCGAGCGCGAGCAGGACGGATAACAGGCGGATGACGTTGGGCATGGGGAGAAGCCGCTTCGGGTGAAGCGCTCATTGCATATAATGTGTTGTGAAAGGCGGCCACTCAGCCGCCTTGGCCCGCACGAATGGTTTTCGGCGTGCCCGTTTCAGCAAGAACCAAATGGACAGTCGTGGCGTCGGATGGCTCACTCGCCATTGTGCGTTTTGCCAAAGTCACCCTCCAGGGCTTCCGCAACCTGCCGCTCGCCGACGTGGCGCTAGCGGGGAAGCGCACGTTCCTGTGCGGGGCCAACGCGCAGGGGAAAACCAATTTCCTCGAGGCCCTGGGCTATGTGACGGCATTGCGGTCCTTTCGCGGCGCGGAGTCGCGGGCGCTGCTGGGGCTGGGCCAGCCGCAGGCCGGACTCGGTTTCACGGTTGAGCACGAGACCTTCGGTGAGAGCCGGCTCACGATCACCCTGACCCCGCAGGACCGGGTGGTGGAGTGGGAGCATGGCAAGGTGACGCGGCTGGCGGACTTCATCGGCAAGTTCCCGACCGTCGTGTTCTCGTCGCAGGACAACCAGTTTTTGCGCGGCTCGCCGTCGCTGCGCCGCCGCTGGCTCGACCTCACGCTGGCGGCGATGGACGGCGCCTACCTGGCGGCCCTGCAGCGCTACACCCGCGCGGTCGCCGAGCGGAACATGCTGCTCAAGCAGGGCGGGCGCGATGCCGGGGCGCTCGAGGCCTTTGAGCACGAGCTGGCGGCGCACGCGGTGACGCTGGTGGCGAAACGCACGGCCGGGGTCGCCGAACTCGGGGAATTCTTCCGCGCGGCCCACGCGCGGCTCGTGCCGGAGGGCGAGCAGGCCGGGTTGGTGTATGCGCCCGACTCGGTGGTGGCGTCGGCGGCGGAGTTTGCCGCGCTGCTCGTGAAGTGCCGGCCGCGCGACACGCTGGTGAAATCCACCGAGCGCGGACCGCACCGCGACGACCTCGAGCTGGTGCTCAACGGCCGCCCCGCGAAACAATTTGCTTCGGAGGGACAGCAGCGCTGCCTGGTCATCGCGCTCCGGCTGGCCCAGGCGGCTTATTTCCGCGCCAAGGGCGGCGTCACGCCTGTGCTGCTGTGCGACGACGTGCTCGGCGAACTCGACCCGGGCCGCCGGGAGAAGTTCTGGGCGTCGCTCGAGGGCGAGCCGCAGGTTGTCGCGACCGGCACGAGCCTGCCGGCGGACGCGGGCGGCTGGCAGGTTTTGGCGGTGGAAGACGGCAGGATCATCGCATGAAAGCGAACAACGGGAGGCGGCGTGCCCTCACCCCGCGAAGCACCGGGCGCGTTGCCCAAGACAGCGGGGTGAGGGCACCCCGCCTCCAGCGAAGGAGCGCGCATGCACTTTGAACCCTGGCAATGGGCGCTGATGGCGCTGGGCGCGGCCTTCGCCGGGTTTTCCAAGACGGGGATCCCGGGCCTGGGCATCCTGTTCGTGGCGATCTTCGCCAACCTGATGCCCGCGCGGCAATCGACCGGCCTGGTGCTGCCGCTGCTGATCTTCGCCGATGTGTTCGCCTATTTCGTCTACCGCAAGAACCTCAACTGGGCGCGCGTCGGCCGCCTGCTGCCGTGGGCGCTGGGCGGCATTGCCGGCGGCTGGGTGGTGCTGCGTTACGCCAGCGACCACCAGACCACCCGCATCGTCGGTGCGGTCATCGCGGCCATGCTGGCGCTGCACCTCTGGCGCAAGTGGCGCGGGACGGCCGAGGCGGCGGCGCAGGCCCCGGCCTGGTTCGGGCCGTTCGCCGGGCTGATGGCGGGATTCGCCACGATGGTGGCCAACGCCGCGGGCCCGGTCATGACGCTCTACCTGCTGGCGATGCGGCTGCCCAAGCTCGATTTTCTTGGCACGGGCGCGGCGTTTTTCTTGGTGATCAACTGGATCAAGGTGCCGTTCAGCGCGCAGCTCGGCCTGCTCACGGGTCCGAGCCTGACCCTGAATCTCTGGCTGCTGCCGGCCGTGGCGGCGGGGGCGCTGGCCGGGCCGTGGGTGGTGCAGCGGGTGAACCAACGGGTCTTCGAGAACGCCGCGCTCGGGCTGGCGGCCGCGGCGGTCGTGAAGCTGCTGTTTTTCTAAACCGCGGAATGCCCGGGAAACACGGCAACAAACCGGTTTGATTCGAGGTTTTCATTCCGCGTATTCCGTGTATTCCGTTGCTTTACCCAAATGGCACGCACCTCAGTCAGGCAGATGTGGAAGGACAAGCTCGAGGGCAGACTCGCGCCCAAGGCCTGGCCGGAGGCTCCGACGCTGGCGCGACCGCCGTTTGCCGGCCGGGTGCTCGGGGTCGACCCCAGCCTGCGCGGCACGGGCCTGGCGCTGATCGAATTTGCGCCCGGGCGGACGCCGGTGCTCTTGCGCTGCCTGACGGTAAAGGTGGCGGCGCGTTCCTCCATGGCGGTCTGCCTCGGGGAGATCCACCGGGCGGTGACGGCGTTCGTGGCGGACTTCGACCCGCGGCACGTGGCGTTGGAACAGACGATCTACGTGCAGAACTTCCAGACGGCGCAGATCCTCGGCGCGGCGCGCGGGGCGGCCATCGCGGCGGCGGCCCTCCGGCAGAAGGAAATCTTCGAGTATGCCCCGTTGCGCGTGAAGCAGGCGGTCGTGGGGCAGGGGCGCGCGAGCAAGGACCAGATGGCGCGGACGGTGATGGCGCTGCTCGGCCACGGCCGGGCGATGGCCTTCGACGAGGCCGACGCGGCCGGCGTGGCGCTGTGCCACGCCTTCACCTGGCGCGGGTGATCCGCGTCAACGGCCGATCGACGACAGCCCTTTGGCCGTCAGCAGGCCTCTTCTCTTCACCGAACGTTAAAGGTGAGACACGCGCGGGCGAGCGTGCTGTGGACCTGAAATAAAGAGGGATGCTGAGCGGAGTTGGGCCATGCGAATGACGGTCACTTCCCGCGCGTTGTCTCTGACGGCTGGATCGGCTCTTTCTTTCTGTT
>DASWWD010000018.1:0-73540 GCA_036401015.1 Lacunisphaera sp.
TGTCGGTGCGGCTGTTGGAGTTGATCAGCAGCGCGTCGCACTCGGTGTTGTTTTTGCAACCCTTCAGGTGCTTCGGGATGTGGACGACGCCGCGGTAGGTGGAGCGGCCCTGGCCGACGCTGATGGACTTGGCGACGATCAACGAGGTGGTGTCGTCGGCGGCGTGGATCATCTTGGCGCCGGTGTCCTGGTGCTGGCCGTCGTTGGCCAGGGCGATGGAGATGACCTCGCCGCGGGCGCGCTCGCCCTTCAGGACGACGCCGGGGTACTTCATGGTGAGGCGGCTGCCGATGTTGCAGTCGATCCACTTGATCTCGGCGTCCTCGTGCGCGACGCCGCGCTTGGTGACGAGGTTGTATACGTTGGGCGCCCAGTTCTGGACGGTGATGTACTGGATCTTGGCGCCCTTGAGGGCGACGAGCTCGACGACGGCGCTGTGGAGCGTGGAGGTCGAGAACTTCGGGGCGGTGCAGCCCTCCATGTAGACGACCTCGGAGCCCTCGTCGGCGATGATGAGGGTGCGCTCGAACTGGCCGAAGTTCTCGGCGTTGATGCGGAAGTAGGCCTGCAGCGGCTGCGCGACCTTCACGCCCGGGGGCACGTAGATGAACGAGCCGCCGGAGAACACGGCGCTGTTGAGCGCGGAGAACTTGTTGTCGCCGGTCGGGATGACCTTGCCGAAGAACTTCCGGAAGAGCTCCGGGTGCTCGCGCAGGCCCTCCGTCGAGTTGACGAAGATGACGCCCTGCTTCGCCACGATCTCCTTGATGTTGGAGTAGGCGGCCTCGGAGTCGAACTGGGCCTCGACGCCGGCGAGGAACTTGCGCTCCTGCTCGGGGATGCCGAGGCGCTCGAAGGTCTTCTTGATGTCGTCCGGCACCTCGTCCCAGGTGCGCTTGGGCTTCTGGCCCTGCGAGAGGTAATAGCGGATCTTGTCGAAATCGATGTTCTCGAGGTCCTTCGTCGCCCAGTGCGTCGGCATGGGCTTGTCGCGGAAGGTCTTCAGGGCCTTCAGGCGGAAGTCGAGCAGCCAGGGCTCCTCCTTCTTGACGGAGCTGATGTAGCGGACGGTGTCCTCGTTGAGGCCGGTGCCGGCGTCGAAGGCGTAGTCGACCTTGTATTGGAAGTCGCCCTTGGTCTGGTCGATGCCCGCCACCGGGTTGTTTTCCGCGGCCACGGCCGCCTCGAGTTCGCTGGGAGGTTTCATGGTGGGCGCGGGGTTCAGGCGGTGGCGGCGGCGAATTCCTTCTTCACCCAGTCATAGCCCTTGGCCTCGAGCTCGAGGGCGAGGGTCTTGTCGCCGCTCTTCACGATGCGGCCGTCATACATCACGTGGACGAAGTCCGGCACGATGTAGTCGAGCAGGCGCTGGTAGTGGGTGATGAGGAGGATGCCCGGCGGCTTGGCGCCGGCGCGGATGGCGTTGACGCCCTCGGCGACGATGCGGAGCGCGTCGATGTCGAGGCCGGAGTCGGTCTCGTCCATGAGGGCGATCTTCGGCTCGAGCATGGCCATCTGGAGGATCTCGCAGCGCTTCTTCTCGCCGCCGGAGAAACCGTCGTTGACCGCGCGGGAGGTGAACTTCCGGTCGATCTTGAGCATGTCCATCTTGGCGTAGAGGCGCTTGTAGTAGCCGGTGGCGTCGAGCTCCTCGCCCTCGGCCATGCGGGCCTGGACGGCGGCGCGGAGGAAGTTGGCGATGGAGACGCCCGGGATCTCGCTCGGGTATTGGAAGGCGAGGAACAGGCCGGTGCGGGCGCGCTCGTCGGGCTCCATGGCGAGGACGGACTGGCCGTCGAGCAGCACGTCGCCGCCCGTGATCGTGTAGTCCGGGTGGCCGGCGATGGCCTTGGCGAGGGTGCTCTTGCCGGTGCCGTTGGGCCCCATGATGGCGTGCACTTCGCCCGGCTTGATCGTCAGGTTGAAACCCTTGACGATGGATTTCTCGCCGATGCTGATGTGGAGGTCTTTGATTTCGAGTTGGCTCATGGAGAAAGGCTGGGAGTTGAGGGCTGAGGGTGGAGAGTCCGGATCAGTTGGTGCCGTGGGCGGGGGCGGCCTTGCCGCGGAAGATGATTTCGACCGACGAGGCGTCGTAGCCGGCGGGCAGGATCGTCTTCACCTGGGTGAGCAGGCCCTCGGGCAGGTCGATGTCGTGGGTCGAGCCGGTGGCCTCGTCGTGAAAATGGGCGTGCGGGTGCAGGTTCGGGCAGTAGCGGGTCGGACCGCGCTCGAAGTTCACCGAGCGGACCAGACCGCCCTGGACGAGCGCGTCGAGGCAGTTATAGACCGTGGCGAGGGAGATGGTGGGCATCGACGCCTTCACGCGGGCGAAGATCTCGTCGGCGGTCGGGTGGTCGCGCTTTTCCAGGATAACCTTGAGCACGACCTCGCGCTGCGGGGTGGGGCGCACGTCACGGGCTTTGAGCTGTTCGCTGAGGGCCGCGTGGTTGTCGGTGGTGGTGGACATGTTGAGGGGAGAGCCGCGTAAACCAAAGCACTTGAGACCGGTTTTCAAGTGAGAATTAGAATAATTCTAATTCCAGGCCTAGATGCCTGCCGCCGTGGGCTTTAAGGGCTCAAAAAATCAAGCCCGCCAACACCAATGCCACGGTTCGTAGCCGATGCCGTGCCGGTTTTTGCGTGGATAGGACAGATGGAAACCGAAGCGCCCCGCGTGCTTTTTCAGCCAGCGAAACTCGCGGGTCCGCGCGAAATCCTCGTCGAGCCGCTGGTTTTCCGCCGAGCCGACATCAATGGCCCGGCCGGTGTGGTGCTCGCTGCAACCGGGTGCGGCCACGAGCCGCAGGATGTCGGTGATGGCCTGGCCGGCCCGCAATTTCCGGCGGATGATCCGGGTCTGCCGCGCCACGCTGCGGTAGCCGGAGAGGGGAAGCAGGGTCACGCCATCCGCGGCGGCGGCCGCGCGCATCCGTTTCCAGGCGGCGGCGGCGCGGGGCGTGAGCCGCACGGGTTTGCCGTCATCGGCGGCCGGGCCGGCCGACACGAGGGCCCGGGCCACGCGCTGCACCGGCATCCGCCGCACCCGGGCGTAATCGGCCGGGATGCCGAGCTTCGTCCAGAGGGCCTTTAACGCCGGGCTCAGGCTTCCTTGTCGGCGAGCCAGCGCTCCGCCTCGATGGCGGCCTGGCAGCCCATGCCCGCCGCCGTGATGGCCTGGCGGTAATGATGATCGGCGCAGTCGCCGGCGACATACAGGCCGGGGGTCTTCGTCTTCACCTGGCTGTGGCCGGTCGGAACGAAATAACCCTGGTCGTCCGTGTCCGCGGCATCCTTGAACGCGGCGGTGTTCGGCACGTGGCCGATGGCGACGAAGATGCCCTTCACCGGCAGCACGGTCTCGGCGCCGGTCTTGACGTTTTTCACCTTCAGGCCGCTGACGGCGCCCTCGGCGACGCCCTCGACGCTGACCGGCACGCTGTCCCACACCGGCTGGATCTTCGGGTGCGAGGTGGCGCGGTCGGCCATGATCTTGGAGGCGCGCAGCGAGTCGCGGCGGTGGACGAGGTAGACCTTGCTCGCGAAACGCGTGAGGAACAGGGCCTCCTCGGCCGCGCTGTCGCCGCCGCCGATGACGGCGACGTCCATCTTGCGGTAGAACGCGCCGTCGCAGGTCGCGCAGGTCGTCACGCCCTTGCCGCCGTAGAGTTCCTTTTCGCCGGGGATGCCGGTCAGGCGCGGCGAGGCGCCGGTGGCGACGATGACGGTCTTGGCCCGGATCTCGCGGTCGGCGAGCTTCAGCGTGTAGGGCCAGGCCGACGTGTCGAGGCCGGTGACGGTGCCGCTCTCGTAGCGGGTGCCGAATTTCTCGGCCTGCTTGCGCAGGTTCTGCATCAGCTGGTAGCCGTCGACGCCCTCGGGAAAGCCGGGGAAATTCTCGACTTCGGAGGTCGTCGTCAGCTGGCCGCCGGGCAGCGTGCCCTCGAGCACGAGGGGGGAGAGGTTGGCGCGGCCGGTGTAGATGGCGGCGGTGAGGCCGGCGCAGCCGGTGCCGACGATGACGACGTTTTCAACTTTGGCGGACATGGGAAATGAGCGCCCAACTGAGCCCAACATTCCGGCCAGCGCAACCCCGGAGATGGCGCCGGGCCGAAAGAACCAGCCAAGAACCGCGTTGCCCGCCGGCGGGCCGCGCCTAGCCTGCCAACCCATGACCCCGGCCGATGCCCGCGCCCTGCACGAACGCCTGTTCACGATCGACACCCACATCGACACGCCGACGGCCAGCCTGCTCAAGCCCGGCTGGGATTTCGCCGCGGCGCACGACTTCGCCGCGGACGGCACCCAGTGCGACCTGCCCCGGATGCGCGCCGGCGGCCTCGATGCGCTGGTGATGGCCGTCTACTCGGGGCAGGGGGCGCGGACGGCGGAAGGTTTCGCCGCGGTGCACGAGCGGGCGGTCCGGGTCTTTGCCCGCACCCACGAGGTCATCCGGGAGAACGCCACCGCCTGCGGCCTGGCGCTCACGGCCGCCGATGCCGCGCGGCTGAAGCGCGAGGGCCGGCGGGCCTTCTACCTGAGCATCGAGAACAGCTACCCGCTGGGCCGCGACCTGCGGAACGTCGCCAAATTCCACGGCCTCGGCATGCGGATGCTCGGGCTGACCCATATGATGAACAACGACGTCGCCGACTCGTCCACCGACCCGCGCGGGCCGGAGTGGGGCGGGCTGAGCCCGTTTGGCCGCGAGGTCGTGGCCGAGTGCAACCGGCGGGGCATCGTGCTTGACGCCTCGCACGCCTCGGACGCCGCGTTGCGGGACCTGCTGCAGCTTTCCCGGCAGCCCGTGATCCTCTCGCACTCCGGCTGCCGCGCGGTGTGCGACCACCCCCGCAACATCGGCGACGACCTGCTGCGCGCGCTGGCGGCCCAAGGCGGCGTCATCCAGATCAACGCGCTGCCCGTCGCCGTCGTGAACATGGCGGAGGACGGCCGCACCGCCGCGATGGCGGCCATCCAGCTGCAGCTGGCGGCCCGGGTGCCGTCGCCCGAGACGCAGGCGTGGGCCGGTGCCGAGTGGCACCGCTACGAGGCAGCCTACCGGAATCCGGCCGTGACGATGGACGACTATGTGAAGCACATCGAGCATGCGGTGAACGTCGCCGGCATCGAGCACGTCGGCATCGGGTGCGACTTCGACGGCGGCGGCGGCTTTCCCGGGCTCAACAGCGTGGCCGACTGCCCGAACCTCACCGCGGCGCTGCTGGCGCGCGGCTGGTCCGAGGCGGCGCTCGCGAAGCTCTGGGGCGGCAACACCCTGCGGCTGTTCAACTGAGCGGCAGTGGTTTGTGGCGGGGACCGGTGCCCCGGGGGTAAAACCCTCCGCGCGGGAATATTTTGGCGTGGCCTCCCGCGGCTCCGGATGGGATGATCAGGCGTTCCTCCATGATCCTGCTGAAAATAATCCTGGCCGTGATCCTGGCCATCGCCGCCCTTACCGTGGTCGGCAAGGTCCGTCAGAAAATGGCGGCCAATGCCCCGGCCGCCACCGCCCAGGCCGGCGGCAACGCCCGTGATCCCGGCCTGAGCCCCGCGGGGTTCTTCCTCCTCAGCCGCGACGATGCGAAGAACCCGCGCGTCACCATCATGTCGGCCCCGAACTGCCCGAGCCACGAGTCCCGGCGCGCGGAGGCGCTGCATGCCGCGCTGCTGTCCGCCGGCATCCCGGCCGAGCTCAAGCAGGGCATTGAGTTCCAGTTCACCGACCCCGCGGACGTCGAGCGGGTGAACAAATACATGAGCAACGCCGCCAACCCGCTCGTGCTCGTGCGCGGCTGGGCCAAGGGCAACCCGATGACGGAGGACGTCATCGCGCAATACCGGTCGGGGCAGTGAGACTGGCGGGGTCCGCGCGTCGCGCCGGTTTCGCCTTACGTCCGGACCTCGATCACGACCTCGCTGCGGATGGAGGCGGCGATGAAGCAGGCCTCGTGCGCGGCGCGGTGCAGGGCGTCGAGCGCGGCGCGGTCGGGGACCGGCCCGCTACCGAAGGTGGCGAGCGGGCGCAGCGTGACCCGGGTCATCGCGAGCCGGCCGGCGGCGTTCTTCGCCATGACGCCCTCCGCGTCGTCGGCGTAGGTGTCGACCACGTGCCCGCGTTTCGCCGCGAGCGAGAGGAACCACAACATGTGGCAGCTGGCGAGGCTGGCGACGAAGGCCTCCTCGGGATCGACCGCGCCGGCGTCGGACATCGGCAGCGGCACGACGGCCGGGGAGGACGACGCGGGCACCACCGTGCCGCCGTCGAAGCGCCACGTGTGGGCGCGGCTGTAGCGGTTGTCGGTGAACTTCTGTTCCCCTCGGCTCCAGCGGATCCCGGCGGTGTAGGTCGACATGCGGCCATGCTGCGGTTTCACCCGGCCGCCGCAAGCCGGGCGGGCGGGCGGACCGGCACAGTGCCGGGGAAATTCAATCCTTGGCGGCGGCCTCGTCGATCTGCCGGGCCAGCCGTTCGCGCGCCTGCTGCGAGCACTCGGGGCAGATGCCGTGGGAGGTCTGCGTGTCGAAGTTCGAGCCGAAATACTGTTCCATCGTCAGCCACTCGCCCTCCTGGCCGACCTTGCGGCACCAGCTGCACACGAGCATGAACTCCTCCAGCCGGTGCAGGCGCTTGATCAGCCCGCGGGTGGTGAAATACACCCAGGCCCACACGCCGATGATGACGACCGAGCGGAGCAGGACGCGGAACCAGTTGAACTCGATCGGATCGCCGTAGAGCAGGTGCGGCAGCCGGATGATCTCCGCGACCCAGTTGATGAGCAGAATGAGCGCAAACCCGAGGTTCTCACGCCGCAGGATGGTGGCGCTGCTGACTTCCGCGTTCATTTCCGGGAGGGTGCGCGCCGGCGGAACGGGCGCAAGCCTGTGGTTAAGCCTGGGCCGGCCGGCCCAGGCCGGCGGGAAAATTTGTATTTGCACGCCGCGGCCAACCACCGCATCAACAGACCCCGTGAACCTGTCCGCCGCCATCCGCCGTTCCGACGCGACCATCAAACTGATGGCCGTCAAAAACGTTTGGCTCCCTTCCTGGGCTCGGCGAAGCATGGTGACCGCGTAATCCGCAAAAGATAAAAAACCACTTCCACCCGAGCCCGACTCCTCCGAGTCGGGCTTTTTGTTTTTCCCCCACGCCCATGCCCACGCTCCTCGCTCCGCCCCCGCCTCCCTCCGCCGCCCGGATGGAACTGCCGACCGTGTCGTTCTTCGGACGCACGTTCGAGGAATACACGCGCTTCTTCGCCCTCGACCCGGCGGCCCTGCGCCGGCACGCCGTGCTCGACGTCGCCGCCGGGCCGTCGTCGTTCACCGCCGAGGCCGTCCGCCACGGGATCGAGGCCGTCGCGGTGGACCCGCTGTATGGCCACGGTCACGCCCAGCTCTCGGCCCGCGTGCGCGAGGACTACCGCCGGATGTTCGCGCAGATGCGCGCGAAGCGGCACCTGTTCCGGCTGAAGTCGTTCCGGACCTTCGCCGCGGCCGAGGCCGACCGCCGCCTGGCGGCGGCGCGCTTCCTGGCCGACTTCGACGGCAACGACCGGCACGGCCGCTACGTGCGGGCGGCGCTGCCCGTGCTGCCGTTCCTCGACCAGAGCTTCTCGCTCGTGCTGTGCGCGCACCTGCTCTTCATCTATGCGGAGCGGTTCGACTACGACTGGCACCTCGCGGCCTGCCTCGAGCTGGTGCGGGTGTCGGCCGGCGAGGTGCGGATCCATCCCGTGTGCAGCGCGGCCGGCCGGACCTGGGCGGGGCTTGACCGCCTGCGCGCCGACCTCGCCGCCCGCGGTATCCGCAGCGACATCGTGCCCGTGCCCTACGAGTTCTTCGCGGGGGCGGACAGCATGCTCGTGCTGCGCCGCGACCGGAGCCTGCGCCGCGCGCTCGCGGCGTGAGGCTCGGCGCGGATTTTTGCCGGCCGGGCGCAGCCGCCGGGCCGGCCGGGCCGTATTTTTCCCACGCGCGGGAAAAACGGATTTCAGAATCGCGCACCTCCGGGGTGGGCCGTCCGGTCACCCGGAAATTATTTTTGGCGATTTTCCCTCTGAAACTGCAACCGGCGCCTGCTGCGCCGTGTTGTTGGCACGGGCACTGCAAAGTGTCCCGCACACCTCCGCTGGCGAAATCAAATAAACGCGGGCCCCGGCTCACCCGGGATCCGCCCCAAAGTCCAACCTCAGCAAAAAAATTCCGTCCCCCGGAATCCCCCAACATGAAGATCCAGTCCATCATCGCCACCGCCGCCCTCCTGGGCGTTCTGTCCTCCGCCTCCGCCCTCACCACGACCGCCGTCAGCTTCGAGGCGCCGGTCCCGGTCAAGACCATCCAGCCGATCGAGCTGCCGCCGATGCATCAGGGTTCCGAGATCAGCCTGAGCATGACCATCGATGCCGCCGGCAAGCCGAGCAACGTCCGCGTCGCGAACGTCCGCAACCAGGCCGCCTACAAGCGCATCATCGCCACCGTCTCGCAGTGGGAATTCGCTCCCGCCCGCAAGAACGGCGTGGCCGTCCCCACCAAGGTCCGGCTCCCGCTCGAGGTCAAGGGCCTCTGAGCGCCCGCTGGTTTTCCGACCGGCTTCAGTCCCCACCGTCATTTAAAATCATCCTCCGCCCCGCGGAATCCCTCCCATGAACTCCCGCCAGCTCCTCCTCGCGTCCGCCCTCGTCGGCGGCCTGCTTTCCTCCGCCTCCGCCGCCACCCGCGTGGCGCCCGCCGATTACGCCGCGCCCGCGCCCGCCACGGTCGTGGCGCCCACCGGGCTGCCCCGCAGCCACATCGGCGCGATCGTCACCCTCCGCCTCAACGTCGATGCCGCCGGCCATCCGAGCAACATCCGGGTCCTCTCGGACCGTGACCCGGCGCTGAAGCAGCGCCTGGTGGAGGCCGTCTCGCAGTGGCAGTTCTCGCCGGCCCGCCAGAACGGCGTCGCCGTCGGCGCCACGATCGAGCTGCCGCTCGAGCTGCGGGAGGGCTGAGGCCCGCCCGGTGGCGGCGGTCGCTGGCCGCCGTTGTTCCCCGGTCGTCGCTGTCCGGCGGTCACCGACCGCCGCACCGCGCGACCGCGGGCCGTGCGGCTGCGCTTGAATTATTCCGCGGGGCCGGCAGCGTCGGGCCATCCCCATGAGCCCAGCCCCCGCCGGCGCCCCGACCGCGCCCGATCCCGCGGCGCGCATCCCGCGCCAGATTTCCTTCATCATCGGCAACGAGGGTTGCGAGCGCTTCAGCTTTTACGGCATGCGGAACATCCTCACGGTGTTCCTCGTCTCGTCGCTGTTGCTGCACCTGCCGGAAGGCGACCGCGCCGGCGCGGCGAAGGACGTCTTCCACACCTTCGTCATCGGCGTGTATTTCTTCCCGCTGCTGGGCGGCTGGCTGGCGGACCGGTTCTTCGGGAAATATAACACGATCTTCTGGCTGAGCCTCATCTACTGCCTCGGCCACCTCTGCCTGGCGCTGTTCGAGTCGAGCCGCGCGGGTTTCTACACCGGCCTCGGCCTGATCGCGCTCGGCGCCGGCGGCATCAAGCCCTGCGTCGCCGCGTTCGTGGGCGACCAGTTCGACTCGACCAACAAGCACCGCGCCAAGGTCGTGTTCGACGCCTTCTACTGGATCATCAACTTCGGGTCCTTCTTCGCGTCGCTGCTGATGCCGCTCTTCCTCAAGCAGCTCGGCGCCGCCATCGCCTTCGGCATCCCCGGGGTGCTGATGTTCATCTCGACCGTCGTGCTCTGGCTCGGGCGCAAGCACTACATCCTGATCCCGCCGGCGCCGCCCAACCCGCATTCCTTCCTCAACGTCTCGCGCTCCGCCCTGGCCTCCGGCACGCCCGGCCTCCTGCTCGCCGCGGCGGGCGGGGTGCTCGCGCTGGTCTCCCTCGCGCTTTTCCCGAAGTTCGGCATCGTGATCTCACTGTGCCTCGCGCTGGTGTCGCTGATCACCTTCGGCGGGCTCGGCGTGTGGCTGCAGCTGCCGGGCGCGCGGGCGCGGCATCCCGAGGAGGCCGTCGAGGGCGTGCGCGCCGTGCTGCGCGTGCTCGTGCTCTTCGCGCTGGTCACGCCGTTCTGGTCGCTCTTTGACCAGAAGGCCTCGACCTGGGTCCTGCAGGGCAACGTCATGACCAAGCCGGACTGGTTCCAGTCCTCGCAGATGCAGGCGCTCAACCCGCTGCTCGTGATGCTGCTCATCCCCTTCAACAACCTCGTGCTCTACCCGGCGCTCAAGCGCCTTGGCTATGAGATGACGGCGCTGCGGCGCATGACGGCCGGCATCGCGTTCTCCGGGCTGGCCTGGATCGCGGTGGGCCTCATGCAGGTGCTGCTCGACGGCGGCACGGCGCTCACGATCACGTGGCAGGTGCTGCCCTACGCGCTGCTGACGCTCGGCGAGGTGCTGGTGTCGGCCACGGGGCTCGAGTTCGCCTACAGCCAGGCGCCGGCGGCCATGAAGGGCGCGCTCATGAGCTTCTGGAACCTCTCGGTCACCATCGGCAACCTCTGGGTGCTCGTCGTGAACGCCGGCGTGAAGAACGCGACGGTCACGGACTTCATCGCCTCGACCGGCTTCGGCGTGACGGCGTTCCAGATGTTCTTCTTCGCGGCGTTTGCGTTCGCGGCGGCGCTGGCCTTCGGGCTCGTGGCCCGGAGCTACCGCACGATGGACTATTACCGGAAGGCGTAGGCGCTCAGAGCAGCGCCGCGGCCGCGGCGTTCGCGCGGACCTGCGCCGCGTCCTTGCACCCGGGGATGACGGCGGTGACGGCCGGGTTCTTCAGCACCCAGGCGAGCGCCCACTGCGCCATCGGCACGCCCGCCGGCACCTCGGTGGCGGCGATCTGCTCGACCTGGCCGAGCATGCGCTCCTGCTTCGCCTTCATCCAGACGTCGCGCACGTCGTTGGCGGGGAATTTGTGGCCGGGCTTGTATTTGCCGGAGAGGAAACCGCTGGCGAGCGGCACCCGGGCGAGCACGCCGAGGTTCTGCCGCTGGCACGAGGGGAACACCGCCGCCTCGGGCTCGCGCTCGAGGCGGTTGTAGATGAGCTGGATCACGTCCACGCCGACCTCGGTCGAGCGGTCGACCTGGTTCGTGTCGCCGGTGTTGCTCGAGATGGAATTGCCGAGGAAACGCACCTTGCCCTGGCGCTTGGCCTCGTTCGCGGCCTCCCACATGCCCGGCGTGGCGAACTGCGCGTCGTTGCCGGAATGAAACTGCAGCAGGTCGACGTAGTCGGTGCGCAGCGCCTTCAGCGAGGCGTCGAGCTGGGTCATCAGGTCGGCGGGGCCGACGCAGCTGTCGCGCTTGAAGCACTCGTGGAACTTGTGGCCCCACTTGGTGGCGATGATCCAGTCCGCGCGCCGGCCGGGCAGGGTCTCGCCGATGAGGCGCTCGGACAGGTGATCGCCGTAGCACTCGGCGGTGTCGATCAGGTTGATGCCGCAGTCCTGCGCCGCGGCGAGGACCTCGCGGGCGTCGGCCGCCGTGTAGGTGCGGCCCCACTCGCCGCCGAACTGCCAGGTGCCGACGCCGACGACGGAGACTTTGAGGCCGGTGCGGCCCAGGGTGCGGGTTTGCATGTCAGCGCAACATGGCCGGCCCGCGCCGGGGCGCAAGTTTGCTCCACCCCGGATAGGACTTAAGGCCCCGGGCCTTTTGCCCCCACGGCAAGATGGTCCGGGGGGTTGACGAGCCTCCAAGTTCCGTATGGGTTTTCCTGCCTAGGCCGATGTCGTTCTTCAAGCGCATCCTCAAGGAGCCCGAACCCCCGGCGAAACCCGTCCCGGTCGTGGAGCGGCGCGCGCTGCCGCGCTATCCGGTCAACCCGGAGTTTCCGCTGAAGGCCGTGCTCAGCTTCATCGGGCGCGACGAGAGCGGGGCGCCGATGAGCAACACCCGGCACGGCTGGAACTGGAAGGGCCGGCTCATCGATTGCTCCGAGGAGGGCGCCCGCATCCAGATGGGCCCCGCGGTCAAGCTGCAGGACGGCGAGCCCTGCGACCTCAAGCTCAGCGTGCAGGACCACGAGATCACCGTGCCCTGCCATGTCACCAACCTCGGCGAGACGGCCGAGGGCGTGATCCTCGGCCTGAAGCACGCCATCGAGGATGCCGCGACGCGGGAAGGCTACCGCCAGCTGCTGGATGTCGTGGCGCTCGGCTCGACGCTGAAGCTCGAGAGCCAGGCCAAGCAGCCCGACGCCTCGGGTTACCTGGTGGAAATTTATGCGAGCCCCGTGCCCTCGCGCCTGACGGTCTGGCGGCACCCGGCGGACGAATCGGTCATGGCCTTCGAGCTCGTCCTGAAGGACAACATGGTGCGCGCCGCCGCCAGCCAGCGGGTGGAATACCTGTCCGACCTCGACGGCACCGGTTCGCGTCCCGCCACCACGGAGAAATGCCTGGAGATCGGCCGCCTCTTCCAGTGGGTCGTGCCCAATCTCCCGGCCGACATGCCGGAGGAAGTGCGGGGTTTCCTGAAGCGCTACGCGGGGTGAGGGCCGCGCGTCTCTCTCTGCGGTGAAATCCCCCTGCCATGTTGTTCTTCAAAAATATCCTCAAGGAACCCGAGCTCACCGGAAGTGCCGCCCCGCTGGCTGAGCAACGCAGCATGCCGCGTTATGTGATCAGCCCGCAGTTCCGGCTGAAAGCGTCGCTTAATTTTGCCTCCCGCGTGGACAGCCGTTCCACCAAGGGCCACTCGCGTTCCGCCTGGCATTGGAAGTGCCGGCTGCTCGATTGCTCCGAGCAGGGCGTGCGCATCCAGATGGATCCGGCGCTCAAGGTGCGGGCCCGCGACCTATGCGACCTCCAGCTGAAGGTGGAGGAGTTCGAGCTGACCATGCCCTGCCACATCGCCAACCTCCGGGAAAGCGCCGAGGGCATGGTCTTCGGCCTGAAGCTCGACATCGCCGACGAGGCCACCTGGAAGGCCTACTGCCAGCTGCTCGAGGTTGTCGCCCTGGGTTCCAGCCTGAAGCTGCACCGTCGCACCGCCCGCCCGGACGAGTCCGGTTATCTGCTGGAACATTACACCAACAACCGGCCGGCGCGCCTGAGTGTCTGGCGCGATCCAGCCACCCAGGGGGTGAAGGCCTGTGAATTCCTCCTCAAGCACTACCTGGTCCGGGCCGCCGCCGGCCGCCCGGTTGAATTCCTGACCAGCCCGTCGGGCCGCCCGGCCGCCCCGACCACGGCCCGGGAGATCCAGCGGCTCTTCTCCTGGGTCGTGCCCAACCTTTCGGACGCGGTGCCGGAGGACGTGCGGAATTTCCTGAAGCAACACGCGGGGTGAGCCCCGCGCTTCAGACCGGCAGGATGCCGGTGAAGTAGTCCACGTAGCGGCGGCCGAGGGTCGCCGGCTGGTAGGCGGCTCCGGCCGCGCGGGCCCGGGCCGAGGCTTCGGCGTAGAATTTCTCGTCGTCGGCCAGCCGCAGCATGACCGCGAGCCAGGGCTCGACGTCCGCGGCGGCGACCGGCGTGCGGGTCTCGAGCGTGAGCGACGGCGGCAGCGGCAGGACGAAGCCGCCGCCGTTGGCCGCCTCGGCCAGGCCGCCGCGGTCGCTGACGAGGGGCGGCACGCCGTTGAGCAGCGCCTCGGCGGCGACGCGGCCGAAGGGCTCCGCCCAGACCGACGGCACCAGCAGCGCGCGGGTGCCGCGGAAGATCTCGGCGGGCTTCGCCACGGCCGGCGCGAACATCAGGCTCTCGTGGCGGCGCAGGTCGAAGCCGCCGGCGAGCCCGGCCTGCACGAGCATTCCGCCCGAGCCGCGCGACTCGATGAAGAGCAGCGGGAGGTCCGGCCGGCGCACCGCGATCTCCTCGGCCAGCCGGGCGAGGAAAAAAACGCCCTTCTCCACGGACGGGTTGATGGCGGTGAAGAAGATCGGTTCCCGGTCGGGCGCGATGGTCTCGGCCGGGTCGAGCGGGGAGGGGAGCGCGGTGCTTGGCAGGCCGAGGGCGTCGCGATAGACGCCGCTGAGGAATTCGCTGCAGGTCAGCACGCCGTCGAGGTCGCGCAGGAAGGTCGCGGCCTTGTAGCCGTGGTTGCGCAGGCCGAAGACCACCTTGCAACCGGCGGCCCGGGCCCGGGTGAAGCGCTCGAGGTCGGCCGGGAAACCGCCGTAGCCGAAGACGATGTCCGGCTTGTGGTGGGCGAGTTCGCGCTGGTAGAGCCGGTTGAACTGCGAGCCGGACGCGGCCGGCCACTCCAGCAAGGGTTGGTCGCCCGTATCGAGCAGCTGGTAATGGATGCCGCGCGCGTCGGTGCATTCCAGGAGCGGCCGGTCATGCTTGTAGACGTTCCGGTTCGGCGGACGGATGGTGACGGCCAGACCCATCGCCTGCAGGTGTTCCCGCGCGGCCAGGGGCGTGGCGGACTCCGTGGCGGTGACGGCCAGGACCCGCACGGACCAGCCGGCGGCAGCGAGCTGTTCGCAGATGGTCCGCATCGAGCGGGCGGCGCCGCTGGCGGGATCCTGCGGCAGTTGCGGCAGCAGCAGCAGCAACCGCGGCATGGGGGAACTCAGGCGGCCCGGGAGCGGCGCGAACGGCGCACGATCACGAAGCCCAGCGCACCCAGGCCAAGCAGCACCGCATAGGTCGAGGGTTCCGGCACGGCGTTGAGCGTCATGCCCTGGCTGGCCGAATTCATGCCGATGAACAGGACATCCCCGACGGTCGTCGTGTAGACGAGTTCGAGCAAGACACTGAAATTATTCGCGCCGCCGGCTGAACTGACAAGGCCCAGCGTGTTGTAGTTGCCGCTGCCGGTAAAGGTCGCCGATCCGCTGGTCAGCGTGCCGCTGGCGAGGTTGACGAAGTTGTCGCCGGTGACGTGGGCCTTCAGATACCAGTCCACGTTGCCAATGGTGCCCGCCTGCTTGCTCAGGGTGAAATCGTAGGCCACCGGGATGATGATCGAGCCGGGTATGTCGACATTGGTGATCGCCGAGAAAATCTCGAGGGTGTGGTCGACGCTGAAACCAAAACCGGAGGTGACGCTCGTGGTCAGCGTGCCGTCCACGCCAAACCGGATCGCCTGGATATTGTTGTTGGTGGCGCCCTGAAAGGAAAACCGGTTGCCCTCGGGAAAGCTCGCTGTGATCTGGGCCTGGCCGGAGGCCTGTATGTTCAGCCCGGGTTGGGCGAAGATCGTCTGCGCCTCCGCCTCGGGGGCCAGGCTGACCGCGGCGAGCGGGGCGATGGTGAGGACGGCGGTGCCGGCGGACTTGCGGATGAAGTTTCGCGCTGCACTCAACAGCGTCGGCTGGGTGGTCGTGGCCTCCATGGCGGGGAACGGTGCAAATTCCTTGGTGCGTGGCGACCTCAAAAATTCCCGGGATACCCCGGGTGCCCCGCTCACTGGGCCGGCGGCGACGCCTGCATCGAGGCGATGAAGGCGTCGGCTTCCTTGATGGATTTCTCCATGTCGGCGACGAGGCGCGTGATGTCCTGCTGCAGCTCGCGGGTGGAGCCGCCGAGGGCCGTGACGGCCTGGGCGTTGAGGTTGTGCTTGAGGAAGAGCACCTGGTCGCGGAAGGCGTCGATCACGGGGTTCATGCCGGCGGCGGCCTGGTCCATCACGCGCATCAGGGCGGCGTAGCGGTTCCGCGTGGCGGTGAGCTGGCGGTCGCTCTGGGCGCGCAGCGTGGCGCTCTTGTATTGGCCGAGCTCGGTGGCCCACTCGTCGAACAGCGCCTGGGCCACGCTGTCGATGGCGGCGATGCGGTCACGGACCTCCTTGGCGCGGGATTCGCTGCGCTTGAACCCGGCGTCGAGCTTCTCGTAGGTGGCCTGCAGCTCGGTCGCCGGCACCTTGGTCACGGCGAGGAACTGGGCCAGCGCGCTGGAGAACTGGACCTTGGCCTCCTGCTGGGCCTCGCGGGCGGCGCCGACGCGGTCGACGAGGATCTTCCGCTTGGGGATGCCGACCTTCTCCATCGCGCCGTAATAGACGCTGGAGCAGCCGGAGAGGCCGACGAGGCAGGTGAACAGGAGCAGGGAAAGGCGCATGGGAGGGAAGATGAGCCCCCATGACCAAAACACAACCGGGACGAATTCAAGCCGGGATCTCGCGCCCATCCCCCGGTGCGCCCGGACCGATGGTAACCGGTTACATTATCCGGGGCAGGTTTCAGGCTGCGGCGACGGCGGGGGGCCGGCCCGCTGCGTAACGGAACAGCACGCCCGAAACGGCGAACATCAGGACGAAGCCGCCGTTCAACAGGAAGACCTGCGGGATGCCGGGGCTGAAGTCGGACGGCTTGAGGATGAGCCCGACGATCGGCACCACGAAGGTGACGGCGGCGGTCGCGAACGCCGCTTTCGCCATGCCCGCGGGCCGGAAGCGGGCGAGGGCCACGCCGCCGAGGCCGGTCAGGATCACGCCGAGGTAGAGGATGTTGGCGGGGTTTTCGTCGCCGATGATCTGGACGGCCGCGGTGATCCAGAAGACGAGAAACCCGGTCAGCAGGGCCAGCGCCACGCCGGCCTTGTAGGCGAGATTGGCCATCGGGCGCGTCACCAGGAAGCGGAAGAGAAAGGTCGTGACGGAGAAGACGACCCAGGCGAAGACGAAGTCGCTCCAGGTCCAGTGCCAGCCCTCGACGGTGAGGTTGCCGGTGAACGGGATGAGCAACAGGGCCAGCGGCAGGAGGGCGACGATGAGGTAGTCCTTGGTTTTCATGCGGGCTCAGGATGCCGAGTCTGTGTGAAGGGATGATGAAGTCGGGATGAAATCACGAGAAATTATCCCGCGGCCGGGCGCCGGGCGTTTGTAGTCTAATAGGCTACAAACGGGTTTGGGGGAAGGGTCTCACGCAAAGGCGCAGAGGCGCAAAGGCGGGGCATTAAATATCAAAACCTGATGCCTCCCCGGCTCCTGCCATCCGGACCAATTGGCGGGGCCGGTTAGCCGAAAGACGTAAGGGCGGAGTCTTGTCGGCGGCGCGCCGGAGGGTTTTCTGGCCGGCTCTTTTCCCATGAAACGTGTCTTCAAATTTCTCGGTTATTTCCTCGGCGTGGCCGTGCTCCTCCTCGTCGTGGGGGTGTCGGCCGTCTATGCCCTGAGTGCGCAAAAACTCGGCCGGTCCTACGCCGTGGCCGTCAAGCCGGTCGCCATCCCGACCGATGCCGCCGCCCTCCTGCGTGGCCGGCACATCGCGGAGACCCGCGGCTGCATCGACTGCCATGGCCGGGATTTCGGCGGCGCGAAGGTGATCGACGACCCGGCCGTCGGCGTGATGTGGGGCCCGAACCTGACCACCGGCCGGGGCGGCCTCGCGGCGGGTTTCAACGACGAGGACTGGATCCGCGCGATCCGCCATGGCGTGGCGAAGGACGGGCATCCGCTGGTGCTGATGCCGTCCCTGGAATATTCGCATTTCTCCGACGACGACCTCGGGGCGCTCGTTGCCTACCTGAAGACCGTGCCGAAGGTCGACCGCGACCGCGTCGCCCTCACCGTGGGGCCGGTGGCCCGCGCGCTGATGCTGGCCGGCGAGATCAAGCTCGCCGCCGAGCACATCGACCATGCCGGGCTGCGCCCGCCGACCGTGGTGCCCGGGGTGACCCTGGACTACGGCCGCTACCTCGCCGTCGGCTGCACCGGCTGCCATGGCGAGCAGTTCGCCGGCGGTCGCATCCCCGGCGCGCCGCCCGACTGGCCGCTCGCGCGCAACCTCACGCCCGCCGGCGACCTCGCACGCTGGAGCGAGCAGGATTTCTTGAAGGTCCTCGAGACCGGCGTCCGCCCGGACGGCAAGCAGCTCAACCCGGTCATGCCCATCGCGTTCGGCCAGATGAACGACACGGAGAAGCAGGCCCTCTGGCTGTATCTGAAATCCCTGCCGCCCGTCGCTGCGGGTCAGTGATCAAAGGTTTCGGCTCGTGTCCGGCGGGGTGGCGGTCGTTCGTTGAGATAACGAAGGAATCATCCCCAGAAAAATCATGAGCAAACAGGTGTTCATCAGCCTCCCGGTCGCCGACCTGCCCAGGTCGATGGCCTTTTTCCAGGCGCTCGGCTATGCGCCCAACCCGGCGTTCAGCGGGGACGAGGCGGCGTGCATTGTCATCAACGACACGACCTTCGTCATGCTGCTGTCCCACGCCAAGTGGCGGGGCATGACGACCAAGGCGATCTGCGATGCGCGCCAGTCGGCCGAGGTGTCGATCAACCTCGCCTGTGAGAGCCGGGAGCAGGTGATCGGGCTGATGGCCAAGGCCGTGGCCGCGGGCGGCACGGCCACGGGGCAGCCGGAAGATCACGGCTTCATGTATCAGCACGGCTTCGCCGACCCGGACGGCCACGAGTGGGGGCTGTTTGCGATGAGCGGCACGCCGCCGCAGGCGTGAGCGGTTGGCGGCAGCGGGCGGCTCGGGCGTGCCGCCTTTAGGCCGGCCTTGGCAGGCTTTTCACGGCGCTAATGAAGCGGGCGACTTTGTCCGGATCTTTGCGGCCAGGGGCGAGTTCGACTCCGGAGGTCACGTCGACGCCCTTGGGACGTGCCACGCGGCAGGCTTCCTTCACATTCTCCGGGTTCAGGCCTCCCGCCAGGACGAAGGAGCGGGAAAGGGTGGTGGCAAGGGTCCAGTCGAAGGTCAGCCCGCGTCCCTCGCTGCCGTCGATCAGGATCCATTCGTTGGCGGGAACGTTCGCGGCGTGCTGCAGCCCCTGCGGGCGCAGCGCACGGAGAATGGGCAGGTGGACGCCGGGATCACCGGGGACATGAATCTGGGCCCGGTCGAGCCCCACGGCCTCGTGGATCGCTCGAACGGAACGGATTTCCTTGAAGACGCCGACGACTTCCACGCGCCCGCGCACTTGCCGGACGAGTTCGCGGGCCCGTTCGACCGGGACTTCGCGAACCGAAGGAGCAAAAATAAGCCCGATGGCCGAGGCGCCCAGGCTGATCGCCAGTTCCGCATCCTCCCGGTTCGTAATTCCGCAGATCTTGATCCAAGGAAAGTCAGTGGCGGAAGCCGATGCCATGCCCCGAGTGTTGCCGTCCATGTTGGCTTGGAAAGTGCAAAAGGCAGGCGGCACAATTGCGGGGTTGAGCCCAAACCCTCAGCCGGAGGACCACGGCTTCATGTATCAGCACGGCTTCGCCGACCCGGACGGCCACGAGTGGGGGCTGTTCTTTATGAGCGCCCCGCCGCCGCAGTGATTGGTCGGCGGGCTATTTGATCCGGGTTTCGCCCTTGGGGGTGAGGGCGTAGGATTTTTCGGCCGGGCGGTGCTCGAGGAGGCCCTCTTTGATCCAGGCGGCGAGCTGCTTCTTGTCCACGGTGCGCGCATGGCTCTCCGGAATCGTGCCGAGGGAGCCCATGAACAGGGTCCGCAGTTTGAACGCATCAGGGGATTTCGAAAGGGGCATGGACCGGGTGGTGTCGGATGCAACTGGGCTGGGGCCGGAACGACCAGTCAAGACATGATGTCTTCTGCTTGGCCCTTAATTTACTTAAGTCGTTACTTGAAATTGAAGCACTAAAACGGCGAGCAGTTCGGGGTATGCCTTGAGATCAAAAATTACGGAATCGTAGGCAAAGCTCGGTCCTGTTGACCAAATGCGCTCGGAGAGAAGCTTGATATTGGAACGAGCAGCTAGATGGAGAGAAACAAGCACCGGTAGATCTAGCCGTGTTGCAGGGTTATATTCTAAAATGACGTCTCGAGTTTTTACTCTCGTGTCATCTACCCATGTGAATCCTTTCGGCTCCAGGCCGAAACCGCCGATATTTGCAGTGCTGTTCAGTTCGCGCAATGCAGTCGCCTGTTTACTTCCAATATAATTACGGTTGCCGACCTTAAGATGCCGCTGACCTTCGGTATGGTATGAGTAATGATACTTGCTGGATATGACCACGTCGCGCGGAGAGAAATACACGCCAGATGGAGCATCTTTGATCCAAGCGATCTTAGCCGCCTGGGATCCGTGGACTAACCAGGCATAGCGTTCCATACGGTCACCACCCAAACGTCCGCTTGATGCGGAGTTCGTCGTATAGGTCGTTCGGCAATTCCTGCAGAAAACGCGTCGGCTGAAGCATCATGCCGCCTGGGCCGGGGCGGGAGGCGACTCTCGGGTAGGTGATGTAGAGTTCGTTCTTGGCTCTTGTGACGGCGACGTAGAAGAGGCGGCGTTCTTCCTCGAAGTCGCCGCTTTCGATCGTGCGGTAGCCGGGGAACTGGCCTTCGGCGGCGCCGATGAGGAAGACGGCGTCGTATTCCAGGCCCTTGGCCTGGTGGATCGTCGTGAGCTTGATCGACTCCTGGTCGTGATCGATCTGCTTCTCGCTGGTCTCGCCGTTGAGGAGCATGATCTGCGCGAGGAATTCGGACATCTGCGTGAACTGCGCCGCGAAGCCGACGAGGCCCTTCAACTCCTCGATGCGGTCCACGTAGTCGGCGTATTCGCCCTTCATGTAGTCGCCATACCAGCCGTCGATCGCGATCTCGACGGCGTCGCTCGGCTTCGAGTCGTTCATGGCGTCGTAGATCTGCCGCAGCGAGGCGCAGAAATTCGGCCAGTCGGCCTTGGCGTCCTTCGGGACCTTGCTCGTCACGTCGTCGGTGGCGAGGGCGTCGACGAAGTTCTGCTGCATGAGCTTCGCGTGATCGAGCGCGGCGGCGTAGATCTTCTGGGCGCCCTTCTCGCCGACCTTGGGCAGGAGCATGGCGAGGCGGTTCCAGGCGGAGGTGTTGGCCGGGTTGTAGACGAAGTTGATGCAGGCGATGAGGTCGCGCACGTGCTGGCGCTCGAAGAACTTCACGCCGCTGGTGATGGTGTAGGGCATGCCGGCGCGGGTGAGCGCGAGCTGCATCTCGAGGGCAAGGAAGTGCGAGCGGTAGAGGACGGCGATCTCGTTGGGCGAGACGCCCTCCTCGTTGATGATGGCGTGGATGCGCTTGAGGACGAAGGCGGCCTGCTCCTTGTCGTCCATGGCCTGGATGACGGCGGGCTTCTGCCCGTGCTTGCGGGCGGCGCGTAGCTCCTTGTCGAAGTGGCGGCCCTTGGGCTGGGCGTTGAGCACGCCGTTGGCGAAGGCGAGGATCTCGGGCGTGGAGCGGTAGTTGGTCTCGATGCGGTGGATGACGGTGCCCGGGTGACGGTCGGGGAACGTCATGATGTTCTCGAAGTCGGCGCCGCGCCACGAGTAGATGCACTGCGCGTCGTCGCCCACCGCCATGACGCGGTGATGGCTCGCGAGCTTGTCCACGATCTGGGCCTGGATGGTGTTGGTGTCCTGGTATTCGTCGACGAGGACGTGGCGGAAGCGGTGGTTGAAATACTGGGCGACGTCCGGGGCGTCGGTGAGGAGCCGGAGCCAGAGCTCGAGAAGGTCGTCGTAGTCGCAGACCTTGTCCTCGCGCTTCTTCTTCTCGTAGGCGGCGGCGAACTCCGGGAAGCGCTCGCTGATCTCGGCGTATTGCGGGAAGTGGCGCTCGACGGTGTCGTGGAGGGAGAGCTGGGTGTTGCGGGCGAGGGAGAGGACGCTGAAGAGCGGGCCCGGGCGCGGGTTGGTCTTTTCCTTGAAGAAGGTCTTGTCGGAGGCCTCGACGGCCTGCTTGAGGAGGGTCTCGGACTCGTCGGCGTCGAGGATGGTGAAGTTCTTCGGCAGGCCGACGGCGTCGCCGAACATGCGGAGGGCGCGGTTGCCGATGGAGTGGAACGTGCCGCCCCAGAAGCGGCCCGGCTCGATGCCGGTGAGGTCCTGGACTCGGTGGAGCATCTCCTTGGCGGCCTTGTTGGTGAAGGTGAGGAGGAGGATCTCGCCCGGCTTGACGCCCTGCGAGAGCAGGTAGGCGACGCGGTAGGTGAGGGTGCGGGTCTTGCCCGAGCCGGCGCCGGCCAGGACGAGGAGCGGGCCCGGCTCGGCCGTGACGGCGGCGAACTGCTCGTCGTTGAGCGCCGCGCGGAAGTCGATCGGGGGGACGCCGGAAGGCGGGCCGGAGTTGGGCAGTTCAAAATCCATTAATGGCCGCAAAAAGGCGCAAAAGGCGCAAAAAGAGCAAGGAGCAACAGAGGGAGGCGGGACCATCCGTCCCGCGGGATATCGTGATCGCGCCCCCTGTCTCGCGGGACGGATGGACCCGCCTCCAAGTCGACCCGGCCCAGCGGGAGCTGGGCCCTCCAAATCATGCGGGATACCGCATCCCGCTTGTGCCGGGTGGCGATCCGCGGCAGACCGGTCGGCATGAAAAATCCCCGTCTTGCGCTGGTGTTGTGCTGCATGGCCTCCTTGGGCTGGTCCACCTTGGCGGCGCAGGAAAAGGCCGCGGCGCCGGCTTCCCCGCTTGAGCCGCTGGCGTCGCTGGTGGGCGGAGTCTGGGTCGGCGCTCTGCCGCCGCCGAAATCCGGCCCGGCGATGCAGATCGAGCTGCGCTTCGAGTGGGCCGAGAACAAGCAGGCCATCCGCTTTGATTCCAGCTTCGTGCAGGGGGACAAGAAGCGGCCCTACACGAGCGGCATGTATGGCTGGAACGCCGCCAAGGGGAAGATCACGATCTACTACATGGACTCCGGCGGCAACCTGACCGAGGGCGACATCACGCTCGAGGACGGCGTGCTGGTGAACGAGCTCCAGTCGACCGACCCCAAGGGCCAGGTGACGCCCATCCGGGTGAAGCTGACCAAGGTAGGCGACCACGCGTTCACGAACGACATCTACCTCCAGAAGGACGGCGCTTGGGCGCCCTTCGTGAACGTGCGCTACGAGCGGAAGTGAGTTTCACGCGAAGGCGCGGATGCATCGGTAGGGGCGCTTGCCCCAAGCGCCCTCTCCCAAGGGCCGTTGAGGGCAACGGCCCCTACCATCAAACCAGCCCGCAGGGATGCGGTCCTCCCTTTCGCGAACTTCGCGGCTTCGCGTGAGACGGTTAGGTCCGGTCAATCGTTAGCGCAATGTCAGGAGAAATCATGACTGGCGTGCGGCCGGTTTTCCGGGGAAGCTGGCGGCCGGCGTGCGGACGTGCGCGCCTTTACCTCCGATCCCACACATGAAACCGCCCCGTGTTCTGCTGCCGGCGCTTGCCGCCGCTTTTGTCCTCACCCTGACGGTCCGCGCGGCGGACATCTACCGCGACCCGGCCCAGCCCATCGAGGCCCGCGTGCAGGACCTGGTGTCGCGCCTGACACTGGAGGAGAAGGTGACACTGATGCAGAACACCACGCCCGGGGTGGCGCGGCTGGGCATGCCGAAATACGACTGGTGGAACGAGTCGCTGCACGGCGTCGCCCGCGCCGGCGAGGCTACGGTGTTCCCGCAGGCCATCGGCCTGGCGGCGATGTGGGACGAGGCGGAGATGAAGCGCGTGGCGCACGTGATCGGCATCGAGGCCCGCGCGAAGTTCAACGGGGCCCGCGGCACCAAGGACGAGGGCATGCGCTACTACGGGCTCACGTTCTGGACGCCCAACATCAACATTTTCCGCGATCCCCGCTGGGGCCGCGGGCAGGAGACGTATGGCGAGGACCCGTTCCTCACGGCGCGCACCGGCGTGGCCTTCGTGCAGGGGCTGCAGGGCGATGACCCGCGCCACCTGCTGGCGGCGGCCTGTGCCAAGCACTTCGCCGTGCACAGCGGCCCCGAGTCGCTGCGCCACGACTTCGACGTGTCGCCGCCCGAGGCGGATTTCTACGAGACCTACCTGCCGGCCTTCGAGGCGCTGGTGCGCGAGGGCAAGGTCGAGGCCGTGATGACCGCCTACAACTCCGTCTACGGCAAGCCGGCGCCGGTCTCGCCCGTGCTCTACATGCTTTTGGCGAAATGGGGTTTCAACGGCCACATCACGTCCGACTGCGGCTCGATCACCGACCTGCACACCACCTACAAGGTCGCGGCCGACCTCGGCGAGGCCGAGGCGATCTCGCTCAAGGCCGGCCTCAACGTCCGTTGCGGCGAGGAGCCGTCGCAACTCATCGCGGCCGTGCAGCGCGGCCAGATTTCCGAGGCCGAGATCGACTACCGCCTCGGCGCGCTCGTCCGCACGCACATGCGCCTCGGTTTCTACGACCCGGTGGACGCGGTGCCCTTCAACCGGATCGCGCCGTCCGAAAACATGGCGCCGGCGCACACAGCGCTCGCCCTCGAAGCCGCGCGGAAGTCGATGGTGCTGCTCAAGAACGACGGCACGCTGCCGCTCAGGCGCGAGACCCTGAAGCGGGTGGCCGTGATCGGGCCGAGCGCTGATTCCGTCACCGTCCTGCTCGGCAACTACAACGGCAAGCCCGCCGCGCCCGTGACGATCCTCGCCGGCATCAAGGCCGCGCTCGGCCCCGGCGTGCAGGTGGATTTCGCCGAGGGCAGCGACTACGCGACGATGCCGCCCGGCCGGAAGCCGATCCCGCGCACCGGCCTGCGCTTCGGCGAATACACCGGGTTGATGGGCGACTACTTCACCAACCCCAACCTCGAGGGAAAGCCCGCCGCGCAGCGGCGCGACCGGCCGGTGAGCTTCGACTTCGCCAAGGACAAGCTGCCCGCCGGCGCCGTGGCCGGGAACATGTCGGCCCGCTGGCAGGGCAACATCATCACCACGCTTTCCGGCGAATACCGCATCACCGTCAAGGCGCGCGGCGGCATCCGCCTCGAGCTCGACGGCCAGCCGGTGATCGACGCGTGGACGCCCGGCGAGAAGGAGGAGACGGTCGTGCTGAAGCTGCCCGGCGGCGGCGTCATCCCGGTAAAGCTGGAGTATTTTTCGAGCGGCGGCCCCGGCGCCGTGTCGCTGGAGTGGGACCTGCCCGGCGCGGCGGCCGGCCACGACGAGGCGGTCGCGCTGGCGGCGAAGGCCGACACGATCATCTACGTCGGCGGCATCTCGGCCCAGCTCGAGGGCGAGGAGATGAAGGTCGACTACGACGGTTTCGCCGGCGGCGATCGCACCAAGATCGAGCTGCCCGCCGTGCAGCAGGCGCTGCTCGCGCGGCTCAAGGCCCTCGGCAAGCCGATCGTGTTCGTCAACCTGTCCGGCAGCGCCGTCGCGATGCCCTGGGCCGAGGCCAACCTGAACGCCATCCTGCAGGCGTGGTATCCCGGCCAGGCGGCCGGCACCGCCGTGGCGGATGTGTTGTTCGGCAATTACAACCCGGCCGGCCGCCTGCCGGTAACCTTCTACCGCGCGACGTCCGACCTGCCGGACTTCAAGGACTACACGATGACCGCCGGCCACACCTACCGCTACTTCAAGGGCCGGCCGCTGTATGCCTTCGGTCACGGGCTGAGCTACACGACGTTCGGTTACGCGAACCTGCGCGTGACCCCGGCGGCGGGCAACACGCTGACGGTCAGCGTCGACGTGACCAACACCGGTGGCCGCGACGGCGACGAGGTGGTGCAGCTCTACGGCGTGCCGCCTGCGGCGCGCGAGAACCAGGCGCTGTGCGGCTTCGCCCGCGTGGCGCTGAAGGCCGGCGAGAAGCAGACTGTGACGATCACCGTGCCGGCGACGGCGCTGCGCCGCTGGAGCGGGGCGAAGCAGGATTACGAGATCCCGGCCGGCGAGTGGGAGATCCGCGCCGGCGCGTCGTCGGCGGATGTGCGGCAGACGGCGAAGGTGAGGATTTAAGGCAGAGGTTCACGCGAAGGCGCGAAGCCGTTTGGACTTTTCGCGATCTTCGCGTCTTCGCGTGAAACAAAACAAAAGGCCCGCCGGAAGGCGGGCCGATCTTGCTGATGGCTGAGGGCTGATCGCTGACAGCTCCCTTAGACCGTGACCAGTTCCTTCTCCTTGTGGGCGAGGTGGGTCTCGATGTCCTTGATGGCCTTGTCGGTGGCTGCCTGGACGTCCTTCTCGAGGCGCTTGGTCTCGTCCTCGGGGAGCTTGGCCTTCTTGACCTGCTCGAGGACGTCGCGGCGGACGTTGCGGACGTGGACGCGGCCCTCCTCGGCGAGGCGGTGGGCGGTCTTCACGAACTCGAGGCGGCGCTCCTTGGAGAGGTCGGGGAAGGGGAGGCGGATGAGGTTGCCGTCGACGACGGGGTTGACGCCGATGTTGGCCTGCTGGAGGGCCTTCTCGATGGCGCGGATGAGGCCCTTGTCCCAGGGCTGCACCTGGATCATGCGCGGGTCGGGCGTGGTGATGGCGGCGCAGGCCTTGAGCTGCTGGGTGCCGCCGTAGGCCTCGACCATGATGCCCTCGACCATGGCGGGGGAGGCCTTGCCGGTGTGGATGGTGGAGAACTCGTGGAGCGTGTGGTCCACGGTCTTCTTCATGCGGGTCTGGGCGTCGGTGAGGATGGGATGGCTCATGGAATAAAAGCGGTGAGCAGGGAGCTAGGAGCGGGGAGTAAGGACGGGAGACACTAGGGAAGGGGAAAGAGAATGCAATCTGACTCCTTGCTCCAGGCTCCCTGCTCCCGGCTTAGTTATGCACCAAAGTCCCGATCTTCTCGCCCATGACGGCCTTCTTGATGGCGTGGGAATCGTCGAGATTGAAGACGAGGATGGGCACGTTGTTGTCGAGGCAGAGCGAGAAGGCGGTCGAGTCCATGACGTTGAGCCGCTGGCGGAGGGCGTCGACGAAGGTGAGCTCGTCGTATTTGACGGCGTCGGCGTGCTTCTTCGGGTCCTTGTCGTAGATGCCGTCGACCTTGGTGGCCTTCATGATGATGTCGGCGTGGAGCTCGGAGGCGCGGAGGGCGGCGGTGGTGTCGGTCGAGAAATACGGGTTGCCCGTGCCGGCGACGAAGATGACGACGCGCTTCTTCTCCAGGTGGCGCATGGCGCGGCGCATGATGAACGGCTCGGCGATCTGGTTCATCGGGATGGCGGACTGGACGCGGGTCTTGACGCCCATCTTCTCGAGGCAGTCCATGATGGCCAGGCCGTTGATGACGGTGGCGAGCATGCCCATGTAGTCGCCGGTGGTGCGGTCGACGCCGCGCTTGGCGCCCTGGAGGCCGCGGAAGATGTTGCCGCCGCCGATGACGACGCAGACCTGGACGCCGAGGTCGTGGATTTCCTTCACCTGTTCGCACATCCGCTCGAGGGTGGCGGCGTCGATGGGCTCGGTGCCCTTGCCGCGCAAGACCTCGCCGCTCAGCTTCAGGACAACACGCTTGTATTTCACGGTGGCGGACTTGGTCGGCATTTGACGCCATGAAACGCGGGCCGAAAAGCGGCGTCAATGGCGGAGATGGCCGGGAAAATTGCCCAGCAGGTGAAATACACAAAATGGAGGCGGGGCCATCAGCCCCGCGGGACTGATGGTCCCGCCTCCAAGGGGCACCCGCTTATGCCACCGCAAAGCTTTGCCACGGAAGGACGGACGCGCACACACTCCGCCCTGCATGAAATTCGAACACCTGGCCCTGAATGTCCCCGACGCGCGCGCGATGAGCCGCTGGTATGCCCAGCACCTCGGGCTGACGGTGCTGCGCGCACTCGAGGCCGAGCCGTTCACGCATTTCCTGGGCGATGACACCGACCGGGTGTTCATCGAGCTCTACTCCAACCCGAAGGCGCCGTATCCCGACTACACGGCGACGCATCCGCTGGTGTTTCATGTGGCTTTCTTCGCGCCGGACGCCGGCGCCGCGCAGGCGAAGCTGCTGGCGGCTGGGGCGCAGGCCTTCTCGGACGATACGATGCCCGACGGCAGCCGGCTGATCTTCCTGCGCGACCCGTGGGGCGTGCCCGTGCAGCTGTGCCAGCGCGCGAAACCCTTCCCGGGGTTCTGAGGGTGGAACGCGTTAGCCGGTAGGTGGCGCGCAAGCCTGCAACCTACGGCCTCTGCAATTCCTCCGCCTTGAGCGCCGTCGCGTGCCAGCGCACCTCGCGGATGCCGCCCTTGAACCAATAGACCCTGTTCTGGCGCACGCCGAGCGAGACCTGGCCGGCGGCCATGGCCGGAAAGGCGACCTCGCCCTCAAGTTCCTTCACGCCGTCGATGTAGTGCGCCATGCGGCGGCCGTCGTAGACGAGCGCGACCCAGGTCCAGCGGTCGGCGGGATGGCGCTTGGTCAGGTCGAGCAACACGAGCTTGGCGCCGGTGGCCGGGTGGGAAAGGAAAGTATCGAGCGCCCAGGTGCCGCCGGCCACGCGCGTCTCGATCAGGGCGCGGGTGCCGGGTCCGTCCTGCACGTGGAGAAAACGTTGCTCCGCCGGGCCGTCCGCCGCGGGCCGGAACAAGACCTCGATCGTGAACTGCGCGAGCCCCGCCAGCGGGTTGACGGGCACGAGGAGACCGTCGCTGGTGCCGTTGAAAAAAGTGGCGCCGTCGGTGACGCGCGGTGCCCCGAGCACCTCGGCGACATGTCCGCCGACTTGGGCGGTCTGGTCGAGCCGCCAGATCACAGGCTCGGTGGCGGCGGCGGGGAGGGCGCCGATCAATGCGGCGATCAGCGGGAGGAATTTCATCTAAGTGGCTGCCCGACATGGATTCGAACCATGACTAGGTGAGTCAAAGTCACCTGTGCTACCATTACACCATCAGGCAGTGAGAGCGGCCGAAAGAAGCCCTGCGAACCTAGTGGGTCAAGGGTGGATATTTTACGCCGGGCTTGTGAAAAACCGTCGATTTGGAAGCCTCGGCAACCATGCCAGTTAAGCGAGCCTTCGTCTATATCGTGCGGTGCGCCGACCGCACTTTCTACATCGGCACGGCGAAGGATGTGCCGGCGCGGCTCGCGGTGCACAACAGCGGCAAGGGCGCCAAATACACCCGGCCGCGGCTCCCGGTGCGCCTGGTCTGGCAGGAGGGGCCGATGAGCCTGACGCGCGCACTGCAGCGCGAATACCAGCTGAAGCAATTGACGCGTCCGCAAAAACAGGCGCTCATCCGGGGCAAGCTGGTCGTCAAACGGCCGCGTTGATCCTGCCCCATGCTTTTCCTGAACAAACTTCTGCCCGTCTTCGTGCTGCCGGTTGGCTGGGTGGTCCTGCTCGTGCTTTTCGGCCTGTGGAAAAAGCAGCGCTGGCCGCTGGTGGCGGCGCTGGGCGTGCTTTATCTTGCCAGCATTCCCGCCGTGGGCGGACGGCTCATTGGCTGGGTGGAGTCGCGGCACCCGGCGGTGCCCGTCGCCCAGGTCGAGCCGGCCGATGCGATCGTGGTGCTTGGCGGCATCCTGGGGCCGCGGGTCGGCGGCGGCCTGGTGCCCAATTTCCTGGAGACCTCCGAGCGCTTCGACGCGGGCGTGATCCTGCTGCAGGCCGGCAAGGCGCGCACGCTGGTCTTCACCGGGGCGCGCATGTCCTGGCGGGACACGGAAGCGACCGAGGGCGATGAGCTGAAGCGGATCGCGGTGACGCGTGGCGTCCCGGCGGACCGGATCCTGGTCACGCGTCATGTCGAGAACACCGCGGACGAGGCCGCAGCCGTCGCGGAACTGATGAAGACGAACGGCTGGAAACGCGTCATCCTCGTCACCACCGGCTGGCACATGCCGCGCTCGGCCGAGCAATTCAAAAAGGCCGGCGTGGACTGCACGCTTTTTCCCGTGGATTTCCGCTTCGACCGGTCACGGGCCCTGGTGGCGATCGACTTCGTGCCGCGCGGCGAGGCCTGGCAGCAGACCGAGACGGCCCTGCGCGAGTGTTACGGGCGGTTGTTCTACCGGATCTTCCGGTGAGGCGGGCTCGTAGTCCAAGGTGGAACCCGGCCTCCGGACGGGTTGATTAAGCGGGCGTTGGACAAACCGGTCCGGAGGCCCGGTTCCACCTAAGAGGCCGGCCAATCAGCGTTTTTTCCGCGGAGCCTTGGATGACTTCGCCGGCTTGGCCGGCGCGGCCGCGACCACGAAGGGCGTGTAGAGCGCGGCGAACTTTTTCGGGAAGCGGCCGGTGAGGTGCGTGCCTTCGTCGAGCGACTCCTGCTGCTTCACGTGGCCGACGCTGTGCAGCTTCGCGACGACGTCGTAGCGGTCGTGCGGGATGAGCAGGTCGGCGGACTCGGTGTCGTCCTTGGCCAGCTCCTCGCAATGGCGCAGCAACGTGTCGAGGCCGGCGCCGGTGTGGACGCTGATGAAGAGCGCGTCGGGATGCTGGGCGCGGAGGTGAGCGAGGGTGTTGGCGTCGAGCAGGTCGGTCTTGTTGAAGACGGTGAGGGTGGGGCGGTCGGCGGCACCGAGCTCGCCGAGCACGGCCATGGTGGTCGCGTGGTGCTGGTCGACGTTCGGATTCGACGCGTCGAGCAGATGGATGAGGAAGTCGGCGACGACGACCTCCTCGAGCGTCGCCTTGAAGGCCTCGACGAGGCGGTGGGGCAGGCGGCGGATGAAGCCGACGGTGTCGGTCAGCAGCAGCGTGCGGCCGTCCGGCAGCACGAGCTGGCGCGTGGTCGGGTCGAGGGTGGCGAAGAGCTTGTCGGCCGCGAGGACCTGCGCGCCGGTGAGCTTGTTGAGGAGGGTGGACTTGCCGGCGTTGGTGTAGCCGACGATGGCGGCGCCCGGGACGGGGGTGCGCTGGCGCTTGATCCGCTGCGTGGCGCGCTGGGAGATGACCTGCGCGAGCTCGGACTTGAGCTTGGTGATGCGGTTGCGGACGAGGCGGCGGTCCTGCTCGAGCTGGGTCTCGCCCTCGCCGCCCATCTTGCCCTTGCCGCGCTGGCGCGAAAGGTGGGACCAGGCGCGCGTCAGGCGGGGCAGGGAATATTCCATGCGCGCCAGCGCGACCTGGAGCACGGCCTCGCGCGTCTGGGCGCGGTCGGCGAAGATCTCAAGGATGACCTCCTGGCGGTCGATGACGGCGAGGCCGGATTCCTCCTCCCAGTTGCGCTGCTGCGCGGGAGAGAGCTCCTCGTCGATCACGATGACGTCGGCGCCGTCCTCCTTCGCCCGGGCGATGAGCTCGGCGGCCTTGCCGGTCCCGATGAGGAACTTCGGCTGGTGGCGGTCGCGCAGGGTGATGAGGGTGGAGTGGCTGATCTCCAGGCCCAGGTTCTCGACCAGCTCGTTCAGCTCGGTGAGCAGCTCCGCCCCTTCGCCGGGTTTCATGTCCGGCGTCTGCACCCCGACCAGGAGGGCGCGGGTGGTGGGTCTTTTCGGATCGAGAAAATTGGACATGGTTTACCTCTCAGTAGCCGCGGCCTCCGCCTAGTCAACCGAACCCGCGGGAATTCTCGGTGAGGGCATGACACACTCTTTTCCGGTTGCGGACTGGACAGCACCGGCCGCGCCGCGCAAACTGCGGGCGTTGGTTCAGCCCATTTAAGAAAACCCCACTTTGCCCGCGAGGGTGGTCACGTTGGAAAAGTTGCAGAAGCATAGGGGATGTAACTCGCTTTTTCCGTGGCCGCCTTCGCGGGCATTAATGTTTTTAGCATCGTCAACGGCGATGGAGGCGGGGCCATCAGCCCCGCGGGTTGCCGGTCGCGCATCCCAAGTCTCGCGGGGCTGATGGCCCCGCCTCCATTCATACAACCACTGCGACGCGCCGGCCAGAATGTCGCCGCCGGTGTGCCAAGGCGCCCAGGGCCGGTCGCGCGCGCCAAGCTAAACTGGCGCCACTCAACGGGAAATGACGGGTTCGGGTTGGAACGCACCATGCAAGGGAGTGTTCCCCTTTATGAATCCCGAGAAAATGACCGTCATGTCGCGCCAGGCCGTGCAGGAGGCGCAGAACGAGGCCCGTCGCCGCTCGCACAACGAGGTCGACACGTGGCACCTGCTCGTTGCGCTCCTCGCGCAGGAGGGTGGCATCGTGCCGTCGCTGGTCGAGAAGCTCGGCCTGACCGTCAGCGCGCTGCAGCTGGCCGCCAACCGCGAGCTCGAGCGCCTGCCCAAGGTCAGCGGCGCCGTCGACGTGTCCAAGATCTACGTCACCCAGGCCCTCAACGAGGTGCTGACCAAGGCGGAAGCCGAGGCCGAGGCGCTCAAGGACGAGTTCATGAGCGTGGAGCACCTGTTCCTCGCGCTGATCGCCGCTGGCAAGCCCGACACCCTGAAGAAGTATTTCACCAGCTTCGGCCTCGACCGCGCCAAGGTGCTCAAGCAGCTCCAGGCCATGCGCGGCAGCCAGCGCGTGACGACCGACAACCCCGAGACGACCTACAACGCCCTCGAGAAATACGGCATCGACCTCGTGGCGCAGGCGCGCAAGGGCAAGATGGACCCCGTCATCGGCCGCGACGCCGAGATCCGGCGCGCCATCCGCATCCTTTCCCGCAAGACCAAGAACAACCCCGTGCTCATCGGCGAGCCCGGCGTCGGCAAGACCGCCATCGTCGAGGGCCTCGCCCAGCGCATCCTGCGCGGCGACGTGCCGGAGGGCCTGAAGGACAAGACCGTGTTCTCCCTCGACATGGGCGCGCTCGTCGCCGGCGCGAAATACCGCGGCGAGTTCGAGGAGCGGCTCAAGTCCGTCCTCAACGAGGTCAAGGCCGCCGAGGGCCGCATCATCCTCTTCATCGACGAGCTTCACACCATCGTCGGCGCCGGCAAGACCGACGGCGCGATGGACGCCGGCAACCTGCTCAAGCCCATGCTCGCCCGCGGTGAGCTGCACTGCATCGGCGCCACCACGCTCGACGAATACCGCCAGCACATCGAGAAGGACCCGGCCCTCGAGCGCCGCTTCCAGCCCGTGGTCGTCGAGGAGCCGTCCGTCGAGGACGCCATCTCCATCCTGCGCGGCCTGCGCGAGCGCTACGAGCTGCACCACGGCGTGCGCATCCAGGACAACGCCCTCGTCTCCGCCGCCGTGCTCTCGCACCGTTACATTTCCGACCGCTTCCTGCCCGACAAGGCCATCGACCTCGTGGACGAGGCCTGCGCCATGATCCGCACCGAGATCGACTCGCTGCCCACGGAGCTCGACGAGCTCCAGCGCCGCGTCATGCAGCTCGAGATCGAGGAGACCGCCCTGAAGCAGGAGAAGGACGACGCCTCCAAGCGCCGGCTCGACGCGCTGCGCAAGGAGCTCGCCGACGCCAAGGAGCAGGCCACCGCCCTGCGCGCCGTCTGGTCCAAGGAGAAGGAGTCCCTCGGCCGCGTGCAGAAGGTCCGCGAGGAGCTCGAGGCCGCGCGCCTCGACATGGCCAAGGCCGAGCGCAACTACGACCTCAACAAGATCGCCGAGCTCAAGCACGGCCGCATCCCGCAGCTCGAGAAGGAACTGGCCAAGGCCGAGAAGACCGGTCCCGCCAAGACCACGCTCGTGAAGGAGGAGGTCTCGTCCGAGGAAATCGCCGAGATCATCTCGAAGTGGACCCACATCCCGCTGTCCAAGCTCCTGCAGGGCGAGAAGGAGAAGCTCCTGAAGCTCGAGGACGAGCTGCACACGCGCGTCATCGGCCAGGACGAGGGCGTGCGCCTCGTCAGCGAGGCCATCCTCCGCGCCCGCGCCGGCATCAAGGACCCGCGCCGGCCCATCGGCAGCTTCCTGTTCCTCGGGCCCACCGGCGTCGGCAAGACCGAGCTCGCCAAGACGCTCGCCGAGCAGCTCTTCGACTCCGAGGCCAACCTCATCCGCCTCGACATGTCCGAATACATGGAGAAGCACAGCGTCGCCCGCATGATCGGCGCGCCCCCGGGCTACGTCGGCTACGACGAGGGCGGGCAGCTCACCGAGGCCGTGCGGCGCAAGCCGTATTCCGTCGTGCTCTTCGACGAGATCGAGAAGGCGCACCCGGACGTGTTCAATGTCCTCCTGCAGGTGCTCGACGACGGCCGCATCACCGACTCGCAGGGCCGCACCGTGGACTTCAAGAACACCGTCATTATCATGACCTCGAACATCGGCAGCCGCCACCTGCTCGAGGGCGTGAAGGGCGACGAGATCCCCGAAAGCGTGCGGGAGTCGGTCATGGCCGACCTGCGTGCGTCCTTCCGCCCGGAGTTCCTGAACCGCGTGGACGAGACCGTGCTCTTCAAGCCGCTCGCGCTCGAGGAGATCGAACGCATCGTCACGCTGCTCCTCGCCGACATCAACCGCCGGCTCGCGGACAAGCGCGTCACGGTCACGCTGGACGCCAAGGCGCAGGCCTGGGTGGCGGAGAAGGGTTACGACCCGGTCTTCGGCGCCCGCCCGCTCAAGCGCTTCCTGCAGCGGCACCTCGAGACCCGGCTCGCCCGCGCCCTCATCAGCGGCGAGGTGGCCGAGGACTCGACCGTCACCTTCAAGGTGAAGGGCGACGAGCTGGTGCTGGGCTGACATAATCGACTTGAACCCGGCGGGGGCCGGTTGGTCGAATGGGGGACATGCATCCCGCGCCCAACGATACCGCCGGCCTGAGTGCCGGTGAAGTGAAGCGCCGGCACATCGTCCTCAAGGCGGTCCTCGTGGGCGTGGTGGCCGGGGTGCTGGCCTCGGCCTTCCGCTGGGCGCTCGAGAGTGCGGAGCACCTGCGGGTCTGGACCATCGCCCACACCCCGCTGGGCTGGAGCCTGCCGGTCGCGCTGACCATCGGGATGCTGGGCGGCGGCATCGGCGTGTGGCTGGTGCGGCGCTTCGCCCCGCACGCGGCGGGCAGCGGCATTCCGCACCTCAAGGCGATCCTGTTGCGGGAAGCCGAGCCGGAGTGGAAGCGGATGCTGCCGGTTAAGTTTTTTGGCGGCGTGTTGACGACGGGCAGCGGCTTCGCCCTCGGCCGGGAGGGCCCGACGGTCCAGATGGGTGCGGGTATCGGCCACCTCGTGTCGGAGTTGTTCAAGGTGCGCCAGGGGGAGGGCGAGCGGCGCGCCCTGATCAGCGCGGGAGCCGGCGCGGGGCTGGCCGCGGCCTTCAACGCGCCATTGTCCGGCCTGGTCTTCGTGCTCGAGGAACTGCACGGCAACTTCACGCCCGTGATGTTTGTGGCGGCGTTCCTGGCGGCGGTGGCGGGCGACGTGGCGTCGCGCCTGCTGATCGGCGAGCTCCCGGTGTTCCATCTGACCGGCATGACGGCGCCCGGCGTGGCGACCCTGCCTTGGGCGGCGCTGCTGGGCGGGCTGGCCGGCGGACTGGGCGTGCTCTTCAACCGCGGGCTGCTGGCGACCATCGACCTGCGCGACCGGCTGCTGCGCTGGCCGGCGTTCAGCGTGGGGGCGGTCGCGGGCTTGTTCGTGGGTTTCGTCGGCTGGGTGGTGCCCGGGCTGGCGGGCTCGGGCGGGCCCCTGGTGCAGGCGGCGCTGTCGGGGCAGATCGCGCTCTCCCTGCTGCCGTTGTTCATGCTCGCGCGCTTTTCCCTCACGATGGTCAGCTATGGCTCGGGTGCGGCGGGCGGCATTTTTGCGCCGTTGCTCGTGCTCGGGGCGCTCGGCGGGCTGTGGTTCGGCGCCTGCGTGCACGGCCTGTTCCCCAACGCGA
Organism: Lacunisphaera sp.; assembly: GCA_036401015.1. GTDB lineage: Bacteria > Verrucomicrobiota > Verrucomicrobiia > Opitutales > Opitutaceae > Lacunisphaera. The sequence continues at coordinate 35,240 of DASWWD010000018.1, forward strand.
CGTCGCTGACCCCGGCCACGTTCACCGTGCTGGGCATGGGCGCTTTGTTCACCGCGATCGTGCGTGCGCCCTTGACCGGCATCGTGCTGATGATCGAGCTGACCGGCGTCTATGATTTCATGCTGCCGCTGCTGGTGAGCTGCCTGATGGCCTACGGGGTGGCCGAGGCGCTGGGCAATACACCGATCTATGAGGCGCTCCGCCGGCGCAGCCAGGCGGCCCGGGCAGGCTGACGGTTTTTTATCGCCGGAACAGTCCCGGCCCCAATAAACCAAGGCATGTCCGCCGAGCCCATCCGCTATTTCCACCGCACGAAGCAGGTCGTCGAGACCGAGCAGGTCTACGGGGGCGACTGGCTGCGCTGGACCTACGGGACCGGCCTCGGCCGGTTCGCGCTCAACGCGCTGGTGAAGCGCGCCGTCGCCTCGCGCTATTACGGCTGGAAGATGTCGCAGCGCTCCAGCGCCTACCGCGTGCTGCCGTTCATCGTGGACTACAACCTCGACGTCGACGAGTTCGCGAAGAAGCCGTATTCCTTCAAGAGCTTCAACGAGTTCTTCTCCCGTGCCCTCAAGCCCGGCGCGCGGCCCGTCGCCGCGGGCGACCGCGTCGCGGTGCTGCCGGCGGACGGCCGGCACCTGGCGTTCCAGAACGTGGACGGGGCGGAGGGCTTTTACGCGAAGGGCCAGAAGTTCGACCTGCCGTCTTTCCTCGGCAGCGCGGAGCTGGGCCGGGAGTTCGCCGGCGGCTCGCTGCTCATCTCGCGGCTGTGCCCGGTGGATTATCACCGCTTCCATTTCCCGGTGGCCGGCACGCCCGGCGAGCCGCGGCTGATCAACGGCTTCCTCTATTCCGTGTCGCCCATCGCGCTGCGCCGGAACCTGGCCTACCTGTGGGAGAACAAGCGCGTCGTGACCCTCGTCGAGTCGCCGGTGTTCGGCCAGGTCGCGGTCTGCGAGATCGGCGCGACGATGGTCGGCAGCATCGTGCAGACACATGTGCCCGGCCGCGCGGTGCCCAAGGGCGAGGAGAAGGGTCTGTTCAAGTTCGGTGGCTCGTGCGTCGTGACGATTTTCCAGCCCGGCCGGATCAAGCTCGATGCCGACCTCGTGCAGCACAGCGCCGCCGGCCTGGAGGTCTACGCCAGGATGGGCGAGTCGCTGGGCGTGGCGGGCTAGGCCAAGAGCGAATTGCTATTTCGGCCCGCGGCCCGCAATGATGCCGGCATGAAATTGCCCCGCCTTGGATCGGGTTTGGTCCTCGCCGCCTCGCTCGCGCTGACCGCGGTCGCCGCCCCGCCGCCGGCCGTCGTGGAGTATGCCGCCCAGCACCCGGACGGGCGCGCGGCCTTCACCTTCAATGCCGCCGCCTACCAGGGCGACCTGAGCGCGCTGCCCATCGGCGTGTTTGATTCCGGGATCGGCGGGCTCACGGTGCTGGAGGCGATCTACCAGCTCGATGCCTTCAACAACGAGACCCATGCGCCCGGCGCCGACGGCCGGCCGGATTTCGAGCGCGAGCGCTTCATCTATCTCGGCGACCAGGCGAACATGCCCTACGGCAACTATCCCAGCTCCGGCAAAACCGAATACCTGCGGGAGCTGGCCATCAAGGACGCCACCTTCCTCCTCGGTCAGCGCGCCTGGGCCACGGGCGCGACCGCGCCGCATTTTGAGAAGCCGGCGGTCAAGGCCATCGTCATCGCCTGCAACACCGCCACCGCCTACGGGCTCGCCGACATCCGCGCCGCGATCCAGCGCTGGGGCGTGCCGGTTTTTGTCGTCGGGGTGGTGGAGGCCGGCGCCCGCGGCGTCACGACGCCCACGGCCGGTCAGCCGACGGAGGCGGTCGCGGTCTTCGCCACGGTCGGCACCTGTGCGAGCGAGGCCTATCCGCGCGCCATCGCGGCGCACCTGCGCGAGTCCGGTCAGCCGGCCGCCCCGGTCATCCAGCAGGGTTCCCCGGTGCTCGCCGGTGCCATCGAAGGCGACCCCGCCAGCCTGGTGCCCGGCCTCGGAGCGCGCGAGTCGGTGACCAAGATCATCCGCCAGGAGATCACCGCCCTCGTCGAGGCCCACCGGCAAAGCGGCGCCACCGCGCCCATCGGCAGCATCGTGCTCGGCTGCACGCATTATCCGCTCGTGCAGGACGAGATCGCCCGCGCCTTCGCCGACCTGCGGCAGGGCGACGACCGCTACCGGCCGCTGATCGCGGAGCACATTGATTTCGTCAATCCCGCCGAGCTGACCGCGAAGGAACTCTACCAGAAACTGGTCGAGACCCGGCGGCTGCTCCGGCCCGGCGCCACCGCCACGCTCGGGCGCGACGCCTTTTATATCTCCGTGGCGAATCCCGCGAGCCCGGGCGTGCAGCTTGATGCCGCGGGCGGTCTTGAGAAGGCCTACAAATACGGACGCAACCCGGGACAGTTCACCGTCGAGGACACCAAGAACGTGCCCATGCAGATCGCCGAGCTGCCGGCCGCGAGTGCCCGCCTGATCCGCGAGAAACTCCCCGCCGTGGCGCGCCGGCTGGAGTAAGCACCGTCCGCCGGGCCCGGGCGCATCGGGCCGATTTTCCTCATGAAAAGACGTTTCCTGCTGCTGTTCGCCACGCTGGCGGTCCTCGCCCGGGCCGCGTTGCCCGATCCGGCCGCGGACATCACCACGTTGCAGCAGCAGATGACAGCGGGGCAGTTGACCTCCCGCGCGCTCACCACCGCCTATCTTCAGCGCATCGCCGAGATCGACCGGGCCGGGCCCAAGCTCAATGCGATCATCGAGCTGAATCCCGACGCGCTCGCCATCGCGGATCAGCTCGACGCCGAGCGCCAGGCCGGCCGGGTGCGCGGGCCGCTGCACGGCATCCCGGTGCTTCTGAAGGACAACATCGACACGGCCGACAGGATGCAGACGACCGCCGGCTCGCTGGCGCTCGTCGGGCAAAAGGTGCCGCGCGATGCGGCCGTCGCCGCCCGGCTGCGCGCGGCCGGGGCCGTGATTCTCGGCAAGACGAACTGCACCGAGTGGGCGAATTTCCGCGGCAACAACGCCAGCAGCGGCTGGAGCGCCCGCGGCGGTCAGACCCGCAATCCCTACGCGCTCGACCGCACGCCCTCGGGTTCCAGCTCGGGCTCCGGCGTGGCCGTGTCGGCGAACCTCTGCGTCGTCGCGATCGGCACCGAGACCAACGGCTCGATCGTGTCGCCCGCGTCGGCAAACGGCATCGTCGGTTTCAAGCCGACGGTCGGTCTCGTCAGCCGCGACGGCATCATCCCCATCGCCGCGTCGCAGGACACGGCCGGGCCGATGACGCGCACCGTGCGCGACGCGGCTCTCGTGCTGGCGGCGATCGCCGGACCGGACGAGCACGACCCGGCGACGAGCGCCATGCCCGCCGGCCTGGCGGCGGAGCTGGCGGCCCCGCTCAAGCCCGGCGCGTTGCGCGGCGCCCGCATCGGCGTCGTGCGCGGGCCCTTTGGCTTTCATGCCCGGATGTCACCGGCGTTGGACGCGCTCGTCGCGACGCTGCGCGCGGCCGGCGCGGAGGTCATCGACCCGGTGAAGATCGGCTCGCTCGGCAGGTTCGGCGGTGCGACAGGCGACCTGCTGTCGTATGAGTTCAAGGACGGGATCAACCGCTATCTCGCCACGCCCGGCCGGGTGACGCCGATGAAGACGCTCGCGGACCTGATCGCCTTCAATGAGGCGCACCGCGAGCAGGAGATGGCCTTCTTCGGGCAGGAGGATTTTATCGCCGCACAGGCTCGCGGCCCGCTCACCGACCAGGCTTACCTCACCGCCAAGGCCGCGTGCCTGCGGCTGGCGCGCACGGAGGGGCTCGATCCGGCGCTCGATACAGACCGGCTGGATGCGCTGGTGATGTTCACGCGCGGGGTGCCGACGCCGATCGATCCCTACAACGGCGAGGGTGGCAGCGGCGGCAGCTCGACGCTGGCCGCGGTCGCGGGCTACCCGAGCGTGACGGTGCCGGCGGCGTTTTTTTATGGTCTGCCGGTGGGGCTGTCATTTGTCGGCCGGCCGTGGAGCGACGCCAAGCTGCTGGCGCTGGCCGCGGACTTCGAGGCGGTGACCCAGGCCCGGCGCGAGCCGAGTTTTCTGCCCACGGCGCCGCTGAAATAGGCGGTGGATTCCCCGCTTGCGACACCCCGGGAAATCGGCAATCCACAGGTCGTTCCGCTCGGGTGATGGAATGGCAGACATGCGGGTCTTAGAAGCCCGTGCCGTAAGGCGTGTGGGTTCGAGTCCCACCCCGAGCAAGCTTTGCGGGCCATTGGGCGCGGCTGCCAGCGGCTGTTCCTCGACAATGCGGAATCAAGCGATAGCCACCACCTGAAGCAGGAATGCTCAGTTATGGTTAGTGGCGGACCGGGCTTGGGCCGAACGGGAGGACTTCCAGATCAGTCCCATGACAATGGCGGACACGGCCGATGCGCTCACCCAGAACAAGCTCACGGGTGCGAAGTCGTAATGCGCCGTCGAACCGGTCCCCGACTTGAACTGCTCAATGAGATGGCCGCTCACATGATCCTGCAGGCCGGCCCCGACATAACTCGCGATTCCGACCATGCCCAAGGCGGCGCCAGCCGCCTCCCGGGGCACGCTGTCGATCGCCAGCAGCCCGCCGAGATAACATATCAGGGCGCCTATTGAGATACCAAACCCAACCATGCTCGCGTAATCGATCCAGGGATGACCGCCTGGCGTGGTGACAAAGACCACCAACGACAGGGTGTTCAGGATGCACGCAGAGAGCGCCGGCAGAAACCGGTTATGAGCAAACCAACGATCACAGATCCAGCCGGACGCGACGGTGCCAACGACCCCGGATACAGCGCTTAGGGAGATGATCATGCCGGCTTCAACGCGTGGGTAGCCTTTCCCCAGCTCGAGGAAGAACACTCCCCAGCTGTTGATGGCATAGCGCGCGACATACATGAAAGCGCTCGCAGCGGCGATGAGCCAGATGGTGGGATTACAGATGGCCAGCCACTGGGTGCGCCAGATGTGCCGCCGTTCATCGGCGGATAGTTTTCCGGGGCTGGAGGGATCGGCAGCCAGCGTCGAGCTTCCGGTGGGCGGACGATTCTTGAACCAGATGGCCGTGACCGCTGCACCCACCAGGCCGGTCATGGCCGCGCCCCAGAAACCCCAGCGCCAGCCAAAGTGCGTGCTGAGCAAGGCCACAGCAACAAAGGTCAGGCCTTCGCCGATGTTATGGCTGGCACTCCAGAGCCCATAATAGGTGCCCCGCTCCTTGCGATCAAACCAGCGGGCGAGGCCCACGATACAGGACGGTGCCCCCATCGACTGGAACCAGCCATTGAACAGCCAAAGCGCGGCAAATGCGACGAAGCCTGGATTGAACCCGAGGCTCAGGTTCAGCACGGCGGTTCCGAGCAGGCCGATGCTCATGTAACGGTTGATATTGGCCTGATCGGCCAGGAATCCGTTGACAAATTTGCCGACGGCGTAGGCATAAAACAGCCCCGATCCAATCAGTCCAAGCTGCGATTCGGTAAGAATATTTTCCTGAACCAAGGGGGCCTTGACCACTGAAAGACTAAGTCGGCAAACATAGTATATACTGTATCCAATTGTAGCCGAGATAAATACCGACCTTTGCAAACGAGTCATGGGATTTTGAAGCGGGGGCTATGGGGCGGAATCGGGAAACGAGAAGGCAAGCGACAGTCTCGTTAAGTTAAGTTGTCAAACTTAATGTTGACATCCCGCACTCCGCTCATGCAAGTGTGTGCTCGGCTCACCCAAGCCGCTAATCAACCCTAACCCCACCCCGACATGCACCATGCACGTGTATCATTCCGCAGCGCTGTAGCCGCTGTTTTCTGGCTGGCTTCCGCGCTGGCGGCTTTGGCCCAGGCGACACCCGCCACGACCCCAACCAAGGAAGATGTCGTCACCCTCGAGACGTTTGTCGTCACCTCAACCGAGTGGAATGCCATCCAGGAAGTCATCGATACACGGCGCCAGAGTGTTCGCCTCACCGATGCAGTTGCCTCCAACGACCTCGGCGTGCTCCCGGATTTCAACATTGGCGAAAACCTCCAGCGATTGCCGGGCATTTCGATTGAACTGGATCAGGCGGAGGCCCGCTATGTCACGGTCCGTGGATTCAGCCCGAACTATTCGTCCGTCACGATCAACGGCAGCATGATTGCCGCCACCGAGCGCAATACGCGCCGGGTCGAGATGGACGCGCTGCCGGCCTCCTTGGCCTCCAGCATCGAGGTCACCAAGACGCAGACGCCCGACATGGAGGGGCATTCGGTGGGCGGGTCCATCGACATCAAGGGACCGCGGGCCATCCGGTCCAAGCCCCTCACCGTGAAGGTCAACTCGAAGATCGGCTGGTATACCAATGACGAGGGTTTCAATGGCTCGGGCCCTTCCGGTTCGGCGGACGTGCTTGTTACGCGCAACTTTCTCGATGGCAAGATGGGCCTCGCGGTCTCTGCCAACTACTATCTCCGCAATTCCTACACCCCGCAGGAAGAATACGGCAGTTCGCGCCTTTGGTATACCGATGCCGGTGTCCGGGTTTCGACGCCCTACGGCGGCAACGGTTATGCCGTGCCCGTGGAGCGCCGCTTGTATTGGTATCACAACAACCGAGAGCGCAAGGGTGGCTCGGTGAAATGGGAATACAATCCCACGGCGGACCTCAGCCTTTGGGCCCTTGGCTTCTACAACACCGCGACCGATGACGAGGCGCGCCAGACCGATCTTTTGACCTGGAACACCAGCACCGCGATCTCCGGCCAGACGGCGACTTCCGGCACGCTCACCAACAACTCGATGCTGCAGCAGCAATTCCTGGGTAAGTTCGACTTCGAGCGCACCATTGGCGGCATCCAGGCGGGAGCCGACCTCCGGCTGGGTGAGCACCAGCTCTCCGGGCGCCTGAACTATTCCGGCTCCTTCTTCAATAATCCCGAGAACTGGAACGAATGGCGCCAGTCCGGCAACCAGCTGGCCGTCCGCTATCGAGTAGATGGCGACGTCATCCACTTCGAGGATGTCAATCCGGCGGCGCGCGCCAACCTGGCCGCATATGCGCCGTTCCGGCGCCAGTTCGACCGCCGCAATCTCCGCGAGGACGTCTACGAGGCCGCGCTCGACTTCACCTCCCGGATCGGCCGGGTTGAGGGGCTGAACTACAAGATCGGTGGGAAGTTCCGGCGCATTGAGCGTAAGTTTGATGAGAATCGCGACCGATATCTGCCCGTCTCGGGCAACACCTACAACCTGGCGGCGGCCGGCGTGGTGCGTTCCGACCTCATTCTCCAGACGCCGGGAGCCTTGGCCGGCCAGTCCATCCTCGTGATCGATCCGACCCGTTCCCGGGAGAGCTTTGCGGCCCATCTGGCGGCAAATCCCGCGCAGTGGAACTCCGACCCGATGACCACCGACGACAACAATCTCGATTATAGTGCGGTCGAGGATGTGAGCGCCGGCTATGTGCAAGGCGAATATCGCAAAAACCGGCTGACCGTGATCGGCGGGGTCCGATATGAAGACACGGCGGAGGAAGGCACGGGTCGGGTCCTGCGGGCGGGGGTCTGGGGATCGAATACCACGACGGGCGGCTATGAAAACTGGATGCCATCGGTCGTTGCCAACTACGACATCACCAAGCGCAACCGCCTCGTCGTCGGGGTGAGCAAGACCATTGGGCGGCCGGCTTTCAACCAATTCGCGCCCGTGGGCGAGAGCATCAACGACCTGGTCGCGGGTCTGACCATCCGACGGTCCAACCCCGACCTCAAGCCGCGGCAAAGCACCAACGCGAGCGTGACCCTGGACCACTATTTCGCAGAGAAGGCGGGGTATGTCAGTGTCGGCGCCTTCATGGCCGACGTGAAGGACGAGATCTTCACGGCCACCAGTCAGCTGGATGTCATCCTCGACGGGGTCGAGCGCGAAGCGACTGTCACCCAACCGAGCAATGTCGACCGCCCCTATCGCGTGCAGGGCCTGGAATTTGCCTTCGTGCGCAGCCTGGATTTCCTACCGCGGCCGCTTGACGGGTTCAAGCTCAACGCCAACCTTACGCTGATCGACAGTGATTTTGCCATCCGCATGTCGAACGGCACCTACTTCCAGACGATCGCTCCCTTCGGTGCCCCGAAGCGGGCTTGGAACCTCGCGCTGCTTTACGACAAGAAGAAATTCTCGGCCAAGCTGGCCTGGAATTCCACCGGCATGAAGCTGACCGAGCGCATCAACGTCGATGATTCCTACCGCAACCGCTATGACTCGGCGGTCACCCGCGTCACGGCGAGCGCCTCCTACCGCCTGAACAAGAACTGGCTGGTCAACGTCAGCGGCTGGAACCTTACCGGGGTCGGCCGCAAGGAAGTGCTCGGCCGGGATCAGGAAATCCCGATCGTGATCGCTGACTTCGGTGCCGCCTATTTTGTCGGATTCACCTATTCCTTCAAATAATCATCCTGCCGCCCCATGCGCAAAGCATCTGAATTCCGTTCATCCTGGAATCGCCTGGGCATGGTGCTGCTGGGCGCGGCGCTGGTCCTCTCCGGCGCCGCGGCCGACACGGCGCCGGCGGTTGATCGCGGCGCGGCGATCGCCTCCGCCATGGCGGACGGTCGCGCCACCAACGTGCTGGTCGTGGCGCATCGGTCTGACTGGCGCTCCCATCCGGAGAACTCGCTCCGCGCCATGCGGAGCGCGATCGCGATGGGGGTGGATGTGATTGAGGTCGATGTCCGCCGGACGAAGGACGGTCGCTTCGTCATCATTCATGACACGACCCTGGACCGCAGCACCACCGGCGAGGGCCGCGTGTCCGATTTCACGCTGGCGGAACTGCGCCAGCTGCGCTTGCGCGACGGCCTGGGCAGCCCGACCGAGGAGACCATCCCGACATTGGAGGAGGCGTTGGATGCCGCCCGGGGGCGGGTCGTGATCAATCTGGACAAGTCAGCCGAGCATCCCGCGGAGATCTTCCAGGTGGTGGAGCGGGAGAACGCGCTGGGCTACGCGCTTTTCAGCGTCACCCAGCCCTTGCCGGAGTTCGAGCAGAGTTACCCCGGCCTGCTCGCCAAGATTCCCCACTTCATGCTCGTGGTGAGCGACACGGGCAAAAACTGCGATGCGCTCATCGGTCCCTATCTGGCGCAACGAAAACCCGATGTCCTGCAAATCGTCTTCTCCCGGGAGGACCGGCCGGCCCTGGATTGGGTGGAGCGTGCTCGCGCCGCCGAGGTTCGTGTCTGGTTCAATGCCCTTTGGCCCCATCACAATGCGGGCCACAACGACGACCGGGCCCTGACCGATCCGGAAGGCGCCTACGGCTGGCTCGTCGCCCGCGGCGCCACCATGATTCAGACGGATCGCCCCCGGCTCTTGATGGAATACTTGCACCGAGCCGGCCGTAAACGTTAGAAAGACCGCCAATCCGCGGCTTCCGCCGCCGCTCTGCGTGACGTCCGACCTTAACCTTAGCCAAAGAAAAACACTGGCACTCCTGCGCGTCCACGGACCACTGAGCCGCGCGGAAATGGCCTCCAAGCTGGGGCTGAGCCGGCCGGCCCTCACCGAGATTGCCCGGACATTGTCCGAGCTCGGCTACGTGGAGGAACACGATGTCGGAGGCAACACTCGGGGCCAGCCGAAGATCAACCTGCGGTTGCGCGCCCGGGCCGCCTGTGTGGTCGGGGTTTTCATCCAGAAGGACCAGATCAGGCTCATGGCGGTCGACATCACCGGCGAGCCGCTGGGGGAGGACTCGATCGGGGCGACCCCGGAAGACCCGGCTTCTGCCTGCGAACTGATTGCCGCCCGCATCGATCAGCTGATCCGGCGGCATGGCATCGCCCGGAAGCGGCTGCTCTCGGTGGGCGTGGCGATGACAGGATTTTTTGTCGGTGACGGGGACCGGGTGTGGCCTCCGGTGGAAATGGCCCGGTGGCGTGAGTTTCCCCTCAAGAGCGCCTTAGAAAAACTGCTCGATCTGACGGTTTTCCTGGAGAACGACGGCAACGCCGCCGCGCTGGCCGAGCATATGAAGGGCGCGGGCCAGCGTTTCCGGAGCTTCCTGTATGTCTACCTAGCCTACGGGGTTGGCGGCGGCCTCGTCCAAGATGGCCGGATATTCACCGGGGCGCATGGAAATGCTTGTGAGATCGGGCGGCTCGTGCCCTCGCACCCGGCGATCCGCCCGACCCTGACCAGCCTCGCCCAATGCCTGCAGCGTCCGGTGGCGTCGATCACCGCCGCCGAAATTTCGGAATGGTTCGCCCGGAAGGACGCCAGGTTGATGGCCTTTTTGCAGGAGGCGGTGAATTCACTCCATCCGGCCTTGGCCTCCGCGGTGATCCTGTTCGACCCCGCCGAGATCATCATCGGCGGCAAATTCCCGCCCGAAGTGCTCGCGTGGATCATCGAGCACCTGGACACCTCGCATGTCGATACGGCGACCATCCCGTTGCTGCCCAAGCCGCAGATAATCCTCAGCGAAATCAGTCAGATTGAGGCCGGGCTGTGGGGCGCCGCCCTGCTTCCCTTGCATGAGTTCATGTCCCCGCCGGCAGGCTAGGCCGTCTCGAATAGGCGGGACAGGAATCGCTGCAAAGCTTATGCATCCGCTCAAGCCCGGTCCGCGCCCCTGAGCGGCGGTGGACCGCCCATGTTCGCGATCATCTCATTCATTGTCCTCAATCTGGCCATTGCCGGCCTGACTTGGTGGCGCAGCAGGCGGATTTCCAGTGAGTATTTCCTCGGGAAGAGAAAGCTGACCGGCCCCTTGGTGGCGCTGTCGGTGCTGATGACCAACTTTTCCACCGAACAGCTGGTCGGCCTCAATGGCGATGCCTTCCGCAACGGTGCCACCGCCATTGCGTGGGAGGCATTCGGTGCGATCGGACTGGTCATCTTTGTCAGCATCTTCCTGCCGCGGTATTATGCGGCCGGCGTCACCACCATTCCGCAATATGTCGAGCAACGCTGCGGTCGGCCCGTGCGTCGCTTCATATCCCTGCTGATGGTAATCTCGACGGTGGCCGTGGGGCTGCCCTTTGTCCTTTATTCGGGCACCCTGGCCATGGTCGGGATGTTCAATCTGCCGGCGCATCTCGGGCTTTCGGTTCCGGTGGCCCTTTTTCTCACGGCCCTCGCGCTGGGCGCGGTCGGATTGATCTATGCGCTCCCCGGCGGCATGAGGGGTGTTGCTGTTTCCGATCTGTATTACGCGGTCATTTTCTTCGTCGCCGCCACCCTGATCCCGATTCTTGGACTGTGCGCACTGGGCGACGGCAATCCGCTGCACGGGATCACGCGACTAATTTCGGTCCGCCCTGCCGCGTTCAATCCCTTTGGCAGCGTTGGCCAAAGCCTGCCGGTTTCCGCGCTGCTGACCGGCATGATCGTGATCAACCTGAGCGCCTGGTGTGCCAATCAGAGCGCGGCGCAAAAGGCCTTCGCCGCTTCAAGTCTTGTGGAAGGCCAGAAGGGCATGCTGATGGCTGCGGCCGTCAAACTCCTGGCTCCGTTCTTCTTCGTTCTTCCCGGCATGATCGCGTGGGTGCTGTTTAATGGCCAACTGGACCACGCCGACATGAGTTACGCGTCACTGGTGCACCGCCTGCTGCCGGGCTGGCTCATCGGATTCTTTGCCGTGGCCGTTGCCGGGGCGACCATCACGGCGGTTAGCGGGCTCGTCCACAGCGCCACCACATTGTTTGAGGTCGATCTCCGGCGCTCCCAGGGCGGGCTCACCGCGGGAAAACTCTCCTCGGCCGGTCTGTTGTTTGGCCTCGCCACGGTGGTGATTGCGGTGGTCGCAGTGCCGGCGATTGCGCAGCAGCAAACCGGGTTCTTTGTGCTAATGAAGCGATTGAATGCGACCCTGACCATACCGGTCGTTTCCGTGGTGGTTCCGGTGGTGTTGACTCAGCTGACGTGGCGGCCCTGGTTGGTCAAGGCGGCCATGTTGGCGGCGAGCGGAACCTATCTTTTTTTCGACCTCGTGGTCCGCGGCGTCTTCGTCAACAGCTCCCGGCTGCATTGGCTGCACTCAGTCGCCGTCGCATTTTCCGTCTCCCTGGCGCTGCTCATGGTCTTTGGCCGGAGGTCGGCGTCGCCGCGCGAACATATTTTGCCGGCGGTGGGGTGGAAATATGCTCCTGTCGCCTGTTGGGCCATCTTGGCGGGTGTCGTGGCGCTCTACGCCGGTCTTTGGTTGCTGGCCCGGGGATGATCGTTGTGGCCGCGCACAGTTGACGGGTTTTATGCCGGGATGATGATTGCTAGGGGGGCAGGGCATCCCTTGACCCGGAGGCCAGAGGACCATGGGATGGAAGCCATGAGTCATGGGGCTGACAAAACGATGGGGCAGGATGCCGTGCTGAAGGTGCTGCTGGCGCTGAGCACGGCACACATGCTCAATGACATCTTCCAGGCGACGCTGCCGGCCATCTACCCGCTGCTGAAGGACTCCTATCACCTGACCTTCACGCAGATCGGGCTCATCTCGCTGACCTACCAGCTCACGGGCTCGCTGCTGCAGCCGGTCGTCGGCTACTACACCGATCGCCGCCCCAAGCCTTATTCGCTGCCGGTGGGCATAAGTTTCACGCTGAGCGGCATGGCGCTGCTGTCGCAGGCGGACACGTTTTTGCTGATGGCGCTGTCGGCGGGCCTGATGGGCATCGGGTCGTCGATCTTCCACCCCGAGGCCTCGCGCGTCGCGCGGATGGCGTCGGGCGGGCGGCATGGCTTCGCGCAGTCGCTGTTCCAGGTGGGCGGCAACTTCGGCACCTCGCTCGGGCCGCTGCTGGCGGCGGCGATCATCATCCCGCGCGGGCAGGCGCACATCCTGTGGTTCACGGCGCTGGCGCTCGTCGGCATCCTGCTGCTGACGAAGATCAGCGGCTGGTATCAGCGGAACATGCACCGGCTTAAGGCCAAGGCGGCGGCGCACGGCGACTTCGTGCCGGTGAAGCTGGCGCGCAACCAGGTCCTCCTCGCGCTCACCATCCTCGTCGTCCTGATCTTTTCGAAATACTTCTACCTGATCAGCCTGACGAACTACTACACCTTCTACCTGATGGACAAGTTCGGGGTGTCGGTGCAGGGCTCACAGATCTACCTGTTCGTGTTCCTGTTCGCGGTGGCGGCGGGCACGATCATCGGCGGGCCGGTGGGCGACCGCATCGGGCGCAAGCGGGTCATCTGGATCTCCATCCTCGGCGTGGCGCCGTTCTCCCTGCTGCTGCCGCACCTCGGGCTCACGGGCACGGTGGTGCTGTCGGTGTTCATCGGGCTGATCCTGGCCTCGGCGTTCTCGGCCATTCTGGTTTATGCGCAGGAACTGGTGCCGGGCAACGTGGGCCTGATCGCCGGGCTGTTCTTCGGCCTGGCGTTCGGCGCCGCCGGCATCGGCTCGGCGCTGCTCGGCCGGCTGGCGGACCACACCAGCATCGGCATGGTGTTCACGGTCAGCGCGTATTTCCCGCTGCTCGGCCTGCTCACGGCGTTCCTGCCGGAGGTCGAGGTCAGGCGGCCGAAGGCGGTCTGAAGCCGGTCTGCCTCTGGGGCGTTCGTCAGTCTTCGGCTGGGATCGCAGGGAGTGGGCGGAGGTCTCCCTGTCGGCGCCGACCCTAACGGCCCATCCATCCGCCGTCCACGGTAAGGACGGTCCCGTGCACATAGTCTGAGGCGCTGGAGGCCAGAAAGACCGCCGCCCCCTGCAGGTCGCTGGGATTGCCCCAGCGACCGGCCGGTATCCGCTCCAGGATCTGCGAACTGCGCACAGGATCGGCGCGCAGCGCGGTGGTGTTATCTGTCGCCATGTATCCCGGGGCGATGGCGTTCACATTGACGCCATGCCGGGCCCATTCGTTCGCGAGCGCCTTGGTCAACTGGGCGATGCCGCCCTTGCTCGCCGCGTAACCCGGCACGTTGATGCCGCCCTGAAAGGAGAGGAGTGAGGCGATAAAGATGATTTTCCCCCGCCGGCGCTCGATCATCCGCCGGCCGAGCTCCCGGGACAGCTGGAAGGCCGAGGTCAGATTGACCTGGAGCACCTCCTGCCAGAATGCGTCGGTATGCTCGGACGCCGGCTGGCGGCGGATGGTCCCGGCGTTGTTCACCAAGATGTCGACCTGCGGCGCATCGCCGGCCAGCTGGCTGATCAACTGGCTGACCTGTCCCGTGTCAGCCAGGTCGCAGCGATAGGCCGTAAAGCGGCGGTTCAGGTTCTCCACCTCGGATCTGACCGCGCTGACATCCGAACGTTCGTTGGCGACCGTGCCGATGATGTTCGCTCCGGCACCCGCGAGTGCGACACAGATGGCCCGGCCGAGGCCGCGACTGCAGCCGGTCACCAGGGCGGTTTGTCCCGCGAGATGAAAGGAAGGCAAGGGGGTGGGCGTTGTCATGGGTTGATGCGCAGGAGTATTTTCATCGCGCCCCGGCCGGTTTCCATCTGCCGCAGGCCCTGTTCCAGCTCCTCGAGGGGGAACTCCTGGGTGATGAGCTGGTCCAGTGGCAGCCGGGCCGAGGCCGCCAGGGCAATCGCCCGGTCGAAATCCTCCCTTTCGTAAACCCGGGCGCCCCGGATCTGCAGTTCCCGCCAAAACACCTGGAAGAGCTCCACCGGCGGCGGGGTGGTGAAGATTCCAACCACCACGACCACACCGCGTGCGCGGGCGAGGTGGAGCGCGCTCTTAATGCCCGCGGGATGGCCGCTGACCTCGAACACCACATCGGCACGCGTTCCCTGAGTGCGCTCCTTCACGATCTCCAGCGGATCGAGCGACTGCGGATTGACGACCTCGAACCCGAGGCGCCGCAGGAGCCCGACCCGGTCTTCGTTCACCTCGCAGACGAGCACTTTTGCCCCGGCCTCGCGGGCGACGCAGGCAATGAGGGCTCCAATCGGGCCTCCACCCACGACGACCACATAGTCGCCGGCCTTGACTCCGCCGATCCGGATATCGTGGCAGGCCACTGCAATCGGCTCGATCAGGGCGGCATGGCGGAGCGACAGCGCCTTCGGAACCTTGAACACCGTATGGGCCGGCACGGTCCAATGGGACTGGAAACCACCCGGCAGATCGATGCCGAGGAACTTCAGGCTTTCGCAGATATGCTCCAGTCCCGCCCGTCGGATCGGATCGTCGCCCACCGGGTGCAAGGGCATGACGGTGACGGGATCGCCGCGGCAAACGTGCGTCACCTTGTTTCCGATCCTGGCGACCCGGCCGGATATTTCGTGCCCCATGACATGCGGGAACTGCTTCAGGCGCCAGTCCATGGCTCCATGGAAAAGGTGGAGGTCAGTGCCGCAGATGCCGCCATAGGCGACCTCGATTTCAATCTCGTCCGGATCCGGCGCGCGACGGGGCAGGAGTCCCTGAGTCAGGCGATGGTCTGGCAGAAAATGCATGCCTTTGCTTGAGGCGGCCTGATTGTCCAATGATACGGTCATACACTGATTCTAGCTGTTTCCGGCCGGCGCCCTAGGTCGAGACGCCTCATACCTTGGCGTTTTTCGCTCACGCGGCGGCAGCTTTGCCCCTCAGGCTTGGGCCAAGGAAGAGCGGTAGAGGGTATTGAGTGCCTCGAGGGTCGCCTTGGCACTGGCTTGGCCGAGCAGAAAATCGCGCACGAGGCCGCCACCCTGGTCCTGAAATTCCAGGTATCCGCAGTAACGCGGCCGCACCCATGAATCATCGTGGGTGGCAAGGGTGTCCCGGAAAAAGAAATTTGCCCGCCGGTTTACCTCCGGATCCGTCCAGGCCGAGCGATGGGCGGGCTGCCCCCCGCTTTCAAAGTAAAGGGTCCGCTGCCAACCAGGACTTGCAATCAACCGGGCGTAACCGATCGCGTGATCCATGTGGTCACAGCGGGCAGAAACGGCGATGCCTGTGCCGCCGAGCGTGGGGCGCAGCCGCCGGTGGCGGAACGAGGGCAGGCCGCCGAACCGGAGGACCGCGGGTGCGTAACCCGCGCGGGCATAATTGGAATAGCCATAGGCAAAGGGACAGTAGGCGGGCCGCTCCCGTCCGTAGGCCAACCGTTCCCAGATCCTGATGGGATTGCTATCCCATGTATCCGGAGAGAGCAGCCGCATCAGTTCAGACTGCATGTCGAGCGCCGCGAGTCCGGCCTCGTCGGACACCACGCGTTCCGCTCCCGTGCATGGCTCTTCGCCCTGCGCGTGGCAGAACATGAAAAAATTCATCAGGCAATCGACAGGAATACCGGCGACGGCCACCAGGCCGTGCCGGGCCAGCTCGAGTAATTCCGGCCAGTCGGCCGGAGGTTGCACGCGATGCAGGTTCAGCAGATCCTCGCGCCACCCGCTGACAGGTGTGGCGGCGTCGATGGCGAGGGCCCATTGTCGCGTTCCCGTCCGGTAGCTTTGATGGGAAGCCCCGACCGAGTTGGCGGCCAAGCCAGCCAGCTCTGCCGCCGGCACCCGTTCGCTCAGATCAACCAGAACAGGGTGGCGGCTGGCGAAACCCGCGAAAGGATGGTCGATGACGAGCAGGTCGAAGGATTCGGCCAGTTTTTCGATCGGACAGTCGGCAAACGCCTGTAGGGAGCGCTTCTCCCAGTGAATTTCAACGCCGGGGTGCAGTTCGGCGTAGCGCTGCGCGGTGGCAACCATCGGAGTGAAGCCCCGGGAGTGGTCCCAGGCAATGCCACGCAGCCTGACCGGAGGTGCGCTCATCGGGCTGATGATTTTGCCGCATAGGTGTGCCGGCGGAGCGTGGCCTCGTTGAGGGTCACCCCAAGGCCGGGCCCGGTGGGCACTGCGACCGTTCCGTCAGGGGCGACGGGCAGGCTCTCGTTGGTCATCTGCCACCGCAGCGGGGAGGCGCTGGTCGAATACTCAAGCAGTTCTTCTGCCTCCTGGGTGGCGAGAAAATGCAGGTTGGCGGCAATCAGCAGGTTGGTCTTGTAGCCGTGGGTGATGATCCGTTTGCCCCGTTGTCGCGCCGCCGCGGCGATCTTCAGGATACCGGTAAATCCGCCTACCATGCTCATGTCTGGCTGGCAGATTGCCGCGCCGCCCCGGTCCATGGCCTCGATGAATTCGTCCACATGGGTCAGTCCTAGATCGCCTACGCCGAGCGGAATGCCTTCGGCGGCCATCAGCCGGTGTCCCGCCATGTCATCCAGGGGCAGCGGGGCTTCCAGGAAGAGCAGCCCGGCCCTGCGGTAGGCCGGGTAGAGTCTCAGCCCTTCAGCCGGGCTGCGATAGGACAGGGCGGCGTCCACAATCAGTCCCCGTTGCGGTCCCAGGATTTCCCGGGCGGCGAGCAGCAGCTGTGTGGTGTGGCCGATGTCGTCCATCCACCACGGGTCCGCGGCAAACTTGATCGTCCCCAGGTGGAGCCGGTTGATTGCATCGGCGACCTGCTGTTTCACGCCCGCCACGGTGCGCGCCATCGGATAGATCGTCCCGTAGGCTTTGAGCCTTTCGCGTTTGGCGCCGCCCAGCAGCCGGTGGATGGGGCAGCCTTCCGCCTGGGCCCGCAGATCCCACAAGGCAAGGTCGAGGCCGCCGATGGCGTGCATCGCCAGGCCGCGCCGGCCGATATAGTCGCAGGCATGATACAGATCGTCCCATAGCCCCGGATCGCGCGGGTCGCGGCCGAGCAGCACACCGGCCAGGCCGCGGGCATGCCGATGGGAGTCGGGCCCATGGATCAATGCCTGGATCGCGGGAGGGAAGGACTCGGTCTCACCGATGCCGGCGAGGCCGGTGTCGGTCGTGAGCCGGATGACGCAGTCGTCATAGGAGCCGTCAAAGAGGCTCATGCCGGGATCCTGGCAACGCAGGTGAAAGGTCTCGATCCGCTCGATTAGCATGTCGGGTAAGCGGTCAGCGTCGGGCCCGAGAGGGTGGTAAAGCGCCGGCGGAACCCGAGGCACCCGCGATCAACCGCCTCCGCCTTTTCGCGGAGAAACGCGCAGCCTGGCCGGCGTTCGCCGGAACTCGGATTGCTCTGCGCAAGATCAGCACGGCCCAGGGTAGTCCGCTCCCGTGCCGGATCCTAGGTCGACGGCTCCCATAGTTGTGGGTTTTTCGCTCATCGGACGCTGGATGCGAATCATTGGACGTGAGTGAATCGCACATCTTTCTGCGCTTTTTCCGCCTGTTAGAAGACTTGGTCAACCAGTAGGGTATGACCGCCCCATCGATCAGTCGGCCCGCTCCCGTTTTTACCTGCCCATGAAAATCGAATCCGTAGATTTGTTCTACCTTGCCCTGCCTCACGTCCGGATGATCGGGGACGGCAGTCAGGACACGCTGCTGGTTCGGATCCGTTCCGGGAGGCATGAGGGGTGGGGCGAATGTGAGGCCTCCCCGCTGACCTCGATCGCGAGCTTTGTCTGCCCGCTTTCCCACAGCGCTTGCCGGCCGGTCAGGGATTCGGTGCTGGGGCAGCGTCTCGACAGCCCGAAGGACATCGCCCGGATCGGGCACCTGGTCCGGGCGAACAGCTTCGACCTGCTGCAGGCGGAGCACACGATCTCAGGCATAGACGTGGCCATGTGGGACCTGCTCGGGCGGAGGGTGGGGAAACCGGTTTATCAGCTGTTGGGTGACCGGAAAGCGCATCCCAAGCTGGCCTATGCCTCGGCCTTGTTCGGTGAAACACCGCAACAGACCTTTGGCAAGGTGCGTCAGTTTGTGCGGCAGGGATTCCGGGCGGTGAAGCTCGGCTGGGGCTCATTTGGCCGCCATGGCTTGCGGCATGACCGCGCCCAGGTTGAAGCGGCCCGGGAGGCGGCCGGTCCGGTCTGTCATTTGATGATCGATGCCGGAACGATCTGGGGGGCGGATGTGACCAGCGCGCGCGCGCGGCTGTCGTTTTTAAAGCGGGCCCGGGTCACCTGGCTGGAGGAACCCTTTGCCACGCATCAACACGAAGCCTACCTGCGGCTGGCGAAAAGCCGTCCGCGCGTCCCGCTGGCCGGCGGCGAGGGGGCCCACAATGCCCCGATGGCAATGCACATGATCGATCACGCCGGCCTCAGCTATGTGCAGATCGACGCCGGCCGGGTGGGTGGGATTTCTGCGGCCCGGCAGGTGGTGGATCACGCTCGTCGCCGGCGGGTCCAGTATGTGAACCACACCTTCACCTCCAACCTCGCGCTGAGCGCGTCATTGCAGCCCTACGCCGGGGTCCGAGCTTTCGACATCTGTGAATACCCGGTCGAGCTGAGCGATCTCGCCGCTGGGCTGACCGTTGGCCGCATTGTGCCCGATGCCGATGGCCGGGTCACGGTTCCCGCGGGGCCCGGGCTTGGGGTGGAGGTCAACCGCCGGACGGTGAGGCGATTCCTCCAACGCGTCGTGATCAAGGCCGGCGGCCGCATTCTCTATGAAAGTCCCTCCATCTAATTCTTCTTCCATGAACCAACTGTCTGAACAGGTGGCGGTGATCGCCGGCGGTGCCGGCGGGCTGGGCCGGGCCTTGGGCGCGGAACTATCCCGTCAGGGCGTCCAGGTGGTCCTGGTCGATCTCGACGGTCCCAGGGCTGGAAAAGCCGCGGCGGCAATTTCGGACCGGACGGTCGGCATGGCCATGGACGCGACCGATCACGACAGCTGTGCCCGCGTGGTGCAGGACATCGTCAACCGCTGGGGCCGGATCGACATCTTCGTCAATGCCGCCGGCATAACCGGAAAAACGGGGATTCCCAGCCATCAGGTGGAGCTGGCCGACTTCGACCGGGTTATGGCCATCAATGTCCGCTCCTGCCTGGTCACCACCCGCCTGGTCGTGCCGGTCATGCTCAAGCGCGGCTATGGCCGGGTCCTGCATGTCGCCTCGATTGCGGGCAAGGAGGGGAATGCCGGCATGGTGGCCTATTCCGCCTCGAAGGCGGCGGTGATCGGCCTCACCAAGACACAGGGCAAGGAATACGCCGGTTCCGGCATCACGGTCAACGCCATCGCGCCCGCGGTCATCTTCACGGACCTGCACGACAACATGCCGGAGGAGCAGATCAAATACATGACGAGCAAGATTCCGATGCAGCGTTGCGGCACGCTGGAGGAATTTGCCCGGATGGCGGCCTTCATTGTCTCGCCCGCGACGAGTTTCACGACCGGTTTCACCTTTGACCTGTCCGGCGGCCGGGCGACCTACTGAAGATGAAGATCGCACGCGGTCTGACCGGCAGCGGGGAATGCCTGTATTACGTGGAGCATGACGGCGGTGCCTGCGAGGAGGTCGCCGGCATGGCGGCATGGCAACCGGTAGCCACCGGCCGGAAGGTCGACATCAGGCAGCGGCTGGCCCCGCTCCAGCCGGCCCAGATCCTTGGCATCGGCCTGAATTACCGGCGGCATGCGGAGGAGAGCAAGGCCCGCATTCCCGAACAGCCGGTGCTGTTTGTAAAGGGCATCAACACGCTGCAGCATCCGGGACAGCCCATCGTCCTGCCGCGGTTCCTGGCCAGCACGGAGGTCGACTACGAATGCGAGCTGGCCGTGGTCATCGGCCGGGCCTGCAAGAATGTGCGGCGCGAGCAGGCTCTCGACCATGTCTTTGGCTATACCTGCGCCAACGATGTCTCGGCCCGGGACTGGCAACTCGCCCGCGGAGGCGGCCAGTGGTGCCGGGGCAAGTTCTTCGATACCTTCTGCCCCCTCGGGCCGTGCCTGGTCACCACCGATGAACTGCCGGATCCCCATCGCCTGGCGATCTCCACGACCCTCAATGGGGCCAAGGTGCAGGACTGGCGCACGGGCGACATGATCTTCGACATTCCAGCGATCATTGAATTCCTCAGCGGCAGCACGACGTTGGTCCCGGGCACGGTGATCCTGACCGGCACGCCCCATGGCGTGGGGATGGCCGCGCGGCCTCCCCGTTGGCTCAAGGCCGGCGACGTGGTCACGGTCTCGATTGAAGGCATCGGCGCGCTGACCAACCCCGTGGAGGAGGAAATGGCCGATCCACGCCAGCCCGCGGGCCAGGCCGGATCCCGCCTGCAGTGAGCGATCACAACACAACAATGCGCACAGCACGCCTTACGTCAGTGGCGACGATATCTTATAACTTGCCGGTCGACCGCCCTTGTCGGCGGTAGTCGGAATCCTCACCTCAAACACCCCGAAGCTCATGATCACCCCAAGGCATATCCTGATCGTCCTATTCGCGTGTGGCCTCGCCGGCCATGCGCCGGCCCAGCAGGCCACCCCAGCCACTCCCGCCACCGAGCCCGCGACGGGCGACCTGTTGCGCCTCCCGACGTTCGAAGTCCAGGCGGCATCGGACCGCGGCTACGGCGCCACGCGGTCCACCACCGGGTCGCGCATCAACGTTCCGATCCAGGATCTCGCGGCCAGCCTGGTCACCATCACCCCGCGGCTCATGCAGGACATCAATCCGCAGGAACCCAGTGATGCGGCGAAGTATGTCTCCGGCGTCAACACCGCCACCGCCAAATACGGCGGCCAGTTCACGATCCGCGGTTACAACATCATCGGCGTCAACCACCGGGATGGATTGCCCGAGACCAGCATCGTGCCGACGACCGGCGGCGGCGCCACCGATTTGTCCGGCGTGGAGCGCATGGAGGTGATCAAGGGCCCGGCGGGCATCCTGTATGGGGCGCACACCATGGGCGGCATCCTGAACTTCGTGAGCAAGAAACCCCTGCCGGAGTCGCAGCAGAGCGTCAAACTCACCACCGGCAGCTGGAACTTTAAGCGCGTCGACGCCGACAGCACCGGCCCGATCACCAAGCAGGGCAATTTCCTTTACCGCGTCAGCGCGGCCTACCAGGACGCCGACCTGCCCAACGGCCTGCCTTACGACCGGGAAACCATCACCGGCAACCTGGAATACCGCTTCGGCGCCAACACCAAGATCTGGACCCGCTACAACTACCTGCACTCTGACACCGCCTCGGATTCCAAGAATTGGTATACGGACTTCAACCAGGATTTCTCCACTTTCATGGGCCAGCGTTCGCATTGGGGCGAAAGCGACTGGGGCCGGGACATCGTATACCGGAACACCGAGTTCGGCCTTTCCACCAGCGTCACCGCGGGGCAGGCGACCTGGGACATGCGTTTGGTCGGCCGTTTCAACACGATGGCGTGGAACCAGGTCAGCTACAATCTTGCGTCCATCAACATGCTGAACGCGGCCGGCGTGCAGATCGGCCGGCTGGGGCTCAACGCCACCACGCCGACGGACGACTTCAGCAATCCCCAGCTGGCGCGCATCGTCGGCACCCGCAACCGGCAGAACGATCCGGAGCGCAACCGTGATCGCCTCGTGACCTTCGATCTCGTGGGTGACTTTGAGCTCGGCGCCACCAAGCACAAGCTGCTCACCAACTTCGAAATGAGCTCCAACTCCCGGGCCAAGGTAACCTACCGCTGGGATTACCCGGACATCGAGCTGACCAACATCACGCACGTCTCCGGCGACCCCCTGGCGGCCGCCACGAACAAGACGGTGATTGCGAACAATCGCTCCAACTCCAGTTCCTACGCGTGGGGCTTTCAGGAGAACATGACGATCCTCGATGATCGCGTGATCGTCGTGGGCGGCGCCCGCTACGACTGGCGCCAGCAGACCGACACGAACATCTTCCTGAACCTGGGCGGCGTAACCGAAAGCGTCAGCCAGTGGACCTATAAGTATGGCGTCGTGGGCAAGCCGGTCAAAGGGGTGGCGCTGTTCTACAACTACTCCGAAACCTTCAGTCCCGTCGTCCTGCGCGACGTGCTGACCAACGAGCGGTTCCCGAACCTCCTCGGCTCGATGCAGGAAGTCGGTTTGAAGACCGAGCTTCTCGACTCCCGCCTTATCACGACCCTGTCCTATTTCGACATGGTGCTCGAGAACTCGGTGATCTTCATCAGCGATCCCTTGGGCGGGCCGGGTCGTCTCGTCTCCGAGGGCAACGCGAACACGAAGGGTTGGGAGCTGGACATCGCCGCGTCACCCGTGAAGGGCCTGTCCGTGATCGCCGGCATCGGCGACATCTCCTCGAAAACCGATGCCGGGCTGCGCCGCCGCGGCGTTTCCCAAGGCGTCAGCTACAAGCTTTTCGCCTCCTATGAGTTCGGCCCCGGCGCGCTGAAGGGCCTGTCCGTGGGCGCCGGGCACGAGTTCGCCAACAAGCGGGCCGGTGATACGACCGACGTGCTGAAGATGCCCTCCTATGACCTGACCGAGTTCATGCTGGCCTACCAGACCGGCGCCTGGCGCATCCAGGCCAACATCTACAATGTTTTCGACAAGGTGTTCGCCTTCACCTCGGTCAACCGGAACAACGTCTGGCCCTCCGAGCCGCGCAATTTCCGTTTGAGCGCGGCCTACAGCTTCTGAGGTTTTTGCGGGTGCCCGTTGCAGGCGGGGGCGATCCTCCCCGCCGGCCGCGGGCACCCTTTTCATCATGAAGGTCCAGCTAAAGGATGTGGTTCGCACCCGGGTTCATTACGACCCCGACCGCTTTGTCTGCCAGGTCGGAGCCACGGTTTTGCAAACCGGTGAACTGGCGGTGATCTACAACGAGACCCGCCAGCGGGAGCATATCGACTTTGACAGCATAGCCATGATCCTGTCCCGGGATGGCGGCCTGACCTGGGATGCCGCCAACCGCCGGACGATCTGGCCCTGCACCTATCACTTCGGCAGCGACACGCCGTCCATCACGCAACTCCGGGACGGCCGGCTGATCGTGAACTTCTTCCAGTGGGCCTTTGTCAACCAACAGGGCATCTACACCGACTATGGCCCGCAGGTCCGGCCAGCCGCCACCCGCACGCCCGACAGCGTGGGCCTGGTGGTCTCGGACGACAACGGCCGGACCTGGTCGGAAGGCTACCGCGCAAACATTGCCCCCATGCGCTGGGCCCAGCCGATCGACGGGGTGGTGGAATTGCCCGACGGCACTTTGCTCATGGCCTGCCACGGGCACCTGTTTTCCCGGGCCTGGATGGAGGTCGACAACCTGCATGAGCGATGCCGCTCCTTCATCCTGCGTTCCGACAACCGGGGCCTGGACTGGGAATATTATTCCACGATCGCATTCGATCCGGCCACGATCATCTCCTTCGATGAAACTTCCCTGGTCCGCTGCGCCGACGGCACCCTGGTGGCGATGATCCGCACGATGCATGGTGTCAGAAACCGGCACCAGCATTTGTGGACCGCGTATTCGGAGGATGACGGGGAGTCCTGGAGCACGCCTAGGCCGACCAACATCTGGGGATACCCGGCGGACCTAGTCGCCCTCCCCGACGGGTCGGTGCTTTGCACCTATGGCTATCGGCGAGATCCCTACGGCATACGCGGATGCCTGTCCAAGGACGGCCGGACGTGGGATGTTCGGAATGAATTTGTCATCAGCACCGGGGGGCAATCCACTCCGGACAAGGTCGGCGAACTCTATTATCATATCGGTTATCCCTCCACCGTCCGGCTGCCCGACGGCTCTTTCTGCACCATCTTTCACGAATGGTCCCAAGAAAAGCCTTACGTGCAATTTGTCGTCGCG
Organism: Lacunisphaera sp.; assembly: GCA_036401015.1. Lineage (GTDB taxonomy): Bacteria > Verrucomicrobiota > Verrucomicrobiia > Opitutales > Opitutaceae > Lacunisphaera. The sequence continues at coordinate 59,794 of DASWWD010000018.1, forward strand.
GTTAAATACCGCCTCACCACCTAGCCTCCTTCTTGATGAGTCCCACCGAATCCCGCAAAGCCGAAGCGGCCCGTGAATTTCGTCAGTCCTGGCGCGTGGTCGGAGCCGCGATGCTGGGGATGGGTCTGGGTTTCGGCGGGCTGCCCATGTATTCATTCGGGGTATTCATCGACCCCATGGTCCGGGAATTCGGTTGGTCATTGGCCGAAGTCGGTTCCTGGACTTTTTTTGCGAACATGGGCTACGTGGTGACGGTGGTATTCACCGGGCACTTGGCTGATCGGCTGGGCGTGCGGCGGGTGCTGCTCACGGCCATTCCCTTGTTTGCCCTGGCCCTGGCCGCCATGGCCCTGGCAGGGGGGCGGCTTTGGATGCTTTATGCCATCGGGGTTCTCGTGGGATGTGTAGGCACCGGAACCACCGCAGTCACTTATGCTAGGGCGGTCAACAGCTGGTTCGATGCCGGCCGTGGCACGGCGCTGGGCCTGACTTCGGCTGGCATCGGCCTGACCTCGATGGTCACACCGTATTTGCTCCAGACGGTGATCACCAACTTCGGCTGGCGGTATGGAGCCTTGGCCATGGCGGGTCTGGCTTCGCTCACCCTGCCAATAGCTTATTTCTGGCTTTCGGAACGCCGCGCCCACCCGGTTCCCGGGGCCGACGTGCCGGTTGTCACGGGCGACACTCGCGCGATGGCGATGCGCCGTCCGGTCTTCTGGCTCATTGCCGGCGGCTACCTGGCCACCTGTCTCGCCAACGGCGGGATCACCACTTACCTGGTTTCATTCCTGATTGATGCCGGGCTGACCAACACGCAGGCGGCGGCCTATGCCGGGGTGCTGGGAGTCGCTTCGATGTGCGGCCGGCTCGCGGGGGGTGTGATTATCGACCGCTTTCATTTTGCCATCGTGTGCGGCGGCCTGCTCTTTGCGCAGGCCATGGCCTGTGCGGCCTTGGGCATGCATCAGGTGGCGCTCGCCCCGTTCCTGATCTTTGTGATCGGGTTTGCCCTGGGCGTGGAGGTAGACTGCATGACTTATTCGACCGCCCGGTATTACGGGATGAGGGCTTTCAGTGCAATCTGCGGCATCTTCGGCCTGATGGGTGGAATCGGCATCGCTTTCGGCGCGGTCATTTTCGGCCGCCTTGCCGCGACCTCGGGCGGGTTCAGCACCGCCCTGTTCGCCTGCTCGGCCTTGGTCGCGATCGGGGCCTGTCTTTTCACCGCCGCCATCCGTTATCCCTTCATTGACGCCCGTTCCGAAGAGCGGACCCCTTAGTCCGGGGCGCCGTCGGATTAAAAAGCGGCACATTAAAACGCAGCTATTTGCACGATCTGCGCCTGTCGACCGATCCGCGCCTAGGTTAAATTGATGAACCTTCGGCCGGCGCGCACGTCGTCCAGGCCCCTCGGACTCCAACCACCATGCCGTCACAAACACTCGCTTCCGCCGTGGGCCGCGTGGGCCCATATCGCACTGTCCAGCTCAGCAAGGTGCTCGATCCCGCCACGGAGCGGCGGCGCTGCGTGCTGCATCGCAAGGTGGTGGATGTGAACGGGGTTCGTGATTTCCACACGGACATCGACCTCACGACCCACCTGGGCACCCACGTGGAGGCCCCGAGCCATCACGGCAGCCTGACGAAGGATGTGACGGCATTGCCCGCGGACCACTATCTGGGACGCGGGGTCCGGCTGAACCTCACCACCTGCGCCCCCAAGGCCCTCATCACCCGCGCCGATCTCGAGGCCGCTGATCGCGCGCGCGTCCGCCCGGGCGATGTCCTCGTGCTTGATTCCCGGTTTCACTCCGAGCCCTTCGTGCACAATCCCGACGACCAGCGGCCGCATCTCAGCCGGGAGTCGGCGGAGTGGTTCCTGGAGAAAAAGGTGAAGGCCGTGGGTTTCGGGGATGGCATCTGCATCGAGAACAACATCGAACACTGCGTTGCCTGCCACGATATCATGTTGGGCCATGACATCCTTTTCCTGGAGGTGCTCAAGAATCTCGAGCATCTCAGGGCGGAGATCTTCCTGATCGTGTATCTGCCGCTGCCGATTCGCGGGCTCGATGCGAGTCCGGTTAACATTATGGCGATTGAAGGCATTCCCGGCTTTTGCGAGAAGTGACGCCGTTCCATCCAGCACCTTGAGCCGGATTCACAACCTGCCTAGAGTTCAGATCCCCGCCCAACAAGACCGACAACACCATGCAAAAGACCCTGATTTATAACGATGACGGTTGGTCAACCTACATGCGCTATCCCGCGCCCATGTCCCCGGAGGACATCGTGCGCGCGACGGTGCTGCCCCTGGTGGGCTCAGGCGTGAAGATCTATCAGTTTTGTTCACTCGGCTCCCATGCGGTCAACTACCGGTCCGGCTTTCTCCCGCTGGTGGGGGAGTGGATGAAAAATCAGAGCCGCATCGACAAGATGCACGTCTGGCGCATTCGCGCCACCGTGGAGCATCTGGCGAAGCTGGGCACCGACCCGCTGCAGGTCGTGCTCGATGCGTGCCACCGGCACGGCCTCGAATGCCATTATTCCCTGCGCATGAACGACGGGCACCACACCTATGTGCGACTGGACGGCAGCCAGGAATACCCGGAGCTCTTCTCGGACTGGCTGGACAAGAACCGGGACTTGCGGCTGCCCTCGGGCCGCTTGAACTATGCCCGGGCGGAGGTGCGTGATTACCGCCGGCGCCAGGTGGAGGATGTGCTGAACCGCTATCCGGTTGACGGCATCGACCTGGATTTCACGCGCAAGCGGCCGTGGTTTCCGGCCGGGGAGGAGTCGAAGCATGCTCCCGTGATGACGGATTTCATCCGGGAGTTGAGCCGGCAAGTGCGCCAAGCCGGCCGCAAGTTCACCGCCCGCTTTGAGCATGATCCCGACATGATGATTCGCAGCGGTCTGGCCGTCACCGCCTGGCTCGAGGAGGGCTTGTTCGACCAAATCACCCTCGGAACGCTGGGTGATCACTGGCCCGATCCGCCGGTCGACTGGTGGGTCGCCCGGGCCCGGGCCTCCGGCTGTCTGGTTTGTCCGGGCATTGAGGGGCAGGTGTATCAGCTGAAAACGACGGTCGGCGGCGGCACCGGAACGCACCGTTCGCACGACGCGATGCACGATGGCTATGGACCGCCGTCGATCGAGTATATGCGGGCGTTCGCGGCGCGCGCCTATCAGTTGGGGGCGCACGGGATCTCATTCTTCAACTTCACATGCTGCGACGGTGAGTTTCCACGGGCGGCGCTCAAGGAACTCGCCACCGAGGAAGCCCTGCGGTTCCTGCCCAAGCAATATGTGTTGGCCCCGTGGTGGCCCGCGGATGAGATCCGGATCTATTGGAGCCTCTTCCTCAGCCATGTCCGCCTGGACCCCGGGCAGAACGAGGTGCACCACGGATTCCTGATAGCCGATGACATGGCGGAGGCGCGGCGCTTGGACCTGGAGCGCCCGGCGCTGCTCACCCTGGAGGTCAAGAACCTCAACCGTATCACCGATGTGGCCTTCCGGATCAACGGGCAGGCGCTCGATTGGACGGGGCATCTCTACAATCACTTCGATCATGGTTGCTGGATCGATGTGGTCCGGTTCCGGGTGCCCCTGGGCTGTCTGCAAAAAGGCCAAAACACCTTCTCGATGCTGCGCCAGCAGGAGTGTCCGGGGTTTGAAGGCGCCGTCGAGATGAGGAAATTCATTCTCGACCAGGCTTTCGCCACCGGCTTCAGCCCCGGCCGGCTTGCCTGACCGGGCTCAGCGGCCGCCTGCCCAGACGCCTTGCATCAGCAGGCTGTTGGGGATGGTCGGACTGCCACGCTCGTTGCGGTGAATCTGGCCGACGACGACCTCGATGGCCGCGGCGCCGATTTTCTCGCCTCGGTAGTCGACCCCTTGCTTGCGGCTGTTCTTCTGCTCCAGCAGCAGCCAGGCAGTGACAACAGCCCCGCCGGCGGGCTTGGCTTTGGTCAGCCAATTTTCGACCTGCGCCTCGGCCAGAAGAATGGCATCAGGCTTGTTCTGTCCGAACCAGCGTTGGAAGGCGGCCTGCTGCCCTGTCGGGCAAAGCAAAGGCGGCAACCGCTCCTTGGCCGGCCACTGCTGCTGTTCCGCCAAATAAGCCCCGAGCCATTTGCCCTCGACGCGGTCGCTCATCGAATGGGTCAGGACCAGACCGATCCGCCGGCAGCCCCGTTGCCGCAGCTCGCTGCAGGCGAGCTGGCCGCCCTGATAAAGGTCGGGTGAGACCCGGTGCATCAGGGGGGTGTGCAGGCTGGTCCCGATGGTGACCGCGGCGAAACCTTCCACCGTGAGGTCATAATGCCGGGCGGTTTCCGGAACGGGAGGGATGACGATGCCCCATTGAGAGCGGGCCAGAAGGATCTGGCGCAGCCGGGAAGGATCGATCCCGCTTTGCACCGGCTTGTGCACCTCAATGCCGTAGCCCAGCTCCCGGGCCCTGATCCTGGCTCCCTGCAGCAGCGGGTTGAACAACAGCAGCTGGGCGGAGGCATTGTCACTCGGCCACAGGTCGATCCATGCAATGTGGTGAGGATCCGCCCGGCGGCGCTGCACGTGCAGCTGGGCCATCAAGGTCGAGACGAGCGGGTTGGGCCGGTAGCCGAGGCTTCGCGCCGTCCGCCTGATTTGTTGGCGGACGGTCGCACTGATGGTCGCATCATCGCGCAGCGCCCGCGAAACGGTTGAAGTCGCTATGCCCAAAGACCGGGCGATCGTGCGCATCGTGACAGGGGCGTCAGATTTCACGCAACGATGTGCGCATCATGTAGCTGGCGGGTCAAGGGGCGAATGCGTAGCAATCCGTTCCAGCGAAACCCCCGCCATGGTCACCCCTCTCGTTAACAGTTGCGCTGACAAGAGTCACGCCGGCCGCCCCGATTGGGCGGCCGCGCTCGATGACTTTCTCGGGGAGCTGACAATCGAGCAGGCCAGCGTCGAGAAGATCGTGCTGAAGCCAAGCGGGTCCAAGCTGGGAGGCTTCGGCCAGGAGGCCATGTTCTACGTGGCTGAGGGCGAGGCGGTGTTTCGGCTGGAAGAGTCTGAATATACACTGGATCGCGGCGGGCTGTTTCACCTGCGGCCCAACGTTGCCTGCATCGCGCGCGCCGGCCTCGGCCAGCCTTGCGTCATTGTTGAACTCCGTTTCACCGCCTTGATCCTGGGGGAGGTGAGTTTCAGTGAACTCGTGGAGTTTCCGGCCGCCATCGAGCCGGGCGTGAATTCAATCGTCGGCCAGTATTTTCTGGAGGCGATGGGTTTGGCGGAGATGGCCCCGATCGGGCGCCGGCAGTGCCTGCGCTCGCTTACAACGCTTGCGATCATCTCCTTTGTGCGGGACCACATTCCCGATGCCGGCCGCATGCTGGGGCGGGCCCAGGTCATCCAGATTCGGCGGCTTTTGCCCGCGATCCGGTTGTTACGCACGAATGTGGGGTCCCCCCATACCGTGCAAACCCTGGCGCAGGGCTGCGGCCTGTCGGTCGCCCAATTCCGCCGCCTGTTTTGTGCGATGTTCGCCATGTCCCCGACCCGGTATATCCAGCGTCTGCGGGTGCGGGAGGCGTGCCGCCTGTTAAACTATAGCGATCAGACCGTCAGTGAGATCTGCCTCCGGATTGGCTACGAGCAGCCTTCGCACTTCCACAAGACCTTCAAGCGTATCGTCGGCCTTACCCCGAGAACCTATCGCGAGGAGTTGCTGGCCAGGCGGCAGTTGCCCGCTGCCCGGTGCAAGAAAGGCCCCAAGGCGGCCTAGGCTTCGCGATATCGGCGGCGGTCCTTTTGTCCGGGCGCCTTGTGACTTGAACAAGCCAACACGGGCATGATTCCGGCCGGATGTGTGCGCTCGCTGGCGTTCTCCGCAGGTTTGTAAAAGAAGTTCCGGCAATACCTACGGCGCTTAAGGCAATATCTGCGGAGCCCGTTTTTCACGGCTCTGCGATGATGGGGCATACCCGGTGATAACCCGGTCCAGCCCTCCCGCCCCCTCCATGTCCACCACGCCCAATGCCCCGCGGTTTGTCACCTGCGACGCCAACGAGGCCGTCGCCTCCGTCGCCTACCGGCTGAACGAGCTGATCGCCATCTATCCCATCACGCCCTCCTCGACCATGGCCGAGGTGTGCGACGAGTGGGCCGCCGCCGGCAAGCCCAACCTCTGGGGCGAGGTGCCGCGCGTGGTCGAGATGCAGTCCGAGGGCGGCGTGGCCGGCGCCGTGCACGGCGGCCTGCTCGGGGGCGCGCTGACGACCACCTTCACCGCCTCGCAGGGCCTCCTGCTGATGATCCCCAACCTCTACAAGATCGCCGGCGAGCTCCTGCCGTTCACCATGCACGTCAGCGCCCGCGCGCTGGCCGCGCAGGGCCTGTCGATCTTCGGCGACCACCAGGACGTCATGGCCTGCCGCGCCACCGGCTGCGCGCTGCTGTGCTCCAACAACGGCCAGGAGGCGCAGGATCTCGCCCTGATCGCCCACGCCGCCAGCTACCGGGCGCGCGTGCCCTTCATCCATTTCTTCGACGGCTTCCGCACCTCGCACGAGGTCTCCAAGCTTGCCACGCTCTCCGACGACGACATCCGCGCCGTCATCGACGAGCAGGACATCGCGGCCTTCCGCTCCCGGGCGCTGACGCCCGACAAGCCCACGCTGCGCGGCACGGCGCAGAACCCCGACGTCTATTTCCAGGGCCGCGAGGCCGTGAACCCGTTCTACGCCGCCCTGCCGAAGACCGTGCAGGCCGTGATGGACAAGTTCGCCGCCGTCACCGGCCGGCAATACCGGCTGTTCGACTATTACGGCGATCCGCACGCCGAGCACGTCATCGTCGCCATGGGCAGCGCGATCGAGACCATCGCCGAGACCGTCGCCTGGCTGAACGCCCGCGGCGGCAAGGTCGGCGTCATCGCCGTGCGTCTGTTCCTGCCCTTTGACCCCGCGGCCTTCCGCGCGGCGCTGCCGGCGACCGTCCGTTCCATCGCCGTGCTCGACCGGACCAAGGAGCCCGGCTCCGCCGGCGAACCCCTCTACCAGAACGTCGTCGGCGTGCTCGCCGAGGCGGCCATGACCGGCGCCATCATGCCGCGCGTGGCCGGCGGCCGTTACGGGCTCGGCTCGAAGGAATTCACCCCCGGCATGGTCCGGGCCGTGTTCGACAACCTCGCCGAGGCGAGCCCCAAGGCCCGGTTCACGGTCGGCATCCTGGACGACGTCAGCGGCCTGTCGCTGCCGTTCGACGCCGACTTCGACCTCGAGACGGCCGACGTGCGCCGCTGCGTCTTCGTCGGCCTCGGGGCCGACGGCACCGTCGGCGCCAACAAGAACTCGATCAAGATCATCGGCGAGCAGACCGACAACTTCGCGCAGGGCTACTTCGTCTACGACTCGAAGAAGTCCGGCTCGATGACGACCTCGCACCTGCGGTTCGGGCCGAAGCCGATCCGCGCGCCCTATCTCATCCGGCAGGCGAGCTTCGTGGCCTGCAGCCAGTTCAACTTCGTCGGCCGCACCGACGTGCTTGGCTACGCGGCGCCCGGCGCCACCGTGCTGCTCAACTCGCCCTACACGCCGGAGGACACCTGGCGCATGCTGCCGCGCGAGTGGCAGGAGCAGCTCATCGCGAAGCAGATCAAGTTCTATGTCATCGACGCCACGCAGGTGGCGCAGGCGAGCGGCATGGGCCGCCGCACGAACACCGTGCTGCAGACCTGTTTCTTCTTCCTCTCCGGCGTGCTGCCGCAGGAGGAGGCGATCAAGCAGATCAAGAAGGCCATCGAGAAGACCTACGGCAAGAAGGGCGAGCAGGTCGTGAAGATGAACTACGCCGCCGTGGACGCCGCGCTCGCCGGCCTGCACGAGGTGAAGCTGCCCGCCGCGCCGGACAAGGCCGCGGTCACCACCGTGCCGCCGTCGTTCGACGACGCGCCGGAGTTCATCCAGCAGGTGACGGCCAAGCTGCTGGCCAACCAGGGCGACCTCATGCCGGTCAGCGCCCTCCCGCTCGACGGCTGCTGGCCCACGGGCACGGCCCGCTACGAGAAGCGCAACATCGCCCTCGAGATCCCGGCCTGGGACGCGTCCATCTGCATCCAGTGCAACAAGTGCGCCATGGTCTGCCCGCACGCCGCGATCCGCGCCAAGTTCTACGACCCGCGCGAGCTCACGACGGCGCCCGAGGGCTTCGCGTCCGTGCCGTTCCGCTCGACGGAGCAGCCCGGCCTGCGTTACACCATCCAGGTCGCGCCCGAGGACTGCACCGGCTGCTCGCTCTGCGTCCAGGTCTGTCCGGCCAAGGACAAGAGCAACCCCCGCCACAAGGCCATCGACATGGTCGCGCAGCCGCCGCTGCTCGAGAAGGAGAAGGCCAACTGGGACTTCTTCCTGCAGCTGCCCGATCCGGACCGCACCAAGGTCGACATGACGACGGTCAAGGGCTCGCAGTTCCAGCCCCCGCTCATCGAGTTCTCCGGCGCCTGCGCCGGCTGCGGCGAGACGCCCTACATCAAGCTCCTCACGCAGCTCGTCGGCGACCGCCTCGTCATCGCCAACGCCACCGGCTGCTCCTCCATCTACGGCGGCAACCTGCCGACCACGCCCTATTGCTCGAACCAGGAGGGCCGCGGCCCGGCCTGGGCCAACTCGCTCTTCGAGGACAACGCCGAATTCGGCCTCGGGTTGCTGCTCGCCACCGAGCAGCGCACCCGCACCGCGCGGCGCCTGCTCGCCGACCTCGCCCCGCAGGTCGGATTTGATCTCGCCAACCTCCTGCGCGACGCCGACCAGGGCGACGAGGCCGGCATCGCCGCGCAGCGCAAGCGCGTGACCGAGCTCCGCACCGTGCTCGCCGGGCTGACCGGCGAGACCGCCCGCCTGCTCGAGGTGCACGCCGACGACCTCGTCAAGAAGTCCGTCTGGATCATCGGCGGCGACGGCTGGGCCTACGACATCGGCTACGGCGGCCTCGACCATGTGCTCGCCTCCGGCGCCAACGTGAAGGTGCTGGTGCTGGACACCGAGGTTTACTCGAACACCGGCGGCCAGTCGTCCAAGTCCACGCCGATGGCGGCCGTGGCCAAGTTCGCCTCCGGCGGCAAGGGGGTCGCCAAGAAGGACCTCGCCCTCATGGCCATGCAATACGGTCACGTCTACGTCGCCAAGGTCGCCTTCGGCGCCAAGGACAGCCAGACGCTCACGGCCTTCCGCGAGGCCGAGGCGCACCAGGGCCCGGCGCTCATCATCGCCTACTCGCACTGCATCGCGCACGGCTTCCCGCTTCACCTCGGCCTCGAGCAGCAGAAGCTCGCGGTCGACACCGGCTACTGGCCGCTCTTCCGCTACAACCCGGAGGTCGCCGCCCGCGGCGAGCCCGGCCTCAAGCTGGATTCCGGCGCGCCGAAGGGCGACCTCGCCCGGTTCATGGCCAACGAGACGCGCTTCGGCATCCTCAAGAACGTCGCGCCCGAGCGCGCCACCGAGCTCGCCGCCCAGGCGCAGGCCCAGGTGCGCTCGCACTACGCCTACTACCAGCAGCTGGCGGCCCCGCCGGCCGCCGCCAACGGCACGCCGCCCGCCCCGGTGGTCCCGCCCCCGGCCGCGAAAAACTGACCCCTCCACGCCATGCATGCCCCGAACCTCACCACGAATTACCTCGGCCTGAAGCTCAGCAGCCCGCTGATCGTCGGCGCCTCGCCCTTCTGCGACAACATCGACGCCGCCAGCCGGCTGGCGGATGCCGGCGCCAGCGCGATCATCATGCGCTCGCTCTTCGAGGAGCAGATCGACTACGAGCAGAAGGCGCTGTCCTTCCTGCTCGAGACCCCGTCGGAGAGCTTCGCCGAGGCCACGTCGTATTTTCCCGGCTACTCGGAATACCAGCTGACGCCCGACCATTACCTGAAGCAGATCGCGCTGCTGAAGAGCACGCTGCCCATTCCCGTCATCGCCTCGCTCAACGGCCACCGGCCGGGCGGCTGGACCGACTATGCGGTGAAGATGGAGCGGGCCGGCGCCGACGCGATTGAGCTCAACCTCTACCAGCTGGTCACCGACCCCCGCCAGAGCGGCGACGAGATCGAGGCCGACATGCTGCAGACGGTCCGCGAGGTCTCCGGCTCGGTGAAGATCCCGGTCGCGGTGAAGCTCTCGGCCTTCCACACGGCGCCGGCGCAGTTCGCCCTCGCGCTCGAGCACGCCGGGGCCAAGGGCGTGGTGCTGTTCAACCGCTTTTACCAACCGGACTTCAACCTCGACGAGCTGGACGTGCAGCCGCAGCTGAAGCTGTCGGACTCGACCGAGCTCCTGCTGCGCCTGCGCTGGCTCGCGGTGCTCTCGCCGCACGTGAAGGGCTCGCTTTCCTGCACCGGCGGCGTGCACACCAAGGAGGACGCGATCAAGGCCCTGCTCGCCGGGGCGGACACGGTGCAGCTCGTGTCGGTGCTGCTGAAGCACGGTCCCCGGATGATGGCCCTACTGCGCGACGGTCTCCGGCACTGGATGGCGGAGCACGAATATCACGATGTCGCGGAACTGCGCGGCGCGCTGAACCTGAAGCGCTGTCCCGACCCGGCGGCGCACGAGCGCGCGAACTATATCCGGATCCTGCAGAGCTGGCGGATCTGAGGGGACGGACACTCTCCTTGGGTTGATTTCAGGCCTTGTAGAGCTGCCGCTTGCGGCATGCCTGCAGGATCACCGACCTGGTTTTAACCACTGATGCTCCGCCTACCGGCTGCGCTACTTGGTGCGGCTCCGCCTAATCGGCTGCGCCCGGGAGCTTCGGGGGCCGGCTAATCGCCGGCTGATAGAAATGACATGGTGACACGATGGATCATCGACGGCTGATTTCTCCAGCGGCGATTAGCCGCGCCCCGGAACCCAAACCGGAGCCGATTAGGCGGAGGGGACCTTCAAGCGCAGCCGGTAGGCGAAGCATCAGTGGTCAATCTTCTGCAGTTCGGGAGGTTTGAAGCCACTTCCCAGGGGTAGCCCTGCCTCCTCTGCCGTCGCCGCCCCTAGAAGATCCCAAGCACCAGCGAGGGCAGCACCCCGAGGATCACCAGCAGGGCGGCGGCGGTGAGCAGCGCGAGCGCGGCGGGCACCGGGGTCTTTACGGCGGGGGCGTCCTCGGCCGGGGCCGCCACGAGGGCCTGCTTCAGAATCAGCAGGTAGTAGTAGAGTCCGACGGCGCTGAGGGCGATGGCGGCGAGGGCCAGCCAGCCCACCGGTCCGCCCAGGCCGCCCAGCCGGAGCACGGCGGCGAACACGGCGAACTTGCCGAAGAAACCGGCCAGCGGCGGGATGCCCGCCAGCGAGAGCACGAAGAGGGCGAGGCAGCCGGCGAGCAGCGGCGAGCGCTTATACAGGCCGGCAAGGTCGGTCAGCTTTTGCGCCGGGCCGGTGGCCTCGAGCACGGAGAGCACGCCGAACGCGCCCACGGCGGCGAGGCCGTAGGTGGCGGCGTAATAGAACAGGGGACCCGGCCCGAGGCGGCCGGCGGCGATGACGCCGAGCAGCATGGCGCCGGCGTGGGCGATGGCGGAGTAGGCGAGCAGGCGGCGGACGTTGGTCTGGGCGAGGGCGCCGATGTTGCCGAGCAGGAGCGAGGCGGCGGCGATGAGCGCCACGACCGGGGCCCAGCCGACGGAGATGGGCACGTGCGCGATGGTGCCCACGGCGGAACCGAGCCCGGGCCACAACAGGCGGGTGAACACCACGAGCCCCGCGAGTTTCGAGGCCGAGGCGATGAGCGCGGCGGCGGGCGCGGGTGCGCCCTGGTAGACGTCGGGCGCCCAGAGGTGGAACGGCGCGGCGGCGGCCTTGAAGCCGAAGGCGACGAGCACCATGCCCAGCGCCACCAGCAGGAGCGGCGAGGGGCCGCGCATCGAGAGCTGCGCGGCGATCATGTCGAGGTCCAGCGAGCCGGTCAGGCCGTAGAGCAGGCTGAACCCGAAGAGCAGGAACGCCGCCGCCATGCCGCCGAAGAGGTAGTATTTCAACGCGGCCTCGGCCGACTCGGGGCGGGTCTTGTCGAAACCCGCCAGCACGTAGAGTGACAGGCTGGCCAGTTCCACCGCGAGGAAGACGATGAGCAGCTGGTTGGCCGCGGCCATCAGGGTGAAGCCGGTGGTGGCGCAGAGCAGGATGGCGACAAACTCGGCCGGGTGCCGCAGGCGCGCGGGCGAGGGCAGCAGGGCGACCGCGAGGGCTGCGAGGGTCACGACGCCCACGCGGGTGGCCGTGGCGAGGGTGTCGAGCATCAGCACGCCGCCGAAGACGGGACCGGTGCCGCCGGTGGTGACGGCCTTCCAGCCGGCGAGGCCCAGCGAAAGCAGGCCGATGGCAAGGGCGACGTGGTGGCGGTTGGCGGGCCGGTGGCGCGCCCAGACCATGTCGAAGGCGAGGACCAGCAGGGCACCGAGCACGAGGTGCGCCTCGGGCTGCAGGGCATGGAGGAGTCCGGCGTAGTCCAGTTTCATGAGGGACCTCCAGAGAGCAGGGATTGGAAGACGGGGGAGTGCAGCGCCGGGCGGATCCAGTCCAACAGCACATCCGGGCAGAGCCCGAGATAGATCGTGGCGCCAAGCAGGAGAAGGGCGCCGGCCTTTTCCGGCCAGGTGATCGGGGGCAGCGCGTGCGGCAGCTCGGAGCAGACGTCCGGGCCGGTGCGGCCGAAGAACGACACCTGGATCGCGCGCAGCGTGAACGCGGCGGCGACGAGCACGCCGCCCGCGGCGGCCAGCGCCCAGAGCGGCTTGGTCTGCCACGTGCCGATGAGGATGGTCAGCTCGGCCGGGAAGCCGCTGAAGCCCGGCAGGCCCATGGAGGCGAGGCCGGCGAGGACGAAGACGACGGCGGCGAAGGGAATCAGCCGGTGCAGCGGCATGGCCTTCAGGTCCGCCAGGTGCCGGGTGTGCGTGCGTTCATAGACCATGCGGCCCACGACGGCGAAGAGCAGTCCGGCGATGACGCCGTGCGAGAACATCTGGAGCACCGCGCCGCTGACGGCGGTGGCGTTGGCCGCGGCGAGGCCGAGCAGGACGAAGCCCATGTGGCTCACGCTCGAGTAGCCGATGACGAACTTGAAGTCCTCCTGCATCAGCGCGACGAAGCCCGCGTACACGATGCCGATGACCGACAGCCACGCGATCGCCGGCTGCCAGAATTCGAACCCGGTCGGGAACATCGGCAGCGCCACCCGCAGGCAGCCGTAGGCGCCGAGTTTCATCACCACGCCGGCCAGCAGCATCGAGGCTGCCGTCGGCGCCGCCACGTGGCCGGTCGGCGCCCAGGTGTGGAACGGGAACAGGCCGGCGAGAATCGCGAACCCGAGAAACACCAGCGCGAACAGCGCCACCTGCTCGGTGTGCGTGAACTGCGCCGCCACCCGCACGAGGTCGGCCAGCGCGAAACTCTTTCCGCCGCCGAGCGCGAACGCCCACAGCAATCCGGCCATCACCAGCGCGCTGCCGGCGAACGAATACAACACGAGCTTCATCGCGCCGTACTCGCGGTTGGTCGAACCCCAGTTCGCGATCAGGAAGTACTTCGGGACGATCGCGATCTCGTAGAAGACGAAGAGCAGGAACGCGTCCGCACTCAGGAACACGCCGTACACGCCACCGATCAGCGCGAGGTAGAGGGCGAAGAACTCGCCTGCCCGCTCCTCGATGTTCCACGAAAAGAGCACGCCCGACGTCGCCGCCAGGCCGGTGAGGAGG
>DASWWD010000019.1:0-11647 GCA_036401015.1 Lacunisphaera sp.
GCGGTTCGCTGTCGGGCGAACACGGCGACGGCCGCCTCCGCGGCGAGTTCATCCCGTTCATGGTCGGCCCGGAGTGCTACGCGATGATGCGTCGCGTGAAGGAAACCTTCGACCCGCACGGCTTGTTTAACCCGGGCAAGATCATCGACACGCCGCCGATGGACACCTCGTTGCGCCACGGCCCGGATCACCCGACGCCCGAATACAAGACCGTCTTTAATTTCAGCGCGACCCAGGGCGTGCTCCGCGCCGCCGAGAAATGCAACGGCGTCGGCGAATGCCGCAAGACGCACCTCATGGGCGGCACGATGTGCCCGAGCTACATGGCGACGCGCAATGAGAAGGACACAACCCGCGCCCGCGCCAACACGCTTCGCCACGTCCTGACCGAATCCCGCGAGGGCATGAATGCCTGGAACAGCGAGCAGGTGAAGGACGTCATGGACCTCTGCCTCTCCTGCAAGGGCTGCAAGTCCGAGTGCCCCTCCAACGTCGATGTCGCCCGCCTCAAGGCCGAGTGGCAGCAGCACTACTACGACGCCAACGGCGTGCCGCTGCGCTCGCGGCTCGTGGCCGGCTTCACGCAGTCCATGCGCCTGGCCTCGCTCTTCCCGGCGCTCTACAACTGGGCCGTCACCGCGCCCGACGTCTCGCGCTACATCAAGCGCTTCGCCGGCTTCGCCGCGAAACGCAGCCTGCCCACGATCCACGGCACCACGCTCGCCGCCTGGCATGCGAAGCACGCCAACCCGGCGCAGCTCGCCTATCCGCACGGCAAGGTGTTCCTCTTCTGCGACGAGTTCACGAACTACAATGACACGCCGATGGGCATCAAGGCCGTGCAGCTGCTCAACCGGCTCGGCTACCGGGTCGAGATCCCGGCGCACGTCGAGAGCGGCCGCGCGCATTTCTCCAAGGGCCTCATCCGCGACGCGCAGAAGTTCGCCGTCCGCAACGTCGAGCTGCTCAAGGACGTCGTCACCACGCAGACCCCGCTCATCGGCCTCGAGCCGTCGTGCATCCTGTCCTTCCGCGACGAGTATCCCGACCTCGTCCCCGCCCACCTGCTCGAGGCCGCCCGGGCGCTCGCGAAGAACGCGCTGCTCATCGACGAGTTCATCGCCCGCGAGGCCGAGGCGGGCCGGATCACCCCGGCCGCCTTCAAGCCGCAGGCCCGCGCCATCAAGCTCCACGGTCACTGCCACCAGAAGGCGCTCTCCTCGCTCACACCGACCGTGAAGATGCTCGGGCTGCCCGCCGGCCACCAGGTGTCGGTCATCCCTTCCGGCTGCTGCGGCATGGCTGGCTCCTTCGGCTACGAGGAGGAGCATTTCCAGGTCTCCCAGCAGATCGGCGAGCTCGTGCTCTTCCCCGCCGTGCGCAGCGCCCCCGAGGACACCCTCATCGCCGCCCCCGGCACCAGCTGCCGCCACCAGGTCAAGGACGCCACCGGCCGCACCGCGCTGCACCCGGTCGAGATCCTGTTTGATGCCTTGGTGTAATTTTGGGGGGGCGGGACCATCAGTCCCGCGGGTTATCGGGTTGGCCAGCCATGCCTCACGGGACTGATGGTCCCGCCTCCACCCACCCGTGACCCGACCATGACTTTCTTCCTATATCGCCAAGCGGCCCCGGCGTGCTAGGCTGCGGGTCGGATGAACCCGGACCAATACGACGCCCACCGCAGCGGCAGCCTTTACGGCGCCTTTGCCTTCGCGAGCATCGTGCTGACCTGTTTCGGCGGTTATTTCTTCACCGGCCGCTTCTACGGCCCGGCGGAGATGGTGCCGGTCACCTTCGCCCTGGGCGCCGTTTATGTCGCCCTCGGCGTGCTCTCGAACGAATGCCTGCTGAGCGCCGGCTCGGCCCGCCCCTTCGTGATCTATTACCTGGCCCAGGGCGCGCTGCTCACCGCGATGGTCTTCCTGAGCCCCGCCCGCGGCTTCTTCGGCATGATCGTCCTGCCGGTGGTCAGCCAGGCCATCTTCGACCTGCGCCCGCGCAACGCCGCCCTCGTCGGCGGCTACCTGCTCGCCGCCTGCGTCGGCGTCTGGTGGATCGACTTCGGCTGGGGCGCGGCCGTCGAGGCGGTGTTCAACTACGCCGCCGGCTTCGCCTTCACCATCGCCTTCACCCTCATCACCAAGCGGGCCCTGGATTCGCGCGCGCGCGAGGAGAAGCTTCGCCGGGAGATCGAGGCGGCCCACGAGCAGCTGAAGGCCTACGCGGCCCAGGCCGAGGACCTCGCCACCACCCGCGAGCGCAACCGCGTCGCCCGCGAGATCCACGACGGCGTCGGCCACTACCTCACCGTCGTGAAGACCCAGCTCGACGCGGCCGCCGCCATTTTGCCCGGCCAGCCCGACCTGGCCCGCGCTTCCATCCTCAAGGCCGCCCAGCTCACCGGCGACGCCCTCGACGACGTCCGACGCTCCGTCGGCGCGCTCCGCACCGACACCGCCCGCCCACCGCTGCCCGAGGCCCTGCAGGCGCTGGTCCGGGACGCCGGCCTGCCCGTCAGCCTCCGCCTCGCCGGCACCACCCGCCCGCTGGCCGCCGGCCTCGAGCACGCGCTCTACCGCTCGGCGCAGGAAGGCCTCACCAACATCCGCAAGCACGCCGGCGCCACCGCCGCGGAACTCGCCCTGGATTTCACCGCGACCGGGAAAGTCACCCTCACCGTCGCCGACAACGGCCGGGGCGCCAACGGCACCGCCGCCAGCGGCTTCGGCCTCGTCGGCATCCGCGAGCGCATCGAGATCCTCGGCGGCCGCGTCCAGGCCGGCAACCAGCCGGGCGGCGGCTACCTCCTCACCATCGAGGTGCCGGCATGAAAAAGCTCCGGCTCATGCTGGTCGACGACCAGTCGCTCTTCCGCGAGGCGCTCCGCACCCTGCTCACGCTGCAGCCCGACTTCGACATCGTCGCCGAGGCCGGCAACGGCGAGCGCGCCGTCGCCCTGGCCAAGGTCCACCAGCCCGACGTCATCCTCATGGACCTGCGCATGCCGGCCATGGGCGGCGTCGAGGCCACGCGCCGCGTGCTGGCCGCCGTGCCCGCGACCAAGGTCGTCGTGCTCACCACCTTCGAGGAGGACGAGGAGATCTTCGAGGCCATGCGCGCCGGCGCCCTCGGCTACTTGCTGAAGGCCTGCTCCGCCGACAAGCTCAACGAATCCGTCCGCGCCGCCGCCAAGGGCGCGTCCGTCCTCGAGCCCGCCGTGACCGCCCGCATGATGGCCGAGCTCAACCGCCTCTCCGCCCGCGAGGGCAAAAAGGTCCCCCAGACCCTCGCCGACCCGCTCTCCGAGCGCGAACTCGGCGTGCTCAGGCTGCTCGCAGCCGGCTGCAGCAACAAGGAGATCGGCTCCCGCCTGAACATCACCGAGGGCACCGTGAAGAACCACATGACGAACGTCCTCGGCAAGCTCGGCGTCCTCGACCGCACCCAGGCCGCCCTGCGCGCCCGGGAGATGGGGCTGATCTGAGGTGGAAGCAGTTGAGGGTAGGGTGCTGAGCGTTGAGAGCAAAGCACGGTAACAGCCTTGACTGGTTTGGCTCTCAGCCGGGTTGCCCGGGTCACCCCACCACCATGACCCTGACCGTGACTTCCGGGCGATGCGGCGGGGCGCGCGATCCGGTATCTTCGGGGCGTGCTCACCCGCTTTTTCACCGAACTGACCGCCGCCGCGCGCCACCTGCGCCGCGCCCCGGGCTTTGCCGCCCTCGCCCTCGTCATGCTGGCCGTCGGCATCGGGGCGAATGTCGCGATCTTCTCCATCTTCCAGTCCATCATCCTGCGCCCGCTGCCCTACCCGGACCCGGACCGGCTCGTCGGCTTCAAGTCCCTCAACGCCGCCAAGGCCCTGACCCAACCCGCGCTCTCGCTCGCCGATTTCCGCGACTTTCGGGAGCGCGTCACGTCCTACGAGGCCCTCGCCGCCTACCGGCCCGACTTCGCCGGCTATGCCCCGTCCGGCGCCGATCCGGTCCAGCTGGTCGTCGGCAAGGTCACCGGGGAGTTCTTCGCCGCCTTCGGCGTGACGCCGCAGCTCGGCCGCGCCTTCCACGCCGATGAGTTCAGCCTCGGTGCCGGCCGCACCGTGATCCTCGGCCACGCCGCGTGGCGCCGGCACTTCGCGCAGCGCACCAGCGTCATCGGCGAGACCATCCTCCTCGACAACGAGCCGGCCACCGTCATCGGCATCATGCCGGAGGATTTCCGCGAGCCGGAATTCGTCGACGCCTGGCTGCCCTTCCCCGTCGAGGCGCCCGAGAACCTCGTGCGCGACTCGCGCTTCTGGGCCACCGTCGGCCGGCTCAAGCCTGGCGTCACCCCGGCGGCCGCCCAGGCCGAGGCCGCGGGCCTCGCCGCCTCGCTCGCCGCCGAATACCCGAACACGAACCGCGGCTGGAGCGTCGCCGTGCAGCCGCTGCTGGCGATGCGCACCGGCGGCCTGCGTTCGTCGCTGCTGCTGCTCGTCGGCGCCGTCGGCCTCGTCCTGCTCATCGCCTGCGTCAACCTCGCCAACCTCATGCTCGCCCGGGGCGTGGCCCGCCTGCAGGAGCTCGCCGTCCGCCTCGCGCTCGGCGCCACCCCGCAGACGCTCGCCCGGGCCGTGCTGCTCGAGAGCCTCCTTCTCTCCCTGCTCGGCGGCGGCGCCGGCATCGCCCTGGCCGTGATCGGCCTGCCTGCGCTCACCCGCCAGCTCCCCCCGGGCCTGATCCCGCGCTCGTCGGCCATCGGGGTCGACGGCACCGCGCTGCTTTTCGCCGTGGCCGTGTCCGTCCTGACCGGCCTCCTCTTCGGCCTGCTGCCGGCGTGGCAGGTGCTGCGCGCCAACGTCAACGAGATGCTCAAGTCCGGCGGCAGCCGCGGCGCCTCCAGCCGCTTTGCCGGCCGGGTGCAGGGTGCGCTCATCGCCGGCCAGGTGGCGCTGACCCTCGTCGTCCTCACCGGCGCCGGCCTGCTCATGAAGAGCCTCCTCGCGCTCCAGCGCACCGCGCCGGGCTTCGACCCGGCCAATGTCCTCACGCTGCGCATCTCGCCGCCGCCGTCGCGCTGGGACAATTTCACGCAGCTCGGCGACTACTACGAGCGCGTGCTGGCCGAGATCCGCCGCGAGCCGGGTGTCACCGGCGTGGCGCTCAACAGCAGCGCGCCGCTCACCGGCATCACCCTGCGCTACCCGTTCTGGGTCGAGGGCCGGCCCGTCGAGGAGGGCAACGCCGACGAGGCCGTGTTCAATTCCATCAGCACGGAGTATTTCGCGACGATGCGCATCCCGCTCGTGCGCGGCCGGGGTTTCACCGATGCCGACGACCTCAAGGCCGCGGCCAGCCGGCCGGTGTGCGTCATCAACCAGACGATGGCGAAGCGCCTCTTCGGCGAGACCGACCCCATCGGCAAACGCATCCGCACGATGCCATGGCTGGTGCGCGGCTGGCGCGAGGTGGTCGGCGTCGTGGGCGACGTGAAGCAGGACACGCAGGCCGACGACGCCATGCCCCAGCTCTACGTGCCGCAGCGACAGTCGCCCTGGTTCTTCACCACCGTGGTCGTCCGCGCCAATGGCACCAGCGCCGCCACGATCCAGAACGCCATGCGCCGCGCCGATCCGACGCTGACCATGAGCGTGCGCACCATGGAGGAGAACCTCGCGCGCTCCGCCACCCAGCCGCGGCTGCGGGCGGTGCTGTTCGGGCTCTTTGCCGCGGTGGCGCTCGGGCTCTCAGCCTTCGGCATCTACGCCAGCATGGCCTTCACCGTCGGCCAACGCACCCGCGAGATCGGCGTGCGCCTCGCGCTCGGCGCCTCGCCCGGCGCCGTCCTGCGCTGGGTGCTCGCCCGCGCCGCGCGGCTCGCGGGTATCGGCGTCGCCGCGGGGCTCATCGGGGCCCTGGGGCTCACGCAATTGCTGCGCGGCTCACTTTACGGCGTCGCGCCCACCGACCCGCTCGTGCTCGGCGCGCTGCTCCTGTTCCTGCCGGCCGTGGTGCTGGCCGCCGCCTTCCTCCCTGCCCGGCGCGCCGCCCGCCTCAACCCGACCCAGGCGCTGCAGCAGGAATGAATTTCAACCCAACCCATCCCATGAAAACCAACCTCCTCCGCGCGGCCCTCGCCGCCCTTGTCCTCACCACAGCTGCCACCGCGCAGACCACAACCGTTCAGGCGGACGCCTCCACCCTCCACCAGCAGAGCATCGAAAGCCTGAAACAGAGGAAGGCCAAGGAGGCCGTCGAGCTCGCCGAACAGGCCACCAGGGCGGATCCGACCAAGCCGGAGTATTTCTCCCAGCTCGGCATCGCGCTCAGCGCGCGCATGAACGAGGTGAACTTCATCCAGATGGCCGGCCTGTCCTCGAAACTGAAGAAGGCCTTCGAAAAATCCGTCGCGCTCGACCCCCGGCACGTGCCCGGCCTGATCGGCCTGACGCGCTTCTACATGAACGCCCCCGAGATCGCCGGCGGCAGCCTGGAGAAGGCCGCGGAAATCGCCGCCCGCATCCAGCAACTCGACCCCTTCCTCGGCGCGCTTGAGCTCGGCAACATCGCCAACAAGGACGAGAAATACGCCGAGGCCCTCGTCCATTATGAGGCCGCCGCGAACCTGAAACCCGGGCATGCCGGCGTGCAGGCGGGGTGCGGCCGCGTCCTCGTGAAGCTCGGCCGCAAGGACGAGGCCCGCGCCCGCTTCGAGGCGGCCCTGAAGATCAACCCGGAGCTCGAGTCCGCGAGGAAGGCGCTGGCCGAGCTGGACCAACCGGCCGGCTGAGGACTTGGCCACGAAAAGGCACGAAGACGCCCAAAAAAGGAGGCCACTGCCGGCAAGCCTTCCTCTGCTGCCTTCCTTTTCGTGAATTTTTGTGCCTTTTTGTGGCTAAATGAAAATTGATTTTGCCGCCCGCCGCGCCCGCATCGCCCCCGCCCTCGGCCTGACCGACGAGATCCTCCTCGTCGGCGCCGGCCACCCGATCCCCAAGCCGGAGATCAGCGACGCCCTGCTCCCCTTCATCGCCCACCAGGAATATTATTACCTGACCGGCCACGCCGAGGCCACCGGCGGCATCATCGCCTACGACCCGAAGTCGGGCCTTGGGCGCCATAGCCTTGGCGACGGCGGCTGGACGTCCTTCGTCCCCGAGGTCACCGAGATGGACCGCGTGTGGGAGGGCAAGGAGCAGCTGCCCGGAGAGCTGCTGGGCAAGTTCCCCGCGTGGCTCGCCGCGCGGCAGGGCCGGAAGGTCATCATGCTCGGCGCGCCCGTCGCGGGCGTGGCGTTTGACGAGTCCCGCACCGCCGCGGTCCGCGAGGCCTACAAACACGCCCGCCGGCCGAAGGAGCCCGCCGAGGTCGAGCTGATGACGCGCTGCGCCGCCGCCGCGACCGCCGGCTACGCGAAGATCCAGCCGTTGCTCAAGCCCGGCGTCAGCGAGCGCACGCTCCAGATCGAGCTCGAGGCCGAGTATTTCCGGCACGGGGCGCAGGTGACGGGTTACGACTCCATCGTGGGCGTCGGCGCCCAGAGCGCGGTCTTCCACGGCTCGCCCTCGCCCGACCGCGTGGCGCAGGCCGGCGACTTCATCCTGATCGACAGCGGCCCGCAGCTTGACCGCTACGTGATCGACGTCACCCGCACCTACGTGGCGGGCCAGGCCTCGGCCTTCCAGCGCGACTTCGCCTCGGTCGTGCTCGAGGCGCAGAAGCGCACCTGCGAGCGCTGCCGGCCGGGCGCCGAGTGGAAGGACCTGCATTTCTCCACCGCCGTGGACATGATGGGCGGCCTCGTCGCCATGGGCGTGCTCAAGGGCAACCCGCAATCGCTGGTGGAACAGGAGGCGCACACGCTGTTTTATCCGCACGGCCTCGGCCACCTGCTCGGGCTCGGCGTGCGCGACGCCAGCGGCCTCGAGCCCGGCCGCACCAAGGATCCGCGCCCCTCGCTCCGCAGCCTGCGCATGGACCTGGTCCTGCGCCCCGGCTACATCACCACGGTCGAGCCCGGCCTGTATTTCATCCCCGCGATCCTCAACGACCCGGCGCGGCGCGCGAAATACCGCGACGCCGTGAACTGGCCGCTCGTCGACCAGCACCAGCACCTCGGCGGCGTGCGCTTCGAGGACAACCTGCTGATCACGGACGGCGCCCCGGTGAACCTGACGGCGGCGATCCCGAAGGGGATCTGAGGCGGCAGACGCCCTCAGGTCGCCGGCTGCTTCGTCGCGAAGAGCTTCGGGAAGAACACCGCGACAAACAGCCCGATCACCAGCAGCGCCATGACCACGATGATCACGCCCGCGGCCAGCAGCGGCCAGCCCGCAAAGGCCAGCAGGAAGCCGCCGAACAGGCGCGAATCCTGGGCATACTGGTCGCGCAGGTCGCTGCCCTCGCGCTCCACGAAGTTGGCGACGTCGTCCAGCGCGTCCATGTAGTCGTCGTAGGCCGGGCGCAGCACCTCGGTGTTGAAGCGGTTGGCCTCGGCGATCTTCTCCGCCCGCGCCAGCGCCAGGAACTCGTTGACCTTCTCGTCGTAGGCGCGCCCGTAGCCAGACAGCGCCGCCACATGGCGGCTGTCCTTCAGCGTGGCCATGGCGCTGATCTCGAGCGCGTGGGCCCGGGCATTCCGGCTGCCCTCGGCCATCGACGGCAGCAGCGCCGCCCAGGCTGCCTCGTTCTTCGGGTCGGAGACGCGCCGGGCCAGCCGCTGCACCGCGCCGAGCTCGCGGGTCAGGGTGCGCAGGTTGTTGATGAGCGGCACGCTGCGGTCAAACAGCGCCGCATAGCGTTGCTCCATCGAGCGGAGGAACAGCAGGCTGAGCACGCCCACCAGCAGGTTGGAGGCGAGCAGGGCGAGGATGAGGACAAAGCGGAGACGGCCGAATTTCATGCGTGGTGATGCGGCAAAGCTGCTGCCATGCCTATCGTCCGGGTCGGATGGGGAAAGCCCAAATTTTCCGCGCCGGACCGCGGGACCGCCGCCGGCACGCTGCCCGGCCGCCCCGGCGCGGAACGGAGTCCGCGCCCTACCGCGCCAGCCACCGCCGCATGCCGCCGGCCACGATCGCCAGCGTCAGCAGCGAGCTCACCGGCATCAGCACCGCCGCGAGCAACGGGCTCATCCGGCCCGCGACCGCGAGGCCGACGGCGAGCAGGTTGTAGGCGACCGAAAACACGAGCAGCCAGGTCTGCGTGCGCCGGCGCGCATCGTTGACCTCGAACAGCCGGCGGATGCCCGCCAGGCCGCGGCCGAGATAATAAAAATCCGCCTTCCCCTCGAGCACCCCGCGGTGGATGACCGGCGTGCCGCGGGCAAACGCCGCGTCGAAGGCCAGGCTGTCGTTGGCGCCGTCGCCGAGCATCAGCGTGTCGCGGGCGTCGGTGCGCCCGATCCAGTCGGCCTTCCCCTGCGGCGTGGCCTCGGCCAGCCCGTGCTCCGGCGGCAGGCCGAGCGACGATGTCATCAAATCCACCTTGGCGCGGCGGTCGCCGCTGAGGATGAAGGCCTCCAGCCCGCGCGCCCGCAGCGCGGCGATCTCCGCCGCCGCATCCGTCCGCACCGCATCGGTGAATCGAAACCGCGCCAGCACCACGCCGTCGCAGGCAAACTCCGTGTCGTGCGCCTCCGGATCAATGTCAGTTGATCGGTGACGTTCGTTCCCGCGCCAGCCCGGCCGGCCGAGGGTCCACGCATGGTCCGCGGTGCGCAAAGCCGTGCCGTGTCCCGGCTCCTCCTGCAGGTCGCCCGCGGGATCCGGCGCCGCCGGCAGACCCAGCGCGAGCAGGTTCTCGTGCAGGGCGCGGCTGACCGGATGCGCGTTGTCCCGCACCAGCGCCGCCAGCGCGGCGCGCGCCTCCGGGGACAGCCCGGCCAGCGCCGCGGGATTGGCCAGCACCGGCGTCTCCAGCGTCAGCGTCCCGGTCTTGTCGAAGATGATCCGGCGGATGCGCGCCAGTCGCGGCCAGAGGTCGGCCTCGCGGACGAACACCCCCGCCCGACGCAGCGCCGTCGTGGCCATCTCGTCCGCCAGCGGAAAGGCCAGCCCGATGGCGCAGGGGCACGACACCACGAGCACGGCCGTGACCACCGACCAGGTGCGGACCGCGTCGTGCGTGCCCAGCCACCAGCCGAGCCCGGCCGCGGTGGCGACCAGCAGGATGCCGATCAGGTAGCCGGCGATGACCCTTTCCAGAAAACGGTGACGGTAGCCGTCGCGCGCGACCGGTTGCAGCAGTTGCGCGAGCAGCGACCCCTCCCAGGCACGCGCGGCCCGCAGCCGGATGTCGCCGAGCCCGAGGTTGACGGCCCCCGCCGGCACGCGGGCGCCGGCGCGGCATTCCCGCGGGTCGGCCTCGCCCGAGATCCACGCCGTGCCGATCGTGGCCACGGGCGTCTCGAGCCGCGCCTCGACCGGCACCACCTGGCCGGAACGGACGGCAAAGACCTCGCCGACGCGCAGGTCGCCGACGGCGCGCTCGACCGGGCCCGCCGGGGTCTCGACCCACACCGGCTGCGGCCGGTCGCGGGCGGTCAGGAGCTGGCGGCGGTTGCGCTCGACGACCGTCACCTGCGCCCAGCGGCCGACCAGCATCAGGAGGATGAAGGCGGCGACAAAGTCGAAATACACGAACTCCTCCCGGTGGGCCAGCCAGCCGTAGAGCGAGCCCAGGTAGGCGCCCACGATGCCCAGCGCGATGGGCAGGTCGATGTGCATGGCCCCCGCGCGCAGCGCCACCACGGCGCGGCCGAGGAAATACATGCCGCCCGTCAGCAGGCTGAGCGTGGCGAACACCAGCGACAGCGTGCCGAACAGCCGCGCGTAGGCGAAGGTCGCCTCCATGCCGAAATACACCGGCAGGGTGAAGAGCATGACGTTCATCGAGAACGCCGCCGCCAGCCCCACGCGCCGCACCAGCCGGCGGCTCTCGGGCACCGCGGGCGCCTCGCCCGGCGGACCGGCGAGGTAGTTGAAGGACTGCAGCAGCCGCGCGAAGGCCGGCGCGTCGAACGCGCCGCGCGTCCACCGCAGCCGCATCCGGCCGAGCTGGGCGTCGGTCTCGATGTGCAGCGCGCCGGGCTGCTGGTGAAAGACCTTCTCGATCAGCCAGACGCAGCCCGCGCACGAGATGCCCTGCACCTCGAGCGTCAGCGCCGGCGTGCCGGGCAGCGCCTCGGCCTCCGCCTGGAGCTTCGCCAGCCAGGCGTAGTCGCGCGGCTGGAACACGGCCTCGCCCACCGGGGCGACGACGGCGTCGCGGATCTTGTAGTAGCCGTCGAGCCCGTGCTCGGCCACCAGCCGGAACACATAGCTGCAGCCCGCGCAGCAGAAACCCGCGGCCTGCGCCGCGGGGCCCGCCAGCGGCACGCCGCAGTGTTTGCAATTAAGGTGAACGGGGGCGGCTTGCTCGGCACGCAGTCCACGCACTCGCACCGTCGGGCTCACACCCCCGTTCACCAAGTCTGCCCTGGGCGGCAGGCTGCCCCCACCCCGCGGGGAGGTCCGTTCGTCCAGGAAATTTGTCGTCAGGCCCTTCATGCTCAGAAGCAGATGAAGTCGGCCGCGCCGGGCCCGCCGAGGCCGAGCGTGCCGCGCAGGCGCCACACCAGCAGCGCCGCGACGGCCAGCGCGAAGGCGCCCTGCAGCCGCGCC
>DASWWD010000020.1:0-34647 GCA_036401015.1 Lacunisphaera sp.
CGGCGGCGGCCCGCAGGCGCGAGCCCCCGCGCAGCCGGGCCAGCAGCGCGGCATACGCCCGTCCGAGGAGCGGCAGCCGGGGCAGGCGCTGGTCGAGGCGGAAGGCGATCACGACGAAGAAAACCACCAGCAGCCACGGCAGGTAGCGGAGCACGCTTTCCCCGAGCAGCATGAGGGGCCACCGGCCCACCCCGCCGGCCAGCGCGCCGAGCACCGTATAGCCGGCAAGGCGCGTGAGGTGATACACCGAGGCCACGGCCTGCGGGTCGGAATCATCCTTCGCCGCGGGCATCAGCGCGCAGGCCAGGGGCCCGCACATCCCGGCGCAGTGCAGGCTCGTGACCAGCCCGGCGAGGAACGCCGTGCCCGGGCCCGTGATGCCGGCGAGTTCCCCCGTCATGGCCGGCCTCCCGGCGTCGCCAGCGGCACGCTGCGGGTGTCAGCGTGACGCGCCGCGGTGAACATGGCCGCCCAGAGGATGGCGACAAAAAGAAACCCGGCGGCCACCCAGAGCCACAGGGAACGGCCGCCTGGCGCGGCGGAGTCTTCAGCCTTTGGGGTCATGATGCTCCTTGGCTTTCTTTTCCCGCTCCTCGTGCTCCTCGTCCTCCAGCAGGCGGGCGTCGGGCCCCATGAACTCGACCTCGCGGGCGAGCGTGAAGGTTTGCGCGGCGTCGCGCACGCGGACGGTGAATTTGAACGGCCCGCGGTAGTCGCGGCGGCTGGCCACCAGCACCAGCGGGCTGACGGACTCGGCCATGGGAGCCAGGGTGACGGGCGCCTCGAAACCGCTCTGGCGCAGTCCGGCCGGCAGGCCCTCGCTGGTGACAACGAACGTCGCCGGTTCGGTGCGCTTGTTGACCAGGCGGACCATGAACTGGTTGCGCACGTCCTCGGGCCCGACGAAGTAGGAGGCGCCGCCGGTGCGGAAGACGAGGAAGTTGGCGGGCTTCACCGTGGTGAACGCGAACGCGGCCACCGCAATGCCGACGCAGAGGAGCACGCCGTAGAGGATCGTGCGCGGGCGGATCCAGCGGGTGACGCCGCCGCCGAGGCCGGCGAAGGAATCGTAGCGGATCAGGCCAACCGGGCGCTTCACCCGGGTCATGACCTCGTCGCAGGCGTCGATGCACGCGGCGCAGCCGATGCACTCGAGCTGGAGGCCGTGGCGGATGTCGATGCCCGTCGGGCAGACCTGCACGCAGCGGTTGCAGTCCACGCAGGCGCCCGCGTCCGGCGTGCCGAGCTTGCCGCGCGGCTCGCCGCGCTGCGCGTCGTAGCCGATGGACAGCGAGTGGTCGTCCGTCAGCGCCGACTGGAGCCGCCCGTAGGGGCAGATGACGATGCAGAGCTGCTCCCGGAACCAGGCGAAGTTGAAATAGAGGACGCCCGCCGCCGCGAAGACGAACACGAAGGCCGCCCAATGCTCGCCCGGCGCGTAATGCATCATATGCCAGACCTCGGGCAGGCTGACGAAGTAGCTGAGGAAAAGATGCGTGATGAGCAGCGAGGCCACGATATACAGGCCGTGCTTGGCCACGCGCTTCGCCGCCTTCGCGGCGGTCAGCGGGGCGGCCGCCAAGGCGCGCCGCTCGGTGGCATCGCCGTCGATCCAGCGCTCGATCACGCGGTAGACATGCTCGAGATAGACCGTCTGCGGGCAGGCCCAGCCGCACCAGAGGCGGCCGAAGAGCGCGGTGAGGAAGAAGAGCGCGAAGCCCAGGCCGGTGACGCCGAAGAAGAGCAGCCAGGCGTCCTGCGCGGCCAGCGTGTAGCCGAAGAAGTGGAAGCGGCGCTCCGCGAGGTCGAGGAACACGGCCGGGTGCCCGTTGACCGGGATCCAAGGCAGGACGAGGTAGAAGGCGATCAGCGCCCAGCCGCTCCAACGGCGGGCCCGCGTGAAGCGGCCGTGCACGTCGGCGGGATGCAGGTCGCGGCGCGAACCGTCGCTGGCGATGGTCGTGACGGAGTCGACGACCGGGCGGGGAACCGAGCGGCGGGGAGAGGCGGGTTTGTGGTCGGCGCTCATGCGTGGTTTGAGCGAAGGTAGGGCGGCTGATCCTTGAGCCGCCGCGGCGCGCGGGGAATAACGCGCCCTACTGGTTCACTTCGGAATTTCGACCGTGATGGTCTCCCCCTTTTGATGGTGACTGAGAATGTAGGCGACGACCTCGGCGGTCTTCTTCTGGCCGAGGACGGGTTCCCAGGCGGGCATGCCCTTGGCGAGGACGCCCTGGGAGACGGTGGTGAAGAGCTCCTTCGGCGTGCCGCCGTGGATCCAGGCGGTGTCGGTGAGGTCGGGGCCGACGGCGGCGGGGTTCTCGGACTTGCCCCGCATGCTCGGCAGGTGGCAGGGCGTGCAGAGCGAGGTGAAGGTCTGCTTGCCGGCGTCCGTGAACACGGCGTTGGCGCTCATCTCCCAGAACTTGTCGTCGTTGGTGACGTCGATGGACGAGGCCATCTTGGCGGCGTTGATCCCGGCCATGGCCGTGTCGACGCGGCTGCCGTCGGTCGGCATGATGCCGGCGATCATGTAGGCGAACCAGTAGATGACCCAGAAGGCGATGGCGCCGTAGAGGGTGTAGAGCCACCAGTTCGGCAGACGCTGGTCGTATTCCTGGATACCATCGTAGGTGTGGTCCCGGAGCTGGATGCCGGGATCTTCGGGCGGTTGCGGGGACGAGGACATGGGGGGCGGCTTATTGGTTCTCGAAAGGCAGGTTCGCGAGGCGTTCGGCCTGCGCGGGCTTCATGCGGGAGGCGCGCCACGCGGCGACCAGGTAGACGCAGGAGGCGACGGCGAGGGCGATGACGGGAAAGATGAGCTGCCAGTCTTCGTAGATGATGCGGCGGAGCATGGGAGGAGGAGATTTGAAACTTCAGATCTGAGATTTGAGATTACCGCGCCGCGGCGGCCGCGGGCTGCGAGGTCTGGCCGAGGCTCTGGAGGTAGGCGATGAGGGCGACGACCTCGCGGTCGGGATCGACGTAGCGGCCCTGCGCCTTGAGCTCGGCGGCGATGGTCTTCGCCTGGTCCTTGGCGAGGCGGTCGATGTCGGCCGGCGACCAGTTGGGGAACGGCACCCCGAGGGTGCGCTGGACGCGGATCTTGGCGGGCAACACGGCGTAATCGGTGTCCTGCTTCATCAACCAGGTGTAGGCGGGCATGTTGGACCCGGTGGAGATGTTGCGCGGGTTCTCGAGATGGTCGTATTGCCACGCGTGGTTGTATTTGTGGCCGACGCGCGCGAGATCCGGGCCGGTGCGCTTGGAGCCCCACTGGTAGGGATGGTCCCAGATGGACTCCCCGAGGCGGGAGTAGTCGCCGTAGCGCATCACGTCCGGCACCAGGGTGCGGATCATCTGCGAATGGCAGTTGTAACAGCCCTCGCGGACATAGAGGTCGCGGCCGGCCAGCTCGAGCGGGGTGTAGACGCGGGCGACGCGGTCCTCGGTCTGGAGGCGGCGGTCGATCGTCATCATCGGGATGATCTGGATCAGGCCGCCGACGGCGACGGCGAGGAAGGTCAGGACGGTGAACGGCAGCGCGTTGACGAGGAGCCGGTCATACCAGTCGACCCAGGCCTTGCCGCGGGACTCGAAGTGGCCGATGGCGAGCAGCACGCTCACCACGGTGGCCAGCAGGCCGAGGAGGTTGAGCACGCCGCTGGTGAACATCCACACGCAGGCGGCGGTCAGGCCGAGGAGGGTGTAGACGACCGGCGCGTTGAGGAAGGTGCCGCGGACGCCGAGGGCGTCGCCCGGGACGGGGGCCTCGACGAAAACCTCCATGGAGCCGTTGACGACCGCCGCGCCGCGGATGCTGCGGAAGACGTTGTAACCCATGATGAGGAAGCCCGTCAGGTAGAGGGCGCCGCCGACCACGCGCAGGAGCATGAGGGGCCGGATGGCGTTGAGCGTCTCGAGGAAGTTGGGATACTTGAGGATGGTGCCGCCCTCGGCGGTGGCGTTGAGCATGAGGCCCTGCGTGATGCCGGAGGCCCACATGGCCGCGACGTAGAGGAGGATGCCGAAGATCCCGAGCCAGAAGTGGAGGTTGGCCAGCGACTCGGAGTGCAGCTTCGTCTTCCACAGGCGCGGGACGAGCCAGTAGATCATGCCGGCGGTCATGAATCCGTTCCAGCCGAGCGCGCCGGCGTGGACGTGGCCGATGATCCAGTCGGTGTAGTGGCCGAGCGCGTTGACCGCCTTGATGGAGAGCAGCGGCCCCTCGAAGGTGGCCATGCCGTAGAAGGTGACGCCGGCGGCGAAGAACTTGATGACCGGGTCGGTGCGGAGCTTGCCCCATGCGCCGCGGAGGGTGAGCAGGCCGTTGAGCATGCCGCCCCACGACGGGGCCCAGAGCATGAGCGAGAAGGTCATGCCGAGCAGCTGGAGCCAGTTGGGCAGCGCGGTGTTGAGCAGGTGGTGCGGGCCGGCCCAGATGTAGAGGAACACGAGCGACCAGAAATGGATCACCGACAGCCGGTAGGAATAGACCGGCCGCTCCGCCGCCTTCGGCAGGAAGTAATACATGATGCCCAGGATCGGCGTGGTGAGGAAGAACGCCACGGCGTTGTGCCCATACCACCACTGCACGAGGCCGTCCTGCACGCCGCCGAAGACCGGGTAGCTGTGCGTGAGCGAGGTCGGGATCGACAGGTGGTTGACGATGTAGAGCATCGCCACGGTGATGATCGTCGCGATGTAGAACCAGATGGCGACGTAGAGGGACTTCTCGTGGCGGCGGGCGAGCGTCCAGAAGAAGTTCACCGCGAAGACGACCCAGATGCCGGCGACGGCGATGTTGATGGGCCAGATGAGCTCGGCGTATTCCTTGCCGCGCGTGAGGCCCAGCGGGAGGGTGATGGCGGCGGCGACGATGATCAGCTGCCAGCCCCAGAAGTGGAGGTTGGACAGGAAGTCGCTGGCGAGGCGGGCCTTCACCAGGCGCTGCGTCGAGTAGTAGATGCCGGCGAACATCATGTTGCCCACGAAGGCGAAGATGACGGCGTTGGTGTGCAGCGGGCGGAGGCGGCCGAAGCTCAGCCAGGACTGGCCGAGGTTGGCCTGCCAGAAGTTGAGCTGCGTGCCGATGATCACGCCGACCAGCATGCCGACCACGCCCCAGATGAGGGACGCGAGCAGGAACTGCCGCACGATCTTGTCGTTGAATTCGATGGTGGTTTTTTGACCGTTTGTCATGGGGACGTGGAAGGGCTCAGAAGTAGATGGGGTCGGAATCGGCGGCGGCCGGGGGCGGGAGCGGCACGGCGCGGCGGCCCGCCTCGCGGGAGGTTTCCTCCGCCAGCGGGAGCAGGGAATCATGCTCGGCGCTGGTGAAACGGCGGCGGCGCTGCTCGTGGACGAACAGCGCGATGAACAGGCCCGCGAGGAGCAGGCTGAAGAAGATGGTGAGGGGGATGACGGACATGGCGTGGAATGTCGCGGGGATCAGTTTCGCGGCCGCGTCCGCGGCGCCACCTGGGCGGCCGGGCGTTTCAGCACGTGGTGCCGGACGAGCTCCCGGGCCCGCAGCCAGATGTCGAGATCCCGGCCCGCAGGACTGCCCTCCTCCTTCCAGAGGAAGTAGGCGCATTTCCGGATGTCGGCCTCGGTGGGCTCAAAGTGCTCGTCGGCTCGCTTGCGTGGTTTCATGGGAGCGTGGTTACTCTAGCCATTTGGCCGCGACAGCTCTCTGCACGGGTTGCGCTTCGCCGCGCATATTTTGTCAACCGGCCGGGGCCGCTCAGCGGTTCTCGTGGCGGATCGCCTTCACCTCGGCGGGCTTGAAGGCGGCGCCCTCGTTGCCCCAGGCATTGTAAACGTAGGTCAGCACGTCCGCGATCTGGAAGTCGGTCAGGATCCCCTCGAGCGCCGGCATGGCGCTGTTGATTGACACGCCGTTGACCGTCACCGGGCCGGACAACCCCTTCAGCACGATGCGAATGGCGCGTTCCCGGTCGGCGAGAAGGTAGTCGGAACGGGCGAGCGGCGGAAAGGCGCCGGGCAGGCCCTTGCCATCGGCCTGGTGGCAGGCGTAGCAGAGGCCGAGGTAGACCTGCTTGCCGCGCTCGCCCTGGATATCCTTGCTCAGGTCGGCAAGCTTCGGGTTGGCCCGGACCGCGACGGAAAACATGGCGGTCAGCTCGGCCTCGTTGCGGGCGGCCTCGGCGGACGCGTCGGAGTGCGCGCCGAGGTAGGTCGCGTCGATGTCCGCGCCGGCATAGACGGCCGGGGCGGGTGCGCCCGTCACCTTGAGCATGCCGAGCGCGCCCTTGTCAAAGGCGCGGGAAAGCGAGTGGTCCATGAGCGCGAAGGTGCCCGGGGCGTCCGCCTTGAGCTCGACCACCGCCGTGCCGCCGGAGGGCACGAGGACGGTGGCAACGTTGCGGGCCGGCCGGTCAAAGGCGCCCTCGGCATAGACGCGGTCGAAGGTCTCGCCGATGATATGGAACGAGGAGGAAAGATTGGGGCCACCCACGCCGAAGAAGAGGCGCACGGTCTCGCCGACGCTGGCGGTGAGGGCCGATTTGCCGGTCAGCGATCCGACCGCGCCGTTGAAGACGACATAGGTCGGGCGCTCGTCGAGGGCCTTGGCCGCGTCGAACTCCTGGTAGCCAAACTCACCGTATTTCCCGGTGGTGTAGAACTCGCCCTGCATGACGTAATATTCCCGGTCCACATGCGCCAGGCCGTCCTTCGGCTCGACCAGCACCAGGCCATACATGCCGTTGGCCACGTGGGTCGTCACGGGGGTCGTCGCGCAGTGATACACGTAGAGGCCGGGTTTGAGCGCGCGGAAGGTGAACGACGTGGCCTGGCCCGGGGCGGTCAGGCTCGGGGTCGCACCGCCGCCGGGACCGGTGACGGCGTGCAGGTCGATGTTGTGCGGCAGCCTCGAGCCCGCGGGATTGCTCAGGTGAAACTCGACCTCGTCGCCCTCGCGAATGCGGATGAACGAGCCCGGCACCGTGCCGCCGTAGGTCCAGTAGGTGTATTCGACGCCGTCAACCAGCTGGCCGACCTTCTCGACCACCTCGAGCTTCACGACGACGCGCGCCGGATACTGGCGCGTGATCGGGGGCGGGACCTGCGGTGGCGGGGTGAGGACGGCGTGCTCAATGGGCAGGGGCGCGGCCGCCGGCGGCGGGACCGCGGGGGCGCCGGCCGGGACCTCGGCGGCGCCGATCAGGCTGGCCGTGGCGAGGGCAGCCGCGAAGGCGAGGGCGGCCAGCAACACGGCGGGGATGACGCGGGGATTTTTCATGACGCGCACAGGGTAGCGCAATCCCCCTCCCGGGGCCGGGCGCCCCTTGGCCTTTGCTGGGCATATCTTGTCCCGCCCGCTCACCCACCCTGGCGGCCCAGTTCCTCCAGCCGCCCGATCCAGCGGTCGCGCCCCTGCTCGTCCTTCATCCCGACCAGGCCGATGAAGGTCTCCCGGATCGGCTCAATCCCGCAGAACGCCAGCACGCTGCGCTCCAGGCCGCGCACGCCATGGGCGCCGAAATACCAGCGATACCAGAACACGGGCATGCCCATCGTGACGACGACGCGGGCGGACTTGCCGGTCAGGCCCTTCCGCGCGGCCCGGCCGTCGTCCCCGGCGATGAACGCAAAGCCCGGGCGCAGCACCTGCTCGAAGAAACCCTTGAGCCGCGCCGGCATCGTCCCGAGCCACAGCGGGAAAAAGATCGCCAGGTGGTCGGCCCAGGCGATGTCCGCCTGGGCGCCGCGCAGGCCCCCGGGCACCGGCCCGGAGTTCCAGTCCGCTTGTGTCTGGAGCAGGGGAAAATCGAGCGCGGCCACGTTCAGCCGCCGCACCTCGTGCCCCGCGGCGGTGGCCCCGATGGCATAGGCCCCCGCGAGCGCGTGGCCGAAATGCCCGCCCGCCGGGTCGGGATGTCCCTGGATGATGAGGATCCGGTGCTTCATGCCGGTCAGTCGTCCCACTGCCAGCAGACAATCTCGGGCTCGTCCTTCGGGGGCGCCGGCGTGGGGTGCGCCGGGTGGCCGAGCACCACCGGCAGCACCACCTCATGGTGGGCGGGTATGCCGAGCTCCGCCTTCACGTCCGCCCGGTTGAACCAGGAACGGGCGAACCCGATCGGGCAGCTGCCGAGGCCGAGCCCGTGCGCCGCGAGCAGCAGGTTCTCGGCGGCCAGGTAGCAGTCGTCCACGCCCGGGAACGGCGAGGGCCGGGCACAGATCACGATGATCGTGTCCGCCCCGTGAAACAGGTTGGCCGTGGTGTCGGCATACTGGTCGATGCGCGGATCCTGGCCGAACATGGGGTTGGTGGTCGCCAGCAGGTGCGCCTTGACCCGGCGGGAATAGCCCTCGATCCGGGCGCGGCCGTGGAACACCGCGAACGCCCACGGCTGCTGGTTCATCGTGCTGGGGGCCTGCGCCGCCGCGCGGAGCAGTTGCTGCACGACCGGGACCGACATCTCGGCGTCCGAGTAGTCGCGCACCGCGCGGCGCCCGTAGATGGCCTTCAGCACTTCCACGGCGGGATATCACCGTCGGTTCATGGGCACGACCAGCACCGGGCAGCGGGCCTTGCGCAGCACGCCCGAGGCGGTGCTGCCCACCAGCAGGTCGAACATCGCGCCATGGCCGTGCGAGCCGAGGACGATGTAGGCGGCCTTGGTGGCGCGGGCCCGGGCCAGGATGGCGCCGACCGGCTGGCCGGTGACCTGCACCGTCCGCACCGGAGCGCGCTTCGCCAGCCGCCGCGCCAGCGCCCGCAGCTTGAGCGTCGCGCCCTTCTCGACCGCCGCCATGGCCTGCGCCAGGTGGCCGGTGTCGAAGGCGTAATAGTCGTTCATCATGATGGGCGGGGGCGGCACCACGTGCAGCAGCACGATCCGTCCGTCGATCAGCCTCGCCAGGTCGCATGCCGCCGCACAGACGCGCGCGGTCGCGGCCGAAAGATCCACCGGGACCAGGATGGTTTTCATACCCCACTATGACCCCCTTTCCGGCCCTGGGATGCGCACGATTTGGGAAAAACCGGGCGGATTTTGACCCCGCCCGGGCCGGCTACCGGCGGGTCCAGGGTGCGGCGCGCAGCCGCTGCGGGGGAATGCGCCGACCGGTCGTCTCGCACACCCCGTATTCGCCGCTGAGGATGCGCTCGATGGCGGCGTTGATCTCGCCCAGCGCATCCGGCTCCCGCGCGAGCAGCGCCCGGATGAAATCCCGGTCAAACTTGTCGGTGGCCTGCGGCTGCTCCCGCTCCTGCACCAGGTGGTCCCGCAGGGCCACCAGCGTCCGGTAGTGCCACGCCCACTGGGGTTCGATCCAGAGGAGGTCGCGCCGGGGTCGGGCGGGCTTGGCGGAGGATTTCGACATGGAGGGCAGCGGGGCTGGACCCCCACCCTGCCAGTTTCCGCCGCGGGTGGCTTGTGCTCCCTTGGCCTTTCCTTCTCATATTTTGCGCTTCGTGGCGCCCACCGGCCCGCGCAACCCGGTTTCGGCCCAAGCGGCCTAACCGACCGCGCCGCCCTGCGTCTCGACCCACCGGACGGCGTGGCGGACGAGCGCAGTCGTGTCCTTCAGGTCGAGCTTCGCCTTCAGGTTGCCGCGGTGCACGTCCACCGTCTTCGTGCTGAGGCCGAGCTGCTGCGCGATCTCGCGGGTGCTGCAGCCCCGGCCGATCATCTGGAAAACCTCGAACTCGCGGTCGGTCAGCTTGCCGAAGGGCGACTCGGCGTCGCGGGTCTTGCGGCCGGAGAAGCTGTCCAGCAGCTGGGCGGACATGCGCGGGCTGACGTAGACCTGGCCGGCCAGCACCTGCCGGATGGCGGTCAGCAGGTTCTCGCCGCCGGCCTCCTTCATGATGTAGCCACGGGCCCCGGCGCGCAGGGCGCGCTCGGCGTAGACCATCTCGTCGTGCATCGACACGACGAGGACGGGCAGCTCCGGGTGCAGGGCCAGCAGGTCCTTGAGGAAATCGAGGCCGCTGCGGCCGGGCATGGTCATGTCCGACAACACCAGGTCGACCCCGCCGCCGGCCAGCCGGAGCAGGGCCTCGGCGGGATTCCCCGCCTCGCCGCAGACCACGAGGTCGGCCTGCCGGTCGATCAGCTGCGCCAGGCCGGCGCGCATGAACGGGTGGTCGTCCACGATCAGGACGCGCCGGCGCGCGGCGGCGGCCGGCGGGAGGGCCGCCGGGGCGGCGGGTTTTTTCGGGGCGGGTTTCCTGGCGGCGGATTTCTTCATTGGCGCACGGGCAAGCGGCAGCGGATGGAGGTGCCCAGACCGGACTTGGATTCCACGGTGAGCTCGGCGTTGATGACGCTGGCGCGGTGCCGCATCACCTGCAAGCCCATGCCCGGACGCAGCACCTTGGGGAAGCCGCGGCCGTTGTCCGTCACGGCGAGCTCCAGCGCGCCGGCGGCGCGGACGAGCGTCAGCGTGATGTGCTTGGCGCGGCTGTGCTTGAGGGCGTTGTTCACCGCCTCCTGGGCGATGCGATAGAACTGGCCCGCGATGGGGTGCTCGTCGACCAGCACCACCGGGCTCTCGAACCGGCACTCCACGCGGCCGGGGACGTTGGTGCGGTCGGCGAGCTCGACGAGGCTGGCCCACAGGGCGTCGGGCCGGTCGCTGACCGGCACGAGGCCGCGGGAAAGCGAGCGCACCTGGGCGATGGACTCGCGCAGGAAGCGGCCGATGCGGTCCACCTGCTTCGCCAGGCGCGGGGTGCCGGTCACGTCCTCCTTCAGGCCGGCGCAGAGGATCTCGATGGCCGTGAGCTGCTGGCCGAGGCCGTCGTGCAGGTCCTGCCCGATCTGGCGCTGGCCGTTCTCGGTGATCTCGATGATCTGCGCCTCGGCCGCCTTGCGCCAGGTGATGTCGGTGCGGATGGCGACGAACTGGGTGGGCTTGCCGGCGGCGTTGACAAAGGGGAAGATGGTCGTGTCCACCCAGTAGAACGAGCCGTCCTTGGCGCGGTTCTTGATCTCGCCGTGCCACACGCGGCCCCGGCCGATGGTGGACCAGAGGTCGTGGAAAAACGCCTTCGGGTGGTGCCGCGAGTTGATGATGCGGTGGTCCTGGCCGATCAGCTCGTCGCGGGAGTATTGCGAGATGGCGCAGAACTTGTCGTTGACGTAGGTGATCCGGCCGGCCGCGTCGGTGATGGCCACGATGGAGTGCTCGTCGAGGGCGGCCTTGATGTTCTTGAGCTCCTGCTGCGTGGCCTGCAGCCGCTGCTCCGCGTCGGAGCCGGCGGCCGCGGGATGCTCCAGGGCGGCCAGGCGGGCGATCAGCTCGTCCCTGGTCATTTCGTTATAACTCTTTGCCGACACGCTTGAACGGCTAGCAGGCGGCAACCGGGGCGCAAGACCGGACAATCCTCCGGCCTAGCCGGGCTAAAGGTTTTCCCTAGACCGATATCGCCCCGCCTCCAATTCCCCCCGCCGGCCGGCACTGGTATTGTCGGGCCCATGGAAACCACGCCTTCCTCCGCCCCGACCGCCACCGAGACCGCCGCCCGCGAATGCGCCGAGCTCGTCACGCTCCTGCAGAACTCCGAGATCTACCGCGACTACCAGCGCGCGTTCCAGTCCATCACCGGGCTGCCGCTGACCCTCCGCCCGGCCGGCGCCTTCGCCGCCCCCATGCAGGGCGCCAAGCTCGGCAACCCCCTCTGCGCCCTGCTCGCCGGCAAGAACAAGACCTGCGCCGCCTGCCTCGACGTCCAGCAGCGCCTCGAGCGCGGCACCGACGGCCAGCCCTCCACGGTGGCCTGCTTCGCCGGCCTCAACGAGTCCGCCGTGGCCATCCGCGTCGGCGAGAAGGTCG
Organism: Lacunisphaera sp.; assembly: GCA_036401015.1. GTDB lineage: Bacteria > Verrucomicrobiota > Verrucomicrobiia > Opitutales > Opitutaceae > Lacunisphaera. The sequence continues at coordinate 11,818 of DASWWD010000020.1, forward strand.
TCGCCTACCTCCAGACCGGCCAGATCCTCTTCCACCGCCCGACCCCCGCCGAGACCCGCACCGCCGTCCGCGGCGCCGCCGCGCTCGAGCCCAAGCTGGACCGCGCCGCCCTCGAGGCCGCCTTCAAGCAGTCCCGCGTGGTGGAACGCGCGCAATACGACGCCATCCTCCGCCTGCTCGCCATCTTCGCCGAGCAGCTCTCCGCCGTGAGCAACCAGCTCATGGTCAAGCAATCCCTCGCCGAGGCCCCGGCCATCACCCGCGCCCGCGAGTTCATCGCGGCGCACCTGACCGAGGACATCTCCCTCGCCCAGGTCTCGCGCACCGTCGGCATGAGCCCGTTCTACTTCTGCAAGAACTTCAAGAAGAGCACCGGCCTGACCTTCACCGAATACCTCTCCCGCATGCGCATCGAGGCCGTGAAGGAGCTGCTGCTCAACCCCTACAAGCGCGTGAGCGAGGCCGCCTACGAGGCCGGCTTCCAGTCGCTCTCGCAGTTCAACCGCGTGTTCCACCGCATCGCCGGCCAGTCCCCGAGCGTCTACCGCGACCAGCTCCACGCCCCGCTGCGCACCGGCCACCGGACCCAGGCCCACGCGGCCTGACCGGGCCGCCCGGTCGAAAGGGCCCCGTGAACCCGCCCCCCGACGTCCTCCGGAAGAAATTCGGCCGCCACGACTGCACGGTCCGCCCGCTGCAGGCGGGCGACGAGCCGCGGCTGCAGGAGTTCTTCCACTCCCACACGCCGGACACCATCTACGAGCGTTACGGCTGCCTGGTCTCCACCATGACCCCCGAGCGCGCCAGCGCGCTGGTGAACGTCGACCAGGCGCGCGACTGCGCCCTCGGGATCTTCGCCCCCGCGCCGCCCGGCGAGACCCTGGTGGCCGTCGGCCGCTATTGCCTCGACCGCTCCGGCGACGCCGCCGAACTGGCCTTTGTCGTGCGGGAGGACCGGCGCGGGCTGGGCATGGGCACCGCGCTGCTCCGCCGGCTCATCCAGACGGCCCGGGACCGCGGCCTCGCCCGGCTCTGGGCGCAGACGAACAACCACAACGCCGACATGCTCGGAATCTTCCGCCGGGCGGGCTTCACGCTCGTCCCGGAGCCCGACAACGGGATCATCTGCGCGACCCTGGTCCTCGCCCCCGCCCCGGCCGCGGCCGGGAAAAAGCCCCGTGCCGCCGTCCGCCGCGCCTGAGGGCGATGGCCTGAAAGGTCGAGGCCGTGCTCCGCGCGGGCTGGTGGGGGCACGGAAAACCGCAGGTTTCACCCATGGCAACCGCCCGCCGCGTCTGCGCCCCCATGGCAAAATCCGCGAAGGAGTTGCCAAGGGACAGGCAACATCGGGGCTTTGCTCCGGCCGACCGCCGGCCAGTATGGGGGCACTCCCATGACCGACCACGCCATCAACTGGAAGGCCCGCGCCGTCTCCGCGGCCGAGACCGTCGCCCACGTCCGCAACGGCACCAACGTCTTCATCCACGGTGCCTGCGCCACGCCCACCCCGCTCATCGAGGCGCTCTGCGCCCGGCACGACCTGGCGGACGTGCGGCTCTACCACCTGCACACCTCCGGCCCGGCGCCCTTCGCCGCCCCTGACCGCGGCAAGGAGTTCCGCTCCGTGTCCCTTTTCACCGGCTCCCCGCTGCGCGCGGCCGTCGCCGAGGGCCGCGCCGACTTCGTGCCGATCTTCCTCTCCGACATCCCCGGCCTCTTCCTCAGCGGCAACGTGCCGCTCGACGTGGCCGTGCTGCAGGTCTCGCCGCCCGACCGCCACGGCATGTGCTCGCTGGGCACGTCGTGCGACGCCGCCAAGGCCGCCGCCACCACCGCACGGATCGTCATCGCCGAGGTCAACGCGCAGATGCCGCGCACCCATGGCAACAACGTCCTGCCGCTCGCGAACATCCACGCCTTCGTCGCCACCGACCGGCCGCTGCTCGAGCACCATGCCGAGCCGGAGACGCCCGTCGAGGCGCGCATCGGCGAGATCGTCGCCGGCCTCGTCGAGGACGGCTCCACCCTGCAGATGGGCATCGGCGGCATCCCCGACGCCGTGCTCACCCGCCTGCACGACAAGCGCGACCTCGGCATTCACACCGAGATGTTCTCCGACCGGGTCGTCGACCTGGTCGAGTCCGGCGCCGTGACCAACCGGCTCAAGGCCAACGGCAAGGGCCGCATCGTCACCAGCTTCATCAACGGCACGCGCCGCCTCTTCGACTTCGTCAACGACAACCCGCTGGTCTCCTTCTACCCCTGCGACTGGACCAACGACACCTCGGTCATCCGCCGGAACCCGAAGGTCGTCGCCATCAACTCCGCCATCCAGGTCGACCTGACCGGCCAGGTCTGCGCCGACTCGATCGGGCACCGCATCTATTCGGGCATCGGCGGGCAGATGGACTTCATCCGCGGCGCCGCGCTCTCCCCCGGCGGCAAGCCGATCATCGCCCTGCCCTCGACCGCCGCCCAGGGCCGGGTCTCGCGCATCACCGCCCAGCTGGCGCCCGGCGCCGGCGTCGTCACCACCCGCGGCCACGTGCACTGGGTCGTCACCGAGTATGGCGCGGTCAACCTGCACGGCCGCACGCTGCGCGAGCGCGCGGCGGCGCTGATCTCGATCGCGCACCCGGATTTCCGCGCCGAGCTGACGCGCGACCTGGCCGCGATCCGGCCCACCGCGTGAGGCCGGGACAAACCATGCACACCAAAAGACGGCTCAACTTTGCCAATCGGCGATGAGTCCGCCGCGCCCGTTGCTGTAGACTATGGACGTGGATAACGAAGTCATGCGGGCCCTCGCCGCCCACCGCCCGGAAGTTCGTGCCAATTGGGAGAATCTCCTGCGGCTCGAGCGGGCCAGTTCCCCCCTGGCGAACCCCGACACGCTGGTCCACCTGCTCGACACGACCCTCGACGAGATCTTCAAGGACCTGCTCCTGTGGTCGCCCCGCCGCCATCCCACGCGGGCCCACGCCCCCAGCTGTCCCTGCGGCCGCAACCCGCTGCTGGCTTATTTCGGCGCCGGCCGCCAGGCCCTGCGCGAGGCGCTCATCACCGCCCAGGCCGCCAGCCCTCACCTCTCGGCGGAACAGCGCGACACGGCCCTCACCTGCCTCGAGCAGGTCTTCAGCCACATCGAGCGCCGCGAGATCGAGTCGTTCTGCGCCGTCTGCCAGTTCCGCATCCCGACGCACACCGGCACCTCGCACGCCGGCCACGTGCCGCTGCACCATAACCACCCGTAGGCGGAGGCTGCTTTGGCGAAGGCGGGAGGGGCTTTACGCCCCGACTCTGCTTGGGAGCGAACATGGATCAGTCGGGGCGTAAAGCCCCTCCCACCCATGATTCAGCCTGTGGCCGTCTGGTGCAGCTTGTCGCGGTAGACCGAGGGCGCCTCGCCCGCGACGCGGCGGAAGACGCGGTTGAACTGCGAGAGCGACTGGAAGCCGGCCTCGTAGGCCGCCTCGCTCACGCGCTTGTTCGGGTTGAGCAGGAGGTTCTTCACCTTCTCCACGCGCACGCGGGCCACGTAGTCGGTGAAGGTCAGGCCCGTCGCCTTGCGGAAGCTCTTGCAGAAATAGAACGCGCTCATGTTGACCGCCGAGGCCACCTGCGTGAGCGACATCTCGTCGGCATGGTGCTCGACGATGTAGGCCCGCGCGCGGCTGATCGAGGGGGCCTCGCGCGACTCCTCCTGGACCACGAGCTGGTTGCTGAGCGCCGAGAGGTGCTGCGCGAAGATGGTCAGGAGCTGGACGATGGACTTGTATTGCTTGGGGGAGACCACGCGGCTCTGGAGGTAGGCCTCCTCGTAGCGCTTCACGTCCGTCTCCACGCCGAACTTGAGCAGCAGCCGCGTCAGCTTTTTCAGCTGCGCGGCGGACGGCGCGTGCTGCAGGATCTGCCCGGTCTGGAGGAAGGCGATCAGGTCCTCGCCCACCCGCACCGGCACGGCGGAATCGCACATGCCGGCGAAACACTTGAGCGTCTTGGGCTCGAGCGCGGCCGACTCCTCGACCTTGCGCTGCAGCTGCAGGCAGGCGGCGCAGGAATGGTTGGAACCCGCCATGAGCGAGCAGAAGGGGTTCTCGTTCGGGTCGCCGTGGTGCGGCAGGTTGAACTGGCCCTTCCCGCGCAGGGTCAGCGGCAGCCCGGTCGTCTCGCGGAACGCCTTCTCGTAGTCGCGGTAGATCTGTGATCGGCGGAGTTGCTCGACCAGCGGATGCTTCTGGCGGGGAACGGGAGCGGGCATGGCTTGTGATTACGCCCGGGGGCGGGCCGTCGCAAGCGCCCGGCCCCATCCGGCCAAAGAATGCGCAGCAGTCCGCAACGAATGCACAAGCGGGGCGGCCAAAATCTGCGTCATGACCGCGCCCGGCCCCGCCCACCTACAGGCCGAGGAACTGGATCGCACAACCCGCGAGCAGCACCGTGCCGCCCGCCATGGCGTGCCGGAAGCGCCCGAACCGGCCCACCGGCAACAGGCCGAGCCCGCGCTGGCCGAGCAGGACCACCGCCAGCATGACGCCGATGGTGAGGACGCTGAACGACGCGACCACCACCCACACGTCGGCCCAGCTGCCCTGCGCCGCGGGATACATCACCAGCGGGATCATCGGCTCGCAGGGCCCGAAGAGGAAGATCGTGAAGAGCACCCACGGCGTGAGCCGGAAGCCCTCGGGCGTGCCGGCCGGCACGTGGGAGTGCACGTGATGCGGGTGGCGCACGGCCTTGTTCAGGCCCCACGCAAGATAGACCAGCCCGAAGGCGATCATGGCCCAGGCGGCGAGGTTGCCGCGGAATTCCTCGATGAAGCGCACGCGCTCCAGGCCGAAGCCGAAGACCACCCCGGACACGGCGAGCACCACCGAGCTGGCCACGTGGCCCAGGCCGCAGAGCGTGGTCCAGAAGACCGTGCGGGCCACCGACCAGCGGCGGGCGCGGCCCATGACGATGAACGGCAGGTAATGATCCGGCCCGGCGAGCGTGTGCAGGATGGCGACGCCCGCGGTGCCGAGCAGGAGCACGGACATCTGCGGGGCCCCGAGGGCATAGGCGTGGATTTCGGGGTTCATGGCGAAAACCTCAGCCGGCGGCCGCCAGCCGGGCAGCGAGCGCGCGGACGGCGTGCACCACCTCGGGGATGGCCGCGGCCACGGCCGGGGACAGGTCGGTGCACATCGGCCGGACCTCCTCCACCGCGATGGTGTAGAGATGGAGGCGCGGCAGCCGGCCCAGCAGCGCCGAGGCGGCAAAAAGATCCTTCAACCCGAAGTCATGGGCGCCCAGCCCACGCGGAAGTTCACCCACAACTTCAGGTCGAAGGAAAGTGATCGTGCCCGCGGGCTGCCCGTCCCGCGTGGCGTCGATGAGGATGATGTCCTGCGCGCCGTCGAACTCGACCAGCAGGTTGACCCCGCCGGTGCCGCCGTCGAGCAGGCGCACGCCGGCCACGGGCCGCTCGTGCTCCAGAAGGCGGAGGATGTGGATGCCCACACCCTCGTCGCCCATGAGCAGGTTGCCGACCCCGAGCACGAGCACGCGGTCGCCCGCCGCGCCCTGCGGGGCGGGGGCGTTGGCTTCGCCAACCAGAGTGGAATCGATCAGGCCGAGCATGGGATCAGCGGGTGGCGCGGGGTCGGGCCGGGGCCGGCGGGGACACGGGCTTGTCCTCGGGAAAGGCCGAGATGCCGTGGGCCTCCTCGGCCGCGACCTTGTGCTTCTCCATGAACTTCCAGCCGCCGATGATCGACGACAGCACGCCGTGGCCCTCGACATAGTCGTGGTAGAACACGAGGTAGATGTGGATCAGCGTGAAGACGATGAAGGCCCACATCGCCGCGTAGTGGAACAGGCGCAGGTTCTGCTCGCTGCCGAACAGCGGCACCAGCCACGTGAACAGCTGCGGGAAGGCCGACGAGCTCATCGACGCATACAACGCGAAGCCCGAGGCGATCTGGAACACGGTCAGCAGCCCCGTGCCCGCGTAGGTGAAGTAGGCCACCGAGTTGTGCCCGAGCGTGTGCACGGGCTTGTCGCTCGACTGCATGATGTCGACCTTGAGCACGTCCCAGATCTGGCGGATCTGCGCCTTCCGCAGCGGCAGGAAGTTCCGCCAGCTGGCGTATTTGTTGCCGGCGAAGGCCCAGTAGATCCGGAAGAAGAAGTTCGCCAGGAAGACGTAGCCCGCGACGAAGTGCACGAAGCGGACCGTGCCGAACCAGTAGCCGTCGGCCGCCTCGCCCGAGCTCAGCAGGCCGGGCGGGTGACCGATGAGATAACCGGTGACACCGAGCACCACGATGGCGGCGGCGTTGATCCAGTGGAACCAGCGCACGGGCTGCTCCCAGACATAGACGCGTTGGTAGTCGTGCGAGGCGTTCATGGTGGCCTCCGGGTCAGTTGACCATCAGCTCGTGCCGCGCGATTTCCTTCTTGTCCTCATAAAGGTGGACGGCGCAGGCGAGACAGGGGTCGAACGAGTGGATGGTGCGGATGATTTCCAGCGGCTGTTGCGGATCGTGCACCGGGGTGCCGATGAGGGAGGCCTCGTAGGCCGAGCGCTGGCCCTGCGCGTCGCGGGGCGACGCGTTCCAGGTGCTCGGGACGACGAGCTGGTAGTTGGCGATCTTCTTGTCGTTGATGACGATCCAGTGCGCCAGCGCGCCGCGGGGCGCCTCGCTGGTGCCGACACCCTTGCAGGTGGCGGCCCAGCTGGACGGTTCCCACTTGTCGCGGGTGAAGGTGCGGGTGTCGCCCGCCTTGATGTTGGCGAGCAGCTTCTGGTAGTCCTCGAGCGCCCAGCGGGCGGCGAGCGAGGACTCGATGGCGCGGGCGGCGGTGCGACCGAGCGTCGAGAAGAGCACGGAGGCGGGCGCCTTCAGCGCGCCGAGGGTGGCGGTGACGGCGTCCTTGATCTCGGCGTTGCCCGCGGCGTAGCCGACGAGCATGCGGGCGAGCGGGCCGACCTCCATCGCGTGGCCCTTCCAGCGCGGCGTCTTCAGCCAGCTGTATTTGGCGTCGGTGTCGAGGTTGGCGTAGGGCGGCTTGGGGCCGGAGTATTTCAATTTCGTCTCGCCCTTCCACGGGTGGAGGCCGGCGGCGCCGCCCTCGTATTCATACCAGGAGTGGTCGATGAATTCCTGGACGCCGGTGTCGTCGCGCGGGTCGACCGGGTGCACCTTGCTCAGGTCGCGGCCCAGAATGGCGCCGCGGGGGAAGCGGTAGCTGCCCACGTCGCTGAAGCCGTTGGTCGGCAGGTCGCCGTAGCAGAGGTAGTTCTCGAGGCCGCCGCCGATGCCGGCCCAGTCGAGGTAGAACGGCGCGACGGCGAGCACGTCGGGGATGTAGACCTGCTCGATGAATTGCTGGCCCTGCTTGAGCAGATCCCCGACCATGGCGAGACGCTCCGCGTTGATCGCGTTCGCCTCGTTGATGTTGATCGAGCATGGCATGCCGCCGACCAGGTAATTGGGGTGCGGGTTCTTGCCGCCGAAGATCGTGTGGACCTTGACGATCTCCTTCTGCCACTCGAGGGCCTCGAGGTAGTGCGCCACGGCCATGAGGTTGGCCTCGGGCGGGAGCTTGAACGCGGGGTGGCCCCAGTAGCCGTTGGCAAAGATGCCGAGCTGGCCGCTCTCGACGAACTTCGTCAGGCGCGTCTGGATGTCCTTGAAGTAGCCCGGCGAGCTCTTGGCCCACTTCGACACGCCCTGCGCGAGCACGGAGGTGGCGACGGGGTCGGCCTTGAGGGCACTGACGACGTCGACCCAGTCCAGCGCGTGCAGGTGGTAGAAGTGCACGACGTGGTCCTGCATGTATTGCGCGCAGAACATGATGTTGCGGATCAGCTCGGCGTTGGGCGGGATCTTGACGTCGATGGCGTCCTCGACGGCGCGGACGGACGCGAGCGCGTGCACGGTGGTGCACACGCCGCAGACGCGCTCGCAGAACGCCCAGGCGTCGCGGGGGTCGCGGCCCTTGAGGATGATCTCGAGGCCGCGCACCATGGTGCCGGCGCTCCAGGCGTCGACGATCTTGCCGTCCTTGATTTCGGCCTCGATGCGGAGGTGGCCTTCGATGCGGGTGACGGGGTCTACGACAATGCGGGTGCTCATGGGGCGAGGGGGTTAGGATTTATCGGCCTGTTCGTTCTTCTCGGCCTGCTCGGCGTTTTCACCGGCCTGCTCGCCGATTTCATGGCGCTTGCGGAAGTTGGTCATCACGGCGTGCGCGGCGGCGCCGGCGACGGCGGCCCCGGCGGCGACGGCGCCGATCTGGTCGGCGGTCGACTCGATGCCGAAGCCCGGGAAGTTGGGCATCCGTTGGTAGAACGGCCCGTTGTCCCAGAAGTTCGACTCGGAGCAGCCGATGCACGGGTGGCCCGACTGGATCGGGAAGCTGACGCCGCCGTTCCAGCGGATCGTGCCGCAGGAGTTGTAGGTGGAAGGCCCGCGGCAGCCGACCTTGTAGAGGCAGTAGCCCTTGCGCGCGTTCTCGTCGTCGAAGGTCTCAACGAAGAGCCCGGCGTCGTAGTTCGGCCGGCGGTAGCAGGTGTCATGCACCCGGCGGGAGTAAAACGCCTTCGGGCGGCCGAGATTGTCGAGCTGCGGGATGGCGTCGAAGGTGAGCAGGTGGACGAGCACGCCGGCCATGACCTCGGCGATCGGCGGGCAGCCCTGGACGTTGATGATGGGCTTGCCGGCGATGATCTTCTTGATCGGCATGGCCTCGGTCGGGTTGGGCTTGGCGGCCTGGACGCAGCCGGAGCAGGCGCAGTTGCCCCAGGCGATGACGGCCTTGGCGTGCTCGGCGACCTCCTCGGCGATGCTCTTGGCCGTCTTGCCGCCGATGCAGCAGTAGACGCCGTCCTCGGCGAGCGGCACGGAGCCCTCGATGCAGAGGAGATACTCGCCCTTGTATTTCTCCATCGTGTCCTTGAGGCACTGCTCGGCCTGGTGGCCGGAGGCGGCGAGGAGCGTCTCGGTGTAGTCGAGCGAGATCTTGTCGAGGAGGATGTCGGCGACGATCGGGTGCGAGCTGCGCAGGAAGGACTCGCTGCAGCAGGTGCATTCCTGGAAATGGAGCCAGATCACCGGGATCCGCTTCTTCGTCTCAAGGGCCTTGACCATCTGCTCGACGCCGGAGGCCTCGAGGCCGATGCAGGCGCCCATCCAGGCGCAGAACTGGAGGAACTCGCGCCGGGACACGCCGCGCGCGGTGATTTGTTCATAGATCGTGGTGTCCGGTCGGGCGGGCGCGATTTGGGTTGGCATATGCGGAGGAGCGGGGCGCTGGCGGGGTGGCCAGGGACGGCGCATTGAGGTTGGGAGGGACGCGGGGTTTGGGGCTTGGTCCGAGATTACCCGATTTCCGCGCAGCCCAATGGGCGTCTCTTGGCAAACACTCACCGTCTTTTGCGAAGGGGCCGCGCACGCTGGACGCACCGGGTTGCCCGCGGCATAGATTGGCGTTATGCACGAGGTCGGCATCATGGAGTCGGCGCTGGACGCCATCCGGCGGGAAGCCGGGGCGCACGGCGCGACCCGCGTCTCGCGGATCGTCCTGCGCATCGGCACGCTGGCCGGGGTCGACGAGGACGCGCTGCGCTTCGCCTACGAGGCCCTGGCGCCGTCGAGCATCGCCGCCGGTGCCGTGCTGGAGATCGAGACCGTGCCGGCCCGGGCGCACTGCGCCGCCTGCGCGCGGGACTTCGGCGCCGGCCGCGGCTTCATCTTCACCTGCCCCGTCTGCGGCGCGCTCTCCGGCGACATCCGCGCCGGCCGCGAACTCGGCATCGCCCGCCTCGAATTTCCCGATTCACCATGAACAACCCGACCCCGCCCCCCACCCTCCCCGAGCCCGGCGTGCGCATCAACGCCCTCACCGGCGCCGCCGCCGGCGGCTCCTCCCGCGCCCTCTCGGGCCCGCTCTCCGCCGAGATCGCCGCCGCCCTCACCGCCAGCCCGTCCGGCGAGGTCTCCGTCCGCGCCGTCGACGTGAACATCCCCCTGCTCGAGAAGAACGACATCCTCGCCGAGCGGAACCGCGGCTACTTCCTCGGCCGCGGACTCGCCGCGCTCAATCTCGTCTCCTCCCCCGGCGCCGGCAAGACGACGCTCCTCGAGCGCACGCTCGACGAGTTCGGCCGGCAGACCAAGTGCGCCGTGCTCGTGGGCGACCTCGAGACCGACAACGATGGCCAGCGCCTCAGCCGGCCGCACGCGCCCGTCGCCCAGATCACCACCGGCCACGTCTGTCACCTCGACGCCGGCATGATCGCGCGCGCCGCGCAGTCCCTCAACCTCGACGGCGTCCGCGTGCTCTTCATCGAGAACGTCGGCAACCTCGTGTGCCCCGCCTCCTTCGACCTCGGCGAGCAGGCCCGCGTCGTGCTCCTCTCCACCACCGAGGGCGAGGACAAGCCCCTCAAGTATCCCCCGATCTTCAAGTCCGCCAACCTCGTCCTCCTCACCAAGGTCGACGTCGCCGACGTGCTCGGCTTCAAGCGCGACGTCGCGGTCGATAACATCCGCCGCGTCGCCCCGCAGGCGAAGATCATCCAGGTCTCCAGCCGCACCGGCGAGGGGATGACCGAATGGTATGACTACCTGCGCGCCCTCGCCGCGCAGGCCTGACCCCCCTCCCGCCATGACCGCCGCCCCCGCCGACACCGACGTGCTGCTCCGCGTGCGGGGCACGGTGCAGGGCGTGGGTTTCCGGCCATTCGTGCACCGCACCGCCGCGGGGCTCGGGCTGCGGGGCTGGGTGGTCAACGATGCCGAGGGCGTGCTCGTGCGCGCCGCCGGCGATCCCGGTCGCGTGACCGCGCTGGTCGAGGCGCTGCGGCAGCACCCGCCGCCGGCCGCCTCGGTCGCGAGCATCGACCGCCTGCCCCCGGGGGCCGACCTGCCGCCCGCCGGCGCGAGCTTCACCATCGGCGCCAGCCGCGGGGGCGGCGAAATCGTCACGGCCACCCCCGCCGACCTCGCCGTCTGCGCCGACTGCCGCCGCGAGCTGCTGGATCCCGCCGACCGGCGCCACCGTTATCCCTTCATCAACTGCACGCAGTGCGGCCCGCGTTATTCGCTCATCGAGCAGCTGCCCTACGACCGGCCGCGGACCACGATGCGCTGCTTCCGGATGTGCCCGGACTGCGCGCGCGAATACGCCGACCCCGCCTCCCGCCGCTTCCATGCCGAGCCGAACGCCTGCCCCGCGTGCGGCCCGCACCTCACGCTCACCGACCCGGCCGGCACCATCGTCGGCGAACGCGAGGCCGCGCTGAGCCAGACGCGCTCGCTCCTGCGCGAGGGCCGCATCGTCGCCGTCAAGGGCATCGGCGGGTATCACCTGCTGTGCGACGCGACGAACGAGGCCGCCGTCGCCACGCTGCGCCAGCGGAAGCACCGCGACCAGAAGCCGCTGGCCGTGATGTTCCGCGACCTGGCCCAGCTCGGCGGATTCGCGACGATCAGCCCCGCGGCGGCCGCCCGGCTCACCTCGCCCGCCGCGCCGATCGTCCTGCTCCCGCGCCGGCCCGCCGACGCGCTCGCCCCGGCCGTGGCTCCCGGCAACCCGTGGATCGGGGCCCTGCTGCCCTACACGCCGCTGCACCACCTGCTGCTCGCGTCGCTCGACTTTCCCGTCGTCGCGACCAGCGCCAACCTCGCGTCGGAGCCGATCTGCACGGGCGACAAGGAGGCCCGGCAAAGGCTGGCGGGGATCGCGGACCTGTTCCTCGGGCACGACCGGCCGATCGCGCATCCCGTCGAGGATTCCGTGGTGCGCCTCGCGGCCGGCGATGCGCCCATCCTGCTGCGCCGCGCCCGCGGTTACGCCCCCGCGCCCTTCACCCTGCCGGGCCGCCTGCCGGGCGCCCTGCTCTGCGTCGGCGGCCAGATGAAGAACACCATCGCCGTCGCCGCCGGCGACCACCTCGTGCTCAGCCCGCACCTCGGCGACCTGGACGATGTGCTCACGCACCACAGCTTCGAGCGGACCATCGCCACCCTCGGCCGGCTGCACGGCGCGACGTTCACGGCCGTGGCGCACGACAAGCACCCCGCCTACCAGTCCACCCTTTACGCCGACCGGCTCGGCCTGCCGCGCATCGCGGTGCAACACCACCTCGCCCACGTCCTGGCCTGCCTGCTCGAGCACCGCCATCCCGCCGACGGCGTGCTCGGCATCGCCTGGGACGGCACCGGCTACGGCGAGGACGGCACGGTCTGGGGCGGCGAGTTTATCCTGCTCAACCAAAACCGCGCGGAACGCTTCGCGCGCCTCCGCCCCTTCCGCCTGGCCGGCAGCGAGGCCGCGGTCCGCGACGCGCGGCGCATCGCGCTGTCCTTCGCCCACGACCTCGGGCTCTACCGGCGCGCGGCCCTGCGCTTCAACTACCCGGAACGCGACCTCGACCTGCTCGGCACGGTGCTCGACCGCCAGCTGAACTCCCCGCTGTGCACGAGCGCGGGCCGGCTCTTCGACGGCTTCGGCGCGCTGCTCGGCCTCGGGGCGCTCAACCACTTCGAGGGGCAGGTGCCGCTCGCCGTGGAGGCCGCCGCCCATGCCTTCGCCGCCGACACCCGCGCCCTGCCCTTCCCCGTCGCCCGCGCCACCATGCCGGGCGCCCGGTTCGAGATCGACTGGCGGCCCGCGGTCACCCAGCTCCTCAACTTCCCCGGCGACGCCGCCGCGGACGCCGCCGCCCTGCACCGCGGCCTCGTGCAGGCGATGGTCGGCGTCGCGCGCCAGGCCGGCGTCGGCACCGTGGCGCTGACCGGCGGCTGTTTCCAGAACGCGCTCCTCCACTCGCTCGCCACCGAGGCCCTCACCGAGGCCGGCTTCCGCGTCCTCACGCACCGCCACCTTTCCCCCAACGACAACTCCATCGCCGCCGGCCAGGCCCTCGCCGCGCTCTGGAACCTCACCACCGTGGCTCTTCCGGGTTAAAATTCCTCCATGAATGCTTGGCCACAAAAAGTCACAAAAGGCTCTTTTTCGCCGGAGCAGATTGTCCGCGCGCCTATAGGCGCCATGAGAGCCTCATTCGCCGACGCATTCTTGTGCCTTTTTGTGGCCAATAAGTTCAGCCGTCTCCGGTCCTTCTCTCTCACCTTAATCCCTACCTCCCATGTGCCTCGCCGTCCCCGGTAAAGTCCTCGAAATCGTCGGTGAAGATCCCCTGCTCCGCGCCGCGAAGGTCAGCTTCGCCGGCGTCGTCAAGCTCATCAGCCTGACCTGCACGCCCGAGGCGAAGGTCGGCGACTTCGTCCTCGTGCACGTCGGCGTCGCCATCAGCACCGTCGACCCCCAGGAGGCGGAGGAAACCTTCCGCTACCTGCAGCAGATGGGCGAGCTGGACGGGCTGGAGATACCGCCGGAAACCGCCCTAACTCCGGAGACGACCCCATGAAATACGTCGACGAATACCGCGACGCCGCGCTCGTGCAGAAGCTGGCCGCGGCCATCGCCCGCGCCACCACCCGACCCTGGACCATCATGGAGATCTGCGGCGGCCAGACGCACGCCATCGTCAAGTTCGGCCTCGACGATCTCCTGCCGAAAAACATCACCCTCGTCCACGGCCCCGGCTGCCCGGTGTGCGTGACCAGCGCGGACCTGATCGACCAGGCCGTCGACCTCGCGCTCAACCACCGCGTCATCCTCTGCTCGTTCGGCGACATGCTGCGCGTGCCCGGCAACGGCATCGACCTCCTCACCGCCAAGGCGCGCGGCGGCGACGTGCGCATCGTGTATTCGCCCCTCGACGCCGTGACCCTCGCGCGCGACAACCCGGCGCGGCAGGTTGTGTTCTTCGCCGTGGGTTTCGAGACCACCGCGCCGGCCAACGCTCTCTCGGTGCAGGCCGCCGCGGCGCAGGGCGTGAAAAATTATTCCATCCTCACGTCGCACGTCCTCGTGCCGCCGGCCATGCGCGCCATCCTGGGCGCGCCGGACAACCGCGTGCAGGGTTTCCTCGCCGCCGGCCACGTCTGCACGATCATGGGCACAGGCGAATACGGCCCCATCGCCCGGGAGTATGGCGCCCCGATCATCATCACGGGCTTCGAGCCCGTGGACATCCTGGAAGGCATCCTGCTCTGCGTGAAACAGCTGGAAAGCGGCCGCGCCGAGGTGGAAAACGCCTACTCGCGGGCCGTGCGCACCGAGGGCAATCCGCACGCGCGCAAGATTGTCGAGGAGGTCTTCGCGGTCTGCGACCGTGACTGGCGCGGCATCGGCGTCATCCCGCGCAGCGGCCTGGCCGTGCGCCCGGCCTACGCGGCCTACGACGCCGCCGCGCGGTTCCCGCTCAAACAATCCTGCGCCACCTGCGCCACCGAGTGCATCAGCGGTGAGATCATGCGCGGCGTGAAGAAGCCGCACGACTGTCCCGCCTTCGGCACCCGCTGCACCCCCGAGCGCCCGCTCGGCGCGCCGATGGTCTCCAGCGAAGGCGCCTGCGCCGCCTACTACCGCTACCGCAGCCGCGCGCTGTCACCGGCCACCGTGTAATCTGGAGGCGGGGTGCCCTCACCCCGCTCAACAGATCCGGGGCTGTAATGTCTTTGGCCAGATATTGCACTGCGATCACCCGGGAACTGCGATTTTAAGGGTTCACGCTGGCGCGCTCCGCTCCGACCACAAGATACTCGACTTGACCCGTTTTGTTCACCCTGGCTGCTGGCGCCGTATTCCCGGCCAGCGGGTTCGTAGCCGAGAAGCTGCTCAGTGACGATTATTCAAACAGGCCGCGCGTGTTGGCATACGGCCCGCGCCCCGCTATGGTTGGCGCGTGGGTTCATTTGCTTATTTAATGCGTTCCGCCAATGTTGCATCAATCGTTGGCCGTCGGCCATCGCGGCCGTCAGCACTAGATTGAATGAACAGGCTGCTGACTCGCGGTAGGTGCTTACCAGGATAGGAGAGTTCGCCCTCGAACCAAACACGCACGCCCTCAGGAGATGAATCATGCATCACCGAACGGACGGTAAATCGCGCTCCAGGTGGGACAATATCTAGTATGACGCCGTTAGGTAGCTTTCGACCGATTTCCTGGCGATCAACAGTGCGAGGCAACGTCATATCCCTAAAACCGTCTCGACCGTCATTGATCGCTAGTTCTGGGCAGTCAGCATGTTTAGCCATCACCAAATAGAGATCGACTCGCGTTTGGTAGCTCCCCGAAACAAGCTGTTGATATCCCGCTTCATGGCTAACGTTGCGTCTCTCGGATACGCATCCTACCAGTAGAAATAGCCCACTGAGCAAACTAAGGGCGCGGACGCCATTCGGTTTTGATATTATTGAGGTATACATTGTCAAAGCTGTGATTATCAAAATTGACACTATTTGTGGCGTTCGACGCTCCCTTGTTTTGTGTGCCTTGGCCTGAAAGCATCCGGGAAAGATAGTTACGGGGAGACATGTAGGGCACCGGATCTAGTGAGGCAGTAAAATTAGTCGCAGAACCATATCCAAGGATTCCTGCATTGAGATGCCACTGACCGCCCGCACCTGCGACGTGGATATCGTTACGCATGCTCGCAGGCACCAACCGTAGACCATTGGCCCCAGTGGCTGTCCCCTGGCTATGGAACACAAACTCCGTAGTTCCTGAAGCGGCCGACAAAAAAGTATTAATACTCGGCGCGGTAATCACACTCACGGAGTCAAATACGATTTGAGCCAGATCGCCAATGCCCACTTTACCAATTCGATAGTGGGAATTGTTGCTGAGGTAGGACGCCACTAGCCGACGAGCAGACGCTTCACCACTTGCAGTGTTCGTAAATACTCCCGGCATATATGCGCGTCCGGGACCACCGACACTATAGGAATCGAACGCATCTCCAGTTAGAATTGATGCTGGCGCACCAACAATCGCCCCGGCCCCAGCAAGAGCAGAAAAAGCGATGTTCAAAGGAGCGAGCAGGGCGGGATTATCAACTGCATCCGCGATAGCCATAAGTGGCGAAGCCATACCCAGCGATACGCCGATCAGAGCCATAGAAAATCCGTTTAATGTGGTGCCGGCATTCACTTGCTGGACACTGTTCGACACGCCCGCTGCTACTGCGAGATCAAGCACCTGGCCGTCACCCATCCTTGAAGTTTCCAGACCGATTCTTTCCAAGGTCGCCCGGTCTTGGCGTGCCCGGAGGTCTGCGGCAGACATAACAGCGCGATTTTCGCGGGCGGGCGTGAATCCAGGTGAAACCCCTTCGCCTACACCCCTTGTCATCGAGTCCAATAGAGAATCCATATCACTGATCGCGACGCCCAAGCCCGTGGACCAAGCCCAAGCAATACTGCCTTCGCTACCGCCCCCCGAAGTCTGCGCAGTATTACCTTGCTCCCCATACAAGGAAATCGATCCGCGAATACTCGCTTGGACAAACATACCGAGGTAGTCCCAGCTATTGACACCGTTGTTGCCCACGAAGCCGTAAAGGTTGAGGCCACCGGACTCACTGATCGGGTCTTGGTTTAGGAACCTTCCCAGGGTGGGGCTGTAATATCTTAGGCCGTAGTAGACGAAGCCTAGCAGCGCTCAACAGATCCGGGGCAGTTGCTCGCCGCTCAGGCGGTCGACGATCCGCTCGGACCCGATGACGCTGCGCTGCGTCACCTGCCCGGCCGGGCCCGCTTGCACCGTGCCGATGACGACAGGAGCACCATCCGGGGCGCTTTGCCTTAGAATTTCCAGCGCACAGGCCACCTGCGCCGCGGGCAGGACGCAGACAAACCGGCCCTCGTTGGCCACGTAGAGCGGGTCCAAGCCGAGGATCTCGCAGGCGCCCTGGACGAGCTCGGACACGGGCACCTTGGCCGCGTCGATGGCGATGGCCACCCCGGCGGACTCGGCCAGCTCGACCAGCGAGGTCGCCAGGCCGCCGCGCGTCAGGTCACGCAGGCAATGGATTTCGAGGCCGGCGTCGAGCAGCGCCAGCACCGGCGCCGCCAGCGGCGCGCAGTCGCTCTCGATGGCGCTTTCAAATTCCAAACCGGCGCGCGTCGCCATGATGGCCATGCCGTGACGCCCGAGATCGCCGCTCAGGATGATCGCATCACCCGGCCGGATGCTCGTCGGCGCCACCGTCAGCTTGGTCTCGATCACGCCGACGCCGGAGGTCGTCACGTAAAGTCCGTCGCCCTTGCCGCGCTCCACCACCTTGGTGTCGCCGGTCACGATGCTCACGCCGGCGGCCGCCGCGGCTTCCTTCATGGATGCGACCACCTTTTCCAGGGTCGCGATGGGAAAGCCTTCCTCGAGGATGAAACCCGCGCTCAGCCACAGCGGCCGGGCGCCGCACATGGCGAGGTCGTTGACCGTGCCGTTGACGGCGAGCGTCCCGATGTCGCCGCCCGGGAAAAAGAGCGGGCTGACCACGTGCGAGTCGGTCGTGAACGCCAGCCGGCCGCCGCCGGGCAGGCGCAGCTGGGCGCCGTCGTGCTGGGCGTCGAGGGAGGCGTTGGCGAAGGCCGGCCGGAAGATGCGCTCGATCAGCTCCTGGGTCAGCCGGCCGCCGCCACCGTGGCCCACGGTGATTTCCGTCCGGTGCGACAGCGGCACGGGACAGGTAAAACCGGACGAAACGTCGGGCGCAGCGGGCATGGGATTTAGATCGGAAAGAGGGGCCAGACCGGCCCGGGCGGCAGCCAGCCGGCCGGGGCGTCCGAACGATTCTCCGGCGCAGCCGCAAGGGCGGCCGGGGATGGTCGGGACTTTTCGGCCGCTGGCTTAGCTGCCGCGGTGACGCTGTATGCCGGCCGATCGAACCCGGCGGACCGGACCGGCGGGCGGGCGCAGGGATCGGTCAGATCCCGGCGGACGGAGGCCGGCGGCGGAGCGGAGGGAGATATGCCCGGCAGGGACATGCCGACATCATCGCAGATCGGCGCCCCGGGGGCGCGGCGGGCGTTGCGATAGACTGTGCAGATCTTGCGGGGCCAAGGCCGGACAACCACCAGAGCGTGTATTCAAACCCTCAAACCCCAAGAGTTTAACCACTAATGCATCGCCTAACGGCGCTGCTACTTGGTGAGCTCCACCTAATCGGCTCCGCGGTTGGTTTCCGGAGTCGACTAATCGTCGACTTAAAAAAGGAGGACTCCAACTCGCAGGTATCTCACCGCGGCGATTAGCCGCGTCTTCGAACCAAAACCGGAGCCGATCAGGCGAAGGGGTGTTGGTAAGTTTCGCCCTTGGCGAAACTCATTAGTGGTTCCACCTCTGCGGCGATTTAATCCTAGTAGCTCCGCGTGTTCAGCGCCCGGATATAGTTGGCCCGCTCGAAGGCGTCGGGATCGGGGCAGCGGTGCAGGTCCAGCCGGCCCCGGAACTCGGCGATCGCCGTGAAACCATGCAGCCCCATCCAGGACTCCAGCCCCTCGTGCAGGCTCGCCAGGACCTCCGGGCCGTATTGCAGGATCGCGGACACCACCTGCACGGCATGGGCGCCGGTGAGCAGGGCCTTGATGACGTCCTCCGCCGCGTGCACACCCCCGCTGACCGCGAGGGAGCCGTTGAGCTGGGGTGACAGGATCGCCAGCCAGCGCAGACGCAGCAGCAGCTCCGACGAATCGGACAAATGCAGGGTCGGCGTCACCTCCATCGAATCAATGTCCACATCCGGCTGGTAGAACCGGTTGAAGATCACGAGACCCGACGCGCCTTCCAGCTCGAGCGCGACCGCCAGCTGGGCCACCGCGGCGTGATAGGGCGAGAGCTTGACCGCCACCGGGATCCGCACGGCGGCGGCCAGCTCGCGGACGATCTCCAGCATCTCGAGCTCGACCT
Source organism: Lacunisphaera sp. (assembly GCA_036401015.1). Taxonomy (GTDB): domain Bacteria; phylum Verrucomicrobiota; class Verrucomicrobiia; order Opitutales; family Opitutaceae; genus Lacunisphaera. Next base: position 30,635 of record DASWWD010000020.1, read on the forward strand.
CGTCGGCGGCCACGTCGGCCCGGGTGACGACATGATAAAAGTTCACCTCGATGGCATCGGCGCCCGCCTGCTCCAGGAGCGGCGCCACCTGCATCCACGCCCCCCTCCGGCAGCCGTTCAGCGAGGCGATGACCGGGATCGCGAGGCGCTTTTTCAGCGCCGCGAGGTGCCGGAGATAACGCTCCGGCGTGTGGTGATAATCCGCCCCGCCGGTCCGCCAGTCCGGCGCCGGCCCGGTGCCGAACTGCTCCATGAAAAGCGAGCGCATGACGACCGCGCCCGCCCCCAGCTCCTGCAGCTGGTGCGCCACGCCGAGCTCGTCGCACAACGGCGAGGAACCGACGATGAAGGGGCTGCGCAGATACAGCCCGAGGTAGCGGGTTGCGAGGGGCATGGGAACCGGGGCCGGCTTATTATGGCCCCGGAACCGGGCCGCCACTCGGCGTTTGTTGGCATTGAATGCGCAGGACTTGGCGCGCGCCAGCACAAGGGCGGGAGGGGCACGCACCCCTCCCGCCCGATACAACTACACCAAATCAGATCGTCCGCGAATGCTGCTGCGCGGAGGCCGTGACCGTCGGGTCGAAGCGCATGGCGATCACCCGCAGGAGCGGCACGCCCACGCGCGTGACCTCGATCCCGCCGGCGGTGCGCCGCACCAGGCCGTCGGCCTCGAGGTCGGTGAGCGACGCGATCTCCGCGGCATAGACGGCGGCAAAATCCAACCCGAGCGCCGCGGACAGCGCCGCGTAATCAAGGCGGCGGTCGCACATGAGGCGCATGATGATCGTGCGGCGGCGCCCATCCTCGGCGGTGAGCCGCAGGCCGCGCTCGATGGGCAATTGGCCGGCATCGAGGGCCGCGCGCCACTCGTCGAGGGTCTTGAAATTCTGCCGGTAGCTGTCCGGCGTGGACGAGATCGCCGAGATGCCGAAGGCGTAGAGCGAGGCCCCGCCCTGCGTGCTGTAGCCCTGGAAATTCCGGTGCAGCGTGCCCTCGCGCAACGCGACGGCCAGCTCGTCGTCAGGCTTGGCGAAATGGTCGAGCCCGATGTCGATGTAACCGGCGCCGGTCAGCAGCTCGTGCGCGACGGCGGACATCGCCAGCTTCTCCTCGGGGCCGGGCAGCTGCTGGCGGTCGTCGAAGATCTTCTGCGTCGGCTTGATCCAAGGCACGTGCGCGTAGCTGAAGACGGAGAGGCGGTCGGGATTGAGCGTAAGCACGTCGCCCACGGTCTTGGCGAAGGACTCCGGCGTCTGCAGCGGCAGGCCATAGATGAGGTCGACGTTGATGGAGGTGAAGCCGGCCTCGCGCAGCCACTTGAAGGCCGTCTCGTTCTGCCACTGGGGCTGGATGCGGTGGATCGCGAGCTGCACGCGCGGGTTCGTGTCCTGCACGCCGAGCGAGGCGCGGCGGGCGCCGATGTCGCGCAGTGCGGCCACGTGCTCGATCGTCAGGCGGCGGGGATCGATCTCGACGCTGAACTCGCAGTCCGGGGCGATGGTGAAGATCTCGCGCACGAGCGCGCCGAGCCGGCGGAGTTCGTCCGGCGGAAAGAAGGTCGGCGTGCCGCCGCCCAGGTGGATCTGCGTGACGGGCCGCGTGCGGTCCATGCGGGCCGCCGTCAGGCGCATCTCGCGGGCGAGGTCGTCGAGGTATTCACCCGCGGAGTCGCGGCGCTTCGTGATGACGGTGTTGCAGCCGCAGAACCAGCAGCGGGTCTCGCAGAACGGCAGGTGGAAATAGAGCGACACCGGGCCCGAGCCGGGGCGGTTGTCGAGCGCGATGGCGTCCTCCAGCTGGAGGGCGGTGAGATCGGCGGTGAACTTGGTCGCCGGCGGATACGACGTGTAGCGCGGTCCGGGAATCGAGTATTTCCGGATCAGATCGAGGTCGAGGGCCGAGGGCGCCGCAGTTGGGAGTGTTTCTTCGGGGCGGATCATTTGCGTGGACCCCCAGTATGGCAGGAACGCGCCGCGCCGGCTCCGCCGGCCTTGCGTTAGACCGTGCAGATATTGCGGAAGTCGATCCGCCGGAAAACACGTTAACCCATGGTGGAAAGTATCTTATACCCCGACCATGGGTGCACGCGTAATTGGCGGGGCATCAAGCCCCGCCCACCCGCTCAAACCGGCGCCGCGCTGCGCCACTTGTCGCGCGGGATGGCCACCAGCGCGATGGCGACGAGCTGGGTGACGATGAAGGCGGCGAGCCACCAGAAGGCGGCGTCCATGAAGCCGTAGCTGTGCAGGCCGACGCCGAGCATGTTGACGCCGAACCAGCTCCACGCGGTCACGACGTTGCCGAAGATGGCGAGCGCCATGAGCCCGGGCTGCTTGATCAGGCCGCCCCAGCGGGCGTGCAGGATGACGGCGTTCCAGAGGACGATGATGAGCGCGCCGTTTTCCTTCGGGTCCCAGCCCCAGAAGCGGCCCCAGGACTGGTCGGCCCAGATGCCGCCGAGCACGGTGCCGACGAAGCTGAAGACCGTGGCGAAGCAGACGACGCCATAGACCATGCCCGCGAGCGCGTCGGCGGTCGGCTTGTCCAGCGAGCGCGTGAACAGGCCGCGGCCGAGGTAGATCAGCGCGAGGAACCCGGCGAGGAAGGTCGCGGAATAGCCGATGGTCACGGTGACGACGTGCGTCGCCAGCCAGAAGTTGGAGTCGAGCACGGCCCGCATCATCTCGAGCGTGTCGCCGGTGAGCGACAGGTGGTGCGCGATGAGCAGGGTGGCGAAGCCGATGAGGCCCGCGGCGACGCTGCCGATGGCGTTGCGGTAGACCGCCTCGATCACGAGGCAGAGCAGCACGGCGCCCCACCCGATGAAGAGCGCCGAGGAGTAGAGGTTCGTGACCGGCGGGCGGCCCTCGAGCCACATGCGCGTGGCGATGCCGGCGGTGGTCAGGACCCAGGCGAGCAGCACGAGGCGGAAGGCGATGCGGCCGAGCGCCTCGGGCCACTTGAGCCAGGAAAACACGGCCACGAGGAAGGCGACGACATAGAGCACCGTGCTGGTGTAGAACGGCTGGGCGGCGTTGAAGCGCGCCTCGAGGTCGCTCTTGCGCAGGAACTCCGGGATCGTGCCCTGGAGGCGCGCACGGTAGTCATGCACCGCGGTGTTGAAGGCCGCCGGCTGGTAGTCGCGCCAGGCGAGGCCGATCTGCACGTAGCTGGCCGTGGCGGGATCGAGCCGGCCGCGGTCCACGCTGGTGCGCAGGGCGGCGCCGGTGTTGAGCCACGTGGTCAGGTCGGTCTGGTTGGTCTCGGGCGGGATCAGGCGGAGGTAGCCGAACTGCTCGAGCGTCATGAAGGTCGTGCGCATCTCCAGCAGCGCGCGCGCCGCGGCGGTGTCGTGCGGCTGGCCGGCCTTCTTCGCCTGCTCGGCGGCGACGCCGGCGGGCACCGCGTGGTCGAAGTTCGCGAGCCGGTCGAGGTAGTTCTCGACGCCCGGGGCGAGCAGGCTGTCCTGCACGCGCTGGTAGAGGAAGACGTTGTCGCGCAGCTGCACGACGGCCTTCTGGAAGGGGTTGCGGATCGGCGCCTCGACGGCGTCGGCCAGCTTGGCCTGGCGGTCGAGCTCGGGGAAGCCGGGCTGCAGCTGGGCGTAGGAGAAGCGCTTCTTGCCCGCGCCCTGCTCGGGCGTGAGGTTGAACAGCGTCAGCACGTCGGGGTGCACGACCTCGAACACCGTGTAGGTGTTGGCCACGCCCTGGCGGAACAGCATCTCGAGCAGCCACTCGGCCGGCGGAAGCGTGCGGCCGTCCTGGGCCGTGACGCGCTGGCGGCCCTGCAGCACGAGCAGTGTGGTGCGGGCCACGGTGTCGAGCGGCTTGACGCGGCCGTTGACGAGCGTCGGCAGCTTGCCGAAGGCGGCGAGGTCGTAGTCACCCTTGGGCGCGCGGGGGAACAGCGAGGTGGCGATCATCAGCGCCGCGAGGACGGGCACCCCGATCGCGGTGAGCCGGGCGGCGGTCCAGCGCGGGCCGGCGGGTGCGGCCGGGGCGGCGGTG
>DASWWD010000021.1:0-142000 GCA_036401015.1 Lacunisphaera sp.
CGTGGCGCGCGACTTCGCGAAGATCTCCTGGATGATCGGCGCGACCTTGGTGACCTGATCGAGGCCGATGAAGGCATCGACTTCGTCGTGGAGTTCGGTGCTGAGGTTCTTGGAGAAACGCTGCGACATGCAGCCGGCCACGATCAGCTTCTGGTTCTTCCGGCGCTTCGTCATCCCGCGCTGCTGATGCACCTCGAGGATGTGGCCGATCGACTCCTCCTTGGACGAGTCGATGAACGAGCAGGTGTTGACGATGACGACGTCGGCCTTCTCGGCCTCGGGGATGACAGCCATGCCTGCCTGGTGCAGGTGGCCGACCATGATCTCGCTATCGACGAGGTTTTTGGCGCATCCGAGGGAGATCAGGCTGACTTTGATCATGGGCTATAAAAACAAAGCGCGCCGCGAAGGGCGCGCGCTGGAGGAGGAAAAACGGGCCGGCGCCTTACTTCTTGGCCTTGGCGATCTTGGCCTTGATGGCGGCATTGCGACGCTTGTGGTAAGCGAGGCGGCGTTTCTTTTTGATGTGCTTGTTGGTTTGTTGACCCATGGTGAGATGAATTGAGGGGAGACTTGTGCCTGAAAGCCGGGGGCGGAGTCAAGCGGTGGATTGGAAGGCCGGGACTGTTGTCCAACGACCTCAAAGCAAGGCGCTTGGGGCAAGCGCCCCTACCGCATTGCCCCAAGCCCCTTCAATAGCGCGCCAGCGTCGGGTCGATCTGTTCCGCCCAGGCGTCGATTCCGCCGGCCACGTTGCTGACGTTGGCGAACCCGTTGGCCCGCAGGAACTGGGTCACCCGCATGCTCCGGACGCCATGGTGGCAAAGCACCAAAATGGGCTGGTCGCGGGGCAGGGTGGGCATGTTTTCAGGGATCTGGCGCATCGGGATGTGCCGGCTGCCGGCCACGGCGCAGGTGGCGACCTCGTCCGGTTCGCGGACGTCGAGCAGCAGGGCGCCGGCGTCCTGCTGTTGGGCGGCCGTGGTGACATCGATTTCGAGTGGCAGGTTCATGGGAGTGTGAGAGCCAAGGTTCCCGACGCTGTTTGGCAATCCCGTTCACCGATGATCAGGGCTTGAATCTCCTAAGACCTATGCGTCCTATACGCCTCATGCCTGAGAGATTTGTCGTGATCATGGCCGGCGGCCGCGGAGAGCGGTTCTGGCCCCAAAGCCGCGAAGCCACCCCCAAGCACCTGCTGCCCATCGTCGGCGACAAGCCGATGCTGGCCCAGACCGTGGACCGGGTCGCCGGCGTCGTGCCGCCCGCCAACATCTTTGTCATCACCACCCAGGCCCAGCTCGCGGGTTGCCGCGCCGCCTGCACCGGCCTGCCCGCGGCCAACATCGTCGCCGAGCCCATGGGCCGCGACACCGCGGCCGCGACCGGTCTCGCGATGCTGCTGGTCAAGCAACGCAGCCCGGCGGCCACCTTCGCCATGCTGCCGGCGGACCACGTCATCCACGACACCGGCGAATACGCGAAGCTGCTCAACGTGGCCTTCGAGTCCGCCGAGTCGGCCGACGTGCTGGTCACCCTCGGCATCAAGCCGGCCACGCCCGAGACGGGTTTTGGCTACATCCAGCAGGCCGGGCCGTGGAAGCAGATAGGTGGACGCGACGTGTTTGCGGTGAAACGCTTTGTTGAGAAACCCAACCTGGAAACGGCGAAGGCCTACCTCGCCTCCGGCGAATACTTCTGGAACGCGGGCATGTTTGTCTGGCGCGTGCCGGTCGTCGAGGCGGCCTTCCGGGCCCATGCGGCGGAACTTTACACCGGGCTGGCCAAGCTCGAGGCGGCCGCCCGGTCGGCCGGCGGTTGGGCGTCGGCCCTGGCGGAGGTTTACCCGACACTGAAGAAGGTGTCCGTGGACTACGCGCTGATGGAGAAGTCCACCAACGTGGTCGTGGTCCCGGCGACCTTCGACTGGGATGATGTCGGCGCGTGGCCGGCGATCGCCAAGCATTTCAAGCCGGACAGCCACGGCAACGTGCTGCGCGGCCATGCGATGGTCGAGGGTGGGACGCACAATATTGTGATCTCCACCGACGGCCATCTCGTCGGAGTCGTCGGGGTGAGCGACCTCGTCGTGGTGCACACGGCCGAGGCGACGCTGGTCTGCCCGAAGGACAAGGCGCAGGAGATCAAGGCGCTGCTCGAACGCCTGAAGCAGGATCCGGCGAAGAAGAAGTTCCTCTGAGCGTCATGCGCTGCCTGGGCATTGATTACGGCACGAAGCGCGTCGGCCTGGCCCACGGCGACGAGATCGGTGTCGCCACGCCGCTGCCGGCCCTGACCGACGCCGAGGAGTCCGCTCGCTGGGCGAAGCTCGGTGAGGTCGTCAGGCAGCGCCGCATCACCGATCTCGTGCTCGGCTACCCTTACAACATGGACGGCTCGGTCGGCTTCAAGGCGAAGGAGGTCGACGCCTTCGCCGCGAAGCTTAAGACCGCCTTTGGTCTGCCGGTGCATCTGGTGGACGAGACGCTCACGAGTTCCGAGGCCGAGTCCTCGATCGCGAAGAAGGATCGCCGGGCCGTGCGCGGTTCCGGCACGATCGACTCCCGCGCTGCGTGCCTGATCCTGCAGGACTACCTCGACCAGAAATTTCCGCCGCAGCTATCCGAGCGGGAGTGACCTGGGATATTTTGGCCGCAGATTACACGGATTGCCACGGATGGATCAGATGCATTATCCGTGTTCATCGTGAAATCCGTGGTTAAGAAAACCGAGCCCAAGCCCACCCGCTGGAAGTGCGTCTGCGCCTACGACGGCACGCAACTCCATGGCTGGCAGAGCCAGGAGGGCGGCAATACCGTCCAGGATCTCATTGAAAAACAGCTGAGGAAGATTTTCGGCCGGCAGATCCGCATCGAGGGCAGCGGGCGCACTGACTCGGGGGTGCATGCGCACGCGCAGGTGTTTCATTTCGACGCGGCGTGGAAGCACGGCGCGGACAAGCTGCGGCTGGCGCTTCAAACCGGCCTCCCGCGCAGCATTCAGCTGAAGACTCTGCGCGCCGTGTCGGCCAAGTTTCATGCTCGTTTCAACGCCAAGGGGAAGATCTACCGCTACCACGTGCATCTCGGCGCGGCGGACCCGTTCGAGGTGAATTACTGCTGGTCGCTCAACCGCGAGCTCGACTGGCCGGCGGTGCAGGCCGCCGCGAAGGTGCTGCGCGGCAAGCACGACTTCTGGGCCTTTTCCGGGGAGAACGACCGCACCTACGAGACGACCGTGCGCGACCTGCGCCGGCTCGACGTGAGCAAGAAGGGACCGCGCGTGACCTTCACCTTCGAGGCCGACGGATTCATCTACAAGATGGCCCGCAGCCTGACGGGTGCGCTGGTCAACGTGGGTCTCGGCAAGCTCAAGCCCGCCGATCTGGCCGACCTGATCAAGAGCCGCCGGCGCATCCCGATGGTGGTCACGGCCCCGCCGCAGGGGCTATTTTTGGTCAAGGTGCTCTACTGAGCCGGACGCTCAAGCCTTTCCCGGGTTTGGCTGAAATGGGTTCATCACCGGCCGCCGTGCCCGGAGCTACTCGACGTTGATGGTCAGCTTGCCGGTGCGGTATTGTTCTTCCCAGACCTTGAGGCAGTCCTCGGTGTATTTCTCCAAGGAACGGGTTTCACCCGTGTGCTCGAGCAGGGCGGGAAGCCAGCGTTTGCCGAAGCGGACGTGCTGGGTCTCGTCGGCGATGTCGTAGCGGACGAACTGTTCACTGAGCTGGTCGCCGCTTTTCTGGTGGGCCTCCACGCGGCGGTGGCGGTAGGGGAAGGCATGCACCTCGTTGCCCATCGTGAGCATGCAGTATTGCATGACCGGCGGGAACTGGCAGCGCCATTTGAGGATGTGGAGATATTGCGGCGACTGGAAGGGGTCCATCTTGTGCTGGCGCATCCACTCATAGCCCATGAGGGCGTGGCGGATCTCGTCGTAGAGGTGACGGGCGGTGTCCAGTTGGAATTCCCAGGGCATGCCTTGCACGTGATACATGACCACAGCGACCGTTTCGGCCGCCAGCACCTCGGTGGAGTAGCGTTCGAACTCCTCGGTCGTGTGGGCGTCGTGGTCCTCCTCGGCGGGCATGGCCTCGGGGTCGGCCCCCAGGTTGGTGAAGCGTTCATCGCGCGCGGCCTCGCGCGGGGCCTTGAAGGCGGTGAATTCAGCCGGCCGGGACGGAGCGGCGCCACGGGTTTCCCCGCCGCCCACGCCGCCCGCCGCGGCGAGCAGCCGGCCGGCATACTGGGCCCAGGCGCGCGCGGCCGGGGTGATCCGGCCGGCCGTGGCGGCCTCCTCGAGGATGGTGCGCAGACGGGCCTGCTCGGCGCGGAGATCCAGCAGCATGTGCTGGATGGCGCGGACGCTCGGCAGGTCGCTGTTGGGGAAGGTGGAGGTCTCGTGGTTCTCGAGGGCGGTGATCAGGCTCGGCGTGACCACGCCGTAGTAGGCCAGGGCCAGGGCGAACTCATCGGGGGCGTGGATGAGCTCCTCCATCAGCCGGACGAGGGCGTCATCCGCCGGCTGCTGGAAGGCAGGGGACTGGATCTCGCGCAGGCGCAGGTAGAGCGCGTTCACGTGCAGGGAATTCTCCCAGATGGTGCGGCCCATTTCGCATTTGAGCTCGAAAAGAGCGGCCTTGGGCAGCCAGCCCGCGAGGATGCGCATGGCCTCGTGGGTGACGTAACGGTAGCGGTTGAGCAGGCGGCGGTTGGCATCGATGTCAATCGACGCGGACACGGTGGAGTTCATGCGGCGTGGAGCGGGAAGCGTGGAGGAACGGCCGGAATTGATCGTTCCGCGCATAAAACTGGCAGATTAGAATATAGATGGGAGTAATCAGGATTGATAAAAGCGACGATTAACTGATAAACCGGCTGCCATGGCGCAGGAAACCACCAACCGCTCCGGGAGCCGCGGCCGGACGCCCAAGAGCGTCGAACGCGGGGGCCGTGCGCCATGAGGCTGCTGATCCACGGCATCGGTGCCTATGGGCCGGGACAGGGGATCGGGCCGGCGTGCTGGCCGCATCATGACCTGATCGTGGTGACCGGAGGAGGGATCACCCTGCGCTGCGGCCGGCGCCGGCTGGACCTGCTGGCGCATGACGCCGTGCTCATTCCCCCGGGCGTGGCATTCGCGGGAACCTCGGGGGAGGTCGGCGGTGAAATCTGGGTGCAGCATTTTTCCGCAACGGCGGACGATCTGCCGGGGGCCTTTTCCGGGCGGAACGGCCCGGTGGTGATGCGGGCGGCGGCAGGCAGCGAGATGGTGGGGGCATTGTTGCGGCGCCTGCACCAGCTGCGGGGACGGAAGACCGGCGAAGGTCTGCGGCTGCGCCACACGCTGTTCCGCTCGCTCCTGCTGGAGCTGGCGCAGGCGCCGCGGGGCCGCGGGGCCGGCCGGCCGGAGGCGCTGCGCATGGGGCCGGCGCTGCAGTGGGCGGAGACGAACCTCGGGGCCGCCCGGAGCCTGCGGGCCATCGCGCGGCGCGCGAACCTCTCCGAGAGCCATTTCCGCGCCCTTTTCCGCAGGCTGCGCGGCCAGCCGGCCGGGGCCTGGCTGCGCGAGCGGCGCATGGCGGAGGCCCGGCGGCTGCTCGCGGGCACCGGGCTGACACTGAAGGAAATCGCCGCGCAACTGGGCTACAGTGACATGGTGAGCTTCAACCGGGCCTTTGGCCAACACCACGGAACTCCCCCCGGTCGGTTTCGCAGGACCAGGGCGCGGGTGGTCTGAGTTTTGGAGAACAATTCGCGGGCCGTTCAGGGGGCCTTGCGCTCCCCGGGCGGGTTCTTGTCGACGAGATTGATCAGGCTGGCCAGGCCGCGGAGCGGGCGCAGCAGCCAGGCGCCCTGCATGAGCGGCGCCACGGGGCGCACCCGATCGGGCAGATGGCGCAGGGTGAAGGCGAGGGTCAGCATCACGAGCATGATCACGACAAAGAAACCGGCGAACACCGGCTCGCGCACGGCGCGGTCGCCATCCGGGGCCTTCAGGAAGATGCCCCAGAACACGGGAGAAATCCCGCCGAGAAAGGTGATGGTCGCGCCGTGGAGCGAGACCGGCAGCGCCCGGTCCTGCTCCGGCACGATCTGGGCGAGGTAGTTCAGGTTCGCGGAGGTCCAGCAGCCGCCGGCAAAGCCCTGGGCAAAGAAAAGCAACGGCAGCAGCGGGGTCGCGTGGCCGGCAGAATACAGGAACGCGAGCCAGCCCAGGGCCGACAGGCCGTAGGCGAGATACGATAGCCGGAAAAACGGCTTGGCCCCGTGGCGGTCGAGGCGCGCCCGCATGATCATGTTGGCCGCGATCACGCCCAGGTAGGTGAGCATCGCGAAGAGCATGATGGTCGAGGCGGACGTGCCATGCGCGGTCTTCAGGTAATAGGCGGTGAACGGTGGCAGCGGCGTGATCGCGATGAACAGCGGGAATGATTGCAGCAGGTAGGTGCGGAATGTGCCCGGGCGGACCAACAACCGCGGCGTCTCGACCAGAATCTTCTCCAGGCTGATCAGGCGCGGTTTGTCGGCGTCGGGCAGAAGGCGCAGCTCGCGGTAGGCGGCCAGGGCGCCGAAAATCGCGATCAGATACTGGACCTGGAAGGCGGCGTAGGGCGGCAGCACGGCGAACAACAGCGCGCAGACGACCAGAATGCCCAGCCCGGCGAGGGCGGCCAGGATCTGGTCCGTGGCCCAGTAGCGCCCGCGGATGTTTTCCGGCACCAGCTGGTAAAGCCAGGGGGTGAGCGCGGCGGTGCCCACGGCCCGGGTCAGGTTGTAACAAAACATGGCGAGGATCATGGACGTGATCATCCACGAGGCCGGCCGGGCGGGGGCAAGGATGGCGAAAACGAGCGGCACGAGCAGGAACCAGGCGCGGGCGTTCCAGCCAAAGAGGGTGAGCCGCTTGAACCCGAGACGCGGCAGGAACGCCGTGGCGAGCACCTGCGCCGGAGTCAGCAGAAAGGTCCAGGCGAACACCAGGCCGACCTGGAAGGCGTCGGCGCCGAGCTGCTGCATGAAAAGCACGGTCGGCGTGCCGATCACCACCTGCCAGTTCAGCGCGTGGAAAAACGCGAAGTATAGGCCGTGGCGGTGCGGGTAGAGTTCGGGATTGCTGGTGCGGGTCGGAAAAAGCATCGGACAGGGAGCCGGGAGCGGCGCGGGGACGGTGGCAGGTTTTCGCCGGGAGTGAGTGTCACCTGAGGCGGACCTTCGCTGACGGCGCTGCCGTCCGGAGAGCGGCGTGCGCCTGCGCCTTGCGCCAGCTGGTGCGCAGGTCCTGATGGAGGACGAGCAGGTCGCGCCAAGTGTCACCGAAGCAGCTCAACCCGTAGGCCGGCGCCGCGTGTCCCAGCTCGGGCACGACCAGCACGGGATCGCGACACTTTTCGCCGGCCAGATGGGCAAAGAGCGCCGCGGCATAGACCAGCCAGTCTTGGTATTCCGGGGTGCGGCGGTGCCGTGCGTCCAAGACCGGGATCTGGCAATGATGCCCGTTAAACGGTCGCAGGTGGAACTGGGTGGCGGCACGCAGCAACTCCCCGGGTTGACGCAGGCGGTCCCAGAAAGCGCCGGGCGCGAGGTGGCGCACGACCGCAAAGTGCGAGTGGTCGAGGCAGAGGGGCAGGCGGCGGCTGGTCTCGCGGCGGAACGCGCGGCAGAGTGCCGTGGTGGCCTCCGGTGTCTCGGTGAACGTGTCACGATGGGTCTCGATCGCATAGGGCAGACCCAGTTCGCGGGAGACGTCGTCAATGCGGCGGGCCAGGGCCACGGCGCGACGAAGCGGCGTGTTGTAATCGCCGAGTTGCACGTCGATGGCCAGCGCGCCGAGGGCGGCCGCCGAGGTGAAGGCGGCTTTGACGCGGGCGGGCCGGTCCAGGCTGGTGACGGCCAGGTAGCGCAGGTCGCCGCGTTCCGCCAGTTCGGGCCGGGGCGGCGAAAACACCCCGGTGAAGCCGGCGGCGCGGATGGCGGCGAACTTCCGGGGCCAGCGCCACTCGCGCGCGAGCGTCGGGTATTGCCGGAGCGACCAGAGGGTGGCGAAGATCCAGAGGGGACGTGCGGTGGCGGAGGTGGCAGGAGGCATGGAGGGAGCGGGCGGGGCCGCTTGGGTGGAAATGGGAAGACGGCCGGGATAGGGCAACCGCAATGGCGGGCGAATTCTAGGCTTGTTTCGGATTTGGGGTTTGCCGAGGACTTGTCCCGCGGAAGCAATCATGACCTATGACGTGATCGTAGTCGGCCTGGGCGGCATGGGCAGTGCGACAGCCTGCCAGCTGGCGGCGCGGGGAAAGCGCGTGCTCGGGATCGAGCAGTTCACCCCGGCCCACAACCTGGGGGCGAGTCACGGCAAGACCCGGGTCATCCGCCAGTCGTATTACGAGGATCCGGCCTATGTGCCGCTGTTGCTGCGGGCCTACGAGCTTTGGCGGCAGATCGAGCAGGACACCGGGGCCAGCCTGCTGCACGAGACCGGCGGGCTCATGATCGGTGCGCCGGACAGCGAGGTGGTGACCGGCAGCCTGCGGAGTGCGCGGCAGTATGGGCTGGCGCATGAGATGCTGGATGCGCGGGAATTGCGGCGGCGTTATCCGGTGTTGCAACCGGAGGACGGCGAGGTGGCGCTGTTCGAGCGCAAGGCCGGCTTCGTGCGGCCGGAGGCGGCGGTGTCGGCCCACCTGCAACGGGCGGCGGCGCTCGGGGCGGAGCTGCATTTCCAGGAAAAGATGCTGGGTTGGAAGGCGGAGGGGGAGCGGGTGGTCGTCCGCACGGACCACGGCCGGTATGAGGCCGGCCAGGTTGTGGTCTCGCCCGGGCCGTGGGCGCCGGAAATTCTCGGCGAGCTCGGGCTGCCGCTGCAGGTCGAGCGCCAGGTGCTCTACTGGTTCGAGCCGGCGGGAGGCATCGCCGGATTTTTGCCGGAACGGTTTCCGATCTACCTCTGGGAAGGGCGGGACAAGGCGTTGTGCTACGGATTCCCGGCACTGGACGGGCCGACCGGCGGGGTGAAGGTCGCGTTTTACCGGACGCCCCGGGTCGAAACCTGCACGCCCGGCACCATCGACCGCGACATCCGGGAGGAGGAGATCGCGGACATGCGTCGGGCGATCGCGGCGCGCATACCGGCATTGGGCGGACGCTTTCTGGCCGGCGCGACGTGCATGTATACGAACACGCCGGACAAGAATTTCATCATCACCACCCATCCCGACTGTGCACGCGTCCACGTGGCCTGTGGTTTTTCGGGGCATGGCTATAAGTTCTGCAGCGTGGTCGGGGAGATCATGGCGGACCTTGCCTGCACGGGCGGAACCAGGCATGACATCGGGTTGTTCCGGCTGGAGCGATGGCGGAGGCCGTCGTGAAACTGCCGGGTTGCGGTGGCATGAGGGCGAAGGCTGGCAGCGGGCCGGCGCTCTGTCGTGGTCGTCGTGCAGGTCAGTTTTGTTGACCGGGCGGGCCTCCGGCGCGGAACTGGATCTGCTCATAACCGGGGATGGGATGGCCGCATTCGTCCTGTAGCTCGATCCGGATGGAACCGGCGGCGGAGGGTTGCTGTTGGTGGAGCATGGTCATGGGAGTCGGCAGGGAGCTCCATGGCCGTTTTGTCTAGCGGGAGCGGGATTTTTTGACGGCGAGTTCGATGCAAACGACTTCCAGGGGGAGGGGGCCGTCGTTGTGGAGGGTGATGTTGTTCCAGCCGTCGCGGAGAACGGTGGTTGGAAAGCGGAAATTCCAGGAGCGGTGCTCCGGCACATGCCGGCGGTAGGGGCCGCTCGGAAAGAGCAGGGCCGTGGTCCGTCGCCCAGAGAAGGCGGGGCCGTGGTCGTTGACTCCGACCCCGATGGTGCGGCCATCGGCCGGCGCGGCCGCGATCACCTGTGCGACCAGCTGCAGGCGGGCCGCGGTCGGCTCGGCGCACATCGGCAGGCGAAAAGTGCGGCTCTGGCGCGCGGGAATCCGGGCCGGGAAGAACATCGGTGCGTCCCACCACTCATGGGCATGGCCGGAGGCGGTGTTGAAGGCGTAATGTTTTTCTGTGCCGCGCAGGGTGGCGAGGCTGGCCAGGCCGCGGAGCGCGGCGTAGTCGGCGCGCTGTCCGGGCACGCGGACCTGATCGGTGACGAAGAAGTTGAACGTCTCGATTCCGTCGACGGGGAAGACGAGTTTACCGGCCGCGTTGCCGCGGAGCAGCGGGGCGCTGGCCGGCAGGTAGCGCGTGCCACGCACGGTGACGGGCCGGCGGGCGGCGGCGGGGCCGGCCACGGCGCCGTCACCGGCGAGCTGCAGCTCCTGATAGGCGGGTTTCTCGCTGAGTGCGGGAGCAGTGGCCGTGAGCCAGTTCGGGGCACCCTCGATCCCGCCGTAAATCCGGATGTCCGGGCCGAGGGCGCGGCGGAGCTCGTCGAGCGGCATGGTCCAGGGCGTCTGCCAATAGTTGCTGAACGAGACGAAGTCGATGAGACCGCGCCGGGCCATTTCCGGCAGGTCGAGACCGATGCGGCGCAGGTAGGCGAGATTGCCCGGGACACGAAGCCCGAATGGATAGGACCGCCGTCGGGCGCGGGTCAGCGCGCGCAGCTCGGCGATCCAGGCGGTCATCGCAGCCGTGTCGCGGGCGCCGGCCGGGGCCTCGAGGCAGAGCGGGTGCCGCAGCCAGTCGAGTTCGAGGCCCTCGTAGTCGTAGTGCTCCACGCCCTCGCGGATCATGGCGAACATGTGCGCGCGCACGGCCGGCCGGCCGTAGTTGAGACCGAGCCAGGCATGGTCGCGTCGGCGGTGGGGACCGGGCACCCGGCCGGAGAGGCGGTTGCGCGGGTCGCGGAAGAGGCGGGTGTTGACCGGGCTGGCAGGCGCGCCCGAAAAGTGCGTCGCGTTCATGCGGTAGCTCAGCCACGGAGCCAGGCCCTGGCGGCGACAGGCGCGGGCGCATTCGGCGAGCCAGTCGACGCCCGCCTCCTGCAGATCCAGGTAGCGGTCGAACAACTGCATCATCACCTCGATGTAATGTTCCACCTGGGGCGCGGTCAGGGCGGCATTGGCCGCCGCGATCCGGGTGATGAAGCGCCGGTCGCCGCGGCGATAGCCGGCGAGGGCGTGTTCCAGGCGCTTCGACGGATACCAGACCACCTGGGTGTTGGGGTTGACGAGGAGGGCGTCGACGCCGCTGGCGGCAAGGCGGGCGACGTAGCGGTGGATGGCCTGCGGGCCATAGGGGCCGCCCTCGGGCTGCCACAGCTCCGGATTGTAGAACAGGAAGTTGCAGTCACCGTTGAAGAGGTTCCGGACGGGCGCGCGT
Organism: Lacunisphaera sp.; assembly: GCA_036401015.1. GTDB lineage: Bacteria > Verrucomicrobiota > Verrucomicrobiia > Opitutales > Opitutaceae > Lacunisphaera. The sequence continues at coordinate 11,305 of DASWWD010000021.1, forward strand.
TTCATGGCGGGGAGAGCGTGAGGACGGACCACTCGGCCGGGCGATGAAAGGCCGGCTCAAGCAGCGGGGCGGTGGATGAACAGACCGGTTCGGCGGATCCGGCGCAGTCGTAACGGCACACGGTGGCGCGGAGCGATTGTCCCGCGGCGAATCCACCCAGCCCGAGCACGGCAGCAGGGATGGTCAGGGTTGCGCGCCAGCGGTCGGGCCATACGATGGCGGTGCTGGTCAGGCCGGCCTCCGGCCCCAGCGTGAATTCCTCGAACGCGGCGCGGCCGGCGCGGAAGGCCGCCAGCCCGTCGGCGGGCCATCGCAGCTGCAGGCGCTGGTTCTCCGGCGTGACGTGAAACTCCCAGTAGTCTCCAGCCCCGGGGAGTTGCACAAAAACCTCGCCGACATCGCCGAGTTCCCAGGTGCGTTCGTTCAGGCGACGGGCGCGGTTGCCGCCGGGGCGGCCGCGGAAAAGCATCGTGAACGTGAGGGTCTGCGTGTCCCAAGCGGCGCGGGCGCGGCCGGGACGGAAACCGGCAGCGGGGCGGCCGGGGCGCCACGCCTGGCGGAGCGGTTTCCAGGCCGCGGCGGTGGCGGGGCACCGCATCGCGTTGTCCGTCCGGTTTCCGGCCGCCTGATAGCATGCCGGCCACGCCGTCTCATTCGGAGAATACGTGGGACTGCGCATCGGGAAGGAGGAAGCAGCGCGATCTATCCGTGACCGGGGGCGTGCGCGGTTGCGCGGGGAAGCTTGGCGCGAATGCGGTTATTTCGCCGTGTAACCGCCGTCGATCGGGAGGTTGACGCCGGTGATGTAGGAGGATGCGTCGCTGAGCAGAAAGACGACGGCGCCGCTCATCTCGCGGGCCTCGCCCATGCGGTTCATCATGGTCATCTTGTTGTAGCGGCCGAGGAAGGGCTCGGGCTGGGGCTTGTCGGGGTTGAAGATGCCGCCCGGGGAGATGACGTTCACGCGGACCTTGCGCGGGCCAAAGAGCGAGGCGTAGTGGCGCGTGAGGTTGATCATGCCACCCTTGTGGAAGTAGTAGTCGGGCACGGTGCCCATGGCGGTGCCCTCGTAGACCGGCGGGTTGCTGCCGACCATGCCCATGATGGACGAGATGTTGACGATGCTGCCGCCGGAGGGCTGCGCCGCCATGGTGTTGGCGAAGGTGCGCATGGTGATGAAGAGGCCGGTGGCGTTGACCTGCATGGACGCGACCCAGTTGGCGACATCGTCCTGCTCGTTGCGCATGGGCCGGCTGACGGCGTTGAAGACGATGCCGTCGACGCGGCCGTGGCGGGCCAGCACGCGGTCGCGGAGGGCCGCGACGGAGGCTTCTTCGGTGATGTCGACCTCGTCGACCTCGACGGTGCGCCCGGCGGCGCGTTCGGTGTCCGCCAGGGCGGCCAGGGCGGCGCGGTTGCGCGAGGCGATGACCAGGGTGGCACCGGCAACGGCTAGACCCTGGACGAGGGCGCGGCCGAGGAGGCCGGTGCCGCCGAACTGGATGATCACTTTGTTCTGGAGCGAAAAAGAGGAGAGGTCGGGCATGGCGAAAGGGTGGTTGGTGGGGACGCGGTCAAACGGAAGCGTAGCGGTCCATCCGGACGCGGGCCGTGATGGCGTGGGCGTGCATGCGCTCGACGTCGCACTGGCGGGCGGTGACCGCGCCGACCTCGCGGCTCGCGGCGGGCGTCATGCGCTGGTAGGTCACGGTCTTGAGGAATTTCCCGACCCACACGCCGCCCGTGTAGCGCGCGGAGCGGCTCGTCGGGAGAATGTGGTTCGTGCCGATGCTCTTGTCCCCGTAGGCGACCGTGGTCTCCTCGCCGATGAAGAGGGAGCCGTAGTTGCGCAGCCGCGGGAAATAATGATCGGGATCGCGCACGTGCAGCTCGAGATGCTCGGGGGCGTAGTCGTCGGAGAGGCGGATGGCCTCGGTGATGTCGGCCGCGACGTAGAGCTTGCCGTGGCTGCGCCAGGATTGTTCGGCGATGTCGCGGGTCGGCAAAACGAGGAGCTGGCGCTCCACCTCCGCCAGCACCGCCCGGGCAAAGGCCTCGCTGAGGCAGATGCAGAGCTGGCCGCTGGCCGGATCGTGCTCCGCCTGGCCGAGGAGGTCGCAGGCGACCAGCGCCGGGTCGGCGCCGTCATCGGCGATGATGGCGATCTCGGTGGGTCCCGCGAGCAGGTCGATGCCGCACTGGCCGAAGAGCTGGCGCTTGGCCTCGGCGACGAACTTGTTGCCCGCGCCGCACAGGATGTCGACGGGTTCGACCACGCCCATGCCGAAGGCCATCAGCGCCATCGCAGGCACTCCGCCCAGCACAAAGATGCGGTCGGCGCCGGCCTGCTTCATGGCGTTGATCGTGGCGGGATAATAGCCACCTTCCTTTACCGGCGGGGTGCAGGCGACGACGGTGTCCACGCCCGCCACCTTTGCAGGGATGATGCTCATCTGGGCGGAGCCGAACATCGGGTAGCGTCCGCCGGGGACATAGCTGCCCACGCCGCGGACGGGAATGTGCCGGTGGCCGAGCCAGACCCCTGGGCGGGATTCGACTTCCAGCGGCTGGAAGGCCTGCAGCTGGGCCTGGGCGAAGCGGCGGACGTTGCCCTGGCAATAAGCCGTGTCCTGCACCAGCTGCTCCGAGCAGCGCGCGACGGCCGCGGCGATCTCGGACTCACTCAGCTCGAAGCTGGCGGGATCCCAGCCGTCAAAGCGCCGGCTGAGGTCGCGGACGGCGTCGAGGCCGCGCCGGCGAAGATCCTCCAGCATCTGGGCGACGTAGCGGGCGGTTTCCGGATCGGTCTCGAACAGGCGGTGGCCGCCTTCCTTGATGATCTTCATGTGGGGCGATGGATCAGGCGGGACCGGCAGCCTTAGATGCAGCGGCCGCCGTCGACCTCCATGCAGACGCCCGTGACGAAGGCCGAGGCGGGGTCGGCAAAGAACAGGGCGGCGTTGGCGACATCGGCGGAGCGGCCAAGCCGGCCGAGGGGGATGGACGCGGTGAATTTCGCCCGCATTTCCGGCGTGTCGGCACCGCCCATGAAGGTGGTGAGCAGGGGCGTCTCGGCGATCGCGGGATTGATGGCATTGACCCGGATGCCGTCGGGGGCGAGCTCGACGGCCATCGATTTGGTGAGAAGGACGACCGCGCCCTTGGAGCCGTTATACCAGGTCAGGCCGGGCCGGGGGCGGACGGCGGCGGTGGACCCGATGTTGATGAAGGAGCCGAAGCGCTGCCGCCGGAACACGGGCACACAGTGGATGGCGGACAGGTAGATGCTCTTCACGTTGACCTGGTAGAGCCGGTCGAATTCTGCCTCCGACACGTTCAGCATCGGCTGGTTGGCGTGGCTGATGCCGGCGTTGTTGACCATGACGTCAAGGCGACCGAAACGCTCGAGGGTCACCTGCACGAGGCGGGCCATGTCGGCCGACTTCGTCACGTCGGTCGGGCAGAAGATCGCATCCCGGCCCGCCTGCCGCAGGGCGTCGGCCGTTTTCTCCCCCAACGCGGCATTGACATCCGCGATAACGAGGCGGGCGCCCTCGGCCGCGTAGGTTTCGGCGATGCAGGCGCCAAAGCCCGAGGCTCCGCCGGTGACGATCGCAACCAGGTTGGGGAGGCGCATGGCAGGATGCGGGGGATGGACGACGAGCGGGAGCCGGTCAGGCGTAGGGGGAACGCGCCGGGGGCTTCATCGCCGCCGGCAGGGTGGCGACCTGGCTCTGCACGAGCTCAAGCCGCTGCTTGACGTAGGCGCTGACCCCGATCACGTCCGCACCGATGCCGATCAGCTTGTGCCCCTCCGCCACCAGATCGGCGAAGGGGGCGATCAGGCCTGCGGTCATGGCGAATTTTCCGTTTTTGCCTGCGGCCGCAGCCACGCGCTTGCGGGCGCTCACGACCTCGGGGGCGTCCAGCTGCCCGGCTTTGCCGATGCGGTGGCTGAAGTCGCCGGGCCCGAAGAGCAATCCGTCAAAACCGGGCACGGCGGCGATCTCCTCCACGTGGTTCAAGGCCTCGGGCGACTCGATCTGCAGGATGACGATGCGCTCGGTGTTCGAGTGGTTGAGGTAATCCTGCAGCGGAGTCAGGCAGAAATTGCCGTCGACGTTGCCGCCGTCCAGGGCCCGGCGGCCGACCGGGTGGAAGCGCACCCAGTCGACGATCTGCCGGGCCTCCGCCGCGTTGGCCACGTGGGGCACGATGATGCCGGTGGCGCCGGCCTCGAATGGACGCACGTAGTCGCTGTAGCTGCCGCGGCTGACGCGGACGATGGTGTCGATGCCGTGGATGCGCGCGGCCCGGATCTGGTTCTCCAGGCCGATCCAGTCGTTCGGCACGTGCTCGTTGCAGAGCCAGACCGAGTCCGCGCCGGCCAGCGCGGCCAGCTCGATCACCCGGGGATCGGAGAGGTTGATCTTGAGCACGGTGGGAAATTGTCCCGCCCGGATAAGTTGCAGAATACGGCTGGGTCTTAGTTTCATTTTTGAAGGAGGGTCTTGATCTCGTCGATGGCCACGAGGCGGGAGTGCTCGTTGCGGCTGAGAATGCCGGCGATGAGAATGGTCATCAGCTCGATGGTGTCCTGAAAGGGGTGGGGGGCGCGGCCGGTGCGCACGAAGTCGATATAGCTGAGCAGCTGGTTGCGGAACGCCGTGTAGGTGTCGGTGAAGCGGAAATGCGACTGCCCGGCGGTGCCACAGACATGGACGGTGCCGAAGGTCGCGCCGCCGTCGTAGATGACGGGCAGGGTCACCTGCGCGCCGCTGCGATGCACCAGGTGGGCGACCTCGAGGCCCGGGCGGCTTTCGAGGCGGACGGAAAGGAAACCGGGGCCGAGGAGCACGAAGGCCGGCTCAAGGACGTGAATGCCATAGCGCTCCCAGGTCTTTGCCGTCACGAGCGACATCCAGCGGATGTCGCCGAGGCTGGCACGAGAGGCAATGAGACCGGCCAGTTCCGGCGCGTAGCGCAGGCCGCTCGAGGAGAGCAGGCGCGCGCCGGCCCGCTCCCATTGGATGAACTGTTTGAGTTCCTCCAGCGTGGTGGCCATGGGCTTGTCGATGAAGACGGGCAGGCCGGCCTCGACGAACGGCCGCGCGCGCCGGACATGATCGGCCCCGTCGTCCGTGGCGACGAGCACGGCGTCGACCTGGCCGATGACATCCTCGGGTTTTTTGACGATGTGGGGGATGAGCGAGGCCCGGGCAACGGCGGCCGCCTCGGCGGGATTGTCGGTCCAGAGATGCGTGACCTGGACGCCGGGCACGCGCACCTGCTCGTGGGGTTGGGCGTTGAGGTAGCCCGGAATGGCCGGGTAGGGACACTGGGCCATGGCGACGGGATCGTAGCCGTTGATGATGGCCGACCAGGAGTAGGGATGGCCGTTGCCGGGAATCATGCCCAGCATGGCGAGTCGGAGCGGCGAGGAAGCCGGATGGGTCGGGTCAGGCATGGGTGAGGGCACAGGCGACCCGGCGGCCGGAGTCGGCGGAGGCCAGGGCGGAAAGGTTGAAGCGCAGGGTGGCGGCGCCGGCCTCGAGCGTGCACAGGCGGGAGGGCTGGCCCTCGAGCTGGTCAAGGAAGGCGTTCGCCTGCAGGGTGAAGGGACCATCGCGGTCGAGCGGGGCGACCTCGTGCCAGGTCCAGCCGGGGGCGCCGGAGGCGAAGGTGCCCCACCGGTGGTTGTGCACCTCGACCTTCACGCTGCCGCCGGCGGCGTTGAACTGGAAGGTCGTCTCGTTGGGCGCCTGGAACTGGTTCATCGCGAAATTGGACAGCGCCTGCGCGTGCCGGATGGAGGCGTGCACGGTGTCCTCGACCTCGACGCCGGGGAGCACGAGGTGCGCGCAATCGCACAGCACGCTCTCGCTCGGACCGAGGATGCTTTCGACCCAGTTGACCGAGTGGGTGAGGGCGTCCTGGATGGCACCCCCGCCGAGCTTGCGGTCGCGATAGTAGGTTTGGGCGTAGGCGGGACGGAAGAACGGGAAGGACTGCCCGGTGACGACGCTCGCCTGCCGCACGGGACCGAACTCGCCGCGACGCAGGAAATCCCGCGCGGCGCCGAGCATCGGATAGACATGCAGCACATAGGCGACGGAGGCATGGCGCTTCTGGCGGTCGCGCGTGGCGATCATTTCGTCGACCCCGACGAGGGATTGCGAGAGGGGTTTCTCGATGAGCACATGCACGCCTTGCTCCATGGCGGCCGTGGCAATCTCCACGTGAAAGGGTGCCGGGGTGCAGATCACCGCGGCGTCCGGGCGCGCGGCCAGGGCCTGGCGCCAGTCCGGGGTGACGGGAACGGCATAAGTGTCGGCCATCTTCTGCAACAGGGCCGCGTTGGTGTCACAAGCGGTCACACGGGCCCGGCCGGTTTTCAGGAAGCAGCGCAAATGGCGTTCGCCAATGCTGCCACAGCCGATGATGAGAACCGAGGTATTGGGCATGATGCAATAGGACAGGGCGTATTATTTATTGGCCTTCCAGAATTTTTAAGCTTACATGGATGTAGATACGGTCCTGTGTATACACATGCATCCTGTCCATATGAAAAAAGTCAACTCCGATGTCGCTTACGACTACATCCGCAAAAAAATCCTCAGCGGAGAATTCCCGCCTGGCTATGCGCTGATGACGGAGGCCCTCTCGGTCGACATCGAGGTGAGTCGCACGCCCGTGCGGGAAGCGTTGCACAAGCTGAAAGCGGAGGGGCTGGTCAGCATCAGTCCGCGTCTGGGCGCCAGTGTGAAGAAAATGGATGTGAAGGAATTCCGGGAAATGTGCGAGCTGCGGCTTGCGCTCGAAGGCCACGCGGCGGGGCTGGCGGCCTTGAACCACAACCAGGCAGACCTGCGCGAAATCCGTTATGCGCTGGAAGGCATGAGGGACCTGACGGCCCGCATCCTTGAGGCGAAGGACGAAGCCCCCTTCCTGAACGAGCTTCTGCGCGAGGACGTGCGCTTTCATATCGCGATCATGACGGCTGCAAGTAACGATCTGATGAAGAGCGAGATACTTCGGTTGAATATGATCAACCGACTGATGATCGGGCCGCAAAACAACAATCAAGGCAAGGCGCCCAAGGCCGAAACCGACGTGAATCGGCGCAAGGTTCTGGCCAGCCACGAGGAAATCTATGACGCGATAGCCCGGGGTGACGCGCGGGCGGCGAAGGATGCGATGGAGCACCACATCCAGGATATTGTCGACAAGACCGTGCGCCTGATGGCGGGGACCGGGGCAATCATGCCCCGGCAGCTTAGTGAGGAAGAACTCGCCTACGGCGGGTAGGCCCCGGGGTGGTGCGGTCGTCCGGGCAAAGCGTTCGTATTCGAACGCCGAATCAGCCTGATTGGGCGCGGCGCTTGCAAATTAATAGAGGTCATGCACCCCGGTGCTACTTTGCTGTTGACCTATAAACATGGGTATACAATTGTATTCAATATCAGCCCTGTCACCTATGATTAACACCAACACCCCCGCCGTTTGTCGGCGGATGTTCTGTATCCTCGCGGTCTTGACCGCTTCAGTCGTTGTATCGGCTCAGCAAACCGCTCCGCAAAGCACGCCGGAGGAAACCCCCAAGACGCCGACCCTGGAACTCAGTCCCTTCGTCGTGTCCTCCGAAGGGGACAGTGGTTACCGGAGTTCGCAAACGCTGGTCGGCAGTCGCACCGCCAAGAACACCATGGAGCTTGCCGGGGCCATCGCGATCATCAACCAGCAGCAGATCAGCGATCTCAATGCGGTCGAGGTCCATGAGGTCCTGCAGTTCGGTGTCGCGGGCGTGACGCAGAACCAGACGATCAATGACGACGTCAACATCCGCGGCTTCCGCACGACTTTCTCGCTGCGTGACGGCGTCACGAAGACCAGCTTCAAGCGCAATCCGATGTTCGATGTTGAGCGCATCGAGGTGATCAAGGGCCCGGGCGCGATGCTCCTGGGTAACAACAGCTTTCTCGGCGGCGGCGTTAATTTCGTCACGCGCCAGCCCTCGCACAAGCGCAGTGGCGACATCAATGTCACCGTCGGCGAAAACAACTATGTGCGCCTGGCGGTCAATACCACGGGCCCGCTGGTTGACCAGAAGGGTTTCAAGGTCGACTACCGCGTCACCCTGGGCGGCCTGATGGCCGACAAGGACAAGGAAATCGAGGAGGAGGACCAGAAATTCATCGGCGGCGCGGTGACGGCCTTCCTCGGGGACAACACCCGCGTCCTGCTCAATGCCTACCTCATGCAGGACAACGGCTACTTCTACTGGGAGGATTTCCTCGACTACAATTCAACCCTGGGCACGGCCGCCGCGCCGCGGACGGCGGTGTTGAACCAGTATTCCACTAAGGAATTCTCGCCCGCCCGCAGCAAGGATGCGTTCTGGGACAACCGGGACCTGTTCGTCAACCTGACCTTCCTGAGCAAGCTGACGGAAAACTCCAACCTGCGCCTGGCCTACTTCTTCAGCGACCTGGCGGACAACCGCCGCATCGTTCGCGGCATCACCATCACGGCGGACAATCGCACGCTCCTGCGTCAGGATATCCCGGTGAAGATCGACAACTACACGCACAACCTCCAAGCCGACTTCACCCATCGCCTCGAGCGCAGCCAGTTCAAGCTGGATACAACGCTCGGCATGGATGGCAGCATCCAATATAACCGGCAGGATCAGGCGGTGAACACCAGCTACCCCAGCATCGATACATCCAATCCGAACCTCTCCGCGGATGACGCCTATTTCGCGGTGGCGCGTCCCGGTGCCGGCCTGCCTTATCTCACCCAGGACATCTCACGCCCGGAGAGCCTCTCTTATTATTTCCAAGAGAACCTGTCCTTCCTCAAGGATCGCTTGATCCTGGTGGGCGGCCTGCGCTGGTTTCATCCCGCCGGCACAAACAAGAACAATGTCACGGGGGTCGTCACGGACCGTCCCAGCGACAGGTTGAAGACGCACAAGTATGGCATCGTGGTGCGCCCGATCCCGTCCCTGTCCATCTATTATACAGACTCCCAGAACATCTTCCCGCAGGTGGGCCGCACGGATCGTTTCCAGGGCAACGACCAACTCGGCGCCCCCCTCAGCAGCCAGGAAGGCAAAATGACCGAGTATGGCATCAAGTTCGATCACAAGTTTAACGAACGTTTCTCGGGGTATGGTTCGTGGACCTACTATGACATGTCCCTGACCCACGTGCGCACCTTCGGCGTCCTGCCCGAGGGCAATCCGCCGGGCTCCATCGGCATCATCGAGTCCGCGGCCGACATGGCCAAGGGCTGGGAGCTGGAATATGGCCTGCGCTTTGTCACGGAAGCGGGCGAACTCAACCTCATCGGCACCTACACGGACGGTGAGTCGCAGATCGCCGCCGATCCCACGCAGATGGCCGCCGACTTTGTGCCGCGCAAGACCAGCCTGATGGCGCGCTATTCGTGGAATTCCGGTCCGCTCGCCGGCTTCATGCTGGGCGGCACCTACTTCGACCAGAGCAAGAAGCGCAATGCGAACTTCTGGATCGATTTTCCGGCCACTTACAACCTGTTCACCCGCTACTCCTGGGGCAAACACTGGAGCGCGCAGCTGAACCTGAACAATATCACCGATGAGCGTTACATTGTCGCGATCGCGGCCAACGGTCTGGTTCAGACCGAGCCCGGTTTCGACACGAAGCTTGCGGTGAAATACAGTTGGTAAAGGGTAGGGTTAGTTGCGGACGGCCTGTGCTTGCTGCGGGCCGTTCGCGACTCCCACCTGTTCGTCCCGCGTGGCCGGTCCCGGTCCCAGACCGCCCGGCCGCCCGTTCTTATCCCAGCAAGCCCCGGCCTTCCCCGACCTGACCCCGGTTGTGTCGGTCCGGCCGATCAGGCCACCTTTTGCAGAGAAACCGGGCCGAAGCCCGCGCCGGAGACTGCGCGCGGTCCGTTTCGTAACCCCAATCCGAACATCCCGATGCGGTCTTACTTCCGGTTTCTCCTTTGCGCCGGCCTCGCCTTTGTCTTGCCGGCCCTGTCCCTGGTGGCAGCACCTCTGCAGCTGGCCAGTGATCTCCAACTGATCGCCGACCGGGCGATCATCGATCGCCTCTCGGGCGGTGCCACGCTCCGTCTCGGCCAACCGGTCGAGCGCGAGGTCATCCTGAAGTCCGAAAAGCCCTGGGAAGGCACCGCATTTTTTGTCAGCTCCGTCTACCAACACGGCGGCCTCTGGCACATGCTCTACCGGGGCATCGACGAGTCCACCGGCAACGAGGAGGCCGGCAGCGTCTTTCTCTGCCTCGCCACCAGCAAGGATGGCATCCACTGGGACCGCCCCGAGCTCGGGCTCGTGGATTTCAAGGGCTCCAAGGCCAACAATCTCACCGTCAACGCCGACGGTTCGCACCGGACCTTCCTGTTCACCTTCTACGATCCGCGTCCCGGCATCCCCGCGGACGAGCGCGTGAAGGGGATCGACATGCGCGACGGCGAACGCCGCGCCGGCGGCGCGGGCAAGGGCCTGCGAGCCCAGATCCTCGGTTCCGCCGACGGCCGCGTCTGGCGCGACCTCGGCCTCGGCGCCGACCTGCAAAGCGACTGGCCCAACGCCTTCGACGGCGGCAGTGTCTGCTGGTCCGAAGTCGAGCAGCAGTTCGTCGGTTACTTCCGCTGGTGGGACACCCAGCCCCCCCCGCACGCCCGCCTGCTCTACGACTGGATGATCGGGCGCCCGGGTGTGCGCTCCGTCTTCCGTTCCGTCTCCAAGGACCTCAAGAGCTGGTCCGCGCCCGAGCGGATGTCGTTCGGCGACACCCCGGCCGAGCACCTCTATGAGGTGCCGACCGTGCCTTATTTTCGCAATCCGAAGCTCTACGTCTCGCTCGCCGGCCGCTTCAACCCCGGTCGCCGGGCCCTCACGCTGGAGGAGGAACGCGCCCTCGCGATCCGCACCTTCCCGGGCAACAAAAACGCGCCAACCTACACCTTCGCTAGCGACGCCAACGACCTCGTCTTCCTCACCACCAAGCCGGGGGTGCTGGCTTACGACCGTCCGTTCATGGAGGCCTTCTTCCGCCCCGGTCCCGAGCCAGGCAACTGGTCCTCCCGCTCGAACTATGCCCCGCTCAGCGGCGGCATCATCCCGACCGGCCCGGCGGAGATCTCGTTCTTCGTCAGCCGCCACCACCTGCAGAAGACCAATTACATCCAGCGCGTCTCGCTCCGCACCGACGGCTTTGTCTCCCTCAACGGGCCCTACGCCGGCGGTGAGATGGTGACCGTGCCCTTCACCTACACGGGTGATCATCTGGAGGTGAACTTCGCCACGAGCGGGGCCGGGGAGGTTCGCGTCGAGGTGCAGGATGCCGAGGGCAAACCGCTGCCCGGGCTCGCGCTCGAGGACTGCGACCTGCTCATCGGCGACCGCATCGCCGGCACGGTCAGCTGGCGCGGCCAGACCTCGCTCGCCCGCTATGTCGCCAAGCCGATCCGCCTGCGCTTCCAGCTGGTCGATGCCGACGTGTATTCCTTCCGTTTCGCCGGTGCGGATGCCACCCGCTGACGTCATGGACCGGATGACGCCCACGCCCTGCGCGGTGCCCCCCGGGCGCGGTCGGCGTATCGGCCGGGCTGCCCGCTGGCTGCCGGTCTGCGCCATCTTCGCCGCCGGCGTGCTGACCGCGGCGCCGGAGGCGCGCCGCGAGTTGTTTGTTGACGACGCGCTCATCGAGCGCCTCGAGGGCGTGACCCTGCGGTTGCACGAGCCCGTCCGGGCCGGCGCCATCCTGAAGATCGACCGCCCCTGGGAGGGGCCTGCCAATTTCGGGTCCGTCGTCATCCGGCACCAGGGCCGGTTCCTGCTCTACTACCGCGCGATGACGCTCCGCGAGGACGATGCCTCCGGCCGGACTTGTGTCGCCGTGAGCGAAGACGGGATCAACTGGACGAAGCCGGCGCTGGCGCGCGACGAGTTCAGTGGCCGCGCTGATGCCAATTTCGTGGTCGACGAGTCGGGCCAGCCCCTCGTCGGCACCGTGTGGTTGGATGCGCGCCCGGGCGTGCCGGAGCACGAGCGGGTCAAGGCGCTGCGCAGCTTCGCGCTGAGCGGCGAGGCGCACACCGCCTACAAGGATCCCAAGGGCCCCAAGCGCATCGAGCTGTGGGCTTCGGGCGATGGCTTCGTTTTTCGCCGTCTCCCCCCCGAGCGCCAGCCCACGCTCGTCAGCGATTACCCCAACAGCTTCGACGGCGGCAACACGCTCTTCTGGAGCGAGGCGGAGAACCGCTACGTGCTGTATTACCGCATCATGACGGAGGCGCGCCAGCGCACCATGGCACGCACCACCTCGGCCGACCTCCGGGACTGGTCCACGCCGGTCCCGCTGACCTACGGGCAGGCGCTGGCCGAGCAGTTCTACGTCAACAACACCGAGCCGTATTTTCGCGCGCCGCAGCTCTACATCGGCCTCGCGGCCCGTTTCATGGAAGGCCGAAGCGCCGTCACCGACGAACAGGCGCGGGCCATCGGACTGAAGTCCCCGCGCGGCATCCTCTACAACCGTGACTGCTCCGACGGCGTGCTGCTGACGACCCGGGCCGGCTCCACGCGCTACGACCGCACCTTCCCCGAGGCTCTGATCCGGCCCGGCATAGGCGCAGGGAACTGGGTCTCGCGGACGAACTACCCGCTGACCGGCGTCTTCCCCGCAGGGCCCGACCAGATGATGCTCTTCGTGAATCGAAACTACCTGCAGGACAGCTGGCACATTGAGCGCCTGCTCCTGCGCGTGGATGGATTCGCCTCCGTCAACGCCCCGCACGCCGGCGGTTCACTGCTCACCAAGCCGTTGAAACTTTCCGGGGGCACGCTGCAGCTGAACTACTCCACCAGCGCCGCGGGGGGCGTCCGGGTCGAGGTGCAGGACGCCGCCGGCATGCCGCTGCCCGGGTTCGCCCTCGGCGATTGTCCCGAACTCATCGGCGACGAGATCACGCGCCCCGTCGCCTGGCGGGGCGGGACCAGCCTGGACGCGCTCGCCGGGCGCGTCGTTCGCCTGCGGTTCGTCCTGCACGACGCCGATCTTTTCTCCTTCCAACTCGGCTTCACACCCGAGGCCGCCCCATGAACCTTGGCTGGGCCGCCCCGGCCGTGCGGCATTTCTCCTCCCTGTCATGAAATTTTCCAAGCCCCGCCGCGATTTTCTCAAGACCCTCCTGGCCGGCGGGCTCGCGGTGCCGTTCGGCGCCTATGCCAGCCGCGCCCCGTCCGCCGGGCCAGGCAGCGTGCTCGACCCGCTGCTGCCGGACTTTGACCGGCTCACGCCCGAGGAGAAGGTCCGCCGAATCGAACGCGTGACCCACGCCGCGCGCCTGCACCCCAGCGGCATCATGGTCTGCATGCCCTACGTCGCGGCCGACGGCCTGCGCGTGGTGCGCACAGCCGACCTCGAGGGCATGGATCAGTTCAGCTTCAACTTCGGGCACAAGTTCAAGGCCATCACCGATTTTTTCACGAACGAGAACTCCCTCACCGCGTCGGGCTCCCACCTTGCGGCCCAGAGCATCCGTTACCAGGTCACGGGCGAGACGGAGGCGCTGGCGGCAGCGCGGGCCGCCTACCGCTCGCTGCGCATTGTCTACCAGTTCGGGGTCGAGGCGGGGAATCCCGGCTTCCTGGGCAAGCCGTTCCACTTCGAGTATTCGGTGCACACGACCGGCGACCAATACCTGCATACGATGTGGGGGTTGTGGACGTTCTACCCGATCGCCTCCACCGACGAGCAGGCGGAGATCCGCGCCATGTTCATCACCATGGCAGACTATCAGATCAGGGTGGACTACACGATTTTCAACCGCACGGGCGGCGGCTGGAACAACCGGCTCGACGGTTCCGACTACAACGCGATCATGGCGGCCCTGGTTGCCGTGGCCTACAAGTTTTCCGGCGACCCGAAATACCGCGACGCCTACGAGTTCGTCGTGCGCTCGGGCAACTGGCAGACCCACCGGCGGCTTGATTACATCATCGAGCGGTTCCGGAAAGGAACCTACAAGGCGGAGAAGTGGGACAAGATCGCCGGCGCCCGGGTCGAGGATGGCGAGTTCGCGCATTGGGAGCAGATCCAGCACTGCCAGTTCACCGCAATCTCCGCCGCGATCATCCATGAATGCGTGCCCGATCTCTTCACGCAAGACGATCTGCGCCGCGTGCTCGCGCTGTGGTGGGCCGATTATCCCGTGGGCTTCGACACGGAGCGGTGGAATTACCTCTACTGGTTCCTCGTCTCGACCAAGGACCGCAGCTGGCGGCCGGTGGAAATGACCCCGCGGCTGCCGCGGGAAGAGTGGTTCGGCGGCCACCCCATGCTGTCGTTCGCCTCGAAATGGGTCTACGGCGACTGCCTGGCTCGTTTCCAGTGGACGGCGATGCTCGTCGCCCGTCACTGTCCGGAGCAACGCGAGGAAGCTGCGACCTTCGCGGCCACCACGCTGAAAAAGCTTAGCCCGCGCCACCTGCTGTGGATCTCCGACCCCGACGGCCGGCAGATTCCGCCCGAGGTAAATTATTTCACCCGCTTCCTGAGCAGCGAGGTGCCCGAAAACATCATCGCGTCGTATTGGGAAGGCCGGCGCCTCAAGCTTTGGGCCTGATTTTTTCTGCCTGCATGAAACCGATCCCGCTTCTGCTCACCGCCATCATTCTGCTGGGCCCGGCCCGGTCGGCGGCCACCGGCGATCTGCCGCTGGCCCGGCTGGGGGCGGACCAGGGGGTGGGGGAGCGCATTGCCCGGATCGACCGGTTCGTGCATGAGCGTTATTATGATCCGCAGGGGCTGATGTATTCCCACATCAAGTGGGACGAGGAACGCCCGTTCACGGCCGCGGACTTCGGTCCCGGCGACTCCGTCATGATGGGGCCGGAGCCCCACCAGTGGATGAGCTACGAGAACAGTCCCTTTGTCGCCGGATTCTTCCTCGCCGCGCAATGCTTCCGCTACGAGGCGACCAAGGATCCGGAGGCGCTCGTCTATGCGCGCCGCGCCTACGGGGCGGTCGAGGCCGACTACCGGCTCAGCGAGGCCCCGGCGGCCGACGCCGGGCCCGTGCAAAAGGCCGGCATCATCGAGGTTGCGGCCAAGGCCGGCCCCGCCGGTGGTTTTTTCTGCAAGCCCTACTACGGCGAAGCCACGGACCACACCAGCACCGAGCAGCATTTCGGGCCCTTGTTCGGGCTTTATCATTACTGGAAGATCGCGTCGCCGGCGGAGCGCGAGCGGATCCGCGGGATCTTCAGCGCCGTCTCCCGCCGCTGGCGGGCGGGATACCGCATCAACTATTTCGGCGAGACCTGGAACATCGAGGAATCCTACCCGCGCGCGCAGCGGCACATGTTCGTGTGGGCGGTGATCCACCGCATGGCCTATGAGATCACGCGCGAACCGGCCTGCCTGGACGAGTTCCGCCGGCTCGATGCGCTCTATGGCGCCATCCCTTCGCCGCGTGAGACCATGCTCGGTCTCGGGCGGCCTTCCTACGTCAGCACCGAGGACCGGCAGTTTCATGTGCAGATCGTGATCGGCGCGGAAATCCTTGCGGAACTTGAGCCGGCGGCCCGCGACCGCTACCTGCGCGGCATGCGCGCCTGGTGGGAGCACTCCCTGCTCGGCCAGCGCGCCGACCTGACCGCCTATTACTTTATCCGGGTCGACACCCTCGCCGGCACCTGGGAAAAACTGCCCGTTTCCATCAAGCCGCGGGCACACTGGCGCTCATCCTTCATGATGCACAACGTCACGCTGCCGATCTGCTGGGTGGGCATTCGCGAGCGACAGGGCCTGACCGGGTCGATCGTGCGCCGCCATGTGCCCGAGGCGGCGGCCGCGGCGCGAGCCCGGGTGGCCACCATCTACGGCGGCTTGGACAAGGAGCACCTGAAGTGGTTCACGGACCCGGAAGGGGTCGTGCCCGCCCCGATGCAATGGATGCTCAATGTCATGCAGGGCGACGCCCTGGCCTTCTACTCGCTCGGGTATTGGTATGCCCGGGCGCATCACCTCGATCCCTGAGCCCGGTTCCACCGCCCGCTGCTCAATCCACTGAAACAATTCCGATGAAAACCCTGCGCTGCGCCCTGCTCACCGCCCTCTGCTCGCTCGCCGCCTTCGCCGCCGAGCCGCTCAAGATCGGCAACCGCCTGGAACCCTTCGTCGACCACTACCTCATCGACCGCCTGGAAGGCGCCAGCCTGCGCCTGCATGCGCCGCACTATGCCGGGGTGGCGCTGCCTTACAACGATGCGTGGGACCGCGACGCGTCGGGCTACGCCACCATCATCGAGGACAAGGGGCTTTACCGGCTCTATTATCGCGGCGGTCCCCGCGATGACACTGCGGGCAAATCCGAGGGCTCGACCTCCTACTTCTGCTACGCGGAGAGCCGCGACGGCATCACCTGGGTGAAGCCCAAGCTCGGGCTCGTCGAGTTCCAGGGATCCAAGGAGAACAACATCCTGCTCGCGCCCGCCCCGAAGGAGGATCCGTGGACACAAAGCATCAGTCCCTTCCTCGACACCCGGCCCGGCGTGCCGGCCGACGAGCGCTACAAGGCCGTCGGCGGGGATTGGCCGCACGGGCTCTACGTGCTGGTCTCGCCCGACGGCATCAAGTGGCGCAAGTGGCGGGAGCAAGCCGTGTTCAAGGACGGCGCCTTCGATTCCCTGAATGTCGCCTTCTGGTCCGAGACCGAGCAATGTTACGTGCTCTATTTCCGCGTCTTCACGAACTGGCCCGACTATACGCAGAAGGCATTCCGGGTCGACGGATTCCGGTCGATCTCCCGCACCACCTCGCAGGATCTCGTCAACTGGTCGGCGCCGCAGCGCATGACCTTCGGCAACACGCCGCTGGAGCAGCTCTACACGAACCACACGCGGCCCTATTTCCGCGCGCCGCACATCTACCTGGCGACCCCGATGCGCCTGGTTCTGGGCCGGCGGTTTCTTTCCGATGCCGAGATGGACGAGCAGAAGCTCGGCAAGGGCTTCCGCGGTATTGCGGGCGGTGATCATAACATTCCCAACCAAGTCTCCGACACCGTGCTGATGACCAGTCGCGGCGGCACGCGATATGACCGCACGTTCATGGAGGCGTTCGTCCGCCCCGGGCTCGACAAGGGCAACTGGGTTTCACGCAACGGCGTGCCGGCCACCGGGCTGATCCAGACGGGCCCAAATGAGATGTCGATCTATGTCGGCCAGAACTACGTCCAGCCCACCGCGCACCTCGGCCGCTACACGATGCGGCTTGACGGGTTCGCCTCCGTCAACGCGCCCTACGCGGGCGGCGAAATGCTGACCAAGCCCTTCGTCGTCGAGGGCGCGTCCCTCGCGCTCAACTACTCGACCTCCGCAGCCGGTGGCATCCGCGTCGAGGTGCAGACCGCCGCGGGCGAGCCGATCCCGGGTTACACTCTGGAGGAATGCCCGGTGATTGTCGGCGACGCCATCGAGCGCGGCGTGCGCTGGGCCACGCGCGACGATCTGGCGGCACTGCGTGGCCAGGCCGTCCGGCTGCGCTTCGTGCTGAAGGACGCCGACCTCTACGCGTTGCGCATCCAGCCCGCACCATGAGGCCTCTCGGAGACAATCACTTCTGAATCCATCAATTGAAAATATTACCATGAAAACACTGCGCCACACCCTGCTCGCCTCCCTCTGCACGCTCGCCGCATTTGCGGCCGAGCCGCTCAAGATCGGCAACCGCCTGGAACCCTTCGTCGACCACTTCCTCATTGACCGCCTGGACGGCGCCAGCCTCCGCCTGCATGCGCCGCATTATGCCGGGGTGGCGTTGCCTTACAACGACGCGTGGGACCGCGACGCGTCCGGCTACGCCACCATCATCGAGGACAACGGGCTCTATCGGCTCTATTACCGCGGCGGTCCCCGCGACGACAGCGCCGGCAAGTCCGAGGGCTCGACCTCATACTTCTGCTACGCGGAGAGCCGCGACGGCATCACCTGGGTGAAGCCCAAGCTCGGCCTCGTCGAATTCCAGGGATCCAAGGAGAACAACATCCTGCTCGCGCCCGCCCCGAAGGAGGATCCGTGGACACAAAGCATCAGTCCCTTCCTCGACACCCGGCCCGGGGTGCCGGCCGACGAGCGCTACAAGGCCGTCGGCGGGCAGTGGCCGCACGGGCTCTACGTGCTGGTCTCGCCCGACGGCATCAAGTGGCGCAAGTGGCGGGAGCAGCCCGTGTTCAAAGACGGCGCCTTCGATTCCCTGAACGTCGCCTTCTGGTCCGAGACCGAGCAGTGCTATGTGCTCTACTTCCGGGTCTTCACCGGCTGGACCGATTACACGCAGAAGGCATTCCGCGTCGACGGGTTCCGGTCGATCTCCCGCACTACCTCGCCCGACCTCGTCAACTGGTCGGCGCCGCAGCGCATGACATTCGGCAACACGCCGCTGGAGCAGCTCTACACGAACCACACGCGGCCCTATTTCCGCGCGCCGCACATCTACCTGGCGACGCCGATGCGCCTCGTGCCCGGCCGGCGCTTCCTTTCCGACGCCGAGATGGACGAGCAGAAGCTCGGCAGGGGCTTCCGCGCCATTTCCGGCCATAATCACAGCATTCCCAACGAGGTTTCCGACACCGTGCTGATGACCAGCCGCGGGGGCACGCACTACGACCGCACGTTCATGGAGGCTTTCGTCCGTCCCGGCCTCGACAAGGGCAACTGGGTTTCACGCAACGGCGTGCCGGCCACCGGCCTGATCCAGACGGGCCCAAATGAGATGTCGATCTATGTCGGCCAGAACTACGTCCAGCCCACCGCGCACCTCGGCCGCTACACGATGCGGCTCGACGGGTTCGCCTCCGTCAACGCGCCCTACGCCGGCGGCGAGATGGTGACCAAGCCCTTTGTCGTCGAGGGCGCGTCCCTCGCGCTCAACTACTCGACCTCCGCGGCCGGTGGTATCCGCGTCGAGGTGCAGACCGCCGCGGGCGAGCCGATCCCGGGTTACACCCTGGAGGAGTGCCCCGTGATTGTCGGCGACGCCATCGAGCGCGGCGTGCGCTGGGCCACGCGCGACGACCTGGCGGCGCTGCGCGGCCAGGCCGTCCGGCTGCGTTTCGTGCTGAAGGACGCTGACCTCTACGCGTTGCGCATCCAGCCCGCCCGCTAAACCCCGCCTGCCGCCCCCCATGCATCCGCGCCCGTTCAGGAAGCTCATTCCTCTCGGGCTCACCGTTCTCTTTCTCCTCATGAATACTCCCGCTCAATCCAACCCCTCGGCCAAAGACTGGGTCGTGCTCAATTCCCTGCCTGACCCCATCGGCTACGCCGGCATGGCGGCCGGCGTGCTCGACGGCCGCCTGGTGGCGACGGGCGGCACCCAGTGGAGCCTCCCGATCTGGCTGAAGGGGACGCGCAAGTTCAACGATGAGATATTCATCCTCGACGCTCCCGACCAGAAGTGGCGTGTCGCCTCGGCCCGGCTGCCGGTCGCTTCCGGACATTTCGCCAGCGCGGCGACCGGCGCAGCGATTTATTTCGCCGGTGGCACGCATCCCGGCGGCTGCCTCGCCACCGCCTACGAGCTGCGGGCGGAGGGCGGCGGCTATGTGGTCCGCCGGCTGGCTGACCTGCCCAAGGCGACCGGCTACGCGGCCGGGGCCATCGCGGGGAACCGGTTCTTCCTGATCGGCGGCGTGCCCGACCCGGCCTCGACCCGCCCGAGCAACGAGGTCTGGTCGCTGGACCTTGGCTCGCCCGCCGCTCGGTGGGAGCGTGAGGCCGATCTGCCCGGGCCCGGCCTGCTGGTGCCGGCGGCGGCGGCAA
The DNA here is from genome assembly GCA_036401015.1 of Lacunisphaera sp. Classification (GTDB taxonomy): domain Bacteria; phylum Verrucomicrobiota; class Verrucomicrobiia; order Opitutales; family Opitutaceae; genus Lacunisphaera. The sequence goes on from DASWWD010000021.1 coordinate 31,148, forward strand.
GCGGTCCGTCGGTGTTCGCCTTCGGCGGCATGACTTTCGATGCCGCCAACAAGCCCGTGCCGTCGGCCGCCGCTTACCGCTTGGACAAGGCGGGCGGTGTCTGGGAACGCCTGCCGGACATGCCGCAGCCGCGCGTCGGCATCAACTCCCCGTGTCCGGTGCTCGCGGACGGCACGATCTGGCTGATCGGCGGTTACGCCGAGGTGTGGGGTGGGGCGCAGCGCGAGCATCCCGGCTTCGTGGCGGAAACCTACCGCTACAACGTCGCCAGCCGCACCTGGGCACCCGGCCCGAAGCTCCCGAACGCGGGAGCCTCCGACCGTGACGCCTCCGGCGACCCCGGTCCCGTGCCGATGATCGGCGCACCCGTTGTCACGTGGCGGAACCACGTGGTGGTCATCGGCGGCGAGGTTCGCATCTCGACCCGCTCGCCCGCCGTCATCGCCTGGCCACTCGACCGGTGATGCCGGCGACCCGCCCATGAAAATAACCAACCTTACCACGCACCTGCTGACCACGCGCTGGACGGACGATCCGTTCTTCCCGCAGGCGCTCCACTCCACGGCCATTTTTCGGATCGAGACCGATGCCGGCATCGACGGCCTCGGCGAGTCTACCTGGGGCTACTTTGCCCCGGATGCCGTGCCGGCCATGACTGATTACTTCCGGGCGGTCCTGCTTGGCCGCGATCCGCTCGACCTCACCGCCGTCACGCGCGCCCTCACCGATGATTCCGTCTGGTGGGCCCGTTCCGGCGCCGGCAAGAGCGTGATCAGTGGCATCGAGCTCGCACTCTGGGATCTCAAGGGCAAGGCCCTTAACGTGCCCGTCTACCAGTTGCTCGGGGGCAAGGTGCGCGACCGGATCCCGGTCTACGCCTCGGGCGGGCCCTCGCTCTGGCCCCTCGACCAGACCGTGCGCAAGGTCGCGCATTATACGAAGCTCGGCTACCGCGCCGTGAAGCTTTCGACCGGCTTCTACGAGCTGCCGCCGCCGTCCCAGCTCGGCCACCAGGTGCGGATGAAGGCCGTGCCCTGTGCGCACGCCCGCAAGCTCGAGCGGCTGACGGAGGCCTTCACGCTCCTGCGCCGCGAATTCGGATCCGACATCGACCTTGCCATCGACGGCCACCAGGGCGGCGTGCCCAACCCCATCCCGGTCAGCGAGGCCGTCGCCATCGCCGCAACCCTGGCCCCGTTCCGCCTGCGCTTCTACGAGGAACCGCTGGCCTACACGAACCTCGATGGCTACACCGAGCTGCGCGCCCGCTCCGAGATTCCGATCGCCGGCGGGGAGAGCCTCTGTGGCCTCGACCAGTTTCACGCGCTGATCGCCCGGGGCGGGGTGCACATGATCCAGCCCGACATCGGCTTCGTGGGCGGCCTGCAGGAGACGGTCCGCATCATCCACCACGCGGAGGCGTCCAATCTCTCGACGGCCATCCATACCGGCGCCTCCATGGGCCCGTCGTTGGCCGCCTCCTGGCACCTGGCCGCCGCCTCGCATTCGGTCGACTGGCTCGAGCATGTGCAGGCGGCGAGCACCATCCAGCGCGACATCATGACCGATCCGTTCGTCGTCCAGGACGGCAGCGTCGGGCTGCCGGTCTCCCCCGGTCTCGGCGTGAAGCTGACGCCGGAGTTGCTCGCGAAATTCCGCTTTGTGCCCAGCTCGGGTGAGCGGACCTGAACCAGCCATGAAGCTTCTCTTCAATTCTCCCTACACCCTGGACCCCGCCGATACCGCCGCCTTGCGGGCCGCGGTGCCCGGCATCGAGATCGCCACCGTGCCGTTCACCCCGGACCCGGACAAGCTGGCCGGCTCCGATGTCGATGCACTCGTGACCGAGCAGGTCCCGCGCAACCTCGCCGCCTGGCCGAAACTCCGCTGGGTCCAGCTGATGTCCGCCGGTTCCAACCAGATCATCGGTCACCCGGTCGGCCAGACTTCGATCCCGGTCACCACCGCCAGCGGCACCCACGGCGTTCCGATCGCACAATACATCACCTGCAGCGCCCTCATGCTGGCGCACCGCATGCCGCAGTTGTTTGAGTTCAAGCCCAGCCGCCAGTGGCCCAACCGGGTCGCGCTTGCCAGCTTCACCCTGCGCGGCCGCACGGCGGGCATCCTTGGCTACGGCAGCATCGGCCGCGAGAGCGCGCGCCAGCTCGCCGCGCTGGGCATGCGCATCCTCTGTTACAAGCGTGACCCCGCCGTCCGCGCGGACCCGGGCTTCAACGCCTGGCCCGGCACCGGCGACCCGCAGGGCGAACTCCCCGCAGCCTGGTATGGCCCCGGCCAGCTGGCCGAAATGCTGCCGCAGTGCGACCTCGTGGTCGTCACCGTGCCGAGCACCCCGACCACCGAGAGCCTCCTCGGCGCCCGCGAACTCGCCCTGCTCAAGCCCTCGGCCCACCTCGTCCACATCTCCCGCGGCGGCGTGGTCGATGAGGCCGCCCTGGCCGCCGCCCTGCGCGCCGGGCGTCTCGCAGGCGCGGCGGTCGACTGCTTCGTGCGCGAGCCGACACCGCCCGATTACCCGCTCTTCGACGTGCCCAACCTGATCATGACCCCGCACATGTCGGGTGTTTACGATTCGTTCTTTCCGGCCTTCAATGTCCTCCTCCGCGAGAACGCCGTGCGTTTCGTCGCCGGCCGGCCCCTCCTCAACGTCGTCAACATCGCCGCCGGTTATTGACCCGGCACTTTCCGCCCTTCCGCCTCTCATGACCATCACCGACGTCCGCACCACGCTCCTCACCGGGCCGTGCACCAACGACCCCTTCCTCCGCGAGGCGCGCAAGCGGCGCAGCGCGGCCTTCATCGAGGTCTTCACCGACGGCCCGCACACCGGGCTCGGCGAGACCTACGCCGGCTACTTCTGCCCCGAGGCCGTGCCGGCCATCGTCGACCTCTTCAAGCCGGTTCTCCTCGGCCAGAACGTCGACGACATCCCCGAGCTCTGGCGGCGGATGTATCACAGCCAGAACTTCTGGTGCCGGGTCGGCCTCGGCACGATCGTGCTCAACGGCATCGAGGCCGCGCTGTGGGACCTGAAGGGCAAGCAACTCGGCCAGCCCGTGCACGCCCTGCTCGGCGGGGCGAAGTTCGACCGCCTGCCGGCCTACGCCACCGGCGGCCCGAGCAATTATCCGAAGGAAAAACTGGCCAAGAAGATGGATCATTACTTCTCGCTCGGTTTCCGCGGGCTGAAGGTCGGCGCCGGCAGCTTCACTGCAGGGGAGGGCTGGTATATGCCGATGGCGCCGCAGGAGGCCGCCGACTTTGAGGCGGAGAAGATCGCCTTCATGCGCCGGCACGCGGGCCCCGAGGCCTGGATCATGATGGATGCGCACATGGGCAACAATCCCGTCGCCACGTGGAAACTGGAGACGGCCACCGCCGTGGCGCGCGCACTGGAGCCCTTCAACCTCGTTTTCCTCGAGGAGCCGCTGCACTACACCGATCCGTGGGGCTATGCCGAGCTCTGCCAGGCAACCACGACGCCCATCGCCGGCGGCGAGTGCCTGACCGCCGCCTATGAATGGCGTGTGTTTGCCCAGCAGGATTCCTTCGACATCGGTCAGCCGGACGCCTCCTTCACCGGCGGCCTCCATGAGTTTCTCGTGGTGGCGGGGATGATGGCCGAGCGCGGCCGCCAGGTGGCCACCCATGCGTGGGGTGCCGGCGGCTCGCTCATGCAGAACGTCCACGCCGGCTTCGCCGCGCCCAACACCCGCATCCTCGAGATCGCGCCCGACTACGCGGGGCTGCACTCCGAGGTCATCGACGGCGGCCTCGTCATCAAGGACGGCTACGTCCTGCCGCCCGACCGCCCGGGTCTCGGCATCGTCCTCACCGAGGAGACGCGCCGGCGGTATCCCTTCCAGCCCGGCAGCGGCGAGTTCAACAGCGTGCCCGGCCACGTTCTCCGCGACTGAGCCTTATGAAGCTACTCGTCGATTTTCCCGCCCAGTCCGACGCCCTCGGACGCCTGCGCGCCTTGCCCGGCGTAACCGTTGACTGCCTGGAGTCGCCCGCCGAGTCGGCCCGCCCACTGGACGCCGCGCGGATCGCCGATGCCGAGGCGCTTTTCTGCACCTTCCCGCCGACCAACCTCGGCGACATGCGCGCCCTCCGCTGGATCCAGATCGCGTCCACCGGCTATACGCAGCTCTTCGGTCTCGACCTGAACGGCCGCGGCATCCGCGCCACGAACGCGCGCGGCTGCTTCGACGTGCCGATCGCCGAGTGGAATGTCGCCATGATGGTCAACCTCCTGCGCGACCTCCGCCAGATGGTGCGCAACCAGGACGGCGCCGTCTGGGACCGCTCCGCCCGCTTCCAACGCGAGCTGCGCGGCCTGACCGTCGGTCTCTGGGGCTACGGCGGCATCGGCCGCGAGACCGCCCGCCTTGCCAAGGCGCTCGGCATGCGCGTGCACGTCTTCACGCGCCATGGCCGGACCGGCCCGCGCGGCGAGGTTTATGCCGTGCCCGGCACGGGCGATCCCGACGGCACGCTGCCGGACCGGGTCTTCGGCGCCGGGCAGGAGCTGGAATTCCTCGGCGGACTCGACTTCCTGATCCTCGCCCTGCCGCTCACCAAGGCCACCGAGGGCCTGGTGGGTGAACGCGAACTCTCGGCCCTGCCGCGCCACGCCCACGTGCTGAACCCCGCGCGCGGCCCGATCATCCAGGAAGCGGCGTTGTTGCGCGCGTTGAACGAGGGCTGGATCGCCGGCGCGGCGCTCGACACGCACTACCGCTACCCGATGCCGCCGGAGCATCCGCTCTGGAAATTCCCGAACGTGCTCTTCACGCCGCACATCTCCGGCTCCAGCCTGAGCCCGCGCTTCGGCGAGCGCCTGTGGGACATCCTGGTCCAGAACGTGGAGCGCTACCGCCGCGGCGAGCCGCTGCTCAACCAGCTGACCGCCGACCAGCTGAACGGAAACTGACCCGCACCTCATGATTGCAATGCCGCCTGTCCGCCGCGCGCTCCTGTGGGCCGGGGCGGCGCTTTTGTCCACCGCGTCGGTCCGGAATGCCAGCGCGGACGTCATCCACCACGGCCCGGCCGAGCTCCGGCAGGGCGCTCCCGGTGATGCCGGGGCCAACACCTACGTGTCGGCGCGCGGATTCCAGAACATCCAACGCCGCGACCTGAACGGCGACGGCGAGATCGACCTCGTTTTCACGCAGGATCACAATGCCGACTATGCGCCGGATGCGATGATCTACTGGGGCGGCCCGGACGGTCCGCAGTCGCTCGAGCCCGAGCTGCCCGGCTTGCGCTCGCCCTACACGCTCCTCAAGCACGCCCAGCAGGCCCTCCAGCGCGTCAGCTGGCTGCCCAGCCTTGGCGGCGGTCGCGGCGTCATCGCCGACCTGAACAACGACGGCTATCCCGACATCGTCTCCGGCAACATGATGCACAATTTCCGCCACGACATGCCGGCCTACATCTACTGGGGCGGTGCGGACGGATACCGCGAGTCGGCGCGCACCATCCTGCCGGCCTATATCGCCAGCGGCGTTGCCGTCGGCGATTTCAACGAGGACGGTCTCCCTGATATCGCGCTGGCGAACCAGGGTTTCGAGCGTGGTTTCGACCGGCGCTTCGGCGAACCGCTCAACCATCGCGCCTCGTTCATCTACTGGGGGCACGTCGAGGGTTTTACCGTCGCCCGGCGCACCTCGGTGCCGACGGTGGCCGCTGCCGATGTTGCTTCCGGGGACTACAACGGCGACGGGCACCTCGACCTCGCCTTCGTCAATAATTTCCACGACGAGCAGAGCGTCTACGTCTACTGGGGCGACGGCACGGGCAATTTTCACGTTGGCGCCCGGCAGGTGCTGGCCCTCAACGCGGCGGCCGGCGGTCGCGACCTGGAGCTCCACACGGCACACGCCGCCGATCTGAATGGTGACGGCCTCTGCGACCTGCTGGTGGGTGGCAGCACCGCGGCCTTCATCTTTTCGGGGGCCAAGACCGGTCTCCCGTCCGCCCCGGCAACCATCCTGCCCGCAGACAACGCCCGGGCGTTCGAGGTCGCCGACCTCAACCGCGACGGGCGCCCCGATCTCGTCGTCGCTAATGCCGGCGTCGAGCCGGCCCAGCCGAAATCGATCATCTACTGGGGCGGCCAGGGCGGTGTCAGCGCCGGGCACACCACCGCGTTGGCGACTCGCGGCGCGCAGGCCGTCAAATCCGCCGACCTGAACGGCGACGGCTTTCCCGACCTGGTCTTCGGCAACGTCAACCTGAGCCAAGGCGAACCCGCCCAGATCTTTTGGGGCGGCGCCGCCGGTTATTCCGACCGGCGCCGCCGCGATCTCCAGGCCTTCGGCGCCATGGGCGTCGGCGTCGCCGATCTCAACCGCGACAGCCATCCCGATCTTCTCCTGCTCAACCACCTTTCCAGCACCGGGGAGACCGCCCTCCCGACCTCGATCTACTGGGGCAATCCCGGACACGACTACGGCGCCAACGCGGCGACGCACCTGTTCCCCGGCGGTTACATGATGCATGCCAGCGCGGACTTTGACGACGACGGGCACCCCGACCTGCTCCTCGTCACCGAGGGCCGGCCCTGGATCTGGTGGGGCGCGCCCGACGGTTACTCGGCCGGGCGGCGCACGCTGCTGCCGGTCACCGCTTTGCCCGGCGGCGACGGCGTGCTGGGGCTGGGCGTGGCCGACCTCGACCGCGACGGCTGGCTGGATGTCGTCTGCGCCGGACGAGCGCCGAAGGAAACCGGTCCGCGCGCGATCATCGCCTACGGCGGTCCCGGCCGCTTTGAGGCGTCGCGCACCGAGACCTTTTCCCTGGCCGGCGGCCCGGCCACGGTCGGCGCCACGGTCGTGACGGTTGCCGATCTCAATCAGGACGGGCACCTGGACCTGGTCTTCCCGCTGCAGGACATCGCCAAGGTCGAGATCCGCTGGGGCGACGGAAAGGGCTTTGCCGCCTCGCGTGTCACCACGCTCGATAACAACGGCGGCAGCCAGGCGACGGTGGCCGACCTCGATGGCGACGGCTGGCTGGATCTCATTCTCACCAGCGGGCTGCTCGGCCACCGCGAGCCCGGCGACCCGGTGGTCGGCGGCACGGGCATCAAGGGCACCACCCGCAACAGCCGGGCTTTCATCTACTGGGGCAACCGCGCCTGGGACGCCACCGAGCGCACCGCGCTCGAGTGCTACAACGCCCTCGACGTCACGGTCGCCGACCTCAACCGGGACGGGCATCTCGACCTGGCCTTCTCCAGCTACATCTCGGAGACCACGCGCGAACTGCCGGCCTTCATCTATTGGGGTGACGGCACGCGCGCCTACAACGAGCGCCGCCGGACGCTCATCGACGCGGCATCATCCGCCAGCGTGGATGCGCTGGACCTGAACCGCGACGGCTGGCCCGAACTAATCGTCACGAACCACCAGAGAAATTTCAGCCATCTCAGCGGCAGCTACCTTTATTGGGGAGGACCGGAGGGGTATTCGCCCTTGCGGCGCACGCTCGTGCCCAGCATCGGAGCCCATCTCGATGCCATGGTCGACGCCGGCAACATTCGCAGCCGGAGTCTGGAGTGGGATCTCGTCTCGGTTCCGGTCGAGGCCCCGCGGGGCGCAAGGTTTGATCGTCTGCGCTGGTCGGCCGCCCTCGCGTCCGGCACCGGGGTGAAGTTCCAGGTCCGCACGGCGGCCGCGCCGGCCGAACTCGCGCGGGCCGCATGGTCCGGCCCGGAAGGAGCCGGCTCGTTCTACACGGTTTCCGACCACCGCCTGACCGGGCTGGCCCCGGACCATGGCTGGTTGCAGTATCGCGCCGTGCTGACCTCGGGGGATGGCGCGAACTCCGCGCTCTTGCGCGAGGTGGAAATTGTCACGGCCCGCCGCTAGGCGGGTCCAGGCGGCCCGTTCTCCGCGCCTCTTTCAGGCGCGAGACGCGCAACCGGCGGCCACCCGCGCCAGTGCGAGGTCGATCTCGGCCTTGGTGTTGTAGAAATGCACGCTGAGGCGCAGGTCGCGCGGGGCGGTGACCGGGGAGACGAGGATGTTGTCCTCCTTTCGCAGGCGTTCGTAGAGGTCCGTGGCCCGGAAACCTTCCGGCAGCCGGAGCACGACGACGCCGTTCCGTTGCGCCGGATCGTCGGGTGAGATGAGCTGCAGGCCGCGCGTGGCCTTGATCGCCTCGCCGGCGTAGGCCGAAAGTTCGGCCTGGCGGGCGCGGATGCGGTCCCAGCCGAGGCCCTCGAGCCATCGCAGCGCCTCGTGCCAGCCGCCCAGGCCGGCGACAAAGCGCGTGGAGAATTCATAGCGGCGCGCGTCGGGGTGCCACTCGAGCCGCTGCGTCGTCTCGTCCATGGAGGCCTGCGCATTCGAGCCGGTCCACGAGGGCGGCGTCGACTCGAGCACGTCGGCCCGCACGAGCAGGGCGCCGGTGCTCTTCGGGCCAAGCAGCCACTTGTGCCCGCAGAGGCTGTAATAATCGCAGCCGAGGCCGTGGAAATCCAGGGGCACGTTGCCCGGTCCCTGCGCGCCGTCGAGCAGCAGCCGCACGCCGCGGGGACGGAGCGCGGCGGCAAGCGCGGCGGCGGGCGCGACCGTCCCGCTGCCCCGCGAGACGTGGCTCATTGCGACCAGCCGCGTGCGCGGCGTGAGGCGCGAGACAACCTCGGCGACCACCATTTCCGGCCGGGCCAGGGGGACCTGCCGCAGCACGACCCCGAAGCGGCGGACAAGGTTGTAGCAGGGCAGGAGCAGGCCCGGGTGCTCCTCGTCGCTGATCACGAGTTCGTCACCGGCGCGCCAGTCGATGGACCAAAGGACGGTGTTCAGGCCGGCGGTGGTGTTGGCGGTCAGCGCGACCTCCGCGGGTTTGGCGCCGAAGGTTTTGGCCACGAGTTCGCGGCACTCCTGTTCAACCTGCCTCAGATATCCGGTCTGGTCGGGGTGGGCCGGGCCGAGGTTTTGCCGGTCGATGAGTTCCTTGGTGCGGTCCATCACCCGCTGGGGTGACAGGCCGAAGGCCCCGGTCTGGAAGTAGCCGCGGCTGTGCCGGATACCCGGTAGTTCGGCGCGCACGGCTTCGACCCAGTCGCCGTCCGGCACGCTCGCGGCAGGCGCCGCCGGGGCGGGGGAGCGCACGAGGCCGTAGAGGCCGGTGGCGAGCGTGGCTTTCAGGAAGGTGCGGCGGTCGGTGGGAACGGGCATGAGAATCGCAGGGAGTGGTAGCAGGGGATCAGACCGGGATGCCGGGGTCCAGCTGGAGAAGGCGTGCGGTGTTGCCGCCCATCATCTTGGCCAGGTTCTGCGCCGAGAGAAAGGCGGCGCTGTGCTTCTCGAGGTAGTCGCGGGACTGCCGGTAGGTGCAGAAGCGGTTTTGAAACGGCATGTCCGAGCCCCAGATCAGCCGGTCGGGCCCGATCTGACCGACCATGGCCTCGAGGACGGGACGGCATTCGACATAGGGATAGTCAAACACATCGCCGAGGCGGAAGGGGAAGCCGACTTCGAGCATCAGGCTGGTGTCCCGGAACGGAGCCCACGCGCCTGCGGGCACGGTGAGTTTTCCGTCTTTGAGAAACGCACGCCAGGGATAGCCGTGCGTCACGCTGGCCCGGAGGGTGGGGTGGCGGTCCATCAACCGGCGCAGTTCCCACACCTCATCGATGAAGCCCTGAACCGGGTCCGTGGCCCCCGGTCGCGAACCGAGCGTGAAGAACACCGGCACATCCAGGGCCGTCACCGCCTCCCAGAACGGCCGCCAGGCCGGTTCGAGAAAACTCCGCGAGTGGGTCTGCTGGTAGGCGTAGGCGGGTATGATCTTCAGCGCGTGCAGCCGGTGGTCCCGGATGGCGGCCAAGGCCTGGGCGATTGCCCGGTCCGGTTGCCCCGGGATCAGGGCCTCGTCCACCGGGGCCATCGCCCGCAGCCGGTCCGGAAAGGCCGCGACGCACCGGGCCAGATAGGCGACGTCCTTGGTCAAGGTGGCGTCGGCATGGATCAGGCCGACATCAACCCCGGCGTGATCCATCTCGGCGACCATCGCGCCGGCACTGAACTCGATCACATTGGGCGGCAGCTGCTGTTTCGTGTAATCCTCGCCGTCGATCGTCCAGACCAGCCGGTTGCAGGTGCGGTCGACCCGGAAACGACAGTCGGCCGCCAGCCGGAGCGGATCGTCGGGTGAGGGGTCGAGCAGCCGGTGCGCGTCGCCCGGTGCCCGGTCCCGAACGCGAAATGCCGGCTGGTGATGCTGGGCATACTGGCGCTGCCAGTGGGCCAGATGCTCCTCCCCGGAAAGGTGTCCCGCCGGGGTATCCGGGGCGGTGAAGCAGTAAACATGGCTGTCGATGATCATGACCGGAAGGCCCGCGCGGACCTGAGAAAGTCTTGTGTCACATAAGCGGAGTTGCGCTTGACAGCTTTGATCGTTCATACAGATGTATACGCGAGTAAACAAAATAATTCCCGGTCCCGAGACCTTTGTTTCACGCTGCTCCACGCCCCGCCATGTCCGTTTAACTCCGAGCCACCCCTTGGCTCAGGCAAGACTGAACCAAGGACAACCGGTCTCAGCCGATTTGCATGACCATCAGCGATATACCCGCCATCGACAGCCACGCTCACTTCGGACGCTACGTGCATGCCGATCCGTTGATCTCTCAGTTTTCCAGCGGCGAGGGAGCCCTGGTCACCCTGCGCGCCAAGGCCTGCAACATCCAGTGGACCATCGCATCGCCGCTGGCCGGCCTCCTGCCGCGCGGGCGGACGGTCGACGTGGCGCCGGCCAACGACGCGGCGTTCCGTGAAGTGCCGACGGTGCCTGGTCTGCTGCAGTATGTGATCGTGAATCCCCTGCAGCCGAAGACCTATGAGCAGGCGAGGACGATGCTGAAATCCCCGTGGTGCGTCGGCATCAAGATCCATCCGGAGGAGCACGCCTACCGGATCGCGGACCATGGCGAGGAACTCTTCTCCTTCTTTGAGGAAGTCGGCGCACCGGTCATGACCCACAGTGGTTGTCCGAACAGCCTGCCGGAGGATTTTGTGCCTTTCGCCAACCGTCATCCCGGCGCGCGTGTGCTGCTGGCTCATCTGGGCAACGGTTCCGGGGCGAACGGCCGCGTCGATCTGCAGGTGCGGGCCGTGCAGGCCGCGAAGCATGGCAATCTCTGGGTGGATACCTCGAGCGCGCGCAGCATCCTGCCCGGGCTGATCGAGTGGGGCGTGCGGGAACTCGGCGCGGAACGCGTGCTCTTTGGCAGCGACAGTCCACTTTACGACGTGGCGATGCATCGCACGCGCATCGACAAGGCGGACCTGCCGGACGCGGCCAAGCGTCTCATCCTGCGCGAGAACGCCGTGAAGTTCTTCCGCCTCGACCGCCTGCCGGCCGCCGGCTTCGCGACCACGCCATAGGGCGCCTCCTTTCCTCACCATTCATCCCGAATCCGCATCATCATGAGCTCCCCCAAAAAAAACGCCAAGCTAACGCCATTGACCCGCCAGACCCTGAAGGGCGTCTGGTCGGCCCTGATCATTCCCTGGACCGATCGGGACGAGCTCGATGCCCGTCGTTTCGCCAAGGAGGTGTCCAGCTACGGCGGCACCGGCGTGAGCGGGGTCTACACCGGCGGCACGACCGGGGAATTCTACGCGCAGGACGACGCCACCTTCGAGAAGATCACCACGATCGCCTGCACGGAGGCCCACCGGGCCGGCTTGCCCGTGCAGATCGGCGCCACGGCGCTCAGCACCCGCACGACCATCCGCCGCATCCGTGTGGCCAAGCAGGCCGGCGCCGATGCGCTGCAACTGGCCCTACCGTTCTGGCTCGAGCTCAAGGACGACGAGGTGGAGCGTTATGTAGCCGAGGTCACCGCCGCCGCCGGCAAGACCCCGGTCATCCTTTACCTCACGGGCCGCTCGAAGAGGAAGATCAGCCCTGAACTCCTGGGCAAGCTGGCCCGCCGGCATCCGACCTTTATCGGCACCAAGGACACCGGATCCACTCCCGACGAAGTGAAGGCCATGCTGAAGCTGGCCCCGGGTCTCGCCATCTTCGGCGGCGAGGATTTCTACCAGCGCATCCCGGCCGGCGGCCGGGGCGGCTACTGCTCCATCACGGGTTTCAACGCCGCGAAGGTGGTCGAACTCTACACGCTTTGCGCGGCCGGCCGCCTCGCCGAGGCGAAGCCGCTGGCGGATGCGATGCACCGCTACCTCTATGAGGCGCTGGTCAACCCGCTGGTGAAGGAGGCGGGGCTTTGGGATTCCGCCGTCGACCGCATCCAGCGCGTGGCCGGTGGCGGCGTGGTTGGCGTGCGCTGCCAGTCACCCTACCGCAGCGGCACCGAGAAGCACGTGAAGGGCCTCATCGCCTGGGTGAAAAAGAACACCCCCGAGCTGCTGCCCGCGCATCTCGCCTGAGCCCGGCACCCCCCGCATCGCCCCCATGACGACGATCCTTCCGGCCCCGAAACCTTCAACGCCGGCGGGAGTCGCTGCCGGCCGTGCCCCCTGGCGGAACCGCCAGGTGCTGTTCGCCGCCTGCGTGCTTTTGCTGGCGTGCGGTGGCCAAGCCCGGCCATCCGACCCGGCGCCGGCCGGACTGGCCATGGGCACCTACCAGGGCAACAAGCTGACCCTGCTCGCCATCGACGACCATGCCCTGCCGCTGCGCGGTGAGCTTTGTTATTATCTTTCCAAGCCCACCGTCCGCCCCGAGCCGGTGCTGACCCCGAGCCGGAACAACCCGCAGGCGACCGACGGCGTGGCCACGCACTTCTACGGCTCCGTGATTCAGGAAGGGGGCAAATTCCGCATGTGGTATTACGGGGTGGGCTGGGCGGGCGTGCCCAACGACAAGGACATCGAGACGACCAAGCTGCGCGAGGGCCCGGTCTGTTACGCGGAGAGCACCGACGGGCTGCACTGGACAAAACCGCGGCTGGGCCAGGTTGTGCACGGTGGCGGGAGCGACAACAACGCCATCGCGCTGCCCGACAAGCAAACGGAGGGAGCTTTTGTCATTCGCGACGACTCCGACCCTGATCCCGCCCGGCGCTACAAGATGGTTTATGAAAACCGGCCGGGGCACAACCGCTTCATGTCGGTGCGCACCGCGACCAGCGCGGATGGCATAGTCTGGAACGCGGGACCCGACTCGCCCATCGGCGAGGGCCTCGAACCCTGCGCCTTCTACAAGCATGGGGGCCTTTACTACATCAACGCCCAGTTTGCGCCGCGGGCGGTGAGCGAGGGCGGGCACCGCGGCGGCCGGCAGGGTTACGTTTGGGTCTCGACCGACTTCAACACCTGGCTGCAGGAATCCGGCGAATCCTTCCTCCTGCCCGAACCCGCCGACCCCAATGACCGTGGTCTGGACCGCCCCGGAGTGCAGGTCCATCTTGGTGTTGGCGCCGTCAGCCAGGGCAACGTCCTCGTGGGGCTTTATTGCCAGTGGACCAACCAGCCCAAGGCCGGCGATTGGTTCGGCCGCGGCACGACGACCGGGGATTTCGGCCTTGTCGTCTCCAGTGACGGCCAGCACTTCCGCGAGCCCGTGAAGGGCCACGTGTTCCTGCCGCGCGGCGCCTCCCGGGCGCAGGTCACCCCGGGCATCCGGCACCAGCAGATCCTGCAGCAATCGGGCAACGGCATCCTCAATGTCGGTGATGAAACCTGGATCTATCATGGCCGCTGGGTGAATCCCGAGAAACTGGAGAACTACTATGCCGAGATTGCCCTCGCGACCCTGCCGCGCGACCGCTGGGGCGCCCTCGGGCTTTACCCGCGTTCAGACAGCGGTGCGGTCTGGTCCGCCCCGCTGACGCTGACGCAGGCCGGCGCCAGGGTGACGCTCAACGCCGAGGGGGTGCGGGGCATGCGGGTCGAGGTGGCCGATGCCAACTTCCAGCTGCTGCCCGAATACTCGGGTGATCGCGCCGGCACGTCCGTCGCGGCCTCCGGCCTGGATTGTGCCGTTACCTGGCCCGGCGCCGGCCTCGACGCGCTCGCGGGCCGGACCGTCCGTCTCAAGGTCCACCTGCAGCGGGGCGAACATCCCGAGCCCAGGCTGTTCGCCATCTACGTGTCCCGCCCCTGACCGGCTTCGATTTCCCCGGCCCTTTATCACCCCAACCATCACGCCCCGCATGAAACCGAAATCCCGCCTGACCAACCGCCTTGCCATCCTGATTGCCGCCGCCGTCCTGCCGTTGTCCGCGGCCGCCGCCGAAACGGGCCGGAGCGATTTCTATTTTCCGTCCACCGGTGTGCGCGTCGAGGGACAGGCGCTGCTCCTCGCCATTGATGACCAGCTGCTGCCGCTGCGCGAAAACATGGTCGAATATCTCTCCAAGCCCGCGGTGCGGACCGAACCCGTGCTCGCCCCGAGCAAGGACGACCCGCTGGCCCCCGACCAGGTTGCCGCTCATTTCTACGGCTCCGTGCTCCAGGACAACGGCAGGTTCCGCATGTGGTATTACGCGGTGGGCATGAAGGGATCTGGCGACGCCCGCCGCGCCGACCTGAAGCAGCTCACGCAGGGGCCGGTTTGTTACGCCGAGAGCGACGATGGCATCCACTGGACCAAGCCCGTGCTCAACCAGCTCGAGTTCAAGGGCAGCCGGCGCAACAACGCCGTCGCGCTGCCCGATGCGCTCATCGAGGGGGTGCATGTCATCAAGGACGAATCCGACCCCGATCCCGCGCGGCGCTACAAGATGGTCTACAACGCCCACAACGGACACACGTGGGTTTTCCGCACCGCCCTGAGCGCCGATGGGGTGACGTGGAAGCCGGCGCCCGAGTTCGCGATCCAGAATTTCCTCGAGACCGCCTCGTTCTACAAATTCAACGACCTCTATTTCGTTCACGGCCAGCGGCTGCTTTTCAGCGAAGGCGGTAATGCCGGAGGCCGGCAGGGGCGCGGCGTCCTGTCGACCAACTTCGACCGCTGGCTCCCGGGTGACACCCAGGGCTTCTTCCTGCCCGAGCCCGCCGACCCGGCGGCGCGCGGCCAGATCAAACCCTACGACCAGGTGCATCTTGGCGTGGGTGCGGCCAGCTACGGCAGTGTGTGCGTGGGGCTCTACGGTCTCTGGCACAACATGCCGGGCGACGAGAACGCCCAGAAGCAGTGGGGCTGGTTCGGCTATGCCAAGATCTCCTGCGATCTCGGCCTTGTGATCAGCAATGACGGCATGCGCTACCGTGAGCCGGTCAAGGGCCACGTTTACATCTCCCGCCTTGACGCGCCCGCCACGCCGGCGCCGGGCAAGGAATACCCGACCATCCTCGCCCAGTCCGGCAATGGCATCCTCAACGTCGGCGACGAAACCCGCATCTACTTCGGCCGCTGGCTGAACGCCGAGTATGGCCAGGGCTACAACGGCGAGGTCGCGCTCGCGACCCTGCCGCGCGACCGCTGGGGTGCCGTCGGTCTTTTCCCCGCCCCGCAGAGCCAGGGGGCAGGCTTTGGTGGCACGCCGCGCGTGAACAACGGCCCTGTGCCGAACCGGGGCTTCGTCTGGTCCGCCCCGGTTCGCCTGCCGGCGAACGGCTGCCGGGTCGTCCTCAACGCCGACCAGGCGTCGGGCATGTCGGTGGAAATCTCCGACGAGCGTTTCGAGCTGCTGCCCGCCTATGCCGGCGCCAACGCCGGCCGCTCCGCCCAGGCGGGCGGCCTGGACTGCGCGGTCGCCTGGACGAGCGGCGACCTGGCCGCGCTCGGCGGCCGCACCGTGCGGTTCAAGATCAACCTGGAGAAGAACGGGGCCGCCGATCCGCGGCTTTTTGCCATCTACCTGCGCGCCAACTAAGGCGCCGGCACCGCGTTTCCCCTCAAACCAAGGCCTCTATGAAATCCCCTGCCTTCATGCGGCGGTCCCTTCTCGCGGTTTTGCAACTCCTGCTGGGCGGCGGCCTCGCGGGTTTCGGCCAGGCCAGCAAGGCCGAGACCGAGCTGGCGCTCGATGCCATCGTCCTGCGGCCCGGCGAACGGCAGCTTTTCCTCGACGATTTCATCCTAGGCGACCTGAACGGCGTCTCGCGGGTAATCCACCAGCCCCGCAAGCACGGGACCGAGCCCGTGCTGCGGCCCGACCGGCCCACCGACGGCCAGGCGATCCAGCTGCGGGACGCGCCGTCCTGGGACGAGCAGGAGCAGGTATGGAAGCTTTGGTATATGCGCTTCGGTGACGACGGCAACGGGGCCGGCGGCTCGGGCTATGCGCGCTCCAAGGACGGCCTCGTGTGGGAAAAACCCGTGCTGGGCCTGGTGGAGAGCCACGGCGACCGGAACAACAACCTGGTCATGGTCCAGGGGGATCCCAAGGCCTTCACCCAGCATGTCATCATCGATCCACATGCGCCGGCCGGGCGGCGCTACAAGGGCATGATCGGCCCACGCGGCCGCCAGCCGATCGTGTCCGCTGACGGCTTCACCTTCACGCGGCTCCCGGTCCCGCCGATTCCTAGCCAGGACGAGTCGCACCTGAACTGGGATGAATCGTCCGGCCAGTTCATCATGACGGTAAAACACGGCGGACCCTTCGGGCGCTCCGTCTACCTGAGCCTGAGCCGGGACTTCGAGAACTGGACCAAGCCGGAGCTCATCTATCACGCCGACGCGCTGGACCAGGAGCTGGGGGCGAAATATATGCGCGAGGTCCAGGCCAACCCCCGCCTGTGGCGGCCGACGGTCAACCGGCCCGAGGAATACAACGTCGAGATCTACAACATGGCCGTGTTCCGCTACGAGGGACTCTATATCGGCCTGCCGAATTACTTCGAGTCGAGCGGCCGCATCCCGCTGCCGCGCGGCAACCAGGACGGCATCAACTCGCCCAAGCTCGCCTGCAGCCGAGACCTCCGCGCCTGGACCAGGGTGGGGGACCGCGCGCACTTCATCCCGATCGCGGAGATGGGCCCGGGCGTGCTCGACACCGGCCAGATCATGGTGGGGTCGCATCCCATCCGCCGCGGGGACGAGCTCTGGTTCTATTACTCCGGTATCGATGTGCGCCACCGCCCGAACGTGCCGCGTGTGATCGACGAGTATCGCGGCGCCATCTATCTCGCCAAGCTCCGCGTCGACGGCTTCGTCTCGCTGGCTGCGGGCGGGACGGCCGGGTATGTCGACACCCGCCCGGTCGTGCTCGAGGGCGGGCGGCTGTTCGTCAACGCCACGGCCGCCGGCGAACTGCGCGCGGAAATCACCAGCTCCGACGGTCGCACCGTCCTGCCGGGCTGGGGCGCCGGCCAGTGCGGGCCGGTGAAGGGCGACCAGGTCCGCGCCGAGCTGACCTGGCCGGGCAAGGATCTCGCCGAGCTCGCCGGCCAGCGCGTGCGCGTGCGCTTTCACCTGCAGAACGCCGACCTGTATTCCTTCTGGCTCGAGCCATGACACGCGGGCGAAATCAGCCGGCCTGCCGCCGGTTCCGGTCCGCCGGCCTGCTCGTGCTGCTGGTGACCGTCACGCTCCGGGCCGGGACCCCGTCCGCTCCGCCGCTGACCATCATGCCGTTTCAGACGGCCACGTTCGTCCGCGACCCGGAGGCGGCGGCTGAGCTGGCCGATTTTTCCGAGTTCTCGGCGCGGCTGCTTTACTGGACCGACACGCCGCGCGACCCGGTCGTGCTGGCGGGCCGGGTGCTCAAGTCGTCCCTCATGCCGTTTGTCGACGAATGGCGCGGCGCCCGCCCGCCGGGGTCGGCCGCGGCGGGCGGCATGGTGCGGGCCCGCGTGGTGGAAGCCTACCGTGCGATCGAGGGGCCGCGGCTGGCGCGGATCGTGATCGGGGCCGAGATGACAATCACGCCGCCCGCGCGGACCGATCTTTTCGCCGGCGGGCCGGCCGAGGTTCCCTGGGTGCTGGAAAACCGGCGCGACGTGCCGGTGCAGATCAACCTGTCGCTCCCGGGGGCGGCCACCCCCATGCTCACCACGACGCTGGCCGCCGGCCAGGCCCGCGGATTTTTTCTCGCGATCCCCACGGCCGGCACGGACGTTGCCTCCCTGGTCGCAACGGTCGATGGCCGCCCGCATCCGGTTCAGTTTTCCGTCCGGCGCCACCCGCGCGGTTCGCTCGTGGTGGAGGTGCTTGATGAGACGGGTTCGCCGACCCCGGCACGGGTGTATCTCAAAGGGCCCGACGGCCGGTCGCACGCTCCCGAGGGCACCCTGCACCGCATCGTGAACGGAGAATTCGGCCAGCCCCACGCCGGGGACGCCTATTTCTACACGGCCGGGCGGATCGAACTCGCCGTGCCGGCCGGCGAGGTCGAGCTCGAGATCGTCAAGGGGCTCGAATACCAGCCGGTGCGGCTGACGGTGCCGGTGGCCGCGGACCGGCCGGCCCGGGCGACCGTCCGGCTGCCGCGCCGGGCCCACCTCCAGCGCGAGGGCTGGTATTCGGGTGACGTGCACGTCCACGCCAATCTTTTCGCACAGACGCTGATCACGCCCCGCGACGTGCTGCTGGTGGCGCAGGCGGAGGACCTGAACGTCGTGAACCTGCTGCCGTGCAATGATCCGCGCACGACCACGATCACCGACCGGCAGTATTTCACCGGGCGCCCCGACGCGGTTTCGACGCCCGACCGCATCCTGTATTTCAACGAGGAGATGCGGAACGACATCTACGGGCACGTCGGCTTTCTCAACCTGAAGAGTTTCGTTGAGCCGGCCTATTTCGGCTGGCCGAACTCGCCGTTCCCCTACGATCACCCGGGCAATTTTCCGCAGGCGGCCGCGGCCAAGGCGCAGGGTGGGGCCGTGGTCTACGTTCATCCCGCGCTGCCGAGCGAGTTTCCGGTCGATATCGCCCTCGGGCTGGCCGACACGATCGACGTGATGAGCCAGAACGCCGAGGATCTGCCGACCGAA
Organism: Lacunisphaera sp.; assembly: GCA_036401015.1. Lineage (GTDB taxonomy): Bacteria > Verrucomicrobiota > Verrucomicrobiia > Opitutales > Opitutaceae > Lacunisphaera. The sequence goes on from DASWWD010000021.1 coordinate 50,050, forward strand.
TACTGGTATCGCCTGTTGAACTGCGGCTTCCGCTGTCCGGTCTCCGCGGGCACCGATTCCTTCCTCAACATCCCGGTGCATATCATCCCCGGGGCCGGCCGCGTCTACGTGAAGACGGGCGCGGCGTTCGACTACCAGCGCTGGGTCGACGGCTTCCTGGCCGGCCGCAGCTTTGCGACCAACGGTCCCCTGCTGCGCTTCACGGTCAACGGGCTGGATCCGGGATCTGATATCCGGTCCGACGGCCCGATCGAGGTTGAGGTCGCCGGCGAGGCGCAGTCCATCGTTCCCATGGAGGCGCTCGAGCTGATCGTGAACGGCCGGGCGGTCCGCCGCTGGGAGGCCGGCCGCGATCCGCAGGCAGTGAGTTTCTCCGGGAAGATCACGCTCGACCGCAGCAGCTGGGTCGCGCTGCGCGTGCGGGGGAGCGGCCACCGCCTGGCCCCGAACGACCACGAGGTCTACGCGCATACATCGCCGGTCTACGTCAGCGTGGGCGGGCGCCGGGTGGCCTCGCGCCCGGATGCAGAGTTTTTCATCGGGCAGATCGAAGACCTTATCGCGAAGATGGACGCGCGCGGTAACTTTGCGCACCGCGGACAGCGGGACGAGATCGTGGCGCGGTTCCGCGAGGCCCAGGAGATTTACCGGCGGATCGCCGCGGAGGCCGAGTCCCGCCCATGACAGCCACGGAGGCCGCCTCACCTGTGACGGACGCCGCGCTCGACCGGCGCAACGGGAATCTTTTCGTCCTCACCCAGTTGCTGACGTATTTCTCGGCGCCGGTGCTGTATGTGGGGGTCGTGCAGGCGGCGTTTTGCGACAAGCTCGGCGCGAGCGCCACGGTCGCCAACCTGCCCAGCTCGACCTACCTGCTCGGCGCGGTGGTGCCGCTGTTCTGCGCCTGGCTGTTTCCCGCGCGCCTGGAGCAGAGGATTGTCGTGACCGGCTACACGGTGGTGGCGGCCTCGTTGCTGCTGGTCTGCGCCGCGGTCTTTTTCGATGCGCCGGACTGGCTGCGCATCGCGGTGGTGATCGGGCAGGGGCTCATGCTCGGCGTGCTCAACAGCATCATCAACATCTACCTGTTGAAATGCCTCGCCCGGGGCACGACCGAGACAGGCCGCGCCCGCGCGCTCAAATACGCGTTCGGTTTCGGGCCCGTGGCCGCGGTGCTCGGTTCGCTGCTGGCGCAGCTGCTGCTCGCGGAGAAGATCCCGGGCATCGGCTACCCGGGCAACTTCGGCGTGCTCTACCTGGTGGCGCTGCCCTGCATGGGACTATGCGCCCTGTTGGCCCGTCGTTTCCGGCTGGTGGACGTGCCCGATGTCCGGGCTGGATCCCTCACCACGTTCCTGCAGGACAGCGCCGCCAGTTTCACGGCGGACCGTCGGCTCGTGATCGCATGGATCGCCTACCTGCTGTGGTATTGTGCGCTGGGGGGCATGACCAACCTTTCGCTTTACACGCGCGAGGCGGTCGGGCGCTCCCCACTCGAACTCGCCGGGCTCATCATGGCGCTGCGGTTCGGCGTCAAGGCGGTGGCGGGTTTCGGCATCGGTTCGATCGCCGGCCGGTTCGGGGCGCGCTCGGCGTTGATCGCCACGGTGGTGTTTGTCGGGCTGGGCATGGGCTGGCCGTTCCTGTCCTCCGGCTACGGCTACCTGGCGGCCTTCGGCCTGATGGGGGCGGGCGAACTGGGCGGCGTTTATTTCATCAATTACATCATCACCATCTCAAGCCCCGCCCAGGCGACCCGGAACATGGCGATCCTGTCGCTCGTCGGGCCGGTCAGCAGCTTCGCGCCGGCGACACATGGCCGGTTGACCGATGCCTTCGGTTTCCAGGCGAGTTTTGCCTTTGGGGTGACCGCGGCTGCGCTGGCGCTGGTGCTCCTCTGGCGGACGGGACGGGTTCAGCCCGGCCCGGCCAAGGCTTGAGGCGGAAGCGTGATTCGGGTCAGGGGCCAAGCTGCGCCAGCAGCCAAGCGGCCAGTCGCTCGTGATCCTGCACGGAGCTGCGATGTCCGGGCCCGGCGTGGACCAGCAGCTCGACGGGCGCGATTTCCCGGTCAGGCGGGGTGCCCGCCACCAAGGCCCGGCTGAAGGCGATCGCGGCGGCGGTGCTCACGCGCGCATCGTTGTTGCCGATGCAGATCCAGGCCGGGCGGCCGGCCAGTTGAGGTGCAAGCCTCGCCAACGCGAGCGCTTCGGCCGCGGCCTGGTTGGTGGTGGCGCTGAACTCCCGCAGCGCGAGCAGGTCGGTGACCGGTGAAATGCCGCCCACGCAGCGGATACGAGGCTCGTGGGCGGCCAGTTGAAAGGCGAGAAAACCGCCCCGCGAGGTGCCGCACGCGGCGACCCGGTCCGGATCGGTGATTTTTTCCCGGATCAGGTGATCCAGCACGGCCCGGGCGCGGGCGACGAATCCGCCGACGAGATCCTGGCCCTGGTTGACGCGCCAGTTCCATGAGGCCAGCTCGGCCGGCTCATCCGGGCGGTGGTCCTCACCATGCCCCGGTGCATCGATGACCACGCTGATGAATCCCCGCGGCGCAAGCAGGCGGGCCACTTCCGTGTAGATGGGTTCCCGCCGCGCCACGTCGATGTCACCCTGCAGCACGAACAGTGTCGGGGCCGGTTGCGCCGCCTTGGCGCCGATCAATGCGTAGCGGGTGCCATCGGGCAGACGTTCCACGCGCAGAAGAGGGGAAGAGGATTCATCGCCCCCGAGACGGGCGAAGGGCAAGGCGAGGGCCAGGAGGGCAAGAACTCGCAGCAGATATGACGGCAACAGCACGGGCGGTAGATTGACATGTATACAAAAGGATACAACGTATATGTTCATTGAGCACCCACCCTGAATCCCCATGTGCGGCCATCGGACTGGGCTGTGTGACATTTGGCCGGGAAATTGACGAGACGGCGTCGCTGGCGCTGCTTGACTATGCCTATGACCACGGTGTCCGGCATTTCGATACGGCGGCGGCGTATGGCGCTGGAGCTTCCGAGCAAATCCTCGGTCGCTGGCTGGCCAGCCGGCGACCGTCCGATGTGGTGATCGGGACCAAGGCGATTCCGCCTTTCGCTCCTACCGCGCTTGAGGCCTCGATCGAGCTGAGCCTGCGCCGCCTCGGCCGCGAGACGGTCGATTATTTTTACCTCCATCGCTGGGATGCCTCGCTGGTCGACGGCACCCTCGAGGTGTTGGACCGTGCGGGCCAAAGCGGCCGGATGCGCCGGCTGGGGATCAGCAACCTTACTCCCGCAGCGCTGGCGGGCGCGCAGGCCCGTCAGCAGGAGCTTGCGCTGACCCGCTTCAGCGTGCTGCAGTGCAACCAGAATTATGCGGTATCGGAGATGGATCAGGCCATGACCGACGTGGTGAACACCCACGGGATGGAAGTCGTGACTTTCAGTCCGCTCGGCGCGGGCTTCCTCACGGGCAAACACCGGGGTGGGGTCGTGCCGGGTTCGCGCTTCGACTTGGTGCCGGGGCATCAGGCGATTTACTTCCAGCCGGCGGCCCAGCGCCGACTCGAGCACCTGCACGCCGTCGCCGCGCGCAGCGGGCATACCCCTGAGCGTCTTGCGCTGGCCTGGGCACTGCGCCAGCCGGGCGTCGCGACGGTGCTGGTCGGCGGCCGGACCGCCGCGCACCTTGACCAGGCGTTCGCGGCGCGCGATTTCAAGGATCGGGCGGCTCTCGCGGCCCTGGCTGAAACCGCGGTGAACCCATGAGTCTGCCCGCCCACAAGGCCGCGCTGGTCACCGGCTCCACCAGCGGCATCGGGCTGGCCATTGCCCGCGCTTTGGCCGCGGCCGGCGCGCGGGTCATGCTCAACGGCATGGGCAATCCGGCGGAGATCGAGCGGACCCGGGCGGCGCTGGCCGCCGAGACGGGCAGCGAGATCAGGTTCAATGGGGCGGATGTCAGCCAGCCTGCCCAGGTGGCGGCCTTGGTGGCCGAGACGGAGGCGGCGTTTGGGGCGGTCGACATCCTGGTCAACAACGCCGGGGTGCAGTTCGTCTCGACGGTCGAGGATTTTCCGACGGAGCAATGGGACCGGGTGCGCTCGATCATTCTCGACTCGACCTTCCATGCCACCCGGGCGGTGCTTCCCGGGATGCGGCGCCGCAACTGGGGCCGCATCGTGAACCTGGTTTCGGTGCACGGCTTGGTGGCCTCGCCTTTCAAGTCGGCGTATGTCGCGGCGAAACACGGCCAGGTCGGTTTCACGAAGACCGTCGCGCTCGAACTTGCCGAGACCGGCATCACCTGCAACGCGATTTGCCCGGGCTACGTGCGCACCCCGCTCGTCGACGGCCAGATCGCGGCCCAGGCGGCGGCGCACGGCCTGCCGCCCGACCGGGTGATCCGGGAGATCATTTTGGCCGCACAGCCGTCGAAGCGGTTCGTGTCCACGGAGGAGGTTGCAAGCCTGGCCCTGTTTTTATGCGGCGAGGCGGCGCGCTCGATCACCGGCGCGGCGATTCCGATCGACGGCGGCTGGACGGCGCGCTGAGGGGCTTTTCCTGGTGTCCGCCTACGGACGCCCTGCGGCCGGGGCGAGGCGGAGCTTCTTGGCGCCGCTGCCTTCCGGGCCCTGCCGCTCAAGCGCAAAGCGGTCTTCCGGCTTCGGGCCGGTCACGCGCCAGGCGTCGCCGGTCTCGGCGACATAGATGCAGCCGTCGCGGCCGGTGGCGACGGCGTGGGGATAGCGGAATCCGTCGGGCGGGATCCAGACGTCGAGCACGCGGCCCGTCAGGTCGAGCCGGAGCACGGCGTTGTCGGTGCCGCATGAGGCGTAGAGCAGGCCGTCGGCGCCGGCGTGCAGGCCGTCGACTGAGTGCAGGCCCTCCCACACGCCGAGCACCGCGCCGGATTCGGTGAACACCTGGATGCGGTCGTTCTCGCGGTCCGACACGTAGAGGCGGCCGGCGGCATCGCGCGTGATCATGTGCGGCGTATGGAACTGGCCGGGCTGCACGCCGCGCGAACCCCACTCGGCGATGAACCGGCCGCGGGCGTCGAGGTGCACGACCCGGGAATTGCCGTAGCCGTCGGTCACGAAGAGGTCGCCGGCCGGGGTCACGCAAACCTGTGTCGGCTGATTGAAGTGGGTGGCGTCCGCCCCGGCCACGCCGTCGGAGCCGAGCGTGGCCAGCAGCTCGCCGTGCGGGCTGAATTTCATCACCAGGTGGCGGCCGACATCGGTGATCCAGACGTTGTCCTGCGGGTCGATGTGCAGCCCATGGAGCCAGCACCGGGTGGCGATGGGAACCGGCACGGGTCCGCGGAGATCGTAGGCCGTGGTCCGGCGCATGTGCGCCGCGCCAATCTCGCGGTCAAGCGAGCCGTCGGGTTTCAGGCGGAGCAGGGGATGGTCCCCACGGTGGGCGAGGTAGACAAACCCGCGCGAGTCCTCGCCGATGCCGACCACGCGGTCGAGGACGATCCCGTCCGGCAAGACCGGCCAACCGGGCACGATCTGCAACGACCGACCCGAGGCGGCGGTGAAGGAGGGGGCGCGCAGCGGGTGCATGACGGAAAGGCGGTCAGGCCGCGGCCCCCGGGCTGCGCGGCCGGATCAGCCAGAGCAAGCCGATGCAAAGCACCATGCCGCAGGCGCCGCCATAGAAAATGGCGGTGACGTTCACCTGGGCGTCGCGCAGCGCGCCGCCGACGTAGATGACCGCGCCGCCGGCGATCGTGGAGAAGGCGTTGAGCATGCCGTAGCCGGTGGCGCGGTATCGCTCATCGGTGATGTCGAACAGGATCGGCATCATGTTCGCGTCGGGGAACGCGCGGGTCAGGCCGAAGAGCACGAGGGCGCCGAGGGTGAGGGGCAGCACGGCGCTGTTGGCGACGATGAAGACGCACGGGATGCAGACGGCCAGGCCGATGATGCCGACCAGGGCGCGGCCCTCGGGATAACTGCGGCTCCAGCGGTCGGCCCAGGCCCCGGCGACGATCATGCCGGTCAGGGTGCCCAGGGACATGAAGCCGGTGGCCATGAGTCCCGCCCGTCCCTGTGGCAGGTGAAACTGCTCGATGAGGAAGGTCGGCAGCCAGCCGGTGAACCCCCAGGTGGTCACCCCGAGCAGGGACCAGAAGGCGAGGGCCAGGTTGAATTTGCGCGAGCCGAACAGGCTGCGCAAAGCCCCGCCGATCCGGATCGGGGCGGCCGGGGCCGCGCCGGCGACGACCGGGCGCGGATTGTCGCGGAGGAGCAGCACGAGCACGAACGAGTAGACCACGCCGATGCCGCCGAAGAGCTGGAACGCGAGGGTCCATTCATAGCGCTCGGCGATCAGGCCGCCGAGGCCGCCGAGGCCTGAGCCCACCATCACGCCGCTGAGATGGATGCCGTTGGCCAGCGAGCGCGTGGCGCCGCCGTGGTAGCGCGCGATCAGGGCCGCGGCGGCGGGCAGGTAGCATGCCTCGCTGAAGCCCATCAGGGCGCGGGAGAGGAGCAGCTCGTTGAAGCTCGTCGCGTGGGCCGTGAACCAAGTGATGGCCGACCAGGCGAAGAGGGAGAAGATGATCGTGCGGCTGCAGCTCAGGCGGTCCGCGATGAAGCCGCCAACGGGGCTGAGCACGGCGTAGACGATCAGGAAGACGGTCGTCAGCAGGCCGAATTGTGCGTCGGTCATCGGGATCGCCTCCTTCACCGACAGCCGCATGGTGATCAGCATCACGCGGTCCAGGTAATTGAGGCATCCCACGACCCAGAGCAGGCCGACGACCAGCCAGGCGCGGGGTGGAACGGTGGAGGCGTGGCTCATGGGGATGTCGGGGTGTTGGGGTTTTGCGCGGTCATCCGCCGGAGCGAGGCCCGGGCGGAGGGAAAGGATAGCGGCTGCTCAGGGCTTCATGGCGGACTGCGGCTTGATGAAAAAGAGCAGGGTGGCGCAGACCAGGATGCTGACCGAAGCAAACTGGAACACGCGGCTGACGTCGATGTTGGCGTCCCGCAGCATCCCGCCGGCATAGATGGTCAGGCCGCCGACGACGCAGGAGAAGAGGTTGAGCACGCCGTAGCCGGTCGCGCGGTAACGGGAGTCGGTCACGGTGCAGAGGATCGGCATCATGTTCGAGTCGGCGAAGGAGCGGGCGAAGCCGAAGAAAACCAAGCCGGCGATGGCGAGCGGCAGCCAGTCGATGCTGGAGGCGAGAAGGATGGCGGGTGAGGCCACCAACAGGCCGATGAGAGGCACGTAGATGCGCCCGCGCTCGTTGCGGCGGCTCCAGCGGTCGGCCCAGGCCCCGCCGACGAGGACGCCAACGAGGGCCGCGGTCTGGAGGTAACCGGTGGCCGACAGTCCGGCCGTGCCTTGCGACAGCTTGAAGTGTTCGTTGAGGTAGGTGGGCATCCAGCCCACCACGGCCCAGCTCGCGAGTCCCAGCAGGCCCCAGTAAAACAGCGCGAGGATGAACGAACTCCGGCTGAACAGGTTGACCAGCGCCTCGCGCAGGGTGACCTTGGGCGCGGCCGGGGCGGCGGGACTGCCGGCCGGGCCGGCTTCGGCGGGCGCGTCGCGCAGGAACAGCGCGACCACGAAGGTGTAGACGATGCCCGCGATGCCGAACACGAGGAAGGCGTGGCTCCAGCCGTTGCGCTCGGCGATCCAGCCGCCCAGCCCGCCGAGGCCGGAACCGACCATGATGCCGCTCATATGCACGCCCGTCGCGAGCGAGCGAGTGCGGCCGCGGTGATAGTCCGCGATCAGGGCCAACGCGGCCGGGATGTAGCAGGCCTCGCTGACGCCCATCAGCGCCCGGGTGATCAGGAGTTCGGTGAAGGTCGTGGCGTGCGCCGTCAGCCAGGTGATGAGCGACCAGGCAAAGAGGCTGAGGATGATCACCTTCGAGCGGCTGAAACGGTCGGCCAGAAATCCCGCGAACGGGCTCAGCAGGCCGTAGACCCAGAGGAACACCGAGGTGAGCAGGCCGAACTGCGCGTCCGTCATGGGAATGGCCTCTACGAGCGATCCGCGCATCGTGGTGACGATCACGCGGTCGAGGTAGTTGAGGCATCCGACCACCCAGAGCAGGCCGACAATCAGCCAGGCGCGGGACGGCAGTTTGGGTTCAGTGATCATGAGGTGGGAGCGGGTGACGGGGTGAGGAACGACTATGATGCAGGGGGGCCGGGCTTTCGCCCGGTCGCGACCAATGCCGGTCGCCGCTGCACGCCGTTAGGCATGATGCGGAGTGGCGGAGGGCGCGGCCATTGGGTTTCAGTAACCCTTGTCCCAGCGCGTCTCGATGTTCGCGGCAGCGGTCTCGGACACCCACACGTCGGTGCGGAGCGTCTGGAGGATGGACTCGGGGACGCGGGGCGTCACCGGGCCGTGCAGGACGAGGCGGGTGGTGAGGCGCTGCCAGGAGGCGAAGGAGCCGTCGACGGTGATGGCGTGCATGTCGATACGGTGCTTGGAACCGATCACCTCGGCCGGGCCGATGGTGGCGGCCTTCGGCGGGACGGCGCAAAGGTCGCCGCTTGAGCCGAAGCAGCCGTGCAGGGAGTTTTGCGCGATGGTGAAGGGGCTGAGGGTGCAGATGCGCGGGCCCATCTTCTTCCATTCCGCAAGCGAGCCGGCGAACTCGGGGGCGTCGGGCTCGATGAAGGCGAGGTGGCCGGTCCAGCCCGGGCCGCTGTAGCAGATGTCGGCGCCGCCAAGATCCGCCAGCATCCGGCCGTAGGAGGCGAGGTTCTTGTCCGTGAAGACGTGAACCTGTTTCTCCGGCGGCCGGAGCCGGCGATCGAGTTGGGACCAAAAAAACTTCTTGAACGCGTGGCCGAAGCCGAACTCCCAGGTCTCCGGGGCGATGCGGCCGTGCTCGTCGGCGTATTCGTCCATGTTGAACGTGTGCAGCCGGCGGCAGTCGACGCGTGCGCGGTTGAGCATCGAGGCGAGCTTCACGTAGCCCGGCCAGGGATTCGGCATGATGGCGACGAAGGTCCGGCCGGCCTCCATGGCGTCCTTGATCCGGAAAAACATGTCCGTGATCCACTTGAACTCGAACTCGGCGTCCGGGACGACCGAGATGCGGAAATCAGGGTTGCGGTGCTTGGTGATGTCCTCCCGCTTGATGCGACGCACCCGGGCGATGGCCTTGGTGTCGCGGAAGGGGACGAAGTCCGCCGGGGCGAACGTGAATTGGTCAGGCTTGTTTTTCATACACGGAAATTCCCCGGACCCAGGTGCGGGCGGCGGTAAGGTCCTCGTCCCACAGCACGAGGTCGGCGTCGGCGCCGGGTTCAAGGCGGCCCTTGCGGTCGAGGCCGAGCAGCCTCGCGGGGTTCAGCGTGCCCATGGCCCAGATCTGGGCGGGCGGCAGCTTCAGCCAGCGCAGGAGGTTGGCCATGCCGCGGTCCATCGTGAGGGAGCTGCCGGCCAGGAAGTTCTTGGTCTCGTGTCGCGCGGCGTCGCCCGGCGACACCTTCACCCGGTAGCCCCACGGCGTGTCGTAGACGCCCGCGGGCAGCCCCGCGCCGATGTTCGAGTCGGTGATCAGGACGATTCCGCTCCAACCCTTGGCAGCCACGGCGGCGCGGATGGCGGTGGGATGGACGTGAACACCGTCGGCGATGAAATCCACGCTCGCGCGCGGGTCGGCCAGGATGGCCTCGACGGCGCCGACCGGCCGCACGCCGGGTTCCGTCTCGGCCGGGGCGTAGAACACGTCGTAGAAATGCGTGGCATGCACGGCGCCCGCCTCGAGGGCGGCCTCGGTCTGCTCGACCCCGGCGCGCGTGTGCGTGAGAAAGACCGTGACCTTCTCCTGCCGCAGGCGGCGGATGACCGGGACGATGTTCGGGGCGTCGGGGCTGACCGACATGACGGCCAGGCGGCCGTTGCAGGCAAAAAGGATGCGTTCCAGGAGATCGAGGTCACCGGGCAGGGTGGGGCAGGCGGCGCCGCCCACCGTCATGAACGGTCCCTCGATGTGCAGGCCGGGAATATTGACCTCCGACACCGTGGCAGTGGCCGCGGCGGTGGCGCCGAGCAGATCCAGCCAGCCTTCGCGGACCTGGGGGACGATCGTGGGCAGCACGGTGGTGACGCCAAAGCGACCGAGCTCGCGGGCGGTGGCGCGCAGGCCGTCGGGACCGGTCTCGTAGAGGCTGTGCATGATGCCGTGCGTATGGACATCGATCAGGCCGGGGGTCAGCAGCCGGCCGCGGCCGTCGACGACGGTCGCGCTTTCCACGCTCAGGCCGGTGTGGCGGGTCGCCACGATGCGGCCGTCATGCACCAGCACATCGCCCGGGCGGATGGCGTTGCCGGGCTCGACGAGCCGGACGTTGCGGATGAGCAGGGTGGGCATGGGGGATTATTCCTCGTCGGCCTTGAGGGTGGAGATGACCGAGAAGTCCTCGAGGGTGGTGGTGTCGCCCTTGATTTCGCCGGAGGTGGCGAGTTCCTTCAGCAGGCGGCGCATGATTTTGCCGGAGCGGGTCTTGGGCAGGCCCGCCGCGAAGCGGATCAGGTCGGGCTTCGCGAGCGAGCCGATCTCCCGGCCGACGTGGGTGCGCAGTTCCTCCTTCAGCTGGTCGCTGGCGGTGTGCGTGGACTTGAGGGTGACAAACACGACGAGCGACTGGCCCTTCAATTCATCCGGGCGGCCGACCGCGGCAGCCTCGGCCACGGCGGGGTGCGACACAAGCGCGCTCTCGATCTCGGCGGTGCCGATGCGGTGGCCGGAGACGTTGAGCACATCGTCGATGCGGCCGACGATCCAGAAGTAGCCGTCCTGGTCCTGCCGGGCGCCGTCGCCGGTGAAATAGACGCCGGGCTGGTCCGGAAACTCGCTGAAATAGGCCTGCTTGAAGCGGGCGTCGTCACCCCAGAGGGTGCGGAGCATGGAGGGCCAGGGCCGCAGGATGGCGAGCTTGCCGCCGGTGTTGCGCGGGACCTCGCGGCCCTGCTCGTCAACGATCCGTGGCAGCACGCCGAAGAACGGCCGGGTGGCCGAGCCGGGCTTGGTCGGCGTCACGCCGGGGAGCGGGGCGATCATGATGGCGCCCGTCTCCGTCTGCCACCAGGTGTCGACGATCGGGCATTTCTTTTTGCCAACCAGGGTGTGATACCACAACCAGGCCTCGGGGTTGATGGGCTCGCCGACGGAGCCGAGCAGGCGCAGCGAATCGAGGCGGTGGCGGAGGACGTAATTGTCGCCCCAGCGCATGAAGGCGCGTATGGCGGTCGGGGCCGTGTAGAGGATGGTCAGCCCGTGGCGGTCGATCATCTGCCAGAAGCGGTCGGGCTCGGGCTGGTTGGGCGCGCCCTCGTAGAGGAAGACGGTCGAGCCGTTCGAGAGCAGGCCGTAGACGACGTAGCTGTGGCCGGTGATCCAGCCGATGTCGGCGGAGCAGAAATAGCGGTCGGTCTCCTTGAGGTCGAAGACGTAGTGCGAGCTGAGCTTCGCCCCGAGCAGGTAGCCCGCGGAGGTGTGCAGCACGCCCTTGGGTTTGCCGGTGGAGCCGGAGGTGTAGAGGATGAAGAGCGGGTGCTCGGCGTCGAAGGCCTTTGCGTCGTGGTGGTTCGGGGCGCCTTCCCAGGCCTCGCGCCACCAGGTGTCGCGGCCCTCGACCATGTTGACGGCGTTGCCGCAGCGCTTGACCACGAGCACCGACTGCACGCAGGGCGTGGCGGCGACGGCGCGGTCGACGTTGGCCTTGAGCTCGATGATCTTGCCGCGGCGCCAGCCGCCGTCGGCGGTGATGACGAGCCGGGCCTGGCAGTCGTTGATGCGGTCCTTGATCGCCTCGGCGCTGAAGCCGCCGAAGATGACGGTGTGGACGGCGCCGATGCGGGCGCAGGCCAGCATGGCGATCATCGCCTCGGGGATCATCGGCAGGTAGATCGCGACGCGGTCACCGGCCTTGATGCCGCGGTTCTCCAGGATGTGCGCCATCCGGCAGACGTGGAAATGCAGCTGCTTATACGTGATGGTGCGGACATCGCCCGGCTCGCCCTCGAAGATGATCGCGGCCTTGTTCTCCCGGGCGGTGCCGAGGTGCCGGTCGAGGCAGTTCTCAGCGACGTTCAGCTTGCCGCCGGTGAACCATTTCGCGTGCGGCGGCTTCCAGTCCAGGACCTGCTTGAACGGCTTGCGCCAGACCAGCTGTTCCTTCGCCTGCCGGCCCCAGAACTTGTCCGGCGACTTGATCGACTCTGCGTAGAGCCGGTCGTATTCGCTCTGGCGGGAGAGATTGGCCTGCTGCTGGAAGCCGGCGGGCGGATTGAATTTCCGGCCTGCCTTCTGCAGGGAGAGGAAGTTGTCGGCGGGAGACATGGGGCGGGCGGGGCGGAAAGCGCGGGTGGAATTATTTCTGCACGATGGCGAGGGCCTGGTCGACCGACAGGTTGCTGTGCACGATGCCCATGAGGGCGCGAGTGATGGCGGCGGGCTTGGCGTGCTGGATGATGTTGCGGCCGTAGACGATGCCGGAGGCGCCCTGCGCGAGGAGATCGTGCGTGCGCTGGAGGATCTCGCGGTCGCCGACCTTGCCGCCGCCGCGGACGAGCACGGGCACGCGGCCCGCGGCCTCGATCACCTGGTGGTAGAGCGAGACGTTGTCGGTCGGGTCGGCCTTGATGACGTTTGCGCCGAGCTCGGCGGCCTGGCGGACGAGCGGGATGATCTTCTTCTCGTCGCCGTCGACCATGTAGCCGCCGGCTTCCGCGTTGGGGCGGAAGACGAGAGGCTCGATCATGAGCGGCATGCCGTGGCGCTCGCTGAGGGGCTTGAGGCGGAGGATGTTTTCCACGCACTGCTCGCCGACCTCGGGTTCGTCGGGGATCGAGAAGAGGTTCACGCACATGCAGGCGGCGTCGAGGCGGAGGGCCTGTTCCACGGCATCCGCGATGACGCGGCTGTAGAGGGTGCGCGGGAGTTTCTTGCCGTAAACGTTGGCGACGTCGATGCGGAGGACGAGCGACGGCTTGAGGCGGCCGGGCAGCTCCTGCAGGTAGACCGCCTGGCCGACGGTGAGCTGGATCGCATCGGGCCCCGCGCTGGCGACGGTGGCGACGGCCCGGCCGATGTTCTCGATGCCGGCGAGGAAGCCGTGTTCGTTGAAGAAGCCGTGGTCGATCGCGACGTCGAAGCAGCGGCGCGAGACAGGATGGAAGAGGCGGTTGAGCCGGTAGGCGGTGGACATGGCGGGAAGAATCAGGAGTAACCGAGTTCCTTGGCGGTTTCGCCGATGGCCTCGTCGATGAGGTCGAGGCCCTTGTTGAGCGTGGCCTCGTCCATGACGATGGGCGGGCTCATGCGCAGGATGTGGCCGGCCGGGATCCAGGCGAGGCCCTTGCGGAAGGCCTTCTGGTAAACGAGCGTGCCGGCCTTGTCGAAGGGCTCCTTGGTGGTGCGGTCCTTGACGAGCTCGATGCCCATGAGGCAGCCCTTGGCGCGGACGTCGCCGACGATCTTGTGGCGGGCCTTCATCTGTTCCATGCGCTTGAGGGCGACGCGGCCGAGATGCGTCGCATGCTCGAGCAGGTTTTCCTCCTCGATCACCTGGGTGGAGATGAGCGCGGCGGCGCACGCCATCGGGTTGCCGCCGTAGCTGCTCGAGGCGGAGATGCTCTCGAAGCTTTCCTTGAACTGCTCGCGGACGGCGACGCAGGTGACGGGGAAGCCGTTGCCGAAGCCCTTGCCCATCGTGACGACGTCGGGCACGACGCCCCAGTGCTCCATGGCGAGGAACTTGCCCGTGCGGCCCCAGCTGGTGAGCACCTCGTCGGCCATGAGGAGGATTTTGCGGTCGTCGCAGAACTTGCGCAGCTTCGGGAAGAAATCATCCGGCGGCATGACGGAGCCGCCCCAGCCCTGGATCGGCTCGAGGACGAAGCCGGCGACGGCGCCAATCGTGGCCTTGTCGAGGTATTCCCCGTAGAACTTGATGTAGGCATCGGTGTCGATCGTGCCATCGGGCTTGGTCCAAGTCGGACGGTAGGCGTCGGGGCGCGGCACCATGTGGGCGCCCGGGGCGCGGACGGCGCCGTAGACGTGCGAGCGGATCTGGCCGAGCGAGACGGCGCCGTAGGTCTTGCCGTGGAAATCGTTGAAGCAGCTGACGGTCTCGTGCTTGCCGGTGGCGGCGCGCAGCACGCGGATGCCGGCCTCGACGGCGGCCGTGCCGGAGTCATAGAGCTGGAAGCCCTTGAGGTCGCCCGGGAGGATCGCGGCGAGCTTCTCCATCAGCTCGGTCTTGATCGGCGTGGTGAAGTCATGCGCGTTCATCAGCTGGTGCGCGGCCTTGGCGATGCCCTCGCTGATCTTCGGGTGGCAGTGGCCGAGCGTGGTCACATAGATGCCCGAGGAGAAATCGATGTATTCGTTCCCGTCGACGTCGCGCAGGACGCAGCCGGCGCCGGACTCGAAGGAGACGGGGAAGAGCTTCACCTGGCTGCTGAGGCCCTTGAAGTGCTTGGTGCAGCGTTCATGCCAGTGCCGGGACTGCGGCCCCGGCGCGGGCACGGGCATGTGGGGGATGCGCGACAGGTCGACGCGGCCCCAGTCAAGGGTGGAGAAGGATGTGGTGGCGGAGTTGCTCATGGTAAAGGGAATCAGGCCTTGGCGGTGATGATCTGGGGGCCCAGCCGGGCGAAGCGCCGGAGCGCGGCCGCGGGGGCCTGGGAATCGGTGATGAAGACATCCACGTCGGCCAGCGTGCCGGAGCAGGCGAGGGCGGTGGTGCCGACCTTGGTGTGGTCGGCCAGCACGACGGACTTCTCGGCGACGCGGCGCATGATCTTGTCCACGGCGGCGAGCCGGAGGTCGGAATTGTAGATCGAGCCGTCGGCGCCGATCCCGTCCGCGCCCTGGAAGGCGTAGTCGGCCGCGAACAGCTCCAGGCAGTGTTCGGTGACGGGGCCGGTGAGGTCCGGGCTGCCGCGCCGGATGACGCCGCCGAGCAGGATGACCTCGACCCCGGCGGCATGCTGCAGCTCGGAGGCGACCGCGAGGCTGGGGGTGATGACGGTGAGATTCTGCCCGTCCTTGAGCAGCGCGGCGAGCTCGAGGGTGGTGGTGCCGTTATCGAGGATGAGACGCTGGCCCGGCCGGATCAGCTTCCGGGCCGCGGCGGCGATGGCCTGCTTCAGCGGCTGGTTGTGCTCCCGGCGCTCGCGATAGTCGAACTCAAGCATCATGCGTTGCGTGAGCACCGCGCCGCCGTGCGTGCGCCGGATGTGGGACTGCCCCTCGAGGGCGGCGAGGTCGCGGCGGATCGTCATCTCGCTCACGTCAAACTCCCGCGCGAGCTCCGAGACCGACACGCCCGGACCGGCGGCGAAGCGCTCGCGGATCTGGGCCTGCCGGGCGGCCGAGGGGAGATTTTTCACGGTGAGGAGCAAGCGCGCGATGTTCGGAAATGTCAAATCTATACATAAAATAACAAATAATAACATTTACAGGACGGGCCTGATGAGCTCAATTTTGCAGCCGTCGCATGCAGCCACCCCTTCACTCCACGGCCTCCGCCCTGTTTGCGGGCGCGGCCACGGCGGACCTCACCCCGCAGGATCCCGTCTTTCTTTTTGGTTATCCCCACGTCGAGCGCACGAGCACCGGCGTCCACGACCGGCTGGAAAGCGCCGCGTTGTATCTGCGGCAGGACGGGCACGCGGTGCTCATCATCGCGAACGACCTGATCTTTGTCGGCAAGCAGCTGTGCGGCGAGGTGCGCCGCCGGATCAGCATCAAGACCGGCGTGCCGATGGACGCGATCGCGATCACCGCGACGCACACCCATTCGGGCCCGGTGACGGTCGATTATCTGAGCAACAGCGCCGACCCCGTGGTGCCGAAGGCGGATCCGGGCTATTTGAAGTGGGTGGCCGACAGCATGGTCGAGGCGGGCTGCGCGGCGGTCCGCACGGCGCGGCCGGCGGAGGCGGGTCTCGCCGTGGCGCAGGCCGAGGGCGTGGGCACCAACCGGCACGATCCCGCCGGTCCGGCGGACCCCGCGGTGCCGGTGCTCGTCGTGCGGTCGCTCGCCGACCAGCGGCCGCTGGCCTGCATGATCACCTACGCGATGCACACCACGGTGCTGCACGAGGATTCGACGCTCATCAGCGGTGATTTTCCGCATTTCACCCGCCAATATCTCAAGGCCCAGGGCGTGCTGCCGGAGCATTGCCCGGTGCTCTATCACAACGGCGCCTCGGGCAACCAGAGCCCCCGGCACGTCACCAAGGCGAACACGTTCGCCGAGGCGCGCCGCCTGGGCGAGAGGCTGGGCGGGGCGGTGGCGGATGCGATCCGGCGCATCACCTATCGGGCCAGCTGTCCGTTGCGGACCCGCCGCACCCATGTGCCGCTTGAGCTGCGTCCGATGCCTACGGTTGAGGCGGCGGAGGTTCAGGCGAAGGCGGTCCGGGCCCGCTTTGATGCGCTGCAGGCGGCGAAGGCTCCGCGCACCGCGGTGCGCACGGCCGAGTGCGACTGGTTCGGCGCCGAGGAAACGGTGTCCCTCGCGAAGGCCGCCGCGGATGGCCGGCTCAAGGCCGCGGTGGACACGTGTTCCCCTGCGGAGATACAGATGTTCGCAATCGGGCCGTGGAAATTCGTTTTCTGGCCCGGGGAATTTTTCGTGGAATATGCGCTCGAGGTAAAGGCCCGCAGCCCTGAAACCTTTGTCATCACGATGGCCAACGGCGAACTGCAGGGTTACATCGTCACACCCGAGGCGGTGGCCCGCGGCGTCTACGAGGCGACGAACGCGGTTTTCAGCCCGGACAATGGTCGGCGGGTGGTGGAGGCCACGCTCGGCTTGCTGGCGGGACAGGAATAGACTCCCTTTCACCATGGCCCTGCTGCTCGGCATCGATTTCGGCACCTCCTACTTCAAGGTGGGGCTGTTCGAGCCGACTGGCGCCTTGCGCGGCCTCGGCCGGGTGGCCGTGGGCAAGGACTCATCCGCGCCGGGCCGGAGCGAGGTGCCGGTGGAAAGATTCTGGCACCTGCTGCGCGCCGGGCTGACCGAGGCGCTCGCGCAGGCGGGGGCGGACGCCGGGGCGATTGCCGGCGTGTCGTATTCTTCCCAGGCCAACACCTTTCTGCTGCTGGACCGCGCGGACGCGCCGCTGACCCCGCTGATCGTCTGGGACGACCGGCGGGCCCACCCGCTGGATGCCGCGGTGGCGGCTTGGGGCGGCGCGGAAGCCTTCCGTCGCACGGCCGGGTTTTCCGGGCTGGCCCCGGAGTTCGCGCCGGCGAAGTGGCGGTGGTTCCAACAGCAGGAACCGGCCACCTGGGCCCGGGTGGCGCGGGTGATGACGCTGTCCGACTATTTCACCCATGCGCTCACCGGCGAGGCGGCCGGTGATGCCAGCACGGCGGCCCTGACGGGAATGCACGCGACCGCCACCGGGGGATGGTGGCCCGAGGCGCTGGAATTTTTCGGCGTCAGCCCGGCGGCGTTGTCCCGTCCGCTCCCGCCCGGCACGCGCTGCGGGCAGACCGTGGCCCGGGCGCGCGAGTTGCTCGGCCTGCCGGCCGGGGTGCCCTTTGCCGTGGGCGGGCTCGACCACTACATGGCCGCGATCGGATCTGGCATCGACCGGCTGGGCGACGCGAGCATTTCCACCGGCACGGTGCTGGCGGCGCTGCGGCTCGTCGACCGGGTCGAGCCCGTGGCGGATTGTTTCCACGGTCCCCATTTCGACGGCCGGTTCTACCGGCTGGCCTTTGACCCGGCCGGGGCCACCCAGCTGGAGGATTACCAGCGGCGGTTCGCGCCCGGCCGCAGCATCGCGGAACTGGCGGCGCTGGCGGCGACGGTGCCGCCGGGCGCGGTGCCAGCGCCGGGCCTGACGGGAGACCGGCGCCACGCGGTCATGGTGCGCGGCCTGATGGAACGCATCAGCACCACCCACCGGACGCTGTTGCAGCGGTTGCGGGCGCCGCAGCCCGCGGCGCGGGTGATCGCCACCGGCGGCGGTGCGCGCAGCACCGAGTGGCTGCAGATCAACGCCGATATGCTGGAGGCGACGGTCGTCGCGCCGCGATGCCACGAGCGCGCCTGTCTCGGGGCGGCGGCGTTCGCGGCGGTCGCCGCGGGCCGGTTCGCACGGGTGCCGGAGGCGCTCCTCGCCATGGTGCACAGCGACCGGGTGGTCGAGCCGCAAGCTGCGGTGGCCGCCTTCTATGCCCGGGCGAGGGCGGCCGCCCGCTGAGGAATTTTTACCATGAAACCACCCCTTGTCTCCGAACTGCCCTACACGGACACGAAACCCCAAGGTTCGCCGGATTTCTATTTCGCGATCAACGCCACGTTCCGCTACCTCATGGCCCGCCAAGGTCATGACGGCTGGCGCCGCTACCTGGAGGAGATGGGCCGGGGCTACTTTGCGCCGGTCAACCGCCAGTGGGCGCAGGGCGGACTCAACGCGGTGGCACGCTACTGGCGCGCCTTCTTCGCCGCCGAGCCCGGTGCCGTGGTCGAGGTCGTCGAGCGGCCGGACCGGGTTGAGCTCAACGTGCGGGAATGTCCCGCGATCAAGCATCTGCGCGCCGGCGGCCGCGAGATTGTGCGGGAATACTGTCAGCATTGCCTCTACCTCGGGGCGGCCCGGGCGGAGGCGGCGGGTCTCACCATGCGGCTGAGCGGAGGCAACGGCAGCTGTTGTCATACTTTTGCGCGGCCCGAGACCGGGCTGCCACCCCAGGACATGAAACAAATCAAGGAGGCCACGTCATGATCGGATGCTACGATTTCTGCGGACACTACGACTGGACCTTCGACTGGCTGGACCGGACCGGGGGCAAGGCCATGGTCCGGGACTACTGGAACGAGGCCATCAACCATGACAGCCAGCGGCACGCGCGCGACCTGATCCAGCGCGAGGGCTTTGCCGGCATGGAAAAATACTGGGGACACACCCTCGCGGAGGAATCTCCCGAGCGCGCCTACACGATCAACCAGCAGCCCGGGGTATTCCGCGTCGACATGCACTCGTGCCCGTCGAAGGGCTTCCTGCTGCGCAACGACCTCGCGAGCTACCAGGACTATTGCGACCACTGCATGGGCTGGATCGGGCCGATGATGCGCGAGTCCGGCTTTGTGATCGACCACGAGCACAACCATCAGGGCCAGTGCTGGTGGGAGCTGCGGCTGGCCGCGGAGCCGGTGGGGCCCCATTCCGCGCCCGGCGTCGTCGCCGGGAAGAATGACGTCCGCCTGCAGCCCAACTGGCTGGCCGGCCAGGCCCATCTCGATCGCTACAGCCGGGCCACGGATCCCGACGGCAAGATGCCGTGACGGGAGGCGCCGCCGCCGGTCCGCCGGCGGGGCGCTAGCCCAGTTGCTTCACGGTGCCGCCGGCAAAATACTTGGGGAAAATCAGGTTGGGCTCGGCCGCCATCTTGCCGTGGCTGACCAGTTGCAGCATCAGCCGCGAGAGCCGGTGCGCAAAGGTGTCCTCCTTCAGGGTGTAGTGCGCGATCGGCGGACTCACCGTCTCGAAGATGTGGTCATGGTCCCGGGCGATGAACGAGACGGTGTCGGGCACGGTGAGGCCGCGCTTCAGCAGGTAGATCAGCACGATGAAGACGTGCTGCGGCTTGGCCACGAGCAGGGCGGTGGGGGCGTGGGCGGAGTTGAACAGGGCGTCGAGCTTCGACGAGATGTTCTGGGCGGTGCCGTTATGGCGGACGATGCTCGCCCGGGCATCGATGTGCCGGTTGAGCTGGATGGACTCCATGAAACCGGTCTCGCTCGCGAGGTCGCCGGCCACGGCGGAATGCGGCACCACCAGGGCCATGCGCCGGTGTCCCTTGGAGAGGAAGATGCCGCCGGCGTGCCGGCAAACCGACCGGTAGTCGGTGTCGAGCGACGGCAGTTTGACGTCCTCGTGGCAGGAGCCCAGCACGAGGGCCGGCACCGAGTGCGTGGAGAACCATTTCTGGATGTCCTTGCTGACGGAAATGAGCACGCAGCAAAGGATCCGGTTTTGGCGGACGAATTCCTCGAGTTTGCGCCCTTGGGCGCGCGCGCTGTGGGCCTGGCAGACCAGCACCTCGGTGGTGAAGCCCTGCTCGGCGAGATGGGCCCGCATTTCGCTGATGATCTGGTAGGTGGCGATCGGCACACGGGACAGGTGCTCCGGGGTGACGATGCCGATCAACCGGCTGGGGCGCCGGGCCAGGCTCCGTTGGGGCCGGTTGAGCAGGCGGTTGCGCCGGCCCTGCCGGATCTCTAGCCAGCCGCTCTCGGCGAGCAGGCGCAGCGCGGTGCGGATCGTGGGCCGGCTGACCCGCAGCATCTCGCAGAGCCGGCGCTCGCTCGGCAGGTATTCCCGCCAGGTTCCTTCCTCGATTGCCTTCCGGATGGAATCGGCGGACTGGGCGGCCAGGGAGTTGCGCTTGGGGATCTCAAAGGGAAGCGGGGAGCTGTTCATAAATAGTTACCAGTAATTGATGCTAGTTTGACCGGCGGGGTTCTGGCTGCCTGAGCAGTGATGAAACCACTGCCTGCTGTTAAAATTTGGTCCGCCGTGCCCACGCCGCTCACCCCGGCCTTTCGCGTGGATGAGGGGGCGGTTGAGCGCATGGTCCTGGATTCCGTCCGGAACGGCATTCAGGGGCTTTTCCTGGCCGGCACCTGCGGCGAGGGACCCTGGCTGCCGGACCGCGAGAAGCAGGTCCTGGTGCGGACCGCGGCGCGGGCGGCGCGCGGGAAGCTGAAGATTGCCGCGCAGGCTTCCGACAACTCGGTCCCGCGCATCCTGGAGAATGTGCAGCTCGCGGCCGAGGCCGGGGCGGACTACGCCATCATCGCCTCGCCGGCGACATTCCTGAACGCCACGCCCGAGCGCGTGGCCGCGCTTTTCACGGACGCGGTGAACGCCAGTCCCCTGCCGATGGGCATCTACGACCTCGGGTCGCACCGGCCGGTGGTCATCCCCGAGGCCCGCCTCAAGGAGATCTACCTGCTCCCCAACGTGCATCTGGTGAAGGATAGCTCCGGCGCCCCTGCGCGCCGCGCGATCGCCCTGGCCGCCCGCGAGGCAAAGCCCGCTCTGCAGCTGTTCAATGGCGACGAGTTCCGCTGTCTGGAATACCTCCAGGCCGGCTATGATGGCTTCATGTTCGGCGGGGCGGTGGCGATCGCGCCGCAGCTCAACCGCATCGCCCAGCTTTACGCCGCGGGCCGGATGGACGAGGCCGCGGTCGTGGACGCGGAGATGAAGGATGTCCTTTACGGCCTCTACGGTGGCAAGGCCATCGCCTGCTGGCTGACGGGGCTCAAGTATTACATGGTGCGCCGCGGGCTTTTTGCCACGACCACCAGTTTCCTCGGCTATCCGCTGACCGAGGAATGTCGCGCGTTTGTCGAGCGCTACGCGGCCACGGCGGCCTGACGGGTGGTCGCGCCTGGGATACGGCGGTTGGACGGGGGCGGGCATGCGGGATTCCGGTCGCCCCCGACCATTGGTTACATCAGCTGACCAGGGAAGCTTTTCTGCTGGTCATGTTCAATGACCAGCACCGCGGTCATGCCGTCGGCACGGCCCGCCGGTGGCGCAGGACGAACAGCAGACCGGCGCAGATCAGGACGTTGATGGCGGCAAAAAGGAAGATGCGGCTGACGTCGACCTGCGCATCGCGCAGCATGCCGCCGGCGTAGATCCCGGCGCCGCCGATCGCGCAGCTGAAGAAGGTCATCACGCCCCAGCTCATGGCCCGGTAGCGCGGGTCCACCAGCACGCAGAGGATGGGCATCATGTTGGCATCCGCAAAATAGCGGGCCATGCCGTAGAGGACCAGGCCGGCCATGGCCACGCCGAGCAGCGGGGTGTTCGCGATCACCAGGATGCCCGGCGCGGCGAGCGACAGCCCGATGACGGGCACGAGGAAGCGCGCCTTTTCGTTGGTGCGGCTCCAGCGGTCGGCCCAGGCGCCGCCGACCAGCATGCCGACCAGGGCGGCAATGTTGAGGTAGGCGGTGGTGGAAAGCCCCGCCGCGCCCTGGGAGAGGTTGAACCGCTCCTTGATGTAGGTGGGCATCCAGCCGGCCACCGACCAGCTCACCACGCCCAGCAGGCAGGCGTAGACCAGCAGGAGGAGATAGGCGCGGTTGGTGAACAGATGGGCGAAGGCCTCGCCCAGGCGGGCGGAGGCCTGGGGCTTGGCCGCCGGGTCCGCGACCACGGGCGGATCGCGCAGCAAAAAGCAGAGCCCGGCCGCCAGGAGGACACCGGCCAGGCCGAAGAGCTTGAAGGCATACGCCCAGCCGTGGAGGTCGGCGAGCCACCCGCCCAGCCCGCCCATGGCCGCGCCGATCATGGCCCCGCCGAGCAAGAGACCGGAGGCGAGCGAGCGGGTGCTGCCGCGATGGTAGTCCACGATGAGGGCCACCGACGCGGGCATGCAGGCGGCCTGCGCGATGCCCATAAGGGCGCGGGTGGCGAGCAACTGGTCGTAGGTCCGCACATAGCCGGTCGCGAGGGTGACCGCGGACCACACGAAGAGACTGCCCGTGATGATGTAGCTGCGGTTGAAACGGTCGGCGACAAAACCGGCGAAGGGACTGAACACCGCGTAGACCAGCAGGAAGACGGTGGTCAGGAGGCCGAACTGGGCCTCGGTCATCGGGATTGCCGCTATGATCGAATCACGCATCGTCGTGATCATGAGCCGGTCCAGGTAGTTCAGGCATGCGGTCAGCCACAGCAAGACGAGAGCCAGCCAGGCACCGGAGGGAAGATGGGCTGCCGTGGGGCGGGGCGTGGAGGCGGTGGTCATGCGCGAGGGATCAGGGGAGGAGGCCGATTTTCTTCAGGCCCGCGGCGAAGGCCTCGAGTTCCTGGTCGGTCAGGCTGTGGTAAGGCTTGCGGCGCCAGCGTTGGGCGATGCCCTTGAGTTCAAGCATGGCCTGGATGCCGGCATTGAACCCGCCGGGCAGCCCCATGACCAGTTCGAAGAAGGGATAGTCGAAGTCCCTGATGATGCGCCGGGCCTCCGGCAGATTGTTGGCGGAGACCGCCTGCCAGTAGGCGTGGGCGATCTCGGGCTTGAAGGTGATCAGGGTGGAGAGATAGCCGTCGCAGCCGTAGGGGTGGTTGTTGAGGTGGTTCTGCTTCTGGCCGCCCGAGATCACGGCCCAACGGTCATGGACCAGCAGTGACATCTTACGCGCGAACTCGCCGCACATGTCATCCTTGATGGCGACGACCCGGTCGGTTGCCTCGAGCACGAGCCGGAGGGTGTCGAGGCCGAACTTCGGCCCGCGGGCGATGAACACGTTGGACACCAGCATCACGGGCATCACCGCGGCCACGGCGCGATAGTGCTCCGCCAGCGTGGCGGGCGTGCAGGACCCGCCCCAGTCCGGCGGCATGACCATCAGCAGGTCGGCGCCGGCATCCCGGGCGAAACCGGCGAACCCGACCGCCTGCGTGGTGTTGTAATAACGGTCCGCCGCGATCACCAGCGCGCGTCCGGCGTTGTGCGCGATGGTCACGCGCGTCACCTCGGCGATCTCCTGCTCCGTGAGCGCAACGTAATGGCTGTCCCCCGCGGTCAGCATCAGGGCCTTGGCCCCGGCCGCGAGGTTGCAGTCGATGAGGTTGCGCAGGCCGTTGTAGTCAACACTGCCGTCCCGGTTGAAGGGGGTCTTGAGGGACGGCATCGGGCCGGACAGCTGGGCCCGCATTTCGGTGGGGCAACCGCGTTGGGAGGAGGGCATGATGGAGAAAAACGAGAGGGCGGAACCGCGGGTCAGGCGGCGAGGTATTTGGCCGGCCGCGCAGCGGCGTTTTCCGCGACCGGATCGGCGACATGGATGCTGCCGGCGGCATCGACATGAATGCCGTGCGGATACCCGAAGGCGTCGCGGCCGCCGCCGACGGTCTCGCGGTTCCGGCCGTCGCGCGTGAAGCGGTAGATGGCGTTGTCGCCGTAGCCGGTGCCGACATAGACGTGCGCGCCTTTCACCTCGATGGCGTCGGCCCGGCAGAGATCCGGCCAGAGGGCGAGGGCGCGGCCGTCGGGGGAAAAGACCTGCACGCGGTGGTTCATCCGTTCCGATACGTAGATGTTTTCATCCGCATCCACCGCAAGTCCGTGCGGCGTCTGGAATTCGCCCGGGGCGGAGCCGCGGCGACCCCAGGTCAGCAGGGGCTTTCCTTCCGCGCTGTATTTCACGATGCGCGAGTTGCCGTAGCCGTCGGCGACATAGATGTGGCCGGAGCGGCCGACGGCGACGGCCGTCGGTTGGTTGAAGTGGTCGAGCGCCTCGCCCGGCTGCCCGGGTTGCCCGAGGGTCATCAGTCGCCGGCCCTGCGGGTCGAACTTGAGCACAAGGTGGCGGCCGAGGTCGGTGACCCAGATGTTATCCCAGGGATCGATGTGCAGGCCGTGCAGCCAGTATTCCCGGCTGATGGGCTGCGGCGGGTTCTTGCCCAGGTCGTAATTGACCGACTGGGGTAGGTCGGCCTCGCCGAGGGCCTCGAGAAAATTGCCGTCCCGGTCGAACCGCACCAGAGGCCGGGCGCCCCGGTGGACGAAGTAGATGCGCCCGAGCGAATCCTCGGCGATGTTGCTCACCATGCGGAAGGCAAACCCATCGGGCAGCTTGGGCCAGCCGGCCTGCTTGTGATACGATGCTTGCATGGAGGTGCTCCGCCGGGGCGAGGAGCGGGAGTTTCATGTCCGCGCCGCGCGAACCGATCAACCCGGCGGCACAGGCAACATCAAATGACCAGTCGCCTTGGCGGGCTGTGGTCAAGGGGTATGACCAGCGGGGTCGGGTTGTCCTCCCGGCACCGCACCGTTGCATCGGGCTGAACCACCCGGTGCAATTCGTCCATCGCCGCATGAACCCCAAAAAAAGCCCACCCCTGTCCCGCCGCTCTTTCCTCCAGCTCTCCGGACTCGCCTGCACCGCCGCGGGGCTGCAACTGGCCGCTCCCGCGCGCGCGGCGACGGTGGCCACCGCCGGGGCCTCCGCGGGCAAGCCGGTCGAGGACATCGGCTCGCGCCGGGAACTCTTTGTCGACGACCACCTGATCGACCGGCTGGGCGGCGCCGCCGCGCTGCGCCTCCATCATCCGCAGCCGCGGGAGATCGTCATTGAGCATGATGCGCCTTGGGAAGGGAGTGGCAGCGGCTATCACAGCCTGTTCAAGGATGACGGCCTCTACCGGCTCTATTACAAGGCCTGGCACCTGGAGGGCAGCCAGAAGAATCCCTACACGGGCGATGCCGACGCGCACCGCCTCTGCTACGCGGAAAGCCACGATGGCATCACCTGGCGCAAGCCGGAGCTCGGCCTCGTTGACTACGAGGGGTCGAAGGCGAACAACATTGTCATTCCCAGCGGCTGGATGGACGGAATGCATTTGAGCGCGGCGGAGGCGGCGGTGTTCAAGGACGATAATCCCGCGGCGCCGCCTGATGCGCGCTACAAGGCCGTCGTGCGCTGCCGCAAGCCGTGGGGGCTGATCGCCTTCAAGTCGGGCGATGGCGTGCGCTGGGTCCCGCTCAGCGAAAAGCCGGTGATTACCGAAGGGGCCTTTGACTCGCAGAACCTCGCGTTCTGGGATGCCGCGCGCGGCGAATACCGGGCCTACTGGCGCTATTTCACCGAGGGGATCACCAACGAGACGACGTGGAAGATGGGCGGCTATCGCGGCATCCGCACCGCCACCTCGAAGGATTTCATCCACTGGAGCGCGCCCGTGGATGTCGGCTTTCCCGGGGCCACGCGGGAGGTCCACCTCTACACCAACCAGATCAAACCCTACCACCGCGCGCCGCATCTCTTCATCGGGTTGCCGATGCGCTACGTGGACCGCGGTTGGACCGATTCGGCCCGGTCGCTGCCGGAACTGCCCAACCGGCAGCTGCGCGCGACCGTCAATCCGCGCTACGGCACGGCGGTTTCAGACAGCCTGCTCATCACGAGCCGCGATGGCGTGAGCTTCAATCGCTGGGACGACGCGTTCCTCCGGCCGGGCATCGAGCGGGAGGGCACCTGGAACTACGGCCACCAGTGCCTGGCCTGGCACATGGTGGAGACTGCGTCCGCACTCGACGGCGGGGCGCCCGATGAGCTGTCGTTCTATGCGGTTGAGAGCTACTGGACCGGCCGCAGCAGCACGCTGCGGCGGCACACGCTGCGGCTGGACGGCTTTGTGTCCGTCAACGCGCCGGTCCGGGGCGGCGAGCTGCAGACGCGGCCGCTCCGGTTCACCGGCGGGGTGTTGCGGCTGAATTTCTCCACCTCCGCGGCGGGCAGCATCCGGGTGGAAATCCAGGACGAAGCCGGCCGGCCGCTGCCCGGCCATGGCCTGGACGAGTGCGAGGTCATCTATGGCGATGCGCTCGAGCGGCGTGTCACCTGGAAACAAGGCGCCGATGTGTCCGCCCTGCAGGACCGGCCGGTGCGGTTGCGCTTCGTGCTGGAGGATGCCGATCTCTTCGCGCTGCGATTCGCCCCGGCCTGAGCGCCGCGCTCAGGGCTGGGTGGTCACCGCGGCCGGGTCGTAGCAGCCCAGCGTGCGGAAGAACTCGATGGCGAACTGGCGGTGCCCGGCGCCGTTGGGGTGGATCGGATCGGCCAGCCATTCGCGCAGCACGGCGGGCGTTGGTTTCGCCTGGTGCCAGTGGGCCCAATGATCGATCAGGATCGTGTGGGTTTCCTGTGCGACCTGCGCGATGATGTCGTTGTAGGCGGGAAGGTCGGCGCGCCGCGCGCTGTCGGGATTTTCGGTGTCGATCGGGTTCGTGCGGTGCAACAGCGGGATCGCGCCGGCCGCGCGGATCTGCGCGATGATGGCGCGCAGTTCCGCCGCGAAAGCCGGGCGTCCGGCCGGGCCGGCCACGGCGTCGTTCATGCCGATCATGAGGGAGACGACGTCCGGGCGGAAACGCCGCACCCGCCACTCGAAATCCGCGCGCAGGCCGGCGACCCGTTCGCCCGAGATGCCGGTGTTGATGAAGAAATCGCGCCGGCGGTTCATTTCCCAGCGGATCCGCTCCTGGATGATCTCGGGGTAGGATCGCTCGCGGCCGACCCACTTGGCGCCCTGGGTGATGGAATCTCCGGTGATCACCCACGTGAGCGGCTGGGCCGGCTCAGCCAGTTTCTTCTGTAGGAGGCTCAGCTCGGGTCGGGGGTCGGTGGCGGCGGCGGGCTGGGCCTGGCCGGGAGTGGCAAGCAGGAGCAGCAGGAGGCTGGAGGACAGGAACGGATGTCGGAGCATGGCTGGGTCTGGTTCAGGCTTGGGCCAAGCCGTCGGCGAGATTTTTCGCGTAGGCGGGCAGCATGGTCATGGTGGCGCCAAAGTCGCTGCCGTGGGCGATGAGCTTGCCGCCCTTGCGCGCGATGCGGGCGATCTGCTCGACGTTGCCGCCGGGCCGGCCCCAGGCGATGCCGTGCCGGGCCGCGGCCGCGGCCACGGCATCCTCGGCGGCGGTCATCGTCGGGTGGCTCCAGTCCGCGGGACAGCCCGACCTCAGGGCCAGATCGCCGGGGCCAAGGAAGAGTCCGTCCACGCCGGGGGTGCCGGCGATCGCGTCAAGATTGGCCAGGGCTTCCGGCGTCTCGATCTGGACGATGAGGAAGGTCTCGGCATTGGCGTCGGCGGGGTATTTGTCACCGGCGCCGAGGTAGAAATTGTTGTCGAGGCTGGCGCCGTCGAGACCGCGCTGACCGAGCGGGGGGAACTTCACGGCCGCGGCCAGGTGGGCGGCATCCTCGGGGGTGTTGACCAGCGGGATCATGAGGGCGGTGACGCCGTCCTCAAGGAGATGGTAAAGTTCGTTGGCGTTGCGGCTGCCCGTGCGGACCAGACAGTCGATGTTGGCGAGGTGGTGCAGCGCGACCATGCGCTGGATCTCGCGCCGATCCCAGGTGTTGTGCTCCGCATCAAGCCAGAGGGCGTCGAACCCGGCCCGGGCGGCGTGGGCCGGCATCATGGCGGTGGGGTAGTAGAGGGCGGCGATGCGGACGGCGAGACCCTGCCGCAGCCGGGAACGAATGAGGGAAGCGCGCATAAGGATGGTGGCTCCGGGTGGCCGGAGCGGGATGCCGCGGCCGCGTCATGGCAAGGGTTGCCGGCCGCCGGCGCAACCCGGGAAATAGCCGGTCCTCCGGTCAAATAATGTTACCAGTGAGAACCCCGCCGGTGCGACCGGTTAGCAAATGTTACCATTAGATGAACTTTGTGACGGGTCCAGTATCTGCATCATCCCTTCCACCGTATGGTCACCCCGGTCCTTTGCGACCAACCTAAACCCATCAAGTCATGAATAAGAAACTGCTGTTCGGAGTGTGCTCGTCCACGCTCATGTTTGCGTTACGTCTCCCGGCCCAGACTCCCGCGGCCGATGCCACCGAAACCGCCGATGCCGCCAAGGCCCCGGTGCTGGAATTGTCCCCGTTCGTGGTTTCAGGGGATGATGATCAGGGCTACCGCTCGCAACGCACCCTCGTGGGTAGCCGTTCCGCGCAGGACCTGATCAACCTGCCGGTCAGCGTCGGGCTCATCAATCTCGAGCAGCTCAATGATTTTGCCGCGATCTCGGTGCACGATGCGCTGCGCTACAGCGTCAGCGGCGTCACCCAGAACCAGTCGTTCAACGACGACGTGAACATCCGCGGATTCCGGGCCGGTTCCCCCCTCCGCAACGGCGTGGTGACCGTCACCAACAAGAGCACGCCGCTCTATGACATCGAGCGCGTCGAGGTCCTCAAGGGCCCGGCGGCCATGCTCAACGGCTCCAACGGCGGCATCGGCGGCAGCATCAACTACGTCTCCCGCCGGCCCACCGCCACGCCCAAGGGCGAGGTGCAGTTTTCCATCACTGACGCGGGGGCGGCGCGCGGCGTCGTCAACGTTTCCGGCCCGGTCAAGAAGTCGAGCGACTTCAGCCTCGACTACCGCGTGACGCTCGGGGCGCTCAATTCCGACGCGCCGCACGGCAAGTCCATCGAGTGGGAGGACCAGCAGTTCTACGGCGCCGGCCTCGCGCTGTATTTCGGCAAGCAGAGCAGCCTCCTCATCAACGGCTACTATTTCGTGAACAACGACTATCTCTACCTCGAGGACTTCCTGGACATCTCGGTCCCGGTAAATCCGACGACCAACCTGCGGGATGCCAAGTTCAACCAATACTCCACGCAGAGCTATTCGCCGGGCCGCCAGCAGGACGCCTTCTGGCCGCTGAAGAGCACGGCGATCGACGCCACATTCCTCACCAAGCTGACGGAGAATGCCAACGTGCGCGCGGCCTACTATTACGGCAACAGCGACGACCGGCGTGAAAACAACCGCGGCATCACCGTGCAGGCCAACAACTACATGCTCGATCGCCAGGACATCCGCAACAACAACGGCAGCACCACGCACTCCCTGCAGGTGGATCTCCTCCACAAGCTGACGCTCAAGTGGGCCACGATCGACAGCACCGTGGGTGTCGACGGCGCTACCACCAAGTCCTGGGAAAAGCAGTCGATCACCTTCATGCCGGCGGCCGATACGCGCACGGGTGTTCCCCCGGATGACTCTGCTTGGTTCGCGCAGTTCCCCAACGACGACGCCTACTTCGTCACGCCCCGCCCGAGCACGGTCGGCACGCCCGCGACGCGGACCCGCACGAAGATCACGCAGGCTTCCTATTACTTCCAGGAAAACGTCTCCTTCTGGAAGGACCGCGTGATCCTTGTGGGCGGCCTGCGCTGGTTCAAGCCGGGCGGCACCAACGAGAACCTCGTTACCAACACGATCACCAACCGCCCCGACGAAAGCTTCCGCACCCACAAATACGGCATCGTCTTCAAGCTGCTGCCGACGGTGTCGCTCTATTACACCGACGCCCAGAACGTATTCCCGGCGGCGGCGGGCCGCACCGACCTCGTGATTCAGGGCGACCAGCTGGGCGAGCCCTTCAAGGACTCCGAAGGCAAGCTCAAGGAGGCCGGCGTCAAGTTCGAGCACAAGTATTCCGACCGCCTGAGCTTCTACGGCACCGCGGCCTACTTCAAGATGGAGCAGACCAACATCCGCACCTTCGGCGTGCTGCCGTCGGGCGGCCAGGGCCTGATCCAGTCGGCCAAGGACTCGGCCGACGGCTGGGAGACGGACCTTGGCGCCCAGCTCAAGACGGGCGGCGGGCGCGCCGACCTCATCCTCACCTACTTCTATGGTGATTCCGCCATCGCCGACGACGCCGGCAAGGCTTATGTCCGCCAGACCAACGCCTTCGTGCCGCAGAAGTTCAGCATCTTCGGCAAATACACCGCGACCAGCGGTTCCCTCAAGGGCCTGCGCTTCGGCGCGGGTCTGGAGATCGAGCACGACAAGCGCTACGGCGCCACGATGCTCGAGCACCCGCCGCTGGCCGATGCCTTCATCGGTTACACGCTCAACAATCGTTGGGACCTGCAGCTGAACCTCAACAATCTCACCAACGAGCGCTACATCATCCAGGTGGCGGCCACCGGTTTGATCCAGGGCTCTGATACCTTCCGGTCCAAGTTGACGGTTAGGTATAAGTGGTAGTCAGGTAGGGTTCAGCGGCGCCGGGACGGTCACTTCGGCCGTGCCGGCGCCGCCTGGATCCTCCTTCGGTTTTCCAGCCGCGTTCCCCGCGGTTGTTTTCTCCCGCTCCCGCCGGCCTGCCCCAGGCCGGCTTGGTTTCCCCTGTAATGTGTTGTCCGTCTTAAACGCCATGCCCCTGCTTACCTCAGGCCGTCGTAACGGTTTCTCCTCCGCGGTCCTCGCCGCGATCATCCTGTCACTCGGCTGCTCCCTGTCCGCCGCCCCCACCGCCATCGGATCGCGCCGCGAGCTTTTCGTCGACGATGCGTTGATCGAGGGCCTGCACGGCAAGGCCGAGCTGCGCCTGCACCAGCCGGTCCCGCGCGAGGTGGTCATCGTCCACGATGCGCCGTGGGAAGGTGCGGGCAGCGGTTATCACAGCCTCTTCAAGGACGGGGACCTCTACCGCATGTATTACAAGGCCTGGCAGCGCACGCCCGGTCCCGGGGTGCCCAACACCGACAAGAATCCGCTGTTGTGCTGCTATGCCGAAAGCGACGATGGCATCCATTGGCGCAAACCCGAGCTGGGCCTCTTTGCGTTCAACGGCTCCAAGGCCAACAACATCGTCATGGCCAGCGGTCCGCTGGGCGGCCTGGACGTGGACGCCGGTCACCCGGCGGTGTTCAAGGACGAGAACCCGGCGGCCGCGCCGGACGCGCGCTACAAGGCGTTCTTCCGCTCCGACAAGCCGAAGGGGTTGCTGGCTTTCAAGTCGCCGGACGGCATCCACTGGGCGCCGATGGCTGATGCGCCGGTCATCACCGATGGCGCCTTTGACTCCCAGAACCTCGCGTTTTGGGACGGGGAGCGCGGCGAATACCGGGCCTACTGGCGCTATTTCGCCAAGGGCGGCGAATACCGCCATGACGACCGCAACCCGGTCGGGCTGCGCTCAATCCGCACCGCGACCTCGAAGGACTTCATCCACTGGGAGAACCAGGCGGACCTGAAGTTCGTCGATTCACCCTTCGAGCAGCTTTATACCAACCAGGTCAAACCCTACCACCGCGCGCCGCACCTTTTCATTGGGTTTCCGATGCGCTACACCGACCGAGGCTGGTCCGACTCCATGCGGGCCCTGCCAAACCTCGCGCATCGCGAGTGGCGCGCCGGCATCACCGAGCGTCTGGGCACGGCCGTCACCGACGCGCTGTTCATGGCCAGCCGCGACGGCGTGACCTTCAAGCGGTGGAACGACGCCCTGCTGCGGCCGGGCATCGAACGCGACGGCACCTGGACCTACGGCCAGCTTTGCGTCGCCTGGCAGGTGGTGGAGACCAAGTCCGCCCTGGAGGGCGCGCCGAATGAATTGTCCATCTATGCCGATGAGCACTACTGGAGCGGGGCGAGCGGCAGCACGGTGCGGCGCTACACGCTGCGCCTCGACGGGTTTGTGTCCGTGCAGGCGCCCATGAGCGGCGGTGAGCTGGTGACCAAGCCGGTCCGCTTCACCGGTCGCCAGCTGCAGCTCAATTTTTCCACCTCGGCCGCGGGCAGTGTCCGCGTGGAGCTCCAGGATGAGGCCGGCCGGCCCCTGCCGGGGTTCTCGCTCGAGGACTGCCCGCCGCTGTTCGGCGACAGCGTCGAGCGCCCCGTTTCCTGGCGCTCGGGCACCGATGTCGGCAAGCTGGCCGGTCAGGCCGTCCGGCTGCGCTTCGTGCTACAGGACGCCGATGTGTATGCCTACCAGTTCAAGGACTAAACCGGGACGCCCCATGACACTCGCGCGATTCAAGGAGCGGAGTAGGTCTGGTTCCCGGCCAATGATCACCGGGCACTAGCGGTATCATGAAAAACGGATTCATCCGTTCGGTCCTCATCGTCCCCCTGGCCCTCGTCCTGGCCGGGCCGGCCGGGGTCGCGGGGGCCGAGACAAACGCCCCGGCCCGCCGGCCGAACGTCCTGGTCATCCTGGCCGATGACCTCGGATTTTCCGACCTGGGTTGTTACGGCGGGGAAATCCGCACGCCGAACCTGGACCGTCTGGCGACGGAGGGCATGCGCTTCACGCAGGCCTACAACAACGCGGTCTGCCACTTGTCGCGGGCGTCGTTGCTGACCGGCGTTTCGCCGCGGCAGGGCCCGGGGGGGCTGTTGCGGCCCAACATGCTCACGCTGGGCGAGGCGATGCGGACCGCGGGCTATCAGACCAGCCTGATCGGCAAGTGGCATCTGGGCAGCGTCGCTCCGCTGCGGCCGGTCGACCGTGGCTTCGACTATTTCTATGGCTTGCTCGATGGCGCCTCGAATTATTTCAACCCCGCCGATCCCGATCCCGCGTTTATGGACGGCAAGCACCGCCGGTTTGCGGACAATGCCGGTCCGGTGACGGAATTTCCCGCGGGCTATTACACGACGGATGCCTTCTCGGATCGCGCGATCGAGCGCATCCGGGGCGCGGCCGCCGCCCGCCGGCCCTTTTTCATCAATCTCTGCTACACGGCGCCGCATTACCCTCTCCAGGCGCCGGCGGAGGATATCGCCCGCTACCGGGGCCGATACCACGGTGGCTATGAGCAACTGCGCCGTGAGCGGTTCCAACGGCAGGTCGAGCGCGGCCTGATCGACCCGGCGGTGACCGGGCTCTCGGTGCCCGATCACAAGACCGGTCCCTTCCGCTATGATTACGAGGTGACGCCTTGGGAGAAGCTGACCGCCAGCGAGCGCCGGCGCGAGGAGGAGAGGATGGAGGTCTATGCCGCGATGGTCGACCGGCTCGATCAGGGCGTCGGGCGGGTGCTCGCGGCGCTGGCGGAAACCGGCCAGGCCGAGAACACGGTGGTCGTCTTCCTGTCGGACAACGGCGGCTGCGCGAGCCTGCCGGACGTCACACAGATGCGGGATTACCTCGCGTTCAACCGGGACATCCCCGTCGGTGACCGCCGGGGTTATGAATTTGTCGGACCCGGCTGGGGCTGGGCCCAAAACACCCCGTTTCGGCGCCACAAGACCTGGACATACGAGGGAGGGATCAGCACGCCGATGATTGTGCGCTGGCCGCGGATGGTGCAGGCCGGCGCGGTGAACGCGGAGCAATGGCATCTGGTGGATTTCATGCCCACGCTGCTGGAGCTGGCCGGCCAGGCCTATCCTGCGCCCGGGACCGGTCCGGCGCTGCTGCCGCTGGAAGGGCGGAGCTTGGTGCCGGCGCTGCTGGGCCAGCCGGCGGCGGCGCGGCCGGGGCCGCTCTGCTGGGAACTTTTCGGCAACCGCGCCGTGCGGGACGGGCACTGGAAGCTGGTCTGGGGGGCCAGCGACCGCCGTTGGGAGCTCTATGATCTTTCGGCCGACCGCTCCGAGATGCACAACCTGGCCGCGCGCCACCCCGACCGCGTCGCCGCGTTGGCGGCAATCTGGTCGCAATGGGCGCGGCGCACCGAGGTGCCGGATCAATGACCCGCCCCGTCCGGGGCGCCATCTTTATGAAAAACATCACTCGTCATCCGCTTTGGTCCCTGGTTCTGCTTGTTCTCGCTGGCGCCGTGTGCGCCGCGTCTGGGGCCCCGGAAGCCACTGACATCGGCGGGCGGCGCGAGCTGTTCGTCGACGACGCCCTGGTGGAGCGGATCAGCGGGCAGGCGGCGCTCCGCCTGCATCATCCGCAGCCGCAGGATGTCGCCATCGTGCATGATGCGCCGTGGGAAGGCAGCGGCAGCGGTTATCACAGCCTGTTTCAGGACGGCGGTCTTTACCGGATGTATTACAAGTCCTGGCAGATCGATCCCCTGTCCGAGGCCGGCGGCAAGGAAAAGGTGAAGCACGATCTGTTCTGTGCCTACGCGGAGAGCGATGACGGCATCCACTGGCGCAAGCCGGTGCTCGGGCTGGTCGAGTTCAAGGGTTCCAAGGCCAACAATATCGTCATGGCCAGCGGCGTCGTAGGCAAGGTGGACGCGGACGCGGGCCATCCCGCGGTGTTCAAGGATGAGAATCCGGCGGCCCCCGCGGACGCACGCTACAAGGCGATCCTTCGTTCCCGCCAGCCACGCGGCTTGCTGGCCTTCAAATCGCCCGACGGTCTGCACTGGTCGCCGCTGGCGGACGCACCGATCATCACGGATGGGGCCTTTGACTCGCAGAATCTCGCGTTCTGGGACGGGGCGCGGCAAGAGTATCGGGCCTACTGGCGGATCTTCACGGAAGGGGCGGGGACGGGGGAGAACTGGAAGCCCAAGGGCTACCGGGCGATCCGCACCGCCACCTCCAAGGACTTCATCCATTGGGAAAACCAGGCGGATGTCCGCTATGTCGATTCCCCTCCGGAGCATCTCTACACCAACCAGGTCAAGCCCTACTACCGTGCGCCGCACCTGCTGATCGGTTTTCCCGCGCGTTACATCGAGCGCGGCCATGACGCCGAGCGGGCGGGGGCGGGTGTTCCGGCGGGCAGCCCGGCGGCGGACGCCAAGCGGATCAGCCAGTGGCCGCCTTCGCTCCGGAGTTTGCCGGAGCGGGAGCATCGCGAAATGCGCGCCGCAGCGAGCGAGCGTTACGGCGCGGCCATCACCGAGGGCCTGCTCATGGCCAGCCGGGATGGCGTGCTGTTCAAGCGCTGGAACGAGGCATTCCTGCCGCCCGGCCCGGAGCGGCCCGGCACCTGGAATTACGGTCACCAATACATCGGCTGGCACATGCTGGAGACCAAATCGGCGCTCGCGGGTGCGCCCAATGAGATTTCCCTCTATGCCGTCGAGAGCTACTGGACGGACAACAGCAGCGCGCTGCGCCGCTACACCCTGCGCCTCGACGGCTTCGTGTCCGTGCAGGCCCCGATGGCCGGCGGGGAGCTGGTCACCCGTCCGATCCGCTTCCAGGGCCGGCAGCTGGCCCTGAACTTCTCCACTTCCGGCGCGGGCAGCGTGCGGGTCGAGATCCAGGACGCCGCCGGCCGTCCCATCCCGGGTTTTGCGCTGGCGGACTGTCCGCCGGTTTTCGGCGATGCGATCGACCGCCCCGTGCGCTGGACGGCCGGCCCCGGCGTGGGCGCCCTCGCCGGGCAGGTGGTCCGGCTCCGCTTTGTCCTGAACGACGCCGATCTCTACGCGTATCAATTTCAGGACTGAGCGGCGCATCCGGTCCCCGTTTCTCAGCTTCTGGCTTCCCTCATCCAATCCTGTTTCCCATGAAAAATCCTCCACTCCTGACTGAAATCCTGCTCGGAGCATCCCTCCTGCTCTCGGGTGTGCCGCTGGGCTTCGCCGCGGCGCCATCCCCGGATGTCGTGGACATCGGCGGCCGGCGCGAGCTCTTGCTCGACGAGCATCTGATCGCCCGGAAGACCGGGTTGGAGCTCAGGCTGCACGAGCCGACGGCGCGGGAGATCGTGATGGTCCGGGACAAGCCGTGGGAAGGCAGCGGCAGCGACTTCGAGACCGTCATGCGCGACGGCGATGTGATCCGGATGTATTACGTCGGGGCGAAGCTCACCACCGAGAACGGGACCAGGCTCGACAAGCCGATTATCGTCCACCTGTGCTACGCGGAGAGCAAGGATGGCATCAACTGGGTGCGCCCGGAGCTGGGTCTCTTCGAGTTCGAGGGATCGAAGAAGAACAACATCGTCTGGATGGAAAAAAATCTGGATAACTTCACGCCGTTCAAGGACACCAACCCCGACTGTCCGCCGGATGAGCGCTACAAGGCCCTGACGGGACAGTGGCACAAGCTCTATGCCATGAAGTCGGCTGATGGCATCCATTGGTCGCGCCTGTCCGAGCAGCCGATCATCGAGGAGGGCGCGTTCGACACGATGAACAATGCGTTCTGGGATCCGCTCCGGCAGCAGTATTTCTGCTATTTTCGCGGCTTCCACGACAAGGACGGGAACGATGTGCGGGACGCGGTGAACGGCATCCGCGACGTGCGGGTGTCCACCTCGCGCGATTTCCGGACCTGGAGCAAACCCCGGCGCATGGAGTTCGTGGACTCGCCCGAGGAGGCTCTCTACACGAACCAAGTCGAGCCCTACTACCGGGCGCCCCATATCTTCGTCGGCTTCCCGATGCGCTACGTCGACCGGATCAACCACAAGGTGTCGCTCATGGCCCTGCCGGATCCGGTGCACCGGCAGCGGCGGATGGGATTCTCACCGCGCTACGGCTCGGTGATCACCGACGGGCTTTTCATGAGCAGCCGCGACGGCTTCACGTTCAAGCGCTGGAACGAGGCCTTTATCCGGCCCGGCCCGGAGCGGGACAACAATTGGGTCTACGGCGACGCCTGCAAGGGCCTGGGCATGATCGAGACGCCGGCGGAATATGCGTCGGCCCCGCGCGAGCTCTCCTTTTATGCGACCGAGGGGCACTGGAAGGACGCGTCGCCGCTGCGCCGCTACACCATCCGCATCGACGGGTTCGTCTCGCTGCACGCCAAGCAGGCGCCCGGCGAGTTCGTCAGCAAGCCGCTGCGTTTTGCCGGCCGCCAGCTGTCGTTGAATTTTTCGACCTCGGCCATGGGTTCGATCCGCGTGGAACTGCTCGGGGCCGACGGCCGGCCGCTGCCGGGATATTCCCTCGCGGACAGCGACGAACTCTTCGGTGACACCCTGGACCGGAAGGCCAGCTGGGGCGGGCGGACGGAAATCAACGTGCCCGCCGGACAGCCGGTGCAGGTCCGGATGGTTCTCAGTGATGCCGACCTCTACTCGCTGCAGTTCCAGCCATGAAGGGACACCTTGCGGCGCTCGCGACGGTAAGACTGGGCCCCGCTTCCGCTTCTGGTTGGCCGGTCGCGCGGCTGGCTCCTGACGGGACCCGCTGGCACGCCGGCTGGCTGGGACCGGAGGGCATGATGCACGAGGCCATCGCCCCGCTGATTGGCGGTGACTGGTCGCATGGCGCACCGGTTGCCGGGGGCAGTGAATCCGGAGAGACTAAGCCCGCAACCGGGCCACGGGACGCCGTGCTGGCCCGGGTCAACCATGGAGCCGGCAGTCTCGCCTTGCGCTCCGGTCGCCGGGAGCCGGGCGTGCGGCCGCAATTTCCCGCCGCCGAGCTCCTGATCAGCCTGGAGGGAGCCGGCGGCTGGCAGGACCTGGGTTACGCGGATGATCCGCCTGACCGGCCGGTCCGCGCGGCGGCCTTGTGTGTGGCCGGGGACAACCTGCTCGCCGTGTATCTGGTCGACGATCACCAAGGCGGCGTGGAGTGCCGGGCGCTGCGCCATTCCCTCGCGAGCGTGGCCGTCCCGCCCGGCGAATGGCGCCGCCTGCCGGACTATCCGCTGGCTCCGGGTGTCGCTGGCGTGCTGGCGGGGATGCATGGCGAGGTGTTGATCGCCGCTGGCGGGGCTAATTTCCCCGACCTGCCGCCTTGGGAGGGTGGGGTTAAAAAAACCTATGATGAGATTTTTGTGCTGCGCCCCGGCGCCGCTGCTTGGCAACCCGCGGGCCGGTTGCCGGAGCCGCGCGCTTATGCCGCGGTCGTCAGCGTGCCGGGCGGCGTGCTGGTGCTCGGCGGGGAAAATGCCGCGGGCATTCGCCGCGATTCGCTGCTGCTGCGGTGGGACGGCCGGCAGGTCGTCGTGCATCAGGCCCCTGCGCTGCCGGCGCCCCGGGCCAACCCCGTCGCGGTCTGTCTCGAGGACAAGGTCTATCTCGCCGGCGGCTATGAGCCGGGACCGCCGCGCGCGAGCACGAAGGATTTTCTCTGCCTCGACCTCGCGAATTCCTCCGCCGGGTGGCAGGCGCTCCCATCCTGGCCCGGCCCGGCCCGCGCACAGGGGGTCATGGCCGTCCTGGGTGGCGCGATCTACCTCGTCAGCGGGCTCGAACTCGGGGTCGAGGCCGACGGCAAGCCGCGCACCAATTTTCTCACCGACGCCTGCCGCTACACGCCAGGCGGGGCCTGGGAGAAACTGCCCGATCTCCCCTGGTCGGCGCTCGCGGCGCCCACGCCGGCGCCGGTCACGGCCGCTCCGGCCCGCCTCTTTGTCCTCGGCGGAGTCGACGGCCGGCAGTCGGGCCGGCTGCCCCGTGAGGCCCGCGTGCCCGAGGACGTGCTGTGCTTTGATGTCGCGCGACACCAGTGGAGCCTCTGGCCGGAGCCCTGGCCGGAACCGGTGGTCACGGCACCGGCCGTCGCCGCGGAAGGACGCTGGATCTTTGTTTCCGGGGAAAGCATGGCTGGCAAGCGCACCACGGTGGTGCAATCCTGGCGGCCTGGTCCCTGATCCCGCCCGCGTTTCCCATGTCCTCTTCCGCCGCCCCCGTCCCCTTGGTCGTGACCTTTCAAGCGGAGCCGCTCCGGCTCTTTGTCCGCCAGCTGCTCCAGGCGCACGGGGCCGCGGAGCCGCATGCCCGCGTCGTCGCCGACTCCCTGGTGGCCGCCAATCTCCGGGGCGTGGACTCGCACGGCATCCAGATGCTCGCGACCTACCTCCAGCAATTGCGCGCCGGCGGCATCAATGTGCCGGCGGCGGGCCGCGTGACCCGCGAAGACGGGGTCTGTCTGACCTACGATGGCGAGAACGGCCTCGGCCAGGTGGTGGCCGATTGCTGCACGGACCACGCCATCCGGATCGCCCGGCAGCTGGGGGTCGCCGTGGTGGTCGCCAATCATTCCAACCATTTCGGTGCCGGCTCGTGGTGGGGCGAGAAACTCGCCCGCGCCGGCTTCATCGGGATCGTGATGAGCAACGCCTGCCCGGCCGTGGCGCCGTGGCAGGGCAAAACGGCCATCCTCGGCACGAACCCGCTGTGCGTCGCCGTGCCGGGTCACGGGGGCCGCGGCCGCTGGCTGCTGGACATGGCGACGACCACGGTCGCGCTGGGCAAGCTCACCCATGCCGCCCATCTCAACCGCACCGTCATTCCGCGCGAATGGGGCTTCCTCGACGCGAAGGGCGAGCCGACCACCGACACGGCCGCGGCCCAGAGCGGGGCGCCGACGCCGACCGGAGGCTACAAGGGCACGGCGCTCGCCATGATGGTGGAGATCCTTTGCGCGGGCCTCAGTGGCGGCGCGATGACCACCGAGCTACCCGTCTACCGCACCGGCGGTGATCCGCTGGGCATCAGCCATACCTTCATCGCCATCGATCCCGCGCGGTTCCTGCCCGCGGGCGAGTTTGAGACGCGCATGGACCGGCTC
This sequence comes from Lacunisphaera sp., assembly GCA_036401015.1. GTDB lineage: Bacteria > Verrucomicrobiota > Verrucomicrobiia > Opitutales > Opitutaceae > Lacunisphaera. The sequence continues at coordinate 89,714 of DASWWD010000021.1, forward strand.
GCGGGCCTGGTGAAGGCGGCGGAGCCCCGTCCCGGTTACGACGAGGTGCTGCTGGCCGGCGAGCCCGAGTGGCGCTGCGAGGAGATCCGCGCGGCCGCCGGCATTCCCGTGCCGGTGAAGCTGTGGGAAAAACTTACCGCCCTGGCCAGCGGGCTCAATGTGAGCGTGCCGCGGGCGCCGGCCTGAATCCACCGTTTATGAACAAAATCCGATTTGGCATCCTGGGATCCGGCTACATGGGCCGCACCCATGCCGAGGCCGTCCGTCGCCTGCCCAACGCCGAGCTCGTCGCCGTCCACGGCGGCACCCGCGCCCCCGCTCTGGCCGAGCGCTACGGCATGACCTTTGAGGCCGACAAGGCGGCGCTGCTGCAACGGCGCGACATCGACGCCATTGTCGTCACCACGCCGCATCACCTGCACGTGGACGAGACGCTGGCCGCGCTGGCGCAGGGCAAGCACGTGCTCGTGGAAAAACCGCTGGCGACCAGCGTGGCCGACTGCGACCGCATGATCGCGGCCGCCACGCAACGGAAGCTCACCCTCGCCGTCGGCTACCAGCAGCGCTTTCGCGTCAACAATGCCCGGGCCTGCGAACTGATCCGCGCGGGCGCCATCGGCCGCGTGCTGGCCGTGACGATCTCGATGCCGATGTATGCCGGGGCGATCAAGTCCGGCGGGTTCGGCGGCAACTGGGCGTGGTGGAACGACCCGGCCAGCGTCGGCCACCTGATCAACAGCGCCCCGCATGCCATCGATCTCCTGCGCTGGTTCACGGGGGGCGATGTGGTCACGGTCTCCGCCTTCACCCGCACCTTCCTCCCTGACGTCCCGGTGGAGGACACGACGATGGGCCTGCTCGAGTTCTCCACGGGCGCGATCTGCTCGCTCTTTTCCAGCCGGGCCCTGCCGGCGCCGTCGTTCCCCGGCGAGGATTTTCGTTTCCGGATCACGGGCACCACGGGTCTGCTCGATCTCGATCCGTATGGTGAGCTGCGCCAGTCCGACGAGAAGGGCTGGCGCGTGGTCTGCCAGCAGCCGCCGGTGAAACACGACGCCGCCGACGCGGCCTTCGGCGACGTGCGGATGCAGGCCTATTGCGACCAGTTGTCCGCCTTTATCGCCGCCATCGAGGGCCGCCCCAGCGACGTCGGCAGCGCCGCGGACGGCCGGGCCGGCGTTGCGGCCTGCATGGCCATGCTGGAATCCTCGGCCACCCGCGGCTGGGTTTATCCCGGCGGCCGGAGGTAAAGGCATGCGGGTTGTCGTCATCGGGGGCGGACTTGTCGGACTCGCGGTCGCCCGCGAGATCCTGCTCCGCCGGCCGTCGGCTGCCGTCACCCTGCTCGAGAAGGAGCCCGAAGTCGGCCGCCACCAGAGCACCCACAACAGCGGCGTGCTGCATGCCGGGTTGTATTATCAGCCGGGCTCGCTGAAGGCGCGGCTGGCGGTGGAGGGTATCCGGCTGATGACGGCATTTTGCCGCGAACACGGCGTGGCCCACGAGATCTGCGGCAAGGTCGTCGTCGCCACCGAGCAACGCGAATTGCCGGCGCTGGAGGTGCTGTGGGAGCGCGGACGCCGCAACGGCCTGCGCGACCTGCGCCGCCTCACGCCGCCGGAACTGGCGGAGATCGAGCCCAACGTCGCGGGCCTCGCCGCCATCCGTGTCCCGGAGGAGGGGATCGTCGATTATCAGGCGGTGTGCGCCGCGCTGCGCCGGGTCATCGAGACCGCCGGCGGCACGGTGAGGACGTCCAGCCGGGTGAGCCGGATCGAGGAAACGGCGACCGGCTGGTTGGTCGGCACCGGGACGGGCGATCACGAATGCGACTATCTCGTCAATTGCGCCGGGTTGTTCTCGGACCGCGTCGCCGAGCTCGCCGGCGTCAGCCGCCGGGTGCGCATCGTGCCGTTCCGGGGGGAGTATTTCCTGTTGCGCCCCGAGGCCCGGTCGCTGGTGCGGCACCTGGTCTACCCGGTGCCCGACGCACGGTTTCCCTTCTTGGGCGTGCATTTCACCCGCATGATCCATGGCGGGGTGGAGGCGGGGCCCAATGCCGTGCTGGCCCTGGCGCGCGAAGGCTACTCCTGGCGGGACTTCTCCGCGCGGGACGTGGCGGATGCCGTCGGGTTTCCCGGCTTGTGGCGCTTCATGGGACGATACCCGAGCCTGTGCAGCGCGGAGATCATCCGCTCCCTCAGCAAGAGGCTCGCGTGCCGGTCGCTGCAAAAGCTCGTGCCGGCCCTCACCGTGGACGACTTGCTGCCCGGCGGCGCGGGGGTGCGCGCCCAGGCCATGCAGGCGGACGGCACGCTGATCCAGGATTTCTGGCTCGAGCAACGCCCGCGCGCGTTGCACGTGCTGAATGCGCCCAGTCCCGCGGCAACCGCCTCGCTGGCCATCGCCCGGCACGTGGGCGACCAGCTCCCATTTCTTTCGGTTAGGTCCTGAGGCATCGTCCCCGCAGCAACACCCGCCATTCGGGTTCAATTTCCACTCACGTCTGCCAACCCCGATATCCGATGCGAAACCGATATTTTTTCCGCTCCGCCTGCCATCTGGTGCTTACGGGATTCATGCAGGCCGTGCTCGGGGTCGGTGTGCTGCCGGCGCGCGCGGCGGAGGCGTCGCGGGCGACAGCGGCTCGCCCCAATATTGTCTTCATCCTGGCCGACGACCTGGGCTACGGCGACCTGCAGTGCTACGGGCATCCGCGCATCCGGACGCCGCACCTCGACCGTCTCGCCGGCCAGGGCACGCGCTTTACGCAGTTCTATGCGAGCCATTCGGTTTGTTCCCCGTCGCGCGCCTCGCTGCTGACGGGGCAGTATCCCTCGCGCTGGCACATCTACGCCCATTTCGCCTGGCTGCGGAGCAACGCCCAGCGGGGCATGCCGGACTGGCTGGATGTCCGGGCGCCGTCATTGCCGCGGGCCCTGCAGCAGGCGGGTTACCGGACGGCCTTGTTTGGCAAGTGGCACCTCGGGGGCGGCAGCGGGCGGAATTTCGGCGGTAAGGCGATCAACAGCGCCGACGCACCCGCGGTTGCGGACTATGGTTTCAACGAGGTCCGGGTTGTGGCCGGCAACGGGCCGACCTGGCGCGGGATGGAGCGCCGCGCGGAGGCCCACGACCTCTATCCCTATGCCGACGCGCCCTTCCTCACCGCCTCGAGCGAACTGATCGTGGATGCGGCGCTGGAGTTCATCACCGCCAACCGCGACCGGCCGTTCATGGTCAACCTCTGGCTGCACGATCCGCATGTGCCGCTGAAACCAACGGCGGCCATGCGGGCGCCCTATGCGGACGTGACCGACCCCGCGGAACAGGCCTATTATGCCGTCGTCTCGAACCTCGACGCGCAGGTCGGTCGGTTGCTGGCGCGGCTCGACGAGTGGGGTCTCGCGGAAAACACCCTCGTCATCTTCACCAGCGACAACGGCGCGGCCGCGCGAGAAGGCAGCCTGGCCACCGGAAGCATCGCCCCGGGTGTCGTGTTGGAAACGGACACAGCCGGCAGCAACGGCCCGCTGCGGGGCTGGAAATGGCATCTCTATGAGGGCGGGATACGCGTGCCGCTCATCGTGCGCTGGCCGGGTCACGTGCCCGCCGGCCGCGTCGACACTGCGTCTGTCCTGCACGCGACCGATTTTTTCCCGACCCTGTTGCGCGTGGCCGGTGCGGCGGCCCCGGCGGGTTACCGCGCCGATGGGGTCGACCTCGGCGCGGCGCTGGCCGGGCAGGCGTCCAGCCGCGGGGCGGCGGTCTGCTGGCAGAATCCGACGGCCAACCGTCGCGGGCCTTCGCTCGCCATCCGGGACGGCGACTGGAAGCTGCTGATGGAGCAGGACGGCACCGAGGTGCAGCTCTACGATCTCGCGCGCGATGCGGCGGAAACAACGAATCTGGCCGGGGCGGAGCCGGCCCGGGCGGCGGACCTGCGAGGCCGTTTGCTGGCCTGGTTCCGTTCGCTGCCGCCGCCGCTCGATCGGGTCTACAACGAGCCGCCTTAGGTCCGCGGGGCCGTCAGTCCCACTTGAACACCACGCCCAGCCAGCCCTCGCTGCCGCGCAGCACCATCTGGTAGATGGCCGGCGCCTCCGCGGCGGGCACGACATGGGTCAGCAAATGTCCCAGTTGCAGCTGGCCGGAGGCGAGCAGCCGCAGGAAGGCGCGGCGGTTCCGCTGCCGCGTCCAGCGCCAGTAGACATGCGGATGCACCATGCCGCTCTCATAGGTTCCGGTGAGCTTGAGCTCCTTGCGCAACAGCTCCTCCTTGAGCCGTATGGTAGCGGTGCCCGGAGGACTGCCGGTCAGCACCACGGTGCCGCGGTCGGCGGCGCACTCCATCACCGATTGCAGGATACTGGCGGCCTGGGCGCAGTGAAAGACGACCTCGGCGCCGGCGCCCTGGGTGATCTCCTGCACGCGTTGCACGACGTTCTCGCGCGAAGGATTGATCACATGGGTGGCCCCGCTTTTCTTCGCCAGCTCCAGGCGCTCGTCGACCAGGTCGATGGCGATCAGCGGATGCGCGCCGGAGCAGCGGGCCAGTTGCAACACCAGCTGGCCGACTATGCCGAGGCCGAAGATGGCGACCGACTGGTCGATCTGCAGCTGGGCCCGGCGCACGCCGTGCAAGGCCACGTCGCCGAGGGCGGCAAAGCCCGCCGCCTCGTCCGGCGCGCCTTCGGGCACGGGGTCGATGGCGGCCGTCGGGGTGATGTCGATGAGCGAGTAACTTGCATGGCCGGCCGAGGTCGTGACGCGGTCGCCGGGCGCAAAGCCCGTCACCCCGGCGCCCACGGCGACAATACGCCCGACCGTCATGTAACCGATGTTGGCGCGAAGGTCTCCCGGGGGGAGCCCGTAGGACTGCGGGCCGAAGCGCAGGAAGTTGGTTTCGCTGCCGGCACTCACCTGGGTGTGGGTGTTGCGCACCACAACCTGCCCGGGGCCGGGGCTCGGGATGGCGAACGATTCAAGCTCGACCCGCGGCGCGGTGGGGGACGAGACGAACATCAGGCGTTGGGCGGAGCTCATGGAAGGCAGGCGTCTGGGAAATGACCCGGGGCTTAGGCAGACCCGCGCGTGATGGCTTGCCGGCAGGCGGCCGGGTCATCCCCGGGAAGGCCCAGGGGCGGGACATGGAACTGGCCGCTGCGCGCGACCGGCGCGGCTGGCTCGATGCCGACAAAGCGCCCGCTGCGGGCCGACTCCTCGGCGGCCTCGATGATGCGGGCCGTGCGCACGGCGTCGGCCAGCGTGGTCGGCGGCGCGCCGCTGCCCTGCAGCGCCGCGAAAAACTGGCGGAAAAAATCCTCGCCGCCGCTGCCGCCGTAGGAGGTGGAGGCGGGCAGGGTGAAGGTCTCCTCGCGCGCGGGCGACTGGCCGGGGGCGGGCGGACTCTCGACCAGCAGGCGCGGGTTGAGGTCGGGCCAGACAACGCGCCCGGCGCGGCCGTTGAAGCCGAGGTAGGAATCGTAGCCGGCCAGGTTGACATAGCCCCGGCCGCTGTAGGCCAGGGTATAGCCGGCATGAAAGGTGCCGATCGCGCCGGAGCGGAAGCGCAGGGTCAGGGCGGCCAGATCCTCGACGTCGATCGCCTCGCCCGAGCGGGTGGCGAGCATCGCCCCCACCGCGGTGATCTCGTCGCCGGAGATATGCTGCATCAGGTCCAGGCAATGGCAGCCGAGCCAGAGCAGGATGCCGCCGCCGGCCTGCTCGCGGCGGAACAGCCACGAGGCGGGATCGCGGAACTTCACCTGCGTCGTCAGGAAACGGGACTCCAGCGTCAACCACGGGCCGAGCGCGCCCGTCTGGGCGATCCGGCGCGCGGCCACGGCGCAGGGATGCGCGCGCCGCGTGTAGAGCACGCTGGCGACCAACCCCGCGCGGTCGGCGGCCGCCTGCAGCCGGCTGATTTCGCCGGACGTGAGGCCGACCGGCTTTTCCGAGAGCAGGTGCTTGCCGGCGGCGAGGACCCGCTGGCAGATCGCGGCGGATTGGTCGGTGCGCAGGCAGACAATGGCAAAGGCGAGGTCCGGTTGCGCCAGCACGGCGTCAAGATCGGTCGTGGGGGCCGCGGACTTGGGGCTGGGCGGCAGGGCCGGCTTGGCGGCGACAGCCGGGTCGGCGTCCCAGAGCGATATGGCGGTGATCTCCGGCAGATTCTCGAGCGTCGTCAGCAGGATGCCGGCGTGCGGGTGGCTGAGACCAAGGATCGCGGCTTTCATGGCGGGTTCAGGTTGATTCCAGTTCGGCGAAGAGCGCGGGTTCGTTGAGCGCCAGCGCCGCGAAGGCCTGGTCGAGGTGGGCCGGGGTGCGGCCGCCGACGAGCACGGAGGTGACACCGGGCCGGTGCATCGCCCAGGCGAGCGCGAGGTGCGCCATGGGGTGGCCGGTCCGGGCGGCGACGGCGGCGAGACGGGCCAGCCGGCCTTCCGGTCCGGGCTTGAAGTAGATGGCCTGGTGGCCGGGGGCGACGTCGAAGCGCGAACCGGGCTGCACGCCGCCGCGGTGCTTGCCGGTGAGGAAGCCGGCCCCGAGGGGGCTGTAGGTGATGATGGCCACTTCCCGCGCGGCACAAAGGTCGCGGAGAGCGGGGTCGACCTCGCTCACGGCCAGGTTGTTGACGTTCTGCAACGCACGGAAGGGCGCGAGGCCCGACTGCTGCTGCAGCGTGAGCACCGTCTGCAGCTGAGCGGCGGTGAAATTGCTCACGCCTAGGGAACGCACCCGGCCGGAGCGCACCAGCCCGTCCAGCGCGCGCAGGGCGTCCGGCGTCTCGGCGGCCGCATCCCACTTGTGCAGGTAGAGCAGGTCGATCGTCGCCACGCCGAGCCGGACCGCGCTGGCGGCCACGGCCGCGTCGATGGCTTCCGGCGTGAAGGGCGGATAGATCTTCGTCGCCACCGTGAGCGATCCGGCGGCGGGCCGGCGCGAGGCGAGCCATGCGCCGACAATCTTTTCGGAGGCCCCGGCCGTGTAGGTCGCAGCCGTGTCAAACAGGGTGATGCCGCGGGCCACGGCGTGGTCCATCAGGGCAAAAGCGGCGGCCTGGTCGATCTCGCGCCCGAAGGTTGATCCGCCGAGGCAGAGCGGGCTCACCGGGGGCAGGGAAGGGTGGAGGCGGGGGAGGGTCATGGGCTCAATGGGCGGTATAGCCGCCGTCGACGGGGAGGTTGACGCCCGTGACGTAATGGGCGGCGTCACCGAGCAGGAAGATGACCGGTCCGCCGAGGTCGTTTTCGTCGGCCATGCGGCGGAGGAAGGTGGCCTTGGAGTAGCGCTCGACGAAGGTGGGATGCTGGCCGCTGAAGAAGCCGCCGGGCGACAGGCAGTTCACGCGGACGCCGCGCGGGCCGTAGAGCGCCGCGAAGTAGCGGCTGAGGTTCACCATGCCGGCCTTGTGGAAGAAATAGTCGGGGATGGCATGCATATCGAGCCCCTCATAAAGCGAGTAGTCCGGCCCCACCACGCCCTGGATGGAGCCGATGTTGACGATGCTGCCGCTGCCGCGCTCGGCCATGGCGTCGCCAAAGGCGCGGGTGATGGCGAAGAGGCCGGTCGCGTTGGTCTTCATCGACGCCTCCCAGTCGGCCAGCGGCGCGTCGGCCTTCTTCATCGGGCGGGCGACGGCGTTGTTGACGAGACCGTCGACCCGGCCGAATTCGGCCAGCACGCTGTCGCGGAGCCGCAGGATGGAGGATTCCTCGGCCTGGTCGAGCGCGCGGGCGTGCACCGTGCGGCCCAGCGCGCGCTCCTCGGCGGCGACCTGTTCCAGGGCGGCGACGTTGCGCGAGGCGAGGATGAGCGTGGCCCCTGTCGCTGCGAGCTGGGCGGCCAGGCCGCGGCCGTAGAGTCCGGCGCCGCCGGTGAGCAGGACGATCTTGCCGGCAAGCGAGAAGGCCGGGGCGGGGGAAGGGGGAGGCGGGGTCATGGGTTGATCGGACGGTTCTCGCTCCAGGACTGGAGCGCGGCGAGGTTGAAGCGCAGGGTCTGGATGCCCTCCTCGAGCGTGCAGAGCGCGTTGGGCCGGCCGTCGATGGCGTCAAGGAAGGCGCCGGCCTGCGCGACGAAGAGCTGGTCCCGGTCGGTGACCGGCGCGGGGTGCCAGCGCCAGTCGGTCTCGCCGCGGGCGAGCACACCCCAGCGCTGCGCATTCAGCTCGACGCGGACCGAGCCGGTCTCGGCGTGGAAATCCCACCGGGTCTCGTTGACCGCCTGGAACTGGTTGAGCGCGTAGCTGACCAGGGCGCTGCCGTTGCGGGCCGTGACGTTGACCGTGTCCTCGACGGTCACGCCCTCGAGCACCTGGTGCGCGGCGTCGCAAAAGACCTGGGTGGTCGGGCCGACGACCCACTCGACGGCGTTGGCCATGTGGGTCAGCGCATCCTGGATGGCGCCGCCGCCCTGGGCACGATCGCGGTAATAGATCTCGCGGTAGGCGGGGCGGAAGTGGGGGAAGTGTTGCCCGGTGTTCACCGCGACATGCCGGACCGGGCCGAAGGAACCGGCTTGGAGGAATTGTCGCGCCGCCTGCAGCGCGGGCACGAAATGCAGCACGTAGGCCACGCCGGCAAACCGGCGGGCGCGGTCGCGCGCGGCCAGCAGCAGGTGCGTGCCGGCGAGGCTGAGCGACAGCGGCTTCTCGCTCAGGACGTGGCGGCCGGCCTCGAGGCATCGGAGCGCGATCTCCACGTGCGACGGTGCGGGCGTGGCGATGACGACCCCGGTGAGCGCGGGATTGGCCAGCACCGGCACCCACTCGGCGGTGGTGGTCACCCGGTAGCGCTCGCTCATCTGCGCGAGGATTGCGGGACGGTTGTCGCAGGCGATGACGTCGGCCCGGCCGGTGGCGAGGAAGGTGCGGACGTGGCGCTCGCCGATGGAGCCGCAGCCGATGACAAGAATGAGGGGGCGGGAAGTGGACATGAGCACGGACAATCCTGGAACGGCGGACGGAGCGCGGGCCCCGCACCGTCATTCCTCCTGACAATTGATGATGCGGGGATGTAGCGGAGGCAACGGGGCGTTTACGAGAAAAGGCCACTGGTAACAAAATGTGTCCCGGCCGGGCCGGAGCGCGCGCAGGGCTGGAGAGAGCGGTGCTCCCGGGAGGAAGAGAAAGGGCCCGGTTTTAAGGTCATTTCCGGAGTGAGGCCCTGGGCGCTGTTGATGGTTAACTGCGTCGATGCGGTCCGTCCTCCAAGAGCTCTGGCGCGACAGGCTCGATGTGCTGTTCCCGCGCAGCTGCGTGCATTGCGGCGGGGTGGTGGAGGGCGGCCGGCTGCGGCACCTGTGCCCGGCCTGCGAGCGGCTGCTGTTCATTGTCCAGGCCCCGCACTGCACCACCTGTGGCCATCCGTTCTATGGCGAAATGGAGGACAACCGCCTCTGTCCGCACTGCGAGCTGCTTGAGCCGAAGTTCGGCGAGGGCAAAACCGCCATCCTCCTGAAGGGGCCCGGCCGCTCGCTGGTTCATGCCCTCAAATATCACCACGGCCTCCAGGTGCTGGAGGATATCGCGGTCATCATGGCCGGCGTGCCGGGCTACGCGGACTACCTGCGCGGCGCTGTCCTGGTGCCCGTCCCCCTGCACCCCGAGAAGCAGCGCAAACGCTCCTATAACCAGAGCCGTTTGCTGGCCGAATGTGCTTTGCAAGCTGTTGATAGACAAGCGCGCATCGAGGAACTGCTCCGCCGGGTGGTGCACACGGAATCGCAAACGCATTACGATCGCGCCGCCCGCCAGCAGAACCTGAAAAATGCCTTTGCTTTGGCTCCGGGGGCCACCATTAATCCGCCGCAACGTTACGTGCTGGTCGATGATGTTTTTACAACCGGTTCCACTCTCAATGCTTGCGCGGCGGTCCTCCGCCGGGGCGGCGCGCGGAACCTCGACGTTATCACCTTCGGGCACGGCTAAACTCCCTGCATGACACATTTCGCGAAACCCAAGCTGCCGTCCGCCGCCAAGGCGACCGGCACCAAGCACGCCAAGAAGAAGGTCAACACCGAGGGTCTCTGGACCAAGTGTCCCGTCTCGGGCGAGATCGTCTTCAACAAGGACCTGGAGGCGAACCAGATGGTCGTGCCGAAGAGCGGCTACCATTTCCCGATCGGCTGCCGCGAGCGCATCAAGGGCATGACCGATGCCGACACCTTCGAGGAATTCGACGCCGGCGTGAAGTCCGCCGACCCGCTGAAGTTCGTGGACTCGGCCGCCTATCCCGACCGGATCAAGCGCTACGAGAAGGACAGCGGCTTGCCCGAGGCCGTCATCTGCGGCACTGCCAAGATCGGGGGCATTCCCGTCTCGCTCGCCGTGATGGATTTCCGCTTCTGCGGCGGCGCCATGGGTGCGGCCGTCGGCGAGAAGATCACCCGCGCCATCGAGCGCGCGCTCAAGAAGAAGATCCCGTGCATCGTGGTCAGCTCCTCCGGCGGCGCCCGCATGCAGGAGGGCATCTTCAGCCTGATGCAGATGGCCAAGACCAGCGCCGCCCTCGGCCGGCTGGCCGAGGCGAAGCTGCCGTTCATCTCCATCCTTACTTACCCGACGACCGGCGGTGTGACCGCCAGTTTCGCCACCCTCGGCGACATCATCCTCGCCGAGCCGGGCGCCATGATCGGTTTTGCCGGCGCCCGCGTGATCAAGGAGACGACCAAGCAGACGCTGCCCGCCGGGTTCCAGACCTCGGAATTCCTCCTCAAGCACGGTCTGCTCGACCAGATTGTCAGCCGCCTCGAGATGAAGGACCGCCTGACCAGCCTGCTGCAGGCGCTGCACGACCACAAATACCGCCCGCACAAGGTGCCGACGGCCGTGCCGTTCCCCTCGGCGGCGGGCTGAGCGGAGCCTGGTCACCACTGATCCGCACTAATTTCTCACTAATCTGAATTAGTGACTCATTAGTGAGCATCAGTGGTTACTAAACTGCCTAGATCCGTGCCTATCCGTGAAATCCGTGGCTAAAGTTTTCCCCGATTACGCCTCGGTCACCGAATACCTGTATTCACTCAAGGCCGGCGGGGTTAAATACGGCATCGACCGGATGCGGCGCCTGGCCGCGGCGCTCGGTCACCCCGAGCGGAGCTACCCGGTCATCCACGTCGCGGGCACCAACGGCAAGGGCTCCGTCTCGGCCATGCTCGACGCCATCCTTCACACCGCCGGCTGGCGCACCGGGCTCTACACGTCGCCCCACCTCGTGAAGCTCGGCGAACGCGTTCAGGTGGACCGCCGCCTGCTCACCGAGGCCGAGATCATCGCCTACGCCAACGAGCTCCGTCCCATCGCCGCGCAGGCCGCGGCGGAGGCGGCCGACGAACACGCGACCTTCTTCGAGTTCATGACGGCGATGGCCTTCCTGCAGTTCCAGCGGCGGCAGGTGGACATGGCCATTGTCGAGGTCGGCCTCGGCGGCCGGTTGGACGCGACCAACGTGGTGCAGCCGGAAATCACGGTGATCACCTCGATCGGCCTCGACCACATCGCCGAGCTCGGCGGCACGATCGCGCTGATCGCCCGCGAGAAGGCCGGCATCATCAAGCCCGGCCGGCCGGTGGTGTTCGGGCGGCTCCCGGCGGAGGCCGAGGCGGTCGTGCGCGAGGTCGCGGCCGCGGCCGGCGCACCGGTCCACTCGGTGCGCGAGGTCTTCGGGGACGATCTCAGCCGCTACCCCTCGACCAATCTCGACGGCGACTACCAGCGCTGGAACGCCGCCACGGCGACGCTCGTGGCCCGCCTGTTGCCGGCGAAATGGAAACTTACGGCCGAGACGGTGGCCCGCGGCCTGCAGCAGGTGAACTGGCCGGGCCGCTGGCAGTCCACGACGCTCGGCGGCCGGCCGCTCATCCTGGACGCGTCGCACAATCCCGAGGGCGCGGCGGTGCTCGAGCGCAACCTGCAGCAGCTGGTGGCCGCGACCGGGCGCAAGCCGGTCGTCATCGCCGGCGCGCTGGGCGAGTTCCGGGCCCGGGCCCTGCTCGACGTGGTCTGCCGTTTCGCGCAGGAAGTCCACCTGGTCACACCGCACCAGGCGCGCGCCAGCAGCTTCGAGGAGCTGGTCGAGCTCGTGCCGGCGGACAGGCGCGCCCTGGTGCGCCGCGGCACACTGGAGCAGCTTTTCCCGGATGCGCACACCTGCACCGCGGGCGGCCCCGGCGACACGGTCGTCGTCACCGGTTCGATCTACCTGCTTGGCGAGGTCCTCGAGCGCATCGAGCCTGGTCGCGGCGCCGGCGAGGGAAAGCTGCAGGATTTCTGAAGGCGGAAACCGGCGGATCTGACAAACGAAACGTCGGGTTCCCCCTCAGCTTTCAGCTTTCAAGTTTCCGCTTTCTCTTCAATCGTCACGGTCACTGATGCAATCCCGTCCGTCATTCGCGACCGTCTTCAAGGGCCGGCGTGTCCTCATTACCGGCGGCCTCGGTTTCATCGGCTCGAACCTCACGCGGACGCTCGTGGAGCTCGGGGCGAAGGTCACGATCCTCGACAGCCTGATCCCCGAATACGGCGGCAACCGGCGCAACCTCCGCGGCCTCGAGCGCCGGGTGGACATCAACCTGGCCGACGTGCGCGACCGGCATAGCCTGCCGGAGTTTCTGCGCGGACAGCACTATCTCTTCAACCTCGCCGGCCAGACGAGCCACATGGACTCGATGACCGACCCGGAGACCGACCTGGAGATCAACTGCCGTGCGCAGCTTTCGCTCCTCGAGGCCTGCCGGAAGCACAATCCGAAGCTGCGCGTTGTCTTCGCCAGCACGCGCCAGATCTACGGCCGGCCGGACTACCTGCCGGTGGACGAGAAGCACCCGCTGCGGCCGGTGGACGTCAACGGCATCAACAAGCTCGCCGGCGAGGAATACCACCTGCTTTACAGCGCGGTGCATGGCATACAAAGCACGGTCCTGCGCCTGACCAACACCATCGGGCCGCGCATGCGCGTGAAGGACGCCCGCCAGACCTTTGTCGGCGTCTGGATCCGCCAGATCCTCGAGGGCAAGCCCGTCGAGGTGTGGGGCGGCGACCAATTGCGCGACTTCACCTACGTGGACGATGCCGTCGAGGCCTTCCTGCTGGCGGCGACTCACCCGAAGGCCGTGGGCGGGGTCTTCAACCTGGGCGGCGTCGGTCGCATTAGCCTGCGCGACCTGGCGAAGACGCTCGTCGCCGTGGCCGGGCAGGGGAGCTACACGGTCAAGGCCTTCCCCGCCGACCGGAAGAAGATCGACATCGGCGACTATTATTCGGACGGCCGGCTCATCGCCAAAAAACTCGGCTGGAAGCCGCGCACGACGATCAAGCAGGCACTGGCGCAGACCGTGGATTACTACCGCAAGGAACTGCGGCACTACCTGTGAAGAAGATACTCCCCGCCGATCCCAAGGCCTCCTATCTCGCCGCGCAGGCGGAGATCGATGCCGCCATCAAGCGCGTGCTCGCCAGCGGGCATTACATCCTCGGACCCGAGGTGGAGGCCTTTGAGCGGGAATTCAGCGCCTGGTTCGGCACGGCCGGCACCGTGGGCGTGGCCAACGGCACCGATGCGATCGAGCTGGCGCTCCTCGCCGCCGGGATCGGCCCGGGTGACAAGGTTGTCACCGTGGCCAACACCGTGACCGCGACCGTCTCGGCCATCGTGGCCACCGGGGCCCGCCCGGTTTTTGCCGAGATTGAGCCCGGCACGATGCTGCTGGATGTCGCCGCGCTGGAAACGATGCTCACCAAGCTGCGCGACCCGAAGATCAAGGCGGTCGTGCCGGTCCACCTCTACGGCCAGGCGGCCGACATGCCGCGCCTGATGGAGGTCGCCGGCCGGCATCACCTGCTGGTGCTGGAGGACTGCGCGCAGGCGCATGGCGCGCTCGTCGGCGGACGGATGGCCGGCACCTGGGGCCAGCTGGCCTCGTTCAGTTTCTACCCGACCAAGAACCTCGGGGCCCTTGGCGACGCCGGGGCCGTGACGGGGCGCGACCTCGCGTTGCTCGAGCAGGTGAAGCTGCTCCGGCAATACGGCTGGCGGAAGCGCTACGTGAGCGACCTGCACGGTCGCAACAGCCGGCTCGACGAACTCCAGGCCGCGGTCCTGCGCGTGCGGCTCACGCGGCTCGCGGCGGAAAACCAGCGGCGCAACGAGATCGCCGCGCAATACCTGGCGGCCTTGGCGGATGCCCCGGTCCGGCTCCCGGCGACCGCCCCCGACTGCACGCACACCTGGCACCAGTTTGTCGTGCGCACCCCGCAGCGCGATGCACTACAGGCGCACCTCGCGAAACATGACATCCTGTGCGGCGTGCTTTATCCGATGCCGATCCATCGCCAGCCGGCGTATCACGATGCGTCGCTGTCGCTCCCGCAGACCGAGCAGGCCTGCGCCGAGGTGCTTTCGCTGCCGCTGCACCCGGGTTTGACCAATGAGGACGTCGCGCGGGTCGCGAAGGAAGTGAAGGCGTTCTTCATGTAGGTGGCGCGCTGGCGCGCCACGTTGCCCGCCAGCGGGCAACCTACAGCTTGCAACAACCGGGCCGGCTGCGGTGTCATGAGGACGTGGAATACCTCTTCTGGTCCATCGCCATCCTGCTGATCCTCACGGGCCTCGTGGGGTCGTTCGTGCCCCTGTTGCCGGGGACGACGCTCATCATGGCCGGCGCTCTCTTCCAGAAATGGCTGCTGCCGGAGACGCTCGGGTGGACGGCGGTGGGCTGGATCATCGGCTTCTGGGTCCTGTCGGTGCTGGCCGACCTCGGCTGCACGCTGCTCGGGACGAAATGGTTCGGCGGCGGCAAGTGGGGCATGGCCGGGGCCTCGGGCGGAGCGCTGGCGGGCATGTTCTTTTCGCTGCCGGCCCTCGTGCTCGGCAGCATGTTCGGCGCGATCGTGGCCGAGAAATGGCTCGGCAAGCGCACGACCGACGAGTCGCTCCGGGCCGGCGCCGGTGCCGCCGTCGGTTTCCTGCTTTCGACCATCGCCAAGCTGGCCTGCGCGCTGGTGATGATCGCGCTTTATGCCTTCTCGGTGTGGAACGCGCTGAGCGTGGCGGCCTGACCGACGGTGCCAGCTAAGGCTTGGCCGGGCTAAATCTTCCTTCCCGCAGGAAATGCACCGTTTCGCGGATCGCGCGGGAATTCTTCATCAGATAAGGATGAGTCGCATGAATGACGTGGTGGGCCTTCATCCCGGTGACCTTGGTTCGTTCCACGGAGACCTTGCCGTCGTCGGCCCCGGCGATGAGCAGGCTGTTGATCCAATTGATTGATCGGTCACCGGCGATAACGCCCAGGTCGAAATCGACGGGACCCAACCGGTTGGGCAGCGAGTCGGGCTTGGTGCCCAATTGGCGACCGGCCGGCCCGTTGATGGCCGAGAAAATCCGGCTATCGCCCAGCAGGTCGACGATTTCGCTGCCCTGGTTGGGCGGCCCCAGCATCACCACGCGGCCCAGTCGCTCAATGGGTCGCGCCTTCAGGTATTGGCGGACCAGGATGCCACCCATCGAATGCGTCACAAAATGCACCCGGGCCGCCTGGCGGGTCCTTGCCTCGACAAGGGCGGGCCCGATGGCCTCGTCCGCGAGCGTGTTGATCGGTGCCTTGGTCGAGGCGTAGCCGACATTGATGACATCATAGCCTTCCGCGGTCAGCGCCGACGCCAGCTTGGTCATGGACCGTTCGCTGCGAGCCAGGCCGTGCAGGAGGACGACCACCTCCTTGCCTGCGGCACCGGTCACGCCCAGACCAAAACCGAGGAGCGCGCAGAGCGGACGGATCATGAGGCAGAAACTGCCCGGGTTTCTCGGCTGACCTCAGCCAAGCTTGATCAGCTCCGCCGTGGCGGGCACGTCCTTGATGATCTGCGAGGGCAGCGGGCCGACGCCGAGGTAGCGGAGATTCGGGAGGACGGCGGGCAGTTTCTCGGGGTAGGCGACCGCGATCAGGCTGCGGACCATCGCGGCGGTGTAGCGCTGCGCGTTTTTCGGCAGGTCGGCGAAGCGGCGGACGCCGCAGATGTCCTCGGTCCAGCCGGGGTGCTTTGAATAAACGGGTTTGAGCGCGCGCCGGATGGCCTCGTTGCGCGGGACATGGTGGTAACGCCGGCCGGTGCTGTCCTCATAGGCGGTGCAGATGAGTAGTTCGGCGGCGCCGCTGAGGGCGTCGATTTTGTTGATCATCAGGTCCTGGTAGCCGCCGTAGCGGAGGACGTCGCCCTTTTCCACGGCGTCATACCAGCCGACCATGCGCTGGCGGCCGGTGCTGGTGCCGAACTCGAGCTGCTTCAGCTTGATCGTCAGCGGGGCGGCGTCGTCCATCTGCGTGAGGAACGTGTGCGTGCCGACCTTGG
The DNA here is from genome assembly GCA_036401015.1 of Lacunisphaera sp. GTDB lineage: Bacteria > Verrucomicrobiota > Verrucomicrobiia > Opitutales > Opitutaceae > Lacunisphaera. The sequence goes on from DASWWD010000021.1 coordinate 106,068, forward strand.
TGTCGTAGGCCTTGGCGACGCCGAAGGTGTGGATGCGCTGCACCGGGATGCCGGCGCTTTCGAAGAACTCCGGGGTGTAGGTGTGCGAGGCCGTGACGTTGGGCGAGTAGCCGTGGCGTTTGTCGAGCCAGTAGGCCTGGCCGAATTCGCCGATGACGGTGCGGCCGGCGGCGAGTTCGCGGAGGATGAGCTCGCGGACCTCGCCGATGTTTTTGGCGAGCGCCGTGCCGGCCTGCCAGTAGACCTCGGTGAGGCGCGGCAGGTTCAGCGTGAAGGGCTCGGCCCCGCGGAACTGCGCGAAGTCAAACTCCGCCTTGGTGAACACGCCCGCCTCGATCGCCTCGGCGTTGGCGCGGGTCTCGGCGGCGGTGAGCGTGTCGAAGAACCCGGCGAACTTTTCCGGCGAGACGCGGCAGACGTGCTGGATGGTGCGCAGGGCGCGGTCGGCGCGCTGGGCGAGCTTGCGGGCGAAGTAGTTCGGGCCGGCGAGGAAGTCCGAGTAGGTGATCTGAGCCTGGCCGACCTCGTCGAGGTAGGCGGGCGTGATGCCACGACCGGTCGAGCCGCGCGGCTCCTCGGCGAGCACCTGGGTGCGGTAGTCCTCCCAGGCCAGGTCGAGCAGGCGGTGGGTGAGATCGGACACCATCGTGCGCTCGTCGATGACGAGGCGGGAGAGGATCGCGTGGCCCTTCTGCTCGAGGGGCCGGGCTTCCCACCAGATCTTGCGCGGGTCGGCCACGACGCCGGAGCCGACGCACAGGTGCGGGGCGTCCTGCACGACGACCCCGGCAGGGAGGAGATTGAGCTTCACGCCGCCGGCGGTGTGGCCGGAGTTGGCGCCGCCGTTGACCTTCAGCACCACCGTGACCGCCGCGGCAGTGCCGCGTAGCTCGTCGGCCACCTCCGGGATGAGACGGCCCTTGCCCTCGTCACCGAGGGAGATGCCGACATCGGCGATAAGCTGGCTGGAGAAAGGAAGTAAAGACATGGCCGGGGACGGAGTGCCGTTGTTGGCTGCGGCCAACCCGGTATTTGTCCGGGCCAGCCGCCCCGCAAAGACAGAGCAGGGAGGACGGACCGGCAACGCCAAATTGGTCCATTCCCTGTCATGTGGCGGCGGTCATGGGCGGGCTCGGGTCCAGCTGCGCCCCCGAGGAAACCTACAGCACCCGGTTGGCGGCGATCACCTGCGCATACCACCGCGCGCTCAGCTTGGGGGTGCGGCGCTGGGTCTTGAAATCGTTGTGGACGATGCCGAAGCGGCGGCGGTAGCCGTCGGACCACTCGAAGTTGTCGATGAACGACCACAGGAAATACCCGCGCACCGGCGCCCCGTCGGCGACGGCGCGGTGCAGTTCGCGCAGGTAATTGCGGAGATATTCGACGCGGTGCAGGTCGAGGCACTCGCCCCCGACGATGGTGTCGTCGTTGTAGCCGCAGCCGTTCTCGGTGATGTAGATGTTCTTCTCGCCGTAAACCTCGGCGGCCAGGCGTGGCGTCCAGTAGAGGGCGCGGGGCGCAAGGTTGAGCCACGGGCTGTCCGTGCGCGGGTAGCTGGAGCTGGGGGCGACGACCTCGGGTTTGCCACGGGCGCCGCGGCGGACGAAGGTGGCGGTGTAGATGTTCAGGCCGAGGAAGTCGGCCGGGGCGCTGATGAGGGCGAAGTCGCCGCGCGTCACGACGGGGCGGTCCTTGCCGCAGTGCCGCAGGTAGGCGGGGGCGTAGTGCCCGCGGTAAATGGCATCGAGCACCGGCCAGTTGCCTTCCTGGAAGCGCGCGCGCGCGGCGGCGATGTCGGCCGGGGTCTCCGCGACGGGGATGACCGACTCGCAGTTGTCCGTCAGGCCCACGCGCGCGCCGCGCCCGCCATGTTCGCGCACGGCGCGCACACCGTGGCCGTGGCAGACGAGGGCGTGGTGCATAGTCTGGTTGACGACCTGCGCGCTCTCGCGGGCGCCGGGCGCCTTGTCCGCGCCGCCGTAGCCCAGGAGCGTGAAACAGCGGATTTCGTTCAGTGTGATCCAGTTTTTCACGCGGTCGCCGTAGGCTTGGACGATCGTGTCGGCGTAGGTGGCGAAAGCGTCGGTCACGCCGCGCGCGCGCCAGCCGCCGCGGTCCTCGAGGGCCTGCGGCAGGTCCCAGTGGAACATCGTCACCCACGGCGTGATGTCGTGCGCGAGCAGCGTGTCGATCAGGCGTGAATAGAAGTCCAGGCCGCGCTGGTTCACGGCGCCGTCGCCGGCGGGATAGATCCGCGGCCAGGCGAGCGAGAGGCGGTAGTGTTTGAGGCCGAGCCGGCGCATCAGCGCGAAGTCCGCCTTGTAGCGATGATAGTGGTCGCAGGCGGTATCGAGTGTGTCGCCGTTGGCGACGGCGCCGGGACGGCGGGCGAAGCGGTCCCAGACGGACTCGCCCTTGCCGTCGGTGAAGGCCGCGCCCTCGATCTGGGCCGCGGCCGCGGCCGTGCCCCAGGTGAAGTTTTTCGGGAAGGTGAAGGGCAGGGGACGGGACATGGGGTTTAGAGGGTAGGACGGATTATCCTTAATCCGCTGTTGTGGGGAGGAATGATGACCTTCGCGGCGCGTTGAGGATAACGGGCCCTACCTCCGCGGCGGGGCGATGGTCTGGCCCTCGACGAGCTCAGCCTCGACGAGGATCTTGCGGCGCGGTGCGGCGGGGTGGGACATGCGGTTGACGAGTCGCGTGAGGGCGGAGGAGCCGATGTGCTCGTGCGGCACGCGCATCGAGGTGGCGCGGCGCAGGCCGGCCGGGGGCTCGAGGCCGTCGAAGCCCGTGACGGAGCAATCCTCCGGCACGCGGATGCCGCGCGCGGCGAGGTCCTGCATCAGCGGGTAGGCCTGGTGGTCGGCGGCGCAGACCCACGCGGTCACCTTGTCCTCCTTGAAGAGCTTAGCGACGTTCGCGCTGACCTCCGCCGGCTGCAGGCGTGGGGAGTTCTTGTGGACGTTGATGACCCATTCCGGGCGGAACTCGAGGCCCTGGTAGAACAGCGCCTCGACGTAGCCGCTGAAGCGCCGGGCGACCCAGTGGCCGCCGACGGGGTAGGTCCACGAGACGAAGCCGATGCGCCGGTGCCCGGCGGCCGAGAGCTTGAGCACGAGGTCGAGGATCGCGGGCGCGTCGTCGGTGTCGATGATGTCGATGCCCGGCTCATTGTAGCTCTCGAGGACGGAGACGGTGGAGATGCGGCTGGCAATCAACGCCACGGCTGGCTCGGGGAAGGGGTGGACGAGGATCGCGCCGCGCCAGTCGTTGTTGCGGATCTGGCGCATGAGCGCCTGCTGGCCGGCCTCCGTGCTGATCTCCGCCGGCGGCTGGTAGGACACGTCGACCGTCACCCGCTCGATCTCGGCGCGGTCCCGGATGCCCTTCAGGATGTGCGGGTAGGTGACCATCGTGACGTTCTCGCCACGCGGGACGCCGATCACGACACCGATGGTGAAGGTGCGGGATTTTTTCCCGCGGCGGGCGACGCGCCCGGGGCTCAGCTTGTAGCCGAGTTTCGCCGCCATCTCCTGCACCAGGCGGCGCGTCTCCGCGCTGATCGCGGGATGATTGGCCAGGCTGCGCGAGACCGTGGCGCGGGAGAGGTTCAGGCGCTGCGCGATGAGCTCTTGATTGACCTTGGGCATGGGGCGGGGGTGACGCCGGAAAGCAATCATCACTCGGAAACGTTATGCAACAAAATAAACAACTAAGCCTTAAAAATAGCATCTAAAGTTGCATATGCTATTATTATAATAATCTAGAAGAACAACATACAATATTTATTGAACGATCAAAAACAATGCAACTAACTATGCACATATAATTTGACAGCAACGCACGAGATTTCGTCATATCGCAGCGTGGACGGCGAAATCCGGCCACAACCCCTTCCAAACTCTTACCCCAAGATCGACGGATTGCGCACCGGTTTCGTGTCTGAAACCACCGCCATTCCGCCGGACACGGGGCAAAAACCGACACCCCATGAACCACCAGCAACGTTCCGTCTTCTTGGCGGGATTGATCAGCGCGGCCGCCACCCTGGCGTGGTCGCTTCCAGCCAGTGCCCAGCAAACCACCGCGTCGCCCGCCACGGAGACCGAGGAGAAAAAGGACGAGGTTCTCGTCCTCTCGCCGTTCACCGTCACGACCGACAAGGATCGTGGTTACGCCGCGACCAACGCCATCTCCGGATCGCGCGTCAATAGCGCGATCAAGGACCTGCCGATCCCGATGCAGGTCATCACCAGCGAATTCATCGAGGACATCGGCGCGACGGACCTGCGCAAGGCCCTGAGCTACTCCTCCAGCATCTCCCTCCAGACGCAGAACGACCTGGAGAACAAGGGCGGCGTCGGCGGCGTGCAGGGCGGCGCCTACGGCCCGGGCGGCGTGAACAACCCCGAGGGTGTCACGTCCAACATCAGCGGCGTGCAGCTCAAGATCCGCGGCTTCATCACCAACAACGTCCTTCGGAACGGCTTCCTGCGCGGGAGCCCGAGCGACGCCATCAGCATCGACCGCATCGAGGTCGTCCAGGGGCCCAACGCGCTCCTCTACGGCACCGGCAACTTCGGCGGCGTGGTGGACTACCTCACCAAGCGCCCCCTCTACCGCCAGCAGGGCCGCGCCTCCCTCCAGTATGGCATGTATGACTTCAAGCGCGCCACGCTCGATGTCACCGGCCCCCTCGGCGAGGCCCGCAACGGCACCGGCCTGGCCTACCGCCTGATCGGCGCGTGGGAGGACGCGGAGACGCACATCGACCACCAGTCGAGCTCGCGCACCTTCCTGGCGCCCTCTCTTCTGTGGAAGCCGACCAAGACCACCGAGCTCCTGCTCGAGACGGAATACTCCAAGTCCAAGGCCAACGGCTTCGGCTTCCGCGCCCTGCGCGCGGCCCAGGGCACCGGCGCCACCCCGATCAACAACGACCAGCTCGAGGCCACCGGCTTCTACTGGCCCCCGGGCGCCGACAAGCGCACCTGGAACCTCGGCGGACCCGACACCTTCAACAATCAGGAACAATCCAATATCCAGCTCCTGTTCACCCAGCAGCTGCTCAAGGAGTCCGACTGGCTTCCCGCCACCGACTTCCTTGTCGGTTTCAATACCACGAAGTATGACGTCAACACCCGGGACGTGAACGGCGGCATCCAGCAGGTCTCGGTCGGCAACCCCGGCTACAACCTCTCGCAGACGATCGTGCTGACCTCCATCGACAACGGCCTCGACGGCGTCACGCCCTCCAACGGCAACCTCCAATACGGCACCTTCGACAACGAGGTCGTCCGCTACGCCTGGAACCAATACAACGCCTCGACCAACCGCGACCAGGTGCGCGTCGAGCTGACCGCCCGCAAGACGCTCTTCCAGGACAAATGGTTCCGGATCGAGGACCAGGTGCTCGCCGGTTACTCCGAGCTCTACAACAAGATCCAGTCCGACAACTCGCAGACCCTGCCCGGCCTCTACAGCTTCAAGGGCCCGCTCGATCTCAAGCCCATCCGTTTCGCCACGCAGGGCGACGGCTCGCCCGCGCCCGGCCTCTACCAGAACAACCGCGGCAACATCAACAAGGGCTGGAACAAGGCGTTTTACGTCAATAATTTTGCCAAGTTCGGCAGCCTCTGGGGCGTCGATGACCGCATCATCCTCATGACCGGCGTCCGCAAGGACACCTCCGACAACTGGGCCACCAACACCGACCTCACCGTCGCGGGCGTGCCGACCACCACCACCAGCGTGGCCGCGCAGACCAAGGTCACGTCCAAGCAGATGGGCGTGATGCTGAAGATCACCAAGAGCCTCTCGGCCTTCGCACTGAAGGCCGACGGCTTCCAGCCGAACTTCGGCGGTCTCCGCGAGGCCCTCAGCGGCGCGCCGGTCGGCGCCGACACGGCGAAGAGCAAGGAGTTCGGCATCAAGTTCGACTTCAAGGACGGCAAGATCTCTGGCTCCATCAGCCGCTACAAGATCACGAAGAACGCCTGGCTCGGTTCCGGCTTCTCCACGCCGGCTCCGCTCGGCGCCCCGCGCTTCGACCCGAACAAGCCGATCATCTACAACCTCGGCGACGCCAACGGCACCGGCTTCTTCAACCCTTTCCCGGGCCAGTTCACGCCCAACGGCCAGACCTACACGCCGAACGCGGCGCAGCAGGCCGCGTGGATCGCCGCCTTCAACGCCGGCGCCATCACCCTCAAGTCGCCCATCAACGGTCAGCAGGCCACCCCGGGCAGCATCTACCTGAACGCCAGCAATCCGGCCGGTGCCGCGTGGATGGACGCCTTCTTCGCCGCCGCCGCCCCCGGCTGGGCCGGCTGGCCTTACTTCGGCAACGACATCAATGACCCGGGCATCAACAACGCCACGCTCGACGACGCCGCCTTCCAGAACGCGTCGCGGCCGGCCGCCATCCCCTCGATCTCCGAGGCCGAGGGCTGGGACGGCACCCTGATGTTCACCCCGAACGACCAGCTGCAGATCGTCCTCTCCGCCTCCATCAACAACACTGTCAAGCTGACCAACAAGGGCCAGTGGATCAAATACCCCTATCCCCAGGACCGCTGGGCCACGTGGTATTTCCCGAACGGCGGTTTCGGCCTCAAGGGCCAGACCCTGGCCGAGGCCTACACGGACCCGACCGACACCTCGACGCGCACCAACACCGGTGTCTTCCCGGGTGATGACACGCCGAAGAACCGCGTCACGCTCTTCGCCAACTACAAGTTCAAGGACGGACTGAAGGGCTGGACCGTCGGCCTCGGCGGCGACTACGCCTCGAAGCGCGCCTACTTCTCGGGCGTCACGCACGGCAGCGGCCAGGTGCAGACCGACTCGACGGGCAAGGTGATCGTGCTCTACATGCCCTCGCAGGTCACGGTGAACGGCTTCGTGCGCCGCGATTGGAAGAGCCACGACTATGACCAGTCGCTCTCGCTCAACGTCTACAACGTCCTGAACGACCGGAAGCTCTACGGGTTGATCTACAACCCGCCGATCTCGGCCCGCCTCTCCTACGAGATCGCGTTCTGATTCATGCTGCTGGGGACAGTAGCACAGGGTGGGGCGCGCGCCGGGTTTGAACGGTGCGCGCTTCCCCGGGCTACCGCCCCCTTTTTTCAGTGGAGTGCGGTCTCTGGACGCGTTGTCGGACGCGCCATTCCTGAAGCCCGTCCAGAGCCCGCACTTCACCCCATCCCCCGCGGAGGGGCTTTACGCCCCGACCGTTGGCCGCTGCAATCAGTCCCGTAGCCCGCGGCACCCCGCCGCGCTTCCCCCCTCCCTCCCTCCGTTGTGACGACCCCATCCTCCAGCGCCCGTCTGTCCTTCAAGGAAAAGCTGGCCTACGGCCTCGGTGACACCGCCTCGAATTTCTATTTCCAGGCGTTCAACCAGTTTCTGGCGTATTACTACATCGACGTCCTCGGCCTCAACAGCTCGGCCGCGGGCACGCTGATGGCGGTGATGCCGAGCCTGATCGCGCTCCTCAACCCGGTCATCGGCGTCCTCGCCGACCGCACCGACTCGCGCTGGGGCAAGTTCCGCCCGTGGATCCTCTGGGGCGCGCTGCCCTACGGCTTCCTCGGCTACCTGATGTTCGCCAACCCGGGCTTCAGCCCGTCCGGCACGCTCGTCTACGCCTACATCACCTACACGCTGACCCTCATCGCCTACGCCGCCATCAACACGCCCTACGGCGCCCTGATGGGCGTGATGTCGCCGTCGTCCGAGGACCGCACCTCGCTGTCCTCCTACCGCTTCGCCTGCGCCTTTACCGGCAGCCTGCTGATCGGCTGGCTCGTGCCCTGGCTGAAGGACGCCCTCATGTTCGGCGGCAGCCCGGCCGATGGCTTCCGCAACACCATGGCGCTCTTCGCCGTCGTCTCGGTGGCGATGTTTATCTACACGTTCCTGAACACCCGTGAGCGCGTCGCGGCCCCGGCCAACCAGCAGACCTCGCTCGGGCTCGACCTGCGCGACCTCATGGCCAACACGCCCTGGCTGGTCCTGTTCTTCGTCGCCTTCCTCAACCTGACCAATGTCGGCATGCGCAGCGGCGCCGGCATCTTCTATTTCAAATACAACGTCGGCAACGAGGGCGCCATCGGCACCTTCAATCTCGTCGGATTCCTCTGCTTCATCGCCGGCGCCATGGCGACCAAGCTCTTCACGGCGCGCTGGTCGCGGCGCTCGCTCATGATCTGGCTGACGATCTGCAACGCGATCGGTATCGGGGGCTGCTATTTCGTCGACCCGCACAATCTGCCGCTGCTCTACGCGCTGAACATCTTCGGTTCCTTCGCCGCCGGGCCGACCCCTGCCATCGTCTGGTCGCTCTACGCCGACACCGCCGACTTCGGCGAGTGGAAGTTCGGCCGCCGCGCCACGGGCCTGATCTTCTCCGCCACGGTCCTCGCCCAGAAGGTCGGGCTCGCCATCGGCAGTGCCATGATCGGCTGGCTGCTGGCCTATGTCGGCTTCGTCGCCAACGCCGTCCAGACGCCCCGCGCCCTGCACGGCATCAACCTGCTCTTCAGCCTGCTGCCCGGCTGCTTCGCCCTGCTGGCCGGCCTGGCCATCGTCTTCTACAAGCTCGACGAGCCGCAGGTGAAGCTGATCGAACGTGAACTTGCCGCCCGCAAGGGAGGCGCGGCCTCATGAGGCTGCGCATGGTTCAATGTTCATTTTTCATCTTCTGAACTCCGGCCATGAACACTGAACATTGGACAATGAACCATGAACGATCCTGCGGGGTAGGCTTCGTTCTGCCTGCATTTCAGTTCATGAAATCAATCGGCCTCCTTCTCATCGCCTCCACCGCCATGCTCTCCGCCGCGCCGCGTCAGTGGTCTGTCTATGAAACCGCTCGCGACAACGGCCACCGGCTGAGTGCGGTCGCGGCACCTTTGCCTGACGACGGTCAGGACAAATCCCGGGCTGGTAGCAGCCAGCAACGGGACACCTTGGTCGTTGACCCGGCTCAGCGCTTCCAGGAAATGGTCGGCTTCGGCGGTGCGCTCACGGAATCCTCCGCCTGGGTGCTCGCCCAGCTGCCGGCGGAGAAGCGCGCCGAGGTCATCCGCCGCTACTACGACCCGACGGAGGGCATCGGCTACACGCTCGCCCGCACCCACATCAATAGCTGCGACTTCTCGCTCAGCATGTGGGCCCTCGACGAGACGCCGGGCGACTACGACCTGCTCGACTTTACCCTCGCGCCGATGCGCAAGTGGACGCTGCCGCTCATTCACGACGCCATCAAGGCCTCGGGCCACAACCTCCGCCTCCTGGCCTCGCCGTGGAGTCCGCCGGCCTGGATGAAGACCAACAACCGTATGGACGAAGGTGGCTCGCTGCGGGGCGAATACGCCCCGGCCTGGGCGAATTACTTCGTGAAGTTCGTCCAGCACCTGAAGTCCGAGGAGAACATCGATGTCTGGGCCCTCACCGTCCAGAACGAGCCGCAGGCCAAACAGGTCTGGGAGTCCTGCCTTTACACGCCGGAGCAGGAGCGCGACTTCGTCAAAAAGCACCTCGGCCCCGCGCTCGCCGGCGCCGGCCTGTCAGGCGTCAGGCTCCTCGCCCTCGACCACAACCGCGACATCCTCGAGGCGCACGCCGATGCGTCGCTCGGCGACCCGGAGTCGGCAAAATATCTCTGGGGCCTGGGCCTGCACTGGTATGTGAGCAAGGACTTCGCGGCCTCCGCGCGCGTCCACGCGAAATATCCCGACAAGGTCATCCTCTTCACCGAGGGCTGCTTCGAGGGCGGCAAGGCCATGGGTTCCTGGGAGCACGGCGAGGGTTATGCGCACGAGATGATCGGCGACATCCGCCACTGGGTGAACGGCTACATCGACTGGAACATCGTGCTCGACCAGCGCGGCGGGCCGAACCATGTCGGCAATTTCTGCGACGCCCCGGTGATCGTGGACACGAACACGAAGGAGGTCCGCAACGGCCCGTCGTTCTACTACATCGGCCATTTCAGCAAATACGTGAAACCCGGCGCGGTGCGCATCGCGAGTGACGGCGGCCCGGCCGCGCTCGAGTCGGCCGCCTTCGCCAATCCCGACGGTTCGCTTGCGGTCGTCGTGCTTAACCGCACGGACGCCGCCGTGGCCTTCACGCTTGCCGCGGGCGGCGAGGCGCTCGCCTGCACCGTGCCCGCGCGGGGCATCCAGACCTATGTGGGAGGCCCCCGATGAGCCGTTTGCCTACTTGTGGGGCCGTCGCTGGCGACGACCTCGCGTGCGATAGCCCACGGTCGTCGCCAGCGACGGCCCTACATTCGAACCAATGAAACACCTCTCCTCCTTCTTCCTTCTTACTTCATCCCTCCTCGCCATGTCTTCCCACGCTTCCACCCCTGTCTGGCAGGATGAATTCAACCAGCCGGTCGGTTCCGGACCGGACCTGATGAAATGGGTCCACGACCTCGGCGACAACGGCTGGGGCAACAAGGAGCTTCAGTATTACACGGACTCCCGGGAAAACTCGTTCATCGTCGCCGATCCCGAGGCGGAGGACGGCCGGGCGCTGGTGCTGAAGGCCGTGCGCACGCCCGCGGGCGGCTACACCTCCGCGCGCCTCAAGACCCAGGGCCGGTTCACCACGGGCTACGGCCGCATCGAGGCCCGCCTCAAGCTGCCGAAGGGGCAGGGGATCTGGCCCGCGTTCTGGATGCTCGGCGCCAACATCAAGGAAACACCCTGGCCCGCCTGCGGGGAGATCGACATCGTCGAGCTCATCGGACACCAGCCCGGCACGCTTTACGGCACGCTGCACGGCCCGGGTTACTCCGGCCAGCACGGCATCAGCAAGTCCACCGTGCTGCCCGGCGGGGCCACCTTTGGCGACGCCTACCATGTCTTTGCGGTGCACTGGCAGCCCGGCCGCATCGACTGGCTGCTCGACGGGAAGATCTACCACACCCTGACGCCGGCCGACCTGCCCGCCGGCGCGAAGTGGGTCTTTGACGACGCGCAGCATTATCTGCTGCTCAACCTCGCCGTTGGCGGCGCCTGGCCCGGTTATCCGGACGCCACGACGCAGCTCCCGCAGGAATACCGGATCGACTACGTCAGGGTCTACGGACCCTGACGCAGATTAAAAGCAAGCATAGCGCTAAGAGTGGAGAAGGGGGCGGTTTCCCCTTTTCACACCTTGGCCACCTTGCCCTGGAGATAGACTCACCCGCCGTGGCGGGTCGCGACCTCGATCACGTCGTGCGGGGCGGCTTCCTTGGCGCCGGCGGTCGTCACCCGGACGTAGCGGGCCTTTTTGCGGAGTTCGCCGAGATCCTTGGCGCCGAGGTAACCCATGCCGCTTTGCACGCCGCCGATGAGGGTGCCGAGCACGTCGTCCACCGAGCCGGAGACTTCCTTGAGGGCCTCGATGCCCTCAGCGGCGACCTTGCGCGCCGTGTCGTTCTTGTCGTGGCCGTAGCGGGCGGCCGAACCGGCCTTCATCGCGGCGTGTGAACCCATGCCGCGGTATTGTTTGTAGAGTTTGCCCGAGATTTCCATGATCTCGCCTGGCGCCTCGCGGCAGCCGGCGAGGAGGCCGCCGAGGATTACGGCGTCGGAGAGCGTGAGTGCCTTGACGATGTCGCCCGACTTCGTGATGCCGCCGTCGGCGATGAGGCTCACGCCCTTCTTGGCGGCGCCGTGGCCGGCGACGTGGAGGGCGGTGAGCTGCGGGATGCCGACGCCGGCCACGACGCGGGTCGTGCAGATGGAACCGGGGCCCTGGCCGATCTTGATCGCGTTGGCGCCCGCGTTGGCGAGGAACTCGACACCCGCGCCGCTCGTGACGTTGCCGGCGATGATGGGCAGGTCCTTGAACTGGCCGCGGATCAGCTTCACGACGTCGCCGACGCCGGCGGTGTGGCCGTGTGCGGTGGAGACGGCGACGACGTCGACGGCCTCGCGGACGAGTTCGCCGACGTGGTCGAAGATCTTGTCGCGGTCGAGCGAGCCGTCGGGCTTGCGCACGGGCGAGATGGCGGCGCCGACGACAAGGCGGAACTGGGAGTCGCGCGCGGGCTTGCGGCGGGACTTGGCCTCGCTCGTGATGCGCTCGACGTCCGAGATGGTGACCAGGCCGCGGAGGTGGTCGCGGTCGTCGACGACGAGGATCTTGTGGATGCCCACGTTCGCCGTGAAGAACTTGTCGGCGGCCCGGATCGGGTCGGCGGCCATCTGCTTCTCGGTCACGGTGATGAGTTGCTGGCGGGGCGTCATCACCTCGGAGACCTTCTTGGACTTGTAGCGGTCCTTGACGAGGTTGCCGGAGAGGAGGCCGGCGAGCTTGCCGGCGGCATCCACGACGGGGAAGGTGCGGAAATCGAACCGCTTCTGGTCGATCATCGCGAGGACCTCGCTCACATAGGCGTCCGGAGCCACGGTGATGGGGTCCTGGATAAGGCCGTGGATGTGGCGCTTCACGCGGGCGACCTCCTTGATCTGGTCCTTGCCCGGGAGGTTGTAATGGATGAGGCCGAGGCCGCCGTTGAGCGCCATGGCGATCGCCATGCGCGACTCGGTCACGGTGTCCATGTCGGAGGAGATGATCGGGATCTGGAGGCGCAGGCCCTCGGCCAGGGTGGTGGCCAGATCGGTGTCCTTCGGGAGGATCTCCGAGTGGAGCGTGGCGAGCGAGACGTCGTCGAAGGTCAGCGCGCTCGGCAGGTTCGCGGCGAAGAAGCGATCGGCGGGCAGGTAGAAGTCCGAATCGCTGGCGGAAGTGGCAACAGGCTTGGTCATCGTTGCCGTGAACGAGATACTCCGACCGCGCCGAACCTCAACGAAAATTTGCCAAGAGTCTCTCGGGGCGTAACGCTGGGGTGAATGGCCTACCGTTTTGAGTTCAAACCCTACCGCCGGACCTTGCGGGCGCCGTTGCGCACGGCCCACGGGCTGTGGGCTGATCGAGAAGGTCTTATCGTGCGCCTGGAGGACGAGGCCGGGACGGTGGGCTACGGGGAAGTCGCCCCGCTGCCGTGGTTTGGGACGGAAACGCTGGCCGAGGCGGCGGAAGTTTGCGGCAAATTTGGGGCCACGGTCGAAGGCGAGGTGCTGGACGCCGTGCCGGCCCGCTTCGGGTGCGTGCGCTTTGCCCTGGCCCAAGCGCGGGCAAATTCGGTGAAAGTGGCCGAGCCCTCGCGCCTGCCCGTGACAGGTCTGTTGCCGGCCGGTCGCGCGGCCTTGGCGGCGCTGCCGGCCAAGCTTGAGGCGGGTTATCTGTCTTTCAAATGGAAGGTCGCGGTGGGGGCGGTTGATGACGAAATCGGCATCTTCGACGACCTGCTGGCCGCCTTGCCCGCTTACGCCAAGCTGCGGCTTGATGCCAATGGCGGCTGGGATCGTCGCCAGGCGGCCAAGTGGCTGGAGCGCTGCGCCGAACGGCCGGTGGAATTTGTGGAGCAGCCGGTGAAACCCGGTGACGAGGCGGCGCTCCTGGGGCTCGCGGCGGATTACCCGGTGACCCTCGCCCTCGACGAATCGGTCTCCGATCTTTCCGCTGCCCGCCAATGGCAAGGGAAGGGCTGGGGCGGGGTGTTTGTCATCAAGCCCGCTCTGACCGGCCCGTTGGGTGAGCTCGTGGCCTGGGCCGCGGCAACCAAGGCGGACGTGGTGCTTTCGAGCGCGATTGAAACGGCCTTGGGGCGCGCCGCGATCCTGCGGGCCGCCCTGACGCAGCCTTTGACGAAACGGGCCCTTGGTTTTGGCGTGGGTGAAATTTTTGGCGACCGCCGCTGGGACGGGCCGATCCTGGGGCCGGTGCTCGACGCCAGTTGGGTCAACGCAGTCAACCCGGAGGACCTGTGGACCGCGCTCAACTAGCCCTGCTGCTCGGGGCGCCGGCCGGGCTCGTCGCCGAGCCACGGCGCGAGGCCACGGTCGTTAGATCCGGCGAGCCGCGCCGCTACATGGCGGAATTCGCCCTCGCCGTGGCGCAAGGCGGGGTAGTGATGCTGGCGAGCGACACGTGGGGCGAAAATGAAGACCGGCAGCTGGCCGCATTGCGCCAACAGGAACAAACCACCCCGGCTACCCTCGCGGGCAAGGGTTGGCTTTGCATCCCGACGGGCGGCTCCTCCGGCCAGTTGAAATTTGCCCGGCACGACGAGGAGACCCTGGCGGCGGCCGTCCGCGGATTTGCCCGGCATTTTGGTATCACCCAGATCAACGCGGTCGGCGTCCTGCCGCTGCACCATGTCAGCGGGCTGATGGCCTGGCTGCGCTGCGCTTTGACCGGCGGCGAATACCAGCCGCTGGACTGGAAGGAGGTCGAGGGCGGCCAACGGCCGGTGCTGCCGCCGAAACCGGGCGGCTGGGTGATCTCGCTCGTGCCCACGCAGCTCGAGCGCCTGCTGGGGGACGCGGGCGCCGTGGCTTGGCTGAAGAGCTTCCGGATCATTTTTCTCGGCGGCGCCCCCGCATGGCCGGACCTCCTCGACCGGGCGGCGGCGCTTGGGCTGCCACTGTCCTTGGGTTATGGCATGACCGAGACGGCGGCCATGGTCACGGCGCTGCGGCCGGAGGAATTCCTGGCCGGGGCGCGGAACAACGGCCCGGCGCTGCCGCATGCGACCGTGCGGATCGGCGCGGGCGACACGATTGTGCTCGGCGGCGAGTCGCTCTTTCGCGGCTATCATCCGGAGTGGCGCGACCCGGGGGACTTCGCGACGCAGGACCACGGTCTGCTGGATGAGCGCAACCACCTCTTCGTGCTGGGCCGGCGCGATGCCGTCATCATCACTGGCGGCGAGAAGGTGGACCCGGTTGAGATCGAGGCGGTGCTTCGCGGCACGGGGCAGTTTCCGGACCTCGTGGTGCTGGGCCTGCCGGATGCCAAGTGGGGCCAACTGCTGGTTGTCGTCTATCCCGGCCAGGCACATCCGGATTTTCATGCCGTCATCCGCGTGACCAACGGCCTGGCGCACTACAAGCGGCCGAAAAGCTACATCCCGCTCGTAGGGGCCTGGCCGGCCACGGCCCAGGGCAAGATCAACCGTGCCGCCCTCGTGGAGCGCGTGGTGGCCCAGCTGAAAGTGCGACGCTGAGGCCGGCAGACTCCGTCACACCTTCGTGCCTTTATCCGTGATAATCGGTGTTATCCGTGGCCAAAAACTTTTGCTTCGCGTCTATTCGTGGTCTTCGTGGTTAAATCACCCGTATGAATAAGTCCGAGATCGCCGCTGTCCTGACCGAGATCGGCACCCTGATGGAGCTGAAGGGCGAGAATCCCTTCAAGACCCGCGCCTACCAGAGCGGGGCGCGCATCGTCGAGTCGATCGGCGAGGGGGAGCTCAAGGAGCGCATCGCGGCCGGCACCCTGCAGGAGGTGAAGGGCATCGGCGAGGCCCTGGCCCAGAAGATCACCGAGCTGCACACGACCGGCCGGCTCGAATTCTTCGAGAAACTCAAGACCTCCGTGCCACCGGGCCTGGTCGAGATCCTGTCTATTCCGGGCATCGGGCCGAAAAAAGTCCGGGCCCTGCAGGAGAAGCTCGGGGTCGACTCGGTCGCCAAGCTGCGCGCGGCCTGCGAGGAGAACAGGGTGGCCGGGCTGGAAGGTTTCGGCGAGAAGACCCAGGAAAAGATCCTGGCCGGCATCCACAACCGCGAGGCCTACAACCGGCGCCACCTGTGGATCGAGGCCAAGGAAGCCTCGGACCTGATCCTGGCCGGCCTGCGCCAACTGCCGGAGGTGCAGCAGGTCGAGGCCTGCGGCAGCCTGCGCCGGCGGCTGGAGACGGTCGGGGACATTGACTTTCTGGTGGCCACGACCGCGCCCGCCCCGATCGTCGAGTGGTTTGTCAGCCGGCCGGGGATCATGGAGGTCACGGCGCGCGGCGAGACCAAGGCGAGCGTGCGGCTCGCTTCCGGCCTGCAGGCCGACCTGCGCCTGGTGCCCCCGGAGCAGTTTGTCTTCACGCTGCACCACCTGACCGGCTCCAAGGACCACAATGTGCAGATGCGGCACCGCGCCCTGCAGCGCGGCCTGTCCATGAGCGAATGGGGGCTGTTTCCCGCCGACGAGAAACACGGCTCCACCCTCGAGGCCAGGAAGCAGGGCAGCCCCGGGCCCAGGAGCCTGGTCGCCAGGACCGAGGCCGACCTGTTCAAGGCCCTGGGCCTCGCCTTTATTCCGCCGGAATTGCGCGAGGGCATGGGGGAGATTGAAGCGGCGGAAAAAAACGCACTTCCCGCCCTGCTTGAGGAGGCGGACATCCGCGGGGTCTTCCACAATCACACGACGGCCTCCGACGGCCACAATACGCTGGAGGAGATGGTCGCGGCGGCGCAGACCCTCGGGCTGGACTACCTCGGCATCGCCGACCACTCCAAGTCGAGCGTGCAGGCCCGCGGCCTCTCCGAGGAGCGGCTGACGGCCCAGATCGCCGAGATCGGCCAACTCAACGCGTCGAAGAAGTTCAAGTGCCATGTCTTCACCGGCACGGAGTGCGACATCCTGCCCGATGGGAAGCTGGACTTCGACGCGGGGCTCCTCGCCCAACTCGACTACACGGTCGTCTCGATCCACAGCTCGTTCCGGCAGGAGCGCGACGTCATGACCCGGCGCATCATCCGCGCGATCGAGCAGCCGCACGTCACGATGCTCGGGCACCTGACCGGCCGGCTGCTGCTGGAGCGCGAGGGTTACGACCTGGACGTGGACAAGGTGATCGACGCCGCCATTGCGAACCAGGTTGCGATCGAGCTCAACGCGAACCCCTGGCGCCTGGACATGGACTGGCGGCATTGGAAGAAGGCGGCGGAGAAGGGCCTCCTCACGAGCATCAACCCCGACGCCCACCGGACGATGCAGCTCGAATTCTACAAGCTCGGCGTCGGCATCGCCCGCAAGGGCTGGCTGACGAAGGCGCATGTGCTCACGACCAAGCCGCTCGCGGAAATGAAGCAGTGGCTCGCGCGGCGCCGGTGATTTCGGGCGACAGCAGTCTGGTATAAACACAAGGGCCGTCCACCCCTGGACGGCCCTTTGATTTTCTAACACACAATACTGACTGTTACCCTAACACCTTGAACGAAGAGTAAGACGGGTGGCGCCCGGAAACGTTCAAAAGTATTTCCCGCTCCGTCTCAGGCCATGCACCGCCGCCAGCTTTAAGCGGGGAGCGCGAACCACGCCGACCATAGGCCCGCGAACCGCCCCGACTAAGGAGAACGGGGTGTTCCACAATCACACGATGGCCTCCGACGGTCACAATACGCTCGAGGAGATGGTCGCGGCGGCGCAGGTCCTCGGGCTCGACTACCTCGGCATCGCCGACCACTCCAAGTCGAGCGTGCAGGCCCGCCGCCTCTCCGAGGCGCGGCTGACGGCCCAGATTGCCGAGATCGGCCA
The DNA here is from genome assembly GCA_036401015.1 of Lacunisphaera sp. Classification (GTDB taxonomy): domain Bacteria; phylum Verrucomicrobiota; class Verrucomicrobiia; order Opitutales; family Opitutaceae; genus Lacunisphaera. The sequence continues at coordinate 123,462 of DASWWD010000021.1, forward strand.
ACTCAACGCGTCGAAGAAGTTCAAGTTGCCCCGTCTTCACCGGCACGGAGTGCGACATCCCGCCCACTGTGAAACTGGACTTCGACGCGGGCCTCATCGCCCAGATCGACTACACGGTCCTCTCTATTGACAGCTCGTTCCGGCAGGCGCGCGACGTCATGGCTGCGCGGCGCTGACGAAGGTTGTCAGTATTTTCTTGCTGTTACGCGTCGCTCAATTTCGCAAACGATCCATCAAGAATATTTAATATAACTTCTTTGTAGACTGGCTCAGGCATACGTTCAATTCGCAGCTAGGTTGGTGACCCGCATGTGAGTGCAGATTGGCTCTGACAGTGCTAAGGTAAATGGTCAGGGGAGTTTGATTGGAATCTAATCTGCAAGGGCCCTCGGTCTGGCAGAGCCTTAACACCTCTCCTCAGGTGTATTTCCGTAGCGAGGCTTAGGAGGGTTTCATGCTATTTAGCGGACCGGCTTGATCGATCCTTTTTGGGGTGCATCGAATGATTCTTGCATAACCAATGGGGAAGACTAGCGAGATTCAGGCAAAATGTTATCAATAAAAAACAGTTCCCAGTTGGTGGCGCATGTGCAACGGCAGATTGCCGCGGAGATGCGGGGGCTGGCGGTCGGCGAGGTGACCCCGGGGGAGGTTGAGCTGGCTTCAAAATGCGGTGTGAGTCGCACGACGATTAGGAAGGCACTTTCAGACATGGAGCGGGCGGGATTGCTTCGCACTGAGGGGAATGGTCGGCGGTATCTGCTACGAGCAGTGCGAAAGTCAGAAATGACCGAGTCGCAGAGGGAGCCGATCAGCCGGGACCGCAGGGTGGTGCGATATGTTCTGGAGAAAATCGGCAGTGGTGCGATTTCCCCCGGAGACCGGATCAGCGAGAGCAAGATCGCCGCCGAACTGGGTTTCTCCACCGGACCGGTCCGTGAAGGCCTGCTGCACCTGGCACCCTTAGCGCTGCTGAGAAAGCGGGCTCGCCGCCAATGGGAGGCCATTTCATTCACGGCAAAGCAGTGGGAATACCTGACGGAAATGCGCATGCTTGTGGAGGAACATTGCCTGAAGAAGCTTTTTCAGGCGCCGCTTTCTCAAGGTTGTCGACAATTCCTCGAGGACCACTTGCAGCTGACGAAGGAGCTCACCGATTTGAAGAAGGAGGACCTCGGAGAGCTGTTGGAGCTCGATAAGAATTTCCACCAGTGGCTGCTTGATTCCGCGCAGAACCCGATGCTGCTCGAACGCAACCAGTTCATTTACCTGCTCATCGAATTTCAGATGAGGAACAGCCACTACTCCCTGGATCGCGCGAGGGTGGGCTTGAACCAGCATATTGCCATCATCGAGGCGATTCTCACTGGTGATTCTATCGGGGCGGTTTTGGCGCTCAGGCAGCATTTGAACTCATCGCTGGACACTCTGAAATTGATCGTCCAGCAGGATCCTACTTCGCAGGAGTGAGTCGGCGACACTCGTCCGAGCGTTGGGGTGCGCAAAGTCCAACCGCATCGGAACACACAGTCGACTTAGAGGGGACAGCGGGGGGCCTTCCTATGGATAGAATCTAGGCGGTGGCGTTTCGGATGATGTCTGCGCAACGGGATAGGGAGCAGGGTTATGAGAATTATTATGAATCACAGTAGGTGCACTATCTAAAATGTTTTTTATTGACAAAGGTCATTATGCGCTGATTCTGCGGCTCGTTCAGGAACCCCATGTATACCCCGCCGGCGTGATTGCCGTCCCTCCGTTTTGATCGTGCTTGTGAGGGATCCGATCTCGGCAGGCCTCCACCAATCCGACCACCACCCCAAAACGTATGATCGCGAATTTTGCTCCCAACTGTGAACCGCAACTGCGTGACGCGACCGGAATCGGCAGGATAACGACAGGTGGTCTGCGCCGGCAGGCGCTGCTGCCGTTGTTCGCGCTGCTGGCGCAGGTGACCTTTGCCGCGGCCGGCGGCGGGGGCGGCCTGCTCGCGAGCGCCGCGCCCGATGGACTGGCTCGAACCATCTCGCAGGGTGTTCCGGCGCGGGTGTCGATCGGGGACGAAGTGCTTTCCTTCCAGCAGAGCAGTGACAATACGTTTGAGAATATCCGTGGCTCGCTGGTCACCCGAATCAGATATCATCGAGACCCCGATTATTCGGCACTCTGGTATCAGATTGAGTTCGTCAATCGCGGCGGGCAGGAGGTTGCTGGAATCAAGGTCGATCCGTTCGCGGTAAGCGTGGCGGTCGAGCCGCCGACAACGATTCCGCGGGTCCGGTATGTCACCGGCAGTCAGCATTACGATGCTACTTATCCCAGTCGGGCCTTTGAAGTGGTGGACCGCGCGATCATGACGCCGGACCACGCGAAGCCCATCGAGATAGGAGGGGAGCTGAGCCAAGAATACGTGCAGATGATGCAGTTCGCCGTCCAGACCGGAGAGAAGCTTGCCGGTTTCATGGTGTCCTTCGAATGGAGCGCGGGGTGGTCCATCAAGGCTGGCTATACCAAGCCCGTATATCAGGAAGCCCCGCCTAAGCAGAGTGAGTTTGAAATCACGGCTAAGCTAAAGCTGGGTGAGCTGGTGGTGCCAGCTGGCGCGACGATCGAGTTGCCGCGGGTGCACCTAGTGTTTTTTGAGGGGAAGGACTGGACTCCGCTCGAAAACAACGGGCGACGCTACATCTCTGACCGGATTGCCTATCGCCAACCGAAGAATGCCCAGGTGAACAAGGTCACCTACGATCACTGGTTCGGCATCCAGGGAAATTTCGACATCGAGGACATGCTTCGCCAGGCGCGGCGCGCAAAAGAGCTGGGCTGCGAATTTTTCTGTTTGGATGCCGGCTGGTATGGCAAAGGAGCGTTCGGTTCATCCGGGAAGGGTGTTTGGGATGAACCCGATCCGACTAAGTTTCCGCAAGGCATCGCCGATGTGCAGCGCTTGAGCGCCTTGTGCACCGACTCGGGCATGGGTTTCGGACTCTGGTCGCTGCTCCTGGTCAAGAACCAGGCCGGCAAGCTGGAACAAGGGCCGGAAGCGGCGTTCGACCTGACCAAGCCGGAGGGCGTCAACGCGGCGCTGGATGTGTTACGGCGCTGGATCAAGACCTACAATTTGACTTGGTTCCGTTTCGAGATGCTCGGACAGGGAGAGCTGAGCTACCAGCGCGGTTACCAAGAAATCCTCGCCACGATCACACGCGAGTTTCCTGAACTGCACATCGAATGCTGCCTGGGCGGCGGCACTCGTTTTGACCTGGCGAACATGCGCTACAGCACCACCACGTGGTTGAGCGACCATACGGGCAGTCCCGACGTGTGCCGCGTTACACAGACCGGCGCTCTCCGCGTCTGGCCCAGCTACATGCTAAACCTGGCGGTTCGCGTTCACCGCAACACAGGGGATAGCGAGGCGACCGCCTATAACGTGATCTCGCGCATGCCGGGCACGTTGTCGTTCAACGGGGATATTGCACAGTGGAGCGTCGAGGCGACGCAGCGGGTTCGCCAGCTGGTGGACAAATACAAGACCATCCGGCACCTCCAGTCGCAGCCGGTCTTCTTTCCGCTCCCGCAGGTCCGGAAAATTGAGGACTGGGACGTGGTTTGCTTCGGGGACGGCAAGGGTGAGGCACAACTCATGTATGTGTTTCGTGTTGGCGGATCCTCGGCCAGTTTCGTGCAGGTTCCGGACGCGCCTGGCGAATGGTCGCTCGTCATGAGCTCGGACCCGAATGTTGCCATCAAGGCCTCAGGCAACGGATTTACCCTGTCGCAGCCGGAGCGCTCGGCCGCCGTCTGGATTCGCAAGCGCTGAGCCGCGGGAGCCCCCATGCTGTCCGGTAAATTCCAGATGATCGCTCGCTACCTCAGGCGGTTCTGCCTGGGTGCCTGCACAGGGCTGGCCCTGGCACAGGGCCTTTCGAGCGAGACGGTCGTTCGTAGACCTAACATCATCGTCCTTATCGCCGATGATCTCGGCTACGCGGATCTTGGTGTAACCGGTTCAACGGAAATTCCGACCCCCAATATCGATGCCTTGGCCTCGGGCGGGGCGAGATTCACAGACGGCTACGTGACCTGTCCGGTCTGCGCGCCAAGCCGCGCTGCTCTGCTCACCGGCCGTTACCAACAGCGATTCGGTTTCGAGACAAACCCCGGTCTGGATGCGATCCACAAGCCGACCACCGGCCTGCCTGCTTCTGAAGAGACGCTGGCCGCGCGATTGCGCCAGCATGGTTATGTCACTGCTCTTTTGGGCAAATGGCATCTGGGATCGCATGATGATTTCGATCCGCTTAGCCGGGGCTTCGACTACTTCTACGGCTTCCGGGGCGGGATGAGGAATTATTTTCCGAACACTGAAGGAGCCCGGGCGCAAAACGCATATTTTGGCGCGAAGGACTATCTCTACGACCAGATGGAGCGGAACCGCCAGCCGGTCGCGGAGCCCGAGTATCTCACCGATGCGATTGGGACGGAAGCCGTCAATTTCATCCAAAAACACGCCGGGCAGCCTTTCCTTTTGGTGGTGGCGTTCAACGCGGTCCACAATCCGTTGCAGGCGCCACCGCGTTACCTGGATCGTTTCAAGGGAATTTCGAGCGAAAGGCACCGGCATTATGCGGCGATGGTTTCTGCAATGGACGATGCGGTTGGATCTATTTCCCGGGCGCTCGAGGCCGCAGGGCAGGCCGACAACACCCTGATCACTTTTCTCAGTGACAATGGCGGAGGGGGCAACGGCACGGCCGCCCACAGCGCCAACACCGGCCGTAACCTTCCGTTCCGGGGATATAAGTTCGATGTCTACGAAGGTGGAATTCGGGTCCCGTTGATCATCAAGTGGCCGGGGCATGTTCCGGCGGGCAAGGTTTATGCCAATCTGGTTTCGGCGCTGGACGTTTTTCCCACGGCATGTGCGGCGGCGGGTGTCGGTCTCCCGCAGGACCGGGTCATCGATGGCGTTGATCTGACTCCCTTCTTGAACGGCACCAACGACGGCCTGCCACACAGCCATCTCTACTGGCGATGGACCTTCCGCGGCGGCGAGTCCGCGATCAGACGGGGCGACTGGAAACTGGTGATGCTGAAAGACGCCGCCCCGCAACTCTACGATCTCAGTCGTGACATCGGCGAGCAGCACGATCTGGCCCCCGAATACCCCGAGCTCGTCGCCTCCTTGCTCGCTGAGTGGAAGTCCTGGAGCAGCGGCATGGCTGCGCCTCGATGGTAGCACGTTTTTCTAGACGACTCCCGTCGCCACGTATTTGCAGAAATTCCCGCCTTTTTACCCCAACCCCAACCCACAACAAACGATGAATCCGACACGAAAGAGCGCGTGGCTTATTGCCATTGGCCTGTTGGCCGCAACCTCAACGACAACGGCGCAGGTGGTGGCAAGCGATGCCGCTGCAAACTCAAGTAACTCCGCGGACCGTGCTGCCGAAGCGCCGCTGGTCCTGACACCGTTCACCGTCACCTCTTCCGGAACTGGATACGGCGCCACCATGGGCACGAGCGGTCGTCTGGCCACGCCGTATATCGATACTCCGCAAGCCGCTTCGATCGTGACCAGTGAATTCCTTCGAGATGCAATCCTAACCGGTTCCAACGAAGCCCTGATGTTCGTGCCGTCGGTGAAAAACGGCTCTCAAATCCTGAACAGCCAGGTCATCCGGGGATTCAGCGCATCGGCGACCTACAATGACGGCTTCCGCAACACCCCCAGCACCTCGTTCGACACCTTTTTTGCCGACCGCATCGAGGTTGTGAAAGGGCCGAGCTCGGCCTCCTTTGGCCGCGGCGACCCGTCCGGCTTCATCAATTACGTTTCCAAGCGGCCGACTTTCAAGACCCAGACGGAGATCAGCCTGCTGTTGGGCTCGGGTAACGACGAGCAGGGCACCTATCGGGCTACGCTCGACTACAACGGCGTGTTTTCCTCGCAGACCGCCTATCGGTTTGCCTCGTTCTTCGACGACGGAGCGCAGTCGATGGGCTACAGCGACTATCGCAAGGCTGGCGCTCATCTGGCACTCGCCCATAATTTCAAGAATCGGAAGGGGCGGATCGACGTGATGGCTTCCTTCATGAGCACGGAGAATCCCGGTGTCGTCAACCGCAGCGACATGTCGCGCCGATTCTACCGCGATCTCTACAGTTACCTCTTCCGCGAAACCGGCGGCGTCATTGTCCCGGACTTCCCGTTGTTTGATGACAACGATGTCCGGGGCATCGACGGTCAGGGCTATATCCAGGACGCGTTCAAGATCACGACGGTGCTAGATTACGAGCTTTCGAAGAACTGGCGGACACGCCAGGCGTTGAACTATTCCCACCTGTTTGCCGACGGCGCATTTGCCTCATGGCAGAGCTTTACCGTCACCAAGGCTTCCGATGGCACGTTCTTCGTGCCGATGTCGCTCACGAAATTCCTCCTAGGTGAGAACCGCCGGACCTGGCAGTCCGATTTTCTGGGCGAATACGACCTGTCCCGTATGAACGCCAAGCTCTCGATCGTGGCCGGCGGCGACGCCAGCTCCGGGTCGAATTTGAGCGGGCTGGGGGCTACCACGACCGCGAGCGTGCAGATGCCGCTGTTCGCTTGGAATCCGCACATCCCGCTCGGACCCTGGCTGGCAAATCCGAGCGAGCGCGGGCTGGTAACCTCCGGGTGGAACTGGAGCTACTACGCGCAGGCCCAGCTGAAATTTCTCGGCGACAAGGTCCAGTTAACCGCGGCCGAAAGAAAAACCTACCAGGATACGCGGACACGGAACCGGGCCAACAACGCGATCACCAAGACCAAGATCCAGTCGCCCATGATGCCGACCTACTCGCTGCTCGTTAAACCCAAGGACTGGATTTCGGTCTTCGCCTCCGCGTCCGAATACCTGGAGCCCGCCGCGGTCTCGAATCAATACACGAACCTGGCGCCCGACGTGCCGGCCAACGATCCGCGGCGCACCGCGACAATCGCATCCCAGCCGAAGACCCACATGGACGAGTTTGGCATCAAGGTTAACCTGCCGAACGGCCGGCTGGCGCTCTCGATCACAAATTTCAAGATCAAGAAAACCGGATCCCTGAACAGCCGCACCGTCGCGTATGTGGCGACTGATGGCACGAGCCGGTTTTACTCCGAGTTCTTCCTCTCGGAGGCGGAGAGCTCCGGCTGGGAGATCGAAGGGTTTGGCCAGGTGTCGAACCGCCTCACCTTCATGCTCGGCGGCGTGTTCGGAACCGACAGTCACATCCTTGGCCTCTGGAAGAACAACTTCATTGTCACGCCGATCAACGACGTAGGCGATTCCGCCTACGCCTACGCAACCTACAAGTTTACCGAAAAGGGCCAGAACGGGTTGCGTGCCACGGCCGGCTTCAAGACCTTGTTCTCGGGTTGGAGCGCCAACGCCATGCCGGAAAAGAACATTTACCCTTACGATGAGACCATCGTGGATCTCGGACTGGCTTATGGTTTCAAGAACAACTACGAGGTGTCCTTCAAGGTGAACAATGCGTTCCACGAGGGCGCCGTCCCATACGGCAACCAGTCCGTGATCTCGGGCCGGCAGTTCTACGTCGGTTTCCGCGCCACCTTCTGACGGGGGCCTGATCGGCGCGGGCGATCGCGCCCGCCGCCTCATCATGCCTGCCCCGTTCGCGACCTGTCGGTTGCGGATGGGGCAGGCAACCGGGCCTAGGCTGCGCCCTCACCGGTCGTGGACGAAGAATACCACCCGTGGCTCTTCAGTCCGTCTTTCGAGGGAGAAACTGCGTGTCAATCAACCTTCCCAAATACCATGTATTCAGCGAACAACTTGACGATCGAGCGACGCAAACTGCCACCTGTTGCCTCTGCAGGCCGCGTGGCGCGCCAAGGACGATGGCGGTTGGCGCTCGGCCTGTGCTTGCTTCCGGCAGTGACCGCATCCGCGGCGATCGAGTTTCCGTCCACCCGGCTGAAAGCGAGCGATCCTGCGACTTGGAAGCCGGTTTCCTTTGCCGCGCGGGTCCCGACGGGCGGCGTTACCTTGTCGGCCCACGGACTTTTCCAACCGGTGCTCCAGAACAACATCGAATATTTGCTGAGTTCATTCTCTGTCGATCACATGCTGGCACCTTTCCGCCAGCGGGCGGGGCAGCTCAATCCCCCGGATGACCAACCCCAGGTGCCGTTTTGGGACACGGAGCTCCGTGGATCGAACGCCGGACGCTTCATGATGGGAGCCGGGAACACGCTTCGCTGGATCAATGATCCTGAACTGCGTCGCCGGCTTGATCAGTTGATCGACGGAATCGAATCCTGCCGTGAACCCAACGGATACATTCTCGCCTTCAATCCGAGGTTTCCGCGTAGCGAGGAGCCCAACTATGGGCGCGCATGGTTCACGCACGGATTGATTGAATCAGGTATCGCCGGGAATCCGAAGGCGTTCGGCCTGCTGCGCGGTCACGCCGATTGGTTCAATCAGTGGGATCTCCTGCCCGAACTGCTTTATTTCCAGAAGAACAGCCATCAGGGGCACATCGCCAGCACGCGAACCTACTTCAGTCCGGTGGGCAAGCCGGCGGACCTGCAGGTGGCCGAAAAATACTACCTGGCCGACTGGTGGATCGATGGCCTGGCCGCACGCAACCCCGAGTCGATTTGGAAATACCCGCTGCAGAATCCCCACAGTTACCTGATCACCAGCTTTGAGGCGTATCTCGATCACTATTTGGCCACCGGCGAAGGCAAACTGCTGGAAGCTTGCCAGGGGGCGTGGGAGATGATCCATGACAATTGGGAGCATGTCGGCGGCAGCATGGCGATTTGTGAGTCCCACTGGCACATGATTGATGGCAAGTATCGTCTGCCGGAAAATCCCGGCAATGCGGACTTGTCCCACGGTCAAAGTCATCCCCCGAAATCCTATTTCCTGAGCAGGCGGGGGCACACCGGCGAGACCTGCGGCACGGTTTTCTGGATCAAGTTCAACCAGCGGTTCCAGCAACTGTATCCCGACCAGGAAAAATTCACCGCCGAGATCGAGAAATCCATCTACAACGTCCTGCTCGCGAACCAGCAGTCCGGAAAAAACATCCGCTACCATGCCGCGCTGCAGGGCAGGAAGGAGAACGGCAACCGCAATCGCCCGCCTCCGGCGCCCCATAACACCTGCTGCGAAGGACAGGGGACGCGCGCTTTCGGATCGCTGCCGGAGTATATCTACTCGTTGGCCCGAGACGGCCTCTACGTAAACCTGTTCGAAGGATCCACGATCTCATGGACCCATGACGGCGAAGCCATCTCGGTCGAGCAAATCACGCAGTTTCCCTTCGACCCCCGGGTGTCCCTGCTGATCCGGCCCGCTCGCGAGACCAGCGCCACTATCCATGTGCGCGTGCCTTCCTGGGCCGCCGGCGAAATGCCGATCTTGGTTAACGGCGAAATGGTCGCCTCGGGTAAACCCGGCACCTTTGTGCCTGTCACACGTCGGTGGCGCCCGAACGACCGGGTGGATTTCATCCTGCCGATGGGATTTCGCGTCACCAAGTATGAGGGCCTCGAGCAGATCAAGGGATATTCGCGATATGCGATCGAATATGGACCAATCCTGATGGCCGTCACGGGCGAGCTTAATCCCGAGTCCTCGGTCGTGATCGGTCACGCACCCGGGAAGATTGCGGACTGGCTGAAGCCCGTGGCCAAGCGGCCGCTCGTCTTCTCGATTGAAGGGGATCCCACCCACGAGGTGATGCCCTACTGGTTGATCGACGCGGAGTCCTTCGTCGTGTTTTCGCAGTTCAAACCATGACTCCGGGATGCGCCTAGGAATCAGCAGCGCTTTGCCCGCGCCTTGATACCCGCCGACCAGTCCGTGCATGAAGGCAATGTCTGATCCGAAGACCGTAAACCAGGCGCTCCAGCGCAGCACGCGGCGGCTGCTGCCGTTTCTCGTCTTGCTCTACATCCTCGCGTTCATCGATCGCGTTAACATCGGCTTCGCCAAGCGCGATTTCCAGGCTGACACGGGCATGAGCGAGGCGGCATTTGCCTTCGGCGCCAGTATTTTCTTCATCGGCTACGCGCTGTTCGAGGTTCCCAGTAACCTTGTGATGCATCGCGTGGGAGCCCGGAGGTGGATCGGGCGCATCATGGTGACGTGGGGCACGGTGGCCGCGTTGATGGCCTTCGCCTGGACAGAGAAATCGTTTTATGTGCTGCGATTCTTGCTCGGCGTAGCCGAGGCGGGTTTTTTCCCGGGCGTGATACTCTACCTGACCTATTGGTTTCCCGCGAGCCGGATGGGACCGGCGGTTGGTGTGTTCTACTTCGGGGCGCCCCTGGCCCAGGTGGTGGGCGGACCCCTTTCAGGTGCCTTGATGGATTTGCATGGACTGGGCGCGCTCACGGGTTGGCAGTGGATGTTTCTGGTCGAGGGCGTTGCCGCGGTCGTGGCCGGGTTGTTGGTCTACCGGTTCCTGCCCGATCGGCCGGAGGATGCCCGCTGGCTTTCTCCGGAGCAAAAGAGTATGCTGATAGCGGCCGTCCACCAGGAGCACGTGACGGCCGCGGCGGTGGATAAAACCTGGCGCGCAATCTTGAATCCCGAGGTCATCCGGCTGGGAGCCGTTTATGGCATGATCCAGGTTGGGGTGTATGGCGTGGCTTTCTACTGGCCCGCCAAGGTGGCGCTGTTTCTTGGGCTGAATGCCGGGTTTGTCGTTGGCCTCTGGAGCGCCATCCCTTGGATGTTCGCGCTGGGTGCGGCGTATCTGGCGCCGCGTTTGGTCGGTCGTCGGGCCACGGCGCCGGGCATCGTCGCCGGATTTCTTGGCGCTGCCGCGTGCGGGGTCGCTTTTACGTCGAGCGAGCACGCTTGGCTGGCCGTCCTTTCGACCACGCTGGCGCTGGCCGGACTGATCGGCGCACAGCCGGTGTTTTGGACGATCCCGGCCAGGATGATGTCACCCGCGGCCGCCGCCGGTGGCCTGGCCCTGATCAACTCCATGGGGGCCATGGGCGGGTTCATCGCTCCGAACTTGAAGGTGGGGGCCGAATCCACGTTTCAATCTGCGGAAGCCGGCGCCCTCGCGCTCGCGGCCTGTGCGCTCGGGGCCGGCCTGCTCACCTTCAAGCTCTGGGGTGGAACAACCACTTACCCGCCGCCGGCTGCGCTGCGGTAAGCCAAGTTTAACTCATATCATCATGAAATTGATTCGCTTCGGGAACAGGAAACAAGAGAAACCGGGTGTGCTGGACGCATCCGGTGTCAGGCGCGACTGCTCGAAATATTTTTTCGATTATGATGCGACGTTCTTTGCCGGCGGCGGCTTGGAAAAACTGGCGGGTCTGGACATCTCCACCCTGCCGATTGTGCCGAAGGCCGAGCGCTGGGGCGCGCCGGTCGCGCGGCCGGGAAAGACGATCTGCGTCGGGCTCAATTATCGCGATCACGCGGAGGAGTCGAACATGCCGGTGCCGGGCGAGCCGGTGCTATTCTTCAAGGCGCCCAACAGCGTCGTCGGTCCCAATGACGCGCTCCTGATCCCCCGCGGCAGCACCAAGACAGACTGGGAGGTGGAACTCGGGCTCATCATCGGGCGGGAGGCCCGCTACCTCACCAGCCGCGAAGCTGCCTGGGAATGCATCGCCGGCTATTGTATCAGCCACGACGTATCGGAACGCCATTTTCAGCTCGAGCGCGGCGGCCAGTGGATGAAGGGGAAGTCGTGTGATACGTTCAATCCGCTGGGCCCCTGGCTGGCCACACGGGATGAGATCGGCAACGTGAATGACCTCGATATGACCTTGCGGGTCAACGGACAGCTCCGCCAGAACGGCAATACGCGAACCATGATTTTCCCCGTGGATGAGATTGTCCGCTATACGTCGCAGTTCATGACCCTCGAACCGGGCGACCTGATCACGACGGGAACCCCGCCCGGAGTCGGACTCGGAATGAAGCCGCCGATGTTCCTCAAGGCCGGCGATACGGTGGACCTTTCCATCGCGGGGCTCGGCACCCAATGCCAAGTCTGCGCCGACGCCTGAGCCGCGACCGCGGGACCGGCAATCCAGCCCTAGTTCTTCAACTCGCTGTTGTGAATATCCTGCGCGGCTGACCGCAAGTGCTCGAGCATCGCCTGCGACGCCGCGGTCGCGTCACGATTCTTGATCGCCGCGATGATCTTGAGATGTCCTGCAACCGCCTGCTCGACGCCGGAGTAATTCAAGGTCTTCGCCCGGGATTCTTGGAGCAGTGCATCCAGGGCTTGGAGCAGCAGGACGAACACCGGGTTTCCGGTGGCTTCGGTGAGGACGCGGTGAAAACGCGAGTCCGCTTCGACCCGGGACTGCAAATCCGGCGCGGCTGTGAGTTCGTCAATCGATTGCTCCAATTGCCGCACATGCTCGTCATTTGCGCGCCAGGCGGCGATGGCGGCGATGGCGCTTTCCATCGGCCGGCGAACTTCGACCAGATTGGTGAGCGAGGCGCGGTTTCGTCGCAGCAGGAGGTCGATGGCAAACACCGCGTCCTGCAGGGAAGGGGGTTTGACCTGCGGACGCCGGCCACGCGACATCCGGATGAGCCCGTGCGCGCGCAAGGTGCGCATGGCCTCACGCATCACGGTGCGCGACACCCCGAACGACTGGGCCAGGGTTCCCTCGGCCGGGAGCGCCTCGCCGATCGCGAGTTTGCCGGCGACGATGTCGTTGGTGATCCGGTCCAGGACCACGGCAACCAGGTCGTCGCCTTCCTCCGCCACGGCGGCGGCCGGGGGGGGGCGCGAGGTTCTTTTCTTGCGGGTGGAGCTCATCGTGGCGGCAGCGTCGCTATCTGTTCACGACGTTGAGGAGCGGCAAGCCATTTAGCGCCCGGACGGCTTCTTCCGCGGCGAGTTGTTGGAGCCGCGGGACGCTGGCTTCGCTGAACCAGGCGGTGTGGGAGGTAAGGATCGTGCGCGGTGCGGAGAGTAACGGGTGATTCGCGGGGAGTGGCTCCTGTTCGAAAACATCGAGGCCGGCGCCGCCGACCTGACCCTTTTCCAGCGCCGCGGCGAGGGCGACGGTATCGATCAGGCCGCCTCGGGAGGTGTTTACGATGATCGCCGTCCGTTTCATGGAAGCGAGGCGTTCCGCCGAGACCAAGTGCCGGGTCTCGCTTGTCAGCGGTAGATGCAGCGAAAGAATGTCCGCGGCCTTGAAGGTCTCGTCGAGTGCGAGTGGCTGAGCGTTAGACTTCGCCGCCATCCAGGCCGGCTGCATGGGATCGTGGGCCACCAGTCTGAAGCCAAAGCCACCCGCCCGGTGCAGCACGGCGCGACCGATGCGTCCCAGCCCAATGACCGCGAAGGTCATTTCACGGAAGGCGGGCATCGTTGCGGGCGGCGTGATTTTCCATTGACCGCCGAGCAGCCGTTGATGGGTCGCCAGCAACTGCCGGCCAAGGGCAAGCGCCAGGGTCACGGTGTGATCGGCAACTTCATCGATGCAGTAATCCGGCACATTTGCCACCGCGATGCCAAGCTCCCTGGCGGTCGCCAGGTCGACGTTGTCGACCCCGATGCCGTAGCGGATGATTGCCCGGCAGTGTTTCAACGAGCGGAGGACGGCTGCATTGATGGGCGCCCATTGCACGATCAGCACGTCGGCTTCGGCGGCGGCCTCAATCACTTGCTCGGGGGATTTGCAACTGGCCACCACGAGTTCAGCGCCGGCGGCGCCGATGATGCGCCGCTCGTGATCGAGGTTGGGGAAGCCGTGGTCGGTGATGACAATCCGGGGAGGTTTCATGAGGGAAGAATTACGGATTTGATGCTTTTGGCGGTGAGGGCGTCTTCAAACGCGAGCAACCCGTCGTCCAGTTTGCGAGGCTTGATCAGGCTGTTCACCGTGAAGCGACCGGAGGCGAGGATTTGCACCGCGGTGGCCAGCTCTTGCATCGTGGCGGCATAGGTCCCGAGGATCTGCTTTTCGGGGAGGGTGACCTCGTAGGAATTCAAGGTGACGGGGTCCTCGTGCAAGCCGATCCACACGCAGGCGCCACCGGGACGGAGCAGTTCGAGCGAATCGCGCTTGGTGGCGCTCGAACCGACCGCGTCCACGATGACATCGAAGCCTTCGCCCGCTTGGGTCTTCAACCACGCTCGCAGTTCCGCAGCGTCGGACTCGGGCCCTGTCATGGCGCCCAACTCGCGTGCGACGCGCAGTCGGTCGGTGTTGAGATCAGTGATGCGCACGTTCGCCTCCCGCTTTGCGATCAGGGCAACCGCGCACATCAAGCCGATCGGACCGGCGCCGATCACCAGCGCATTTTGGCCAGCGACATGGGCCAGCAGGTTGTTCACATGAACGCCGTTGGCCAACGGTTCCGTCAGCACCGCCGCCTCGCGCGGAAGCGCCGCGGGCCAGGGCACGAGCACGCGCGCCGGCACATTAACGAATTCGGCGAAGGCGCCGGGGCGGTGCATCCCAAAAACTTCCCGGTTCGTGCAAAGGTGAGTGTGTCCGCGGGCGCAAGGCGCGCAGCGGCCACAGTGCACGATCGAGTGCGAAATCACACGGTCGCCGATTTTGAATTGGGTGACCGCGGGACCGACCGCTGACACCGTGCCGCAGAATTCATGTCCCATCACGAGGGGGGGCTGCCGGCGGGGGCTTCGCTTTCGGTAGGTCTCGATTTCGCTGCCGCAGATACCGCAAGCCGCGACGTTCACGACAACGCAATCGGGCTCGGGCAGGGGAGAGGGGATATCCGCCATGCACAGGCGGCCATATTCGGGGTAGAGAAGCGCTTTCAACAAACTAATACTATAAGTAATGCGACGTCGAGCACAAGGAGAATAGATGCTGCGTCAGTCATAAAAAACCGAAACTACAGGCTTGCTTTCACACATTCTGCGCACCTAAATATAAAACATATAGTATAAGAAAGCTCATGGAGACTGGTCCATTTTTACCCCGCCAGCGTCGACTTCTCTGTTGTGCGGTCTGCCGGCTGCCTGAGTCCATGGGCGCCCGGTCGCCATCCGCCGCGAATGAGCGGAACGCCTCTTCTTTATGAGCACAACTATACTGCTTGGACTGTTACTGGTTACCTTGGCGGGGGCGCTGGAGGGCCTCTTTTCGCTCGGTGTCACCCGCACGCCGAAGTGGGCATGGGAAAATTCCTGGGGACTGGGTTCGTTGATCGCCCTCGTGCTTGTGCCGTGGCCGCTGGCTCTGTTCACCGTTCCAAGTCTAGGGGAGATTTACGGGAGTGTTTCGGGAGTGAAGCTCCTGCTGACTTTCCTCTTCGGCATCGGCTGGGGCTTGGGCGGGATCTACTGGGGGAAGGCGATTGCCGCGGTTGGCATGGCTCTGGGGGTTTCCCTGCTGATGGGGTTGATCAATATTTTCGGCAGCCTGACCCCGTTTATCATTTTCCAAGGCAACAAGCTGGGCACGGGCGGTGGCATGGCCCTGATCGGCGCCATCGCCCTCATGGTGGTAGGCGTGGTCTGCATGGCGCGGGCCGGCAGCATCAAGGAGCGTGACGTGAACAACACCCCGGTCGGATCGGGAAAACCCTCGACGCCATTCGCCGTCGGCCTGCTGTTTTGCGTCCTGTCCGGGGCGCTTTCCTCACTCGTAAACTTCAGTTTCATATTCGGGGATGACATTGCCAAGCAGGCGGCGCGGAGCGGCGCTCCCGGCTGGGCGGCGGGGTTCGCGATCTGGGCCCTGGTGTTCACTGGAAACTACCTGGTCAATTTTATCTACGCACTGGCGTTGCTGATCAAGAACCGCACGTTCGGGCGTTTTCGCGAGGGCGGGGCCTCCCACTGGTTCTGGGCCTTGTTCATGGGCCTCGCCTGGCCGGGCGGCATCGCCATCTACGGGATCGCGGCCTATATGCTCGGGGAATACGGGGCTTATGTCGGGTTTCCCATGATGCTCGTGATCTCGATCCTCTTCGGCAATCTTGCCGGAGCCATGTCGGGCGAATGGAAGGCCGCGTCGCGGAATGCGATTTCCTGGATGGTTGGCGGCGTCGCGGTGCTGGTCTGTGCCTTGGTGGCGATGGGTTGGGCCAACAATCTTTTGGCCAACTAGCCCGGCCTCGATGCACCACGGCGAAGTCATCGGCCGCCCGGAATTTCCCAGTCACCTCACTCCCAATCACCCAACCCCATGATTACCTCACCTCGTCGGCTCCCTATCCCCGGCCGTTTCCACGGCAAGGTTGCAATCGTCACTGGCGGCACCAACGGCATCGGCCACGCCATTGCCCTCGAACTGTTGCGCGAAGGCGCCACCGTGGTCGTGAGCGCGCTGCCGGCCGACGTGAAGGAGGGCCAGCAGTCGTTTGCCGCGGCGGGCTTCTCGCCCCTGATCCTTGGCGGCGACATGGCGGACGAGCATTTTTGCCGCACGCTGGTTGCCACGACTGTGGAAAAATTCCAGCGGGTTGATTTCCTGGTTAACAACGCCTTCTCCTTCATCGCCAAGGGACTGGATGCGACGCGCGAGGATTTCCTGCGCTCCTTCAACGTGGGCCCGTTCGCCTTTGCCCTGCTGATCCAGCTGGTGGCGGAGCCCATGAAGACAACGGGCGGTGCGATCGTGAACATTTCCAGCATCTCCTCTTGGGTGGCGCAACCGAACCGCTGGACCTACAACAGCGGGAAGGGCGCCGTCACCCAGCTCACCCGATGCGCTGCGTTGGACCTTGCGCCGCACCACATCCGGGTCAACAGCGTGAGTCCCGGCTGGATCTGGACGCGCGAGGTCGACAAGGCCGCGGGCGGTGACCGAGAAAAATACGACCCGATCTGGGGGCAGTTCCACATGTTGGGCCGCCTGGGCCACCCGGTGGAAATCGCCGGCCCCGTCCTGTTCCTGTTGAGTGACGACGCCTCTTTCATCACCGGCACCGACCTGCCGGTGGACGGCGGCTACAACGGGATCGGCCCCGAAGGTCTGGGGCAGAACACCAAGATCGCGGGCACCCGCTGACCGCTTCCACCATGCCGAATTTCCCGATCGTCGACACCCATCTGCACCTGTGGGACCTCAAGCAGCTGCGTTATCCGTGGTTGGAGAGTGTCCCGCTGCTCAACAAGAATCACCTGATCGAGGATTATCGCCGCGCCTGTGAACCGGTCCAAGTGGCCAAGATGGTTTTTGTGCAGTGCGAGTGCGATGTGCTGCAATACTTCCGCGAGGTGGAATGGGTGCGCCAGGTGGCGAAGTCGGACGCGAGAATCCGCGGCATGGTCGCCTGGGCGCCCCTCGAGGACGGCGACAATGCGGAGCCTTCCCTCGAGGAGTTCGCGGCGAGCGGCTTCGTGAAGGGCATCCGGCGCATCATCCAGTTTGAGCCTGATATCCAGTTTTGCCTTCGCCCCAATTTTGTTCGTGGTGTGCAGCTGCTGGCCCGCTACGGCCTGAGCTTCGACCTTTGCATTAACCACGCCCAGCTCGCGAACACGATCAAGCTGGTCCGGCAGTGTCCGAATGTCCGGTTCATGCTGGATCACATCGGCAAACCCAACATTCGCGGGGGCGAGCTCGATCCTTGGCGCGAGCAGCTGCGGGAACTGGCCGCAATGGAGAACGTGCACTGCAAACTGTCAGGCCTCGTGACGGAGGCGCATCATCTCCTGTGGAGCCGGGCCGATCTCCAACCCTATCTCGAGCACGTCATCGATTGCTTTGGGTTTGACCGGGTCGCCTTCGGCGGGGACTGGCCTGTTTCCACCCAGGCTTCGGATTATCCCCGGTGGGTCAATGTGCTGGATCAGTTCTTCGCTGGTTCCTCGCGGGAGGAATTGTATAAGGTTTACGTCCGCAACGGCGAGGCATTTTACGGAGTGTGAGACCGAATCCCTGTCGGTCAGTGGAGAGCTTCGTATAGCTGAAAACACCAACGCTGTGTCACCGTATACCCGTGAATCCGGCGGCGCACGGAGTTCTCGGGACCTATACCGGGCGGCGAGCACGCCGCAACGGTGCGGTTAAACTGCCTTGTCCCGATCCATTAACGCAAAGACGCAAGGGCGCGAAGGAAGGCGGTTCGCCACGGATGGCACGAATCGCACGGATGGAATCCGGCAGATGGGAATGTTCATCGTTCAATGTCCATTGTTCATTTGGTCGGTCCGGGATCGGTCAATGAACGTTGAGCACTGAACAATGAACATTGAACAATCACTTGGTCGCGCCTCTGTGCCCTCTGTGTCTTCGTGGTTAAAATAACCTTCCCCCGGCCGAACAGCCGGAGGGGTTGGCCCCAGGCGGAAACCGGGCGTCATTTTGTTCCCGGATTTTCCGGGCAAAATTTTTGGAAAAATCCGGCGCGACCGAACCCGCCTGCCGGGCTCCGGTCAGTGGGCTCGTCAGTCAACCTTCAACCAAAGGAGAAAGTTGCCATGAAGAACCAGATCACTGCCCACGCCTTGATTCTCGCCGGTCTGAGCCTGCTGGCCTCGGTGGCCACGGCGCAGCCCGCCAACGCCGCGGCCGCCGCCCGGGCGGCCGTGCCGGCCATCCCGCCGGC
>DASWWD010000022.1:0-154192 GCA_036401015.1 Lacunisphaera sp.
GATCGCGCTCGGCCATCCCATCGGCGCCAGCGGCGCGCGCATCCTCGTGACCCTCATCGCCGCCCTGCAGGAACGCGGCCTCAAGCGCGGCGTCGCCGCCATCTGCATCGGCGGCGGCGAGGGCCTGGCCGCCTGCGTGGAAATATTCTGAGTGAACCTACCGCCGCCCGGACGCCTCACCCCGGACGCCCCGGGCATTTGCGCTTTAAGTGTGCTCGTTTGAGCTTTCAAGCGTAG
This sequence comes from Lacunisphaera sp., assembly GCA_036401015.1. Classification (GTDB taxonomy): domain Bacteria; phylum Verrucomicrobiota; class Verrucomicrobiia; order Opitutales; family Opitutaceae; genus Lacunisphaera. Next base: position 238 of record DASWWD010000022.1, read on the forward strand.
CCTCCCCGGCGGGAAAGGATCATACTGCGGGCCGCAAGATGCATCCGTGGCATCGTAACTCTTATGATTAGAAATTGCCCGGCCCTGGTCGGTGGGTGTGTCGCCTTCCTTCTCACCCTGCTCCGTCTCTCCGGAGATCCAACACCGGCCGGTGCACCGGGCCATGCGTTGCCGGCCGGTGTTTCAGAAAACGACGCGCGCGAAATCACCGAAGCCCTGCAGTCCCTGCGCATGAAGATGCTGCGACTGGACCCGGCGGAATCGCCCGGCTCACCGGCGTCCCGCACGGACCTGCTCGCTGATGTCGCGCTGTATGAAAAGTGCGTGACCTGGGCCTTGAAATATGAGCCGGCCCTGGATGCCCCGGCCATCCAGATGATACGCCGCTCGCTTCGCCAGGGACACCTGCGCGCGGACGCCCTCCTTGGCGGCCAGACGCCATGGACAACGGAGAAAGGTCGCATTCTCCGGGGGTTTCGCTCCGACCTGGACGGGTCCACCCAGCCTTACGGCGTGGTCGTGCCCGCCGGATATGACGGCACCAGGCCGCTGCGGCTGGATGTCGTCCTGCACGGCAGCCTCAGCCGCTGGGCCGGCTCGGCCGAACTCAGGTTCGAGACCTGGTTCAAACCGAACGAAGCCGGGGGCGTGGCCAGTGACGAGGATTACATTGAAATTTATCCCTTGGGGCGCGTGGAAAACGGTTACCGCTGGGCGGGCGAGACCGATATCTTCGAGGCCATCGAGGCCGTCAGCCGCAACTATCGCATCGACCGCGACCGGATCGTGCTGCGTGGTTTCTCGATGGGCGCCTCGGGCACATGGCATGTGGGGCTCAAGCATCCCGACCGCTTCGTCGCCCTCGGCCCTTACTCCGGCTACGTCGATACCCGCAAGTTTTCGGCCGAACTGGCCGACCGAGGATTCGCGGTCGGGACCCTGCCCTCATATCAGGAAAAGACCCTGACGCTGCTGGATGCGGTTCGTTATGCCGCCAATGTCGGGATGGTGCCGGCCATCGCCGCTCACGGCGGCGAGGACGGATCAGCCATGCGCAACCACCTGAACATGGCCAACACCATGGCCGCCGAAGGTCAGCAGATGGTGAACCTGGTGGCCCAGGGCGCCGCCCATGTGATCAATCCTGTGACCAAGGCGAAGCAGCTTGAATTGATCAGGTTTTATGCGGACCGCGGCCTGGATCGAGCGCCGCGCCAGCTGCATTTCGTGACCTGGTCCTTGCGTTACAACCGGTGCCACTGGCTCGAGCTGCTCCGGTTGGACGAGCATTATGCCCGGACAGAAATGCACCTGACGGCCACCGCAACAGGATCGCTGAAGGTGACCACCGCGAAAAACATCGCCCAGTTTGCGATCCACCCGCCCATGCTGCAGACCGCAGGCGCCACCCTTGAAATCGACGGACACACCATCAGCCTGCCGGACACGGCGGGCGTCGCAAATCCCAGCACCTGGGTTTTCACGCGGCAGAACGGTCTCTGGACCTGCTCCGGCCGCAGGGACGAATGGCGGGCGACCGGGAAAACCCCCGGCCTGCAAGGCCCGATTGACGACGCCTTCACCAGCGCGTTTCTCTGTGTGCGCGGCACCGGCCAGCCCTGGCACCCCGCAGTAGGGGCGTGGGCCGATGCATCACTGCGCCGCTTTGCCCATGAATGGGAGCGCTTCATGGGCGGCCCGCTGCCGGTGAAGGATGACACCGAGGTGACGGCGGACGACCTCCGCACCAAAAACCTGGTTTTATTTGGCGATCCCGCCAGCAACTCCTGGATCGCGCAGGCGCTGCCCGAACTCCCCGTCAAATGGTCACGGGAGGAGGTGCGGTTCGGCGACAAGGCCTACGCGGCCGCCGACCACGCCGCCGTGTTGATCAGTCCCAACCCTCTGCCCGGAGCTACCGGCCGATACCTTGTCATCAACAGCGGACACACCTTCCACGAGGCCGAGTTCACTTCACCCAACTACCTGCTCTTTCCGCGACTGGGCGACTGGGCCGTCATCAAAGCCCTGCCGGCGGCTGCGGCATGGCGGCCGGCGCCCCCCTTTCCGGAAGCCACCATCGAAGCCGGGCTGTTCAACGAACAGTGGCAGGTCGTTCCCGCAGCTCTCCCGGCGGCGCAAAACCCATGAAACCAGCGACCATCCTGCGGCTAAGCCTGGCCATGGCGCTGGGTGGACCGGCCGGCCTGGCCGCCCCCGCCGCGCCGGGCCGTCCCAATATCCTGTGGATTACGTTTGAGGACGCCAGCCCCACGCTTGGCTGCTACGGCGATCCGTATGCCCTGACGCCCAATCTCGACGCCTTGGCCGCCCGCGGCATCCGCTACACGCGAGCCTTTGCCCCCACGGGGGTCTGCGCGACCTCGCGCTCGTCGCTCATCACGGGGATGTTTGCGTCGACGATCGGCACGCAGCACATGCGCTCCGTCGCCACGCTGTCGGCATCCATCCGGCCCTTCCCCGCCTACCTGCGGGAGGCGGGCTACTACTGCTCCAACAACGTCAAGACCGACTACAATTTTGAGACCCCCGCCGGCGCCTGGGATGTCAGCAGCAACACCGCCCACTGGCGCGGGCGTCAGCCCGGCCAGCCGTTCTTTGCCGTCTTCAATTCGATGATCACGCACGAGTCCCGGATCCGGGCTGATCCAAAGATCGTCGCCCGGCTCACCGCCGGCCAGCGGCATGACCCCGCCGCGGCGAACCTGCCACCCTGGCTGCCCGATACCCCGGCGGTGCGGCGGGAGTGGGCCCGCTACCACGACCTGCTGACCGTTTTCGACACCCATGATCTGCCGCTCATCCTCCACCAGCTGGAGGAGGACGGCCTCGCCGACGACACCATCATCTTCGTGTTTTCCGACCAGGGCGTCGGGCTGCCCCGGGCCAAGACCTTCCTCTTCGAGGCCGGTCTGCAGGTCCCGTTGCTGGCGTATTTTCCCCCACGGTGGCGCCATTTGGCGCCGGGCGCAGCGGGGACGGCGAGCGATCGCATGATCAGCCTGATCGACCTGGCCCCGACGGTCCTTTCGCTCGCGGGGGTGAAAATCCCCGCGCAGATGCAAGGCCGGGCCTTCCTGGGGGAACAGACGGCCGCACCACGCACCCACATCCATGGCATCAAGGATCGCATGGGTGAACGCATTGACCTGAGCCGCACGGTGCGTGACGACCGGTTCAAATATCAGCGCAACTACCTGCCCTATCTCCCCCACTATCCCTGGCATGACTACATGGATCGGATGGAGACCTCCAAGGAGTTTCGTCGCCTGGCCGCCGCCGGGCAACTCTCCGGCGGGCCCGCCTATTTCATGGCCGGGCACAAGGACCTCGAGGAGCTCTACGATCTGGCCACCGACCCGCATGAGCTGAAAAACCTGGCCCATGATCCCGGCCATGCGGCCGACCTGCGGCGCCTGCGGGAGGAACATTTTTCGTGGGTCCGGAACACCGTCGACACCGGCTTCATCCCCGAGCAGATGCTGCGCGACTACGCGGCCGGTTCCAGCGAATATGACTATGCCCGGAGCGGAGCCTACCAGCTGGAACGATGCATCGAGACCGCCCGCCTGATGGAGCGGGGGACCGAGGCCGTGCCCAGATTGATCGAGGCGCTGCAGGATCAATACCCTCCGGTCCGGTTCTGGGCCGCCGCCGGCCTGGCCAACCTCGGGACCGCAGCATCGCCGGCCCTGCCCGCACTGCGCGCCGCCCTGACCGATCCGTCGCCCGAGGTCGCCCTGACCGCCGCCGAGGCCTTGTGTTATGCCGGCCAGCCGGCGCCGGCCCTGCCGGTGATCGCCCGATTCATTCAGGACGACCGCGAGCTGGTGGCCCTGGCCGCCGCGAATGTCGCCGACCGCATCGGGGAGCAAGCCCAGCCCATCGCCGAAGTGCTGCGCCGGGAGAGCAAGGTCTCGACAAGAAAGAGCGGCCAATTCTTCGAGCTGGTCGACTGGGTGCTGGCGCACGCCTTGCGCGAACTCGATGCGCCGCGGCCGTAGGGCCCGGCCCGTTTACGGGTTCACTTGCCGCATGACCTGCTGGGCACCCGGATGCCCCGGGTTCAGCTGAAGGGCTCGCTGCGCGGCCGCGCGGGCGCCGCTGCGGTCGCCCGTGCGCACCAGCAGCGTGGCCAACGCGTAGGGGTAATCGGCCACGGTGGGCACCAGCGACTCCGCCCGACGGAGGGCGTCCGCACCTTCGGCGGCGCGCCCCGCCTGCGCGAGCAAAAGACCGAGGTTATACCACGCCCGGTCGAGGCGCGGATCGAGCTGCACGGCATAACGGAACGCGTTTTCCGCCTCCACCACCATGCCCGCCTCCGCATAGGCCAGCCCCGCGCGCAACGCGGTCGGCGCGCCCTGCGGCAGCAATCCGGCCGCGCGATAGAGTTTCGCCGCCGCCTCCGCCGGGCGGCCCAGACTGGCCAGCACCAAGCCTTGAACCTCGAGGATACCGGGGGAATGGGGATCCCAGGCCGCGGCCCGGGCGATTTCCGTTTCCGCGGCAGCCAGTTGCCCGCGGTTGGCCAGATCCTGTCCCATGCGGAGACGGCCGGCCGGTTGATCCAGCGAGATAGCGAGATAGGCCTCCAGTTCGCGGCGGGCCGGTGCGTCCCCGGCGAGCGCCGGTGACAATTCCCAAGCGGCATCCAGCCGGACCAGCCGGGCAGGATCCTTGAGCAGCGGGCTCAGGCGCGCAGAGGCTTCGGGTGAACCGGAGAACACGCGCACCGCGGCGGCGCGCTCCAGCGGATCGGCCGAGCCCAGCGATCGTTGCGCCACCTGCCGCACCTTTGGATCATCCGCCCGGGCGGCAAGGAATCCAAGGTAGGTCGCCCGCCAGGCCGGAATGTCCTCCTTGTCCAGCAAAGCAAGCAACCCTTCCACCTCCCCGGCCTCGCCGGCCTGGCCTGCCGCCACGGCGCGCGCCCGTGCGCGCTGGCGTGAGTCCATCCGGGCCCCATACCATTCGTCCGTCTTCCCGATCAGCCACTCGATGGGCTTGTCCGCATGGCACCGGCTGCAGGCGTTCGGAATTCCCAGCTCCTTGGTCAGAAGCGGATCGGGCTTCAGCCAGCCGTGATCGTGCCGGGGCGCACGCTGCATGTAGGTGGTGGTCGGCATGTGACAAGCGACGCACGAATTGCCCGCACTGCCGTCCGCATGCCGGGAATGGGCGGATGGATCGATCGGCACGGCGCGGGTGCCGTTGGGTTGCACGCGACCGGGCGCGGCATGACACTGCAGGCAAAGCTGGTTGTTCGCCACGGGCAGGATTGTCTTCGTCGTATGCGGATCGTGACAGTCCATGCAGGTCACGCCGGCATGACCCATCCGGCTCAATTGCACGGAGGCCCACGTGAAATCTTCATCCCGCTGCTGCCCGTCCGGATAAAACACGCCCGGCTCCAGCGGCAGGGCCAGCCGATAGTGGTCGGCATACGCGTCGCCCGGTTGGAAATCCAGGGTGAGCTGTTCGTTGCGGGCATGACAGGGGGCACAGGTCTGCATCATTTTCTGCCGGTCCCCAAAGAAAGGCGCGGCGGAAACGGACGCCTTGGTCTCCGGTTTTCCATGCCCGGCCGCCGTGGGTCCATGGCACTGGATGCAGCCGACCCCGTGCTCGACCCAGGACGAACGATAGGAGTCAGCGACCGGATCATAATTCTTCCGGTAACCGGTCATGTGGCAGTGGGCGCACATGGAGTTCCAGTTCATGCCGCGCCCGGTCCAGTGTCCCCATTCGCCCGGCTGCCGTTCCTCGCGGCCAAACACATTGAACCACTCCTGCTTCGCCGGATCGAAGGCCAGTTCATGCGGCTGCCAGCGGCCGCCCTCGGCGGCGATCAACGGCTGCCAGAGCGGCTTGTGGCCGAGCACGAATTCCGGCGCCCGGCCGGATCCGACGCCGGACGGGGGCCGGAACGACGCCAAGGCCCTGGCATCGCCGGACGGATCCACCGGCCGGTTGGCCAGGGCATGGTCGGTGCCCCGCCAAGTCTGGAAAATCTCCACATGACACTCCCGGCACGAAGCGGAGGTCTGAGTCACAGCCTGCGCCACGGTGCGGGGAGCCTCCGCTGGCGCGGATTCCCTGCTGCAGCCTGCCATCATGGCAAACACGAGCACCCATGCCCCCGCCGCGCAGTGACGGAGTGGATCGCGCCGGTGAAAAAGAAGACGGATCATTCGCAAATGAGCCAAACCGCGGAGGACTCTTGGTCTTCCCCCGCAGCTGGCAAAGGCTAAGTGCGGGCCGTCCCCCTCCCGCAGCCCTGTTCGATCCGGATCAGGGGGCCTGCGGTGCCGGCAGGTGATGAACGATGCCGGCATTGGTCCGGCCCAGCTCCTGCACCAACAGGCTGCGCAACCGGCCGACGGTCGCGGCATGCCCGCCTTCGCCGGCCAGGTTTTTCAGCTCATCCGGATCATTTTTCAGGTCGTAGAGCTCCTCGTTGATGCCTTCAGCCAGGGTTCGGATATATTTGAAATCATCCTTGATCACAGAAGCCCACCACGGGACCCCGACATTGCTCCGGATGGGTTCCTTGCTCGGCCGGTATTCATTGGCATCGGAGCCGAAATATTCGGCCGTATAGGTCATGAGCACGGGGTGATCCCACGCCGCTTGCGGATTACGCAGGAGCGGCCCCAGGTCATGCCCGTGCATGGCCCACGGCAAGGCGATCCCCGCGAACTGGAAAAAAGTGGGGATCAGGTCGACCCCGCCTACCGGAACCGTGGAAACAGCCCCCTCCGGCAGCGTCCCCGGCAGACTGACGATCAGCGGCGTCCGCAGGTTGGCATCATACGGCGCCACTTTCATGTCGAAGCCATGCTGTCCCCAAGCGTAACCCTGGTCGCCCGTGAAAACCACCAATGTGTTCTCCAGCTGGTTGGTTTCCTCCAGCACCTGCAGCAGCCGGCCGACGGCCTCATCCAACGATTGCACCGTCTGCGCCACCTGCCGGGACCAGGAACTCAGCGTGTCATCATGCAACAGCGGCACATTGGCGGGCAGTGGCTTGAGCCGGTTGGGAACCGGCTGCCCCTTCGGCCCCTTGATCCACTGCTCCTTGGTCCGTGCATAGTCGGGTTTCCCCGGACGGGGCGGATAAATGTCGGCCGGATCGGGCACCGTCACGCCAGGATAAAGGTCACGATGCCGCTCGGCCGGAGTGTAGGGCGCGTGGGGCGCGGTGTAACAGAGCCAGAGGAACCAAGGCTTGGACTTGTCCCGGTTCGCCCCGCGAATGTATTCATCCGCCCAACGCGTGTAATTGTCGGTCGCGTAGCCCGGCACTACCCGCGGAGCGGCCCCGTTGATCTCCAGCTGCTGGTCGACGAAATATTCATCGGCGACCTGGCGCTGCGGGCGGCCCGAGGAATAATTCCAGACAACCTGGTAATCCCAATCCCGGCCATAGCCCGTGTCCCGCCCAGTGTGCCACTTGCCGATCTGGGCGGTCTGGTAACCATTCTTGCGAAAGACGGAGGGCCAGAACGGCCGCTGCACGGGATCATACGTCGCACTGGGATAAGGTTCCGTCGAACGCATGGACTCGATTCCATGGGGCAGCAGGCCCGTGAGCTGCGTCGCCCGCGACGGCATGCACCAGGTTCCCACATAGGCGTGGGTGAAACGCACGCCGCGCCTGGCCAGCCGGTCAATGTTCGGCGTGGCCACCCAGGGATAAGCCTCCTTGTAACTGCTGATGTTGCGATGGGACAGGTCGTCGGCGAAGATGTAGAGGATGTTCGGGCGCCGTGCCGGATCGCCGGTGTCGGCGGTCAGCCGGGCGCACATCAGGACCAGGAGGCTGAGCGCGAGGATTCTGGCCGGAATCTTCATGGTTGCTTGGGGTTGGTTGGCGAACGGTGGCGGCGCATTGGCTTCCGAAGTTCACCGGGCCGTCCAACCACCATCGATGGGGATGGCGGCGCCGGTGATGGAGCGAGCCTGCTCGCCGCACAGAAAAACCGCGAGGGACGCCACCTCCTCGATCTCGATGAAGCGCCGCGTCGGCTGGGCGGCGAGGATCACCTCGCTGATCACCCGCTCGCGGGGCAGGCCATGGGTTTTCGCCTGGCTCTCAATCTGGCCCTCGACCAAGGGGGTCCGCACATACCCCGGACAGATGGCGTTGCAGGTGATCGCGGTCTCGGCGAGTTCCAAGGCGACCGTCTTGGTCAGCCCCACGACCCCGTGCTTGGCGGCCACATACGCGCCCTTGAAGGGCGAGGCGACCAACCCGTGCACGGACGCCAGGTTGAGGATCCGGCCCCACCCCCGCTGCTTCATGCCGGGCAGCGCGGCACGGATGGCATGAAAACTGGCGTTCAGGACGATGTCCTGGATGGCGGCCCACCTTTCCTCGGGGAACTCCGCCACCGGTGCCACATGCTGGATCCCGGCGTTGTTGATGAGAATGTCCAGCGAACCCAGGGTCTGCTCCGTTTCCGCAATCGCCGCTCTGATTTCTTCCGGCTTCCGCACATCCGCCGCATTGTAGCGCACCGACACCCCGGTCTCGGCGGCCAGTTGCTGACACAAACGCTCGATTTCAGCCCGGTCACCCAGACCGTGAAGCATGACATGCACGCCGGCGCGGGCCAAACCCTGGGCCATGCCCAAGCCGATGCCGCTGGTGGACCCGGTGATCAAGGCTACCTTGTTTTTGAGCATGGGGAAATCTGGGATAAGGATTACGACTCAAGCTCCACGCGAAACGGCACCCCGGTTTTTGCCTGCACCTCCGCCAGGCTCACTCCAGCATGCAGTTCCTTTAGCACCAGTCCCCCACCCGGCTTCACCTCGAACACGCAGAGGTCGGTGATGATGAGGCTGACGACCCCCTTGCCGGTGATGGGCAGCGAACACTGTTTCAGGATCTTCGGGCTGCCGTCCTTGGCGCAGTGCTCCATGACGGCCACGACGCGCTTCACGCCGGCGACGAGGTCCATCGCGCCACCGGGGCCCTTCACCATTTTCCCGGGGACCATCCAGTTCGCGATGTCGCCATTGTCGGCGACCTCGAGCGCGCCGAGGATGGACAAATCGATGTGCCCGCCGCGGATCATCGCGAAGGAGTCGGCGCTGGAGAAGAAAGCCGAGCCGGGGATCGTAGAGATGGTCTGCTTGCCCGCGTTGATCAGGTCGGCGTCGACCTGGTCGTCGGGCGGGAAAGGGCCGATGCCGAGCAGGCCGTTCTCGGACTGCAGGGTGACGTTCATGCCCTTCGGGATGAAGTTGGCGACGAGGGTCGGGATACCGATGCCAAGGTTGACGTAATAGCCATCGCGCAATTCCTGCGCGGCGCGCTTGGCCATCAGCTCGCGGATGGGCGTCTCCTTCTTCGAGGCGGCGCTGCCCTGCACGGTGCGAAACTCGATGCGTTTCTCGTAGTTCACGCCCTGGATGATGCGGTCGACGTAGATGCCCGGGGTGTGGATGTCGTCGGGGGCCAGTTCGCCCACCTCGACGAGCTGCTCAACCTCGGCGACACAGACCTGGCCGCAGGTGGCGATCATCGGGTTGAAGTTCCGCGCGGTCTTGCGGAAGACGAGGTTGCCGGACTTGTCGCCCTTCCACGCCTTCACCAGCGAGACCCCGGCCTTGATGCCCGGCTCGAGCACGTATTCCTTGCCGTCAAAAGTTTTCGTTTCCTTCCCTTCCGCGAGCTTCGTGCCGAAGGCCGTGCGCGTGTAGAAGCCCGGGATGCCCGCACCGCCGGCGCGGAGGCGCTCGGCCAGCGTGCCTTGCGGGATGAGTTCGAGCTCGAGCTCGCCACTAAGGACCTGGCGTTCGAACTCCTTGTTCTCGCCGACGTAAGAGGCCATGACCTTTTTCACCTGCCGCGTCGTGAGCAGGACGCCCATGCCGAAACCGTCCACGCCGGCGTTGTTGCCGACGATCGTCAGACCCTTCACGCCGCTGTCGCGCAGGGCCGTGATCAGGTTCTCCGGGATGCCACAGAGCCCGAATCCGCCGGCAGCGATCGTCATGTTGTCGTGCAGCAGACCTTCGAGGGCCGCCTTGGCGTTGGGGTAGACTTTGCTCATGCGAGGGAATTCAGGAATCATGGCCTAGCTTGACGAACCATCGGACTCAGGCGCAGAGCGGCCCAAATCGTGCCGCAAGTCCGTCCGGTTCGTCTCATCCGCCAGGCGAACGCTAATCACCGTCACCAGCCCGAGTCCGATGAGATAGATGGCGATCGGCCAGGTGTAGCCCTCCGCCCAACCCAGCAAAAACGAGGCGATCAGCGGGGCCAATCCGCCCGAAAACGGTGCGGCCAGCTGGTAACCGAGCGAGGCGCCGGTATAACGGGTTCTGGTCCCGAACAGTTCCGAGAAAAAGGCCGCTTGCGGGCCATACATGGCGGCATGACCGATCATGCCCAGGACGATGGCCAGCCACACCAGCGGAGTGCTGCGCGTTTCGACCAGCCAGAAGAAGGGAAAAGCCAGCAGGATCAGAGAAATGGCACCGCCCAGATAAACGGGTTTGCGGCCGATGCGGTCCGACAAAGCACCAAAGTAAGGAATCGCGAAGACCTGCACGGCGGAGCCCAGCAGCACGCCATTGAGCAAAGTGCTCTTGGCCATGTCGAGGTGCTGCGTCGCGTAGCTCAGGACCCAGATGGTGAAGATGTAGAAGAAGGCGTTCTCCGCCATGCGCGCCCCCATGGAAAGCAGGACGCTCCGGCGGTGCGTCACGAGCACTTCGAGGATCGGGAGCCGGGGCGCCGGCTTGGCCGACTTGGCCTGCTCGAAGACCGGGCTTTCCAGCACCTTCATCCTGATAAAAAAGCCCAGGCCCGTGAGCACGATCCCCAGCAGGAAAGGCACACGCCAGCCCCAGCTCAGGAAATCAGCCTCGGGCAGCAGGGTGAAAAGGCTGAAGATGCCGGTCGCCATCAGCAGGCCGACGGGCACGCCCACCTGCACCCAGCTGGCGAAAAATCCCCGGCGATTGTTGTGCGAATGCTCCGCCACCATGAGCACCGCCCCGCCCCACTCCCCGCCGACCGCCAGGCCCTGCACGAGGCGCAGGACGACCAGCAGCACCGGGGCGATCAAGCCCGCCTGGTCGTAGGTCGGCAGCAGGCCGACCAGAAAGGTGGCGATGCCCATCATCAGCAGCGTGGTAACCAGCATCGACTTGCGGCCGACCTTGTCGCCAAAGTGGCCGAAGATGATGCCGCCCAGCGGACGCGCGAAAAAACCGACGGCGTAGCTCGCGAAGGCCGCCATGGTCCCCGCCAGGGGTGACAGGCTCGGGAAGAAGAGCTTGTTGAACACCAGGGCGGCCGCGGTGCCGTAGAGGAAAAAATCATACCACTCGATGGCCGTGCCCAGCATGCTGGACACGACGACACGGCGGAAATTGACCGAGCTGATTTGGGGACTGCTCATGAGATGGGGTTGGGCGGATCACTACCCGCGCCTTCCCCCATGCCGGAAAGAAGCATGGCGGATGCAAGTGCGGGCTCCGGCGCTGCGACAACGTGGAACTGTCCTTGGATTCGTCGCAAAACCGAACGCGGCCAGCTTAGTTTGGCGGCAGGAAAAGGGCTACGCCCCATGACTCAAACCCTGCCACTTTCGTCCCAAACGCCAGATTCAGGTGGCCGGTCCATCCGGGACCGATTCACTGGTTGGTGGCAAACCCCTCTTAAAAAATGACGACCCTACCCCGCCGACTTTTCCGTGTCACAACCTTTGCCCTCGCGACCATCCTCGCCGGTGCCGCCTGCGCGCAGGTGCAGTCGGCCGGGGCGCCGGCCCGGAAGCACCAATGGTGCAACGAGCCGGCCGCGCCGCTCCCGGCTGGCGTCACGCACCATCGATTCCATTCCCCATCGATGAAGATCGACGTGGGCTACAGCATCTACCTGCCGCCCGCCTATGCGCAAGACCCCGCGGCACGCTTCCCTGTCGTCTACTGGCTGCACGGTGGCGGCGGAAACGAGCTGACCGGGGCGCCGGCCATCGTGCCCGCCGCGCACCAGGCCATCGCCTCGGGTGAGCTGCCCCCGATGATCATCGTGTTCATCAACGGCGGCCCGGCCTGGCACTACGATGACCCGGCCGCCGGCCAGCTGGGCGAAACCGCCTTCATCACCGAGCTGATCCCGCTGATCGACCGGCATTATCGCACCATCCCCGACCGCCTACATCGCGCCATCGAAGGGATGTCGATGGGCGGACGAGGCACCGCCCGGAACATCTTTAAATATCCCGAGCTCTTCTGCTCTGCCGCGCCACTCGCCGCCGGGTTTGGCAACGAGCAGAAGGCCGTCGATGCCGGGCAACACCTGGACAACAACGTCTTCTTTCTCGCGAAAAAATACGCGGCCCATCCGGTTCCGCCGGTGCGCCTCCTCCTCGTCATCGGCACCAAGGACTTCAACCATGCGTCCAACCTCGATTACATGAAGTTCCTCGATGAGCTGAGGCTGCCCTTCAGCAAAATCGTCCTCGAGGGCGCCTCGCACTCCAATCCCGAATATTACGCCCGGCTGAAGGTCACGACCCTGCAGTTCCACGCCGAGAGCTTCCGGCTCGCGACCGGACGGTGACGGCGGATCCACCTGTTCACCTGGGTGCGGGCTTGGCCGCGGGCGAAAACTGACCGGGCAACATCGCCTCCACCGCACGGATCAGGATCTCCTCCGCTTCGGGCGCGACCCGGGCCGGCACTCCGTAGTTGAGCCGCGAGCCGTCGACCTCCCAACCACCCTCTGGCAGAACCGCGGCCGTGGGAATGTAGGCCCGCACATCATTCGCATAGGCATTCACCCACAGATTTTTCCCGCGGAAATCACGCTTCAACCGAAGCCCATAGTCGGAGAAAACCTCCCCCGCCAGGAACACAATCGTCAGGTCCTCGGCAAAGGTCCAGGTCTGCGCCACATAGGGCAGGCTGGAGGGCAAGGCCTCGCCGCGCTGGAGCTGCTCCAGCATGGTGCGGCTATACCAATCCTTCTGCTCCTTCCACTGCTCCGCTCCGGGCGCCGCCTGCAACGGCAGGGCAAAGCGAGCCAGCCGGGTCTGCGGCGCGCCCCGGACCGGCTGCAACGGCGAGGCCAGGATGCGTTCCACCTCCGCCGCCGCCAGCGTGCCGGGCGTTTCCGGATCCTCTCCCTTGAAATACCGGTCGACCGGGTTGATGTCACCGGCACAGCCGTTGGAATACAGGAACACGGCGCCGGGATGAGCCCGCTCGAGCCGGGCTTGGGCCACCCCCATCCAGTCGCCATGCACGCTGGGTTTTTGCCAGCAGACACCATGACAGGCGTAGCTGAACCAGACCGCCCGGAGGCCGCCCGAGGGATCGCGCACCACCAAAACGGGAAAATCGGGATCCGCCGGCCCGGCAGGATTATCGCCAAAGCCCGTCATGCGGCCATCCTGGACCAGGCGCCGGTTGATGCCAAAGGCGGCCGCTCCTTTCCCGTGGGCGATCCGGGCGGGCTGCCGGTCGCGCAAGGCGGCCACGGCCACCTGGAACAGCCGTTCCATCAGGAACTCCTCGTAAGCCTTGATCTCCTGCGCCTGTTCACTGGTCGGCGGTTTCCGGAAGACAAACGGCGCCACGGTGCGCAGGGCCGGCGCACTGTGATTGTGGCTGGCCGTCAGGGTGAAGCGCGTCCGGTCGGAAAACCCGGCTTCCCGCTCCAGCCGGCCGAGCAGCTCCTCCCGCATCTCATCGCTCACCCCCAGCAGGTCGGTCGCGAGCAGGAGCACCGGCTTTTCCGCGTCGGAACCGATCGCCAGGGCCTTGGCGAAGATCGGATGGGTGACCACCGTGTTGCTGGTGCTGCGCACCCCGCGGGGAAAGCCATGGAGCCGCACCGGCGCCGGCGGCGTGATGTCGATGCTGGCCACCCCGACGGCCGTCAGCCCGCCCGCGGGAGCCGCCGCGGCCGCCGGCGGCGCCGCCTCCAGCCGGCGCAGGGCCGCTTGCAGCGCCCACTCCACCATCATCGAAAGGTCGTCCTTCAGCTTCCGGCCCGCGATGCGCCGGATGGTGTCGATGAGGGGACGGGCCTGCTCGCCGATCCGGTCCACCACATTGGCCGCGGCCAGCCGCACGACGGGCCGGTCGTCATTCAAACAGCGCTCCAGCAGCGGCAACGCCGGCGCCGGCTGTCCAAGGTAACCGAGCGCCTCGGCCGCGGCGAGTGCGACCTCCGCGTGCGGATCGCCAAGCGCGCGCTGCAGGTCGGCGGCGGCGGGCGCGGCCGAGCGGCCGAGCGAGGCGAGGCCGGTCGCGGCCCAAAAGCGCACCGGCGGGTAGGCATCCTGCAGGGCCTGGCGCAAGGGCGTCACGGCGGCCGCGCCTTGCTCGAGAAGCCGCACGGTGGCGATGCACCGTTCCAGCTGATAGTCGCCGCTGCGCGCGTATTCGTATTCGCTGCGGCCGGCGGCAAAATCCCGCAGCATCTGCTCAGGGATGAACCCGGTGTCCACGGTCCGCCGCACCCAGTTGAAATGCTCATCCCGCAGGCGCGCGAGGGTCGCCCCCTGCGCCGGATCCGCGGAAAGGTTGTGCAGCTCGTTGGGATCGGCCTGCAGGTCGTAGAGCTCCTCCAGCGGCTTGGCGGGCGCCATGAAAAACGCCAGCCCCGGGGAGAGCTGCCCGGCCGCGTTCAGCCGGCGGAAATCCTTCGCGGTCTCCAGCAGATCCATGTAGGTCAGCAACGGGTAGTGCGGCAGGTGCGGCAGGTAGTTGCGATGATACTTGAACCGGCCATCGCTGACCGTGCGGCTCATGTCGACCCGTTCATCCATCCGGTCACGGATGGCGTGAATGTAAGCGCGGGGGGCGGCCGCCTGCGGGCCCAGGAAAGCGGTCCCGGCCATTTCCGGGGGAATGGGCAGGCCGAGGAGGGAAAGCATGGAAACCGGCAGGTCCACCAGGCTGACCATCCGGGTTTCCGCCGCACCGGGTGCGGACGGCATCAGCCGCCGCCACTTTTCCGGAACATGGACGATCAAGGGCACCTGCAGCCCGGCCTCGTAGATGAACTGCTTGGCCCGGGGCAGCCCGGCGCCATGGTCGGAGGTGAACACCACGATGGTGTCGTCCGCGAGACCGTCATCCGCCAGCTGCTGCAGGATCGCGGCCACCTGATGATCCATCGCCGAGATCAGATCATGGTAGCGGGCCCACTCCGTCCTCACCGCCGGGGTGTCCGGCAGCCAGGCCGGCAGGGTGACGCGCGCGGGATCATGCCGCTGCGCCGGGGTCAGGCTCTGGGTAAGCTTTGCCAGCGCCTCGGGCTCGTAGCGCAACCGGCTCTCGTGCGTCGTCATGAAGTTGAACACGCTGAAAAAAGGCTGCCCGGCGGTTCGTTTGCGCCAGTGCGCAGTGCGGCTGGAGTCGTTCCAAGTGCCCGGCGGGGTGGCAAAATTGTAGTCCTCCTTGGAGTTGTTGGTGCAGTAGTAACCCGCGGCCCGCAACAGCGCCGGCAGGGGCTGGATGACCGCCGGCAGCGTCGTCTGGCAGCGCATGTGCTGCGAACCCAGCGACGAGGCGTAAACGCCCGTGATCAGGCTGGAGCGGGATGGCGCACAAACCCCGGCGACGCTGAAAGCCCGCGTGTAGCGCGTGCCGCGGGCGGCCAGCTGGTCCAAGGTCGGAGTCGAGGCATCAGGATCCCCATAACTTCCGAGATTCGGGCTGATGTCCTCCGTCGTGAGCCAGAGGATGTTGGGCCGCTCCACCGGTTGGGCGGACGGGACCGGACCGGCCGCGCCGGCCAGATCGGCAAGCCAAGGGAGAAGGGCAAGCCATCGCGCCAATTTTTTCATAAGGTCATCGAACCGGCCGGTTCAGGAGGCCGGCGGCCGCGCGGCCTGCCAGCCTTCGCGCAGCTGGCGCGTCAGGTCCTGCACCAGCGCGGCGTTCTCGGGCAGCCCGGCCACATTCACGTTCTCCGCCGGATCGGTCACATGGTCGTAGAGCTCGACCCCGATGATCTGCTCGGGATTCGCCACCGACTGCCAGATCGTAAACCGGTAACGGTCGGTGCGCATGGAGTAGCCCATGGTGGCGTCCTTCGGGTATTCCGAATACCCCTCGGGATTCGCGATGGCCAGCGGGATGACCCGGTATTTGGGGAAGGCCTGGCGGTAATACTGGCTGAAGGCCGCCGCTTTCCACGGCCGGTCGGGCTGGTCAAACAACGGCGCCATGCTGGTGCCCTCCACCTTCTGCGGCGCCGGCAGCCCGGCCAGCTCGCACAACGTGGGATAGATGTCCACAAACTCGACCAGCGCGTCCGTTTTCCGCCCGGCGGCCCGGCCCCCCGGCGCGCTGATGATCAGCGGTGAGCGCACGGAGGTCTCGAAGTTGGTGCACTTCGCCCAGATGCTGTTTTCCCCGAGCGAGTAGCCGTGGTCGCCCCACAGCACGACGATGGTGTTTTCGCTCAGGCCCAGCCGGTCCAGCTCATCCATGAGGCGACCGATCTGCGCGTCGACGAAGCTCACGCAGGCGTAATAGCCGTGCCGCAGCTCGCGGGACTGCTCCGGCAGGATCGGGCCGTTGTCGGGCACGTCCGACTGGGCGCGCGCCTCGTTCCAGAACACCTGGGAAGCGATCGGCGGCGCATCGCGGGGCGGAAAGTTGTTTTCCGCCAGGGTGATCTTGCTGCGATCGTAGAGATCCCAGTATTTCTTGGGGGCGATAAAGGGCATGTGCGGCTTGAGAAAGCCGACCGCGAGGAAAAAAGGCTGGGTGGCCCCGCCCTCCCCCGCCGGCCGGTTTTTCGCGAGGTCCTGGAGCGTGGTGATGGCGCGATCGGTCAGGTAGCCGTCATGCAAGACGTTGTCGGGCACATCGGGCGCCTCCGTGGCGAGGCCGCGCACGAGGTAGTTGACCCAATCGTCCGGTGTCTGGCCGGGCTTCATCATCCGGCTGGCGAAAACCCGCCGCGCCTCGGCCACCCCGCGCTCCGTATAATAATAGCGGGGCTTACCCCGCCAGGCCGGGACGCTCCACGAGGGGGCATCATCCAGGTTCACGCCGTTGTTGGTGGCGGCCTCGTTCCGGTCAAAGGCCTCGTGGTAAATCTTGCCCAAGGCCTGGGTGTGATAACCGGCCTGCTTGAAATACTGGGGCAGCGTCACCACTTCCGGCACTTTTTCCCGGAAGTGGTGGCGCAGGTCATACACCCCCGTGGAATCCGGCCGCAAGCCGGTCAGCAGGCTCGCCCGGCTCGCGTTGCAGATGGCCTGCTGCGAATAGGCGCGGTTGAACAGCAGGCCCCGGCCGGCCAGCCTGTCGATGTTCGGGCTGATGACCTCGGTCCTGCCGTAGCAGTTGAGATAGGGCCCGAGATCGTCGAGGGCGATGAAGAGCACGTTCGGGCGGGCCGGCCGGTCGGCGGCCAGCCCGGTCGCGGGCCCGGCCAGCAAGAGCAGCAAGAGAACGTAAGGTTTCATTTTTTATCCTGGGGTTGGGGTAAGGGCCGCCGCGTTTCCTGGGCCGAGCATGCCGCGGTGAAGTTCAGATGCAACGGCCGCCATCCACCTCGAGGCAGACCCCCGTCACGAAATCAGAGGCGGGATCGGCCAGAAACAGGGCCGCATTGGCGATGTCCTCCGGCCGGCAAAAGCGGCCGAGCGGGATGGAGGCGAGAAACCGGTTCCGCGTCTCCGGCGTGTCCGGTCCGCCGAGGAACGTGGCCAGCAGCGGGGTCTCGCCGAGGGAGGGATTGATGGAGTTGACCCGGATCTTGTCCGGGGCGAGTTCCACCGCCATCGACTTGGTCAGCAGCGTGACCGCGCCCTTGCTGCCGTTATACCAGCACAGCCCGGGACGGGGCCGCACCGCGGCGGTCGAACCGATGTTGATGAAGCAACCCGAGCCCTGCCGGCGGAACACGGGCACGCAGTTCACGGCGGACAGGTAGATGCTCTTCACATTCACCGCGTAGAGCCGGTCGAAGAACTCCTCGGTCACCTCCAGCATCGGCTGGTTGCGGTGGCTCATGCCGGCATTGTTGACCATGATGTCGATCCTTCCAAAGCGGGCGAGTGTCCGTTCCACCAACGCCTTCATGTCAGCCGAGCGGCTGACATCCGTGCGGACAAACTCCGCCTGCGCCCCGGCGTCCCGCAGCGCGCCGAGCGTCTCCCCGGCGCGGGCTTCATCCAGGTCGGCCACGACGATATCCGCGCCTTCCCGGGCGTAGGTCAGGGCGATGCTGGCCCCGAAGCCCGAGGCCCCGCCCGTGATGATGGCCGCCATTCCCTGCAACCGCCTTGAATCTTTTTTCATGGAGATGAATGCACGCCGCCGCGCCTGGGGTGAGTCTGCCCTGTTCGCCCGTGAACGGCTACGCCTGAAAGCTCAATGAGTTGCACTTTGGGCTCACCCATCCGGACCGCCGGGGGCCTCAAGCCTCCGTTTCCACGAACGGGGTGACCGGAATCCCGAGCAGGTAGCGGCGGACCGCAAAAAGGACCAAGCCGCCCAGCACCCAGGCCAGGCCCGCGACCTTGGCAAAGGTGCCCAGGCTGAGCCAGAGGTAGCCGCAGAACAGGATGCCCGCGAGCGGACACACCGCCTTCCACCAGATCCGTTTCTCGGCGCGCACGAATCCGTTGAGGAAAGCCGCCAGGTTGACCCCCATGAAGGCGACGAACGCCCCGAAGTTGAGCAGCTCGCAACCGAGGGCAAAATCCATGAGAAACGCGCCAGCCAAGGCGATGACGCCAACGGTGAGCACGTTGTTCAGCGGCAGCTGCCGCTTGGCGTCGATCACGCCGAAGAATCCCTTGGGCAGCACATTTTCTCGTCCCATGGCATAGAGCAGACGCGCCGCGCCGAGCTGGGCACCCATGCCCGAACCGAGGCTGGCGAGCAGCAGCGTGCCGTTGAACACATAGAACAGCCAGTCGCCGCCGACGCGGCCGGCGATGTAGCTGAAAGCGGTCTCGACGTTCGGAAAGCTGGTGAAATCCGGCCACACGAGCTGCCCGACATAGACCTGGGCGGAGGCCAGCAGGCCGGTCACCAGGCAGGTCAGCACCGTGGCCAGCATGATGTTGCGCCGGGGATTCTCGACCTCCTCGGACAGGGTGGAAACGCCGTCAAACCCGATGTAGGTGAGCGCCGCGATCGAGGCCCCGCTTGCGACGAGCGGCAGGCTGAAGGTGGCCGGATCAAAAAACGGCTTCACCAGCGAGACCTGGGGCGCAGCGCTCCCGAACAGATACCGGAACGCCGCGATCATGAAGATCACGATCACCGCCGACATGATGGTGATCAGGATCTGGTTCATGCGCGCCGACGTCTTGATGCCCCGGGAATTAAACCAGGTGAACAGGACGGCGAAGAAGCACGCCCAGACGGGAAACGGGATCTCCGGCACCAGATTCCGGGCGGAGACGCTGCAGAAGATCACGCTGATGATCGGGTTCATCAGATAATCGAGCGTCATCATCCAGCCGGTCAGCTGCCCGAGCAGCGGGTTGATCTCGCGGCCCACGTAACTGTAGGCCGAGCCGGCCGAAGGATAGGCGCGGGCCATCTGGCCGTAACTCATCGCCGTGAACAGCATGGCAACCATGGCCAGCAGGATCGTCGTCACCACGTGGCCGTGCGCCTTCTCGGCAATCACGCCGAAGATGGGCAGCGGGGCGGTCGGCTGGATGAGGATGATGCCATAGACCACGAGGTCGCGCAGCTTGAGGGCTCGTCTGAGACGGGGAGCGTCGTTGGGGGCAGGAGACATGGATGGCGGGGGATTGGCCCGAAGGGGCGGATAAGTTCGATCAGCCGTAAGCTCAGCGCCTCATTTCACCTTCGAGGTAACCGAGGACATGCTGTTTCAGGTCGTGCTCCGCCGCCGGCGTAAACGGGGAGGTCCGGGGCTCGTAGCCCCCGAAGGGAATCTCGGCCTCCGTCGGAAGATAGCCCAGCCAGCCGTTCGTGTAGCCGTAATAAAAGGTATACGGAAACGGCGAGCGCGCCCGGATCTCGTTCGAGATCTCGCAGAACAGCTCCAGCGGCGCGCTCCATATCGCGATGTCCCGGTTGATGCGCAAGAAACCGACCGGCAGCCGGATCATCTCGGCCCCGGTGTCGGTGGTGCGCGCATACCGCTGCAGCTCGTCCGCCCAGCCCAGCCCGGCCTTCCGCGGCGTTTCCAGCACGGTCGACCCGGCCCGCAGCGCGACCTCGGTCGTGGCCGCCGTGATTGCGCCCGCCGCCGTCACAATCTTGTCGCCCAGCAGCACCTCGAATTCATCGAGGTGTCCCGCCCGGGCATTGGGGTAAACGCTGTAGATCGGGGCGAGGTTGCCCGCCGCGCCGTTGATGAACAGCAGGGGCGCCCCGGTCTTCCGCTCGACGTATTCCGCCACCACCCCCGGGGCGTCGCCGCTGACCAGCAGGTTCTGCGCCCCCAGCACCGTGCCATGAATGGCGTAGTTGGCGACAAGGGCCAGCGGCCGGCCATCCGCGTGATCGATGCGCAGGACCCCGATCTTCCGGTCCGTGGGTCCGTCCGGATTCATCCCGAGGGTGGTCTTCCCCGCGGCATTCCGCGCGCGGCGGTTGATGTTGGCCTGGGCGTGCCCCCAACCCACACCCAGCCTGGCCGGGGCCAGCTGGCGCCGGGCCTCAAGGATTCCCTCGATCAGCTTCTGCTCGGCGAATGCCGTGTAGGTCGAGTCGGGTTTGTGCTCATAGCGCTCGGCCATGAAGACCGCCGGCAGGCCCGCCGGCCCGACCTCGGGGGCCGAATGGGTGTGGGTCAGCGTCCACCAGAAATGCTCGGGCTTGATGCCGTGCTCCCGGGCCAGCACCTCCGCCACCTTGTCGTATTCGGCCGGCGAGATGACGCAGAACTCCGAGGAGACGAGGAAAAACTGGGTGGTGCCGTCATCCAGCGCGAGGATGCGGTGATGGATGCGGTCCTGCACGCCGGTGGATTTCCGGGCCGCGTAACCCAGCAGCATCTGGGGCGTGTCCGGAGTGATGTCGACCTTCACCACGGCCGCCCGGAATTCGCCGGCCTGCACGGCACCGGCGGACAACGCGCAGACCAGTAGCGCTCCCAACCAACCCAGCCGGTATGCTCCCTGCCGGGCGATGCCGAACACGTTTCTGCAGCGCTCCCCCAATGCGACCAACAGCGGATGGATCATGTGTTACGATGAGGATTTAAGATGGCCGGCTCACGCGATGCCTCCCAGTCGGGAAAGCCGCAAGGGGATGGTATGACGCGGATCCGCATGCAACTTCAATGTGCCACGATAGCGGAACCACCGACTTTCCGGCTACCCCTTTCTGCTCAATGGCTGCCACTATTCTCCTCAAGTTCCCTACTCCGCCTCCGGAAACCCGGGGCGGCGGCGACAGTCTACCGGCCGGCCGGCAGCTGCTCGACCAGTTGATCCGTCCCATACGTCAATCCGGCCTGTTGTTCCGCCAGGAGGCGGACCATCCTTGCCACGATCTCGGGCCGGGAGGCCGCGATGTTGGTTTGCTCGGCCGGGTCGCGCTCCAAATCGAACAGGAGCGGCGGATCCTGCACGGTTTCCACCAGCTGCGGGCCGAATCCCGGCTTGGTGCTGAAATGCGCCTTATATCGCCCCTCCCTGATCGCGTAGATCCTGGTGCCGCGGAAATAGATCATGCTTTGCCGGGGACCGGGCCCCTCGCCGAAAAGCGGGGCGCGCAAGTCGAGGCCGTCGATCACGCGATCCGCCGGCGGCGCCGCCCCGGCCAGCTTCGCCACCGTGGTGAACAGATCCAGGGTCGTCCCGATTTCGCCGATGGAACCGCCGGCCTTGATCCGTCCCGGCCACCAAAAAATGGCCGGCACCCGATGACCGCCCTCCCACGTGGTGCCCTTGCCGTCGCGCAACGGGCCGGCGGAGCCGCCATGCTCGCCAAAGATCAGCCAGGGGCCGTTGTCAGAGGAGAAGACGACCAGCGTGTTTCGCTCCAGACCCAGCCGGCGGACAGTCTCCAGCAGGCGGCCCACCATGTCATCGAGTTCCTCGACGACATCCCCGTAGATGCCGCGCGGGCTGCGGCCGCGGAAACCCGCCGAGGCGAAAAGCGGCACATGCGGCATGTTCGGCGCCAGATACAGGAAGAAAGGCTGCCCGGCGTGCCGCTCCACGAATTGCACGGCCTCCTCCGTATAACGCCGGGTCAGGGTGGATTGCTCGACTGGACGCTCCAGCTCGGTCTCGTTGCGCAGCAGCGGAATATCCCAATATTCGCTGCGCGGCGCGTAGAACAGCGGATTGTTCCAATAGTCCCGCCGGCTGAAATCCTTCTTCCACACCGGACTGACCGCCTCGTCGTTGGAATAGGGTGTGCCGAAAAACTCACTGAAGCCGCGACTGGTCGGAAGGTAGCGGCCCTGCTGGCCGAGATGCCATTTGCCGATGGCCCCGGTGGCATAGCCCTGCCGCCGCAGGAGCTCCGCCAGGGTGACCTCCGTATCCGGCAACCCTCCGGCCGCCCGGGCCGTGAGCACAAGCCGGCGATCACTCGTCATGCCGCTGCGGACCGGCCAGCGGCCCGTCAGCAGGCCGGCGCGGCTGGGCGTGCAGACATTCGCCGCGACGTAGAAGCTGGTCCACCTTTGCCCCTCAGCCGCCATCCGGTCCAGCTGCGGCGTGCGGATCGAGGCATTACCATAGCAACCAAGGTCTCCATAACCCAAATCATCCGCAAAGATGATGATGACATTGGGGCGCGCCCCCGGTCCATCACCGCTTGTTTCGCCTTTAACAGCGGAACCGAGCAAGCCGCCCAGGACACATGCCACTGAGATCGCCAGTTTTTTCGCGCGCGTAAGTGCCATGCTGGTGCGCATGCTACGGCAAAGCCGCTTGTCCGACTACGCCTAAGCGCTCATTCACTTGCATTTTCCTGAAGAAAAGGGGTCGGCCACGCGACAATCGGGCACATGAATGAGAGGAAAGGCGTAGAGCCGTTTTTCCACAAACCGCATAATCCGGGCATGACCCTGCTGTCGCTGCGGATCCAGCCCCTGCCTTGCAACGTGAGATGGATTTGGCCGGCCCTGGTGCTGCTGCTGACCGTCACCCTGGGCACGAGCCTGCGTGGTGCCGAGGCTGACTGGCGGGCTGGTTTCGCCCGCGCGATCATCACGCCGCCACAACCGGTCATGATGGGCGGATACGCCAACCGCGACCAACCCTCGCGCGGGGTCGTGTCCGATCTTTATGTGAAGGCGATGGCACTCATCGATGGCACGGGACATCGGTCGGTGCTGATCACCTGTGATTTCATCGGTTTCCGGAGCGGCTTGGCGGACCCCATCTGCGAACGGATCATGCAGGCCTCCGGCCTGGCCCGTTCCCAAATCCTGCTGAATTCCTCGCACACGCACACCGGACCGTCACAGGCCACTTCGCCCGCGCCGCAAGGCCGGCTCAAGAAGGATGAAGCGCAGGCCTTGTTCGATTACTCGGTCTGGCTGCAGGATCGGGTTGTGGAAACCGCCCTGGCCGCGCTGGCCAATACGCAACCCGTCACGCTTGCCCACGCCGTCGGCGCGGTCAAATTTCCCTTCAACCGCCGCCAATACACGGCGCGCGGGGTGATCCTCGGCGTCAATCCCAGCGGCCCAAACGACCGGAGCGTCCCGGTCCTCCGGGTAACCGCCGCGGACGGCAAGCTCCTCGGCCTGGTATTCGGCGCCGCCTGCCACAACACCACCATTCCACCGCTCGACTACCAGATCTGCGGCGATTTCGCGGGATTTGCCCAGGAATATCTGGAGCAGAAAAACCCGGGTGCCACGGCGATGTTCATGCAAGGCTGCGGCGGGGACAGCACCCCCTGGCCCACCGGCTCGCTGGCACTGGCCCGCGAGCATGGCGCCGAACTGGGCGCGGAGGTTGAGCGCGTGCTGGCCAAAGGCAGCCTGCAGCCGGTGAACGGACCGCTGCACACCAGCCTCGCCTACGCCGATCTCCCTCTCGAGCCGCCGCCTTCGCTGGCGGAGATCGAACAGATGGCCCGGGAACCCGCCCTTTGGAAAAAGGCGGCCGCCGCCCAGATGCTCCTGCAGCATCATGCCGGCAAGCAACCGGCCACCCACTACCGCGCTCCGTTTGCGCTGTGGCGGTTTGGCCGGGATCTGACCCTGGTCGGACTCTCGGGCGAGACCGTGGCGGATTACGTCACCGTGGCCCAGCGTGTCTTCGGACCGGTCAACCTCTGGGTGTCCGGTTACTGCAACGACATCTACGGCTACCTGCCCAACACCCGGATACTCCAGGAGGGAGGTTACGAAGCACGTGGCCTCTACGAAGGGCGCCGGTTTGCCCCCGGCGTGGAGTTCGCGGTCGAAAAGACCCTCGCCGAGCTGGCCAAGGCGGCCCCGCCGCCGCGTTAGTCCTCCTGGCCTGCACCGCGCATGGGTGAGAGCTTAGTGTTCATTTCTGAGACAACGGAGGGAGTTCCCTCCCGCCCAAACTGTTATGGTGGGTGGATGTTCCACCCGGACCGGTGAACCGCTCCATCCATCATGAAACAATTCCGCCTCCGCCGCCTGTTCAATCCGCGCTCGCAACGTTGCTTCGACGTGGCCGTCGACCACGGCTTCTTCAACCAACCCGGCTTCCTGTCGGGCATCGAAGACATGCAGACCGTGGTCAGCACCCTGGTCGAAGCCGGCCCGGATGCCATCCAGCTCACGGTCGGACAGGCGCACCACCTGCAATCCATGCCCGGCCGGCACAAGCCCAGCCTCGTGCTGCGCACCGATGTCGCGAACATCTACGGCAAGGAGCTCCCCGACACCCGGTTCAGCCTCATGATCGAGGACGCCATGCTGCAGGCCGTCCGGCTGGACGCCGCGTGCGTCTGCGTGAACCTTTTCCAGATCCCCGGGGCGCCGGAAGTCCACGCGCAATGCGTGGCCAACATCCTCAAACTGAAGCCCCAGGCCGACCATTATGGCATGCCCATGATGGTTGAACCGCTCGTCTTCCGGCCCAACAAAGAGGCGGGCGGCTACATGGTCAACGGCGACGCCACCGGCATCATCCACCTGGTCCGGCAGGCGGTCGAGCTCGGGGCGGACATCATCAAGGCCGATCCGACCGATGACCTCAGCGTCTACCACCAGGTCGTCCGGGCCGCCGGTGGCACCCCGGTGCTGGTGCGGGGCGGCGGCCGGGTCTCAGACCGTGAAATCCTCGAGCGCACCGTGGAGCTGCTGAACCAGGGGGCTTCGGGCATCGTTTACGGCCGCAACGTGATCCAGCATCCGCATCCGCGCGGCATCACCCGGGCGCTCATGGCGCTGGTCCACGACAAAGCCAGCGTGCCCGCCGCGATGGAACTGATCACCAAGTGAAACCGGCCGCCCACCCTTGCACCTTATGAAGACTGTCAACATCGGCATCATCGGCGGCGGCCTGATGGGAAGGGAAATGGCCAGCACGTTCGCCCGCTGGTGCGCCCTCCTCAACCTGCCGGTCCGCCCCGAACTTCTGGCGGTCGCCGATCTGAACCCCGCGAGCCTGGACTGGTTCAAGGCCATCCCCTCTTGCCGGCAGCTAACCACCGACTACCAGCAGCTGCTCGCCAACCCGGCGATCGATGTGGTCTACGTGGCCGTGCCGCATTCGCAGCACGAGCGGATCTACACGGACGTGCTGACCGCGGGCAAGGATCTGCTGGCCGAGAAGCCGTTCGGCATCGACCTGGGCGCCGCGGAGCGCATCGTCGCCGCGATCAACCGCAGCGGCCGCTTCGTGCGCTGCAGCTCCGAGATGCCCTTCTTCCCGGGCGCCCAGCGGGCGCACCGCCTCGCGAAAGCCGGCCAGCTGGGCCGCATCCTCGAGGTCACCTCGGGATTCCACCACAGCAGCGACCTCGATCCGACCAAACCGGCCAGCTGGAAACGGCGCAACGACACCTGCGGGGAAGTCGGCGTCCTCGGCGACCTCGGTATGCATGCCTGCCATCTGCCGCTCCGTCTCGGCTGGCGGCCCCGGAGCGTCTATGCGCAGCTCCAGAAGGGCTACCCGCAGCGGCCGGACGGCCGCGGCGGTCTCGCACAATGCGACACCTGGGACAACGCGGTCCTCAACACCTGGACCCGGATGGGCGAGCAGGATGTGCCGATGCGGCTGGAGATGAAACGACTGGCCCCCGGCGCAACCAACACCTGGTTCATCGAGATCCTGGGGACGGATGGTGGAGTGAGATACAGCACCGCCGAACCCAAGACCCTGTGGGTCTTCGAGCGCGGCACCGAACAGTGGTGGCGCCGCACCGAGCTCGGGTTCACCACCCCCTTTGAAACCGTGACCGGCAAGATCTTCGAGCCCGGCTTCCCCGACATCATCCAACAGATGTGGGCCGCTTATCTGGCCGAACGGGAGGGGATCCTCGGCGACCGTTTCGGTTGCGCCACCCCCGCGGAAGCCTTGGACACGCACCGGGTTTTCGCCGCCGCCCTCCGCTCCCAGAGCACGGGGACGGTGCAGCAGATTCCACTCGCCTGAACCGCCCGCCCGGGCCCGATGCCATCCTGCGCGCTGCCCGTCCCGGCAGCCGCTCCGGATTTGGCGGGCCACGGCCGCATTTGCCCGGTGACGGTTGACTCTTGGCCGCTTTGTCGGATGTTAAGGGAACCTTTTCCAAGACAAAGGCTAACGAACCACCCGCCACCCCATGGATCTCCAACGAGAAAACATCCCGCTTTCCAAGGGCGAGACTTTCCGCCTGCTGCGGTGGCAGCAGAGCGTGCGGGATGTTGAAGTCGTGCTTGGCCCGGGCAAGGCGGCCCCGCTCCACGGCGAAGGCGACCACTGGCACTATCATCCCGCCTGCGAGCTGACCTTCATCTCCCGGGGCGCCGGCACCCGGCTGGTCGCCGACCACATCGAGCTCTTTGAATCCGGCGACCTGGTGCTGATCGGTTCGAATGTGCCGCATTACTGGCAGCTGCGCGGCGACTCGGCCGGTCTCGCGATCCAATGGGACTTCCCGCTCGAGCACGGGATCTGGAGCTTCAACGAGGCCGCGCCTCTCCGCCAGCTCCTCACCTCGGCGCTGCGCGGGATCCAGATCCGCGGGGTCACCGCCGATGTCGTCCGCCAGCAGATGAAGGCCCTGACCGGACACTCCGGGCTCACCCGTCTGTCGATGTTCCTGCAGATCCTCTCGATCCTGGCCGCCGCGCCGCGCCACGACATGCAGCCGCTCTCAGCCCAGCCTTTCTCGATGACCGGCAACGTCGAGACCCAGGAAGCCATCCGCCGCGCCGTCAGCTACATCCTCGCCCACTACCGCGAGGACCTCAGCCTGGCGGAACTGCTCAAGCTCACCGGCATGAGCCGCGCCACCTTTGCCCGTCAGTTCCTGCTCCACGTCGGCAAATCATTCTCCATCTTCCGCAACCAGGTGCGTCTCCAGGCGGTCTGCCATGCGCTGCAGGTGTCGGCCGAGCCCGTGGGCACCATCGCCTTCAGCCACGGTTTCAACCAGCTGTCCTTCTTCAACCGGCTGTTTCGCCGGGAGTTTGGCGTCAATCCCTCCGAATACCGGGCGAGCCTCGCCAAAGGCACCCTGCCGGGCAGCGCCTCCCGGGCGGCGAACGGCCGCGGAAAAAAATCGGAGCGCAAATAATGCGCCCCGGCCCGGCCGCCGGCCCCCCTGCCCTAGTGCTTCAGGCTTACCCAGCGCGCCCCGGCCCGGGATGACCGGACCACCGCGTCGATGAAGGCCATGCCCACCACGCCGTCCTCGATCGTCGGGAAATCCAGGTCCTTCGGCGGGCGCGTGCCGTCGACCTCGGCGGCAATCGCGCGATAGACCTCAAGGTAGATATTGGCGAAGGCCTCCAGAAAGCCCTCCGGATGACCGGGCGGAATCCGGCTGAACCGGCGGGGACCGGCACTCAGGTAGGCATTGCCTCGCTTCCACACCTGCCGGGGTTTGTCCGGATACTTGACGATGAGTTCGTTCGGGAATTCCTGCCGCCATTCGAGGCTGGATTTTGTCCCGTAAACCCGGATGGACAGCGGATTTTCCTCCCCGATGGAGATCTGCGAGGCGTAGAGCACCCCCCGGGCCCCGCCGGCAAAACGCAGCAGCACGTTGCCGTCATCATCCAGGGCGCGCCCCGGAACGAAGGCGGTCAGGTCCGCGCAAAGGGACTCGATCTTCAGGCCGGTGATGTAGCGGGCCAGGTTTTCCGCATGCGTGCCGATGTCGCCCATGCACCCGGCCAGCCCGCTGCGCTTGGGATCGGTGCGCCAGGTGGCTTGCTTCTGGCCGGACTTCTCAATCGCCTCGCTCAACCAGCCCTGCGGGTATTCGACCACAACCTTGCGGATCTTGCCCAAAGCCCCTTGCCGCACGAGTTCCCGCGCCTGCTTGACCATGGCATTCCCCGTGTAGTTGTGCGTCACGGCGAACACCTTGCCCGTCTTCGCGACGAGCGTGCGCAGGATCCGGGCCTCCGCCAGGGTCAGCGTCACGGGCTTGTCGCACACGACGTTGAAGCCGGCCTCGAGCGCCAGCTTGGCGGGCCCGAAGTGCTGGTGGTTGGGCGTGGTGATGACGATGAAGTCCAGGCGCGACCGCGCCGGCCGGCGGGCCTCGGCCCGGATCATCTCCTCATAGCCGGGGTAGACCCGGTCGGGATCAAGGAACAGATCCGCCCCCGAGGCCTTCGCCCGCGCCGGATCCGAGGAAAGCGCGCCGGCGACGAGTTCGGCCCTGCCGTCCATCGCCGCCGCCAGCCGGTGCACGGAGCCGATGAACGACCCGCGCCCGCCGCCAATCATGCCATAACGCAACTTGCGGTTCATGGTCTCGAGATGGGATCGGCCGCCGCTCAGCGGGCACCCAGCAGGTGCTTCATCGTGTAGAGGTCGAGACCCTCATAGTCCCGGTTTTTCCGATATTGCTCGACCCGCTTCCGGTCATAGGTGCGGACCTTCTCGAGCAGGTGGAAGAACATCTCCCGGCTGCTCTTCAGGTGTTCCACCACCGGGTAGCCGCGCTGCGTGCGAATGGCCTTCACGTCGAGGCCTATGAACTCGCCGTTGTTGCCGTAGCCATGATTGTCCAGCACCAGCACCTGGTTGAAGGCGGCGCGCAGGTTGGCGCTCGCGAAATTCTTGTCCTGGTCGTATTTGAGGCCGTTCTGGTCGTTCAGGTGGACGCTGCCCAGCTTGCCATGGGCCAGCGCGAAGGCCATCTCGTCGCTCGGATCCAGGCCGGCCAGCAGCGCGTGCGCGCTCTCGATCAGCGCCTTCACCCGCTTCGGGTCGCGCGAGGCGTAGGACAGGGCGATGGCGTGGCCCGTCGTGGGCACATAGGCCAGGTCCGTCGGCTCGTTCGGCTTCGGCTCGATCCAGATCTCGATCTCGCGATCGTAGGCCAGCATGGCGTCGATGGTTTCCTGCAGGCGCTCATAGGCCAGCTTCGCGCACTTCGCCTCGCGGATGTAGGTGCCTTCCCGGGCGAGCCAGAGGACAACCGCCTTCGAGCCGACCGCCCGGGCGATGTCGATGCAGCGTTGCGTCCGCTCCCAGGCCGATTTCCGGTCGGATTCGCTGTTGGAGGTGTAGCCGCCATCGACCGTCTCCTGGGCAAACCAGAGGCGCGGGGCCACGAACTCGGCCACGAGGCCCTGCGCCCGCAGGGCCTTCGCCACCTTGCCGGCCTTGGTCATGATCTGGGTCGGCTTCAGTTGCTCGAGGCCCGGCACGACGTCGTCGTCGTGAAACTGGACGCCGTCGAAGCCGAGCGACTTGTAGAGCTTGAATTTTTTCTCGTGCGGATACGCGGCCCGCACATTGGGGCCGAACGGGTCGGAACCTTCACTGATGTTCCAGGGGCCGAACGAAAAGCGATACTGGGATTTTTTGGACATGATGCGTTTAAAGGAAGTGTTTTTGTCGATGGTGATTAAAACCGGCGCAATCCTACCAAGCCCCGTTTCGAGCGGCTACGCTTTAGGACTCAATGGCTGGCACTCACGTCTCACCGCGCCGTCGATCCGCTTCCCTCCGGCGGTTCCTGCTTTCCCTCCCCGCCGACAGATCCGCGGCCGTCCGCCCGCGATTTAGGCGCGATGGTCCTGACCGGGACGTGCCGGCAGGGACGGGCGCGTCAGCCGGATCATCCCCGCGCAGACGCACTCACGAAAAACCATCCGCGCAGCCCGGCCCGCTGCCTCCGCCGGCCGGATAGGCCCGGCCCGCGTTAAGCCGAGGCCGCGCGGGCGAGGGATGCCCGGATCGTCTTGATCGCGAAATTTTCCTGCGCCGCGGTCAGGTTTGAGGGCACGGGCAGCAAGACCGAGCGGGCAAAGAGTTCATCACTTTGCGGACAGGCGCCCTTGTTGTAATCATACTGGCTCTCGCGGTTCTCGGCGAGGTTCCAGGGGTTGCCGGCCGGGGAAAGCGGCGTCTTGCGCACCAGCGCCGCGATGTTCGAGTAGATGTGCAGGCCGTAATCGGCGATGTGCATCGCATTCGCGAAACCGGCCTCGCGCAGGTCCGTGAACAAGCGCCGAGACTGTTCGGGCGTATCGAGGATCATGATGATGAAGGGACCCGAATCCCCGTCCTCGTCATGAATCGTCCGGAAGCCGAGTCCCGGCGTGCCGGCCAGCCCGGCCTTGATCCGGCGCTTGGAGCCCCGCATGTGGCTCACGATCAGGTTCAGCTTCTTGAACTGGACCCCGGCCACCGCTCCGCTCAGTTCGCTCATGCGCCGGCCCTGGCCCCAGGAAAGGGCGTAGTCCTCCGGCTGGGCCAGCCGGCCGTTGCGGCGGACCATGCCCATGTCATGGGCCGCAAAGGCCCGCTCAAAAAGCCGGTCATCATTGGTCACCACCAGACCGCCCTCCCCGCAGGTGATGTTCTTGTTCAGCTGCAGGCTGAAGATCGCCATGTGGCCGATGCTGCCGAGCTTGCGCCCGCGGTAGCTGCCGCCATTGCACTGCGCGCAATCCTCCAGCACCTTCACGCCGTGCTCCTGGGCGAGCGCCATGATCCGGTCCATGTCGCAGGGGGCGCCGGCCATGTGGATGGCCACAATGACCGCGGTGCGCTTGGTGATGCGCTGGCGCAGGGCCACGGGATCGAGGTTGAACGAACGGTCGACCTCGCACAGCACCGGGATGGCCCCGACCTGGATGATCGAGCCCACGGAAGCCACCCACAGGAAGGACGGGATGATCACTTCGCTACCCGGGCCGACCCCCAGCGCCGAAAGCGCGCAGATGAGCGCCCCGGTCCCGCTGTTGACCGCCAGCGCATGCTTGACCCCGTAATAATCGCGGGCCGCCTGCTCGAAGTCGTCCACATGATGCGGCTGCTTCAGCCCGTAATACCGGAACATCGAGCCGTTGCGCATGACATCCAGCAGCGCCTGCTCCTCCTTGTCGTCGAGCCAGTGAACGCCCGGGAATTCCTGGGGCCATTTGAATGCTTGGATGGATGAGGACATGATTTTGATCCGTTGAAAACGCGGACGTTGGTGAAGGTTAAGAGCGGGTGAAAGGCGCGGTCACATCGGACTCTGCCAGGAACATGTGGTCAGCGAGACCGCCGGCAAGGTGACTTCCAGGGTCTTGTCCTTCCAAGACAGCGTCACCTTGGTCTCGGCCCGGTTGCTGTTGAGCAACTGAGTCACGATTCGTCCATCCGCATGCCGGAAGGCGAGGCAGCGCACGCCGTCGACCTGGCCCGGTGAGGCGATGCGCGTGGCGGTGGGACGGACGAACTTGCTGAAATGTGCGAGGTAATAATAGACACCGGTGTAGGTCACTTCCTTCGTCTCCCGGTTGATGATCACGACCGGCTGCTGGGCATTGTTCTCGGGATTGCCGTGGACAATCGAAACGAGCCACGGGCCGCCGGTCTGGTCGAGGATCATGTTCCAATAGGTCCAGCCCGCGGCACCGGCCTCGATGTCGGAAAACAGCTGCTGGCCCCACCAGTCGCCGTCCTCAAACTCATAGCGCGGCAGCGGCTTGGCCCAGGGAGTGCCGCCATTGTAGTGACAGATCTCGGTCATCCACAGCGGCAGGGTGCGGTAGCGGCGGCGAAGCTCGGCGATGGCCTTGAACTCCTCGAACAGGTAACCCTTCTCCTTGTCGGGCCGGATCGACTGCTGGCGCCAATCGTAGCCGTGGTAGGCCAGTCCGGCGATATATTTGAAAACATCAGGGTCGTCCAAGGCCTGCGGGAAATCGCGCAGGGCGGTTCGGCGGTCAATATTGTCACTCAGCTGCAGGCGGGTCGGCACGTCGCTCCGGTGCAACAGCGGCCCGAGGTGGTTCTTGATCAGGACGCCGATCTTTTTGTAGGGAATCTTGGTGTAGCCCATCGGCTCGTTGAACGGGCTGAGGAAATCGATGGTGATCCCCTGCTTCTGATATTCCTGGAGGTAGCGCAGATAATAAAGCGACAGGGCGTCGTAGTATTTCTCGTTCACGTCCTGGTTTGTCTTCACGTCCATCAGCATCCAGTTGGGCGGGTAGTCCATCGTCGCCTGCAGGATGAAATTGCCGTGTTGCTTGGCCCGCTTGATGAAAGGCACCAGACCGTTCGGCTCCAAGTCGCGGGCGATGCTGAAGTTCTTCATCTCCACGTCACCCGGGGTGTCGTTGTAGGTGTAGAACGGCCCGGCCGACATGAAATCGGTGGTGCCGATGACCGTTTTCATCGCCGAGAAGCCCGCCCCCTTCTCCACGTCGAAGAGCGACTCCAGCACCTTCTCCTGCGCCGCAGGCTCAAGGCTGTTCAGGCTGATCATGCCCGCCTCGTTGAACGAGGCGCCGAAACCGATCATGCGCTGCAACTGCGCCGACTCGTTGATCTTGAAGTGGGGAGCCGCCGGCGCGGCCCCGTCCACAAAGCGGATGGCCGGGAGGGGCGTGAGCCGGTCACCCGCCTGGGAACTGCGGTGGAGGGTCACCTCCTGCGCGCCCGCCCCGGTGGCGGCAAGCAGCACCACCCCCGCAGACGCGAGCCGGGCGAGGCGGCGATAGACCGGCTCGTCCTGGTCGTGGGGACGGTGGACGGCGGATAATTGCTGGGACCGGATAATGCTCATGGTGTGCGTCGGTTGGATTCCTCTGGTTCGTGCGGTGCCGGCGGCTGGCCAGCCGGTCAGCCGCCGCCCCTCACGATTTCCTGGCGCCGTCAGCCGGCAGCCACTCGCAGGTCGTGATTGAATACCGGGGAAGCTTCAGGTCGAAGGATTTTCCGCGCCAGGATACCTGCACGGACGTCGTCTCGGCGGCGCTGTTCAACAGCTGCACCACGACTTTCCCGTCGGGCCCCTCGAACGCCAGGGACCGCACCTCGGGCACCCGGCCGTTGGCCGCGATGCGCACCGCGCCCGGGCGGACAAACTTGCTGAAATGGGCGAGGTAATAATAAAGCCCCGTGTAGGTCACTTCCTTCGTGCGCCGGTTCACGATCACCACCGGTTGCTGATGGTTGATCTCGGGATCGCCGTGCACCTTCGAGACCAGCCAGGGGCCGCCCGTTTCGTCGAGGATCATGTTCCAATAGGTCCAGGCGGACGCGCCCGCGGCGATGTCCTGGAACAGCTGGTGCCCCCAGTGATCGCCATCCGCGAACTCATACCTGGGCAGCGGATTCACCCACGGGGTGCCCCAGTTGTAATGGCAGATTTCCGACATCCACAACGGCTTGTCCGGGTAGCGCCTCGCCAGCTCGATGATCGGGATGAACTCGTTCGCGCGGTATTGGTTGGCGCGGGAGGGCGCCTCCTTGCGGCGCCAGTCGTAGCCGTGATACGGGATCGAGCTGATGTATTTGGCCACTTCCGGATCATCCAGCAGCTCGGGCTGACGCAGCAAGGCCTTGCCGCGGTCGACGGTTTCGGCCGCCATCAGGCGGGTCTTCACGCCGTGCTTCTCGAACAACGGCCCGACATGGTTCTTGAGCAGCTCCCCGATCTTCTTGAACGGGATCTTGGTGTAAACATCGGTCGGCTCGTTGAACAAGGTCAGGTAATCCACGTTGATGCCCTGTTTTTTATACTCCTCCAGATAACGGAGGTAATACAGCGCGAGCGCCCCGAAATATTTGGGATCCACGTCCTGGTTCGTCTCCAGGTCGAAAAGCATCCAGTCCGGCGGATAATCCATCGTTGCCTGCAAGACGAAGCTGCCGTGCTTCAGCGAGCGCTTGATGTAGGGCACGAGACCGTCCGGCGCCAAGTCGCGCTTGATGCTGAAATGCTTCATTTCCACGTCACCGGGAGTGTCGTTGTGGGTGAAGAACGGCCCCGCCGACATGAAATCGGTGCCACCGATGACCGTTTTCATGGCGGTGAAGCCCGCCCCCGTCTGCGCATCAAAAAGCGCCGCAAGAACCTTCTCCTGCTCGGCCGCCTCGAGACTGTTCAGGCAGATCATGCCCGCCTCGTTGAACGAGGCCCCGAAGCCCAGCATCTTTTGATGCCGCACGGAGTCGTCGATCCTGATGTCGCTCTTGCCGCCCTCGGCCCGGGCGGCAAATTCCATGGTCCCCACCCGGGCCAGGCGGTCGCCGTCCAGCGAGCTGCGATGGACGGTCACCTGCTGGGCCTGGATCTGGACGGCGGCGCAGACCGTCGCCCCGAGCAGGGCGAGGGCTTTGAGCCGGCGGAAACCAAGGCGGTTTTGAATCGATCGTTTCATGTCAGAAGGAGGCCGGCGCAGGGAACCGGACATTAGAAGGAGAACGTGTTGGTGAGCTGCCAGGTCACACCCTCGCGGATGCGGAAGGCGCCATAGGTGCCGTCAGGATTGATATTCAAGGGGATCAGCTCCTTGGAGCCAAAGGCATTCTGCACATTAAGCTGAATGCGCCAGTTGATCCGCCGGTCGATCTTGCGCTGGTAGGCCGCCCAGAGGTCGATCGCCTCGTCGGTCGGGCCGTAATAGGGCTTCTGGATGTCGTAGGTCTCGGTCGGCAGACCGTCGATCGTCTGGACCACGGACTCATAGCCGATGGTGACCTTGTCCTGCCAGCGGTAGGCGCCACCGACGCTCACGCCGCGGAGCTTGCCCTTGGTGAAACGGTAGCGGGTCGCGAGGTTGGCGCGCCACGGGCGAACCTCCGGCACGGCGCTGCCCTCGAGCAGGGTTTGCGCGAGGAAGGGGCGGTAGAGCAGATTGTTCCAGCTGATGCCCACCGCGGAGGCCGCGTTGGTGGGTCCCTGCCGGATGTCGCCGCCCAGGCCGTTCCACACCACGTTGCGCTGGGCGATGTAGTCGCGCAGGTAACCGCCGATATTGGTGCGCTCGGCCGTCGTCTTGGCCACGTTCAATGCAATGTCCCAGTTCGGGACGGGCTTGAAGTTGAGCTCGGCCTCATAGCCCTTGGACAGCGTGTCCGTGGTCGCGGTGAACCCCGCCGGGCCGACGTAACGCTCGGCCTGGTTGAGCTGCCAGCGCGTGTCATCGGTCACGTCCACGGCCCAGGCCGCGAGGGTCGTGTAATCAAGGTTCTTCAGCACGTAGTCGACATGCGCCTGCTGGAGGGCGCGTTCCGCCGCGGTCTGCACGAAGATGCCGTTGGTGGTGGTGCCATAGTTGTAGACGGCACCCGCGTAGGTCGGATCACCGGTCAGGCCGGCCTGCAGGCGCTTGGCGGCGACCCACGCCCGGTTTTCCTGCGCGCCGATCATGTAGGCGTTGCCAATGCCGAGGGAAGCGCTCTGGGCGGTGCTCTCGTATTTGTTCAGACGGAGGGAAAGACGCTCGTCGAACGCGGAAATTGTGATGCCATAGTCTTCCGTTTCGCCAGACGGCGGGTCGATCGGCCGGCCATACATGTCCTTGCGGCCGGCGGCCGGCTCAAAGTTCGAGGACTTGTTGTAGAAGAGGCTCACATGCGAGCCCTTCGGCAGATACTTCTTCAGCCGTTTCGGCGTGTGCACGACCACGCTGTAGGACTTGCTTGTGCCGCTGATCGTGTTGTTGGGCGTGGCCGCAAAGACATAGGAGGTGCTGGCGCGATCCGCATACCCGCCGGCGGCGTTCGTCGGGGCGACAACACTGTAGCTTTTGGCCTCGTCCTTGCGGTAGCCAAACATCGGCACCACGACACCGTCAAACATGTAGCCCTGCCAGACGAACACCTTGGAGCGGACCTCGTCGCGGTTCTTGCTGGCAACCCGGGTGACCAGGTCCTCGTTGCCGTCCACCCGCGAGTCGAGGACCGTGACCGGCCGGTCGACCCAGCCGACATAGTTGGCCGGGTTCTCCGCCTGGGTCAGGGTGCCGTTGTTGTAGGGGTTCACCCAGGCGGCCGCCGGGTTCACATAACCCGGGGCGGTGGGACTGGTGGGACGGTTCCAGGTCGAGTCAAAGCCGCGCAGCACGTTGGCCGAAGGCACGGCTTGCACGGCCGTGATGGCGGAGAGGTTCAAACCCGAGGCGGAACTGACCCCGCGCAGGTCAGGCCCGAGGTAGCTCACGATCTGCAGGCCGCGGTCCGGCAGGAGGTTGTTGCTGCGCAGGAGGCCGTTGCCGTTGTCACTCAGGCTGTAGGTCGACCAGACCTTTTCCTCGCGCTCGGACTGGTCGTCGGTGTAGGCGCCCGTGAACACATGCCGGCCGAGCACCTTCGTGAACCATGACTTCTTCATGAAGTCATCGGCCCGCAACTCGGCGTAAGCGGTCAGACGCACGACCTCGCGCTCCGTGGCGATGCCGTCGCCGCCAAACTCGGAGCGGGTGACAATCATCGGGCGGCCGACATTGGGGTTCGGCGTGCCATCAGGCATCACTGAGTCGATGTTGATCGTGATATACCCGGCGGTCTCGCCACGACCGGGGAGATTGAGCGCCCAGCTGGAATCCGTGTAGGTCTGCTTGTCGAAAACCGCCTCATAGCCCAGCCGGTCCTTCCAGAAGGTCTGGCTGAGGCTGGCGTTGAAGGCCTCGAAGGCCCGCGCCTCGTTCTTGTTCGGACCATCCACCATTTTGTTGTAGAAGTCGAAAATCGAGGCGTCGGTGAGGACCTTGTTCTTGTAGGCGGCGGCGAAGGGCAGGCCGAGGCGCTGCGCGATCTCAACGCTGTTGGCGATGTGGCCCCACCGGTTGCCCTGCAGCAAGCCGCGGACGTTGCCGTCAGTCGCCCCGGTCGGCCCGATGCCTTTGTGCTCCGTGAACAGAGACTGCGGCACGTAGAGCATGCCGGTCTGGGTGCTGGCGGCCGGGTCACCGAAGAAGGCGTAGCTGCCGCCGAACAGCAGGATCGGCCCGAGGTAGGGGTTGAAATTGGGGCTCGTCGTGACGTTCGAGCCGGAGTTCGGGATGCTGACAAAATACGAGTTGTAGTAGCGCCAGTCGTAAACCTTCTGGTTGAAGTTCTGGTAGACCTGCCCGTTCGGCGCCGTCGTGGTGCCCGTCATGAACCAGGGCGTGATGCGGTCGCCCGGCGGCAGCGTGCGCGGCCGGTTCGCATCAATGTCACCGCGCTCGTAGTTGACGCGCAGCGAGGTCTTCATGCCGCGCTGCGCCAGCCATTTCGGATCGTATTTGATGGCGCCGTAATACCGGCCGTCGCGGTTATACGCGGGCTCCTGCCGGTATTTCGTGTGGTCATAAAGGGCCTCTAAGCGGATCGCCAGCTGCTTGGGCAGCAGGACCTGGTTGAAGTCCACCGCGCCGCGGTAACTGCCGTAACTGCCCGCCCGCGTCTGCACCGAGTAGCTGTTCCGGAACATGGCCTGGTCGGTCGTCGCGTTGATGATGCCGCCCGGCTTGCCGAGACCGAACAGGATCGCATTCGGCCCGCGCTGCAGGTCGACGCGGTCGACGATGTAGGCGTCCCACGGGATGTCGGTCAGGAAGAAATCACGGGTGTTGTCGGCCGCGCTCAGGCCGCGGACACGATTGACCGTGTTGGTGCGCAGCAGCGCGCCGGCCTCGCTAGGCGTGGGGCCGTCGCCCAGGCCGCCGAAGTTGCCGCGCGGGCCGCCCACCTCGGTGCCGAGGGTGTAGAGCAGCAGGTCCTCCGTGTTTTTCGACGCCGTGTCGCGCAGGAATTCCTCGGTCACGACCGAAATGGACGAGGCGATGTCCTTGAGGTCGGTCTTGAGCCGCGTGCCGGCCAGCGTGTTGGTGGCCCGGTAGCCCTCGTCTTCCGAGGCGCTCACCACGAAGCGGGAGAGCTCAAGCACCTCCTTGTCCGCCACCTCCTTGTCCGGCGGATCACCGG
This sequence comes from Lacunisphaera sp., assembly GCA_036401015.1. GTDB lineage: Bacteria > Verrucomicrobiota > Verrucomicrobiia > Opitutales > Opitutaceae > Lacunisphaera. Next base: position 38,505 of record DASWWD010000022.1, read on the forward strand.
CGGGCGTCGCGGTTTGCGCGACCAAGGGGGTCTGGGCGAAAATGAACAACGTGACCAAAAGGCTGCTGCAGTAGCGCCGCACCGACTTGCTGATGGTTTCGAATGGCATGATGAGGGTGTTTAGGTGACCAAGGACAAAGGCGGAAGATTGGCTGAAGCGAAGGGGTTTCTTCCTCCCTATGTTTCGAGCCGAACCCTAGCAGATCCAAGGTTTCACCCTCTACGCCACTCCGCTCAACAATTACCACTAATCGCTCACGCTCCGGGCCGGCCGGTCGCACGATGGGCAAAGCGCGCCGCGAACCGCGGGCCGGCGCCGGAGGTCAGGCCGGTTCCAATGTCACCGGATTGGTCAGCACGCCGATCTGCTCGATCTCGATCGAAACCTGGTCGCCCGGACGAAGCCAGCGCGGCGCCGGCTTGGCCGCCATGCCGACGCCATGCGGCGTTCCCGTAAGAATCACCGTGCCCGGCACGAGTGTCGTGCTGCCGCTCAGATACTCAATGAGTGCCGGCACATCGAAGATCATGTCCGAGGTCGTCCAGTCCTGCACCCGCTCACCATTCAGGATGGTCGCGATCTTCAGCGTGTTGGGATTGGGAATCTCGTCCCGCGTCACCAGCCGCGGCCCCAGCGGGGCGAACGTGTCAAAGAACTTGCCCCGACACCATTGCCCGCCGCCCAGCTTGATCTGGTGGTCCCGGGCCGAGACGTCGTTGCAGCAGGTGTAGCCCAGCACGTGGTCGAGCGCGTTCGCCCGGGAGACATTCTTGCAGGCCTTGCCGATCACCACCGCGAGCTCGCACTCGTAATCCACCTCGTCGCTGCGCAGGTGCTGCGGGATCTCGATCGGGTCACCGGGGTGCTGCAGCGTGTTGATGCCCTTGACGAACAGGATGGGTCTCTCCGGCACCTTGGCGTTGGCCTCGGCGGCGTGATGCCGGTAATTCAGCCCGATGCAGAGGATCTGCGTCGGCACCACCGGAGCCAGCAGCTTGCGCATGTCGGCCCGCTCGTCCGTGACCCGGAAGGAACCGTAGATGTCGCCCTCGATGCGGCAGCAGGTGCCGTCCGGGGCTTCACTGGCATAATGCGCGCTGGAATTGCGGTCGAGATATCGGATGATTTTCATGCGGTGGGATTGAAACTGGGATGCGGAGCGGACCGGCAACGCGGCCGGGCCCGGCCGGTCGGCTCATGCTCCCGTGCCCGTGGCGGATCCGCGCGTCCGGTGCCGTTCACGATACGCCGACGGGCACAGCCCGAGTTCACGGCGGAAAAGCCGGTTGAAGAAGGAGAGCTGGGTGAATCCGTGGTCGAGGGCGATGCTGCTGACCGCCCGCGGGCTGCTGAGCAGTTCGCGGCAGACTGCCTGCAGCCGCACCTCGTTCAAGCGGGTGGAGAAGCAGGCCCCGGCGTAGCGCAGGAACAGGCGGGTGAAGGTGGTCCGGCTCATGCCGGTGAGGTCCAGCAGGTCCGGCAGATTTATTTCCTCGCGATAGTTTGCGTGGATATAGCTGAGCGCGCGCCGGATGGCCTCCTCCTGCTCGTTGATCCCCGTCAGATCGAAGGGCTGGGCCGTGACCAGCCAGGTGTCCTTGGGTTCCGCATGCAGGACGTCGTGCAGCAGCTGGAACAGGCCGCCGAGCCGCTGCAATCCCTGCATCTCGCCCAGTTCCTCGACGCCCCGGCAGGCGCGTTTGCCGGCGGAGCCGACGATGCTCAGCCCGCACAACGCCCGCTCCGCCAGCAAACGCAAGGACTTCACCTCGCTGAACTCCCAGATGCCGTGCTCGGCGGGGAACTCCAGCAGGATGGAGAGCCCCTCGGACCCGCGGGGATGGTGCCAGTAGTGCGGAATGTTCTCCCCCAGCACAAAAAGCTCGCCCGCCGTGAATTTCTGCAGCCGGTTCGCCACGAAGCAGGTGCTGGTGCCGCGCAGGACAAAGGTCAGCTCCATCGCCCGGTGATAATGCCACCGCGCCCCGAACGCCGGGATGCGCTCAACCTCCGCGGGGCTCTTGATGATCTTCACGAAACGATCATCCCCGTTCCAGCGCTCCAGGCGGTAGAAATTACCCGGGTCGAAAACGATGGTTTCACGCAGCTGCGTCATGATGGCGTCGTAGTTTCGGTCTGATGGGTTGGCCCGGGACGCGCCGGCGGCCTAGCGGCCCGCGCTGAGTCCTCCATCGATCACCAGGGCCGAACCGGTGATGAAAGCCGCCTCGTCGCCCGCGAGGTAGGCCGCGGCGGCGGCGATCTCCTCCGGCCGACCCATCCGCCCGATCGGCTGGGTGGCGGACATCTCCCGGTAGGCCTTGGCCGGATCGGGGTATTCCTTGAGGCGGGCCGCCACAAACGGGGTTTCCACCCGCGCCGGACAGATGCAGTTCACGCGCACCTGGTCGGCCGCGTGGTCGAGCGCCATGGACTTGGTCAGGCCGACCACCGCGAACTTCGTCGTGCAGTAGGCCGCCCGGTTGCTCAAGCCGACAACCCCGCCGATGGAGGCGATGTTGATGATGCTTCCGGACTTCCGGGCCAGCATCGCGGGCAGGAAAAGCTGGGACAGCAGGTAGGGGCCCCGCACGTTGACCTGATAGAGGCGGTCGAGGTCCGGCACCTTGGTTTCCAGGACGGTGCCAACCGCGCCGATGCCCGCGTTGTTCACCAGCACGTCCAGCCCGCCCGGTTCGAGCGCGTGCAGGTCGGCCGCGGCCTTCCGGCATTGCTCCGTATCCGCGATATCCAGGCAAACGGTGTGCAGCGGCAGCCCCCGGCCCGCGGCCTTCGCCGCCAGCGCGGTCAGGGCCGCCGGCTCCTTGTCGACGGCCCAGACGATGGCGCCGGCCGCGGCAAAGTGGAGGGCGATGGCTTCGCCGATGCCCGAACCGGCGCCGGTGATGAGTGTCTTTTTTCCTTTCAGGCTCATGGAGTGGATGGCGGGGCCGGCATGCGGTTGCTTATGGCCGGAGGAACGGCTCCACGCCAGCCGCGTTTCAGCTGGTCGTGCAGCTCCGCCACCAGCGCGGCGTTCTGCGGCAGCCTCGCGAGATTCAGGGTCTCGGCCGGGTCGATCGTGTGATCATACAGCTCGGTCCCCGCGTCGACCCGCGCATCGTCGGTCGATTGCCAGACCGTGTAACGATAGCGGTCGGTGCGCATGGTGTAACCCATGAGCCCCTTGCGGGGATACTGGCTGAAGGCCGCGGATTTCCAGCCGGTGCGGGGATCCTCGAGCAGCGGCACGAGGCTGGTGCCTTCCAGCCGGTCGGGCTTGGGCAGGCCGGCCAGGTCGCACAGGGTCGGATAAACATCCACCAGCTCGACCAGGGCCGGGGTGCGGGTTCCGCCCGCAACACGCCCGGGCGCGGCTATGATCAGGGGGGAGCGCGTCGCATCCTCGAAGTTGGTGAGCTTTCCCCACAGCCCGTGCTCGCCGAGGCTGAAGCCATGGTCGCCCACCAGCACGATGATCGTGTTCCTGGCGAGATCGAGCCGCTCGAGTTCGGCGACAATCCGCCCGACCTGCGCATCGACGTAACTGACGCAGGCGTAATAGCCGCGACGCAGCTGGATCGCCTGCTCCCGGGTCAGCGGGCCGGCCTTGGGCAGAAAATAGGGCTCCTCCCGCCCGGTCGCGTCCGAACCGGGCGCCGGCACGCGCACGTCCCGGGGATAGGTGTCCCGCAGCTCGTCCATCTCGACGGCCAGCGCGGCCGCCGGCGCGTCATGCGGTGGCCCCGGATTGGCCGCCAGTTCCAGTTTCTCGGGATCGTAGAGGTCCCAGTATTTGCGCGGGGCGATGAAGGGCAGGTGCGGCTTCAGGAAACCCACGGCGAGAAAGAGGGGCGGGACGCTGCCGGCCGGCGTCGCGTCCTGCCGCTCCTTCTGGCGGCGCAGCGCGGCAATGGCGCGCTCGGCCACCTGCCCATCATAAAGCGTTTCATCGGGCACCTCCGGCGCCTCCGTCGCCAGGACCCGGACATTGACCGTCTTCCATTCATCCTCGCCGGCAGCCGGACTGCCCGCGTTCTGCCGCGCGGACTTGCGCGCCTTCACTTCGGCGACCCAGTTCGGGCCGCCCGCCTTGGTGGAGTTCATCGCCGCGTCGAACGCCTCGCGGGCCAGTTTCTCTCCCAGCGGGGAATAATAATAGCGGGGCCCGCCGAGCCAGTGCGGCTCGCTCCACGAAACGGGATCGCCCAGGTCACTGCCGATGCCGTAGCCCGGAAACGCGGGGTGGTAGATCTTGCCGATCGCCTGGGTGTGGTAGCCATGCTCCTTGAAGAGCTGGGGCAGCGTCACCACGTCCGGCACCTTCTTGCGGAAATGGGTGACCAGGTCGTAAACGCCGGTGGTGTCCGGGCGCAGACCGGTGAGAAAACTCGCCCGGGAGGGATTGCAGACCGCCTGCTGGCAGTAAGCCCGCTGAAAGACGACCCCGCGCGCCGCGAGCCGGTCGATGTTGGGGCTGACCACATAAGGTTTTTCATAGCAGCCGAGCTCGGGACGCAGGTCGTCCACGGTGATGAACAGCACGTTGGGGGTCGCCCGGGTCGCATCCGCCCGGGCCCCGGCCGTCAGGCTTGTCCCGGCAAGCACGGCCAGACCCAGGAGTCGGATGAAAGAATTCATGCGGAAAATCGTCCGGGGTCGGCGGGTGGCCTGATCAGTCGACGGTGAGGCGGTAGGTGACCGAAGGATGCTTACCCGGAGCCACCACGGCGTTGAGCACCTCAAAGTTGAGCTCGACCTCGCGGATGCGGCTCAGCGGCATGACGGTGACCGTGATGGTCGTGTGGGGCGGGATGCTGAGCACCTCCGCCTCGTTATACAACCGGAGGCTGCCGGTGTTGCGCAGCAGGAATTCGGCGTCGCTGGTATTTTTCAGCTCGATGTCCAGCAGGGCCGAATCCGGCCGGTCCTGGATGGTAAACTTCCGCCGGTCCGGCTGATAGCCCTTCGCACGGACAACCAGCGAGGCGGCGATCAGCGGCTTGAGCCAGGCCTCCCGGCCGATGAGGGTGTTCTTATACCAGACGACCGTGCGCCGCTGCCGCAGCGCCTCCTTGATCGCCTCCTCACCCTTCTCCTTGGCGAAGATCAGGGTGACCGGCCGGTGCTTGCCGCTGGCGGCCGGATAGACCCATTCGACGAGGCCGTGGATGTCCGAGCCGCTCATGATGGTCAGGTCATGGTCCAGGGCCAGCTGCAGCGCCCCTTCCGAATAGGTGTCCGTGTTCACCACCTCGACGCCTTGAATCAAACCCTCCTGGAGCAGTTTCTTGTGCAAATCGGTCAGCTCGACCACCCCGTCGACATTGTAGGAGCCGCGCGACCAGGGATGGTTCCAGATGTTGAAGGCGCCCTGCGCCCGCGCTTCGCGCAGCAGCGCGACCGGTTCCTCGATCACGAGCCGGTTCGCATCCTGGATGAATATCGCGTTCACATGCCCGAGGGGACTCGCGTGACCCTGCGGATGGTTGCGGGTGAGCTCCACCCCGTTAAAAACCAGTATGTCCTGCGCCACCGGCCGGCTCTGCGCCTCGGGCGGCAGGGCCACGAGGACCTTTTGGTCCTTGATCACCTGCTCGCGGCCTTTCGCGCGCTGCTCGATCAGCCAGTAATCCCCTTCCGACAGGCCCGCGGGCAGGCTCGCGGCCTGGTGTGCGATCTCGTAGCTGCGGTTGCGGTCCGGGTTGGGCAGGTCGGCCTGGTGCGGCTGCCATTCGAGATGCTCCGTGACGGACATCGCGTCCAGTCCGTCGCGCGTCCCCTCCTCCACCCGGATGTTCGGCCAGACCTTGCCGTCCGAAAAAACGGTGTGCTGGTGGAAATCGCCCTTCAGCGTCCGGTAGCCCGGTATGTCCGGGAAGCGGATGACCCGGTCATCCGCCGCCGGCGCACCGGACAGTGTCGCCAGCAGCAGGGCTGCACCCAAACAAGAGCGGAGGACGGATCCGGGACGGACAGTTTGTGATTTCATGGTGTAAGGGGATCGGCCGGGGACGGTTCGGTTCACGGATTGCGAAAGTGCAGGGCCCGGCGGCATTCGAGCGGGAATTCGGTCATGATCCCGTCCACCCCCGCCGCCTGCGCCCGGCGCCAGTTGTCGGTCTCCAGGCCCACCACCATGTTGCCCACGACAAAAACCTTTCGCCCGGCCGCATGGATGGCCTTGACGGTTTCCGGGTCGGGCACGAAGCGGAGGTAGGCCCAGTTGCCGTGGGGGTCCGCAAGCGCGGCCGGAACATCCGCCGGGGTCTGGGCCAGGACGGAGATTTGCGTGTCCGGATCGGCCGCCCGCAGTCTGGCCCGGACCGCCGGATCGACGATGGTCAGGCCGATGAACACCAGCCGGTCGAGCACGCCATGGCGGCGGGCCAGGCCGACCAATTCCTTCTCCGCCGTCGCATCGGTGACCTTGAGGTCCACGGCCACCATGACGCTCGGGTCGTCGAATTCCTTCAGCAGCACGAGGAGCTCTTCAAACGCCGCGATCGGCTCGCCGGTGTAATACGGGGCGAGATGGCTGCCGGCGTCGAGCCGCCGGAGATCGGCATACAACTGGTCGGCCGCCCGGCCGCGCCCGTTCGTGGTCCGGTCCAGCGACTCGTCGTGCAGGCACACCCAGACGCCGTCCTTGCTCCGCCGGACGTCCACCTCGATGCCCACGTGCAGCTGCAGGCTGGCCTTGAAGTTGGCGACGGTGTTCTCGGGGGCGTGATGTTCAAGGCCGCGGTGTCCCACCACCCGGGGTGTGACCGCCGGGCGCGTCACCTGGGCGTGGCCGGCGGCCACGCCGGCCAGCAGGACGGCCAGTCCGGCGAGCGATTGGATGAGCTTTCCTGGTTTCATCATGAGATGGCTGGGCGGAACATCGCCGGGCAGTTGACGCCTGTCCTCAAGACTTGTCGAGCAGCCGCGCCTTGCCCGTGTATTTCGCGACGGCGTCCCGGTCGAGCGTGAGCCCCAGGCCGGCCTTGGTCGGGATCGGCAGCATGCCGTCGGCGTCGAGTTTCCAACCGCCCGCCGTGATCTCGTCGATGAACGGCGAGCCAGTCAGATATTCCACCAGGTCGGTGCCGGGGATGGCGGAGGCCAGGTGCAGGTCCGCGGCCAGACCGACCGCGGTGTTCCAGCCATGCGGAATGAACCGGATGCCATGGTCCTCCGCGGCCCACGCGATCCGCCGCTCCTCGCTGATCCCGCCCACCTTGGTGACGTCGGGCTGGATGATGTCGAAGGCCCCGCGCTCGATCCACGGCTGGAAGGCCTGCCGGCGGGTCAGCACCTCGCCGCCGGAAATCGGCACGGGCGAATGCTCCCGCAGTTTCACGAAATCCTCGAGCGCGTCAGGGACCAGCGCCTCCTCGAACCAGTGCACGTCGTAGTCGGCGAGCATCCGGGCCGTATTGAGCGCCCACTTGTAGCCGTTGGGCCAGTGCGCGTCGCTGCCGCCCGCGTCCACCATGAGCCGTGAATCCGGGCCCACGGCCTCGCGCGCGGCCGCGACGATCGCCCGATCCAGCTGGGCGCTGCGCCGGCCGAACGGGCCCCAGCCGATCTTGAAGGCGCGGAAGCCCTGCGCCTTGACCGCCAGGAGATGGTCCCGAAGCTTGGCCGGTTCATCCATCAGCAGCGAGGCATAGGGCTGCACCCGCTCGCGGTAACGACCGCCGAGCAGCCGACCGACCGGCTGGCCGGTCGCCTGACCGAGCAGATCCCACAGGGCAATGTCGATGCCGCTGATGGTGTGGGTGATCGCCCCGCCCCGCCCCAGCCAGAAGCTGTTTTGATGGAGTTTCTCGCTGACCCTCTCGGGCTCGAGGGCGTTTTCGCCACGGTAAAGCGGCTCCAGCACCGCCAGCGAGGCGCGCACCAGCGCGTCGTTCGTGAAGACGCTGCCCAGCCCTATCGCACCCTCCTCGGTGTGGACCGCAACCAGCGTGTGGACGCAGTCCTCGGGCCGGAGCTCGTTGCTCCAGCCACCCTCGGGTGTGGCGCCTCGCAGGCCGGCGCATCGGATTTCACGGATTTTCATAAAAGGTAAGTGGAGGTTCAGCGGCGGTAACGGGGCCGCTGGAAAAAGGTGACCGCCGGGGTGAATGGCACCACCGGATCAAGCGGAAAGATGGGACGCGGGCAGCGCGTGTGTCCGAGGCTGCGCAGGTTGGCGCTCGTGGAACCCGGGGCGTCGATGTTGATCATGCGGGCGCACCACGCCTCATACATCCGGTGCTGGCAGTGCGGCGACTTGATCACCACGGCGTCGAAGTTCCGCGGATCCTGCCCGTGCGCGTAGAAAAACGTGCGGTCGTAAAGGTGCACCGGGCGGGTGCCCACCACGAAGGTGATGTTGCCCGCCTCCAGCACCGCGGTCGGGCCGGCATACCAGTGTCCGCCGAAGGATTCGCTGATCATGTGCCCGTCAGCGAGCAGCCGCACCTTGACGGCAAGATGCAGCGGCCGGAAGCGGGCGGGATCCACCGTGCCCCCGAGGGGCATCTCCAGTTCCGCCCCCACCCCGGCGGCGAAGGCCCGCTGCACCGCCGGTGCGTCCACCAAGGGCGCGAGCACCCGCCCGCGGTAGCCGGCTTCCCTCAGACAGCGCACGACCGCATTGCTGTCGCCCGAGGCTCCGGAACTGGTGGCATCCGCCGCGTCGACCAGACCCAGCGTGCCCTTCTGCGGCTCCCTCACGAGACCGGGCAGATCGGCCAGCCTGACCAGCGGCACCCGCATGTGCTCGTGATTGGACCAAAACAGCTTCGCGTTGGCGAGGGCCACGCGCTCCGCCGCGGCCGGGTCATGGTCGGACACCGCAAAGCTGTAGCTCTGCAGCGCCGGCACGTCCGTGAACGGATTGCCGATGAACATACCCGCCGACTGTCCGCCCGGGCTCTGTTCGTAGCGCTGCGCTATCTGGATGTTTTGCCCGAACAGGCCCGTCGCGGTGATCAGCTCGTCGCCCCGCACCAGCGCGGGGATGGCCACCTTGGCGGTGACCGGCCGCACCCCCTCCCGCATGATGCGCAGGAGGAGGCGGGCCGCCCGCTGGCCCGTTTCAAAAAAGTCGACGTGCGGATAGGTATGGTAGGCGACCAGGGCGTCGCTGTGCTGCAGCATCCGGTCGGTCAGGATGCCGTGCAGGTCCAGGGAAACGACCACCGGGACCTCCTCGCCCAGGATTTTCCTGGTCTCGGCGAGCAGGTAACCCTCGGGATCATCCTCGGCCTCGGCCGCCATCGCGCCGTGCATGCAATAATACACGCCGTCCACCGCCGGGGCGGAGCGCAAGGCCGCCAGGAATTCGTCCGCGATGCGGCGCCAGTCCGCGGTGGCGAGCGCGCCGCCGCACGTGCGCAGCAGCGCGCTGTAGGCGGGCACCAGCTGGATGTCGCCCGCCGCCTCCAGGACGCTGAGCGCGCCGCCCACCTCATATCGCACGGCCCGGTGGTAGGCCAGGATCTCCTCCCCGCGGCGCATCGTGAAGTCATCGTAGCCCGTGGGCTTGGGATTGAAGGTGGAAACCTCCAGCTTGCATTCGGCGATCAGGATTTTGGCCATGGTTTCAGGGGGTGGTTTCAGTGCACGCGGGCGTAGTCACGCGGGAAAAGGTAACGGATCCCGAGCAGGAGCAGCACGGCGCCGCCCAGGTAGACAAATGCGGTCAGGGTCAGGAGCGTCTCCATGCCGACCGTGCGCTTCCACATGCCGCCGACGAGCGGCGCCAGGCCTGAAAGCAGGGCCCCGCAGAAGTTCAGCACCCCGACGGCCGAGGCCCGCGTGTCGGCCGGCACGACCTCGAACGCGGCGGGGAAGATGTTGCCCATGAGGAAGCCGCTGAACAGCCCGAACCCGGCCGCGCCCAGGCAGGTGGCCGTCAGGGTCGCGGAGTTGCCGAGCACGTGGAGGCAGGGGGCGCAGAACACCAGCGTGGCCACCAGCAGCCAGAGGCGGGAGCTGCGCGTGATGACATAGAGCCGGTCCGCGAGATATCCGCCGCTGAGCATGCCGACCAGCGTCGCACCCTGCAGATACGCGGTGGCGGTGAACGCCGCCTCCGAGAGGTTGAGGCTGAATTTTTCGTGCAGAAAATTCGGGAGCCAGCTGTAGATCAGCCACAGGCCGAAGAGGAACAGCGGGAAGACCACGCAGAGCAGCAGGTAGGTGGGCACCCGGATGAGGGCGGCGATCGCCAGCCCGGCCCCGGCCGGCTTGGTCTCCACCTGCGTGTTCTCCTCCACGTTGCGCAGGAACAGATAATAGGGCGCCGCATACAGCAGCCCCACCACGCCGAGCGTGAAGAAGGCCTCGCGCCAGTGGCCCTGCTGGGCCATCCAGCCGCCGAACCAGGCGCCGCCCACCGTGCCAAAGATCTGCGCCGTGGTGAGCAGCGCGATCGCCCGGGAGCGCTTCTCGGGCGCATGCGCGTTGGCCGTGAGCGAGATTGCCGCCGGCATGTAAAGCGCTTCCGACACGCCCATCGCCGCCCGCAGGGCGAGCAGCGCGAACGCGGTGCCGACCAGTCCCGTCGCAAAGGTCACCGCGCTCCAGACGGCCAGGCTGATCACCACCAGCCAGCGCTTGGGAAAGCGATCGGCGAGCTGGCCGGCGATGGGGCAGCCGATGCCGTAGACCCAGAGGAAGATCGATCCCGTGAGTCCAAGCTGCGTATCGGTCAGCGCCAGTTCCGCCTTGAGCGCCGGAAACATGGCGAAGATCGCCTGCCGGTCGCAGTAGTTGAGGAAATACGCCCCCCACATGAAAAACAGGAGGGCGCCCGGCCCCCGCGACGCGCCCGGGGCCGCGCCTCCATGATTCAATGCGGTGGGATCCTTCATGCGTGGTCCGGGGTTGGCGTGGGCGACGTCTTGGATGCGGGAAACGCATGCGCCTGACTGCGGCGCATGCGTCGGGTTTATGGCTGGTGCGGGCGTTCTTTAGAGTTTCTTGCGGAATCCGGCATAGACGTAACGGCCGCGGTAGTCGGACTCACGGTCCCAGCCGTCCGCGGTCGTGTTCACGAACGACAGCTTCTGATCCCACCAGTTTTCCACGCCGATGTAGATGCGGGAATTGCGCAGGATCCCGCGCACGCCCCGGGACGCGCCGTCAAAGCTGTAGGCCAGCTGGAAATCGCTGGTGCAGTAGTCGTCAATCCCACGGGTGGCCCCGCTGACGACCTCGTTCATGCCGCTCTTGTAGCGGAGGTAAAACGCGGCTTCCCACGCCGACTTCTGCCAGTTCACCCCCAGCACGGCCCGGAGCTTGGGCATCGCGCCGTAGGTGGCGGTGAAATTGCCGAGAAACTCGTTCACGGTCGGGCCGAAGATGCGCTCGAACTTCGTCGTGTAGGTCGCCGTGCCGTCAAAGGTGATCTGGCCGTAACGGTCCGTTTTCAGGCGGTAGGAGGCCCCGAGGTCCACGCCGGTGGCGTCGATCTCGCCGCCGTTCGTCACCCGGATGTCGAAGGTCGGATACTGGCTGGCATCGCGGGTCAGCGTGCCGACCGGCGAAATGCCGTTGTAGAGGTCGGCGATGCTCGGAATGACGATGATGTCACTTACCGTGATGCTCCAGTAATCCGCCTTGACCGTAAGCTGCGGCGCCTGCTTCGGGGTGTAGACCACGCCGATGTTGTAGTTTTCGCCCTTTTCCGGCTTCAGGTTGGCGTTGCCGCCCTGGGTGACCGTGAAGGGGAAATTCCCTCCTCTCACCGGGTCAAAAAAGGTGTTCACCGTCGCAACCGTCGTGGTGACCGGGGCCGAAAGATTGGCCAGGCTGGGCGAACGGAAGGATTCCCCATACGAGGCGCGCAGGATCAGCGACTGATCGAGCATGGCGACCCGCAAGGATCCCTGCGGGACCGTGATGGAATTGCCGCTGCCGAGGGTCTCATAGCGCGTGGCGGCCGCGGCATCAACCGAGGTCAGGAAACTGTCCGTGCCCGCGGCCTGCCAGAGCGGCGCCTGCAGCTCGGCGAAGTAGGCGCTGACGGCCCGCTTCCTCTCGGTGAAGCCCAGGGTCGGTCCCTCCACATACCAGACCGACCGGCGGGTCCTCCAGCCCTCGTCGTAATTCTCGTTCCACATGGCCTCGCGGCGCTCGGCGCCAACGGCGAACCGCAGGTCACCCGCCGGCAGGGCCATGACCTTGCCGTTGAGATTGGCCGTCAGGGTGTCCAGCGACTGGTTCATCGTCCGGGTCCGCTGATCCATCAGCAGCGTCTTGGCCACGTCGTAGGAGTTGGTCCAAAACCCGAAGGGATTGAAGGTGCCGGCGTTCACCGCCGCCTGGACCTTGGCCTGGTCCGCGTTGTATTGGTCGTTCTCGATCATCCCCTGCGAATATCGGGCGTAGGCCACCTCGTAGTTCCAGTCACCGAGGTCGCCCTTGATGCCAAACGTATTGCTGATCGCATCCTTGTGCACCATCAGGCGCGGGACAAGGTCGCGGATTTCATTCGGTCCGAAGGTATACCGGATGGTGACCAGCTGCCCGAAGGGGTTGAACGGATTGTCCGCCGCCGCGGTCACCTGCGCCACGCCGGCCGCCAGGTATTGGAAACGGATCTTCCGCTTCTCGTAGAAGCCCTGGGCAAACACGGTCATCCGCTTGTCGAGGATATCGTATTCTGCCAGCCAGTGCGCGCCGAAGCTTTTGAACGGCGGCAGGGTGGCCGGCTCATTGGTCGATACCTTTTGGGAGTCGAGCGTGACCGGGACAAACGAGCTGGTGCTCATGCTGCTCTGGCCCGGGCTGAAGCGTGAACCATCGAGCACCAAACCGCCTGTGGTAATGGCGGTGCCCATGTAGATCCGCTGGGGCAGCGCCAGATTCGTGCTGCGCGCATCCGTGCCGCCATAAGGCCTGAAATCGCGCGTCGAGGTCAGGGTGCGGTCCCATTTCATGATCCCGTTATGGTCATGCCAATTGGCGCTGCCGACGATCCGGAATTTCCCCTGGGCCGTGCCAAACGCCATGGCGTAGCGCTGCACCCCGGCATCCCGGTCGGTGGTGTTGCCATAGGAACCGAGGATCTCAATGCCCTCGTAACGATCTTTCAATTTCAGGTTCACCACCCCCGCCACGGCATCGGTCCCGTATACCGCCGAGGCCCCGCTCTTGAGTATCTCGACGCTCTCCACGGCCTCGGAAGGAACGATCGACACGTCCGGAATGATGCCTTCCCCGCCAAAGCGGCGGCCATTCACGAGCGTCAGGGTGTAGCCACCGCCGAAGCCGCGCATGTTGAACGACTCCTGGAACGAGTGGCTGTTGGCCGCGCCGGTCTGCGCCGCGGCGTTGTTCCGCTCGGTGCTGGCAAAGGTGAGGTTCGGGCCGCTGATGACCGGGGAGGAACGGACGAAATCCGTGATTTTTTCACCCGCCGTGAAGCGGAACTTGTCCGCCGTGATGAACTCCATGGGCAGCGCGCCCTTGTCCGCCTCGGTCGTCGCCATGCGGATATGCGAGCCCGTGACCGAGAATTTCTCGAGCTCCACGGCCTCTGATTTCTTCTCGCCGGCCTTTGCCGCGGCCGGCTCCACGACCTGGCCCTGGGCAATGGCCGCGAGGCCCATGGTTATAACGGCCAGGCCAAGGACCGGCTGAATACTTGCCCGACGGGGGAAGAGACGGCTGATCCTGACCCGAAACGCGCGAGGCGCGGAACTATCTTCAATTTTAGCATCCATGATGTTGTGCTGGTTGGTGGTGACCGACGAAAAAATCTGCCCGCGACCATGGCCACTCGCGGCCGGGCCGCGACCCGCGCTCATGTCCCCGGATTGAAACAATCCTGCCTTCGCGCCCCCGGCCGATGGCCGCATGCGGGGACACAGCCGCACATGGGAAAAATTCCGGGAAGCGTGCCAAAGCATAAGGGTTCCGTTCAGTTTTGCGGGCCGTTGATCTCAGGCCAGCAGCATACCTGAACGGGGAATTCTGCTGCTACGACTATCAGCCCAAACACTGGCACTTTGGTCCTGCCGGGGTTACAAACGCGTGAACTGCCTGCGGAATGTTTCGCATCGCTCCCTCCCAAAACGCCCTGGACGCACAGCGTCCGTGCGGTGGCAGCCCCCGGTTTGCAGTTCGGCGCCCGGCGGATTTCCTGCCCTCCGGCCAGAGTGCAACCGATCGTTAAGGGCATTTATTCGTATCAAGCATGGTGCGCCGAGCATTGCCCGGGCTGTTTCGTCGATTCGCCTGGCGATGGTTCGCCTGCGGGTTGGGCCCTGAAGAATTTCCACCCGCCCGAGGCCCATCAGCCTGATTTCTCAGATCAATCGCGGGCGGAACTCGGCCGCGGGCCGATCTGCTCGAAGGGGATCCGCTTGAAGCCGGGCAGCTCGCGATACACGACCGAGTCGTCCTTCAGCTGGAAGTTGAGCTTCGCCGCATCGACGAACCCCGGGTCCTTCTGCGTATGCAGGTTCTCGCCGAACTCCGTCTGCGCATGCTTGCCGACCAGGCGCACGGTCTCCTCGTGTTTCACGAGGACATTGCCATCAAATACGTTTCGCATCGGCCGCATGCCGACATAGGTTTTGCCGTCGGGCAGGAGATCGAGCCAGTTCTTGAGGAGTGGATAACGCTCGCTGTAAGGCGGCGCCTTGATGTTCACGGATTTTGTCAGGCGCTTCGTATAAATGCCCTTCTCGCCGAAATAATACGGAATGCTGTCCTGACCGAAGTCATACCACATCGACTTCAACTGATAGGCCGGGCCGTAACCCTCGATGAAGATGTTGTTCCGGACGACGATGTCGTGCCCGCCGTTGCTGTAGACCGTGCCGAACGAGGCGACGCGATAAAAGACGTTCCCCTCCACCAGCACGCCGGCGGTGGCGTCGTCACAATACACGCCCATCATCCATTTCCGGTCCGGCCGGCCGACCTCGTGGAAGAAATTGTGCCGGACCACATTCCCTTGGTCGCTCGGGTCGCGGCCGAGATACCAGGCGGAGACGTCGTTGGAATTCAGCGCCACGTGGTGGATGTGGTTGAACTCGAAGAGGTGCTCGTTGCCGTGGACGAAGATCGCGTGCTGGTCGGCGTTGTAGATCTCGTTGTGCACGACGCGCTGGCCGCAGCCGTCCACCATGATGCCGGACGCGCCCATCTTGTTGCGCCGGCTGAAGTCGTGGATGCGGCAGTCCGTGACCACGTTGTTGCCGGGGGTCAGGCGCTTCTTGCTGCCGCCGCCGAGGAAGATGCCGCCCGATCCGGTATTATAGACCTCGCAGCCCTGGATGACATGCCGCTCGCCGGCGTCACGTTCCCAGACGGTGTCGAGGTAAAGGTGCGAGTGGAAGCTCCCGATCTCGCGCGAGACGGGCACGCCGGTGTAATCGTCCGCCGTGATGTGCGGGAAGGTCTGTCGCGCCCCCTGCCCCAGCATGATGCCGGCGGTGCCGACATTCCGGACCGTGCAGTCGAGGATGCGGTTGTCCGCGCCACCCTCGATCGAGACGCCGAGCCCGCGACCTTCCTCGATGGTCAGCCCGCGCAGCGTGACAAAGGACACATGATCGAGGGCCACGAGCGCCTGCTCGACGACCGAAACCGTCACGCGGGCCGCGTTCACGTCGCCCGGCGGCCACAGGTAGAGCCGGCCGGCCGTCGCATCCACATACCACTCGCCCGGCTCGTCGAGTTCCTCGAGGAGGTTGAGCGCGACATACTGGTTGTAGTTCTGCCCGCTCCCCAGCGCATACATGTGCGGCGACGCGAGGGTCACCTCCTCTTTCGCCGGGTCGATCGCCGCGATGCGGATCTTGTCGTCGGCAAAGCCGTGGTTGAAATAACCCTGCAGCCAGACGTCCGGCACGCCCGCCCAGCGCGCATGGCGCGGATCGGTGTATTTGAAGCGCCCGCCGCGTTCGCTGTAGTCGCCGGTGCGCGGCATCGAGCCGGGATCGACGATCGCGCCGATCGCGATGGCCCCGGTATTCGGGTAGCGCGCGAGCGGCAGCACGGTGTCGTTCCAAAAGAGCTCCAGCGGCGCGGGCACCACGGGCAGGCCGTGGCCGAACTGGCGGTGCGTGCCAAAGTCCGTGATCCCCAAGGTCCGCAAGTCCGCCTCGAGCACGTGCGGGCGCGACTCGGGCAGCATCCGCCGGAGCGCGTCGGCCGCGCGCACCGGGCCGAAGGCTTTGGTCGGAATCTCGCGCCCGCCGGTGAGACGAACGGCTTCGCCTTGGTAGGCCGCATAGGTCACCGGCGCGCCGGCCGTGCCACCGTCATTCTTCGTCAGCTCGAACGTGCGGCTCAGCGGATAAGTGCCGCCGCGCAGCCAGATGGTCACGGCCTCGTTCGCGCCGGCCGGTTGCGCCTGGCGCCACGCGCGCACCGCATCGCGCGCCCCCTCGGGCGTCCGCCACGGCGCGGCCAGCGTGCCGGGGTTGCGGTCGTCGCCCGACGGCGAGACGTAGCGCTCGAGCGCATGGATGGGCGAAAGCAGACTCAGCGAGACAAGCAGCCAGCAGGGTATCTTCATGAGAGGGGTATTCCAGCCGGGGCAGGCTAGAAGGTAATGTTCCGGGCTCCAGCTCAACCGGCGCGGCCCGCCGCCCGCCGGCCCCAGCGCCAGAGGATCGGCTCGAGCACGCCGAACTGGTCCGTCAGCAGGCCTTCGTAGCCGCAGGGCCGGTCGTCCCAGTAGCGCCAGTCGACGCCGCTCTGGTTGCCGCCGAAGACCTTGGCCTCGGCGAATCCGGCGCAGAGCCGCTTGAGCATGGCGTCGCCCTCGCGCTGGAAGCCGCAGCGGTAGAGCGCCATCACGAAATGCCGCGTCTGCGAATGCGTGCGCCCGCCGTTCTGATAATAACCGAACGGGTAGCCCTGGATGATGTCCGACAGGTCGTGGTCGGGAATATGCCGCAGGTTGCCGGGCAGGCCGAGCGACGCGTCGGGCAGGCCGACCTTTTTCGCCTCGGCGAGCAGCCGCTCCAGGATGGCGCGGCCCTCGTCCGGCGACAGCAGGCCTTCCGCGATCGCCGCGCCGTTGACGGGCAGGAACGCGTAGTCGTGCAGCTTGTCCTCGCGGCAGCGCCAGCCGGCGAGCCAGCCGGTCGCCTCGTTGAAGAACGTGTCACGGTAGTTCGCCCGCAGCCACCCGGCCCACTGGGCGACCGTCTGGGCCTGGCCGTCCTCGCCGAACCGGCGCAGGCCGGCGGAGAGTTCCTTGAGCGCCCCGTAGAGGATGGCGTTGGCAAAGGCGTCCTTCCAGCCGAAGGAGATCACGTCGAACCAGCAGGTGCTCCACTGTTTCGTGCCGCTCACGCCGGTGCGGTGCATGCTCTCGATCAGGCCGTCACCGTCGAGGTCGCGGTCGCGGGCCGCGCGCAGCTTCTGCGCGATGTAGGGCCGGAACGCGCGATACCACGCGGGCGTCGCCGTGTGGCGCAGGTATTCACCGAGCCCGCGCAGGGCGGATGCGCCGGTCTGGAGATATTCGTCGTCCGCGTCGTGTGAGGAGCCGTCCTGCAGCAGCCGGCCCGCCGCATAACCGGGCCCGCCGGTCAGCCAGCGTTCGAGCGAATGCCGCAAAAACTCCGTCGCCGGCAGCCCGGGCAGGATGTCGCCCTGCGGTCGCGTGACGGCCGCCCACGTGTCCATGCAGATCGGGCAGTGCATCGAGGCTCCGTTGTTGCTGAGCGTGGCGGTGTCGGTGCGGAAGGTGAGCGCGGTCCACTGCGTGCGGGCGAGCGCGCGCCGGGCGACGGCGGGCGCATCGGCGCGCAACAGCCCGGCGGGACGCTTCGGCCTGAGCGTGAAGACCGCGCGGTGCGTGCCGGCGGGCAGGCGGTAGAGCCCCTCGGTGGTGCGCACCTCGCCGACCTTCAGCTCGAGCGTGTTCAGATCCTGCGCCCGGTAGCAGTCGCTGCGGGCCCAGCCGGTGGCCGCCGTGGAACCGACCTCCCAGCTGCCGAAGGCCGGGAGCGTCAGCAACGCGGGCAACGCCACGGCGCCGGTCTCGCCCGTCTCCAGCAGCCGGCCGAGCACATGCGACGGCGCCGCGCTGTTGCGCAGGCCGATCTGCCACGCCGCGCTGTGCCACGCGAGCGCCGCGCGTTTCGCCGTGCGCTCGGCGCGCAGGGTCAGGCCGCCGGCCGTGACCGTCCACACCAGCCGGTAATGCTGGCCGCCGGCCGTGAAATCATAGCTCACCTTGCTGCCGCGCACCGTGACCGTGCCCGCGAGGTCGCAACGCACCGACGGCGCCAGCACCGGCGCCGCGCCGAGCGGGTGCAACTGCGGCCCCTGGTTGAAAAGCGGCGGGCGCGTCGCCAGCACGTTCTTGCCGGCGTTCGCCGCATCCTCGAGGTGCAGGCCGAGATGGGAGAACCCCGGCCGCCCGAGCGAGAAGCCAACCTCGAAATCCTTGGTGCGGTAACGCACCTCGCCGTTCCGCCGGGTGGCGCGGACGCCCGCGGGCAGCCCGCCGAGGCTGACCGGACCCGCCGTCAGCAGGCGCTCCTGGCGCGGCGCGACGGGCGCCAGCATCTCGCCCTCAAGAATGAAAGCCGACATCACGAGGTTCCAGGCCGTCCAGCCGCCGTCGATGCCGGAACGACGCAGCTCGATGATCACGCCCTTGGTGACAACCCGCGGCAGCTTGAACCAGTCCACCACGCCGGGGATGCCGGCCTTCAGGCCATCGCGCTGCAGCAGCACCCGCCAGCGGCCGCCGCGCAGGGCCAGCACGCGCAGGCCGGTGACCCAGTCGAGGTCCTGCCGGCTGCCGCACTTGTGGTAACCCGGACCGCGCCGCACCCCCAGCCGGTGCAAACGCGCCGGGCCGTGCAGCCGGACGACGCGCTGGTGAATGATGCGTTTTTTGGGCACATCCTTCTCCCCCGGCAACGGCCGCGTCCAGACCGCCCGGCCCGCGTCGAGGCGGCGGTTGGTGAAAAGATCGCCCATCGGGGGCTCCAAATCGGTGATGGCTAAAAGGTCCTGCGGCATAGGAGGGAATTCGACGCGGATCGCGCCCCGGCGGATTCGCACCCGGCCGGGCCTGACCACGGGTCACCGTAAAAAATCCCCGCTCGTCCCGGGAATGCCGAGCCGGGGGTGATGCAAATTCTGGGATTTGTTTGGTGTTACTTGGCGCGCGGGCGGCTTTGCGGTTGCCGGCCGGCGGCGGCGCTTTTCAGCTCGCCGCAATTCTTATGTCCTCCACGCCCACCCCGTTGTCCCTGACCTCCGTATTCTTCGCCGCGGCCGCCGAGCCGGGTGAAATCACCGCCGCCCAGGAGCTGGCCAAGCTGACCGGCGCCAAGGCCGCGGCCGGCACGGGCAAGGGTGTCACCGTCGCCCTCGCCTCCCGCGGCCGCCCGGCCAAGCTGCCCGCCAAGGCCACCGACGCCCCGGCGTGGATGTGGCTGCGCATCGCCGAGGACGGTTCCGGCGAGATCTGCGCCACGCACGGCTCGTTCCTTTTCGCCGCGGTGCGCCTGCTCGCCACCGCCACCAGCGACCTCACCCGCGAGAAACTCGCCGCCGGCATCTGGCTGCCCGCCACCTTCGGCTGGCACCGGCCGCACTGGGACGCCTGCTACACCCAGTATTGGCGCAGCGCCCGCAAGTTCGACCCCGAGCGCTATGTCGCGTCGCTCGCCGAGGCGGGCTTCACCCACTGCGAGGTCAACGGCCTGCAGTCGCACATGCCCTTCGAGGACATGGTGGCCTGGGAATATTACCCGCAGTTCTACACCTACGCGCCGGGCTTCAACCATTTCGTCGACACGCCGCTGACGCAGGGCGTCTGGCCCGCGCACTACCTCGACGCCAACCTCAACCATATGAAGAAGCTCGCGGGCCTCGGCCGCAGCTACGGCCTGAAGCCGGGCGTGTGCATGTTCGAGCCGCGCACGATGCCGGACCGCTTCTTCGCCAAGTATCCGTCGCTCCGCGGCGCGCGCGTCGACCACCCGTTCCGCTCCCGCCTGCCGCGCTACACCATGGCGCAGGACCACCCCATCGTGCAGCGCCACTACCGCGAGGCCCTGCAGAAGGTCATGCGCGCCGTGCCGGACCTCAGCTACATGTCCGTCTGGACGAACGACTCCGGCGCGGGCTTCGAGCACACCGCCTCGCTCTATGTCGGCCGCAACGGCGGTCCCTACATGATCCGTGAGTGGCGCAACCACGACAAGGTCGCCCAGGCCGCCGGCGAGAGCATCGTCCGCTACCTCAAGAACCTCCAGGGCGCCGCCGCGCAGATCAACCCGGACTTCGACGTCATCCTCCGCATCGAGCCCTTCAAGGTCGAGCACGAGCACATCAAGAAAGGCATGGGCGGCCACGTCACGTGGGAAGCCCCGTCCCTCCTCGTGAAAGGCTACGACGTGCCCTACGCGCACCCGAAGTATCCGGAGAACAAGGCCGTCGCCGGCAGCCTCTTCCACACCACGATGGACAAGGCCGAGAACGACACGCTGGTCGCCTCGCGCGCCCAGGGCGTCGAGCCCGTGCTGCACTATTCCGCCTCCGGCGTGATGAACCACGAGCCGCTGCTCGGCCTGCCGTTCCCGCGGATGCTGCACCAGAAGTTCACCGCGATGCGCGGTGCCGGCCTCAGCCGCCTGAGCTGCCTCGGCGGCCTCACCAACACGGCGCAGGCCCCCTACTGGCCCAACCCGGTCGTCATCCGGGCCGCGCAGTTCTTCCCGGAAAAACCCGTCGAGCAGGTCCTCGGCGAATACGCCACCCAGCTCGTCGGCGCCGCGCAGAGCGCCAGCCTGACCGCCGCGTGGCAGGAGTTCGAGGACGCCCTGTCCTGGCAGCCGCTCGTCGGCCTCTACTGCGCCTTCGGCTTCTGCTGGCAGCGCACCTGGGACCGCCCGTTCGTCCCCGACGTCGAGGCCGTGCCCGCCGCCGAGCGCGAATACTACGAGCGCCACGGCTGCTTCCAGCACAACAACCCGGGCCTGATCGACCTCGGCAAGGACGTGCTCTTCGACCTCATCACCCAGCCCGCCGGCGCCAAGATGGCCGCGGACATGGACACCCACGTCATCGCCAAGCTCCTGCCGCTCATCGCCCGCCTCGACGCGCAGGTGAAGTCGCTCACCGGCGAGGCCGCGGCGGTCTTCGCCGATCTCCGCGACCGCGTGCGCGCCTACCGTCACTGGGTCGGCAGCCTCCGCAGCGTCTGCGCCTGGTGCGAGTGCGTCTACGGCTACCTCGACGAGAAGTCCGACGCCGCAACGAAGGCCGCCTACGAGAAGAAGCTGCAGGCCGCCATCGACCTCGAGCTCGCCAACATCCGCGGGCTCATCGAGCTCCTCGAGACCACGAAGTCCGAGGTGCTGGTGCTCTCCGGCGTGGCCGAGAACACCTTCTTCTACGGCGAGAACCTCGTCGAGCACCTGAAGACGAAGCTCCGCCTCACCGAGAAATACCGGCACAGCAAGCCGCGCATCGACAAGGACATCTTCTGGCGCCCGATCCCGGGCACCTCCTGGCCGGCCGGCTGGGACGCCGCCGCCAAATAAATTGTCAGGTTGGTCTAGGGTAACGCCGCCGTGTTCGCCGCCATTTTTGGTGCGGCGGGCACGGCGGCTGTGTTTTGCCGCTCGCCAGGGTCCGGGTCTTTGGTGGGAGGGATTTTATACCCCGACGGGATTCATGCCGACTTCGCTGTCGGGGTGTAAAACCCCTCCCACCCGGAAACAAAATCCTCAGTGCCCGCGCACGCGGCGCCGGTAGTCCGACGGCGTGAAGCCGATCTCCTGCTTGAAGGCCTTGGAGAAGTGGAACACGTCGCAGAACCCGAGCGTGTCGGCGATCTGCTTGAGCGAGGACTCGCCGTGGTAGATCGCCGCGCAGGCCCATTCCAGCCGGCGGCGCTTCTGGTAGCGGCCGGGCGACTCGCCCGTCAGCTCGACGAAGCGCTTGCGGAAATTCTCGTAGTTCAACCCGACCTCCGGCGCCACCTCCTGCGGCGTCAGCCAGCCGGTCGGACTGCGGTCGCCGAGCAGGCGCAGGCTCTTTTCCAGCCAGGCATCGCGCCCGGCCTGCCGCGTGCTCTCGGCGTCGGAGGCGACCATGTCGGTCATGACGTGCAGCAGGCGGCCGAGCGCGCGCAGCGGCGCGCCGGCGCGGTGCAGCGGCTCGCCCTTGACCACCTCGTGCAGGCGCCGCCGCCAGTAATCCACCGCCCCGAGCCGCAGCACGGGGTGCTCCGGCGCCAGCAGGCCCTGCGCGCGCCACAGCTGGAACTGCGGCCCGTCGAACACGAAGTAGATCTGCGTCCATTCCGTGCCGGGCAGCGGCCCGTAGGCGTGCGCGATCTCGGGAAACACCAGCACCACGTCGCCCGGCCCGAGCTCCAGCTTGGTGCCGCGCGCGTCGCGGTAGTAGCCGCGGCCCTCGACCATCAGCACCAGCGTGAACCGTCTCAAAATCCGCATGCCCGTCGGGTCGATGCCGGTCACGTTGCGCAGCATGCCGGCGAGCTCGATCTCCCCCACCGGAGTGCGGAGCGGGCTCTGCAGCCAGGGTTCGTTGCGGTATTTGGGGGCGGGAGGCACCGGCCCAAAATTTACATGACTTCTCCCACTTCAACCATTTAATGCCGCTCCATTCCCGTGTAACTTGTCGCCATGAGCACCACGACTGCCCTGCCCCAGCTCTATTCCTTTGGCCACGAGCTGGAGATGACCGACGACAAGGTCGGCCTCCTGCGCGAATCCACCGACGCCGCCGACGACATTCCCGAGCTGCGCCGGCGCCTCGCCGAGGACGGCTACCTCTACATGCCCGGCTACCTCGACCGGGACGAGGTGCTCGCCGCCCGCGCCAGCCTGACCGACGGCCTCGCCGCCGCCGGCGTGCTCGACCCCGCCTACCCGACCATCGACGGCATCGCCAAGCCCGGCGCCGGCTACGTCTTCAAGCCCGAGCTCACGAACAACAACCCGGCGATCCAGAACCTGCTTTATGCCGGCCGCCTGCCCGAGTTCTACCGCAAGTTCTACGGCGAGGAAATCCGCCACTACGACTTCACCTGGCTGCGCGCCATCGGCCCCGGCAAGGGCACGAACCCGCACTGCGACCTCCCCTACATGGGCCGCGGCACGCACACCCACATGACCTGCTGGGTCCCCTACGGCGACATCTCCTTCACCCTCGGCGGCCTCATGGTGCTCGAGGGCTCGCACAAGCGCATGGACCTGCTCGAGAACTACGTCTTCCGCGACGTCGACGCCTTCTGCGAGAACAAGCCCAAGGAGGCCGAGGCGGCCAAGTCCGGCAAGTGGGCCTTCACCGGCACGCTCTCCCACAACCCGCCGGTCGTCCGCAACAAGTTCGGCGGCCGCTGGCTGACCACCGAGTTCAAGGCCGGCGACTTCATCACCTTCGGCATGTTCCTCGTCCACGCCTCCCTCGACAACCGCACGACCAACCAGCTGCGCATCTCGAGCGACGCGCGTTACCAGCGCGCCAGCGAGCCGATCGACGAACGCTGGATCGGCGTGAACCCGCCCGGCCACACCACCGCCGGCAAGCGCGGGCGGATCTGCTGATTTGACCTCTCCTTTGGAGGCGGGACCATCCGTCCCGCGGGGCTGATGGCCCCGCCTCCATTTTTTAAAAAACACCCCATGGTCGCCCCCACCTCCACCACTCCTGCCGCCGCCACCGCCGCGACGGGCCGCATGGCCGCCGTCCAGGACATGGCCCGGCTGCAGCGCATCCTCTTCGAGGTCGAGCGCGAGTTCGTCCGCACCGCGACCACCCTCATCTACCGCGTCGGCGAGCCGGAGCTGAAATACCTGCTCTGCCAGCACGTCTGGGAATCCGCCAGCCACGCCCGCTTCCTGCGCGAGCGCGGCCGCGAACTCAGCGGCTTCGGCACCAGCGAGAGCGTCCGCCCCGCCCTGCGCCGGCTCTTCAACGAGGCCGTGATGCCCGCCGACGGCTCCGTGGCCCTCGCCGGTTTCTACCGCGTCCTCAAGCCAGCCCTGCTCACGGCCTACCGCTACTACCTGCAGGCGACCCACCACCTCGCCGACTGGCCGTCCCTGCGGCTGGTCGAGGAGTTCATCCACGACGAGGAGCGCCACGCGAAGGAAATCCTCCCCTACCTCGGCACCGCCGATGACGCCGCCTGGGTCGCCCACCTTGGCACCGCCCTCATGGCCCAAGGGGGCCTGCTCGGCGAAACGCCCGCCCTGCCCCTGCCGGCCGGTTTCACCTGGGAATCCGAGGCCCGCGCCTACCGGCACCCCGACACCTGCAACCGCGGCAAGTATCCGACCTGCTCCAGCGTTTTCAGCCACGATCCCGACGAGACCCCCATCGTGCGCCCGTGGCTCGTGGACCCGAAGACCGACGCCCGCGTCATCCGCCTCATGGTCTATGTGTGGCTGATGATGGAGCTGGATGCCGTCGATTACCTCGCGACCGTGTTCTACGACACCCCCGAGGCGCCGTTCGACCTGCACCATGACATGGCCCGCCACCTCTGGGACGAGTCGCGCCACAGCCAGTTCGGCTTCCGGCAGCTCCCCAAGCTCGGCGTCGACCTCATGACGGTCGAGCACTCGCTCGCCCTCTACAACATCCTCGTCCAGATGCCGCCGCACGAGCGCTACGCGATGATGACGATGGAATTCGAGGCCGGCAGCTTCCCGACCAAGGCCACCGTGATGGACCGCGTGCGCGAGCTGAACGACTTCGAGGCGGACACGCTCCTGGCCTTTGACCGCAACGACGAGCAGAACCACGTGCGCTACGGCCACCGCTGGCTGCCGGAGATCATGAAGCTGTGCGGCGACACCCGGCCGACGGAGGAGTTTGTGAAGGCCACCCAGGCGCGTTTCGCCGAGCTGGCCAAGACCTACGGCAACCGCACCCCGCACGCGCTGCCCCCCGAGCGCCGCCTGACCGGCACCAAGATCCTGAAGCTCGCCGGCGTGGCCTGAGCCCGGCCGACAGGTGGAACCCGGCCTCCAGACGGGTTGCTAGCGTGTGCATAGCTCCATGCTGGATTCGTGCGCCCTGAAAACCTGCCCGGAGGTCAGGTTCCACCTTGGCAGCCCCGCCTCCAGGCACCGAAATTTTCATTTATTTTCAGAATGATTCCTGTCGCTGCATCTGCATAGTTGCCCACAGCTTAATGCTTCACCGGTCCGGTCCGCCGTGACCTAAATTCTTTAAATCCGTGCCGCCCCACAAGAAAACCTACCGCGCCGTCCTCGTCGGCACGGGCTCCATCGGCGACGCCCACGTCCGGGCCGTCGAAGCCACCCAAGGCCGCGTCACGCTCGTCGCCGCCGTTGATATCGACGCCCAGCGCGTCGGCGATTTCGCCAAAAAGCACGGCATCCCGAACCATTACACGGACTTCACCGCCATGCTGGCCAAGGAGAAGCCGGACATCGCCCTGATCGCCACCCCGCCCGCCCAGCACGTGCCGATGAGCATCGCCGCCATGGAGGCCGGCGCGTGGGTCCTCTGCGAGAAACCCCTCTGCGGCTCGCTCGCCGAGCTCGACCTCCTCGAGGCCGCCGAACAGCGCACGGGCTGCTACACCGCCTGCATTTTCCAGATGCGCTTCGGCTCGTCCACCGCGCACGTCCGCCGCCTGTCCGACGAGGGCCTGCTGGGCCGCCCGCTGGTCGGCGTCTGCAACACCCTGTGGTTCCGCGACACCGCCTACTACGCGGTGCCCTGGCGCGGCCGCTGGGAAACCGAGCTGGGCGGACCCACCATGGGCCTCGGCATCCACGCCATGGACCACTTCCTCCACCTGTTCGGGGCCTGGAAGACCGTCCGCTCCGTCGTCAGCACGCTCGACCGCGCCATCGAGGTCGAGGACGTCTCGATGGCCCTTGTCACCTTCGCCAACGGCGCCGTCGCCTCCATCGTCAACAGCGCCCTCAGCCCGCGCCAGGAGACCTACATCCGCCTCGACTACCAGAAGGCCACCGTCGAGCTCACCCACCTCTACGGCTACACCCGCGACAACTGGAAGTTCACGCCCGTGCCGCCGGCGCAGGACGACGCCCTGCTGCAGGCCTGGCAGAGCTTCCCGCCCGAGGTCGGCGCCACGCACGGCACCCAGCTCAACGCGCTGGTGTCCGACATGGACGCCAAGCGCCGGCCGCTCACCTCCGGCGAACAGTCCCGCCAGACCGTCGAGCTGCTCACCGCCATCTACAAGTCCGGCTTCACCGGCGAGATCGTCACCCGCGGCTCGATCAAGCCCGGCGATTCCTTCTACACCGCGCTGCACGGCAACCGTGCGCCCAAGCGCAGCAAGGGCCAGCCGCCGGACCGGCCCTGAGCCGGCGCGGTGGGGCGAATCCTCCGGATGAGCCGCGGCTCGCCGGAGACGACTCGCCCCGCCCCATCGACCCACCATGATCCCCGAGCCGCTGGCCGCACGCACGCTGACCGGTTACCTCTGGTCGAGCCGCGCCCGTCTCTGGCGGGGCCTCGGTCTCGCCCTCCTGCGCTCCCTCGCGGTGGCGCCGTGCCCCTGGCTGTTCCAGCGCATGATCGACGTCGCCGTGCCGGCGCGCGACAGCGCCGCCATCGTCGAGCTGGGCGGCCTCTTCCTCCTGTTGCTGGCCGTCCATTACGTCTTCTCCGTCTGGGGCGCCAATGAGATCGCCAAGGCCATGGCCCAGATGATGGTCGAGCTGCGCAGCCGCCTGTTCTTCAAGCTCCAGTTCCTCAGCTTCGGCTACCTCGACCAGCAGAAGACCGGCCGCCTCCTCTCGAAATACGCCTTCGACACGCAGAAGGTCGAGGCGCTGCTCTACAACATCCTCAACCAGTTCCTCCCGAACGTCCTCTACGGCGGCAGCATCTTCGTGATCCTCGCCGTGCTCAACTGGCGCCTCGCCCTCGTGCTCGCCCTCGTCATCCCGGCCTACGCCTTCGGCAAGTGGCATTTCTTCGCCCGCATCCAGCGCAGCAACAACGAGGCGCGCCTCGCCCAGGAAAAGCTCACCGGCACCGCCAGCGAATACATCTCCGCCCTCCGCCTCGTGCGCAGCTTCGGCGAGGAGAAACAGGCCGAGTCCGACCTCGACCGCAGCAGCCTCGATTTCGCCCGCCTCCGCGTCCACCAGAGCTACATTAACGCCATCTTCGGCACCTTCTGGTATGTGAGCACCCAGGTCATCGCCCTCGTCGTCATGGCCGGCGGCGCCCTGCTGGCCATCCGCGGCACCATCTCCTACGGCACGCTCTTCGCCTTCGTAGCCGGCCTGCCCATCGTCCTCGGCCCCATCCAGGCCTTCGTCGGCCTGAGCGAGCAATACTTCATCGGCCGCGAGAGCTACCACAGCATCAAGGAGCTCCTCGACTCCGCCTACGTCGAGGCCTGGCACGGCAAACGCCGCGCCGACCGCCTCCGCGGCGACCTCGTCTTCGGCGGCATCACCTTCGCCTACCCGTCCGCGCCGGACCGCCCGGTGCTCCACGACATCAACCTCGCCATCCGCCCGGGCGAACACGTCGCTTTCGTCGGCCCCTCCGGCTCCGGCAAGAGCACCCTGGCCAACCTCCTCCTCGGCCTCTACGCGCCCGACCGGGGCGAGATCCTGATCGACGGCGTCCCGCAGGCCGAGTGGGACATGCGCTGGATCCGCCGCCAACTCGCCGTCGTGCTGCAGGACAGCCTCCTTCTCTCCGGCTCCATCCGCGACAATCTCCGCTTCGCCCGGGCCGACGCCACCGACGCCGAGATCCGCGCGGCCGCCCGTCAGGCCAACGCCGAGGAATTCATCACACAGCTGCCCGACGGCTACGACACCCTCGTCGGCGAGCGCGGCGTCTCCCTCTCCGGCGGCCAGCGCCAGCGCCTCGCCATCGCCCGCGCCATCCTGCGCAACCCGCCCGTGCTCATCCTCGACGAGGCCACCTCCGCCCTCGACTACGAGAGCGAGCGCCTGATCCAGGAGGCCCTCGACCGCCTTTCGGCCGGCCGCACGGTCATCACCATCGCCCACCGCCTCAGCACCATCCGCAACGCCAGCCGCATCATCGTGCTGGCGGACGGCCGCATCACCGAGGAGGGCGACTTCGCCACCCTCTCGGCCCGCGGCGGCGCCTTCGCCCGCCTCGTCGCCGCGCAAAATACTGGCGAAGGTTTCCTTCGTCCCTAATCTGCCTTTCGCCTGTCCTGCCTCGGTGGAGGGGTTTTACACCCCGACTGCGAAGGCGGCATCAATTCCGTCGGGGTATAAAACCCCTCCCACTCCAGAAATAATCATACCGACTCTCGCCATGAAAATCTCCCTGCTGACCCTGTTGCTTTGCCTGTCCGCTGCCATCGGTTCCGCCCAGACGACCTTCCCTGGCCTCAAGGCGGTCCTCTCGGCCGCCGAGTGGAAACGCGCCGGCCTGGACCGCCTCACGCCGGACGAGATCGGCGTCATCGACGCCGCTCTCATCCGCCAGCAGGCCGGCACCAACGCCCGGATGCAGGAGGAAATTGCCAAGGTCCGCGCCACCACCCCGGCCGCCGCCCCCGCCAACCCCGGCCTGATGTCCCGCTTCGGCCTGCCCCTCTTCGACGAGGGCGAGTGGCGCACCATGCCGCCGCTCCGCGCCAAGGTCACCAAGTGGGAGGGCGGCAACCGCTTCCGCCTCGACAACGGCCAGGTCTGGGAAGGCAACGAGCCGATCACCTACGATTTGCCGGGCAAGGAAATCGAGATCCAGGCCCGCCCGCACGGCCAGTTCGCCCTCGTGGTCGACGGCGTCAACACCACCCTGCGCGTCATGCGCCTGCGCTGAGGCGGATGTATCGCCACAAAGAGGCACAAAAATCCTCATGCCCCCGGCGACAGATTACCGCGCGCCTACAGGCGCCTTGGCCGCTTCATTCGCCGTCGGGTCTCTTGTGCCTTTTGGTGGCCAACCCTGTCTTGGCCCGAATCCGTGCCCATCCGTGCAATCGGTGGCTGAATAAATCCCCGTTCCTCTCATGCTGACCCTCGCCAACGCCGAACTCACCGTCGACCTGATCGATCCCGCCGCCGAGCAGGCGCGGCTCGGGCCGCGCTACTGCTGGGGCGGCTACATCTGGCAGGTGCACGACCGCAATATCGGCACGCTTCTGACCGGGCCCGAGTGGCCGGAACTCAACCCGCTCCCGCACAACGGCCAGGGCCTGCCCGAATCCTTCCGCCACAGCACGACGACCGGCGAACCGCTCCTCTGGGACGGCGCCACCGGTCTCGCCCCGGGCTCGGGCGCCCTCGGACGCAACGCCGCCGGCGAGATCGTCGTCACCACGCCCTGCGTGTGGCAGGTCGACGCGCAGTTGGACCGCGTCGTGTTTCGCACCGAACAGACCGTGGGCCGCTGGGCCTACGCCCTCGAGCGCACGATCGAACTGCGCGGCCGGCAGATTGTCTCGCGCTCGCGTCTCACGAACCGCGGCGCCACCCCGCTCAAGCTTGAGTGGTTCGCCCATCCGTTCTTCGCCCTCCAGTCCGACGGCCTGCTGCGCGTGACCTTGCCCGCGGGCACGCAGATGGCGGAGAACCAGGGCTACAAGCTCGCCGGCCGCGAGCTGACTTTGCACCGCCCCTTCATCGGCCTGCACGGCGGCCACCTCGAACACCTCACCCTGCCCGCCGGCCAGCCCCTCGCGGTGGAGCTGTCGCATCCGAAGCTGCACCACGTGCGCTTCGCCACTGATTTTGTCCCGTTCAAGTGCGTCCTCTGGGCCAACGGCAACACGCTGTCCCTCGAGCCCTTCCTCGCCCTCGACCTCGCTCCCGGCGAATCACGCGAATGGACGCTGACCTACGACTTCGGCGCGGCGCGGTGATGCAGGTTGCGCGCTCGCGCGCAACGTCTGGTTTCCTTGGAGGCGGGGCCATCAGCCCCGCGAGGCACGCGCGACGAAACCGCTATCCGCGGGGCTGATGGCCCCGCCTCCCGCTACTCCTTCAAAACCATCTCGCGCAGCAGCGCGTTGAGGGCTTCCCCCATCGCCGCGCCATATTCCGTGCCCGACTTGCGGCCGAATAGATGCACCGTGGCGGGTTCCACGACCTGCTGCCAGAGCACATGCCCCTCGTCGTCGGCCTTGCCCTCGATCGGATCGAGGCGGCAGGGCCAGGTTTCCAACCCGGCCGCCTCCGCGGCGGGCACGAAACGCCAGCCCGCCGGCGTGCGGGCGGGGACGCGGCCGGCGCCCAGGACCAGGGAAATGGTCGACCACATGTTGCGCTCGCCCGCGAGCAGCTGCTCCCATTCCGCGCCACGGCCGGTATCGGCCAGGGCCCGGATGAAATCGCCGCGCGGGGAGCCGCTGAAAGCGTAGCCGAGCCACGCCCGCAGTCCGTCGGGCAGGTCGCGGAAGAGCGCCGCGTGCGACACCTTCCAATAGGTGCCGCGCTCGTGCGCGGGGTCGAACGCACTGCGGTCGGTGCCGCAGGGATACCAGTGGATCGGCAGCCCGGAGCGCCACAGCGCCACGTAGGCCGCGAGATCGAGGCCGACGTTCCACTCGCGCTTTGGCCCCGCGGTCGCACCCGCATTCAGGAGCACCGCCCGGGTCTTCGTCCGCAGCAGCTCCGGCTCGCGATTGAAAGCGGCCGCGAGCACCCGACCGGACCCGACGATGGAGATGGTCACGGGTTCGCTGCTTTGCCGGAGCACGTCGAGCAACAGGTTGATGCCACCCTGTTCGGGGCGCGGTCGGTCCAGCGCCGCGTCTCCCGGGTGTGCCAGCGGCTCCAGCGGGCCCATCGCCGCCGGGATCGCCCGGCCGAGCAGGTGCCCCAGCTGCGCGACGGCCACATATCCCGGGTCGCGCCCGATGTCCCAGCCTTCGGGCTTGGCCCGCAGGAACTTTGTCGTCGCGTCCAGCACGACGCCGCGCAGGTCGTATTCCGGCAGCGCCGCGATGGTCGCCAGGTCGAGATGATCATCCGGATCCTGCGGCGGATGATACAGGTCGGTGATGTGCAGGAGCGGGATGCCGCGCCGGGGACCAGGGGCGGCCGGCCCGCCCGACAACCGGCTGGCCAGGACTGAACCGGCGGCGAACGTGGCCATGGTCTTGAGGGCGCTGCGTCGGGAAAGCTTCTTCATTGAGCCAGCTCCGGCACCGGCTCGCCGATCACCAGCGCCCGCACGCCGTCGGCGCGATACAACCACCCCAGGCCGGTCTCCAGCGTCACCTTCCCGTCGTGCAGGCGTGCGATCGACGCGTTGCCGAGGGCAAACACCGTCTCCGTCGGGTTGAACTGCAGGTAGATTTTGATTTTGCCCACGCGGCCGTCGAAGTCCGCCTTCGTCGCCGGGGCCGGGTGGTGCGGGTTGATCACGGCCGGGAAGACGCCCAGCGACGTGCGGCTGGGAATCTCCGCGACGGGGAAATCGTTGGTCGTGCCGATGCGCAGCCCGGCGACGTTCGCGCCGGCGCTCGAACCGCCATACGGCACACCGGCCGCCACCCGGTCGCGGATCAGCTGCAACTGCCCGGTGCGATAAAGTTCGCCGAGCAGCACAAACGTCTCGCCGCCGCCGATGAAGATGCCGTCGGCACTCTCGAGCAGCGCCTTGGCGCCGGCCGCGTCGTGGCGGTGCAGGGATTCCGCCGCCGGCACGCCGATGTGCGCAAAGGCCTCCTGCAGCCGCTTCTCCATGCGGTCGCGCTCCGCGGGCAGGCTCGCGTGCAACACGAGGGCGACCTTCTTGCAGCCGGCATAGTGCCGGCGCATCACGTCGAGCGTGCTGTCGGCAAAATGGTTGCCGTTCATCATGCTGCCGCCGCTGACCAGCACGGAGGGCTGGACGGGCGCGGCGAAGGCAGCCAGGGAGGCGAGCAACAGACAGAAGGACCAGCGGAGAAATCTTTGGAGCATGGGACCAAGCAGAACAGGTTTTCGCGCGAGCAACAACCCCCCGCCTAAATTTTCATAAACATTCATTTTGCGCGTCCCCCGGCGCCGCCAATCGTGGATCCATGGTTAACCCGCTGCCCCGCGTGTCCGTCCTGCTCGCTGTTCTCGCCTATTCCGCCGTCCCGGCCCTCGCCGCGGAGCGCACCGTCGACCTGCGCTACGGCATGCCGACCTGGCACCAGCCGCTCGGGATCCCCGGGGACTGGCACAAACCCATGGCCAACGAGCGCGGCGCCCTGCTCTACGACTTCGGTCCCGGTCCCTACGTGCAGGGCCTCACCGTCGTCGAACTCGGTGCCGAGGGCGCGCCCCTCGAGTTCGTCACCCAGACCTTCGCCGACAGCCCGCGCGTCCCCGTCATGCGCTCCCGCCTCCGCCGCGGCGCGGACACGGTCGAGCTCACCACCCTCAATCTCGCCCCCGCCGCCCCCGCGGTGTCCGACGGCCGCACCCCGGACTATGAGCGCCTCGATGGCATCAGCGGCGTCCCGCACTGGGCCCGGCCGGCGGACGGTGTCTCGCCTGAGTTCCGTCATGTCGCCTGGGGCAACAACCGCCCGATCGCCTACCGCGTCCGCGTCCCGGCCGGCGCCGCGAAGCGCGTGATGCTCGGCTTCTGCGAGAGCTACAAGAAATTCCTCTTCCAGCGCACCGCCACCATGGAGGTCGAGGGCGCCGCCACCCAGGCCGTCGACCTTGCTCTCAACGCCCCGCACCACGCGCCGCAGGTGTTCCTCTTCGACGCCCGCGACGAGAACAGCGACGGCTGGATCAACCTCCGCGTCTTCGCCCCGCAGGGCCAGGACCCGAACTCCACCCTCGCCACCATCGCCGTCTACCCCGCCGGCCTGACGCTCACCCGCGACGAGCTGATCGCCGGCTCGCTCGCGGCCAAGGATCGCGCCGAGCTCCGCATCGCCTGCGGCCGGGAAATGAGCCGCCAGCCGGCGCGCACCGATCTCGTGCACGCCCGCTACTCCGGCGGTCTCACGCCGGCGCTCTTCATCAAGACCAAGCGTCCGCTCGTGGCCGGGCCCGACGGCACCGCCACCTTCGAGGACCGGCCCTTCCTCGCCACCCGGCCGGCCTTCACGACGCTCACCGCCACGGAACAGGGTTGGAAAGCCACCTTCCCCGCCGGCACGCGGGAGGTGTCCGCCTGGGTCTTCTCCGGCCAGGCCGGCGCGACCGACGTCGCCGCGGCCCGCGCGGCCTCGCTGGACCAGGCCCTGGCCGTGACCCGTGAGCGCTGGGGCACCTTTGGCATCCCCTTCGACCGGGTCACCGTCGCCGATCCCGCCATCCAGGCGATGATCGACGCCTCGCTGCGCACGCTTTACCAGGCCCGCGAGACCATCAACGGCCATACGCAGTTCAACTCCAGCTTCTCGCTCTACCGCGGTCTCTGGGCCGGCGACGCCGTCTACATCACCAACCTCGCCTCGCACCTCGGCGACTCGGCCGCCGCGCGGCAGACGCTCGACGCCCTCTTCGCTCACCAGCTGCCCAACGGCATCGTGGACGAACTCCACCCGCAGAAAATCTTCCGCACCACCGCCGAGGTCATCTGGGGCGTCGTGCGCGAGGCCGAGATCTCCGGCGACTGGAGCTACGCGGAGAAACGGTGGCCGCAGATCGTCCTCGGCGTCGCCGGCATCCGCAGCCTCCGCGAGGAGACGCTCAAACACCCGGGAGCGCCCTATTACGGCATGCTGCCCCCCGGCTTCAGCGACGGCGGCATCCTCGACATCGGCTCCGAGTATTCCTCCGTTTACTGCACGATCACCGGCCTCCGCGCCGCCGAGCGCCTGGCCGTCAAGCTTGGCCGCGTGGAGGAAGCCGGGGAGTTTCGCCAGCTCGCCGACGACTTCCTCGCTGCGTTCAACACCAACCGGGCCCGCGACCAGCGCCGCGACACGAACGGCAACCTCTACCTCCCCGTGCGCGTCGGCTTCAAGGGCGAGGACCCGATTCCGCAGCTCACGCAATGGGCCTTCATGGACGCCCATCTCAACGGCGAAGGCTGGCTGCCCTCGGATCACGAGCTGGTGCAGGGCTCGCTCGCGCTGCTGGAATCGGTCGAGCAGCAGGGCCTGCCCGTCAGCATGGGCTGGCTGCCCGGCGGCAACTGGGCCGGCATGGGCCTCTTCTACGGCTTCCAGCCGCTCATCCTGAATCGCCCGGAAAAGGTCGCCGACATTCTCTACGCCGGCGCGAATCACTTCTCCCCCGTCGGCACCTCGGTCGAGGAGCAGACGCTGGTCGGCCAGCCGCTGAAGCTCGCCGGCGACCAGCCGCATAATTTCGCCGCCGCGATGATGGGGCACCTGCCCGCCGCCATGCTCGCTTACGACCGCCTCGGCACTCTGCACCTGCTCGGCAGCGTGCCCGCCGAGTGGCTGAAGCCCGGCGCGGTCAACCGCCTCAACGGCTACCGCACCGCCGCCGGCACGGTGACGCTCGCGCTCACGGTTTCGACCGATGGCAAAACCGCCACCTTGCGGATCGATCCCATCAATCGCACCGATCGCCCCGGCCGGATCCTCCTCCACACCGCCAGCCTGCGCGCCGCCGGCTTTATCATCCCCGCCTCCGCCAAGGATGACCTGATCGACGTCCAACCCGGCCAGCCGGTCAGCCTGACCTTCGCCAAGGACAAGTGACCCAAACCCGCTGGTAGTCTAATAGACTACCAACCGGTTCCTGCCAGACCGGTAGGGGCGGTTGTCCTCAACCGCCTTTGCCTGGTTGGAGATTCATGCAGTTCGCGTGGGCCAGCTCGCTCGCGATCTGAAAGGCGTCCACAAGCGGATCGACCAACCCTATGACCGCTCAGTTCTCCAAACCTCCGCTTTTGCCGCAGTTTTTTGGTTAGCGAAAAACCTAAGCTGAAAAAGCGATGCTTGAGCAAAAAACACTTAACCTGCATTTAGGTGCTAATGCAGCTCCACGAACTTATGCTTTTGTCTGAAGCTGAATAACACTGTTAGGCAAAGAATGACCACCTCACCCGCAAATCCGAAGACTATGGCGGCCTTCTTCATCGAAGGCCTTACACGTGGGTTTGCTGAGCCCTCCGCGGTCATCCATTGGGTTGATGAGCTCATTGTAGGTGCACCGAAGACTGAAGATTGGATGCTAGATCTCTCCACCACATCGGCCGAAGACCCGAAGCGGATTTTGCATCACCTCTATCGCGTGCCAGGGGAGCTGGATCAGGCCGTATTGGCTCGATTGCTGTTCGATGCCTATAAGCGCCAGTTCGAGAAGACAGGGGATGTTGATCAGGCTATTCGCGTTGTATTCTCCCTCGCACAGATGCAGGGCCTTCCCGAGCAAAAGGTCGCCGAGGCATATCAGTTGGATCATGAAGGCGACCACGGTTTCGAACGTGCTGAAAGATTGGCCGAGTTGAGGAGTATGACCCACGAATTCTTCGCCACCTATGAAGAAAGAGCCTAACAAGCGGCCAGAGCCAATGTCGGTGCTGCGCACCGCCATGGCTCACCACTGAACGTTCGGCAGAAGAAATGATCAGTATAAATACTTTTACAGAAATCCGTGAACGCTTTGGACATTTCGCAAGCTGGGCCGTATGGGCAAAAGAAAGGGGAAGGCCGAAGGACAAAATTGATGACCTAACCATATTGAACCCGAATGAGAATCCGGCGCTTCTCGAAACGTTACATGGAAACTCGATTCTTCTCGGGCTGAATATTTCTCGAAAGATTGAGCACCCCTTCGGTAATTTTCATGATCCTAGACCGATGGCCACCGATTTTAAAATTCGGTATGCCCTCAAGGACACACGCTACTGGGGTTCCTATATGACGGATATTATCAAGGACTTTGAAGAAAAGGCTTCAGGAAAGATGATGAGTTTTCTGCGAAGCAACAAAGACTTTGAGCAAGACAATATTCGAAAACTCCGAGAGGAGATTGAGGTTCTCGGGTTTGCGAATCCGGTTCTCGTCACATTCGGAAAGGATGCTGAGACGATTGCGAAACGAAATCTAGGTAAAGAGTTTCAAATTGTCCGCATTCCTCATTACGCCAGTTATATCTCCAAGGAAGATTATCGCACGCAAGTCCGCGGACAGCTTCCAGACCTTCCAACTAACAAACAATCCGGCTGAAGGCGCAGGCGGTTTAATCTTCAGCGGTTGATCAGCTCCCGATCACCAACACGGCCTTGAAGAAGATAAGGATGAAGCCGACCAGTGCCACGCAGGCGATGAAGCCGAGGGCGTCCTGTTTGTTCCACTTGGTGAACTCCCAGTTCGAGCGAGGGAACAGCTTAGTGCCGTCGTAGCGGGTCGGGTTGGCGTAACTGGCCTCCACCGCCTGCGCATCCTCCTCCAGCGTCTTGCCGACCGGGGTTTTCATGCGGACATAGAAACGGGCCACCCGCTTGGGGTCGGACGGCTGCGTCAGCAGGCTCACCACGATGAGAATCAGGACGGGCAGGAGCGCGTCCACCAGGTAGCGCGTGGTCATGAGCTGCGCGGAGTTGAAGGCGGCGACATCCACGCCGAACAGCGAGATCAGCCAGACCTCGGCGCGGAACAGGCCGCGGCCGGTGCGCGGCGAGCTGAGGTCGTCGGGATTCAGGCGGACCACGCCTTCCTCGAAGAACACGGACACGGGCTCGATGCGCTGCATCTTCGGGATTTCCTGGCCCACCGCGGCGGCGTGGCCGGCGGCGACATCGGCCGCCGTGGCCGGGACCATCGCCGTGACCGTCCGCTCGTGGGTCATGAGCGTCAGCGCCTCGGAGCGGGCGAGCGCGGGAATCTGCGGCACCGTCCAGGGCACGACGCAGATCAGGACCAGCATCGTGAACACCTCGACCCGCACCGCGGTCTCGGTGAGCCGGCGCCAGAGGAAGATCATCGTGATGGGCACGCCCCAGATCACGAGGAACACGATGGCGAACTTCAGCAGGGCGATGACACTGTTCAGGTAAAGGCCGATGATGACACCGAGCGCCAGCGCCACCGGCACGCTGAGGCGGGCGACGAGCATGTAGTGTTTCTCGGATTTGCCGGGGAAGAGCGGCTCGTAGATGTTTTTCACGACCAGGCCGGCCATGACGACCGACTGGGCGCCCAGCACGGCCAGCTTGCCGCCGAGGATGCCGATGATCATCACGCCGACGAGGCCGACCGGCAGCAGGGACTTGGTGAGCAGGCCCCAGACCTGGTCGGGATCCGACAGGCCGGGCCCGAAGAGCGCGATGGCGATCAGGCCGCAGTAGGCCCACGCGATCGTGACAAACCGCTTGCTGAAGCCGCCGGTGACGGCGCCGATGCGCGCGGCGAACTCGTCCTTGGCCGAGCCGGCCACGGTCATGTTGGCCGTCGAGCTGGAGATGCCGAGGAACTGCACGAGGAGCAGCGCGCCGATGGAATACCACGTGTATTCGCTCATCGCCCCGCCGCCGAAGAGGTTGAACATCGCCTCCGGCACCTTCCGGTGCAGCTCGTCCGCCCCGCCGAGCTTCATGAGGCCGAAGGGAATCAGGATCACCGAGATGAGGATGACGAGGATCGCCTGCACGGCGTCGACCACCGCCGAAGCCTTGAGGCCGCCGAGCATGACAAAGACCGCCACCAGGCCGGTCGACACGAGGTAGAAGGTCAGCGGGTTGAGGTAGGTCACATACGGCTGCAGCTCGCCGCGGTCGTAATAATTCTTCAGGATGTCGTAGCGTTCCGTCTTCTCCACCGGCAGGGCGCCGGCGATACGCTGCTGCCGGAGATCGATGAACTCGTGGAAATTGGCGACCTTCTGCGCCTCGACCTGCGTGTAGGCGACCGGGTCCTTGGTCATGAGCGGCTGGAGCGTCTTGAGGGCCACGACGTTGCCGCCCGCGATGCTGACGATGATGATGACGAGGGTCGTGCTCGCGTAGAGCGAGCCGAGGAAGCGCTTGCCGAAGCGGTCCTCGAACATCTCCGCCGTGGTCGTCAGCCGCACGCGGCGGAACCAGACGTTGAGGAACCAGTAGTAGGGCGTCAGGAAGAGCGTGATGAGCGCCAGCCAGGCGCCGCCGGCGCCCTGCCGGTAGACGGAGCTGGAGGTCGTGGTGGCCTGGCCGGGATCGGCCATGCTGCCGAAGCTGAGAAAGAACTGGAACCACTTGCCCAGCGAGCGCCCGCCGAGGAAGAAGTCACCCTGGCCCTTCACCCCGTGGGAGAGCCTGTGCCCGATGCCGAGGACGGCGACGATGTAGGCGATGATGATCAGACCGTCGATCCAGTGGAGACCAAGGAAAGTAATGGCGAGAGGCAGGGGTATGGCGGTCATGGGCGGGGTTGGGGGGTGAATTTAATTCGCCGGGAACGGCCAGTAGCCGATCGCCTGCAGGCGGCGCTCGAGGCCGAAGGTGGTGAAAAGTTTCTCAGTGTCCGCCGGGCCGCGGCGGAAGGCGCCGAGCGCCGCGTCGTCCGCGAGCGCCAGCACCAGGTCGCCGATGATGGCGGTCGAATCGACCACGATCTGCTCGGGCAGCTTGTCGATGGTGTCGGCGAGGTCGTGGTAGTAGCGGACGGACTCGCGCGGGATCGGCGCGTTGAAGGTGATGGCCCGCACGCCGGCCAGCTGGTAGGGCGTGTGGTCGCTGCCGAACCAGTTGATGTTCTGCACGCCCAGCGGGAGCTTCGCGGCGCGCCCGTTGTTCCAGCGCTCCAGGGCCGGCACCAGCGACTCGTCGCCGAGGGCGTTGACCGCGATGGGCACGCCGACCATGTCGAGGTTGATCATCGCCACCACCGGCGCGTCGCCGAGCGTGGCGGCGGCATGGCGCGAGCCCCACAGGCCCTGCTCCTCGCCGTTATACCAGTGCAGCTCGATCGTGCGCGCAAGGTCGCGGCCGCGCAGGGCCGACGCCAGCGCGAAGAGCTGCGCCGTGCCGAGGCCGTTGTCGAGGGCCCCCTGCCCCAAGTCCCAGCTGTCGAAATGCGCCCCGACGACGATCCGCTCCGGCGAGCGCCCCTTCAGGCGCAGCACCAGGTTGGCGGTCTGAATCTCGCGGCAGCGCGACAAGGTCTCCAGCCGCACGCGCACCTGCCGGCCGCGCTTGAGCAGCCGCTGCATCCAGCGCCCCTCCTCCTGCGCCAGCGAATAGACCGGCACCGGCAGCGCCTCGCCGACGAAGCTGCCCGTGCGCGCCAGCAACTGGCCGCCGCCCTCGCGGTTGATGAACAGGATCCCCTTGGCGCCGCGCTCGGCGGCCAGGTTGGAAAACTCCCGCGCCGTCAGCGACGTGGTGGAATCGAGCAGCACGATCCGCCCGCGCACCTCGGCCGGATAATCGGCCGGCCGGCCCGCGCCGATGTCCACGACCTCCGCCTCGAAGGCCGCGTGCGGCTGCGTGTAGGCCAGCGCCACCGCCCGCAGCGGCCGCGCCAGCGGGGCGATCAGCTCCACCTTGTCCGCGCCCCGCTCCCAGCCCGGCATGGTGAAGGGCACGATCTCCGGCTGCAGGCCGAGCGCGCGCAGCTCGGACGCGAGTTGCTCCAGGGCGCCGCGGTTCGCCGTGCTGCCGGTCAGGCGTCCGCCAAAGTCGTCGCACAGGCGCGTGAGCATGGCATGCGCCGACCGGGAAGAGTCGTCGAAGGGGGTGGCGGCGAAAGCGGACACCGACAGCAGTAAGCCGAACATGGCTGCCTGCAGAGCCGACGCTTGTCGTCGGCCAAGTCCAGTGGAGGCGGGACCATCAGTCCCGCGAGGCATGGGCTGCGCAGCTGGCAATCCGCGGGACTGATGGTCCCGCCTCCAAACAGACGCGAATGTCACAAAGGCTCTCATGTTTCGCGCAGCCAGACCCGCATTTCCCCTTCG
Organism: Lacunisphaera sp.; assembly: GCA_036401015.1. Taxonomy (GTDB): domain Bacteria; phylum Verrucomicrobiota; class Verrucomicrobiia; order Opitutales; family Opitutaceae; genus Lacunisphaera. The sequence continues at coordinate 78,264 of DASWWD010000022.1, forward strand.
CCGCGGTTGGCCCACAGGGCATAGGGCACGGCACAGAGCCGCACCGCCTGCTGGCGGACGGGCTCGGTGGTGTAGAGTTTCGCCCCGGGTTCCGTGCGCCGCGCCGCGCCCTCGAGGATCGTGCACCCGCCGAGCAGGTCGGGGACGAAATGGGCCGTCAGCGGACTCTCGCGCGGCAGGCTCAGCGCGGCGAGGTGCGGGCCGTTGTCCTTTTCCTCGACGCAATAGACCACCGGGCCGCGCTGCAGGGCGACGAGCCCGGCCGCGGCCGAGACGCGCACGTCGGCATGCACGCGCTCGACGGGCATCGGCAGGTCGAGAACGAGCTTGTCGCCCGTCCGCCAGACCCGGGACACCCGCGCATAACCGTGCTGTTTTTCCGGCTCAAGCGGACGGCCGTTCAGGGTCAGATGCGGGTTCCGGCACCAGCCCGGCAACCGCAGGTGCAGCGCGAACTCCGCCGGCGTGGCCGGCTCAACGGAGAGCTCGATCCGCTCCTTCCAGGGATACTCGGTCGTCACATGCAGCCGCACCGGCACGGTGCCGGCGTCAAACTGCACCAGGCCGCCCGCATACAGGTGCAGGGCGAGGCCGTCGACAGTCTTGGAACAGGCATACTCACCGAGCGAGGCAAAGAGCCGCGCCACGTTGGGCGGGCAGCACGCGCAGCCAAACCACGGCACGCGCTGGGTTTTCACCAGGTGGCACTCGTAACGGCGCTTGGCGACGGCCGGCACGACCTCGAGCGGGTTGACGTAGAAATAGGTGCGGCCGTCCTGCGCGAGACCCGACAGGACGTTGTTGTAGAGCGCCCGCTCCATGACGTCGGCGTGTTCGCCGCGCAGCTCCAGGTCCAGCATCCGACGGGCGCACATCACGACGCCGATCGCAGCACAGGTCTCGGCGTAGGCGCGGTCGGGCGGCAGGTCGAAGGGTTCGCAGAACTTCTCGCCATAGGGCTCGCTGCCCACGCCGCCGGTCACGTAGAGGTGCCGTGTCGTGATGGCGGTCCAGAGGGCGCGGCAGTGGTCGGCCCGGGCGGCATCCTGCCCGTCGCGGGCGAGGTCGAGCATGGCGGAGAGCAGATACATCATCCGCACCGCGTGGCCGACCGGCTCGGTCAGTTCACGCACGGGCCGCGCGGCCTGCAGCGTGGCGAGACCATCGTGGTGCATATGCCACGGCAGCTTGCCGGTCTCGCCGCGGCGCTTGGCCTCCAGCTCGAAATAATTCGGCGACTGCCCGCGCTGGTCGATGAAGTAAACGGCCAACTCACGATAACGCTCCACCCCGGTGGCGCGCGCGAGCTTCACCAGCGCGAGCTCGATCTCCTCGTGGCCGCAGTAGCCGGGCATCTGGTCCGGGCCGGGACCGAAGGTTTTTCCAAGGAGATCGGCCAGCTTGCTCACGACCTCCAGCAGCGTGCGTTTGCCCGTGGCCTGGAAGTGGGCGACGCCCGCCTCGATGAAGTGGCCGGCGACATACAGCTCGTGGCAGTCGCGGAGGTTGGCCCAGCGGTTCTGCGGCTCGACGAGCTGGAAATAGGTGTTGAGGTAGCCGTCGTCGCGCTGGGCCTTGGCGATGGTCGCGATGAGCCGGTCGAGCTCGGCGTCGAGTGCCGCGTCGGGATGCGTGGCCAGCCGGTAGCTGGCGGCCTCGATCCACTTGGCGAGGTCGGAGTCCTGCCAGAAGAGACCGTGAAACTTGCCGTCCTTCTCGCCGGCGGCGACCTGCAGGTTGTGCACGCAGCCGCTGCGCTCGGCCCCGGGGATGCGGTCGTTGAGCGCCTCCCACTGGCCGGGGATCACGGTGTCGCGGACCAGCCGCGCGCGGTCCGCGAGGAAACCGTGGTCGAAGCGGACGCGGGACAGCGGCAGGGCCGTGGGGTAACTCATGCGGGACTCAGTTGGCGCGGACGCGATCGGTGATCGTGAGCGTGTTGAAGTCGAGCACGCGCTCCAGGCGGCCGTGCGTGAGGGTCAGCCGGCCGGAGCCTTTCTCGGCGTTGAGATACGGGCCCTCGAAGAGCTTCCACTTCGTGTAGTCGACCGGCCGGCCGTCGACCACGGGCGCGGCGCCGTAGGTGCAGACGACCTGCTTGCCGCGCAGCGTGGTGAATTTCACCGTCGGCACCGGCGCGAGCTGGAACTCGAGCGGCAGCGCGCGGATGGCGGCCTGGAAGGCGGCGAAGTCCTTGAACTCGTCCACGCTCGCCGCCTGCACGATGGTGCCGTTCTTGAGGTGCGGGCTGGTGAGGATCTTGTCGCCGGTGTCGGCGCGCTCGCCGGTCCAGGACGACTTGATGCGGGCGACGGACTTGAGCTCGTAGTCGGCCAGCGGCCGGTAGGCCAGGTAGGCGCGGCCGCCCTGTGCGAAGATCCAGCCCGACGGGTCCACGGTGAGGTTGACGAGGTCCTTCGAGAAGAAGCCGTTGATGTGCGGGAAGCGCGTGCCGGCCGGGATGTCGTAGAGCGCGATGACGGTGTCGAGGTCCTGGAACACCTGCTCGAAGCGCGAGCCGCCAAGGAACTTGTCGGGCGAGTCGTAGGAGGCCTTGCCCTCCTTGGTGACGCCCTTGGTCATCTGGTCGGGCAGCTCCGTGAAGTAGGTCTGCATGTCGTAGCCCGAGGAGACCGGGTGCATGGAGAACATCGTGTTGTGCACGCCGCGCGGGTCGGGCACGGCCCAGGTGACGTCCCAGACATGCGTCTGGATCGGGTCAGCCATGCCGCCCTGGTAGGAGCCGACGGCGTAGTCGCGGCGCGAATAGTTGGTCTTGTAGATGGGCGCCATCAGCACGTCGCTGTTGCGCCAGCGGCGGCGGGTGCGCTTGAGGTCGCGCTGCAGGAAGTCGCCCTCGCGGTCCGTGGCGATGCGGTAGATGACCTCGGGGACGTCGTAACCCTTGGCCGCGATGGCGAAGTAAATGCCCCAGCCGCCGTAGCCGGAGGGGGGCGGGGTGTTGCCGAAGGCGATCCAGCTGAAGAAGGACGCCAGGGCGTTCCAGCGCTCGACGACGGAGGTGTCGTCCGTGCGGGCGTTGGCGCCGTGCAGCACGCCGTTGAGGGTGTTTTCCGCCAGGTCGGCGAGCAGCCAGTCGAGCTTCATCCGCCCGCGGATCCGCATCGCGGGATCCTCCGCCCAGGCCGCGAGGAACATCATTGGGATGGCGTATTCGCCGATGTAGTGGGTCGGGTTGAACTCGCCCTGCCCCACCGTGGTCGCGAGGTCCATCCAGTGGATCAGGTATTCCCGGGACTCGGCGAGGTTCTCGGCGGAGCTTTTGCCGGAATACCAGCTGTCCGCGGGCTCGTTGGGATAGAGCTCGGACATCAGGTAAAGCGACGTGTAATACATCGCCCAGTGGTTCTCGGTGTCGCCGCGCACCTGCATGACCTTGCGCCAGGCGTCACGGATGGACTTTTTCGCCTCGGGCGACAGCTGGTCGCGGCCGAGGTAGGCGACGCTGACGGCCGGGAACATCCAGAAGGGGCCGGTGCCGGGGTCCTTCATGAGCTCGATCACGCTGCGCGAGCAGAGGTCGGCATCCTCGCGCCGGACCAGCTTGGCGGCGATGACGCCCATGTCGGTCAGCAGCTCGCCGGGCTTGGCCAGCGTGGTGCGCCAGGTGATCACCTCGTCGACGCGGGCCTCGTAGGCCGCGCGCCGCAGGTCGGCCTGGGTGATCACCGCGGGCGCCGGGGCCGGCGCGGTGAAGGAAGGCTGGGCGGAAAGTTGCGCCGCGGCGAGGACAGCGAGGGCGGAGAGAAAAAGTGTCTGGGCTTTCATGTTCAGGGGTGCCGGTTATTTCGCGGCCTTGGGCACGAAGTGGAAGTTGTAGACCAGGGAGCCTTCGAGGCCGTCCTTGCGCCAGGTGCGGCCGAAGTCGTCGGACGCAAACACCGCGTCCTTGAAGACCGCGGCGAAAAGCCGGCCGTTGTCCGGATCGATGCCGACGCGGAACACGCAATGCCCCTCGGGCAGGCCCGCGTTGCGCTCCGTCCAGGTCGCGCCGCCGTCCTCGGTGACGAGCACGCCGTAGGTCCAGCCGCCGACGGCGAGGCGCCGAGGGTTGGTGACGTCGAAGGCCACGTTGTAGTGCGCCTCGGCCACGGGCAGGCCGGCGAATTTTTCCCACGTGAGGCCGCCGTCGCGCGAGGCGATCACGCCGTCGCTCTGCGTCGTGGCGACCCAGAACTTCGGGTCATGCGGGGACTGACGGACATCGGTCACGGTCGCGGCGGACGCGAAGACGCGGCGCCAGGAGCCGGCGGTGTCCTCGGTCAGGTAAATGCCCGACTCGCAGGCGGCCAGGGCCCGGCCGGCACGGGTGCGGTCGACGCGGACGGCCTGGGTGTATTTGCCGCGCTCCGGCAGGCCGTGCTCCCGGCGCGGCCAGGTGGCGCCGCGATCCGTCGAGACGGCGATGCCGTCGGGCAGCGCGAGGTAGATGTGGTCGGGTGCGTTGGGGTCGACGACGACGTCCTTCGGCTCGGTCATGTCCCAGCTCGTGCCGATCCGCCAGTTCTGCCCGCCGTCGGTGCTGCAGAGCACGCCGTTGATCGAGGCGGCATACATCACCCGCGCGTCGCGCGGATCCACCGCCAGGCTGACGATGAAGGGGAAGTTGAGGCCGAAGTGGCCGTAGGACCCGTCGGCGCCGCGCTGGAAGAGGCCGCTGAGCGTGACCACCTTTGAGCCGACGACGAAGCCATTGTTGATGGCCGCGACGACAATCGTGTCGTGCTGCGGCGCCGGGGCCGCGGCGGCCGACCCGGCCAGCAGGCCGAGCAGGGAGAGGAGGATTTTGTTTCGGATCATGAGAGGGATGGGCGTTCTGGCGTTGCGGCGCGGGCGGGGAGCCGGCATGGCTCGAACCCGCCATGAAAAACATCCTGACGATCCTGTTCCTGCTTGGTTCCCTGGCCGCGGTCCGGGCCGCCGAAACCACGACGCCCGCCCAGCGGCTCGCCGCGCTCGGCCTCACCCTGCCGGCCGTGTCGCCGGTCATCGCCAACTACGTGCCGGCGGTGCGCAGCGGGCACCTCGTGTTCCTCGCCGGGCAGGTCGCGCGCGGCGCGGACGGGAAGATCCTGACGGGCAAAGTGGGCCGCGACGTGACCGAGGCGCAGGCGGCGGAGGCCGCCCGGACCTGCGCCCTGCAGCTGCTGGCGGCGCTGCAGGCGGAAATCGGCGACCTGGCGAAGGTGAAGCGCATCGTGCGCGTGGGCGGCTTCGTGAACTGCACCGACGACTTCACCGCGCAACCCAAGGTCGTGAACGGCGCGTCCGACCTGCTGGTCGCGGTCTTTGGCGACGCCGGCAAACACGCCCGCGCCGCGGTGGGCGTCAACGCGCTGCCCGCCGGCGCGCCGGTGGAAATCGAGCTGGTTGCGGAAGTAGAAATGGAACGCTGAGCGCATGGTCAGAGGTCGCGCGCCGCGGCGCGGACGCCGGCGATGACCCGGGCGGCGTCGGCGCGGGAGTTGAAGACGTGGAGGGAGACGCGCACGGCGTTGAGTCCCTGCTCGGTCACCGGCCGGCAGCGCAGGCGGTGCTTTTCCATCAGGTAGCCGAACAATTTGCCCGCATCGGCGCGGGCGTGGCGGAAGGTCGTGATCGAGGCGCGCAGGTCCGCCGGCCGGGGCGTCAGCACCGTGATGCCATCCACACCGGCCAGGCCGTCGTGCACCATCTCCGCCAGCTCGCGGCCGTGCGCGGCGATGCGCTCGCGCCCGATGCGTTCCTGGAGGCGGACGGCCTCGGCGAGGCCGGCGATGAGGCCGGCGTTGCGCGTGCCGTATTCGTGGCGGGACGCGGCGCCGTGATACTTGATCTCGCCCGGAAGCTGCGGGAGTTCGCCCGAGTAGGCGCCGATACCGGTCGGAGCCACGGCCTCGAGCCGGTCACGCCGGATGAAGAGGCCGCCGGTCTCGTGCGGCCCGCCGAGCCACTTGTGGCCGCTGAAGGCGTAGGAGTCGCAGCCGATGGCGGCCAGGTCCACCGGGACCATGCCCGCCGACTGCGCGCCATCGATGTGGAACCAGATGCCGCGCGAACGCGCCAGCTCCGCGATCGCCGCCACGGGGAACACGAGACCGTTCGTGCAGGTGATGTGGCTGACCTGGATGACCTTGGTGCGGGGCGTGATCAGCTCGCGGATGCGCGCGATGTTGGCGCCGGCCGAGGCGTGGTCCGGCTCAAACACCTTCACCGTCACGCCGCGCTGCTTCGCCTGGTTCAGCCAGGGGAAGGAGCCGCCGGGATGCGCGTGGGTTTCAAAGATGACCTCGTCGCCGGCCGTCAGCGCGAGCCCGGCGGCGATGACGGAGTTGGCCTCGGTGGCGTTGCGGACAAAACAAACCTCGTCCGGCTGCGCCCCGAGGAAACCCGCCAGGGTCTCGCGCGCGGGGGCGAGAAGGTCGTGGCCGGTCTCGGAGTGCTGCTGCAGCCGGTTGGTGATGTCGGCCACCTTGTTCAGCACGGGCTGCGAGGCCGGGCCGAGGCCGCCGGTGTTCAGATACAGCGGGTCCTCCAGCAGGGGAAAAAGCGCCCGCACCCCGGCCCAGAAAACCTCCGGCCGGGCCGGGTCGAACACCGGCGGCGCCAGCGGTGCGACGGCGATGCCGCGCACGGTGCCCGCCGCCGCCAGGCCCACGGCCCCGGCGCCGAGGCGGCGCAAAAAGGTTTTCCGGTCAAGGCTCATGCGTCGGCGAAGGTCAGCGTGTAATCGACGTTCAGGGTCGCCCCGGCCGCGAGCGGCAGGTCGCGCTCGTATTGGAACGGGAGCGCCGCGAGCGGGTTGTTGCGGCGCACGAAGCAGTGGAAGGGTCCGGTGTGGCTCTCGAAGCGGATCGTCACGCGCCGCAGCGTCGTGTCCTTCTGGCCGCGCCACTCCATCCAGCGCGCGGGCGCGCCGTGCACGGCCGCCTCGCCGCTGAGGCCGCCCTCGGCGAAGATGCCGATCGCCGCATCCATGTGGTCGTCGAGCAGCTCGCGCGCGCCGCGGAACTGCAGGCCGCCGTAATGCGAGCCGGCGAGGCCCTGGTTGGAATGATACTGGCCGAGCTCGAGCGTGCGGCCGGAGACGTTCTTCAGCGCCGCCGTCCAGCGCAGCGACCAGGCCGAGGGCGAAAGCACCGCAAAGGTCAGCCCGCGCTGCTCCTGCAGCAGCAGCTCGCCCGCCGCGCCGACGCGCCAGTCGAGCGTGTGCGCGAGGTAGTTGGCCCCCTGCTCCACCCATCCGGTGTGTTGTTGGGTGCCGTGGTCACCGCGCATCTGGTAGCCGTCGGCCTTCCGGTAGGTGCCGCCGCCCCAGAAATTGTGGCCGGACAGGCAGTTGATCGTGAAGTTGAGCCCGTGGTGCCAGCGGTGGTCGTTGGGGCGGAAATTGGTGAGCCCCTCGCCGGCCAGCGTGTTGACCGGATGCGCGTAGGGCCGCGCCGACTCGTCCACCGCCGTGTCCGGCCGGTAAACATAACGCAGCAGCAGGCCGCCGCCGGCGCGATGGATCTCGGCGGCGCGGTCGCCGTCCATGACAAGTTTCAGGTCGGAACTCATTTGAGCGAAACGGTGAAGGCGGCCCGGCCGCCCGGGAAATCATGCGTGCTGCCGTCGGGCAGCTGCACGTGAACCGGGGTGCCGGCCGGCACGGCGGCCTCGAGCGTGAACTTGCCGCCCTCAACGCGCCACGCCACCTCGACCAAACCGCGCGGCGTGCAGACGCTGCCCTTGGCGTGGGTGAGGCCGCAGCGGTGCGGGACGAGGTTGATGCGTGCGAAGCCCGGCTCGGCGGGCGTGACGCCGAGGATGCGCTGCTGGAACTCCAGCACCGGGTGCGCCGACCAGGCGTGGCAGAGCGAGCGCCAGTAGCTGTTCTCCTCGACGAAGGTCGAGAGGCCGTAGCCGACGGACTCGTGCCACGGGCCGAGGTGTTGCGGCATATCGTCGTAACGCCCGCTCTTCGCCAGCGCGGTGAAGCCCGTGTGCCACCAGAAGAAGGAACCCGGCGCGAGCTTCGCGTCGTTCGGGAAGCGCCGCATGATGAGGTCGCGCTCACGCTCGCCGGCGAGGCCGGCGACGATAGCCCACGCGTTGCCATACTGGCTGACCTCGGGGCCGCCCGGGCGGTCGAAGTAGAGCCCCTCGGCCTCGGACCAGAAAAGCGCGTGCGCCTTCCGGCGCAGGTCCGCGGCCTCGGCCGCGAGGGCGTCGGCCTCCGCGGCGCGGCCGAACTGGCGGACCATCCACGCGGCCTCGTCGAGGGCGTTGATGTATTGGGCGGAATGAATGCAGGTCGTCCCGGTGTCGGCGCCCGGCACGACGCCGCGCGGCCACCACGGGCACCAGTCGGTGATGTTCCAGAACGGCAGCTTCGCCGGCAGGCCGGCCGCGTCGGTGTGGCGGCGATACCAGTCGAGCACGGCGCGCACGCCGGGCAGCAGGTCCGACACCGTGGCGCGGTCGCCCGTGCACAGGAAGTAATCCTTGATGTTCGTGATCCAGTGGATGCTCCACGCGGGGATGACCTGCACGAGCCGCGAGGGGAAACGCGCCTGCGTCAGCCCGTCCGAGAGCCGCGACCAGTCGAACTGATACAGCGCCTGCCGGCTCAGCGCGTAGTCGCCGGTGGTGAACATCGCCAGCTTCGACGTGATCATCGTGTCGCCGGCATACTGCATCTGCTCGTAATGCGGACAGTCCTCGAAGGTCTCGTGCGAGCACATGCGCATCGTGTGCAGGCCGACCGACCAGATCTTGTCCAGCGCCGGGTCGGACGAGGCGAACGTCGCCGCCACGCGGTAGGGATACGCCGTGAAACGCTGCCGCACCGCGTGCAGCGTGAGCGGCTCGCGACCGACCGTGATCTGCAGGCCGACGTAGCGGAACGCCCGCCAGTGCAGCGGCTCGAAGGTCTCCGCCCGGCCCGACGGTTCCCAGATGTCGCACCAGCCCGTGACCTTGCCGCGGCGGTCGAAGGTCCAGCCGGTGCTCTCGTCGGCGAAATGCGAGGCGAGGTTCGCCAGGGACTGCTGCTTGCCCAGCAGCTTCGCGCCCGGCGTGTTCCACGGCAGGCGGAGCGCCTCGGCGTAGGTGAGCCGGAGGTTGCTGCCGGCCCCGCCGGCGACGGTCAGCTGCGGAAACGCGGTCGTCAGCACGCCCATGTCGAGCACGAGGTCGACCTTTTCGCCCGGGGCGAGCGTCAACGCGGCGCCCTCAGAGAGCAGTTTCTGCCACGCCGGGGAAACCGCGCCGCCCCCCGCCACATAGGCATCGGGGAACGGTGCCGGCGCGCCCTCCTCCAGCATGGGAATCATGCGCGGCATCAGGCCGTAAGGGCTGGCGGGATCGCGTCGGTTTTCATGGCGCTCGGCCTTGAAGAGCACCAGGGCGGCCGGCCAGGCACTGTCATCAAACTCCACCGTGTTCCAACCCGCCGGGACCAAGGCCGAGACCCGGTGCTCGAAATAGCCGAGGTAGCCCTCGAACGTGGTGTTTTCGTTCTGAAAGCGATGCCCGTGGTCGACCGCGACCCGCCATTGGGCGTCAGTCTGCAGATCGGCCAGCACCACGCCGGACCGGTCGACCAGCTCCCCTTCCAGCACAAAACCGCCGGTATAGGTCATGACCGAGCACGGCGGGCCGAGCAGGGCCGGCCGGTGGGCGACGCGGGACATGTCGAGGACGATCACCGCCAGGACGTTCCGCCCGCGCCGCAGGTGCGGGGTCAGGTCGTAGGTATCATAGAAGTGGTGGTTGATGTCGCCCTTGGCCGGACCGCGGCCGAGACAGGTCCCGTTGCAGTAGAACACATACCGGCTGTCGGCGGACAAATGGACGTTCAGGGCGGCGGCCGCCGGGTCGGCCACCTCGAAAGTGCGACGGAAATAGCGCACCTGATAGTGCGAAGGCGACCCCTGGCCGGCCGGGGGCACGGCATGGGTGCCTTCGGCCGACCAGATCCAGGAAGCACGCTGATTAAAAGGCAATGAGGGCATGGGAAACGAAGCACCGGCGGGCATGGGGAGCGAGGGGGACGCGCCGGCCAGTCGCAGCAAAATGGGCTGGCCATGGAGAAGATTTCAACATCTGTTTTCAGATATTTTCAGCAAACTCATGAAAGTTGTTTCATCTACCCCCCGCCTCATCCTTTGTGCCCACACCTGGTCGATGGTCGGCTACCCCTCAGCGGGCCGTGAATGGTCCCTGGGGCGCAAGCTCGACGCCATCCGCGACGCCGGTTTCGACGGTGTCGCCGCCTACATCACCCCCGACCTCAAGGCCGGGGCCGACGCCCGCGGCCTGAAGCTCATGAGCGGCTTTGACTGCGGCGACCTCAAGGTCGCGGAGAAGCGCCTGAAGGAGCAACGCGCCCTCGGCGTGCACTTCATCAACATCCAGCTCCTGGACCACGACACCCCGCCCGCCCCGGCCGCGGCCATGGCCGTGCGCCTGATCAAGCTCTCCCGCCGGCTCGGCCTCGGGGTGCATGTCGAGGTCCACCGCGACACCTGCACCGAGACCCCGGAGAAATACACCGAGATCGCCCGCCTCTACCGCCGCGCCACGGGGGAAATCATGCCCGTCACCTGGGACCACTCGCATTTCGCCGTCTCGAAGCACGTCATGCCGAAGGACTATTCCGCCCGCCTGCTGGCCTGGCCCAGGGAGATCCAGCACTCCCAGATGTTCCACCTGCGGCCCTTTAACAGCCAGCACTGCCAGGTGCCCGTCACCAACGGCCGCGGCCGGCTCACCCCCGAGTTCACCGACTACCTGGCCTTCGTCGAGGATCTCTTCACCCTCTGGCTGCGCGGCCCCCGCCCCGGCGGGGAGCTCTGGGCCTGCCCCGAGATGGGCATGAGCCATGGCTATAACGTGAGCACCAATCCCCCGGTCTGGCCGGATGTCGTCCGGTGCCGCCGGGAACTGCTGGGGGCCTGGTCCCGGGCGCTCCGCCGGGCCGGCTTGTGACATAAGGGGGGCAGCTTTTTCCGTGAAAACACTTGACCACCCCCGGGGTGATTTTCATTAGTAGTTGCTGAAATTTTCATAAGTCGGGCCTACCCCATGTTGCTTTCCGAAATCGCCCACAAGGCGCGCGTGTCCCCTGCCACCGTCTCGCGCGCCATCAACCAGCCGCAGCTCGTCGCGGCGGACAGCCTTGCGCGCATCCGGGCCGTGATGCTGCAGCACAACTACGTGCCCGCCCCGCTGAACCGCCGCCGCGGTCCCAAGGCCCGCCTGCCGGAGCAGCGCCGGATCGGCGTCTGGTTCGTCGGCGCCAAGGCCAACAACCCGAGCCTGAACTGGTTCCAGGACCAGTTGCTCCAGGTCCAGTCCACCGACCCGCGCTACCGCGTCGACCTGCGCGTCCTTTTCTCCAGCAACCCGGGCGAACTCCCCCGCAACCTCGCCAACGAGCAGCTCGACGGCGTGATCGTGCAGGGCATGGAGCCGTCGCCCGAGTGCCTCGCCAAGCTCCGCGAGCTGCCGAACGTCTGGTTCATGACCCGGCGCTCGGCCTCCTACCCCGGCGACTACGTCGAGCCGAACAACGTCGAGAACGGCCGCATGGCCGCCGACTACCTCAAGGAGCGCGGCCACAAGGCCGTCGCGGTGATCTCCACCGACCCCGACTACAGCGCCATTGTGAGTCGAAATCAGGCCTTCGTCGAGCGGGCGACCGAACTCGGCCTCGCGGTGCACACCATCCTCGGCCGCTCCAACCCGGGCGTCAGCTACCTGGAGATCGCCCCGGTGCACGGTGAGAGTGACAGCCTGGTTAAGCGCCTGCTCGAGTGCACGCCCAAGGCCACCGGCCTCTACATCCCGGTCGACCACTTTTGCGGCGCCTTCTTCCGCGCCCTGCGCGAGGCCGGCAAGAAGCCGGGTCGCGACATCGAGGCCATCCTCGGCAACTACAATCCCGTCATCTACCACAACCTCGACCACTCGCCGGCCGCCATTGACATCAACCTGCCGATGCTCGTCCGCAAGGTCGTCGACCACCTGCTGTGGCGCATCGAGAACCCCGAGGTCAACGGCCGCATCGGCGTCACCGTCTCCCCGCGCCTCCTGACCCCCGACGCCGCGGCGAACCCGCCGAAGTGACGCCCCCCCTTTCCTGTCAACTGAACCGGTCACCCTGTTCAAAGCCGGAAACTACAAACCACCAATACGCATGAAACCACCCCTGCATACCCCCGCCAATCGGGCCAGCCAAGCGCTGGCCGTCGGTCTGGCTGCACTGCTGACGGTCAGCCCTGCCTTCGGGCAATCGGCTGATTCCGACGCACTGCGCCGGCTCCAAGAAGAAAACGCCGCCCTGCGCAAGCAGCTCGCGGAAATGACCGGCACGGCCAAGCCGGCCGCTCCCGCCGCCCAGCCGGGCGCCGCGGCCCCGGCCGCCCCGCAGCCGTCCATGGCCGCCCAGCCGTCAGATCCGGAAACCCTCATCCTCTCGCCCTTCGTGGTGAAGAGCGACAAGGACTACGGTTACCTGAAGACGAACTCGGCGACCGCGACCCGCATCGGGACCGACATCCAAAAGGTGCCGCTGAACATCTCGATCATCTCCGAGGACTTCATCAACGACACCAACATGAAGGACATCCAGGATGTGCTCCGTTACCAGAGCTCCTCCGCGGGTGACGGCCGCATGGGCATCATCCAGCCCGCGACCAGCTTCACGCCGGCCGGCGGCATCACGCTGCGCGGTTTCCCGATCAACTCGCGCCTGCGTAACGGCCTCCTCCGTTACAATGCCTTCAACCTGGACAACATTGATCGCATCGAGGTCATCAAGGGCCCGGCGGCCCTGTTCTTCGGCGGCGCCTACCCCGGTGGTGTCATCAACTACGTCACCAAAACGCCGACGTTCTCGAAGATCCCGACCACGGTTTCCTATTCCTACGGCGGTTTTGACTCCCGCATCGGCGGCCAGCAGGTCAAGCTCGACAACAACACGGTCCTGTCCGACAAGGCCGCGATGCGCATCGTCGGCGCCTGGACCAACAACATCGGTGACCAGCGCTACGAATACGAGCAAGGCTACTCCATCAACGCCGGCCTGACGCTGGTTCCGCTGAAGAGCGGCCGCCTCAAGATCGCCATCGAGGGTGAAGTGCTCAACCGCTACAAGAACCAGAACGACACCTCCTACATCTGGCCCACCCAGTGGCTGGACGACTACAAGGCCCCCCCGGCCGCGCTGCTGACCCTGACCGGTCTGTCGGCTGACGCCTATCGGGCCCGCATCTTCAACAACGTCGGCCAGTGGATCGCGGACAAGCGCAACGCCGCCAACGACCAGTATCTCCCGCTCTACACGAGCGTCGCGCGCGGCGGTTATATCACCGACATGTCGGGCAACCGCGTGCTGGATGAAAAGTTCAACTACTACGGCTCGGGCACCTACACGAAGGATGACAACGCCACCTTCTCGGTCACGACCGACTTCGCCGCCGCCAGCTGGCTGGATGTCCGTCATTCCTACACCAATGTGCAGCACCGCTTCGACCGTATTTTCTCGGCCGCCAATCCCTATGCCGATGGCATGCGGTATAACCAGGCCAGTGGTATCGGTTACCAGGGCTACGAGATCGACGCCTACTACCACCAGCTCGACCTGGTCCTGAAGCAGAAGTTTGCCGGCGTGGACAACAAGGTCCTCCTCGGCGGCTTGATGGGCGAGACCTACAGCTCCTTCTATGGCAACGTCGCCCATGCGAACCTGAACCCGATGTATGGCTACCTCCCCGGTGCCTACGACAAGCCCGACGAGGGTTATGTCTCGCCGATCCCCGCCGCGTTCCGTCACCCGATCACCGGTTGGGGCGTCGCGCAGCAATACATCCGCGACCGCAACGGCAAGATCCTGACCCCGCAGGAGATCTTCTCCCTGTATGATCCGGGCTTCCATCTGAACCCCGACATCCGCCGCATCATGGAAGTGACCCGCGGTCTCGTGGATCACAGCCGTCCGAAGCGCGAGGAATGGTATGTCAACTGGCAGGGCACGGCCCTCGAGGACCGCCTGACCATGTTCGCCGGTTACCGCGAGGAAAAGTCCACCAGCGTCGGCCAGCTCGTGGCGGCCAACCCGCCGTGGTGGAGCGCCCCGGATTACGCGCTGCAGAACATCCCCCAGTCCGAATGGCTTACCTACGGCCTGAGCTCGATCTTCTCGCAGCCCCGCATCACGAAGGGCAAGTCCAGCATGGTCGGCTTCTCCTATGAGGTGAAGAAGAACATCAACGTGTATGCCAGCCTTTCGCATACCTTCCTGCCCCCGGGCCCGTCCACCCTCGGCGGTGATTATGACCCGAACGGCGTCATCGCCCGCGCCAACCTGCTCGGCCTTAATCCGACGACCGAACTGGCACGTCTCGAAAGCGGTGGCGGTCTGATCACCCCGAAGAACGAAACGGGCAAGAACCTGGAGTTTGGCGTCAAGGTGTCCCTGAACGACAACAAGCTTGTCGGCACCTTCTCCCTGTTCCAGTCGGAGCGTGTTGACCGCCTGGCGGAAGACATTCCGCGTCAGTTCGCTGAGCCCCTGAACTATGCCCTCCCCAACAACGCCGGCGGCTTCAGCCGCACCGTGCGCTGGTATACGGACACCGCCCACGAGCGGACCCGGGGTGCTGAGTTCGAGGCGATCTGGACCCCGGTGCGTAACTTCCAGGCCGTCGTTTCCGGCTCCTGGATGTGGGAAGCCAAGCTGCTCGCGGACAAGTCCATTGAGCTGCCGCCGGTTCCCACCACGGCTCAGATCATCCAGCGGGAGATCTCCTACAGCAGCCGCCTGGTCAACGCCCCGGAGTATCGGTTCAACGTCTGGACCAAGTATACGTTCGACCAGAACTTCATCGGCGAGCACGGTCGCGGCTTCAGCATCGGCCTGGGCGCCCGCTACGCCAGCGAGATCAACATCCAGAACAACGTGAACATGTGGACGGCGCGCGGCGGTCTCGCTGCCGGCGACTACGTGGTGTTCGATACCGCACTGAGCTACCCGTTCGAGCTGCTCGGCTACAAGATGACCGGCAGCCTCAACGTGACCAACCTCACGGACAAGGACTACCTCGAGGGTAACTACAACCTGGCCGATCCCCGCGCCTACCGCTTCACGCTGGGCATGAAGTTCTAAGCGTCGGGCTTCCCCGATCAATTCGTCCAAGGGCGGAGGCACCTGCCTCCGCCCTTTTTCTTCCACCCTTTCACCACCCCACCCTCAACCGTCCGCATGTCCCGCCTCTGCCTCCTGCTCCTCGCGCTCGCCACCGCCGCCCTCGCGGCCGCGGCCGACCTGCCCGCCCCGGGCCACCCCCTGGCCGGCACCTGGCATTTCGACGCCGCCCGCAGCACCGAGTTGAGCCCCTGGCGGGACTATGTCTTTACCCTCACGGTCGACGGCGACCGCGTGACCATCGCCCGCCAGTTCGGCTCGGGCCGCCGCCAGTTCGCCGATACCCAGACCATCGACCTGTCCCGCCCGGACAACGTCGTGCCCGTCACCCTCTGGCCCGACAACCGCCACCTTGGCGCCTACATCGGCGGGGACCGCACCAAGCACGTCCGCGGCGAATGGCTCGACGCCGGCCGCATCCTCCGCCTCTCCACCGACCTCGTGCTCTCGACCCAGCAGGGCGACCGCGCGGTCAACATTCTCAGCGACTACAAGGTCTCGGCCAACGGCACCCGCCTCACGCTCACGGAACTCCGGAGCACCCGCAACCGCCCCGTCGTCTACAGCTTCACCCGCGCCGCGAACACCCCGAAATGAACCGCCTCCGTTTTGTTCTTCTCGCCGCGGTCGTCGCGACCGCGTCCTCCGCCGCCTGGGCGAAGGAGGACTCCGTCATTACGCGCCTTGAGCCGAAGAAGGTCGCGCACGCCCCCGCCACCGCGACGATCGTGCCCTTGTCCGAGAACTGGCGGATGGACGGCGACATCCCCGTCCACGCCCTCCTTATCTCGCTCCAGGGCCTGGCCAACCGCGACCAGCCGCGCCTCTACCTCGAATACCCGACCCACTGGCAGTGGGAGATCGTGCGCCCGCTGGTCACCTTCCTGGAAAAACGCCACGGCGTGAAGTTCGACCGCCTCGGCCAGGATGATGCGGACGCCGCGCTCGCCCGCTTCGCGGCCCACGCCAAGGGCGTCGTCGTCTGGGACAAGGCCGTCCGCTCCTCCCTCATCGTCGCCTTCACCATCGCCGGCGTCGAGGACCTCGTCGTCGTCACCGCCGACCAGCTCCCGCTCGCCGCGAAGCACGGGCTCAAACCCGTGGTCGACCTGCGCGGGCAGTTCACCGGCCAGACCGACGCGCAGATCTACCAGTGGTCCTACGACCGGTATTTCGAGCGCTGCTCGCGCGACTACTACGTCGTGATGGGCGGCCACGCCGGCGCAGAGATGCAGCCGGGTGTCGCCGACTTCGGCATCCGCCAGCGCGCCTTCTTCACCGACCTGTCCTCCAATCCGAAGCACCCCGAGGAGCTCGCCCTCCTGAACAAGATCCTCGGCCGTCAGAACGTCCCCAGCATCGTCCTGGGCTGGCATTCCTACGCCAAGGACACCGAGGGCCAGCACACGACCCTCGTCGGCAACCACGGCCTCATCATGGAGGGCCTGCACAACCTGCCGAACGTCTCCTTCACCTCGCAGATCCCGCTTACGCCGGACTTCAAGTTCGCCAACAACCACAGCGTGAAGCCCGGTGAGACCCGCCAGGCGGAGAAGAAGGTCTACATCGCCGCCGTCGCCACCGACGCCATGGGCATCGGCACCTGGACCAAACCCGGCCGCGGCAAGATCCCCTACACCTGGCAGGTCCTCATGAACTGGGCCTGGATGAACCCGCCGGCCCTGCAGTATTTCTACGAGGACAAGTCGCCCAACGACCACTTCATCGGCGGCCTCTCCGGCCCGGGCTACATGTATCCCAAGGCCATCCCGGCCGACAAGTGGCCGGCGCTCACCGCGGTCGGCCGCGACCTGATGGCGCGCCTCGATCTCCGCATCCTCGAGATCATGGACTATTCCGAGGGCAACCGCCACGTCGGCAACACCGACCTGCCGAAGGCGGTCGTCGACCGCTACTACGACCAATACCCCGACGCCACGGGCTTCATCAACGGCTACGGCTCCGCCCGCACCTTTGACCTCCGCGGCGGCCGCCCGCTGCTCAGCTACGATTATTACCTGTCCATCGAGCGTCCCGTCGAGGAGGCCGCCGCCGACCTCGAGGAACTCATCCAGCTCAACCCGCAGCGCCCCTACTTCCTCCTCATGCACGTCCGCGAGAGCAACACCGTGGAAAAGGTCGCCGACATCCTCGGCCGCCTGAGCGAGTCCGTGGAGATCGTCCCCCTCGACGTCTTCCTGTCGCTCGCCGCCGGAGCCAAAACTTACCGCACCTACCATCAGCAGCCCACCGACGCCATCGACCGCAACCCGTAGACCCACGCTTATCCTCCAAACTGATTTTTAATGTAGGGCCGCCGCTGGCCGGCGTGCCTCGTGGTCGTGCCGAAAGGCGCGGCGACAAGCGCCGGCCCTACAACTTTCCACCATGCGCCTCCTCCGCCTCTTAACCTTATTGCTCCTGCTCGTTTCCACGGGCCTCGCCGCCTCGCCGCTCACCGGCCGCTGGCGCCTCGACCCCGCCCGCAGCACCGCCCTTGACGGCTGGACCGCCTGGGACCTCGTCATCTCGGCCGACGGGAGCCGCGTCAGCCTCCGCCATGACATGCAGTGGCGCTCCACCAAGGTCACCGCGACCAACCTCGTCGACACGGCGGCCGCGTCCACCGTGAAGGATTTCTTCCGCGTCGAGCAGCGCCACATGGCGCTCTACCCCGCCAAGGGCGGCACCACCGCCGTCCGCGCCAGCTGGCTCGACGCCGGCCGCACCCTCCGCGTCGAGGCCGACACCCCCATCGAAATCTCCCAAGGCCAGGCGAACATGCGGCTTTATTATGAATACCGGCTGATCGAGGGCGACGGTGCCCTCGTCCTCATCGAGCTCCACAGCACCCGCCCTTCGCCCCTCGTCTACCGCTTCACCCGGGTGACCGAAACCAAGTAAGCCATGCGCCGCATCCTTTCCCTCCTCGTCCTTGCCCTCACCGCCGCCCTGACCGCGGCCGAAACCGGCCGCAGCGCGTTTGTCATGCGCTGGAACCTCGACTGGCAGGTCGCCGGCGGCCTGCCGGAGAAGGTCCTGCTCCTCAGCCTGCAGGGCCTGGCCAACCGCAACGCGCCGCAGCTCTACGTGGTCCATCCCCCGGAGTTCCAGTGGGAGATCACCGGGCCGCTGTTCTCCTTCTACGAGCGCAAGCACGGCGTGAAGTTCACCGAGCTCAAGACCGCCGAGGATGCCCTCGCCCGCTTCGCCGGCAGCGCCAAGGGCTACGTCGTCTGGGATCCCGCCGTCCCCGCGACCATGAACGTCGCCCTCACCATCGCCGGCCTGGAGGACGCCCTCGTCGTCACCCCGGCCCTCATCCCGCTGGTGGAGAAACACGGCCTCAAGGCGATCGACGATCTCCGCGGCCGCTACACCGGCCAGACCGATGCGCAGATCTACGGCGACGCCATCACCCGCTACTGGAAGCGCTGCACGCGCGACAGCATCATGCTGATGGGCGGCCACGCCGGCGCCGTCCGCCAGCCGGGCGTCGCCGACTGGGGCATCCGCCAGAAAATGTTCTTCCACGACCTCTCGGCCAATCCCAAGCACCCCGAGGAACTCGCCCTCGCCCAGCGCCTGCTCGGCGAGCTGAACCCCGGCGCCACGGTCTTCGGCTGGCATTCCTACGCCAAGGACACGGAGGAGCAGTGGACGACCCTGCTCTCCAGCTACGGCCTCAAGATGGAGGGCCTGCACAACCTCCCGAACCTGAGCTTCAACTGCCAGTTCGGCTTCACCCCGGGCTTCAAGTTCACCAACACCCACCACGTCGCCCGCGACGCCAAGCTAACCGCGGAGGCCAAGGTCTACCTGGCCTTCGTCCAGTCCGACAGCATCGGCATCGGCGTGTGGACCAAGCCCGGCCGCGGCAAGCTGCCCTTCGCCTGGCAGGTGACGATGAACTGGACCAAGTTCTCCCCCGCCGCCCTCGAGTATTTCCACGAGAGCGCGACGCCCAACGACTACTTCATCGGCGGCCTCTCCGGCCCGGGCTACATGTATCCGAACCACATCCCGGCGGACCGCTTCCCGCTCCTGATGAAGGAGGCGCGCGAACTCATGGCCGTCCTCGACGAGCACGTCATGGAGATCATGGACAACTCCGCCGCCGACGGGAACGTGGGCAACGCCGACCTCACCAAGGAGACCGTCGACCGCTACTACGCCTCCTTCCCCGACGTGATCGGCTTCATCAACGGCTACGGCCCGGCCCGCACGCGCGACCTGCGCGACACCCGGCCGATGCTGTCCTACGACTACTACATCGACCCGCGCCGCCCGCGCGCCGAGGTGGCCGCCGACCTGAACGAGCTCATCGCGCTGAATGCCAAGCGCCCCTACTTCCTCCTCGTCCACGTCCGCGAGTCCAACGACGTCAACAGCCTGGTCGAGGTCGTCAAGCAGCTCGACGGCCCGGTCGAGATCGTGCCCCTCGACGTTTTCCTCAAGCTCGCCGCGAGCAAGCAGACCTACACCACGCGCTACCAGGATCCGGAGGATCCGAAGCATTTCACCGGCTACAAAAAATAAAACCCGCGGGACTGCTGGTTCCGCCCCCTTCCATGACCCCCACCCGCCGCACGTTCCTGAAAAGCTCCGCGGCGCTGGCCGCGTCCCTGCCCTTCGCCCGGCTTGAGCTCCCGGCCGCCGCCACCGCGCCCGCCGGGGCTCCCGCGCGGAAGCAGGGGTTGCTGTTCGACGAGTCCGACCTGCCGCGCATCCGCGCCAACGCCCGCCACCCGCGCTTCGCCGCGCTCTGGCAGGAGATGAAGACGGCGGACCTCGCCGCCGACCGGAATTTCCTGGCCCACGAGGCCCGCCTGACCAACCACGTGACCCACCTGCTCCGCGTGCAGCGGATCCTGGAGCGCGCCTGCGTGCTTTACGCCGTCGAGGGCGATCCGGTGCAGCTGGAGCTGGCCCGCGCCGCCATCCGCAAGATGCTCGAGTATCCCGAGTGGGACTGCTTCATCGAGGGCGGCCGCCAGATCTTCGGCCTGCAGCGCGCCCCCGAGGGCAGCATCGCCCTGCTGCTCGCGCTCGACTGGCTCAAGGGCGCCCTGGGCGCGGACGAGGTCGCCGCGATCGAGGAGGCCGTCGCCACCAAGGGCGCGCCGGCCTGCTACACCGCCGTCTACGGCATGAAGTATCCCGACCGCGTGCAGGGCTGGGAGTGGAGCCCGCGCAGCGAGGTGAAGGATTTCAGCCACATCAGCCTCAAGCGCTGGCCGCTCATCCTCAACGCCACCAACCTCAAGATCATCCCCACCGCCGCGCTGGGCCTCATCGCCTGCCACTTCCTCGGGCGGCGGCCCGAGGCGGCCGGCTGGATGGACCTCGCCCGCTCCAGCACGCGCGCCTTCGCCACCATCTACGGCACCGACGGCTCCTACGACGAGGGCGTCAGCTACTGGGGTTACACCACCCTCCACCTGGCGCTCTTCGCCGAGGCGCTCTGGCGCACGCAGGGCGTCGATGAACGCGACCTGATCGATTACCGCGGCACCGCCCGCTACGCCCTGGGCATGACCATGCCCACGCTGGCCAACGACCACGCCGTGGCCAACTTCAAGCACGTCGAGGGGTTCATGATGCCGCTGCTCAAGCCCGAGTTTGACATCGTGAACTTCGGCGACGCCAACGGCGCCGTCGATGTCTCCGTCGCCGCCTGGATCGGCCGCACCAAGCAGGACCCCGTGGCGTCCTTCGTCGCCCGCGACATCGGCGAGGCGCGTTATCTCTACGGCCTGATCTGGTATGACCCCGCCGCCCCGGTCACCCCGCCCGAACCCGCCCTGCTGGACCAGCGCCTGAGCAACGACCTTGTGATCTCGCGCACCGGCTGGACGGCCACCGACAACGTCCTCGCCCTCCGCAGCGGCGGCCCGGGCAACCACGAGCACGCCGACCGCAACAGCGTCCTGTTCAAGGCCTATGGGGAGCGCCTGCTGCATGATCCCACCCGCGCCGCCTACGTCGCCCACCAGCCGCGCTGGATGCTCCGGCTCACCGCGGCGCACACCGCCGTCCTGATCGACGGCCAGGGCCACCAATACCATGACGGCAGCGAGGGCACCAATGCCTCGTGGGCCTTCGCCCGCGTCACCTCCTACCAGACCGGCCCCGGCTGGATGAGCGTCACCAGCGACGCCACCGACGCCTATGCGCTCGTCAACCCCGGCGTGACCCGCGTGCACCGCACCCTCGTCTACCTCAAGCCCGACATCGTCGTCTTCCTCGACCGCGTGACGCTGGCCGGCCTGCCCGCGGCGGTGCAGGTCCGCTTCCAGGCCAACAACGAGGACCTCGCCGCGAACCTCTCCCTCCCGGGCGAGAACTTCCTCATCGCCCGGCCGCGCGCCTCGCTGCTCGGCCGCGTGGGCCGCCGGGCCGGACTGACCGTGAAGGTCGGCAAGCTCCCGCTGGCCGAGAAGGACGGCTCCCAGCCGTTCGTGGAGGTCGAGTCCGCCACCGCCCTCGAACACGAGATTCTCACCGTCTGCTCCGCCCGCCCGGCCGGTGAAGCCCACGGCGAGTTGAGCCTCAGCCGCGAGGGCACGACCTGGCGCGTGGCCGGCACCCACGCCGGCCAGAAAATCAACCTCACCCTCGACGCCGCCGGCGCCCAACCCGTCCTCACCCTCGTCTGAGCCCTCCGCTTCCTTCCTGCATCCCCGCTTAACCCACCCCGCCCATGTCCTCCCGCCGCACCTTCCTCAAGACCTCCGCCGCCCTCGCCGCCGCCCTGCCGCTCGCCCGCCTGCCCCTCGGCGCCGCGGAAACCGGCGCAGCCGCCCCTGGACCCGCCGCCAAGGGACTGCTCTTCGCCCCGTCCGACCTCCCGCGCATCCGCGCCAACCTCGACCTCCCGCGCTGTGCCGAGGTGCGCCGCATGCTGCTGGAGCTCGATTTCGCGGCCGAGACGAAGTTCCTGCGCGAGGAGGCCCGCCTCAACAACCACGTGGCGGACTTCATGCGCATCTGGAAGCTCGTGCAAAACTGCGCCTTCGCCCACGTCGTGTGGGGCGACCCGCGCCAGCTCGACCTCGCCCTGCTCGCGCTCAGCCGTATGTGCGACTACCGGCGCTGGGACTATTTCCTCGAAGGCGGCAAGGACACCATCGGCCTGCAGCGCGCGCCGGAGGCCACCATCGCGGCCTGCTACGCCCTGGACTGGCTGGGCGCCGCCGTGCCCGCCGACCTCGTCCAGCGGGTCGAGCAGAAGATCACGACCGAGGGCGCCCCGGCCTGCTACCGCACGCTCTATGGCCTGAAGTATCCCGACCGGGTCAAGGGCTGGGGCTTCGACCCCGAGGACGACTACCCGCAGGCTTACCGCGTCAGCCTCGCGCGCTGGCCGCTCATCCTCAACGCCACCAACCTCAAGATCATCCCGACCTGCGGCCTCGGCCTCGCCGGCGTCTGGTTCCACGGCCGTCACCCCGACGCCGCCAAGTGGGTCGAGCTCTCGCGCCAGAGCGCGCAGGCCTTCTCGACGATGTATGGTTCCGACGGTTCGTATGACGAGGGCGTCGGCTACTGGGGTTACACGACCTCGCACCTCGCGATGCTCGCCGAGGCGCTCTGGCGCCGGCTGGGCGTCGACGACCGCAAGCTCATCAACTACCCCGGCACCATCCGCTACGGCCTCGCCATGGCCATGCCCTGCGCCGGCCGCCTCGTCGCCGACCCGAAGCTCGGCACCACCTACAACGCCACGCCCAAGGGCAACTACGACCCCGCGCTCGACGTGGTGAACTTCTGCGACGCCGGCATCGGCATGGACGTCTCGGTCGCCGGCTGGGTCGGCGCCACGGCCAACGACCCGCTCTGCCACCATGTCGCCCAGCAGGTCGGTTCGCTCCGCCTGCTCCAGGGCGTCGTCTGGTATCACCCGGAGGCCGCCGCCCGGGCCCCCGGGCCGGAACTGCACGACACGCGCCTGAGCAACGACTGGATCATCTCGCGCACCGGCTGGCAGCCCGCGGACTCCGTCGTCGCCCTGCGCAGCGGCGGCCCGGCCAACCACGAGCACGCCGACCGCAACAGCGTCATCTTCAAGGCCCATGGCGACCGCCTCTTCCACGACCCCTTTCGGGCCGGCTACTCCTACACCACGCCGCAGTGGGTGCTCCGCCTGACCGAGTCGCACACCGCCGTCCTCATCGGGGGCAAGGGCCACCAGTATCACAACGGCTCCGAGGGCACCAACGCCTCGTGGGCCGCCGCCAGCGTCACCGACTTCCGCACCGGCCCGGGCTGGATGACCGTCACCAGTGACGCCACCGAGGCCTATGCGCTCGTCCTGCCCGACGCCACCCGCGTCGTGCGCACGCTCCTCTTCCTCAAGCCGGACGTCCTGCTCATCCTCGACCGCGTGCAGCTCAAGGCCGCCGCGCCGGTGCAGCTGCGCTTCCAGGTCTTCAACGACGACGGCAAGGGCGTCGCCACCGCGGCCGGCGCGACCTTTGGGATCGACCGGCCCTTCGCCTCCCTGCGCGCCACGCTCGCCGCCACCGGCGCCGTCATTGCCGCTCCCGGGCGCATCGCCGTGCCGGAAAGCGTCGGGGTCTTCCCCTTCGTCGAGGCCGTCTCCGCCAGCGCCACCGACCACGAGATCCTTACCGCCTGCACCGCCGCGCCCGCCGGCGGGGCGCACGGCCCGCTCGTCGTGACCCGCGAGGGTCCCGCCTGGCGCGTCACCGGCACCCACGCCGGCCAGAAGGTGAACGTGTCGATCAACCCCGCCGGCACCGTGCCCGCCTTCACCCTTGCCTGATCCCGCCTCGATGCCCGCCTTCAATCACGTCAACGGCGCCGACTACGCGCTGATCGCGCTCTACTTCGGCATCGTCATCTTTGTCGGCTGGTATTCGGCGCGGAAAAACAAGAACACCGACGACTACTTCAAGGGCGGCGGCAAGATCCCGTGGTTCCTCGCCGGCGTGTCGAACTGGGTGTCGGGCTTCTCTGCGTTCATGTTCGTCGCCGCCGCCGGCTTCACCTACCGCTACGGCCTCGGCGCCGCCGCCGTCTTCACCATGGCCACCTGGGCCTACCTGGTCGGCGCGTTCTATTTCGCGTCACGCTGGCGCCGGGCCCGCATCAATTCACCCCTCGAGTTCCTGACCCGCCGGTATTCGTCCTCCACGACGTATTTCTACTCGGTGACCGCCGTGGTGCCGCAGGTCATCGGGATCGGCCAGGGTCTCTACATCCTCTGCATCTTCGTCGCGACCGCGCTGGGCTTCGCCACCGAGCAGCATGTCTTCCTTGGTTTCACCTTCACCGGGCTCGAGGCCACCATGATCGGCATCGGCGTCGTGATGATCGTCTACACGGTCATCGGCGGACTCTGGGCCGCCGTGCTCAGCGACGCCGTGCAGGGTGTCATCATCCTGGTCACCTCGCTGCTCATCCTGCCGGTGACCTTCCTCTATCTCGGGCAGGGCGCGGGACTCGGCGCCGGTTTCACCCGGCTGTGGCAGGAGGCCCCCGCGGGCTACTTCGGCCTGAACGGCCCGACCGGGTCGCCCCTGTTCCTGCTGTGCTTCCTCGCCAATTCCATGCTGGGTTACAACGTCGCCTGGTGGCAGGTGCAGCGTTACCAGAGCGTGCCGGACGAACGCAGCGCCCGCAAGATGGCCCTGCTTTGCGCGGGCCTGTCCTTCTTCGGCCCGCTGCTCTGGATCATCCCCGTGATGGGCGCCCGCGTCATCTTTCCCGACATCGGCAGCGTCTGGCCGCAGTTTGCCGCCCCGGGGGAGGCCTCGTTCGTCAGCCTTGCCCTGCTGCTCCTGCCGCACGGCATGATCGGCTTCGTCGTCGCCGCCATCCTCTCCGCCACGCTCGGGCAGGCCAGCGACGGCTTCAACTGGCTCGCCGCCACCACGACGCGCGACATCTATGTGCCGCTGCGCAAAAAGGCCGGCCTGGCCGCGCCGAGCGAAAAACACCAGATGCGCGTCGCCCAGGCCACCATGCTGGTGGTCGGCGTGCTGGGTATCATCGCGGCCCTGTTCATCGCCAGGACGGGCGGCGCCTTCGACTTCGGGTTGAAATATTACTCCCTGACCGGCCCGGGGTTCATGATGCCCGTGCTGCTCGGCATGATCTACCGCAAGACCCCGTGGTGGTCCGGCATGGCGTCCAGCATCGCCGCGTTTGTGGCCGCATTCGGCCTGATGGCGGCCGGCGCCTTTCCGGAACACGTCTACGAGCGCAACATCATCAGCGCGATCACGGGCGCGACGGTCGTGTTCGTGATCTCCGCCTTTTTCTACCGGGAGGACGACCCGCGCAGCGCCGAATGCCGGCGCTTCGACGCCGACCTCCGCACCCCGGTGCCGGCCGACAACCTGCCTCCGGGCGGACTTCGTGACTTTCAGATGCTCGCCCTGGTCAGCGTGCTGCTGGGTGTCGTGTTGATCGCCTGCGTCGCCCTGCCCTCCTCGCCGCTCGCGCCCCCGATCATCAACGTGGTGGCCGGCCTCATCCTGTTCCTCATCGGCGGCTTGCTCTGGCGGGCCTCGCGTTCGAAGACTTGAGCCATGAAACCCGTCCGGTTGCCCGCCCAGCTCTACCGGCAGTTTGATGCCGACCCGGCCCGCCCCGTGCCGGGCGAGGGCTACGGCGGCTGGCACACCGTCGAGGCCGAACTCGCCCCCAACCACACCGCGCTCGTGGTCATGCACGCCTGGGACAGCGGCCAGCCGCACGAATTCCCCGGCTGGCGCCGCGCCGTCGAATACACCCCGCGCGCCGACCAGATCCTGCGCGACGTCTTCCCGCCGCTGCTCGCCGCGGTCCGGCGTTCGCCCCTGCCGGTCTTCCATGTCGTGGGCGGCGACCATGACTACTGGTCCCACCTGCCGGGTTACCAGCAGACCGCCCTGCTGGTCCGGGAGCCGCCGGCACCGCCGCTCGTCCCCCGCGACCCCGTGCTGGAGCGGATGCAATTGCTGCGCGGCGCCCAAGGCTCGCCGGGCGCCCACAACGCCGCGGATGTCGCCGCGGGTTTCGCCCGGATCGACTTCGCGCCGCAGGCCCGGCCGGCCGGCGAGGAGGGCATCGCCAAAAACGGCGCCCAGCTGGCCGCCCTCTGCCGCGCCCACGGCATCAACCACCTCGTCTATGCCGGCTTCGCCCTCAACTGGTGCCTGCTGATGTCGCCGGGCGGCATGGTGGACATGGCCCGCCACGGCTGCCTGTGCTCGACCATCCCCGAGGCGACCACCGCGGTCGAGAACGCCGCCACCGCCCGTGAACAGCGCGAGAAACAGCAGGCGCTGTGGCGCGTCGCGGTCGAGTTCGGCTTCGTCTTCGCGCTCGATGATTTCGTCGGCGCGCTCTCAAGGATTTCACCATGACCGCTTCGCCCCGTCCCCGTCCCGTCCCCGGCCTCGGCGCCGCCGCCATCGGCCCCGAGGAGGAGACCCTCGTGCTCGATGTCCTGCGCCGCCAGGAGCTTTTCCGCTACTACGGCAACAACCCCCAGCGCCCGCCGCAGATGGCGGCCACGTTGGAGAAGGAAGCCGGCGCCCTCCTCGGCCTGGACTACGTGCTCGCGGTCAGCAGCGGCACCGCCGCGCTTGAGGTCGTGCTCGGCGCCGCCGGCATCGGCCCGGGCGACGAGGTCATCGTGCCGGCGTGGAGCTGGATCTCGTGTTTCACCTCCGTGGTGCGCTGCGGGGCCCGGCCCGTGCTGGCCGAGGTGGACGCCTCCCTCTGCCTTGATCCCAAGGAGATCGCGCGGCTGAAGACCCCGCGCACGAAGGCCGTGCTCGTGATCCATTATCAGGGTGCCAGCGCCGACCTGGAGGCGATCGTCCTCGCCGCCCATCGCCGCGGCCTGTTCGTCATCGAGGACTGTGCGGAGGCGCCGGGTGCCACCTACCGCGGCCGCCGCGTCGGCACCTGGGGCGACGCCGCCATCTTCAGCTTCCAGCACAACAAGCCGATGACCGCCGGCGAGGGCGGCCTCGTCGCCACCCGGGACCTGCGCCTCTACGAGCGCGCCGTGCGCCTGCACGACCTCGGCCAATACCGCGCGCCCCACGCCGCCGTCACCCCGGCGCGCGAGCCGGCCTTTGCCGGCGGCCAGTATCGCATGTCGGAGCTCACCGCCGCCGTCGCCCTCGCCCAGCTGCGCAAGCTCGACGCCATCCGCGACCATTGCCGAGCCCTCAAGGCCCGGATCACCGCCCGCCTCGCCCGCCTGCCGGGGATCACGCTGCGCCCGCTCGCCGACGACGCCGGCGACTTCGGCTTCGAGATTTATTTCTACGCCCGCACCCCGGAGGCCGCGGCGGCATTCCGCAGCAAGCTCGACGCCCGCCACGTCTGGTGCCAGCAGCGCACTGGCACCTACCCGCAATACCGGCGCGACTATGTGCAGACCGGCCTCGCCGCGAACCCCGCGCTTTCGCCCTTCCGGGAAATGAGCCCCTGGCCGGCCCCGGGTTACCGCGCGGAGGATTTCCCGCGGACCGAGGACCTGACCGCGCGCTTTGTCGCCCTGCCGCTCGGCTGGCGCTACACGGCGGAGGACGCCGACCACATCGCCGCCAGCGTCGAGGCCATCCACGCCGAGGTGTGTCCTGGCGAGAAATCGCTGCCCGCCGCCCAACCGGCCGTCACTTCGCCAGTCGCGCCGCCACCTGACGCACCGCGGCCACCACTTTCGCGAGATAGGATTCCATCATCGCCTCATTGACCGTGAGCTTCACGCCGTCCTGCAGGATGGCCTCGGCCACGGGGCAGCTCACCGCGCGGTAGTTCATCTTCGTCAGGCCGAGTTCGCGCGCCGGCCAGCGGCCACCGAAGAAATTGTGGTTCTGGAAGACAGGGTATTGGTAGACCGGACGCGGGATGTAGCCCGGCGTGCAGGCCACGCCCTCGTCCTTGAGCGCCGCGGCGAACTCGTCGCGGGTCGCCTTGAACCGGCCCGGTTCAAGCCGCAGCAGGTAAAACCAGTAGCTGTGCGTGTCGCCCGGGCGCACGGCCGGCAGCTGCAGCCCGGGCGTGCCCGCGAGCCCGGCCGTCAGGTGCTGGCCGGCCCGCACGCGGTCGGCGGTGATTTCCTGGAGCTTGGTGAGCTGCGCCGTCGCCACCGCCGCCTGCGGTTCGCTGATGCGGTAGTTGGGCGCCAGTTCCTCCGGATCGCGGCCGCCGGCGACGCGGTCGTAATACTTGTCGCCCCACTTCGAGAGTCCGGGGCCCACCCGCGTATCGTTCGTGGCCACGATGCCACCGTCGCCGCAGCTGACGTGCTTGAATTCGTTGAACGAGTAGCAGGCGATGTCGCCCTGCAGGCCGACCGGCTGGCCCTGCCAGCGCGCGCCCCACGCCTGGGCACAGTCCTCGATGAGGGCGACCTTGTGCTCCTTCGCCAGCGCCACCAGCGCGGCCATGTCACACGGATTGCCGGCGAGGTGGACCGCCATGATCGCCCGGGTCTTCGGCGTGATCCGCCGGCGCACGTCCGCCGGGTCGAGGTTGTAGGTGTGGGGCTCGAGGTCGGCAAAGACCGGCACGCCCTGCTGATAAAGGATGCCGATCACCGAGCCCATATCGGTGATGGCGGGCACGATCACCTCGTCGCCCGGCTGCAGGCGCAGCGCCGCCACCGCGATATGCAACGCCGCCGAGCCGGACGAGCAGGGAAAGGCATGCGCGAGTGCGTAGTGCTTGCGGAATTCAGCGAGCAACGCCTCGGTCTGCGGTCCCTTCCAGTAAAACAGCGACGACTGGCCGACCATCGCGGTCAGGCGGGCCAGCTCGGTGGCACCCCAGCGGCGCGGGAGCGGCAGCGGCTCGTCGACGATGGGTGACGTGCTCATCGGGCCAGGAAGCGCTCGAGATTGCCCGCGGCGATGGCCGCCCGCTTGGCGGCGGCGGTTTCCGCCGTGTCGAGCTTGGCGCGGGCCGCGGCGGTCACGAGGAACGGCGTATGCGACGCGAAGACCAGCTGCCGCGCCGGCACCTTGGCCAGCAGGTGCGGGATCGTGTCGTGCCACTCGGCGAAGGACAGGTCGGCCAGCAGGCCCGGGTGCTGCGGCAGCAGCGGCATGATCTCGCTGCGCAGCAGGCCGCTGGCGAGCACGGGCAGCTTCGGGTGCCGCGTGAGGAACGCCCCGAGCTCGGCCGGCGGCACAGGCTTGAGGTTCATCGCGTGGAACTCGTGCCGCTCGTCGATCAGGCGCACCTGCACGATGAGCCGCAGGCGGCGGCGAAGCAGCTCGGCGGTGAATTCCTGCAGCGCGGGCGCGTTGAGCCGGTAGTTATGGTAACGCGGCAGCACCCGCACGGCGCGCACGCGGGGGTCGGCCGCGCCGGTGGCGAGCTCGTCGCGCCAGTTGGCGAGGGCCGGGTTGATGACCGGCACGGGCTCGAGCCCGGCCACGCCCTCCGTGGTGGCGAGCAGCTGGTAGTTCGCCGGCCCGGGCTCGGGCGCAAAGACCGCATCCAACGGCGAGACCAGCGCGCGGCCGATGCCGTGCCGGCGCAGGTGCGCCGCCAGCGACCGGGGCGCATGGTCCTCGATGAAGGCGAACGGCCAGCGGCCGATCCAGGTGTTGGCGTCGAAATAGTTCATGGCAGGCGGAGCAGCTTGCGGGCGTTGTCGTGCAGGATCTTCCGCTTGGTGCGGGCGTCGAGCTGCGTGCCGGTGATCCGCGCCAGGGCGACGGCAAAGTCGCGGATCGGCACGTCCGAGCCGTAAAGCACGCGCTCGGCCCCGAGCTGCGCGACGGCGTATTCGACCAGCCCCGCCTCGGGCGCGGCGCCGGAGGTGTCGACGACGACGTTCGGGCAGTCCTTCACCGCCAGCACGCCGCGCACGCCGCAGCCGGTCAGGTGCGCCATGATGATGCGGACGTCCGGGAAGCGCCGGGCGAGCGTCGCGACGTCCTCGGGATCGGTGTGGAAGCTGCGCTGCTTGATCTTCGTCATGCTCCACGCGTGCTGCAGGACGACGAGGCCGTGCTTTTCCGCCGCGACCATCACGGGCCGCATGATGGCGTCGCGGGCGTTGTTCGCGATCTCGAGCTTGATGCCCCGGAAACCGCGGGCGACGCACCGCTCCACCTCGCGGGTCACGGCGCGCGCGCCGAGCCGCGGGTTCACGTAGCAGAATCCCGTCACGTAGCCACGATAACGCTGCATCAGCCAGAAGGTCTCGTCGTTGATGAGCCGGATCTGCGCGTCCGTCGGCCGCGGCCCGAAGCCGAGCACGTCCCCCAGCACAACGATATGCCCGATCCCGTGCGCCTTGGCGCGCCGGATCAGCTGGGCGGCCCCCGCCCGGTCACGGTGGTCGTCCCGCAGGAGTGGGTGGGTATGGACATCGATGGCAAACATGAAAATTCAGCGGGATTGCGCTTGGCTTTGGTCACTCTGCTGGAGCGATATAGTCCTGACAAGTGCCCACTGCACGGATTCAATTTCTTCTGAAATTTCATGACTTCCCTTCCCCAGACCGACCGTGAAATTGAACTGCTCCTTTCGACGCCCACCCGGGGCGCTGTGGAGGCGGTAAAAGGACTGCCCGGAGACTTCATGGTGCTCGGCGTCGGCGGCAAGATGGGCACGACCACGGCGGTCATGCTGCGGCGCGCGCTCGACGAGGCCGGCCGGCGCGACGCGGTCGTCACGGGCGTCTCCCGCTTCAGCCGGCCCGAGGCCCGCACTGAGCTCGAGGGTCTGGGTGTGCGCACCCTTTCATGCGACCTGGCGGACGCGGCCCAGGTGGCGGCCCTGCCCCTCGCGGCCAACGTGCTTTACCTGGCCGGCCAGAAATTCGGCACCGACAGCGCGCCCGGCCTGACGTGGATCCAAAACACCTATGTGCCGGCGCTGGTCGCGCAGCGCTTCCGTGAGTCGCGCATCGTCGTGTTCTCGACCGGTTGCGTCTATCCCTTCGTCCCGGTCACCGGCCCGGGCGCCAGCGAGCGCGAGCCGGTCGCCTTCCTCGGCGAATACGCCAGCACCTGCGTCGGCCGCGAGCGGGTGTTCTCCCATTACGCCGCGGAGTTCGGCACGAAGCAGCTGATGTATCGGCTCAACTACGCCGTCGAGCTGCGCTACGGCGTGCTGGTGGACATCGCCCTCAAGGTCGCGCGCGGCGAGCCGGTGGACGTGACCATGGGCTGGCTGAACTGCATCTGGCAGGGTGACGCCTGCGCCCGCGCCATCCAGTGCCTCACCCACACGGCCAACCCGCCCACCCTGCTCAACATCACCGGCCCGGAAAAGCTCAGCATCCGCGCCCTCGCGGAGGAATTCGGCCAACGCCTCGGCCGCCCGCCCGTCCTCACCGGCACCGAGGCCGGCACGGCGTGGCTTGCCGACGCCAGCCAGTCGCTCAAGCTCTTCGGCCCGCCCGAAACCTCCGTGGCCCGCATGATGGACCTCATCACCGCCTATGTCGGCGCCGGCGGCCGCTTCCTTGGGAAACCGACGCACTTCGAGGCCCGCAGCGGGAAATTCTGAATTTTATGGCCACAAAAAGTCACAAAAATCCGGCGGCCAATAAGACCCTCAAGGCGCCTATAGGCGCGCGGAACATCTGCGCCTGCCGGACAAATTCTTTTGTGCCTTTTCGTGGCTAAATTAAAATCATGAACCCTCGCGCCCACCTCCTCGCCGGCCACGTCATCCCCGCCCAGCCGCTGGCGCTCGACCGCAATAGGAAGTTCTCCGAAAAGCACCAGCGCGCCCTGACGCGCTACTACGTCGCCGCCGGGTCCGGCGGACTTGCCGTCGGCGTGCACTCGACTCAGTTCGAGATTCGCGACCCGCAACACAATCTTTTCCGGCCCGTGCTGGAGCTGGCCGCCCAGACCGTCCGTGCCGAGCTGGCGGCCGCCCCGCACGATTTCGCCCTCATCGCCGGGATCTGCGGCCAGACGAAACAGGCTGTCGCCGAGGCAGAGCTCGCGCTTTCGCTCGGTTATCAGGCCGGCCTGGTCAGCATGGCCGCCTTCAAGACCGAGCCGGAGGACGTCATCGTCGCCCACGTCGCCACGATCGCGAAACTCATCCCCGTCGTCGGTTTCTACCTGCAGCCCGCGGTCGGCGGCCGGGTGTTCAGCTACGCGTTCTGGCGCAAGTTCGCCGAGATCCCGGGCGTCGTCGCCATCAAGATGGCGCCGTTCAACCGCTACCAGACGATCGACGTCGTCCGCGCCATCACGGACGCCGGCCGCGACGACATCGCACTCTACACTGGCAACGACGATACCATCGTCGCCGACCTGCTCACGCCCTTCACCTTCGCCCACCGCGGCCAACCCGTCACGCGTCGCATCGTCGGCGGCCTGCTCGGCCACTGGGGCGTGTGGACGCACGCCGCAGTGAAACTCTTCAAGGAGGCCCAAGCCGCGGCGAAGCAGCCTTCGGTTAGCGCCGACTGGCTCCAGCGCGCCGTGGCCGTCACGGACATGAACGCCGCGCTCTTCGACGCCGCCAACAAGTTCCACGGCTGCATCCCCGGCATCCTCGAGGTGCTCCGCCGCCAGGGTCTGGTGGAGTCGGTCCATTGCCTCAACCCGCACGAGGTCCTCTCGCCCGGTCAGGCGGAGGAACTCACCCGCGTCTGCGCCGCCTACCCGGAGCTGACCGACGACGCCTTCGTCGCCCAGCACCTCAAACGCTGGTTGAGCTGAACCATGCCCGACCGCCCCATACCCCAATCCTGCGAGGAACTGCTCGCGCAGATGGTCTCCTTCGAGACCGTCAACCCCAGCTTTGGCGGCCCGGCCGGGGGCGAGGCCGCACTCGCCGCGCACCTCGAATCGCTCGCCGCGCACTGGGGCCTGAAAAGCCGCCGCTGCCCGGTGGCCGACGGCGCCTTCAACCTGCTCATCACCGCCGAGGTCGCGCCTGACGCCGAGTGGCTGCTCTTCGAGAGCCACCTCGACACGGTCAGCGTGGACGGCATGACCGTGCCGCCGTTCGCGATGACCATCGCCGGCGACCGGCTTCATGGCCGCGGCACCTGCGACACGAAGGGCACCGGCGCCGCCATGCTTTGGGCGCTGAAGGAATATGCCCGTCAGCCCGGCCGGACGCGCAACGCCGGCATCATTTTCGCCGTGGACGAGGAGGCGCAGATGACGGGCGCGCAGGCCTTCGCCGCCGGCGAGGTCGCGAAATTCAGGAAACTCCGCGGCATCGTGGTGGGCGAGCCCACCAATCTCCGGCCCGTCGTGGCGCACAACGGCGCCCTGCGCTGGCGCACGATCACCCGGGGCGTCGCCGCCCACTCGGCCGATCCGACCAAGGGCCGCTCGGCCATCCGGGCCATGCTGCGCGTGGTCGAGGCGCTGGAGGCCAGGTTTCTGCCCCACGCGAACCGTGAGTTCCCGCTGACCGGCCGCGCCGCCGCCAGCATCAACGTCATCCGCGGCGGCTCGGCCGTGAACATCATCCCCGACTACTGCGAGATCATCTGCGACCGCCGCCTCGTCCCCGGCGAGACCGCCGCGCAGGTCCTGGCCGAGCGCGACGCCGCCCTCGCGGGCCTCGCGGTCGAACACGACGGCCAGTATCTCGCCCCGCCGCTGCCGCCGGAGAGCTCCGCCGCGTTCCACGCGTGGGCGGCGCCGGCGCTTGCCGCCTGCGGCCTCGACCCCACGGCCATCGGCGCGCCTTACGCCACCGACGCCAGCCACTATGCCGCCGCCGGCGCGCAGGTCATGGTCCTCGGTCCCGGCGATCTCGCCCAGGCCCACACCAAGGACGAGTGGCTCGACCGCCGCGAACTCGCCAAGGCCGTGACCGTCTACGGCGCATTGCTCCGGCTGCCATGAAGCTCACGGGCGGCTTGGTGGGAGGGGCTTTATGCCCCGACACGGACGACCGCCGCGGAGTCGCGGGAATTTAACCCTTCCTCCATTTGCGAAACCACTCTCAAACGATGAGATTCATCCTTCTCTGCCTCACGCTGGCCGCCACTCTCCCGCTACCGGCCGCCACCGCCCTCCCCACCCTGCCGCCCGATCTCGTCGAGCTTGCCGTGCGCACCAAGGCCCCGCGCTGGAAATTCGTCGACCATCAGCGCATGCGCGAGATGCGCGAAACCTTCGCGCTGCAGGTCACGGCCGCCGCCGCGTTCCAGACGCCCGACGCCATCGTCGACGGCCAGACCCTCGCGACGCACGCGGCCGAAAAACTCCGCTTCTTCCTCGTCACGCCCGAGCTCTACCCCGACGGCAGCTCGCGCGAGCCCGAGGCCCAGGGCGGCATCGGCGGCTGGACACACCACGTGCCCGCGCACGCCCTGCTCCTCGCCAAGCGCACCCCCGCCGTCTGGGCGCAGCTCTCCGTCGACGAAAAGGCCCGCGCCGACCTGCTCATGCAGGCCCTCGCCCTCGCCGCCCACTTCTGCCTCGACGACGACAACGACTATTACCTGCTCCTCGACGGCTACTCGCTCTTCCACAAGAGCTGGAACCCCAACCACGTCGAGGGCTACGTCGGTGCCATCATCTCCGCCTCGCTCTATTTCGGGCCCGACGAGCTCAACGCCTTCTTCAAGTCCTTCGACTTCGACCGGTTCATCGCCCGCCTCGACGCGGCGAACTTCCAGAACATCAAGCGCTGCTGGACCTGGAACCCGGCGATCCGCGGCCTGATGATGAACGGCGGCGCGGTCACCGTGCCCGAGAAGCAGGTGCTCGCGCAAGGGGTCGTCACCCGCGGCCTCGGCGTGCGCAATGATTTCACCCTCAATGGCGACACGTTGCACCAGCCTTGGCTGCTTCATCGCGGACAGGCCCTGCGGCTTTTCTCGAAGGCCGTGCGCACGCGCGTCAACGCCGGTTCCGGCTTCACCTCCGGCCTGATGAACCGCGCCTCCGCCGCCACCGAGTCGCCGTGGGAGGGCCAGATGGGCATGCTCCACGAGTTCGAGAGCACCGACTGGGACGGCCTGCGCACGAGCCTCGGTTACGCCTTCGAGGGCGCGATGATCGACATCCCCACCGCCGTGACCCTCAAGCTCGTCGGCGAATGGCGCGCCGACCAGGGTGGCGACACCCTCGAGCGCCGCATGGGCGTCGGCATGGGCGACATGCTCTTCAAGGCCCGCGAGGGCTACCGCAGCTTCTCCCAGGCCAAGCCGCGCGAATACAACTGGGAGGACACGCTCCTGCCCATGGGCGGGGATTTCATCGTCGGCCTCTGGCAAACCTACTTCGCCCCACCGCCCCCTCCTTCGAAATGATCACCAATGCATTTCAACGCAAAGGCGCAAAGACGCCAAGGATTGGGAGTCGCTTCTTAGTCCTCTGCGTCTCTGCGCCTTTGCGTTAATCCTCAGGTTTCAGGTCTCAGGTTTCAGGTTTCCTCTTAAATTTCCCCCATGCCCCGTCCTCCCCTCGTCTCCAACGTGGAAATGCGCGCCGGCCGCCCGACGCTCCTGCTCAACGGCACGCCCCACACGCCTCTCATCTACGCCCTGACCGACTGCCCGGGCGCCCGCTGGACCTGGGAGGAGGTGCCCGCGCGCAACATCTGGCTGTTCGGCCAGCAGGGCGTCCGCCTCTTCCAGGTCGACCTCTGGTTCGAGCAGATGCTCGGCGAGGACGACCGCCTCGACATCACCCTCGCCCGGAAGCAGATCGCCGGCGTGCTTGCCCAGTGCCCGGAGGGTGCCGTGATGATCCGCCTTCACGTCAACGCCCCGGCCTGGTGGCTGGCGAAACATCCCGACGAGGCGGTCGGCTACGCCGACGTGCCCGTCAGCGAGTCCGAACCCTGGGGCCTCGTGCGCCGCGTCGGCACCGACGGCGACACGCCCATCCGCGCCAGTTTCGCGTCCACGCTCTGGTATGAATGGATCACGGCGCATCTCCGCAATTTCTGCACGCAGCTGGCCGCCACGCCCGAGGGCGCCGGCCTGTTCTCCATCCAGCTCGCCAACGGTCTCTATGGCGAGTGGCACCAGTTCGGTTTCCTCCACCACGATCCCGACACCGGCGTCGCCGCCACGAAGTCCTACCGCGCCTGGCTGCGCGCCCGTTACGGCTCGGACGACAAGCTCGCCGCCGCGTGGAACCGTCCGGGGGTGAAGATCGAAACGGTCAACCCGCCCGGCACGCCCGAGCGCGAGCGCGCCGACCTCGGGCCGCTGCGCGACCCGCGCAAGCAGCAGGACATCATCGACTATTTCACCTGGCTGCACGGCACGATGGCCGACTGCCTCCTCGGCCTCGCCGGCACGGTGAAACAATCCTGGCCGCGCCCGATCGTGACCGCCGCCTTCCAAGGTTATTTCTACGGCCAGTTCGCCCGCAACGCCGCCGGCAGCCACCTCGCGCACGACAAGGTGCTGGCCTCGCCGAACCTCGACTGCCTCTGCTCGCCCGCTTCCTACACCGACGGGGTCCGCGCGATGGGTGGTTCGGGCCACGGCCGCGGCATCACCGGCGCCGTGCGCCGCGCCGGCAAACTCTGGCTCGACGAGAACGATCACGGCACCTTCCTCGTCGGCTGCCCGTGGGACCGGACCTTCAAGACCGATCTCCACGACGACATCGCCTGCCTGCGTCGCAACGTGCTGCAGCCCGTCCTCCGCGGCGGCGGCCAGTGGTGGTTCGACTTCGGCATGATCGCCGGCACCCCCGCCTTCGCATCGCATGGCAATGTCGGCTGGTGGGACCATCCGGTCCTCGCCAAGGAAATCGCCGCCATCCGGAAGGTCGCGCAGGACCGGCATACGCATCCCTTCTACCGCCCGGCCGACGTGCTCGTCATCCATGACCCGTGGTCCTTCCGCCACACGGTCGCGAAGCGCTGGTCGCTCGAGGGCTTCAAGTTCGGTGACCAGCCGCCGGTCGGCCCGAATCCGTTCTCCGGCCGCGGCATGGACGGCCTGCTCGAGGGCCTTTACCGCTCCGGTCTCGTGCTCGACGAGGCGCTCATCGGCGAACTCGCCACCATCGACCTCACGCCCTTCAAACTGGTCATCTTCGGCTCAACCGTGGTGTTGGACGACACCCAGCGAGAGATCATCGCTAAGCGCGTCGCCACCGGCGGCCGCCATGTCGTGCTCACCGGCTACGTCGGCTGGAGCAACGGCCGCGAGATCGGCAGCACGCTCGCCACGGCCGTCAGCGGCATCCCGACCTCCGGCCGCGACGCCACGACCCCGACCTCCACCCTCGAACTCGACGGTGCCACCGAGGTGCAGACCCTCGAGCCGCCCAAGCACGTGCCCGCCTACGATGTGCCCGACACCCAGGTCGCCGGCCGCTGGGCCGACGGCAGCATCAGCGCCGCCTGGCGCCAGACGGATGCCGCCACCTGGTGGTCGTTCGGCGTCTGCCCGCGCGAACCCGGCGTCCTCCGCGCGCTCGGCAAGCGCGCCGGCTGCCACGTGCTCAACGACCACGACGACGCCACCACGCTCGGCGACGGCCTGCTGATGGTGCACACGCTCTCGGGCGGCCCGCGCACCCTGCGCCTGCCCAACGGCAAAACGCTTTCGGTCACCCTGCCCGCCCGCAGCACGACGGTGTTCGACGCCGCGACGGGCGCCACCCTCCTTGGCTAATTCCCTGCCATGACCGCGGGCCTGCCCCAGCTGGACGATTTTCGCAGTGCGGTGCTGACCCACCGGACCGGCGAACTGTTCAATCCGCCCGGATTGACGAATTTTCACGGCTGCCTGCAGGCGGCCACCGACATCCTGGCGGTCCAGCACCTGACCTTCGCCCCCTGGTCGACCGGCGAGAGCGTCCTCGGCGCCCTCACGCTCAACGACTGCGCGCTCCACACCGCCGGTCGGCCCATCGAGTTTCGCTGGCGGCCCGACCGCATCGAGCGGCGCATGTCAGCCGACGGCCTCGAACTGGCCAGCACCACCGTGATGGGCGTGCGCCAGCAGACTGTCACGGTCGTGCTGCGCCTGAACAACCCCACGGCCGGCCCCTTGCCCGCCCGCCTGCGGGTGCTGACCGGCGAAGGCGTCATCCATTCCACCACCGGCTGGAAAACGCCCTACTCGCCCCGCGAGTGTCCCGCGATCTCCACCACGCCGTGGGACGGCACGCCGCCCGCATCCTCGCTGGTCCGCAACCAGGTGGAGGTGACGCCGGACCGCGACGGCCTGCTTTACACCTCGCGCACCAGCCCGGCCCGGGCCGTGCAGGCGACCAGCCCGCGGCCCGACCGCATCACGCGCCGCTGGCTGGACTTCGACTGGCAGCTGGCCCCGGGCGAATCCCGCGAACTGGCCTTCTTTGTCGCGCTCGGCGACGACCGCGCGGATCTGCTCGGGCAACTGGCCGCCTGGCGGACCGAGCCCGCGGCGGCCATCCGGGCCGCGGAAGCCGACTGGCAGGCGGAGATCGCAGCCGTGTTCACGCCGGGCAACCCGCGCTACAGCGGCCATGTGCCCGTGCTGCGCACGGCCAACGCCGACCTGCGCGCGATCTACCTGAATGCCGTGATCAGCGTCGTTTATTTCAAGCGCGAGCACCCGCTTTCCCGCCACGGCCGCACCTACACGACGCTCATGCCGCGTTACTGGGTGACGACGAGCTTCATCAACGACTGGTCGCTGACGGCTCTGCTGCTCGTCATGCTCGACCCGGTCTGCGTCCGGCGGGTGCTGGAGCTCTGGCTGGAACGCGACATCCACCGCCACTTCGGCACGGAATACGTGAGCGGCGAAAGCGCCGGCAACTGGTATTCCTGCAACGATTACGCCATGGCCCGGCTGATCACCACCTATGTGCGCGTGACCGGCGATTTCGCCTGGCTGCAAAAGACCATCGGGCCGCACACCGTGCTCCACCACCTGCGCGCCTGCGCGACGCACTACCGCACACTCGACCGCGGCTCCGGCCTCGCCGACTACGGCGACCGCAACAGCCTGCTCGAGGCCGTCGGCACCTACACCCATGAGGTCGCCTCCCTGAACGCGGCCAACGTCTGGATCCTGCGCGAAACCGCCGCGCTGTTGGAACACCTGGGCGAACGCGCCGAGGCCGGCGCCCTGCGCACCGAGGCGGCGGCGCTCGTGCCCCGCGTGCAGCAGCTTTACGCCGCCGGCACCGGCTGGTGGCACTGCCGCCAACCGGACGGATCCCTCGTGCCCGTGCGCCATGTCTGGGATTTCATTCACACGCTCAATTTCCTGCACGCCGACCTGCCCGCGGCCCAGATCGGCGAGATGGTGGGCTTTTTCCGCCGCGAACTCATGACCCCGGCCTGGCTCGCCGCGCTCTCGCCGCTCGACGAGGACACCGGCTTCTCGCTGCGCCCGGATCACCAATGGAACGGGTCCTACCCCGGCTGGGTCGCGCTGGCGGCCGGCGCCCTCGTCAAGGCCGGCCGCGCCGACCTGCTCCGGGAATGGCTGCCGGGCCTCGCCCGCACCGCCAACCAAGGGCCCTACTCACAGGCTCATTTCGTCGAAACCTACGCCCCGCCGGTCGAGGGCGGCGCCCGCAAGGCGCCGACGGAGTGGCCCTACATCAACGACTGGGCGATCCTGTGCGCCGGCGGCTTCTTCGAGACGGTGTTGCTGGATATCTTCGGCCTCGATTTCGGTTATGGCCGGTTTGAGGCCCGGCCGCGGCTGGAAGTCTTTGACCCGGCCGCGGTGTTGGAAAACGTGCCCCATCAAGGCCGGCTGCACCGGATCCAAGCCGCGCCAGCCCGCCGCTAACCGAAGAATTCCTCCTCCAGCATCAGCGAGAGGCAGTGGTAGATGGGCAGGTGGTATTCCTGCGCCCGGTAGGTTTCCCTGGCCGGTGCGCAAATACAGACATCGGTGAGACGCTTCAGCTTTCCACCGCTGGCGCCGGTGAGGGTAATCACCTTCAGGCCCTTGGCGCGGGCCACCTCGGCCGCGGCGCAGACGTTCTGCGCGTTGCCTGACGTGCTGAGACCCACGAACACATCGCCCCGCCGGCCCAGGGCCGACGTCAGCTGCGCGTAGGCCAGGTCGGGATCGACGTCGTTGCCGAACGCCGTGCTCGCCGCCGGAAAGGACGTCAGCGGGATGGCCGGCAGCGCGCCCTGCAGCTTCGCGGCGATCGCGGGACGCAGGCCGGACCGCTCCTTTTTCGAAAGCGGACGATCCTTGCAGAAACCCTTGAGGAGCTCGCCGGCCCAGTGGTCGGCGTCGGCCGCGCTGCCGCCGTTGCCGCAGAGGAGAATCTTGCCGCCGGACCGGAAGCATTTCCGCAGCACCTCGTAAGCTTGCAAAATTGATTGGCGGGCGCCGGCCAGTTCAGGACGGCGTTGCAGGAGATTGGTCAGGTGGCGCGAGGGCATGGGGTAATCAGTTCGCTTTTCCGGGCAGAGTATCGAGGGCATGCAGCGCGACTGCAACCGCGGCGTTGCTGCCGATCGTCTCGCCCAGCACGGCCGGCAGGATCTTGCAACCGGCCAGCGCGCCGGGCAACGCCTCGGCAGCGAGCGCGCGGTGCATGGCCGGCACCAGCAACGCCGCACAGCGCGGGAAATAGCCGCCGAGGACGATGCGTTCGGGGTTCAGGGTGTCGAGGAGCAGCGCGAGCGCCTCGCCCAACCGTTCCCCCGCCACGTCCATCACTTTCAGCGCGAGGGCGTCACCCTTGGCCGCGGCCTCCGCGATATCCTTGAGCGTTACGCCCGGTTGCGGCCAGCCCATGTCCAGCGCGAGCCGCGCAATGCCGCCGCCGCTGCAAAAGCCCTCGAACGAGCCGCGCTTGCCGAAACCCAGCGGGCCGTCCGGCCGCAGCCGGAGGTGGCCGACCTCGCCGGCATCGCCCGTCGCGCCCTCGTAAAGACGGCCGTTCAGGATCAGGCCCGCACCCATTCCGGTGCCAGCGGTGAGAAAAACCATGTGCTTGCAGCCCTTCCCCGCCCCGAAATGCCACTCGGCCAGCGCCGAGGCATTGGCGTCGTTCATGAGGAAGGCCCGGCCACCGAAGACCTCCACGAACCGGTGGCAGATCGGAATGTCCGTCCAACCGGGCAGGTTCGGCGGATTGAGGATGATGCCGCGCGCCGCATCGAGCGGCCCGCCGCAGGAAATGCCAAACACCACGTCCGGCCCGGGCTTGAGTCCTTCGACCGTTTTCCGGAAGCGCGCGAAGGTCGCCTCGTAATCCTGCGTCGGAAAGCGGTCCACCTCTTCCACGGCGCCGCCACGCAGCACGCTGACGGCACACTTGGTCCCACCGATGTCGATTCCGATGATCTGCACGAGGAAAGGCTAAACGCCTAAACCGCCCCGAAGCAACCAAGGCATTTATGGCCACAAAAAAGCACAAACCCGACGGCGTATGAAATTCTCAAGGCGCCTATGGGCGCGCGGGCAATTCCCGCCAACCGAACGAACCATTTTGCGCCTTTTTGTGGCAAACCTGCCTTGGTTCGTCTTTTTTCCTAAGCGATGTCCTACCGCCGCTCGATTTCCACCCTCGGCTGTCCTGAATATTCATTGGAGCAGGTCCTCGACCTCGCCCGGCGCCACCGGCTCGACGCCGTGGAGATCCGCGCGCTGTCGAACACGATCGACGTGCCCGCCGTGCTGGCCGCCGCCTACGGCACGCCCGCCCGGCTCGCCGAGCGTTTGAAGTCCGCACCGGCGCCGATCGTGTCGCTCGACACCTCGCTGAAGCTGGCCGACAACAAGCAGTCCGACCGCGATGACTTCCTGCAGTTCGTCCCCTGGGCAGAGGCCTGCGGCGTCCCGTGGCTGCGCGCCTTCGACGGCGGCAAAAACGCCGACGTCGCCACGCACCAAGCGATGGCCGACACCGTCGCGTGGTGGCGCGCCGAACGGAAGCAGCACGGCTGGAAGACCGACCTCATGATCGAGACGCACGACGCGCTCTTCACCGCGGCTTCCATCAGGCAGTTCCTTACGCTGGCCCCCGGCACCGCGATCCTGTGGGACAGCCAGCATACCTGGCGCAACGGCGGCGAGGACATCCTCACCACCTGGCGGGCCATCAAGCCGCACGTCGTCCACATTCACGTGAAGGACAGCATCAGCAAGCCCAGCGCGAAACACCCGTTCTCCTACGTGCTCCCCGGCGAGGGTGAATTTGCGATGGCTGCGCTGCGTCCCGTGCTGGCCGCGGAGTTCACCGGCTGCGTCAGCCTCGAGTGGGAAAAACTCTGGCACCCCTATCTCGCGCCGCTCGACGATGCGCTGGATGCGGCGGCGAAACGGAATTGGTGGTAGGGGCGGTTGCCCTCAACCGCCCGGTCGAGAAAGGCCGTTGAGGGCAACGGCCCCTACCTCAAGGCCCCAAGAGCCCCTGCTTCCGCAGGAATTCGATCATCAGCTCACGCGACTTCTCGCGCCACTCGGGGACATCGTTGCCGAAATTATGGCCGCCGCCGGGGACGATGTGCAGTTCGCAGGCGTTGCCGGTCGCGAGGAGCTTGTCGCGCAACGCCAGCGCCTGCCGCAGCGGCACGGTTTTGTCGGCGTCGCCATGATACGCCAGCACCGGCGGCATCCGCGCGTCGAGCTGGTGCACCGGCGAGAGCGCCGTCGCGTGCTCCCCGAAGCGCTGCGGCGTGTAGCCGGTCTCGGCCGAGGTGTCGGACA
Organism: Lacunisphaera sp.; assembly: GCA_036401015.1. Taxonomy (GTDB): domain Bacteria; phylum Verrucomicrobiota; class Verrucomicrobiia; order Opitutales; family Opitutaceae; genus Lacunisphaera. Next base: position 121,031 of record DASWWD010000022.1, read on the forward strand.
CCGTGCTGAACAGAATGAGCGCGGCCGGTTTGAGGCGCGGTGATTCCTGCTCGTCGGATCCCGGCGGGGCGTGGGTGATGGCGGTCCAGAGCGCGACATGCCCGCCGGCGGAATTGCCACCCACGGCGATGCGCGCCGGGTCCAGCCCGAGTTCCGCGGCGTGCTCCTGCACCCAATGCAGCGCGGCGCGGCTGTCGGCCACCGAGCCGAGCGGCGAGACATCGTTGCGTCCCTTCGTGCGATAGTCCGGCGCGATGCCCACCAGACCGAGATCGGCGGCGAACTTCGCCCAGAAGATCGAGCTGGCCGGCGTGCCCGTGGTCCAGCCGCCGCCAAAGAAGAACATCAGCGCGGGACGGCGGTCCCCGGCCTTCCAGCCGGCCGGCTTCACCACGAACAGCCGCATCGGCGGCGTGCCGGCCTCGCGGTAGAAGAAGGTCTCGGCGTCGGGGAACTCCGTGGGGGTGGTTTCCGGCTTGGGCTGGGCGAAAGCAGTCGCAGCCAAGCAGAGGAAGAAGAGCACCCCGTGTAGGGCCGGCCTCCCGGCCGGCCGCGGTCGGTCGGGAGACCGACCCTCCATCTTCAAGCAGCGCACCATCGCTCAACCCTTCCCCGCTTCCTCGTTGCTCACGGGCTTGAAGCTCGGGCGGCCGTAGCGCGTCGTGGGCGGCGTGCCGTAGGGGTTGTGCTTGAACTCATCCACCCCGCGGCAGAGGTAGATCTTGAAGTTCGGGTTCACGGCCAGGTCGTTCTTCACGTTCGTGCCGGAGTAGCGGATGGTCAGGCCCGCGCGGCGGCGGTTGGACGGGTTGGCCTGCGAGCCGTGGATGGCGCGGTCGTCGTGCAGCGAGCACTCGCCGGCCTTGAGGCGGAACTGCACGGCGCTGTCGGCGTTGAAGTCGCTGCCGTCCTCCAGCTCGAGCGTGAGCACCGAGCTGGTCTCCTTCGAGCGGCGGTGCTTGATCACGCCGCCCTTGTGCGAGCCGGGCAGCAGCTTCATGCCGCCGTTCTCCTCGTCCACGTCGTCAAAGGCCAGCCAGACGGTGACGGAATTGTGCGGCGCCATCGGCCAGTAATACGAGTCCTGGTGCCAGCCCACGGTGGACATGCTGCGCGGGTCCTTGATGAAGAAGTTGCTCGCCCAGCAGTAGAAGTTCGGCCCGAGGATGCCCTCGACGAGGTCGAGGATCTTCGGGTTCATGCAGATCTCGTAGAGGTAGGTGCTGTTCTCGTGCCACTCACGGATGTCCTTGGTCGTCTCGCCGGGCTGGAGCAGCGCCAGCAGGTTGGGCAGCTCGGCGTTGATCCGCGCCATCTCCTCGCGGGTGTAGATGGCGGGCAGGCCGAGCAGGTAGCCGTTCTCGTGGTAGAAGGCCTGCTGCGCGGGGGTGAGCTTATGCGTGGTGCTCATGGGAATGAGGTATCAGCGACCGAGGTATTTGTCGCGGCCGCGGACGAGGGCCTCGATCTTCCGGTCGGCGATGGACCGCTTGAGCATCCAGAAGCCGCAGTCCGGGTGGACCCAGCCCACGCGGCCGGCGCCGACCTTCTTCTCGACGGCCTCGATGCGCCGCGTGACCTCGTCGGCCGTCTCGATGTGGTTCACCTTGATGTCGATCACGCCGACGCCGAGGGTGATCTTCTTGTCGATCTGCTTCAGGGCGTCGAGGTCCGCCGCGGGGCGGTGCGCCAGCTCGAGCACGAGGTGATCGGTGTGCAGGGCGTTGAGGAAATCGAGCAGCTTGCGCCAGTTGCCGGACTGGATCGTCTGGCCGCCGTAGTTGCCGAAGCAGAAGTGCACGGCGCGCTCGGTGCCCCGGTCGATGCGGTCGAGCAGGAGGTTCATCGACGCGGCCGCGAGCGGGCCGTCGGCCGGGTTGCCGGGGATGTTGGCCTCGTCGACCTGCAGGCACGCGGCGGGCAGGCCGGGCATCTGGGCGGCGAGCACCTCGCCGAGCGCCATGGTCAGCTTCGCGAAGCTGCCGTAGTGGTGGTCGAGCAGCGTGCGGGCCAGCATGTAGGGGCTCGTGACGGTGAACTTGAAGGCGCCGCCCGCGACGGACGCGGCGCGCTGGCAGTCGGCCAGCAGGTTGAGCGAACCCTCGCCGAGCGGACCGGTGACGACGCCGGCCGGCTTGCGGCGGAAGCCCATCGGCGAGTGGCGGGCGAATTCCTCGGTGATCGAGCGGCCGACCACGGACGAAATGCCGGCCATCGGGCGGATGAAATACTCGATCATGCCGTTCGTGTCCGGGTGGTTGACGTCAAAGCGGTAAAGCTCGCCGTCGGTCGGCAGGTCGATGCCCGCCTGGCGCTGGAGGTCGAACACGACGCGCGTGGCGTCGATCACGGCCTGTTCGCTCGGCAGCGCGGCCAGCCAGTCCGGCACCGGGTAGGAACCGACGGTGGTCGTGAGGATGCGCGGTCCCTTCGGGATGCGCGGGATCGGCGCGGACTTGACCGAGGCCGGGCGCGGGGCGGCGGCCGCCAGCACGCGGGCGGTGGAGTTACGACGGACCGGCGAACCGGAGGGAGGGGGGCAGGAGGAGCACATGGGTTGAGGGGGGATTATGCATTCACGCCGGCGGTGAGCCAGCGCCGAAATTGTTTCTGGAAGGTGGTGGCGAGGGTGTCGCCGGGCATGACCAGCACGCCCCAGCCGCCGCGGGCGGGATTGAGCGGCACCTCGCGCGGGATCTGCAGCTCGCACATCTGGCGGTCCTCCTCGAGCACGCGGATGGCGAACTCGATCTGCGCCGCCGGCGGCGGACCGCGGAAGCCGGGCGAGATGGCCAGCGACCAGAACACCGTGCAGCTTTCCCCGGTGTTGGGCGAAGGCACGTGCACGAGCACGCGCTCATCCCCGTCCGGGAAGGACTGGCGGATGGTGGTGAAATTGGGCAGGAAGCAGCGCTGCCGGCGATGGTGCGCGCTCTGGAGCTTGCCGGGCATCTCATGCGCCGACTCCAGCGCGGGGAACGGCGCGTCCATCTGGAAACCATCCTCGTGCAGCCGGATGTCCATTTCCGGGATCCGCGGGTCGGCGGCCTTGCCGAGCGTCGCGCTGTGCGCGAAGGCGAAGTGCGACATGTCGAGGTAGTTTTCCACCTCGCGGCGCCAGCCCGCGGCGAACTTCGTCGGCGGGCCCATGACGTAGGTCCACTCCTTGTTCTCGAATTCCGGCACGGCCGGCAGCGCGTGCGGGCTGGTCACCAGCTTGACCCAGACGAAGCCATAGCGCTCCTGCACCTCGTAGGTGTGCAGATGGGACAGGGCCAGCTTCTCGGCGTTGGGCTCGACCAGCGAGGGAATGCTCTGGCAGTCGCCGTCCGGGTTGAAACGCCAGCCGTGATACGGGCAGACCAGCTCGCCGCCGCGGATGCAGCCGGCCGAGAGGCGGGCGCCCTTGTGCGGGCAGGCCACGTCGGCGGCGAGCAACGTGCCGTCGGCAAAACGCGCGATCACCAGCTCGACGTTGAGCAGCGTGTAGCCGATGACGCCCCCCGGCGGCAGGGCGGCGGCGTTGGCCACGGGCTGCCAGGTGCGGCGCAGGGCGGCCAGGGCGTGGTCCTCGGTGAGGAGCGGGGCGGCGGCGGGGACGGACGGGGAGGACGATGACATGGCAGATGGGGCGATGGAGGGTAGCAGAAAGCCCGTTTCCTTACTTGGATTATCCGGAACAACCGCTTTGGTAGATCGGGCACTCCATGAAACACTCCCGCCCCCTGACCATCACGCTGCCGGCCACCGGCGTGCTCTTTGCCGAGAGCGCGCACACGGGGGATTTCCACATGGCGCCGCGCACCGACCCGTTCCACAAGCTGCTCTATGTGCTGCGCGGGCGGATCGCCTGCCACGAGGCGGGTCGCGACCCGGCCAGCGCCACGGCGGGCATGCTGGTGGTGATCCCCGCCGGCACGGAGCACGAACTCCGGGACGAGTCGCCCTCCACCCTGCTTCTGCTCTGCGTCAGCCCCGCCTTCCTCCGCACCGATCCCGAGCTGCCCGCGCTGTGGCGCGAGCTGGCCGGGCGCGGCGAGCGCCGGATCGCGCTGAGCCGGCCGGCGCAACACCAGATCGAGTCGACCTGGCGGCGGGCGATGCTGGAGCGCGTCCACCGCCAGGCGGGCAGCCTCACGACCAGCCGCGCCCTGGCCGCCCAGCTGATCGTGACCCTGGCCCGCCTGCCGGTCCGGAAACCCGCGACCGCCCCGCTCACCCGCGTGGCCGCGGTGGCCCGCGAGCTGGAGGTGACCTTCTACGACGCATGGAACCTCGACCGCGCCGCGACCCGCGCCGGCATGTCGCGCCGGCATTTCAGCGTGCTCTTCCGCCGGGTGACCGGCCACACCTTCTGGGAACACCTCACCGACCTGCGGCTGACCCATGCCGCGCAGCTGCTGCAGCAGGGCGAGCATTCGGTGACGGGCGTGGTCTTTTCGTGCGGCTTCGGCGATGTGTCGCAGTTTTACCGCCTCTTCCGCGCCCGCTTCAAACACCCGCCCCGCGAATGGGCGGTGGCCGCGCGCCGGGCGAAACCCCGCTGAGGCACCTTCAGAACAGGACCCGGCCGGCCGCCTGGGCCGGCGCCGGCACGCCCAGCAGGCGGGCCAGGGTCGGGGCCAGGTCATCCACCCCGACGCGGGACGCGTGCAAACCGGGCTTCACCCCGGCGCCATACCAGAGCAACGGCACGTGCGTGTCGTAATCATAGGGCGTGCCGTGCGTGGTGCCGGGCGACGTGCGGTCGATGAAGTAAGGGTTGAGCACGGCCATCACGTCCGGACTGCGCGGCGGATAATAACTCAGCCGCAGGGCCTCGCCGACGGCATCAAGGGGCGCGGGGTCCACCAGGCGCGTCCGCGTGTAGGCCGCGGCAATGACGGGGCTTTCGGCCAGCGCCGCGCGCACCGCCTCCTCCACCACCGCAGTCGCCAGCTGCTTCTGGGCCAGGGCGACCGGGTTGAGATGATAGCCGAGGGCATCGCGCACGGCCCAGCGCTCGTTGTCCGCCAGCGGGCCGAATTTTGCGTCCAGCGCGGCAAACACCTGCCTGTCCAGATCGGCCGCCCGGACGCGGCCGCCCTGGGTAGGGTTCCGCTCGGGCAGCGGGGCCACCCCGTGGTCGGCGGTCAGCACGATGGTGCAGTTGGCCAGTCCGATCTTTTCGTCGAGGAAGCGAAACAGCTCCGCGAGCGTGCGGTCGAGGCGCACGATCGAGTCCATCACCTCGTGGCTGTGTGGTCCGTAGGCGTGACCGATCTTGTCCGGCTGCGAAAAGCCGATCGCGAGCAGGTCGGGCGCGCCGTCGGCCTCGCCGAGCCGCTCCTGCGTGATGACCGCGCGGGCGAGGTCCGCCACCAGCTCGTTGTTCCAGGGCGTGTGGTCGAAGGCCTCGTAATAATCCTTGCCGATCTCCGGCCGTCCCCCGTCCAGACGCTTGGGAAAGGTCCGGGTGAATCCGACTCCCTCATATTCGCCCGCCGCCTCGTCCGGCCCCTGGGTGGCGTCGTAGACCGCCGGGCCGAGCAGCCGCGTCCACTCGCGGCCGTAAAGCGCCTCGGCGCGCCGCTCGGCGTTGAAGGCCGTGAGATAGGCGGGCAGGTCCGGACGGTAGTAGGTGGAGGTGACGACCCGGCCCTCCTCGGTCCAGTAGGCGCCGTCGGCCAGCCGGCCGGACATCAGGATGGCGGCCCGGTCCTTGTCGGCCACGCCGAAGACCTTGGCGCGGGCACCGTGCCGGAGCTTGAGCTGGTCGCCCACGGTGGGGGCGAGGTAATGGCGCGGCGAGCGCCCGGACTTGGCCTCGAGCACGCCGCCGGGCGAGCGGATGGTCCGCGGCGCCAGGCCGACGAGCGCCGAGTCGCGATCCTCGACGCAGTTCACCTGCTCCGGGGCCGGCCACTCGCGGAGCAGCCACTCGTTGGCGATGATGCCGTGGAGGTTGGCGTGCACGCCGCTGAGCATCACCGCATGCCCCGGCCCGGTCTTGGTGACCGCGTGCCGGTAATGGCAGTCGGCGAAATTGGCGCCCTGTTCCAGGAGAAGGTTGAATCCGCCCGCCCCGAAGTGCGGCCGGAACCGTTCCAGGTAGTCCGCCCGCATCTGGTCCACGCTGATCACGACCACCAGCCGCGGCGGGGGCTCCTGCGCACCGACGGAAGCCAGCAAAGCGAGGCTAAGGAAGAAAGATCGCGGGGAGGAAATAATCGTCATGAAACGGGGGTCGGTAACGGGCCGGAAGGGCCCCGGGATGGCTGTTGACCGGCGCAGTTAAACGAACCCTCGCGGGACCGGGCAAAGTAAATCCTGCCGCCGGCACGGTTTTTAACCCGACCGTCACCTGATAAATACATTGAAAGCCCGTCATAGTTATCAGAAGTTTTCGCAGTGCGGCCCAAGAAAAAGATCTCGCAGACCCAGCTGGCCAAGGAACTCGGGGTGTCGCAGGCCCTCGTCTCCCTCGCCCTCAACGGCCGCAGCGTCGGCATCAACCCCGACACCTATAAGCGCATCTGGGACCACGCCATCAGCCTCGGCTACCTGCCGAAGGGCATGCGGGTGGAGTCCACGCCCGACTCGTCGCGCGCGCGCCAGATCGGCTACATCCTGCGCGCGCCGCTGCGGCTCTACATCCCGAGCACCTATTTCGGCCACGTGCAGCACGGTCTCCACCAGGAGCTGGAGGCCCACGGCCACCGCCTGATCTTCCTTGGCGCGGAGGACGAGCTGACGCCCGAGAAGCTCCGGCAGTTGTTCCACCCGAGCAACCACCTCGCCGGGGTCGTCGTGCTGGGCGAGGTCGCCCGGCCCTTCATGGCCGAGCTGTGCAAGCTCACGCGCCGCGTCGTCGCCGTGTCCGCCCGCTACCACGGCCTGTGCCACTCCGTGCTCGGCAACGAGCCCGAGGCCCTCACCCACCTCGTGCGCCACCTTTTCAACCTCGGGCACCAGCGCTTCGGCTGGCTGGGCGGCAACGCCAGCCTCGGCCGCCACGACGCGCGCCTCGCCGCCTTCAAGGCCGCCCTGCAGCCGCTGGGCCTCGACCTCGACCCGCGCTACACCACCGTGCTCAGGCAGGCCGACCGCGCCGAGGGGGCCGAGGCCATCCACACCATGCTGCCGCTGGCCCGGCGGAAGGACTTCCCCACCGCCTTCGTCACCTACAACACCCAGATGGCCATGGGCGCCTACCTGGGCCTCCAACGCGAGGGCTGGAAGGTGCCGGGAGACATCAGCCTGGCCTCGGCCGATGTCTCCCGCCTCAGCGTCGAGGGCGCCCTGCGCATCACCGGCGCCGGCACCAGCCCGGACAAGCTCGGCGAGGCCGCCGCCCGCCTGGTCATGGGCGAAGGCACGCCCGCCGAGGGTTACACCGACCTCGTGCTCCCCGCTCCCCTCGTGGTGGGCAACTCCACCGGTCCGGCCCGCTAAGGCCGCCCCATGCCGCCCCCGCCCCTTCCCCGGCCGCCCCCGGCGGGGTCGTTTATTCCCGGGACTTCGTTGTTGATAATTATTAGAAACGACTGATAACTTCGGCCCCTACCCCGCCATGACCCCCTACGACTACGCCGTCCTCGCCTTCTACTTCGTCTTCATGCTGGTCATCAGCTGGGTCTTCCGACGCTTCATCACGAACGTCAGCGACTACTTCCGCAGCGGGGGCCAGGTGCTCTGGTGGATGGCCGGCGGCTCAGCGTTCATGGTGTCGTTCAGCGCCTGGACCTTCACCGGGGCGGCAAGCCGGGCTTATGGCGACGGCTGGCCGATCATGATCATCTACGTGGGCAACGCCATCGGCTTCTTCATCAACGCGGCCTGGTTCGGCCCGAAGATCCGCCAGCTCCGCGTCGTCACCGGCATGGAGGCCGTCCGCCAGCGTTTCGGCCGCGCCAGCGAGCAGACCTTTACCTGGATCACCCTGCCGCTCCAGATGCTCACCGCCGGCATCTGGCTCTACGGGCTCGGCGTGTTCTTTTCCGCCGCCTTCGAGATGGACGTGGAGCTGACCATCATCGTCACCGGCATCTCCGTGCTCCTCATCTCCCTGCTCGGCGGCAGCTGGGCCGTGCTGGCCAGCGACTTCATCCAGGTGCTCATCCTCATGCCGGTGACGATGGTCACGATGTTCCTCGCCGTCGCTCATGTCGGCGGCTGGTCGGTGGCGATCGACCGGCTCTCCGCCACCTCGCTCAACCTCCACAAGCTCGCGACCGACGACTTCCTGCTCTTCTGGTGCGTCGCCATCATCTTCAAGCAGTTCCTCTCCACCAACAACCTCCACGACGCCTCGCGCTACCTCTGCGTCAAGGACGGCATCCACGCCCGCAAGGCCGCGCTCCTCGGCGGCTGCCTCTTCCTCATCGGCATCTTCATGTGGTTCATCCCGCCGATGCTCGCCACGATCACGCACCCTGACCTCGCGGCGACGTTCCCCAAGCTCGGCTCGCCGTCCGAGGGCTCGTTCTTCGCCATCGCCCAGGCGGTCTTTCCCGTCGGCATGACCGGCCTGCTCGTGAGCGGCATCTTCGCCGCGACCATGTCCTCGATGGACGCCGGCCTGAACAAGAACGCCGGCGTCTTCGTGAAGAATTTCTACCAACCGATCCTCCGCCCGCAGGCCCCCGAGCGCGAGCTACTCCGGGCCGGCAAGCTCACGACCATCGTGCTCGGCCTGACCGTCATCTGCGTCGCCCTGTTCTACACCACCCTGCGGAACCTCACGCTCTTCGAGCTGATGGTGAAGTTCCAGGTGCTCGTCTCGCTGCCCTACGTCGTGCCGCTCGTGCTCGGCCTGGTCATCCGGCGCACCCCGGGCTGGACCGGCTGGTCGGCCGTCATCGTGTGTTTCGTCACCAGCTACCTCACCGACCGCTACCTCGACATCGCCTGGGCCGCGCAGAAGTTCGGCGTGATTGACAACGTCAGCAACTGGGAGCGGCAGAACTGGGAACAGGGCATCGGCGTCTTCACCATCCTGGCCGCCGGCCTGGCCTGGTTCCTGTTCGCGCGGCTCTTCTACCGCCACGAATCCGCGGAGCAGAAGGCCGCCATCGAGAAAATGTGTCTGAACCTCGCCACCCCGGTCGACTACACCAAGGAGGAGTCCGCCGCGACCGACGACAAGCAGTCCTGGCTCATCGGCTGGCTGTGCCTGCCCTACGGGGCCGTCGTCTGCCTCATGGCTCTGATCCCGAACCCTCTCGTCGGACGCCTCTCGTTCCTGTTCTGCGGCGGGGTCGTGATGGTCATCGGCTGGCTCCTCGTCAAACAGGCCCGGGCCAAGCCCGCCGCCCCGGCCGACGCTTAAGCATCCAAGCAACGGCCATCCTGCCTTTTTCCGCCCGCCACCCCAACATGCCCGACCATCGTGGAAAACTCGTGCTGCTGCCCCCGCACCGCGTCTGGCGCACCTACCAGGGCGGGCGCAGCCTCGACGCCCTGGCCGGCGCCACGCCACCGGCCGACTCGCACTTCCCCGAGGACTGGGTCGCCTCCACCACCCGCGCCATCAATGCCGGCCGCGAGTCCGTCCGCGAAGGCGTCTCGCCCGTCACCGTCGGCGGCGCAACCCATGACTTCGCCGCGCTCCTCGCCGGAGACCCGGACTATTTCCTCGGCGCGAAACACGCCGCTAAATTCGGTCCGCACCCGCAACTGCTCGTCAAGCTCCTCGACCCGTCCATCCGCCTGCACTTCCAGGCCCATCCCACGGCCGACTTTGCCCGGCGTTTTCTCCATTCGCCGAGCGGCAAGACCGAAGCCTACCACATCCTCGCCGCGCGGCCCGAGGTCGCGACGCCGTATATCTACCTCGGCTTCCAGCGGCCGCCGTCGCGCGACGCCCTCCGCCGCATGATTGAGACCCAGGACATCGCCGGCCTCGAAGCCTGCTTTGACAAGATCCCGGTAAAACCCGGCGACACCTGGCTCGTCCCCGGCGGTGTGCCGCATGCGCTCGGCGAGGGCCTGCTGCTCGTCGAGGTGCAGGAACCGAGCGACCTCGTCGTGCGTTTCGAGTTCGAACGCGGCGGCTACGTGCTGCCCGAGTCGGCCCGCTTCATGGGCCGCGGCCTGGAGTTCTGCCTCGATGTCTTCGATTACAGCGCCTGGCCCGCGAGCCGCCTCGCGGTCGAGGCCGCCTGCCCGCCCCGCCGCCGCCGTGCGCTCGGGCCGGACTCCTATCAGGACAACCTCATCGGCCCGGAGCGCACGCCCTGCTTCTCGGCCCGCCAGTCCCAGCTGCGCGGTCCCGTGACCAAGACCGAGGATTCCGCCCACATCGTCATTGTCACGGACGGCGCCTGCACCGTCGCCGCCGGCGGCGAGACGCACCGCCTGCAACGCTACGACAAGTTTTTCTGCCCGGCCGGCCTCGGCCCGGTCACCTTCCATCCCGCGCCGACCACCACGCTGCTGGAATGTTATCCCCCCATCCCTGAATAGTCTCACCATGCCGCGCCCCGCCTCCCTGTTTGCCGCCCTTTCCGCCCAGGAGATCGCCGAGTTCCTGCCCGAACCGCTGTGGGGCCGCGTGCGCGGCCTGGCCGGCCGCCTCGACCAGGCCGATCCCACCGGCCTCTCGGCCGAGGAATTCCATCGCCGGCTCGCGGCCGCGGATCCCGAGATGCTGGTCACCTGCTGGAAAACCCCGCCCCTGCCGGCCCGGCTGCCGCCCAACCTCCGCTACGTCTGCCACCTGGCCGGCTCGGTCAAGAAACTCGTCACCCGCGAGCATATCGCCGGCGGCCTGCTCGTCTCCAACTGGGGCGGCTCCATCAGCCGCATCGTGGCCGAGTGGGCCCTCTTCCACATTCTTTCCAGCCTGCGCCGCGCCACGCACTGGACGCTCGCCATGCACCGCGAGGGCGGCTGGAAGAGCGGCAGCACCGAGACCGCCTCGCTCTTCGGCCGGCGCGTCGGCCTGCACGGCTTCGGGCTCGTCGCCCGCGAGTTGATCAAACTGCTGGCCCCCTTCGGCTGCCCGGTTTCCGTGTTCGCCCCCGACGTCGACGCCGCCGTCGAGACCCGCTTCGGCATCCGGCGCGCCACCTCGCTCGAGGACCTGTTTTCGAACAACGACGTCATCGTCGAGCTCGCCCCGCTCATCCCCGCGACCACCGGCAGCGTGACCGAGCGCCACCTGCGCCTCATCCCACCGGGCGGCGTCTTCGTCAACGTCGGCCGCGGCGCCGTCGTCGACGAGGCCGGTCTCGTGCGGGTCGCCCAGGAGGGCCGCATCAGCATGGGCCTCGATGTTTTCACCGTCGAGCCGCTGCCGGTCGACTCCGGCCTGCGCGGCCTCGCCAACGTCACCCTCACCCCTCACCTCGCCGGCCCGACCACCGACCGCCGGCGCGACGCGGGCGAGTTCGCCCTCGAGAACCTCCAGGCCTACGCCGAGGGCCGGCCCCTGCAGGCCGTCATCACGACCCGCGTCTACGACATCTCGACCTGAACCGTGCCACTCCCCGCCTCATACCTGCATTGGCAGGACTCCGCCCGCCGCCTGCTCGAGCCGCTGGCCGCGCTGATGCATCCCGGCCGCGCCGACCTCGACATCGCCGGCGCCCCCTCGGACCACGACCGGCAGGCCGACCGCCTCGAGTCGTTCGCCCGCCCGCTGACGCTCGCCGCCTTCTGGCTGCAGTCCGCGCCGCGCCCTGAAGACACCGCCTTCCGCACGCGGCTCGCCGCGTGGTTCCGCGAGGGCCTCGTCACCGGCACCAACCCCGCCTCGCCGCATTACTGGGGACCGGACGCCTCCTATCACCAGCACCACGTCGAGATGGGCCTGATGGCCATCGCGCTGCAAATCGCGCCGCATGACGTCTGGACGCCGCTCGCACCGGAGGACAAGGCGCAGGTCGCCCGCTGGTTCGCCACCTGCCGCGGCGGCGGCATCGTCAACAACAACCACCTGTTCATGTCGGTGCACATCCTCGAGTTCCTCGGGCAGCACGGCTTCGCGCACCGCACCGACCGCGCCGTCATCACCGCCCACCTCAACCAGCTCGAGACGATGCACCGCGGCGGCGGCTGGTTCGAGGACGGCATCAACCAGGCCTACGACCACTACAACGCCTACGCCTTCCACTTCTACGGGCTCATGTGGGCGCACCTGCACGGCGCGCACGACCCCGCCCGCGCCGCCCGCTGGCGCGACTGGGCGCGGCTCTTCGTCCGTGATTACCAGTATTTCTTCGCCGCGAGCGGCGAGCACCCGGCCTTCGGCCGCTCCATCACCTACCGCTTCAACTGCCTGAACGTCTTCGGCCTCGCGCTCGCCGAAAACTGCACCGACGTCGCGCCCGGCCTCCTGCGCCGGCTCTGCTCGCGCAATCTCGATTTCTTCCTCTCGCGCCCGATCTACACGGAACAAGGCGCGCTGGCACCGGGCTTCACCGACCGCTTCGACAAGATCATCGAACCGTATTCGGCGCCTGCCTCACCCTACTGGGCCGCGAAGGGTTTCACGCCGCTCCTGCTGCCGCCGGACCACGCCTTCTGGCACGACGCCGAGCAGCCGCTGCCCGCCGAACGCGGCTTTGTGCATGTCATGAACGCGCCGGGCCTCGTCACCCGCAGCGTCCCGGGCGGCGACATCGAGATCCTCAACGCCGGCTCCATGGTCGGCAACACGCAGCTCCGCTACGGCGCGTGGAAATGGAGCAAGCTCTCCTACCGCACCGGCGTCCATTTTTGCTACGCCTTTCCCGAGATTTCCAACGCCTCGCCGGACAGCGCGCTCACCGCGCAGGTGGACGACGGCCGCCTCTTCGGTCGCCACTCGACGGTGCCGGTCGAACTCGCCGACGACCACCTCGGCTACAGCTGGAACCTCGGCTTCAAGACCGGCCAGGTGAACACCAGTGTGGAGACCTTCGTATTCTGGCGCGCGGGCTGGCTGTTGCACGTCCACCATTACGAGGCCCGCCAGCCGGTCGTGTTCCGCATCGGCGGCTTTGCCCTGCCGCTGAAAGCGACAGGCGCCGTTGTCGCCAACGGCCCTTCGGATGCCGCACGAGAGCGGTTAGGGGCAACCGCTCCTACCTTGGAATACTTCGCCCCCGACGGCCGCGGCACCGTCCTGCAACCCCTCCTCGGTCTCACTGCCGGCGAATGGGACACGCGCCTCGACGACTCCACCGAGCGCCGCCACGTCGCGGCCCCGTATCACGTCACGCCGATCGTGCGGACCGCCCGCCACAGCGGCGCCGGCGTGCTCGCCGCCCTCTCCTGGGCCGGCAGCGACCGCCTCGAGGCCACGCCCTGGCGCGTCCTCTCCGGCACCGCCGGCGAGTGGAAGCTCTTTCACCCGAAACTCGGCGACTGGACCATCCGTCACTGGTCCTTGACCGCCCTTTCATGATTCACCCTCTCCGCGTTTCCCCAAGACGCTTGTCAACCAATGGATGACAAGCACCCCATGCTTATGCGTCGCTTCACTCTTCTCTCATTGTGCCTCCTTTCGGGCCTCCTGTCCGCGGCCTCCGCCCGCGACAAGGCCTCCGACGGTCTCTACGACGGCTACACGGGCTTCTATTTGCCCGCCGAGCCCGTGCTCCCGGCCAGTGAGGCGCACCCCAGCCTCTGGTTCAAGGCCGGCGACATCCCCTCGCTTAAGGCGAAGCTGAAGGCCGACGACTTCGCCCGCTCACGCTGGGCCGCAATCCTCAGGCTCGCCGACCTCACCAAGCCCCTGCCCGCCCCACCTGTCGCCAAGGACAAGACCGAGGTCATCCACAAATACTACGGCGCCATGTCCATCGCCGCCCGGGCCCACGCCCTCGTCGCCACGCTCGCCGACGACGAGGCGACGCGACAAGCCCATCAGATCCGCGCCGTCGAGCTGCTCATGCGCGCCTATGACGGCCCGATCTTCGAGCTGGATTCGAACGTCAAAAGCAGCCCGGTAGACGAAATCTACCGCGGCGCGTGGCTCCAGAACTACGCCCACGCCTACGACTTGGTGCAGCCGCCGCTGTCGCCCGACATCAACCTCGCCATCCGCGAACGTCTCGGCCGCGAGGCGCAGTGCGTCTACGAGAACCTCTACAACTGGACCGAGACCAGCCCGCACAACCACCTCTCCAAGCCCGCCTGGGGCCTCGGTTCGATCGCGCTCGCCCTTTCCTCCGACCCCCGGGCCAAGGCCTGGCTCGCGCGCGCCCTCGAGGCCTCGAACAGGAACACGCGTTATTTCTTCACGGGCGACGGCATCTACCGGGAAGGCAGCCATTACCTCATCTTCTCGCTGACAAACTTTGTCCCCTTCCTCTACCACTACCGCAATGTCTCCGGCGTGGACGGCTTCACCGCCTTCCAGCCGGTCTTCGAGGCGATGGTCGAGACGCGCAACAGCCACGGGTGGCTGCCCAACATCGAGGATTCCTACATCCGCCCGACACCCACGCACCTCGTCGCCGCGGCCTACCGCGACACGAAGACCAAACTGCACTCGAAAGCGCCCCTTTCCGAGATCCTCACCTGGGCCTACCGCACCTGCGATCTAACGCCCTTCGAGAAGGAACGCGGCGAAAGCGGCTTCAACTACACCGGCGCCAGCTGGGACTACCCGCTCGAGATCGACGAGCTGCTGACGCACGATGCCATGCTCAAAGCCACCGTGCCCGACGCCGCACCGAACCGCTTCCTCGCCGGTGGGCAGGCCATCCTCCGCAACGGCTGGGAAGACCGCAACGCCGGCCAGCGCTACCTGCTCTTCCACGGCGTCGCCGTCGCCGACAATCACAACCACGACGACCAGCTCAGCTTCATCCTTGAGGCCGAGGGCCAGCTGATGAGTTCGGACGCCGGCTACTCGCGCGGCACCTACGCCGGGGCCGAGCGCACCGCCTGGTATAACACCGCCGCGGCGCACAACACGCTCACCTTCGACGGCAAGCCCGCCAACCCCAAACCCTCCAACACGACCCCGCTCTCCGCCCAATGGGAGCAGCCCGGCCTCGTCGTCATCGAGAAAACCCAGGGCGAACTGCCCAAGAGCGCCGTCTGGAGCCGCACCATCTGCTGGATCGCCGGCGACTACTATGCCGTCGTCGACCGCGTCGACGCCAAGCAGCCGATCGAGCTCAAGGCCTATCTCCACGGAGGCCGCGGCACGATGAGCGTCAACGGCACCGAGCACACCTGGAGCTACTCCGCCGACCGCTACGGCCCCGCCGCCAAGCTGCGCTCATGGATCGCCGCCCCTGCCTCGACCACCGAGGTCAAGGAGGGCGAACTCACCTACATCAAGGGCGACTACGCCCCGTTTCCCTACCTCGTCACCACCTACGCGGCCGGCACGCCCGCCATCACCCTGCTCAAGCCGGCGGCAGCCAACGAAACCGCGCCATTCAAGGTTGAGGACCGCAGCGCCGGCGGCTTCTCGGCCTTTGTCGTTACCACCACCACCGACAAGACCGTCATCATCGCCGGTCGGCCCGCAGCCTCCGTCGACGGCGTCGAGACCGACGCCCCCTTCGTCATCGTCCGGCGCGACGCCGCCGGGAAAATCCTGAACCACCTCGCGCCGCACGGCGGCACCTACCTGCGCGTCGACGGCAAAACCCTTTCCCTGAAATGAAACTCCTCCCGGTCGTCCTCGGGCTCGCCGCCGGCGTTTTCGCCGGCGCCGCCGAACCTTATTACCTAAACGCCGCTGAAATCACCGCGCTGGCCGCCAAGTCGCCCGCCGCGCTGAAGGCCCCCATCACAACCGTGATGGACAAGACCCAGTTTGCCGCCAGCGGTGACCCGCATGACTACGTGAGCTACGCTCGCTACTACTGGCCCGACCCGACCAAGCCCGACGGCCTGCCGTTCGTCAGCCACGACGGCAAACACAACCACGAGCAGGTCGCCCGCGGCGACCGGCACCGCATCGGGAACTTCTGCGAGACGGTGGAGAAACTCGCCGCCGCCTGGCACGTGCAGCGCGACGAGGCCGCCGCCCGCCGCGCCGGTGAATGGCTGCGCGCCTGGTTCATCACGCCGGCCACGCGGATGAACCCGCACCTCGAATACGCCCAGGTCCGCCTCGGACGGAACAACAATCGCGGCAACGCCGCCGGCATGCTCGACTCACGCGGCTTCGCCAACGTGATCGACGCCCTGCGCCTGCTCGACGACTCCCCCGCCCTCACCGCGGCCGAGCAGGCCGCCGTCCGCGAGTGGTTCACGACCTTTCTGCAATGGTTCACGACCGCCAAGATCGCCCTCGAGGAACGCGCCGCGAAAAACAACCACGGCTCGTGGTATTTCGCCCAGGCCATCCCGATCGCCCGTTATGCCGGGCGCGACGACCTTGCCCGCACGCTCGTCGCCGAGAGCAAGGTCCTCCTCTCGCACCAGATCCAGCCCGACGGCAGCCAGCCGGAGGAGATTCGCCGCGTGGACGGTCTCGGCTACAGCCGCTTCAACCTCGAGGCGCTGGCGCTCGTCGCCCGCCATGCCGCCGGCCTCGGCATCGACCTCTGGAACTACACCGCGCCCAACGGCGCCAGCCTGCGGAAGGCGCTCGATTTTCTGCGGCCTTATAACCAGGCGCCGGAGAAGTGGCCGCACACGCAGAACGAGAAGCTGCCCCCGGGCTTCCTTGACGAACTGATCGCGGAGGCCGCCCGCGCCCAGCCCGCCGCCTCCTGACCATGCGCCGGCTGATCACCGCCCTCTGGCTGGGCGCCTGCCTCCAGGCCGCCGGTCACGCTCAGGAGGAAACCACCGCGGCCACCGCCAAGGTCGAGACCCCGCTCACCCTGCCCGGCGCCGAGTCCTTCATCTACCACGACGTGCCGCCCGAGCCGATGCGGCTGCACGTCTTCAAACCCAAGGGCTGGTCGGCCGCGGACCAGCGCCCGGCCTTCATCCACTTCTTCGGCGGCGGCTTCGTGCGCGGGGTGCCCACGCAATCGGCCGGCTGGGCCAGGCAGGCCGCCACACTGGGCATGATCGGCGTGGCCGCCGACTACCGCGTGCTGACGCGCCACGGCACCGATGGCACCGCCTGCCTAGCCGACGCCCGCGCCGCCGTGCGCTGGCTGCAGGTCCACGCCGCCGAACTCGGGCTCGATCCCAAGCGCATCGTCGTGAGCGGCTCCTCCGCCGGCGGCGGTCTCGCCCTGTGGACGGCGATCACGGCCTCGCCCCCTGGCAGCGCCCCGGAGGAAGCCCCGCTGCACAAGCCCGCCGCCCTCATCCTCATGTGGCCGGCGGCCGATTTCACCCTGTTCTCCGCCCAGAAGGACCGCTTCGGCGGCCACCGCCTAGCGTGCTCGGCCACCCAGCATCTCGACGCGCAAATGCCGCCGTCCCTCCTCCTCCATGGCGACAAGGATCCCACCGTGCCCTACGAATCCTCGGTCATCCTGCACCGGACTCTTGTCGGCACGGGCAACAGCTGCGAGTTCATCACCATGCCCGGCTGCGGCCACGGCACGACCCTGCCGGAATGGAAGGCCAAGCTGCCCGACCTGATCCGGCGGTTCCTGACCGCACAGAAGATCCTGCCGGTGCCCTGACGGAGGCGGGGGCATCAACCCCGCGAAGCGCAGGCAACGTGGCCAACAGCCCGCGGGACTGATGGTCCTGCCTCCAAACAGGTCGCCTCGGAGCCTGTTTCTTTGACTGCAAATTTCAGCCACTTTCTTGCTTGCAAAGAAACACGCCCCGGCAAGCCTCGGCGACGCTTTGGCTACCCCGCCCGACAAATTCGATTTCAGCGTGCTGCGTCGCTTGCGCGAGCAGCATGAGATGACGCTGGCTGACTTGTCCGAGGCTTCCGGCGTTTCCGTCCCGGTCATCTCCAAGCTCGAGCGCAACCAGCAGTCGGCCGAGCTCGACACCCTCTACCGCCTTGGCCGCGCCTTCGGCATGAGCACGACCGACCTGCTGGCCCTGACGGAGTCGCCGCTGGCCCATCGCGGCGAGGAGGACACGCACCGCTCCGGCCAGTTCAAGTTCCGCCAGATCCGCTTCGCCAACGTCGTGGCCCTCCTCGGCACCGCCCCGGCCAGCTCCAAGGTCTCGCGCCCCGAGATCCACCACGATGACACCGAGGTCTGCTGGGTGCTCGAGGGCAAGCTGAAGCTCTCGCTGCCCCACGAGGAATGCGTCCTCGAGACCGGCCAGTGCATGCAGTTCGACGCCATCCAGCAGCACACCTACGAATCCCTCGCCGACTCCCGCTTTCTGATTCTCCACCTGCGCAAAGACAAACGCTACTGACCCGCATGAAAATCGACGACCAGCTGAACGCCTCCGCCCTCACGCCCGCGCTCCAGAAGTTCTGGCAGCTCTCCGGCTCGAAGATCGACCTGATCTTCAAGGAATACGACCCCGCCAAGGGCTCGCCTGTCTTCACCGCGGCCGGCAAATACACCGCCCGCGGCTGGACGGAATGGACCGAGGGCTTCAGCTACGGCTCCGGCTTCCTCCAGTTCGACGCCACCGGCGAAAAGCGTTTCGCCGACGCCGCCGCGAAGCTCACCGTCGACCGCATGGCCTCGCACGTTTCGCATGTCGGCGTCCACGACCACGGCTTCAACAACCTCTCCACCTACGGCAACTGGCTGCGCCTCCAGCGCGAGAGCAAGCTCCCCGCCAACCAGGTCGAGTTCTGCGAGCTGGCCATCAAGGCTTCCGGCGCCGTCCAGGCCGCCCGCTGGTCGACCACCCACGGCGGTGGCGGCTACATCTACTCCTTCAACGGCCCGCACTCCCTCTTCGTCGACACCATCCGCTCCGTTCGCATTTTGATGGTCGCGCACCAGCTCGGCCACCGCCTCATGGGCGAGAACGACGCCGCCCACTCCCTGCTCGACCGCGGCCTGCAGCACATCGACGCCACGGCGAAGTTCTCAATCTACTACGGCGAGGGCCGCGACAGCTACGACATCCCCGCCGAGCGCGGCCGCACGACGCACGAGGCCGTCTTCAACCGCAACGACGGCCGCTTCCGCTGCCCGAACTCGCAGCAGGGCTTCTCGGGCTTCACCACCTGGACCCGCGGCCTCTCGTGGGCGATGGTGGGTTTCGCCGAGGAACTCGAGTTTCTCAAGACCGTGTCCGACGCCGACCTCGCCCCGCTCGGCGGCCGCGCCAAGTGGGAGGCCATCCTCCTCAAGGGCGCCAAGGCCACCTGCGACTGGTATATCGCCAACACCGCCCTGGACGGCATCCCGTATTGGGACGGCGGCGCCCCGAACCTGCACAAGCTCGGCGACTGGCGCTCCCGCAACGCGGAGATCTTCAACGACCACGAGCCGGTCGACTCCTCCGCCGCCGCCATCGGCGTGCAGGGCCTCCTCCGCCTCGGCCGCTACCTCGGCGAGACCACGCCCGAGGGCAAAAAATACTGGCAGGCCGGCCTCACCACGATGCGCACGCTGCTCAGCGACGCCTACCTCGGCATCGACCCGACGCACCAAGGCCTGCTCCTCCACACCGTCTATCACCGCCCGAACGGCTGGGACCACATCCCGCCGGGCCGGAAGGTGCCGTGCGGCGAGGCCTGCATGTGGGGTGACTATCATATCCGCGAAGCCGCCCTCACCCTCCAGCGCATCATCAAGGGCGAGAAATACTACACCTTCTTCGGCTGCCTCAAATGAGCCCTGCCAACCCGCTGCCGGACCTCAGCCGGCTCTGCATCCACACGATCACCACCAAGCCGTGGGCGATCGAGACCTCCGCGGAGAAATTCGCCAAGGCCGGCGTGAAGGGCATCACCGTCTGGCGCGACACCCTCGCCGGCCGCGATATCAAGCAGACCGGCCAGCTGCTGCGTGACCAAGGCCTTTCCATCGTCTCGCTCTGCCGCGGCGGCTTCTTCCCGGCGGCCACCGCCGCCGACCGCGCGAAGGCGCTCGATGACAACCGTCTCGCCATCAGCGAGGCGCACGCCCTTGGCGCGCCGCTCATCGTCCTCGTTTGCGGGGCCGTTCCCGGCCAGTCGCTCGTGGAATCGCGCAAACAGATCACCGACGGCATCGCCGCGCTTCTGCCGGAGTGCAAGGCGGCCAACGTGAAGCTCGCCATCGAGCCGCTGCACCCGATGTATGCCGACTCCCGCTCGGCCGTGAACACCCTGGGCCAGGCCAATGACATGGTCGAGCAGCTCAAGTCGCCCTACGTCGGCGTCGCAGCCGACGTCTATCATCTCTGGTGGGACCCGGCGCTCGAGGCCGAGATCGCCCGCTGCGGCAGGCTGAACGCCCTTTTCGCCTACCACGTCTGCGACTGGCGCACGCCAACCACCGACCTCCTGCTCGACCGCGGCCTCATGGGCGAAGGCTGCATCCCTCTGCGTCAGATCCGCGCCTGGGTCGAGGCCACCGGCTTCAAGGGTTTCAACGAAGTCGAGGTCTTCTCGAACCGTCTTTGGGCCATGGACCAGGACGAATACCTCAAAAAGATCATCCAAGCCTACAAGGACTTCGTCTAGCCATCAGCATTCAGCTCTCAGCCATCAGCTTTTCAAACCAACAACCCTAAACACCGCTAACCCAGCTGACAGCTGATCGCTGAAAGCTGACCGCTCCTCCAAATATGAAAGTTCACAAAATCGGCATCATCATGAACGGCGTCACGGGACGCATGGGCACCAACCAGCACCTCATCCGCTCCATCAAGGCCATCATTGACCAGGGCGGCGTGAAGCTCTCCGACTCCGAGGTCATCATGCCTGACCCGGTCCTCGTCGGCCGCAGCGAGGAGAAACTCAAGGCCCTCGCCGCCCGCACCGGCGTCTCGCGTGTCTCGGCCAACCTCGACGCCGAGCTGGCCAAGCCCGAGAACCAGATCTACTTCGACGCCACCCTCACCGGCCAGCGCCCGATCGGCGTCCGCAAGGCCATCGCCGCCAAGAAACACATCTACTGCGAGAAGCCCACCGCCACCACGTCCGCCGAAGCCCTCGCCCTTGCCAAGGAAGTGCAGGCCGCCGGCCTCAAGAACGGCGTCGTGCAGGACAAACTCTGGCTGCCCGGCCTCGTGAAGCTGAAATACCTCATCGACACCGGCTTCTTCGGCAAGATCCTCTCCGTCCGCGGCGAGTTCGGCTACTGGGTCTTCACCGGCGAGCACGAGAAGCTCCAGCGCCCGTCTTGGAACTACCGCAAGGAAGACGACGGCGGCATCATCGTCGACATGCTCTGCCACTGGCAGTATGTCATCCAGAACCTCTTCGGCGAGGTGAAGAGCCTCACCTGCCTCGGCGCCACGCACATCCCGCAGCGCTGGGACGAGGCCGGCAAGCCCTACAAGTGCACCGCCGACGACTCCGCCTACGCGACCTTCGAGCTCGTGAACGGCGTCATCTGCCACTTCAACTCCTCGTGGGATGTCCGCGTCGACCGCGACGACCTCCTCACCCTCCAGGTGGACGGCACGATGGGTTCCGCCGTCGCCGGCCTGCGCGACTGCAAGGCCCAGTCCCTCGCCGCCACGCCGCGCTGCATCTGGAATCCCGACGTCGACAGCCCGATCAAATACAAGGACGGCTGGGTGCGCGTCCCCGACCAGGGCGTCTACGACAACGCCTTCAAGATCGAGTGGGAGCTCTTCCTCAAGCACGTCGTCACCGGCTCGCCGTTCCAGTGGGATCTCTTCCAGGGCGCCAAGGGCGTGCAGCTCGCCGAGCTCGGCCTGAAATCCTGGGCCGAACGCAAGTGGGTCGACGTCCCGGTTCTCAAGTAATCCTGAATTAAACGCAAAAACGCCAAGGCGCAAAGTTCCGATCCGAGCCCTTCGCGTCTTTGCGCCTTTGCGTTAAATAAATCCTTCCATGTCTAAAGTAGCTCTCGTTACCGGTGGTTCACGCGGCATCGGCTTCGGCATCGCCGAAAAGCTCGCTGCCGAAAAATGGGATATCGTCATCAACGGCGTCCGCGAGGAAACCGCCGTCGCCGAACCCCTCGCCAAGCTCCGCGCCCTGGGCGTGAAGGTCGGCTACGCCCGCGGCGACGTCGGCTCCGCCGAGGGCCGCGCCGCCATCGTGAAGGCCACGAAGGAATTCACCGGCGGCAAGTCCATCAACCTCCTCGTCAACAACGCCGGCGTCGCCCCCAAGGTCCGCGCTGACCTGCTGGAGACCTCGGAGGAAAGCTACGACTACGTGGTGAACACGAACCTGCGCGGCGTCTTCTTCCTCACGCAGGCCTTCGCCCGCGACATGGTCGCCGCCAGGAAGGCTGATCCGGCGTTCGCCGCGTATATCATCAACATCACATCGATTTCCGCGACGGTGGTGTCGATCAACCGCGGCGAATACTGCATCGCCAAGGCCGGCCTGAGCATGCTGAGCCAGCTCTTCGCCGCCCGCCTCGGCGCTGACGGCATCCCCGTTTACGAAGTCCGCCCGGGTGTCATCAAAACCGACATGACCGCCGGCGTGACCGAAAAATACGACAAGCTCATCGCCGGCGGCCTGAACATCCAACCACGCTGGGGCTTCCCCGAAGACATCGGCAAGGCTGTCGCCGCCCTCGCCCGGGGCGACTTCCCGTTCTCCACGGGTCAAGTGGTGATGGTCGACGGCGGCCTGGTCATTCCGCGTCTTTAAGGAAGCTCCATCGCACGCATGGCAAAGGGCGGCTTCGGCCGCCCTTTTTATTCCCTCCTGACACAATGCTGTCAGTGGGACGTGATAAGGTTGGGGCATGAAGCAATTCGTCATCCTTTTCCGCCAAGGGCCGTTCAATCTCACTGACATCGCCAAGGCGCACCGGCAGGCGGCCATCTCGCTCTGGGCCCGCGAACAGAACGCCCGCGGTCACCGGCTCGAGCCGCGCAGCCTGGCCCCGAGTTTCACCCGCCCGGGCATCGAGGTGACGGGGGACGAATACGGTCAATGGCCCGTCACCGCCCTGCTCTTCCTGGACGCCCGCGACCTCGACGAGGCCACCGCCATCGCCGCCTCCCACCCCGCCAAGGACTACAACGTCGCCATGGAGGTCCGTTCCTGGTCCCCGCCCGCTCTCGTTCCCCAGAACTGATTAACCGCTCCTGACACAGGGTTGTCAGTGGGTCGTGGTAGAGTCCGGTCGACTTATGAAAAGCACCTTTCGTCGTTCGCTCGTTGCCGGGATCGCCTTTGGCGTGATGCCTGTCGTTTTCGCCGAATCCCCCATGAAAATCATCAAGGCCACCGGCCCCTTTGACGTGAAGATGACACCCGCCTCGGCGGCCGATGCGGCCGTCGGGCGCTTCACCCTCGACAAGAAATACCACGGCGACCTCGAGGGTAGCGGCAGCGGCGAGATGCTCACCGCCCTGACCGCCGTGAAGGGCTCGGCCGGATACGTGGCCATCGAGAAGGTCACCGGCACCCTCGCCGGCCGCAGCGGCACCTTTCAGCTTCAACATGCCGGCACCATGAACCGCGGCGCCTCCAGCCTGAGCATCAGCGTCGTCCCCGACTCCGGCACCGGCGAGCTCGCCGGCCTGACCGGCAAAATGAGCATCTCGATCGCCGCCGACGGCGCGCATTATTACACGCTCGATTATTCGCTGCCGGAAAAAGCCTGAGACTGAAGGACGGCCTGGGCTGACCAGAACCGGCCTTACACCAAGGCGACCTTTCCCGCTTACTTGGTCTCGAGCAGCTCGACCTCGAAGATCAGCACGGCGTTCGGCGGAATGTCGCCCTTGCCGCGCGGGCCGTAGCCGATGGAAGGCGGAATGGTCAGCTTCCACTTGTCGCCGACCGACATGAGTTGCAGGCCCTCGGTCCAGCCCGGGATCACCTCGTTCAGGGCAAACTCAACGGGCTCGTTGCGCTCGACGGAGCTGTCGAAGACCTTCCCGTCGATCAAGGTGCCATGATAGTGCACCTTCACGGTGGCGGTCGGGCCGGCCGGTTTCGGACCGCTGCCGCTCTTCAGCACCTCATACTGGAGGCCGGAGGCGGTGACGGTCACGCCGGGCTTTGCCTTGTTCTTGGCGAGGTATTCGTTGCCAAGGGCCAGCTGTTTCTCGCCGGCCGCGGCCGCGGCGGCGGCCATCTGCTGCTGCACCGCCATGAAAGCCGCCTCAAGCTCCGCCTCCGGCACGCGGGTCTTGGCCTTGGCCAGGCCGTCCGTGATGCCCGCAATGAGGGCTGCCTGGTCCACCTTCAGCGTGTCGTCCCGGCTGAGGCCGCCGCCCATGTTGTAACCGATGCCGTAGCTGACCTTCTGCTCCACCGACTCGATGACCGCCGGGGCGGCCGAGGCCGACTGGCCGGAGGCGGGCTGCTTGCCGCAGCCGGTGAAAGCGAGGGCCGAGAGGGCCAGAAGGAAGGGAACGGACGAGGAGGTGCGATTCATGAACCCGCGACAGTTGGAAGCCCGGGCCGGCGTGACAAGTCCGGGATGGCGGAATGTGTCACTTTTCTGACGGAACTTCAGTCGATGGGGCATGTTGCCCGCCATACGCCGGCCCCCGGAACCACTCACAAGGCAGCGCGCTCCATCTCTTTAATCAGGGCTCCTCCAGCGACATCAGCTCGATGTTGCGGAACCAAACCCCCTGGCCCTCGGCCTGGAGCGCGATATGGCCGAAGCTGATCAACCGGGCCGAACCGGCCTGAATGGCCGCGGCGGCCCATGGGTCCTTGGGATCGAGCTGCGGGTGCTGGTAGCGCAGCACCTCAATGCCGTTGATCCGGTGAATGATTTCGTCGTGCCCGCGCACCTCCACCTCGACTTTCACCCATTCGTCCGCGGGAAAGGTTGGCGCTGTCGACCGGACGATATGCTGCGTGATGAGCTTGCCGCCCATTTCGATGTGGGTGCCCGGTGAACACATGTTGCCGGTCTGGCGCGGGCCCTTGCCCTCGTCCGCAAGGAACTGGAACTCGATGCTGGCGGGAAAGGCCTGGTCGAGCGGCATGCTCTGCGGCGACTGCGAGTGGATCATGACGCCGCTGTTCAGGTTCACGTAGTTCGGCGCGTCGGGCATCATTTTGCCTTCGAAACGATATTCCAGGCGCAGGATGTAGCGCGAATAGGCGACGTTGCTGTAGAGGTGGCCGAACTGCTTGTCGAATTTCGGATACTTGTCGTAGGCGACCTTGATGATGCCGTCCTCGACGCGGAAGGTGTCGGCATAGTTCACGCACAGCGGATGACCCGTGATCTTGATGGTCCAGCCATCAAGGTTCTTCCCGTTGAAGAGCGGGATCCACGCCCGGCCGGCGGGCGTATCGGCCGCATTCAGGGCGGCCGCGCCGGCCAGAAGGAGGGATGCGAGGATGAGCAGCCTGATTGCGGGGTGTTTCATGACGCGGGCAGTTTCCGCTCCATTCTGTCCCAGTCAAGCTGCCACCCATCGCGGCCCGGTCAGGTCGACTGCAAATAGGCCCCGAGCTGATCCAGCGTGCCACCCCAGCCCGCATTCATGTTCGCAAGGTTGTTGTCGAAGACCTGGCGTTCCTCGTCATCCGACTCATAGGGCAGCCAGTTGACGGTGACCGTCGTCTTGCCGGCGTTTTCGGCGAACGTGATCACCGTCAGCATCTGCAACGGCCAGCGATCCTTGGTGAGGGGATGCCGGGTGAGGCCCGCGTCCTTGTCCGAGAAGGAGTTGATCCAGACCAGCTTCTCCTGCGGCACCACCTCGCGATAGACCGCCTTGCCCCAGATCTCCTTCCCGTCGGGTGTGGTCATCGAATAATGGGTCATGCCGCCCGGGCGCAGGTCGAATTTCGCCACCGTGATCCTGATGCCCTTGGGCCCGAACCAGCGGGCAAAGTGCTCGCGCCCGGACCAGACCTTCCACATGAGCTCGCGCGAGGCGTTGAATTCGCGGGAGATGACAAAAGGCTTCGATTGCAGGCCGGCGATATATTCAGAGGCGCGCTCCAGCGTCTGCTTGCCTCCTTCGATGGCGCCGAACTCCTTGACGACAAAATCCCGTGCCTCGGCTGACGGGAACACCAGGCGCCCGGTCAGCCGCGTCTTGTTGCCGTCGACCGTCTCAAACGTCCAGGTGGCGGTGAACGAGGCGCCCGGCCCTTCCTCGCGGCCGCCGCCGTGCAGATAGGTGATGCGCTCGTGGGGCACGATTTCCTTGAACGTGCTCTTGTTCGGGTAGTTCGCCCCGTCCGGGCCGTGCATCGTGTGCTCCCACTGGCCGCCGACACGGAAATCCATCTTCTTGATCGTCGTCGTGAAGCCGCGCGGCCCCCACCAGTTGACGACATGCTTGGGATCGGTCCAAGCCTGCCAGACGAGTTCGCGCGGTGCGTGCAGGACGCGGGTCAGGACGATCTCGCGGTCGGAATTGGCTTTGGGGGTTTGGTTGCGGGTGGTCATGGTTTTTGCGTGGTTAAAGTCAGGTGCGCGGCCAGGCGGGCGAGGTTCTCCGCGGTGGCCGTTTCGAGGAAAGCGCGGAGCCGATCCGCTTCGGCGGGATCGTCGAAGCACATCGCCCACGTGACCGCCGAGCCGGTGCCCTGCACGGCCAGGGTGATCGTCAAGGTGAAGTCGTGACCCGGCTGGAAATGCCGCACGACAATCCGGGCCGGTCGGACGATCTCCATGAATTGATGGTCCATCGCGTAAGGGGTGCCGTCTGAACCCCGCATGGTGAAGCGCCAGATCCCGCCCGGACGGAAGTCGAACTGGTGGAAATCATTTGTGAAGCCATTCGGCCCCCACCACTGCGCCAGCCGCGCCGGATCGCTGAACGCCGCGAATACGACTTCGCGCGACTCGGCCAAGACCAGCGAGCTGACAATCGGCCGGCTGGCGGATGGTTCATTTTGCGCGGACATGGCGTTTCTCCTTTTTGGCCGGCTTCTTTGCCTGCAGCTCCTGCAGATAATCATCGAGGCGATCGAAGCTCTGTTCCCAGTGCTGGCGGTAGGCCTCCAGCCAGTCGACCGCCTGCTTGAGAGGCGCAGCCTTGAGCCGGCAGGGACGCCATTGCGCGTCGCGCCCGCGCTCGATCAGCCCGCTGCGCTCCAGCACACCGAGGTGCTTCGAGATCGCCGGCAGGCTCATGTCGTGCGGCGCGGCCAGCTCCGTGACAGAGCGCTCACCCGAGGCCAGCCGCGCCACGATCGCCCGGCGGGTCGGATCGGCCAGGGCGGCGAAGACGGCGTTGAGGCGGTCGGGAGACATGTGATTTTGTGTTTAACCATTTGGTTAACTATGGCGCACCCGCTGTCAAGCCTGTGCCTGCAAAAGCGACCAAGGCCGCCTGATTCCCGACCTTGGCGCCGGCTCTGATCCGACGGTCACGGCGGTTGCTAATTCCCCTTGGTCGCAATACCTTCGCAGATGGAAATCAAACTACCGCACATGCCTTTCAGGTTCGACTCACCCGAGGGGCGGATGGAAATTACCGTGCGGGGGGCACCCAAACACGTCGAAGGTGAACCCAAGCAACAGTTTGGCGCGGCGGCCACCTTCCTGCAACCGGGGCCCCGGGCCCTCGAACGGGTGCAGCTTTCAGCCAAAAGTGCGACTTATGGCGGAGTCATGCAGATCCTGACCAACGGTTTCAAAGTGACGCCGGGAGCCCACGACAAGGAAAGCGCGGAATTCCGCGTGCTGACCGCACTATGCCACGCCACCGGGGTGGTCGACCTGGACGCGTGAACGGGCATTATTCCTCCAAAGCGGCCTCGATCTGACGACTGGCGGAGCGCAGCACCTCGAGGCGTGCGTAACGCTTGTTATCCGCCGGCACAAGGTGCCACGGCGCGTGCTTTTTGTCCGTGAGCGCGAGCATGTCCCCGACGGCGATCTCGTAGGCGGCGCGCTTGCGGCGGTTGCGCCAGTCCTCGGCGTTCATCTTGTGCCGCTTGTGGGCGGTGGTCTCGCGCTCGCGGAAACGGCGCAGCTGCTCGGCGTGCGAGATGTGCAGCCAGTATTTCAGCACGATCGTGCCATGATCGGTCAGTTCGCGCTCGAAAGCGTTGATCTCGGCGTAGGCGCGCCGCCATTCATCCGGCCGGCAGAAGCCCTCCAGCCGCTCCACCAGCACGCGGCCATACCAGGAACGGTCGAACACGGCCATGCGGCCGTCCCGCGGGAGGTCCCGCCAGAAGCGCCACAGGTAGTGCGCGTGTTTTTCCTCCGCAGTGGGCTTGGCCACCGGTATGACGCTGTAGTCGCGCGGATCGATCGCGCTGGTGAGCCGGCGGATGGCGCCCCCCTTCCCGGCCGCGTCCCAACCCTCGAAGGCAAACACGATGGACCGGCCCGCCCCGAGGGCGGCGCGCACGGCGCGGTTGAGGCGGCCGAGCCACTTCTCGCGCAAGGCGTCATAGTCCTTCTCCGACAAATCCTGGTCCAGCGGCAGGGCCTGCAGCCGCCGCAGGCCGGCGGGGCGCAGCGGCCGCACCACGCGCGGCGCCACCGCCGGACGCAGTTTGGCCATATTCCTTTGCTGCTGCCGGAACTGCGTGAGCAGCAGCTGACCGACCTGCAGGTCGCGGGCGCGTTCGTCCTCGGCGTCAATGATGGTCCAGCGGGCGCCTGGCCGGTCGGTCTTGGCGCGGATGAGCCGGGCGGTCTTCGCCAGGCGGTCGTAGATGCGGTGGTGGTGCCAGTCCTCCTCGGTCACGCGCCAGGCCGTGGCCGGCTCGGCTCGCAAGGTGCGCAGCCGGCGGCCCTGCGCCTCCTTGGAGATCTGCAGCCAGACCTTGATGATGAGCGTGCCGTCGTCGGCCAGCAGCTTTTCAAAATCGCGGATGCGCTCCGCCTCCTGCTCGACGTGACCCAGCGCCCGCTTGCCGCGCGCCTCCTCGCGGAGCGTCTCGGTATACCAGGAGCCGGCATACAGGCCGATGCGGCCGATGCCCGGCAAACTGCGCCAGAAACGCCATTGGTGCGGGTGGGCCTGCTCGCTGCCCGTCGGTGCATGATAGGAAAACGTCTCCACCCCGCGCGGATCGAGCCACTCGGCGAGGGTGTTGAGCAGGCTGCCGCGGCCGGCACCCTCGGGTCCGGCCAAGATGAGCAGGACCTTGAAGGGCACATGCTTCAGCTTCACCTGCAGGTGCACGAGCTGCTCGCGCAACCGGCTGGCCCGGGCCTGATAGGCCTTCTTGGTCAGCCGCTGCCTTGTTTTCGCCATGCGTCCCGAAGGTGGCGCCCGCCCCAGGGATGTCGAGCCGGAGATGCCCGGCAAAGTCGCTGGACGAATCGGCGCGGGACCATAGCGTGGGCGCGCATGGCCAACTTCGAACACGCCCTGATCTTGCTCCTGCTGATCGCCGGCCTGAGCGTTGCGGCCCGCTGGCTGCCCTGGCCGCCGTTGATCACCTACATGCTCGGCGGTATCGGTGCGGCGCTGGTGCCGGCGTTCCCGCGGCTCAAGCTCGACCCGGGCTTCTTCTTCCTGTGCTTCCTGCCGCCGCTGCTCTTCGCCGACGGCTGGCTGATGCCGCTGCGCGAGTTCGTCCGCGCGCGCCGCGCCATCCTCACCCTGGCCATCGGTCTCGTGATCTTCACGACGCTGACCGTCGGCCTGGTGGCCTGGTGGCTGGTGCCGGGCCTGCCGCTGGCCATGGCCTTCGCCCTCGGCGCGATCGTCTCCCCGACCGACGCCGTGGCGGTCAACGCCATCACCGAGCGCCTGCGCGTGCCGGCCCGCCTGACCACGGTGCTCAACGGCGAGAGCCTGATGAACGACGCCACGGGCCTCGTCGCCTTCAAGTTCGCCCTCGCCGCCGCCGTGGCCGGCAGCTTCTCGCTGACCCAGATGGCGGCCGAGTTTTCCCTGCTGGCCGTGGGAGGCTTCACCATCGGCCTCGTCGTGGGTTACGCCATCGGCAAGCTGCGCGACCTGCTGCAGCGGCTGCAGAGTTCGGACCCGCTGATCGAGATCACGCTTTCGCTGATGACACCGTTCGCGGCCTACCTCGTGGCCGACCAGCTGGGCGTGTCCAACATCCTCGCGGTAATCGCCGCCGGTCTTTACTCGGGCTGGCGCGACCCGGTGCGCATGGATGTGGAGACCCGCCAGAGCGCGTTCGCCGTGTGGGGTCTGCTGATCTTCTGGCTCAACGGCACCGCCTTCGTGCTGCTCGGCCTGCAGTTCCCCACGCTGCTCGAGGCGGTGCGCCACCAATACTCCATCGGACAGCTGCTCGGTTTCACGGCCGCGGTGGCCGGCGCGGCCATCCTGGCGCGGCTGGCCTGGGTCTTCGCGGGCATCTACCTGCCCTTCATCCTGCCCGGGGTTTGTGCCGACAAAACACGACCAGCCACGGGACTGGTGATGGGTTGGGCCGGCATGCGCGGCACCGTCACGCTGGCGGGCGCGCTCTCCATCCCGTTTTTCATGCCCGACGGCTCGCCGTTCCCCGGCCGGGACATTGTCATCTTCCTCGCCTTCGGGGTCATCGCCGTGACGCTGCTCCTGCAAGGCACCACGCTCGAGGGACTGATCCAGCGGCTCGGGCTGCGAGAGGACAGCTCTCGCGCCAAGGAGGAGCGGCTGGCCCGCACCACGGCGGTCGAGGCCGGCCTCAAGACACTGCGTGCGCTCGAGGCCGAGGCCACCACGCCCGACCACAACGCCGCGCTCGGCCAGGTGATCGGTGAATATGAGCACCGGCTCGCGGTCCTCGAGGCCGAGGGCGAGACGCGTCGCAGCGCGCGCCGTCGCCGGATCGCCGGACACCGTTACCGGACGGCCGCGCTGCTGGCCGAGCGCGTCGCCATCGACGAACTCTGGCGCAGCAACAAGATTGCCGACGATGTCCACCGGCCCCTGCAACTGCTGCTCGACCACGAGGAATCCCTGTTGCGCGCTGGTCCGCCCCCGTCGGAAGACTGAAGCCGGCCAGACCGATCGGGTGAAGCGACTTGCCCTCAAGGCCCCGGAGTGGGGCCGAGAGAGACATTTCATTTTTTCGACATAATGCGCCTAAGAATGTGGGGGCCGGCCCGTCTTCCTTGCATGCGCCCCAAATTTCTTCTTCTCGCCGCCCTCGTCGCGGCTGTCTTCGCTCCGGTCACCCAACTGTCCGCCCATGACGCCGTGGCCCCCGGCCATCACATGGCCCGTCCGCGAATGGAAGTGGTCTTCGTCCTCGATACCACCGGATCCATGAGCGGCATGATCGCCGGAGCCAAGCAGAAGATCTGGGCCATCGCCAACAAGCTGAAGTCCTCCCGCCCGACCCCCGAGATCCGTTTCGGCCTCGTGGGTTATCGCGACCGCCGCGACGCCTATGTCACCCGGGTGTTCGGCCTGACCGGCAATCTCGACGAGGTTTACACCAACCTCTACGCCTTCGAGGCGCAGGGCGGCGGCGACGAACCGGAATCAGTCAACGAGGCACTCCACCGGGCTGTGCGTGACCTCCAGTGGAGCACCGACCCCGAGGTCTTGCGCGTGGTCTTTCTCGTCGGCGACGCCCGGCCGCACATGGATTACCAGGACGACGTCAAATATCCCGAGACCTGCCGCCTGGCCAACGAGCGCGGCATCCTCATCAACACCCTTCAATGCGGCCGCCTCAGCGGCACGGAGCAGGCCTGGCGCGAAATCGCCTCCCTCACCAACGGCACCTACGGCGCCATTCTGCAGGATGGCGGCTCCATAAAGATCGAGACGCCCTACGACCAGGAAATCATCCGGCTCAACATCCAGCTCGATTCCACCATCATCCTCTACGGCTCCAAGGCCGAGCAGGCCAGCGCCGCCAAAAACAAATTCGTGCTGGCCAGCCTGTCGTCCGAGGCCATGGCGGACCGCTCCTCCTATCTCGGCAAGGGCGAGGCCGGCGCGGTGATGTCCGGTCGCGGCGACCTCGTGGTCGAGGTCATGAATGGCCGCGAAAGTCTCGACCATCTCGACGAGAAAAAACTCACCCCCGAACTCCAAGCCATGGCACCAGCCGCCCGCCAGGAACTGATCGCCCAGAAGGTCGAGGAACGCCGCAAGCTCCAGACCGAGCTAGCGGAGCTCGTCGCCAAGCGCGACGCCGCAGTTGCCGACCAGCTCAAGAGTCTTGAGGGCAAAGATGGCGTCCTCGAACTCGACGCCTTCCGGACGCTGGAGGCCCAGGCCAAGGAGAAGGGCTATCGTTTCGAAAAGTGACCGCACCCTCAGTTCGAAGCCCCGAGCAGGCCGCTCGACAGCTGGAAGTCCAAAAAATCCGCCGGCCGTGGCCACAGGTGGTAAGGTTGCGGTGCGGGGCCACCGAACAATTTTGGGCGCACACCAATTGACGCAAGCAACGGGCTGCACTCTACCACAAGCACCGAGCAACCCGCCTTCAAGATGGTGCTGCACAAGAACCCGGGGCTGACGTCCCCACTTTTCCAAGGGGTCGCGGCGAACATACCAGCTTCAAAGGCACCCAGACTGACCGGCAGCCGCGGCGCCGCCGACAATGCTGCATTGTGAGCTGGGGCGCATGCGAAGAATTTCAACGCACACTAAGCGATATCCACCCCAGAAAATTAGAAGGCCCGGACGCTGCTTTCGCAACATCCGGGCCATAAACCTGGCAACGACCTACTCTCGCGGGACCTAACGTCCTACTACCATTGGCTACGCGGGGCTTAACGGCCGTGTTCGGGATGGGAACGGGTGGAACCCCCGGTATATGGTCACCAGGAAACTCTTACTCCTTACGGAGAAATTGGATAAAAAGTTCAGACAAACTAACTGCGTGTAAGCAGGTAAAATAAACGCCTAGAAACCAGGTATCTGCATAAACCGGCAAGGTCATTAGTAACAGTAAGCTGAACGTATTACTACGCTTGCACTTCTGTCCTATCAACCGGGTGGTCTACCCGGACCTTGCACCGTCTTGCGACGGATTGTGATCTTATCTTGGGAGGAGCTTGGCGCTTAGATGCTTTCAGCGCTTATCTCTTCCGCACATAGCTACCCGGCGCTGCCACTGACGTGACAACCGGAACACCAGAGGTGCGTCATTCTCGGTCCTCTCGTACTAGAGAATGAACCCCTCAAATCACAAACGCCCACAGCGGATAGAGGACCGAACTGTCTCACGACGTTCTGAACCCAGCTCGCGTACCACTTTAACCGGCGAACAGCCGGACCCTTGGGACCTTCTCCAGCCCCAGGATGTGATGAGCCGACATCGAGGTGCCAAACCGCGCCGTCGCTGTGAACGCTTGGGCGCGATCAGCCTGTTATCCCTAGCGTACCTTTTGTCCTATGAGCGATGGCGATTCCACA
>DASWWD010000023.1:0-176025 GCA_036401015.1 Lacunisphaera sp.
TGGTTCATGGAAAACGGCATGGATGCGCTGATCGTCTATGACGATCTCTCCAAGCACGCCGTCGCCTACCGCCAGATCTCGCTCATCCTCAAGCGCCCCTCCGGCCGCGAGGCGTATCCGGGCGACGTGTTCTACCTCCACAGCCGCCTCCTCGAGCGCGCCGCGCGCCTCGACGGCAAGGGCTCGCTCACCGCGCTGCCCGTCATCGAGACCCAGGCCGGCGACGTGTCCGCCTACATCCCGACCAACGTCATCTCGATCACCGACGGCCAGATCTTCCTCGAGACCGATCTCTTCAACCAGGGCATCCGCCCCGCCGTCTCCGTCGGTCTCTCCGTGTCCCGCGTCGGTTCCTCCGCGCAGGTCAAGGTCACCAAGCAGGTCGGCGGCAAGCTCAAGGGCGAGCTCGCCCAGTTCCGCGAGCTGGCGGCCTTCGCCCAGTTCGGCTCGGACCTCGACGCCAAGACCAAGGCCCAGCTCGACCGCGGCGCCCGCATCGTCGAGCTCTTCAAGCAGCCGCAGCTCAACCCGCTCGCCATCGAGATGCAGGCCGCCGTCCTCTGGCTCCTCCAGAAAAACTACTTCGATTCGATCGACACCAAGCAGGTTGTCGCCGCCGCCAACTCGCTGAAGGACTACCTCACGACCCGCAAGGCCGACCTCCTCACCAAGATCCGCACCGAGGCCAAGCTCACCGACGAGATCGAGGCCGGCCTCAAGGCCGCGGCCGACGAGTGGAAGTCCACCTTCGCCGCCAAGTGATCCATCTCAGGTCTGAGATCCCCCAGCTGAAACCCTAGTCCATGGCCTCCCTCCGCGACATCCGCCGGCGCATCAAGTCGGTCAAGAACACCCGCCAGATCACCAAGGCGCTGGAGCTCGTCGCCGCCTCGAAGATGAAGAAGGCGCAGCAGGCCGCCCTCGCGGGCCGCGGCTACGCCTCCCTCATGGCCGAGATGCTCGCCGCCGTCGCCGGCCGCGTCGAGGAAGCCCACCACCCGTTCCTCGAGCGCCGCACCGTCCGCGTCCGCGGCATCATCCTCGTCACCTCCGACATGGGCCTGGCCGGCGCGCTCAACGCCAACCTCTTCAAGCTCGTCGTCGACGAGGTCAAGGGGCCGGCCAAGTTCGCCGTCATCGGCCGCAAGGGCGCCCAGTTCATCGCCCGCACCAAGCGCGACCTCCTCGCCGAGTTCACCGTCAGCGACCGCGCCCACTTCAACGAGGTGAAGGTCGTCGCCGAGTTCATGGTGAAGCAGTATCTCGAGGGCGCCGTCGACACCGTCGAGGTCATCTACCCGCACTTCCGCAACACCCTCGTCCAGGTCGCCACCAACCTGCCGCTGCTGCCCCTGCACAGCCTGCAGGAGGTCATCGCCGACCTCCGCTCCGACGCCGGCGGCGCCGTGAAGGCCGACGACCGCGAGATCCTCTTCGAACCGGACGCCGCCACCGTCCTCGAGTCCCTGCTGCCGCTCTACGTCAACCGCGAGATCCACCAGCACGTCCTCGACGCCAAGGCCTCCGAGCACAGCTCGCGCATGGTCGCGATGAAGACCGCCAAGGACAACGCCACCAAGCTGATCGGCGACCTCACTCTCGAATACAACAAGGCCCGCCAGGCCGGCATCACGCAGGAAATCCTCGAGATCGCCGCCGCGTCCTTCAGCTCCACCTGATCCCCCCTTTAATCACCCCCGACCCGTTTAAGTCATGAGCAATACCGGCAAAATCGTCCAAGTCATCGGCGCCGTCGTCGACGTGCAGTTCGCCGAGAACTCCATTCCGCCGATCTATCAGGCCCTCACCGTGGACTTCACCGTCTCCGGCAAGAAGGAGACCCTCACGCTCGAGGTGCAGCAGCACCTCGGCGACGGTGTCGCCCGCGCCATCGCGATGTCCTCCTCCGAGGGCCTCGTGCGCGGCATGCCGGTCACCGACACCGGCGCGCCCATCTCGGTGCCCGTCGGCGAGGGCGTGCTCGGCCGCATCTTCGACGTCACCGGCACCCCGGTCGACGGCAAGGGCCCGGTCACCTTCACCAAGAAGTATCCGATCCACCGCTCGCCCCCGGCCCTGGCCGACCAGAACACCAAGGCCGAGATCCTCGAGACCGGCATCAAGGTCATCGACCTGATCTGCCCCTTCATCAAGGGCGGCAAGGCCGGCGCCTTCGGTGGCGCCGGCGTCGGCAAGACCGTCGTCATTCTCGAGCTCATCAACAACATCGCCAAGGCGCACGGCGGTTACTCCGTGTTCGCGGGCGTCGGCGAGCGCTCCCGCGAGGGCAACGACCTTTACCACGAGATGTCCGAGGCCGGCGTCATCAACCAGCAGGACCTCAGCAAGTCCAAGGTCGCGCTGGTCTTCGGCCAGATGAACGAGCCGCCGGGCTCCCGCATGCGTGTCGCCCTCTCGGCCCTCGCCATGACCGAGTATTTCCGCGACGAGAAGAACCAGGACGTGCTCCTGTTCATCGACAACATCTTCCGCTTCTCGCAGGCCGGTTCCGAGGTGTCCGCGCTCCTCGGCCGCTCGCCCTCCGCGGTGGGTTACCAGCCGACGCTCTCGAACGAGATGGGCATCCTCCAGGAGCGCATCACCTCGACCAAGAAGGGTTCCATCACCTCCGTGCAGGCCGTCTACGTGCCCGCGGACGATCTGACCGACCCCGCGCCGGCCAATACCTTCGCGCACCTTGACTCCACGATCGTGCTGGAGCGCTCCATCGCCGAGCTCGGCATCTATCCCGCCGTCGACCCGCTCGCCTCCGTCTCGAAGGCCCTCCAGCCCGACATCGTCGGCGAGGAACACTACAAGGTCGCCCGCGAGGTCCAGCGCGTCCTCCAGCGCTACAAGGATCTCCAGGACATCATCGCCATTCTCGGTCTCGACGAACTCTCCCCCGAGGACAAGCAGACCGTCTACCGCGCCCGCAAGATCCAGCGCCTCCTCTCGCAGCCGTTCGCGGTCGCCGAGGTGTTCACCGGCACGCCGGGCAAGTATGTCCCCGTCAAGGAGACCGTCCGCGGCTTCAAGATGATCCTCGACGGCGAGCTCGATCACGTCGCCGAGGGTGACTTCTACATGAAGGGCGGCATCGACGAGGTCATCGCGGCCTCGCAGAAGAAGTAATTCCCATGCCCCTCACGCTCGAAATCGTCACGCCCGAGGCGAAGGTGTATTCCGACACCATCGACTCCGTCGTCGTCCCGACGGTCGAGGGCGAGATCGGCGTCCTCCCGGGCCACATCCCGCTCCTCACCCAGGTCGAGCACGGTGAACTCCGCGTCACCAAGGGCGGCGTCACCTCGTGGCTCGCCGTCGGCGGCGGTTTCGCCCAGATTGACGGCGACCGGGTCCGCGTCCTGGCGGAACACGCCATCACCGAAGAGAAGATCGACGAGCACGCCGTCGAGGCCGCGCTCAAGAAGGCCGAGGACGAGCTCAAGGCCGCGAAGGACATGGACCCGCAGCAATACGAGCACCTGCAAAGCCTCGTGCGCTACTCCGGCGTCCAGCTCGCGGTCAAACGCCGCCGGCGCTAAAAGCGACTTCGCAAATTTCGAGCGCGCCCTGCCGGGCGCGCTTTTTTTGCGCGTCATATCGCGGAGCCTGCCCTCCGCGCCGATTTTGGCCCGCGCTTTGCGCGGGTCCCAAACCTTGTTTCCGGCGCGCCCGGCGGCGCGCCTAGAGTTCGCCAGTCTCCGGAGCGAAGGAATCCCGCGCCTCTATCCGCGCGCCTCCCGTGCCCGATAGGTGCTCGGGCTGCATTTCGAAAATTTCCGGAAGCGCTTTGCAAAATAGAACGCATCCGTGAATCCCGCCTCTGCCGCGACCTCGCTCACCCGCAGTCCGCTGTGCACGAGGAGCTGCTGCGCCAGGCGCAGCCGCAATTCCTCGCTGTAAGCCTGCGGCGTTGCGCCGGTTTGCTCGCGAAAAAGATGGCTCAGCCGCGATTCCGACAGTCCACAGTGCTTCGCCAGCGTCCCGAGGCGGAAAGGCTCGGCGGGGCGAGCGGCAAGATAATCCATGGCCTTGCGCACGCGTTCATCCCGCCGCAGGTGCACACTCGCTTCGCCGGCCCGCTGCGCCCAGAGCAAGGCCTCCTCCAGCGCGTTCATGGCAAACTCCCCGGTGTCGGCATGTGCGCCGTGCCGCCGGGTGATCGTGCGCTGCAGCGCACGCACGAAACCGTCCCGGATCTCGCCGGCAGGCAGCGTCAACCAGCCCACGCCGCGCGCGGCCTCCGGCCAGCGGATCCATGCCCGCCAGTTGGGCCGCGGGTTGAAATGCGCCCAGAGCAGCCGCCACCGGCCGGTGTTTCCGTCCGTGCGGTAGTCCTGCGCGACGCCCGGCGAAAACAAAACCGCTTCGCCCGGCCCGAGGATGCGCGGGATGCCGCCGCAGGTGATGGCACCCGCCCCGCCCAGCGTGTAGATCAGCAGCCAGTCGCCGCTGCCCCGCGGCCGCCAGTTGGCGTAACCCGCGCCCTGGTCGAAATCACTGGCCATGAGGGTTCCGACCGGGCGGTGGGGTGTTTCAGGGCGGGGCATGGAGATAGCAGGATATTCCATGCCTTTGGGCCGGCAATCCATTCCTTCCAACCGGGGGCTGTGGTAGCGTTGCCCCGTGGTTGCCACGCCCACCCACTCCTCCTCGCCGCTGGTTTCGCCGGCCCAGATCGCGCAGTTCCACCGCGACGGCTACTGCGTCGTGGACGCGCTCTTCAGCCCCGCGGAGATCGACGCGATCGAAGCCTTCTTCGAGGACTTCAAGCGCCTCGGCCTGTCGGTCTACGACAACGGCCACAAGTTCGAGGACGTCGACCCGACGAAGGTGCAGCTCCGCGCCATGCACCCGCACCGCTACAGCGAGCGCGTCAAGGCCTGGGCGCTGCACCCGCGCGTGACCGCCGTGCTCGCCGCGCTGCTCGGCCGCGACCCGCTGCTCGCGCAGACGATGTATTA
Source organism: Lacunisphaera sp. (assembly GCA_036401015.1). GTDB lineage: Bacteria > Verrucomicrobiota > Verrucomicrobiia > Opitutales > Opitutaceae > Lacunisphaera. The sequence goes on from DASWWD010000023.1 coordinate 4,971, forward strand.
TTTCAAGCCGCCGGGCGCGAAGGGGCAGGGGATGCACCAGGACAATTTCTACCTGCTGGCCGAGCCGCACACCTGCATCGCCGCCTGGACGGCCATCGACGCCGCCACGATCGACAACGGCTGCCTCTACGTCGTCCCGGGCTCGAACCATAAAAGCATCCACTGCCCGGCCGAGGGCACCGACACGTGGATGAGTTACGGCGACACCCATATCAAACCGTTCCCCAAGGACGCGAAGGCCGTCCCGGTCGAGGTCCCGCGCGGCTCCACGATGTTTTTCGGCGGCAACCTCATCCATGGCTCCGGCCCCAACCGCACCAAGGACCGCAGCCGCCGCACCTTCATCGGCCATTATATCGACGAGGCCTCGGATCAGATAGCCCAGTTCTACCACCCCATTCTTAATCTCCGGGGCGAACCGGTCACCCGTTTGAAGATACCCACGGGCGGAGGTCCTTGCGGTGATGGTTGGTTAGGCGCTACCCATTAACGGGTTAAACGGCCGATCACACGGCCGGCCGGCAACCGGCGACGCGTTAAAAACAAAATTCGGCAAGCTCCCTTCATTGACATTGAAACTGAGTCTCACAAGTTAGCTTTCCCGATGCCCACCCCGCGCCTCAACCTCTCGCCGCTCTGCCAGCTGCCCGCCGGCAGCACCGGCCGCGTGTGCGAGCTGACGGGCGACGACAGCTTCTGCCAGCGCGTCCGCGAAATGGGCTTCGGCGAGGCGGCCCTCGTCACGAAGATTTCCGGCTCGTCCACCAGCCTCTGTCTGGTCAACGGCACCCGCATCGCCCTCAACCACCGGGCTGCCATGAGCATTCTCGTCGAGCAGCTCCCGGCCAGCGCGCGTTGAAGCTCCCGGCCCATATCGCGCTGACCGGGCGCAAGCGCCCGGTGTCCGGCTCCGACCGCACCCCGGTCTACGCGGTGGTCGGCAATCCCAACTGCGGCAAGACCACGCTCTTCAACGCCCTCACCGGCCTCCGGCAGAAGGTCGGCAACTACCCGGGCGTCACCGTGGAGAAGAAGATCGGCATCACCTATTCGCAGCACGGCCGCCCGATCCAGCTGATCGACCTGCCCGGCGCCTATTCGCTCGCAGCCCGTTCGCCGGACGAGGCCGTGCTCCGCGACGTGCTCCTCGGGCGCCGCGAGGACACGCCGCAGCCCGACCGCATCATCTGCGTCGTCGACGCCGCCAACCTCGAGCGCAACCTCTACCTCGTCCATCAGATCCTCGACCTCGGCCGCCCCGTGATTGTCGCCCTGAACATGATGGACATGGCCGCCGAGGCCGGGATGCGGGTCGACGCCGCCGAGCTCGAGGGCGCGCTCGGCGTGCCCGTCATCGCCTGCGAGGCCGTCCACGGCCGGGGGCTCGTCGAGCTCAAGCTGGCCATGAGCCGCATCGAGCTGCCGCTCGCGCGCCACCGCTGGGACGTGCCCGCGCCGATCGCCCCGGCCGTCGCCGAGCTCCAGGCCTCGCTGCGCGACCAGGACGCCCGCTCCCCGCTCATCGCCCGCGCCGAGGCGCTGCTCCTGCTGACGGATTTCGACACTGTGCGCGTCGCCGGCTCCAAGCCCCTCAGCGCACGCACCCACGAGCTCCTCGACCAGTGGCGCCAGCGCTGGGTCGCCGAGGGCACCGACTGGTCCGCCGTGCTGATCCGCAGCCGCTATGACGCCATCGGCCAGCTCTGCCGCAACGTCATCCGCCGCCCGAAGGAAGCGGGGCCGTCACGCTCCGACCGCATTGACGCCATCCTCTGCCACTCCGTGTGGGGCTGGGCCGCCTTCGCCCTGATCATGGGCGCGCTGTTTTTCTCCATCTTCTCGCTCGCCGAGTCGCCGATGAACTTCATCGACGAACAGGTCGCGGCTTTCGGGGGCTGGGTGAAGGAAACCATGCCGCCCGGCGACCTCCGCGACCTGCTGACCGACGGCATCATCGGCGGGGTGGGGGGCATCGTCATCTTCCTGCCGCAGATCCTCATCCTGTTTTTCTTCGTCGGCCTGCTCGAAAGCACCGGCTACATGGCCCGCGCCGCGTTCATCATGGACCGCCCGATGAGCAAGGTCGGGCTGAACGGCCGCTCCTTCATCCCGCTGCTCGGCTCCTATGCCTGCGCCATCCCGGGCATCATGGCCACGCGCACCATCGAGAACGCGCGCGACCGCCTCGTCACGATTTTGGTCGCGCCGCTCATGAGCTGCTCCGCGCGCCTGCCGGTCTACCTGCTGATGATCGCCACGCTGCTGCCCGGCGAGGTCGTGCCCGCGACCACCAAGGCCGGCATCATGCTTGCCATGTATGCGCTTGGCACCGGCGGCGTGTTTTTCTTCGCCTGGCTGTTCAAGCGCACGCTCTTCCGGGCCGCCCCGGAGCACATGATCATGGAGCTGCCGCCCTACCAGCCGCCGCGCTTCAAGGAGATCCTCCGCCACATGTTCGAGCGCGGCTGGCTGTTCCTCAAGAACGCCGGCACCATCATCCTCGGCATCTCCATCGTGCTCTGGTTCCTCACGACCTATCCGAAACACCCGGATCCCGCCGCCACGGCCACCGAGCAGATCGCCGGGAGCTTCGCCGGCCAGGCCGGCCACCTGATCGAGCCCGTCATCAAGCCGCTGGGTTTCGACTGGCGCATCGGCATCGGGCTCGTCACCTCCTTTGCCGCGCGCGAGGTCTTCGTCAGCTCGATGGGCGTCATCTTCGGCGTCGAGGGCGCGGACGATGACACGGCGCCGCTGCGCGATGCCCTGCGCGGGGCGCGCTGGCCGGACGGCGCCGCCTTGTTCACGCCGCTCGTCTGTCTCGTGCTCATGGTGTTCTATGTCTTCGCCATGCAGTGCATGAGCACCGTCGCCGTCGTGAAGCGCGAGACGAACAGCTGGAAGTGGCCGCTGTTCCAGATCTTCTACATGACCGGCACCGCCTGGCTCGTGTGCCTCATCTTCTACCAAACCGGCCGCGCGCTGGGTTATTAACCACCAAGGCACCAAGACCCAAAGTTGCTGATCTAAGGCCTCTGGGCCTTGCTGCCTCTGAAGCTCAAGATGACTTCATCCACCCAAACCATCATCGCCCTTGCCATCGTCGCCGTCGCCGCGGCGCTGCTGCTGCGCTCGTGGTTCGCCAAGCGCAAGTCGCCGGGCTGCGGGAGCGAGTGCGGCGCGGTCAGCCCGGAGATTAAGAAGTTGCAGGCACGGCTGAAGCGGTGAGCCGCTTCCGGCCGATCGGCAGCACCACGAGGGCCGCGATCACGCACAGCGCCCCGGCGCTGAAAAAGGCCAGCGTGTAGCTCCCCGTCACCGTGCGCAGCGCGCCGGCCCCGTAGGCCGCGCAGGCCGCCCCGACCTGGTGCGCCGCCACCACCCAGCCGAACACGATGCCGGCCTTCTCGCGGCCGAACACCTCCCCCGTCAGCTTCACGGTCGGCGGCACCGTGGCGATCCAGTCGAGCCCGTAGAAAATCGCGAACACCCCGAGCCCCGCCACCGGCCCGAGCAGCGCCGTCGGCAGGAAGAGCAGCGAGACGCCCCGCAGGCTGTAATAGCCAAAGAGCAGGTAACGGCAGTTGTAGCGGTCGCTCAGCCAGCCCGACGCCGTCGTGCCGACGAGGTCGAAAAGCCCCATCAGCGCCAGCAGGCTCGCCGCACGCACCTCGGGGATGCCGCAGTCAAACGCCGCCGCCACCATGTGCGTGCCGATCAGGCCGTTGGTGCTCGCGCCGCACACAAAGAACGACCCGGCCAGCAACCAGAAGTCCCGCACCCGCGCCGCCTCGAACAGCACGCGCATGGCGTGCCTGGCCGGGTTGCCCGTCGCCCGCGGCGCGGCCGCCCCGGCCGGGCCGGTTTCCCCGTAAGGCCGCAACCCCACCTCGTGCGGATCGTCGCGCATCAGCCATCCGATGACCGGGATCGCCAGCAGCGTGGCGCCCGCGACGATCCACGGCGCCGCGCGCCAGTTGTCGTGGGACGTCACCGCGCTGGCGAGGCCCGGCAGGAAAATCAACTGGCCCGTCGCCGTGCTGGCCGTGAGCAGCCCCATCACCAGGCCGCGCCGCTCGGTGAACCAGCGGTTCGCCACCGCCGCACCGAGCACGGTCGCCGCCAGGCCGGAGCCGGCCCCGACCACGAAGCCCCACAGCACCACAAACTGCCAATACTGCGTCGCCACCGTCGAAAGCCCGTAGCCCAGCGTGAGCAGGGCCATCGCCGCCATCATCGTCCGCCGCAGCCCGAAGCGCTGATACAGCGCCGCCGCGAACGGTCCGATGAGGCCGTAGAGGAAGATATTGATCGAGACGATCGACGACACCGTCGCCCGGCTCCACTGGAACTCGTTGCCCAGCGGCAGCAAAATGACCCCCGGCGTGGCCCGTGCCCCCGCCGCCGCCAGCAGCGTGACGAATGTGACCCCCGCGGCAATCCAGGCGTAGTGCAGGCGCGGACGGGCGGTGGCGTGGCTCATGTTGCCGGCCGAACATGCCCGCCCTGACAGCGGTTGCAAGCGACCGGCGACTGTCTGGCTTTATTCGAGTCAAACTGCCAGGTCCGCGGCCTTGTGCCGGGAACAATTCCGCCCAGACTGTCGGCATGAAAGCCACTGTTCTCACCGCGGTCAAAAAGCCGCTCGAGGTCCGCGAAGTCCCCGACCTGACCGCCGCACCCGGCCAGGCCGTGGTGCGCCTCAAGGCCGCCGCGCTAAACCATCGCGACCTCTGGACGCAGCTCGGGCTCTACCCGGGCATCAAGCTGCCCATCACGCTCGGCTCGGATGGCGCCGGCACGGTGATCTCGGTCGGCTCGGCCGCCGACCAGTCCTGGGTCGGCCGCGAAGTCATCATCAACCCATCGCTCGACTGGGGCGCTGATCCCCGGGCGCAGGGCCCGGCCTTCCGTATCCTCGGCCTGCCGGACAACGGCACCTTCGCCGAGCAGGTCGCCATCCCGGTCGCCAACCTCGCGCCCAAACCGGCGCACCTCTCCTGGGAACAGGCCGCCGCCCTCCCGCTCGCGGGGCTCACGGCGTGGCGCGCTCTCTTCACCCGGGCCCAGCTCAAGCCCGGCGAACGGGTGCTCGTCACCGGCGTGGGCGGCGGCGCCGCGCTGTTTGCCCTCCAGTTCGCCGTGGCGGCCGGCGGCGAAGCGTGGGTGACCTCCAGCTCCCCGGACAAAATCGCGCGGGCAAAAACCCTCGGGGCGCGCGGCGGCAGCAATTACCGCGACGCCAACTGGGCCTCCTCGTTGCAGAAAGAAGCCGGCCGGTTCGACGTGATCGTGGACAGCGCCGGCGGCGACGGTTTCGGCAGCCTGATCGACCTGACCGCCCCCGGCGGCCGCATCGTGTTCTTCGGCGCGACGACCGGAAACCCCAAGGCCCTCGACCTGCGAAAAAGTTTCTTCCGCCAGATCAACCTGCTCGGCACGACCATGGGCTCGCCGGCGGATTTCGCGGGGATGACGAAGTTCGTCGACACGCACCGGATCACGCCCGTGGTGGACCAGGTCTTCCCGCTCGACCAGGCCGACGCCGCGTTGCGTCACATGGAGGCTGCGGCGCAGTTCGGAAAGATCGCACTGGCGGTCTGACCGTTTCCGGCTGGAAACGCCGCGCCGTTTTCCAGTCCGGTCCGGCTTGTGGGATTGCGCGGGAGCGATTGCCTGCCTGCAACCCCCCGCCACCCATGAAGACCATCCCTTCCGCGGCCCTCGGCCGCTACCTGTCCCAGAAGCCCGGCGCCGGCCAGCACACCAGCCCGACGACCTATGTGGTCAACGGGGCGAACACCGTCTCCCCCGCGGATCTGGCGGGCTTGCTCGGGTTGCTGCCCGAGGCCAGGAAAAAAGCCGGCCTGATCACCGACTCGACGCGGTTCAAGCAGCGGTTGGAGCTGCTGGTCCGTTATTTCGAGGAGACCGCCGCCGAAGGCGGCACGGCTGAGCGCCGGGAGACCGCCTTCGCGCTCTTTTACTTCCTGAAGGGCTTCGACCTGATTCCTGACGCCCTGCCGGAAATCGGGCTGTTGGATGATGCGCTGCTGGTGGAGACGGTCTGTCACCGCAACCAGCTCGCCCTGCGCTCCCATGAAGTGGCGCAGGGCCGCCCGTGGCCCGAGAACCCCTGAGGCCCGCTGGAAACCCTGCCCGGTTTTCCAGTCCGGTCCGGCTTGAACCCGGCGGGCGTCCCGACATTCACGCACCCACATGGATTACATCCCGCTTTTCCCCTTCGCCGACTACTGGTGGTTCTACGGCCTCTTTACGCTGTTCGTGCTGGGCATGCTCGCGCTGGACCTCGGGGTCTTTCACCGCGACGCGCACGAGGTGGGTTTCAAGGAGGCGCTCGGCTGGAGCACGGTGTGGATCAGCCTGGCCCTGGCCTTCGGCTACGGTCTTTACCAATACGCCCTCTGGAAATTCCCGCTCGATCCGCGGCTGGTCGGACTCGACCACGCGGCCCTGGCGAAACAGACCGGCCTCGAATACCTGACCGGCTTCGTCGTCGAGAAATCGCTGTCGGTGGACAACATCTTTGTGTTTGTCGTCGTGTTCTCGTATTTCGCGGTGCCGCCGAAATACCAGCACCGCGTCCTCTTCTACGGCATCCTCGGCGCGCTGTTCTTCCGCGTGATCTTCATCAGCCTTGGCGCTGCGCTCATGCAGTTTCACTGGGTCATCCTCCTCTTTGGCGGTTTCCTGATCCTCACCGGCCTGAAGATCCTCTTTGCCCCCGAGAAGCCCATCGATCCGGAGAAAAATCCCCTGATCCGCCTCCTGCGGAAACTCATGCCGGTCACGCCGCGGCTCCACGGTCAGAATTTTTTCGTGAAGCTCGACGGCCTGTGGCACGCGACCCCGCTGCTCGTGTGCCTCGCGTTTGTGGAGGTCACGGACATCGTTTTCGCCGTCGACAGCGTGCCGGCGATCTTCGCCCTCACCAAGGAGCCCCTGATCGTCTTCACCTCGAACGTCTTTGCCATCCTCGGTCTGCGCGCGCTGTTTTTCCTGCTGGCGGGGGTGATGCACAAGTTCCGCTTCCTGAAATACGGGCTCGGGCTCATCCTTGTCTTTGTCGGCCTGAAGATGGTGTGGCTGAACGAGGCCTTCGGCGGCAAGTTCCCCATCAGCTGGTCCCTCGGCATCATCGGCGCACTGCTGGCCGCGTCGGTCGGCGCCTCGCTGCTTTTCCCCGCCCGGCCGGCGCCGGCCGCCCGCGGGTGAGGCCTAGCCGCGGAGCCACTGCAGGAGCTCGCGCACCAGCGCGGCCGTCGCCTCGCCGAGGAAGATGAAATAAAACACGCCGGCGATGAAGACCAGGTAGCCGCCGAGGATGAACCAGCCGTCGCGCTCCAGCAGCCCGGCGGCCAGCAGCAGGATGGTCCACGCCGGAAAGCTGTTGGTGAACGGGATGGGCAGCGGCAGGAGCAGCACCAGCGCGGCCGTGAGCATGAGCAGCGCGTGCAGCTGCACGAGGAACGGCGTTTCGGAAAGGAACGCGAGCCGCGGGCGCAGGAACTTCTCGAAGATCCGCAGCACCTTCTCGGCGAAGGCAAACACCTTGGCGAAAAAACCCGGCGGCAGCTCCTTGCGCTGGAGCTTCATCGGCAGCCACGGCCGCTGGCCGAGCGAAAGGCGGAGCGCGATGAGCAAGATCGCCAGGCCGAACGGCGTGGAGAGGCCGGGCAGGGGGACCGGCGTGATGAACGGCAGCGCCAGCAGCAGCACCAGCAGCATGTAGGCCCGGCCGTGCAGCGTGTAGATGACCTCGCGCAGCGTCACGGCGCCCCGCGCCGAACGGTCGCGCAGCTCCGCGAGCTCGACCGAGAGCTTGCGCGGCGGCGGCCGGTTGGCCTTCAGCGGAATCTTCATGTGCCGCGCTTGTTGCCGTAGAGCTCGACGTGCAGCCGCGGCGCGTAGCGGTAACCGCGGGCCTTGCACAGCTCCCCCAGCCAGCCGGCCTTCGCCCGCAGGGCCTCGACCGTCGTGCCTTCCGGCATCAGCAGGACCTTCGACCGGGGGATGGCGCCGCCGAGCTGCGCGAGCATCCCCTCGATCTCGTCCACGTCGGCCGCCTGCGCGACGACGAACTTCAGCTGGAAGCCATACCCCGCCAGCCAGGCCTGCACGACCTCCGGCTGCCAGCGCAGCGCCTCGTGCTTCTCGCGCCACGCCGCCGGCAACCGGTCGTCGGGCCCGGAGTTTTTCAGCTTGGGGCTGAGCGAGGCGAGATCGCACGCGATGCCGTCCGGCGCGACGGTCGCCGCCGTCTCGATGGTGATGTGATGGCCGGATTGCTTCAGCGCCGCGGCGAGGTCGCGGATTTCCCTCGCCACCATCGGCTCGCCGCCGGTCAGCACCACGTGCCTGGCCGGGTATTGCCGCACCGCGGCCACGATTTCAGCGACGCTCATCGGCCCGCCCTCGGGGTTCCACGACGCGTAGGGCGTGTCGCACCAGTTGCAGCGCAGGTTGCAGCCGCTGGTGCGCACGAAGACCGACGGCACGCCCGTGAGCTCGCCTTCGCCCTGCAGGGAGTGGAAGATTTCGGAAATCAGCATCGGAAAATATCGGGCCGTAAGTCGTCTGGGACCTATGGTTTATCCGGCAGCGGCGGCGTGCTCTCGTAGCTGGTCGGGTCCGCGATCCCCGCCAGCTGGAAGGCCTCGCGGCGCTCGACGCAGGTGCCGCACTTGCCGCAGTGGACGGCGCCGCCCTTGTAACACGACCAGGTGCGCGCGAAATCCACGCCGAGCCGCGCGCCTTCCGTCGCGATCTGCGCCTTGGTCATCGCGATGAACGGCCGCAGCAGCTGGATGCCGGCGTAGGTGCCCAGCTGGATCGCCCGGCCCATGGCCGCCATGAAGTCCTCGCGGCAGTCGGGGTAGATCGCGTGGTCGCCGCCGTGCGCGGCGATGACCAGCCCCTCCGCCCCGGCGCTCTCGGCGAAACCCGCGGCCGCGGCCAGCATGATGCCGTTGCGAAAGGGGACGACCGTGCGTTGCATGTTCGCGTCGGCGTAGTGCCCCTCAGGGATGGCGCCGCCGCTTTTGAGCAGGTCGGAGGCGAACAGCCGGCCGATGAAGTCGAGCGGGATGACCGTGTGCGGCACGCCGGCGATCTTCGCCTGCTCCGCGGCCAGCGGGAGCTCGCGGTGGTTGTGCTTGGCCCCGTAGTCGAAGCTCACGGCGGCCCGCACGTCGTGCCGCCACCGCGCCCAGTGGAGCGCGGTCACGGAATCCATTCCGCCGGAACAAAGCACGACGACCTTCATGCCGGGAGATTGGCCACAAAAGGCACAAAAACCACAAAAAGATTCCGTCCCCGGGCGCGGGCTCACCTTTTGCGCCTTTTGTGGCCAAATAATCCCGGCTTTACTGCCCCCGGAAATTGGGCTTTTTTCGGGACTCCTTGCTGTCCGTGGGCGGACAATCTTGATGATCATCCTGCACGACCCCCTTTGCGCCGAATACGGCTCGCATATGCGACCCGAGCAGCCGGCCCGCGTGCTCCGCAGTGCGGCTCATTTGCAGGCCGCCCACCCGGGGTGGACCTGGCAGAAACCCGCCGCCGCGGACGAGGCCGTCCTCCTCACCGCCCACACGCCGGCGCTCATCAAGCGGATCCAGCACGCGCCGGACCTCGACGCCGACACCCCGCATTTCCCGGGCATCTATGACCACGCCCGCCGCGCCGTGGGTGCCGCCCTCGCCGCCGCGGACCAGGCCCTGGCCGGCCGGCACGCCTTCGCCCTGATGCGCCCGCCCGGCCATCACTGCACCCGTTCCCAGGCCATGGGCTTCTGCTATCTTAACCAGATCGCCATCGCCGCGCTGCAGGCCGTCGCCACCGGCCACCGCGTGGCCGTGTGGGACTTCGATGCCCACCACGGCAACGGCACCGAGGACATCCTCCGCGACCGGCCGAACCTGCTGTTCGTCTCCGTCCACCAGTATCCCGGCTATCCCGGCACCGGCACGACCTCCTTCGCCAACTGCCAGAACTTCCCCGTCGCCCCGCACACGCCGCGCGAGGCCCACATGGCCGACCTCGCCCGCTCCTGGGACAAGGTCCTCGGCTTCAAGCCCGACCTCGTCCTCGTGTCGGCGGGTTTCGACGCCTACGCCCGCGACCCCATCACCGAGATGACCCTTGAGCGCGACGACTTCGCCACCCTCGGCCGCTGGCTCGGCGAGAGCGGCCTGCCCGCCGCCGCCGTCCTCGAGGGCGGCTACAGCCCCGACCTGCCGCAGCTGATCGACGCCTTTCTCACCGCCTGGAAAGATTGAACCGCTTGAACACCGTCCCTCCCTACCAACTCATCACCCGGCCCGAGCAGCTGGCGCCGCTCTTTGCCGCGCTCGACCGCTGCACCGAGATCGCGCTCGATACCGAGGCCGACAACCTCTTCCGCTACCGGACGCGCGTCTGCCTCCTGCAAATCCACGTCGTCGGCGAGATCTACCTCGTCGACCTGCTGGCCGACCTCGACCTCGCCGCGCTCTGGCCGCGCCTCGCCGCCAAGCCGCTCATCATGCACGGCAGCGACTATGACCTGCGCCTGCTCTGGGAGCTCTGCCGCTTCCAGCCGCACAGCCTGTTCGACACCATGTTCGCCGCGCAGCTGCTGAGCATCCCGCGCTTCGGCCTCGCCGCGCTCCTCGAGACGAACTTCGGCGTCAAGCTCGACAAGGACCACCAGAAGGCGAACTGGTCCCAGCGCCCGCTCGACCGCGACATGCTCGATTACGCCGCGATGGACGTGTTCCACCTTTTCGCCCTGCGCGACAAGCTCCGCGGCGACCTTGTGAAGCTCGGCCGTCTCGAGTGGCTCGAGCAGCGCTGCCGCTGGCAGATGTCGGTGGCGAAGGACGGCTTCAGCGCCCCCGACGAGAACGCCTGGCGCGTCAACGGCTCCGAAAAACTCCACGGCCGCGGCCTCGCCGTGCTCCACGCGCTCTGGCACTGGCGCGAGGGCTGGGCCGAGAAGATCAACACGCCCCCCTTCAAGGTCGTCGGCAACGAGATGCTTGTCCGCATCGCCCGCTCCGCCGACGACGGCGCCCCGCCCGAGGAGGTCATGCGCGTCAACCTCGGCCGCCGCCACGACCGCCTGTTCCCCTCGCTGGCCGAGGCCGTCCGCCGCGGCTTCGCCACCGACCCCAACACCCTGCCGCGCCGCGAGCGCCGCCGCGACTTCAGCCCGATGACGCCCGACGAGCTCGCCCGGCAGGACCGCATCAAGGCCGACCGCGACCGCCTCGCCGCGGGCCTCAGCCTCGATCCCACCCTCATCGCCACCCGCACCCAGCTGGTGCAGATCGCCCGCGACCCCTCGTCCATCGAGGAAGTCCTGCTGCCCTGGCAGGCCAAGCTGATCAAGGCCGAGCCGGCTTGGCGGAGCTGACGCCCCCTTGTCCGACTCCGCCAACATCGCCCGCCACCTGCCGCTGATGGCGGCGCGCCTGCCGGACCACCCGGCGGTCAAGATCCCGCGCGGCCGCACTTCCGCCGGGGACCTCGATTATCTTGTTCTGTCGTTCCGCGAACTGGACGCCGAGGTCGATGCGTGGGCCGGCAAACTCACCGCCCGGGGCGTGCGCCGCGGGGACCGGGTGTTGGTGATGGTCCGCCAGGGCCTGCCGCTCATCGCCGCGGCCTTTGCCCTCTTCAAGCTCGGCGCCGTGCCGGTGATCATCGACCCCGGCATGGGCCGGAAAAGCTTCCTCGCCTGCGTCGCCCGCTCGAAGCCCCGCGTCCTGCTCGGCATCCCGCTGGCCCAGGCCATGAGCCACGTTTTCCGGGCAGCATTCGCCACGGTGGACATTCGCATCTGGGTTAGTGGCGCCAGCACGAGCCGCCTGGCTCGTGCATCTCAAATCTCAAATTTGAAATTTGAAATGGCGAACAGCGCCGCCACCGATCTGGCGGCGGTGCTGTTCACCTCTGGCTCCACCGGCGCGCCCAAGGGTGTCTGCTACGAGCACGGGATGTTCGAGGCCCAGGTGCGGCTGGTGCGCGACACCTATACGATCGCGCCCGGCGAGATCGACCTGCCGATGCTGCCGATCTTCGCGCTCTTCAATCCCGCGCTGGGCATGACCACCGTCGTCCCCGAGATCGACCCCAGCCGGCCGGCCACGGTGGACCCGGCGAAGATCGTCCGTGCCATCCAGCAGGAGAAGGTCACCAACTCCTTCGGCTCGCCCACGCTCTGGCGGATCATCAGCCGCCACTGCCTGAAGAACAATCTCACGCTGCCCTCGGTGAAACGCGTCCTCATGGCCGGTGCGCCCGTGCCGCCGGCGCTTTTCGCCGACCTGCAGAAGATCCTGCCCAACGGCACCGCGCACAGCCCCTACGGCGCCACCGAATCCCTGCCGGTCGCCACCATCAGTGCCACCGAGGTGCTCGGCGAAACCGCCGCCGCGACCGCGACCGGGAAGGGCACCTGCGTCGGCCGGCCGGTGAACGAGATCACGGTCAAAATCATCGCCATCACCGACGCCCCGATCGCCACGCTGGCCGATATCCGCGAACTTCCCACCGGTGAAATCGGCGAGATCATCGTCCGCGGACCCGTGGTAACAAAATCCTACGACGAACTTCCAGAAGCGACGGCCTTGGCCAAAATCCGCAATCCCCAATCCGAAATCGCCAATGGGGCGTCCACGACCTGGCATCGCCTCGGGGATCTGGGTTATCTAGACGCCCTTGGCCGCCTGTGGTTCTGCGGCCGCAAGGCCGAACGGGTCGAAACCCAGCACGGCCTGCTCTACACCGAACAGGTCGAGCCGATCTTCAACGCGCACCCGAACGTCGCCCGCAGCGCGCTCATCGCCACCGGACACGATGGCCGCCGCCCGGCCATCGTCATCGAGCCCGTCTCGCGCGAGGTGGTGGCCACGCCCTCCTTGCGCCGCAAGCTGGTGCGCGAGCTGCGCGAGCTGGGGGCCGCCCATCCCCACACCGACCTCATCCGGCTCGCCTACCTGCACCCGCATTTCCCGGTCGACGTCCGGCACAACGCCAAGATCCACCGTCTCACGCTCGCCCGCTGGGCCGCCGGCCACCACGGCTACGAACTCGACAAGCGCGAGATCTCCCGCGACGTCCTGAAACAATGAGCGACTCAGCCAATCTGTTTAGCCACGAAAAGTCACAAGGATCGTTTCCCGTGCCTTCGTCTATATTCCGCGCGCCTATAGGCGCCTTGCAGGTTTCATCCGCTGTTGGTTTTTTGCGCCTTTTTGTGGCTAAACCCGCCTTGGTCGCCCGGCCCTGAACCTGTCTATTTGCTGCCCCCGTGCTCATCGTCCGCAAAAACTTCCCGACCTTCATCACCGGTGCCAGCGGCTTCATCGGGGGCAAGATCGCCGAGCGCCTGCTCGCCGAGGGCCGGCGCGTGCGCGTCCTCGCCCGCCGGCCGCTGCCGCACCTGGAGGCCCTCGGCGCCGAGGTGATCCCCGGCGACCTCGACAACCGCGAGGCCATGCGCCGCGGTTGTCAGGGCGCGGAGACCGTCTTCCACGTCGCCGGCCGCGTCGGCGTCTGGGGCCCGCGCCGCGAGTTTTTCGAGATCAACGTCGGCGGCACGCGCCATGTCATCAACGCCTGCCGCGAGGCCGGCGTGCCGCGACTCGTCTACACCAGCTCGCCGAGCGTGGTCTACAACGGCAGCGACCTGGCGGGTCTCGACGAATCCGCCCCGCTCTGCACCGCGGCCCCGTGCGCCTACCCGACGAGCAAGGCCGCCGCCGAGCGCGAGGTGCTGGCGGCCCACGGGCCGTCGCTGGCGACCGTGGCCCTGCGCCCGCACCTCGTGTGGGGTCCGGGCGACAAGAACGTCGTGCCCCGCGTGTTGGCCCTGGCGCGCACCGGTCGGCTCAAGATCATCGGCTCCGGCCGCAACAAGGTGGACGTGACGCACATCAGCAACGTCGTCGACGCCCACCTGCTCGCCGAGGGCGCGCTGTGCGCATCTGAAATCTCAAATTTGAAATCTCAGATTCCGTCCGCCGGCGGCAAAGCCTACTTCATCACCAACGGCGAACCGATCATCCTCTGGGACTGGATCAACCAGCTGCTGCGTGGCGTGGACATCCCCGAAATCACCAAACACGTCCCGTTGCCGGTGGCCTATGCCGCCGGCGGCCTGCTGGAAGGCCTGTGGCGCGCGCTCCCGCTGAAAGGCGAACCTCCGATGACGCGCTTCGTCGCCAAGGAAATGGCCACGGACCACTGGTTCGATATCTCCGCGGCCCGCCGCGACCTCGGCTACCACCCGCTCGTCACGATGGAAGCCGGCACGAAGGAGCTCATCGAGCACTTGAAGAATCAGCCGTGACGTCTGCTGTTATCTTCCAGTTTTTTAGCTACGACAAAGCCAGACAAACCAATCGCCGCCTCGATCCGCCAAACCTTATAGCCTTCGCGCTTGAGTTGGTTGGCGTATTGCTCCGCGTTTCCCGCCCAATGGCGCACACCGTCTTGCTTGTCGGCTTCCGCGATAAATCCGGATTCGCGCTTCACCCAGACATCAAGCGGCTCTTCCACAATGTCGGTTAGGATCGCGCCCTGCGTGTGGCTAAAGTGGTAAAGCTCCACTTCCACAAATTCGATGTGCGAGTCTTTCCTTTCGGGACCCGGGTAATTCCAAACCAAGTTTAGTGCGATTCTCCGACCGAATTCGGTTACCGTGTAACCCTTCAGATGAAAATCGTGGCAATTCATGGACGCTACCCGTTTCGCTGCCGCACCGCTTCGAAGAGTGTGATGATAGTCGCCATGGCGACGTTGAGGGAGTCGGCCTGGCCGGCCATGGGGATGCGCACGAGCACATCGGCACCCTTCATCCAAAATTCGCTCAACCCATATTGCTCGCTGCCCATCACGATGGCCAGCGGGCCGCGTAGGTCGGTCTGCGTGTAGATGTTGGTCGTGTGCGGCGTCGTGGCCGCCGTGCGGATGCCCTTTTCCTTCAGCCAGGCATGCACCGCGGTGCTTTCCGCCACGACGATCGGCACGGAGAAAAGCACGCCGGTGGAGGCCCGCACGACGTTGGGATTGAAGATGTCCGTCACGGCGTCGCACACGATCACCGCGTCGCAGCCCGCGGCGTCCGCACTGCGCAGGATCGTGCCAAGGTTGCCGGGTTTCTCGATGGACTCGACCACGAGCAGGAAGGGGGAGGCCTTGAGATTCAGATCCGCCAGTCCGCGTTTCCACTGGGGCGCCACGGCCAGCAGCCCGTCTGGCCGCTCGCGGTAGGCGACCTTGGCAAAGGCATCCTTGGACAACTCGAACAGCTGCGCCCCGGCCTGCTTCGCCTGCTCAATGAGCGCCGGCTCGTTTTCGCCCAGGAACCAATCGGGGCTGAAATAAAGCTCCTTGGGCCGCACGCCTTTCTCCAAGGCCCGGCGGATCTCGCGGTAGCCCTCGACCAGGAACAGGCCCGCGTCGTCGCGCTCGCGCCGCTCGCGCAGCTTCACGAGCTGTTTGACGCGGGGATTCTGCAGGCTGGTGATTTTTTCCGGAAGGATGGCCACAAAGAGTCACTAAGAGACACGAAAAGGATTGGGAACCTTTTGTTTTTGTGACTTTTTATGCCTCTTCGTGGCCAAGAAAAAATTCAACGACCAGCCCTTTCCCTACCATCACGAGCTCGAGATGGAGATCGCGACGCTGACCAACCTCGGCGTCGGCCTCGGTCGCGTGCCGGTGGGCGAAGGAAAGTGGGTCGTGATGGTGCCCTTCACCCTGCCGGGAGAGAAGGTGCGCGTCCGCGTCTACCGCAACCACAAGAACTACTCCGAGGCCGACCTGGTGGCCGTCCTCACCCCCTCGCCGCACCGCATCGACCCGAAATGTCCCCTGTTCGGCCAGTGCGGCGGCTGCCAATACCAGCACCTGGCCTATGCCGAGCAGCTGAAATGGAAGCGCCAGCAGGTCGAGGAACTCCTGAAATTCATGGCCGGCGTGGAGTTTCCCGTGCTGCCCGTGATCGGCTCGCCCCGCGAGTTTGGTTATCGCTCGAAGATCACGCCGCACTTCCATTGCGGATCGCGGATTGCGGAGGGCGAATTGCCCAAGCCGCAACCCATCGGATTTCTCAAGCAGGGCACGCGGTTCGATATCATCGATGTTCCGCAGTGCCCCATCGCCACGCCGGAGATCAACGCGAAGTTGACCGAGGTGCGAGCCAGGACCCAGACCCGGCTCGCTGCCGGCGAATACAAGCGCGACTCCACCTTGCTTCTGCGCCAAGCGCAGGAAGGCGTCGTCACCGACTACGATGCGGTGATTCACGAGGTCATTGCGCAGTCTGCCAATCCCCAATCCGCGATCAGCAATCCGCAATCGCTCCGCCTTCACTTCCTTGCCCGCGACTTTTTCCAGAACAACCCGTTCATCCTTCCGGCCTTCACCGGCTATGTCCGCGGGCAGGCCGCCGGCAGCGGGGCGCGGTTCCTCGTCGACGCCTACTGCGGCAGCGGACTCTTCGCCCTGAGCTGTGCGCCGGCCTTCGAGCGCGTCACCGGCATCGAGCTCAGCGAGACTTCCATCCGGTTCGCCACGGAAAACGCCGCGGCCAACGGCCTCACCAACGCCACGTTCAAGGCCGGCGACGCCTCCCAGATCTTCGCCGGACTCGATTTCCCGGCGGCCGACACCGCGGTTGTCATCGATCCGCCCCGCAAGGGCTGCGACGAGCTTTTCCTCGGCCAGCTCTTCGCCTTTGGTCCGCGCGCGGTCGTCTATGTTTCCTGCGACCCGGCCACGCAGATGCGCGACCTCAAGGGTTTCCTCGCTGCCGGCTACAAGCTCACCGCCGTGCAGCCCTTCGACCTTTTCCCCCAGACCCGCCACCTCGAGTGCGTGATCACGCTGGTGAAGGGATAGGTCATGTTCGCGCGCAAGCTAAACCCAGGCCTCGAGCTGCGTCCGCTGCAGCCATCCGACGCGCCGGCTTTGTTCGCCGTGGTGGACGCCCACCGGGCCTCGCTCCGCGAGTGGCTGCCGTGGGTGGACGCCACCAAGAAGGTCGCCGACAGCCAGGCCTACATCGCGGGCACAGTGCGCGACGACCGGGAGACCCGCGCCTTCACCTGCGGCATCTGGGCCATGGGCCGGTTGGTGGGCGTCATCGGCCACAACCGGATCGACTGGGCCAACCGCGTCGGGTTTCCGGCCTATTGGATCGCACCCGACAGTGCGGGCCAGGGCATCATGACCTTGTGCTGCCGCGCCGTGATCGACCACGCGTTCACCGAACTGCAGCTCAAACAATTGGTGGTCGCCGTGGCCACGGACAACCTGCGCGCCCAGAAAATCCCGCGACGGCTCGGCTTCAAGCAGGTGAGCACATTGAAAAAAGCCGAGTGGCTCTACGACCGGCACGTGGATCATTTTGTCTACAGCCTGGCGGCGCCAAAAACCTGACGTCCCCCGCGGGATTCGCGGAAAGATTTTTCCTCCGCAAAAAGCCAAACCATGCGGAGCCGGGGTCCGGCTCCGGGTGTAGAATCCCGGCCATGAAAACGATGCGGGCGGCGTGTGGCGCACTGGTCCTGCTGGCTTTGACCGGCGTGAGCCTCGCGCAAACCTTCAACCTGGCGGGCTCCGGCTGGGACACCGGCGGCACCTTCAGCGGCACCTCCGGCGGCGGCATGCTCCTGACTGGCGGGATGACGCCCTCGGGCGCCTACTACGGCACGAGCCAGCCCGATGCCAACACCTTCGTGTTCGGGCTGGTGAACAACTCGTCCCCGACGGGCGCTCCCTCGGATTACAACCTCGGCACCACCCTGGTCACGGCCGGCACCGGCCTGACCCTGACCTTCACCGGTCTGTCCGGGGTGCCCGATTACATTGCCTACACCGGCGGCGCCCTCACCAGCTACAGTTACACGGCCGGAACCCTGTCCCTGTCCGTCTCGACGATCAATCCGGTCGCCTCCGCGCTGGATCCCACCGGCAACACGCTGGGCAGCGCGTTCGGCCTGATGATCGTCAGTGGCTCCGGCAACAACTTCGGCGGCACGGTTTTTCGGACCGACATGTTCTGGGGTGACATCAAGCCGCTGCAAAACTACGCGGGCACCAGTTACGCCGCGGGTTTCAACGCCAGCGGCCAGGATGGAGCCCTGGCCTCCTTTTATGCCTATCTGCCCACCGATTACCTCGGCTCCGTGGGCATCACCTCGCCCGCCGATTGTGAAGCCATGTTGCAAAAATCCGCCGGTGGCGGGGTGGCGCTCTCCGTCACCCGCACCATTTATATGCCCACCAACCCGGGATATCCGGACGAGGGCACGATCTGGAGTTATGGTGGCGCCCCGGGGCTGAACTTTGACGGCACCGCCGGGGCAGACGGTTACGTGCTGGCCCTTTACGACAATTCCTCGTGGTCGGACGGCAACATCGGCATCGCGGCGGTGCCCGAACCGTCCAGCTATGCCCTGCTGGCGGGGGCCCTGGCCTTGCTCGCCGTCTGGCGCCGGCGGCTCAACCCGTGAATAACTCCCGGTGGTTTTTTTCAGGAAACATGCGATAATACCTCCAGAAAGCCCCTTGCGCTGTGCCGCAACCGCGACGCCGCGCTGATAAACAGCACCATTGAGTGCTGCGACCCCCGACCGCCTCCGCGGCCGCTGGCCATAAAAGAAAAGGCGCCGGTGTTTTTCACCGGCGCCTGCTTTTTGAGATCGCGGTTGGGGTAGGGGCGCTTGCCCTCAAGCGCCTTGGGCCATTGGGGACAACGGCCCTAACCTTATTTGCTTTCCCCGTCGAACACCGGCTTCTCCAGCGCCGGCTTGCCGCCGAGGTAGCGGCTCAGCCAGCTCTGCATCTCCCAGTGCCAGTAGATCGCGTTCTGCGGCGTGAGCACCCAGTGGTTCTCGTTCGGGAAGATGACCAGGCGCGAGGGGATGCCCATCGACTGGTAGATGGCATAGAGCGCCGTGCCGTTCACGTAGGGCACGCGGTAATCCAGCTCGCCGTGGATGATGAGCATGGGGGTCTTGAAGTTCTTCGCGTAGGTCGTCGGGTTGTTGCGCTGCATGCCCTCGGGGTTCTTCCACGGCGTGCCGCCGAGCACCTGGGTGAAGCCGTAGGGCGTGACGTCCGCGCCATACTGCGTGATGAAGTCGTTCACGCCGGCGTGGTTGATCAGCGCGGCGAACCGGTCGGTGTGGCCCGCGACCCACGCGGCCATGTAGCCGCCGTAGCTGCCGCCCGCGGCGGCCATCCGCTTCGGGTCGATGTTGGGGAAGCGCTGCAGCAGGTAGTCGGTGGACTTCAGGATGTCCTCCAGCGGCATGTCGCCCCACTGGTTGATGATGCTCTGGGCAAACTTCTCGCCGAAGCCGGTCGAGCCGTGGCGGTTGACCCAGGTGACGATGTAGCCCGGCGCGGCGAAGACGTGCGTGTTCCAGCGGTAGCTGAAGCTGTCGCGGTTCATCGTGTGCGGGCCGCCGTGCATCAGCTGCACGAGCGGGTAGGTCTTCTTCGGGTCGTAACCCGGGGGCAGCACAAGCCAGCCGTGGACCTGGTCACCGGCCGCGCCGGTGAACCAGTAGCTCTCGACCTTGCCGAGATCGAGCTTCGCCATCAGCTCGTCATTGAAGTGCGTGAGCCGCCGCACCGCGCCGGTGGCGGCGTCGAGGGCGAAGAGCTCGTTGGGCCGGCTGGTGGTGTCGTTGAGGAAAACGATGCTGCCGTTGCTGGTGGTCAGGCTGCTCGAGGTGCCTTCCTTGTAGACCGCGGTCAGGCCGCTGCCATCGGCATTGAGCTTGAAGACCGGCACCACGCCCTTGTCCTCGGCGGTGGTCCACAGCGTCTTGCCGTCGGCGGAGAATTCCGCGCCCGTGATCGAGTAATCGAGCGCGTCGGTCACCGGCGTGTTCTTGCCGGTGGCGAGATCGTGGCGCCAGAGCTTGGCCGACTCGCCGTTGCCATAGG
This sequence comes from Lacunisphaera sp., assembly GCA_036401015.1. Lineage (GTDB taxonomy): Bacteria > Verrucomicrobiota > Verrucomicrobiia > Opitutales > Opitutaceae > Lacunisphaera. The sequence continues at coordinate 24,945 of DASWWD010000023.1, forward strand.
GCACCTCGGTGCGGGCGAAAAGCAGCGACTTGCCGTCCGGTGCGAAGACCGGGCCGTCGTCGTCGCCCTTGTTCTCGGCCGTCACGTTCTTCATCTCGCCGGAGCCGTCGGTCGGGATGAGGTGGATGTCGACGTTGAGAAAGTCGCTGTAGGGCGGGGGCGTGACGTTGACCGCCAGCGCCACGAGCTTGCCGTCGGGGGAAATGTCGTAGTTCACGTCGCCGCTGGTCTGGAACAGCACCTTCCACTTCGGGGTGAGGTCCTTGAATTCCTTCGTGGTCACGTTCACGCGCACGAGGCGGCTGGCGAGATTGTCGGTCAGCCAGTGGTCGAAATAGCGGTATTGGCGGTCCTCGGTGACCTTGGCGGTCATCTTGGAGTCCTTGCGGCGCTTGATCTCCTTCTTCATCGCCGCGAGGTCGGCCGGGGCGAGCGAGCCGGCCAGCTCGGGGATGACGGAGGTGGCGACGATCACGCCCGTGCCGTCCGGCAGCCACTTGGGCTGCGACACGCCGTAGGGCAGCTCGAGGATCTTCTCGGGCTCGCCGCCGGCGAGGTTGATGACGTAGAGCGAGGCGTTCTCGTCGTCGCCGCGCTTTGAGGTAAAGGCGAGGCGCGTGCCGTCAGGGCTCCAGACCGGGCTGCTGTCGGAGACCGGGGCGTTGGTCAGACGGCGCGGGGCGCCGCCGGCCACATCCACGAGCCAGAGGCTGGTCGTGCTCTTGTTTTTCTCGATGGACCAGTCCTGGACGGTGAACACCGCGGTCTTGCCGTCGGGGGAGAGGGCGGGACTGCCCAGGCGCTTGACGGCCCAGAGGTCCTGCGGGGTGATCGGGCGCTTGTCCGCGGCACAGACCGTCACGGACAGCGCCAGCGTGAGGAGAAACGCGATGACGCGAGGGGATTTCATAGACGGGCGAGCATTGGCCGCCCGGCCCGCGAGGCAATCTTGTAGGTGGCGCGGTCGCGCGCCACCTACCGATATTCCACCCACTCCGGCGTGGAATACTGCTCGATCAGGCCCTCGACCTCCGCCTCGTTGAGGTCCGGCCACGGCGTGGCCTGCGCCGTGACGCGCAGGGTCAGCGCCAGGGCAGCAACGAACCGCGCCGAAAAATCATCCCAGTCCACGGGGCCGACGGCGGACTTCTCGATCGAGCCCTGGAAAAGGAGGCCGTGCTTGTTCCGCTTCTGGGCGGCGCCGGCGATCTTCGCGTTCGTCGCGGTGTTCACCACGTCGTATAGCTCGGCGCGCTGGAAGCAGACACCAGGGCCATCCGCACACGGCTCGCATTCCCTCTTCACCGCCGCCGGCTGGCCGAGGGCGGCGAGCGCCGCGGCCAGGCATTCGTGGACGATGCGGTAGGACTGCGCGGCGCGCTCGTCATAGAGCGGGTGGCCGCGCGGCAGCACGAGGGTGTAGGTCCAGTCGTGGCGATGGTCGACGATACCGCCGCCGGTGGGCCGGCGGCAGAGATCAAAATTTTCCCCCGCGGGAAGGTTGGCGCGGACGAAACCGATCTTCTGGCTGTAGCCGAAGGTGAAGGCCGGGCGGCGCCACTCGTAGTGCCGGAAGCGCGGGGCCGCCGGCGCGGGGTAGCGCTGGAGGAGGAGGAAATCCAGCGCCATGTTCTCCGCGGCGGCGCCGGTGCGGACGGGAAGGAGGTGGAGATTCATGGGTCAGGGGCCGGCCAGATCGAGCAGGCCGCGGGCCTTGAGGAGGAGCGTGCTCAGGGCGAAGGGCTTCGCCAGATGGATCAGCGTCCCGGCCGGAAACTCCGGCAGGAGCGCGGCAGGCGGCACGGCGGAGGTGCTGATGACCCTCAGCCGCGGCAGGGTGGTGCGCAACCGGCGCACCAGCGCCGCGCCGGCCTTCGTCCCGCCCGGGGCCAGCAGCAACTCCGGCTGCAATCCGGTGCGCGCGAGCAGGGCGGCGGCTTCCTCGGGGTTGGCGGTGGACGTGACCCGGTAGCCGTCGGTGGCCATGATGCCCGCGATCATTTTGCGCAGCACCTCGTCCGCCTCGATGATGAGCACCTTTTCCGTGCCGCGCATCGCGGGCAGCGTGCCGAGCTTGGTGACCGAGATCTGCTCCGGCTCCGCCGTCTCCGGCAGGAAAAGCTCGAACCGGGTGTCGCCGGGGACGCTGTGCACCACCAGGTGGCCGTTGTTCTCCCGCACGATGCCGAGCGCGGTGGGCAGGCCCAGGCCCGTGCCCAGGGGCTTGGTGGTGAAGAACGGCTCGAAGATGCTCTTGAGCTCGGCGGCGGGGATGCCCGGCCCCGTGTCGGCGACCTGCATCGCGGCATAGGCCCCGTCGGTCATCTCCGGCGCGCGGCGGTCCGCCGGGCCGAGGACGCGGTGGTTGAAGGTGCGGATCGTGAGCTTGCCGCCGCGCCGCATGGCGTCGCGCGCGTTGATGCAGAGGTTGAGCAGCACCTGCTGGAACTGCGTCGGGTCGATGCGGACGTTGCCGAGGTCCGAGGCCAGCCGCAGCTCCACCACGATCTCCTCGCCGGCCGTGCGGCGGATGATCTCGGCGATCTCGCGGATGAGGGTGTTGAAGTTGACGACCTTGACCTCGCGCTCCCGGCGCCGGCTGAACTCGAGGATCTGCCGGGTGAGCGCGGAGGCCTTGAGCCCGGCGCGGTGGATCTCCTGCAGGTCCTTCTGCGCGGCGGGCACGGCCGCGAGCTTGGTGGCCAGGATCTCGCAGTAGCCGTTGATGACGGACAGCAGGTTGTTGAAGTCGTGCGTCACACCGCCGGCCAGCAGACCCACGGTGGTGAGCTTCTGGGACAGGACGAGCGCCTCGCGCAGCCGCCGCGTCTCGGTGAGGTCGCGGTAAAGCCCGACCAGGTAGCCGCTCGGTTTGCCCCGGATCAGGAGCGGGGAAAAGGTCCAGCCCGCATAGAATTCCGTGCCATCCTTCCGGTAAAGCCAGCCCTCGCCCACGGCCAGGCGGCCGGCCGCCGCCGCGCCGGGGGCCAGCAGGTCGGTGCGCGGCCCGTGCAGCAGCCGCGTGTTTTGCCCGGGCAGCCCGGCGGCCGCATAGCCGGTCAGCTCGGCGAACCGGTCGTTGGCCAGCCGCAGCTCCACGCCCCCGCCCTGCCACTGGTCGCGCGTGATCACGGCGGCGTCATGAAAAACCCCGAGCGTGGCCGCCAGCTCCTCGATCGCCGGGGGGAGGCCCGACGGCCCGGCGGCGGGTGCCACCGCCTTGGCCGGGGCCGGCTTCGCCTTCTGCGCGGCCATCGGTCAGGGCGCGAGCCGTTCCACCACCCAGTCGCCGCCGGTCTCGCGGCGGTAGCGCAGCCGGTCGTGCAGGCGGCTGCGCCGGCCCTGCCAGAACTCGACCGTCTCGGGCGCCAGCCGGAACCCGCCCCAGTTGGGCGGCAGCGGCACCTCGCGGCCCTCGTATTTCTTCTCGATCACGCGGTAACTCTCCTCGAGGACCGCGCGGCCCGCGACCGCGGTGCTCTGCGGCGAGGCCCAGGCCGCCAGCTGGCTCTGCCGCGGCCGGCTGTGAAAATACGCCTCGGACTCCTCGCGCGTGACGCGCACCACCGGCCCCTCGACCGTGATCTGGCGCTCCATCGCGATCCAGGGGAAGAGCAGGGTGGCGCGGGGGTGGGCGTCGAGCTCGCGGCCCTTGCGGCTCTCGTAGTTGGTGTAGAAGACAAACCCGCGGCCGTCGCAGCCCTTGAGCAGGACGGTGCGCGCGGCGGGCCGCCCGTCGCGGCCGCAGGTGGCGAGCGTCATGGCGTTGGGCTCGGGGATCTTCGCCGCCTCGGCCTCCTGGAACCACTGCTCAAACTGGCGGAACGGATTCTTCGCGAGGTCCTTCTCGAGGAGCCCCGCGAGGCTGTAATCCTTGCGCATGTCGGCCAGTGCCATGGTGCCGCCATGGTGCGCCCGCACTCCGCGCTGTCAAAAGCATCCTGATCCTGCACGCTGAATGCCCGCCATGCTGACCGTCCCCGATCTCCCGCTCTGGGCTTTTCCCGTGCTCTTCCTCGTGGGCATTGTCACGGGCACGGTGGACGCCATCGCCGGCGGCGGCGGCCTCATCACCCTGCCGGTGCTGCTCGGCTTCGGGCTGCCGGCCCCGTTTGCGCTCGGCACGGCCAAGCTGCAGGGCGTGTTCGGCACCGGTTCGGCCACCTGGAGTTACGCCCGGCGGGGCGCGGTGGACCTGCGCGAGTGCGGCCAGGGCGCCGGCCTGACCGTCGTCGGCGCCATCGCCGGGGCCTTCGCCGTGCGGTCGGTGGACCCGCAGTTTCTGGGCGCGCTCATCCCCTGGCTGCTCGGCGCCATCGTCATCTACATGATCTTCCGGCCGCAGCTCGGCGAAACCAGCCGGCACCACCGGATGGAGCGGCTGCCCTTCTACCTGCTGTTCGGGCTGGGCCTTGGCTTCTACGACGGTTGCTTCGGCCCGGGCGTCGGCTCGTTCTGGACCATCGCGTTCGTCACGGTGCTCGGGCACGACTTCGTGCGGGCGGCGGCGCACACCAAGGTGATGAACTTCGCCAGCAACGTGGCCGCCCTGGCGTTCTTCGCGCTGGCGGGCACGGTGGCCTGGCTGCCCGGCCTGGCCATGGGCGCGGGCCAGCTGATCGGCGGCCAGTTCGGCGCCCATCTGGCCATGACGCGGGGGGCGCGCTTCGTGCGGCCCATTTTTCTGGTGATGGCGTCGCTCGTGGCGCTGAAACTCATTTACGCCAGCGTGACCGCCGGCCCATGATGCCCGCATGTCGCCCGCCCGCTACCTCGACCGCCACCAAGGCGACCTCGTCGCCTTCCTGCAGCAGCTGATCCGGCTGCGCACCGTCAACCCCCCGGGCGAGAACTACGGCAAGATCACGACCCTGCTCGCGGACACCCTGCGCGGCCTCGGGCTGGAGGTGCGCCGCCTGCCGGTCCCGCGCTCGCTCCAAAAAAAGACCCAGCCGGAGCTGCTCGATTATCCACGCCACAACGTCATCGGCTTCTGGGACACCGGTGCGAAAAAGACCGTCCATTTCAACGCGCACTACGACGTCGTGCCCGTTTCCGGCAAATGGCGGCATGGCAGCCCGTTCAATCCCGTCGTGGAAAACGGTTGGATCTACGGTCGCGGCACGGCCGACATGAAGGGCGCCATCGCCAGCATCGTCTTTGCCCTGAAGGCCCTGCGCGCCACGGGCGTGAAGCCCAACTTCAACGTCGAGGTGTCCTTCACCGCCGACGAGGAGACCGACAGCACGCTCGGCACCGGCTGGGTCGCGACCCACGGCAAGCTGCGCGCCGACTACGCCGTGGTGGGCGAGGGCGGCGAGGGCGACGGCGTGTGCTGCGGCCATAACGGCGTCGTCTGGCTCAATGTCCGCGTCCACGGCCGCGCCGCCCACGGCTCCACGCCCGAGGCCGGGATCAACGCTCTCGAGAAGATGGCCGCGCTCGTGCTCGCGCTCAACGGCTACAAGCAGGAGCTCGCCCGGCGCACCTTCCGCGCGCCTGACGGCCGGCGCATGCACCCGACCATCAACCTCGGCGGCGTCTTCGCCTCCGGCGAGGGCGGCAAGGTCAACACGGTGCCCGCCGCCGCCAGCTTCTCCATCGACCGCCGCGTGCTGCCCATCGAGAACGTGCGCGACGCCGAACGCGAGCTGCGCGCCTGGCTCAAGGCCGCGGCGCAGAAGATCCCGCAGTGCCGGATCACCATCGAGAAGATCTCCGACAACCATTCGTGTTACACCGCGCCGACGCACCCGCTTTTCGCCGCGATGCGGTCGAGCGTGGCGCGCGTCCGCCGCCGCCCGGCGAAGTTCACCGTGTCGACCGGCTTCAACGACATGCATTACTTCGCCTCGGTGCTGAAGCTGCCGACCCTCGGCCACGGCCCGAGCGGCCTCGACTACCACGCGGTCGACGAGCGCGCCCGGCTCAAGGACCTGACCGACTCCGCGAAGATCTACGCGGATTTGCTGACGACGTTCAAGGGGTAGGGCGGGTTATCCTTAACCCGCCGATTCGGCGCGTTAGGGATAACGCGCCCTACCTGAGATTCGCCAGCACGCGCCGCACGACCGCCGGGATGATTGCGCGGTTGTTCGCGTGTTCTCGCCCGTCAGTGAAGACCACGATGATCAGCCGGCGGCCGTCCGGCAGCTCGATGAGCGCCGCGTCGTGCCGGGCCCAGCTGACCCAGCCCGCTTTTGACCAGAGTTTCGCGCCCCGCGGCAGCGCCGGACCGCTGAACGCCGTCGCCTGGTTGTCCGGATCCTCGGGTTTCGGGGTGAACGGGTCGCGCGCCAGCAGCTCCAGCATCTGCGCGGAACGCGCCGGCGTGACGCACCGGCCGGCGGCTATCTCCGCGAGCAGGCGCGCCGTGTCGTTGGTCGAGAGGTAATTTCGCGCCGGCGGATGCTCCGTCATGTCCTGTCGCTCGCGGCCGTAGGGGCCGTCACCCCAGGTCTTCCGCTTGGCGTTCACGTTCTTGTAGCCCAGCGACTCGAAATACCGCGTCACCGCGCCGCGCTTCTCGCTCCACGCCGCCAGCTCGGCCGGGAGCAGCTCCGGGCCGCCGGTGGTGTCCGTCAGGACGTCGACCAGGTAGTTCGTCGCGTCGTTGGCGGAATCCACGATCATGTCCCGCATCGCCCGGCGCATCTCGGGCCGGTCCGCGATCCGGCCGTCCTCCAGGCCGCGATGCACGGCCGCGAGGAAGAACAGCTTGATGACGCTGGCCGGGTAAAAGCGCTCGTCGCCGCGATACTCCGCCGCCCGGCCGTCGCGCAGGTCGAGCACCGTGACGGCCAGTTGCTCAGGCTTGAGTTCCGGCGACCGGAATTCCACCACCGTGTCCTGCACCGCCCGGTCCACGGCCGCCTGCAGGGGATGCACCGGCGGAGCGGTGATGCTGGTGGCCCGGGCCAGCAACCCCAGGCCGAGAAAAAGAAACACGCGCCGTTTCATGTCAGGACTTCCACCCCTGCCGGATCATGCTCACCGCGATGGCGGCGAGCAGCATGGCGATGATCTTGGAGATGGCGCGCATGCCCGTGGCGCCGACCTTCCGGCCGAGCCACTCGCTGTAATGCAGCGCCAGCACGACGAGGAAGAGGTTCACCGCCAGCGCGACCAGCGTGACCACCAGCCCGATGGCCTGGTTCTGCGCCAGCACGAGGAGGGTGGTAATGGACGCCGGTCCGGCGATGAGCGGCATGCCCAGCGGCACGACGCCGAAATCCTCCGGCAGTTTCTCCGGCTCGGCAGCCGACTGCACGAGGTCCTTGGCCGCGAGGATGAAGAGGATCAGCCCGCCCGCGATCTGGAAGTCGCCCACCGAGATACCGAGCGCCGCGAAGATGCTCTTGCCGAGCAGCAGGAAGCCCAGCGCCACGAGCCCGCCGGTCCAGACCGCCTGGTCGGCGATCTGCTGGCGCCGCTCCGGCGCGATGTTCTGGCCGAGCCCGAGGAAGATGGCCGCCAGGCCGATCGGATCGATGGCCACGAAGAGCGGGATGAACGCCTGCAGGAACTTGGACAGCCACTCGAGCATGGTCGCAGGTTAGCCCGGCCCGCCGACAAAAAGCAACGCGTCAGCGGGTCGGCGCCAGCAGATCGCGGATCGCGCCGCCGACCGCCGGGTGCGTGAACTTGAAGCCCGTCGCGAGCAGCTTCTGCGGGGTGCAGCGCTGGCCGTGCAGCGCGAGGTTGCCGTCGGTGCGGAAATGGTGCTCGGCGATGAAGCGCACGACGAACTCCGGCGCCGGCGGGACCCAGGGCCGGCCGACGGCCGCGCGCAGCTCGCGCATGAATTCGGTGTTCGTCACCGCGCCGGGTGCGCAGAGGTTGTAGACTCCGTTCAGCTCCGGCCGGTCAACGGCCGCCGCGAAAGCCGCCACCGCGTCGTCCCGGTGGATCCAGCTCAGGAACTGCCGGCCGCTGCCGGCCGCGCCGCCGAGAAACTTCCGGGTCAGGCCGAGCATCGCGGGAAACGGGCCGGTCCGCTGGTCCAGCACCGGGCCGAGCCGCAGCACGACGCGCCGCACGTCCGGCAGGTCGAGCGCGGCGAAGGCCTCCTCCCACCGCCGGCAGACCTCGGCGAGGAAACCCGGGCCCGGCGGCAGCGACTCCTCGCAGAAGCGGTCGCCCGCGTTGCCATAAAATCCCGTGGCGCTGCACTGCACCCACACCGGCGGCGGGTTCTTCGCCCGCGCATAACCCTTGGCCAGGGCTTTCACGGCGTTGAGCCGCGAATCGAGGATCTCGCGGCTGTTTTCCAGCGAGTGCACGCAGTTGATGCTCCGGCCCGCCAGGTTGACGAGCGCCGCGGCGCCCTCGAGCTCCGCCGCCCAGGCGCCGCCGGTCTCGCCGTTCCACATGACCCCGCGCAGGGCCGGCGTCTCGTCCGACGGAGCGACGCGGTCGGGATCGCGCGTCAACACGACCACCTCCCACCCCCCGGCGGACAGGGCGCGGCCGAGCGCCCGACCGAGAAACCCGCTGCCGCCCGCCAGGATGACTTTTGCCATGCGCGGCATGGTGGGGCAAAAAGGACGCTTGTGGCAAATCCTAGCCGTTTCATTTTGACTGCCCACCCGTGAAAACCGCCCGCACCAACTTCCATGACCTGACCCGCGAGGCCCTGCGCCTGCAGGTCGTGCGCTGGGGCTTCAGCCCGGTGCATGCGGCGCGGCTGTGGGCCTACGTCTACCTGGAGAACACGGACAACTGGGCGCTGATGCCGGAACTGCCGGCGCGTTTCCGCGCCAAGGCCGAGAGCGAACTCACCTTCACGACGCTGCCCGTGGCCACCGAGTCGCACAGCAGCGACGGCTTCACCAAGAAATACCTGCTCGCGCTCGCCGACGACCGCCGGATCGAGACCGTGCTGATGCGCTTCACCGGCCGCGTGACCGCGTGCATCAGCAGCCAGGCCGGCTGCGCCATGGGCTGCGTGTTCTGCGCCACCGGCCAGATGGGCTTCGCCCGCCACCTTTCCGCCGGCGAGATCGTCGCGCAGGCCCTGCACGTGAACCGCGTGCTCCACGCGGGCAATCCCGGCGAGCGCCTCCGCAACATCGTGCTGATGGGCATGGGCGAGCCGCTGCACAACTACGACGCCGTGATGACGGCCACGGAGATCCTGTGCGACACCGCCGGCCTGTCGCTCGGCACGAAGCAGATCACGCTCAGCACCGTGGGCGTGGTGCCGGGCATCCTCCGGCTCGCCGACGAGGGCCGGCCCATCCACCTCGCCGTGTCGCTGCACGGCGCCACGCAGGAGGAGCGCGCCGCCCTGGTGCCGGTGGCGAAGAAGTGGCCGCTCGACGAATTGATGGACGCCTGCCGCTACTACATCGCGAAACAGCAGCGCCGGATCTTCTATGAATGGACGCTGATCGAGGGAAAAAACGATTCCGCCGACAACGCCCATGCCGTCGGGCGCCTGCTGCACGGCCAGAACGCCCAGGTTAACCTGATCCCGCTCAACCCCACGGCCGGCTACGGCGGCGCCCCCACCGGCCGGGAGGCGGCAAAGCGGTTCCAGCAGATTCTCAAGGAATACGGCCTCCCCAGCACCGTCCGCCAGCGCCGGGGCATCGACATCGCGGCCGGTTGCGGCCAGCTGGCGACCCTCCGGACCTGAGGTTTCACCCCGAAAAAACCCCTAGATTTAACCTTTGCCAAACCCTCCCGGAACCCTACGAGTCAGCTTCCCATGAAATCCTTTCGCCTGTTGATCCTCTCCCTCCTGGCCACCGCCCTGACCCTCTCGGCGTCGGCCCAGCCCGCCAAAAGCCCGGTCGTGAAGGCCGTCGAGCCGGCCCGCGTGGCCTACGTGAACAGCTCGGCCTTCCTCGAGCCCGCCACCGGCGTGAAGCAGTTGGTGAAGGTCTTCCAGTCCCTCGAGCTCGAGTTCAGCTCCCAGCAGAGCGAGCTCGCGCTGCTCCAGGAAAAGCTCCGCACCATCGTCGGCGAGCTCAACAAGCTCCGCGCCGAGGCGACCCCGGACGCCAAGGCCATCGAGGAGAAGCAGACCGCCGGTCTCGCCCTCCAGCAGGAATTCCAGTCCAAGCAGCAGGCCGCCCAGCAGGCCTTCAGCAAGCGCCAGCAGGAACTGCAGGGCCCGGTCAGCGTGGAACTCGGCAAGGAGCTGCGCCTCTTCGCCCAGGAGCGCGACATCTCGATGCTCTTCGACATCGCCAAGCTCGGCGAGGGCCTGCTCGACGCCAAGCCCGAGCTCGACCTCACGGCCGACTTCATCGGCTACTACAACGCCAAGCACCCGTAAGCGGGCGGCGTGAAATCCTGATTACCGGCCCGGCCTCAAGCCGGGCCTTTTTGTTGGTGGAGCCCGCGCTCCGCGCGGGCTGAACCGGCGCCGGGCGCCGGTGCCACCCTTCGCCTCAACCCAGCTTCATGATCAGCGCCGACGCGTCGGCGGCCTGGGCGGCCGGGGAGGCGAGCCAGGCGCCGGCGTGCTGCTGCGCGGCGGGATCGGGTGCGACTCCCTGCGCCTTGAGCCGGAGCAGGGCGGCGACCAGCGCGAGCTGGGCGCGCGCATCGTCCGGGTTGGCACGGGCCGACTGCAGCAGCACCTCGGGGCCGGCCGGCACCTGCTCCGGGGCCAGCACCCCTTTTTCCCCGAGGAAAAGCGTGAGCGCCGAGCCGAGCGCGTGCACATAGGCCAGCGGCGCCGCCGGCGGTGTGTAGGCCAGGCCGGTGCCCGCGGGCAGCGCCTTCCACTCCATGTAGCCGCGCACGAGCTCGTGGAACTTCCGCAGCTCCACGTCGGCGTCCGACGGGGTCCAGCGCGTGGTGAACACCTTCAGCTCGCGGAATTTCTTCACCTCCCAGATGCGGAGGCTGAGTTCGAAGTCGTCGTTGCGGTTCCGGAGGGCGCCGGTGACCACGTAGTCCAGCCCGCCCTCGGTGGTGTCATGCACCTGGCGGACGTTCTCCGCGACCCATTCGCTGGGAAACAGCGCGTAGTGCCGCCGGTCGGAGACGCCGATGGCCGCGAACGGCTCGTAGCCGGCGCTGTAGGCGAAGGTCTCGGCGAACCACAGCGGCAGGCCGCGGCACAGGCGGCCGAGCGGCTCCTCGGGCTGCGCCGCGCGCGCGGCGGCGTTGTCGAGCCCGAGCACCGCGCACTGCGCGAAGGCCACGCGGCGGGGCCGGCCCTCCCGGGCGGGCAGCAGGTGCGGCGCGAGCGCCTCGAGCCCGTAGAACCAGACCGGCTTGCTGAGGCTGACCAGGCTGACCTTGGCCTCGACGTCCGTCATGGCCGCCTGTTCCGCCGCCTCGCCCTCGCTGACGAAGAGCTCGGCCACGGCGTTGGAAAAACCCACCAGCCGCGCCTCGAGCGCCGGCTGCTGGAGGGAAAAGAGCAGGTCGAGCAGGTGCTGGGCGGCCTCGGCGTTGCGCGTCACGAGGTAGGCCTGAAGCAGGTTGATGCCGGCGGCCGCGCCGTGGCGCTGGGCGTCGTAGCGCGGGGCGAGCAGCTCGATGAGCTCCTTCACATGGCCGGTGCTGCCGAGGTCGCCCGAGATGGTCACAAGCACGTCAGCCCGGTCGCCGGCGCTGGCGAGCACGCTTTCGTAGACCGCCATGGCGCCCGCCACGTCCTTGGCCTTGAGTTTCTCGCGCGCCGCCGCGAGCTGGGGCATCACGCCGCCCGCCGCGCTGGCTTTGTCGCCGGCGGGAGCCGGGGTGGAGGCGGGCTGGTCGGCAGGCTTGCGGTCGAAGAATCCCATGGGGTGCCAGCAAACGAATCCCCGCCCCCGAAGCGAGGCGGTTTTGTTGAAAGAACCGGCCGCAGGCCGTCGCCAGCAGGGGAACGGCTGAACCCGCTCAGGGCGGGGCCAGGGCGGCAAGCACCGCCGCCTTCAAGCGCAGGCCCGGCTGTTCGCGCCACGCAATCGCCGGCTCGCCAAAGTAGCGCGCGGTGTTTTTGGCCCCCCAGTCGGTGGTGGCGATCCGGTAGGTTTTCGCCGGATCAATGGCGGCCGGACCGGCCGCATGCGAGAATTCACCGCGCCGCAGCTCGAACGGGGTGTCAGGCCCGAGGTTGGCGGCCGCCATCAGCTGCTGGAGCCGCGCCCCGTCCACCTCCGCGGTGAAGATCGCCCCGTCGAACCGCACGCAGGCGTCGAATGCCTCGCGGGTGACGTCCCCCGCCGGCAGCCCGGCTCCGAAGGTCGTGTTGCCGACAAAGGCCGCGTCCACGCCGGCCGCCTCGCGCAGGGCCCCGACCACCCGCCGCGCCGCCTCGGCGGGCCCGAGCGCAGCCGTGATGTGCGCAACGACGGCCGTGTCTTCCGGCGTCAGATGCTTCGCGCGGGTTTCCTTGATGAGCGCGGTCAGCTCAGTGTCTCCGAGCCCGTCAGCCGGCACCGGGATCTGTTCCACCACCCAGCGCGGCCGGCCGGCCTCGTCGCGGTGCAGCCACGCGAGCGTCAGGTATTCGTTCCACGAACCGGAGTGCACATACACCCCGTGGTCGAACGGATGGACGAAACGCTGGTGGTCGTGCGCCCCGGCCAAAAGCGTGCCGGCCGGCACGAGCGGCATGAGGCCGCGATCGGCCTTGATGCCGGCGTGGCTGAGCACGATGGCGGGCTCATCACCGGCGAAGAGCGCGGGAAAGTGCCGCTGGGCCCAGCCCACCGGGTCGGCGAGGTCGAGCGTCGGGCGGACGGCAACGCGGTAGGTGGCGAGGCTGTCGGTGGTCACGCCCACCACGGTAAACTCCTCGCGGCCAAGCCGGAGCTTCGTGCTCGCCGGCACAAACAGCCGGCCGGTGGCGCGGTTGGTGATGTTGCAGACCACGGCGACGCCGGTTGCCTGCAGGCGCGCGACCGTTTCGGTGAGATCATAAAATTCCGGCTCGTGGTTGCCGACGTTGACGACGGTGGGCGCGCGGCGGGCGAGGGCGGCGAACATCGCGAAGTCCACCGCGCCGGCGCTGCGGCGGGCGACGATGTTACCGTATTCCAGCGTGTCGCCGTTCAACAGGATGGCAAGGGGCAGGCCCGGGTGCGCCGCCTTGAGGCGGTCGACGGTCGCGACGACCTGCGCGGTGCGCTCGTAGGCGGAGTGCTGGTCGCCGGCGAGGATCACCAGCGCTTCCGGCGGGGACGGACGGACGGTGGCGGTCACGGCCAGGAGCAGGAAGGCGAGGGTGCTGGATCGCATCGGGGATGCAGCTTGTCCGCGCAAAAAAACCACGCAAGCCTGCTGCCCCGCGCCATGGAAAATCCCGTTCACTCCTATGATGCCGCCACGTGGCTCGGCCGCATCAGCGTGCATCAGGATTTTTTCTGGTTCTTTTCCCTGCTGGTCTGGAGCCTGGCCCTGATCCTCTGGTGGCGGCATCCGCAACGCCGGACCGCCTGGGCCTGGCTGCCCGGCGCCGGCTTCGCCACCGTCGGCACGGCGCTGCTGCAGTTCGGTATTTTCAACCCCACCTTCGATTTCTTCCAGGACCGGCTGATCCCCGGCACGCTGTCCGACTACCGGCCGGCGCTGATCGATCCCTACTGGCTCGGCGACGCCCTCATCGGCGCGACGCTGGCGACCATGGCCGCGTTTTGGGGCTGGCTGGCCGCCCGGCGGGGCGGACGGCCCCATCTGCGGTGGCTGCCGGGGGTTTTTATGGCCGCGGTGGCCGGGCTCCATGCCGCGGATGTGGACATCGGCAGCTGGCTGCTCGTCCTGGCGGCAGCCCTCACGGCCGTGTTGCTGTGGTCCCAGGTGCGGGCCGACGCGCCCGCCCGCCGGGCTCTCATCGGCGCCGCCCTGCTGCCACTCGCATCAACCGTCGGACCCCTCGCGGTGGCGCTGGACGCAACGCAACGTTCCGGGCCGCCAACCCCGATGGGCCTGGCAGCGGCCCTGTTCCAGCTGTTGTTCGGCGCGATGGTCCTGCGCGGCCTGGCCCGCGGGCTGCCGGAACGCCTGCCGTCGGAAACGCTGCCGGCTTTCCAGCGGGATCGCCGGATTTTCTGGGCCGGTGTCGCGGGGCTGCTGGCCGTCGGCCTGACGTGGGGCATCCAGACCGGCCGGGACAACCGGCGGGAGATCCAGCAGAACCGGCTGCGCACGGCCGCCGCCCACGCCAAGGTCTTTGACCCGACCCTGCTTGAGCCGCTGGAACGGCCGGAGTTTGGAATCCAATGGAAATCCGCCGCCGGCGAACCCGCCCCCGCGTTTTCCCCCTGGCTGGCGGGCGGCGCGGCGGAACCCGCGCGCCTCCGGCTGCAGGAGGTCGTCCTCGCCACCCCTTTTCTCGACCACGCGCGCCTGATCCGACTGCAGGACGGCTGGCTGGTCGCGGTGCTTTCCTCCGACAACGCGGTCCGGCCCGGCGAGATCGAGGTCCTGCGGCGGGCCACGCCGGACGACCTGGTCCGCTGGCAGAAAAAGGAGGCCTACGTCGAGGAATCCCCCGTGCCGGAGATCGGCTACGACTATTACTGCCGCGCCCCGATCATCGGGTCGGACGGGCGGATGCTGGGCTGGCTCGACTGCGTGCGCCGGGAATACTACCTGAGCATCGAGCGCCGCTGGCGGGCCGGGCCGTTCCTGATGACGGCGCTCGGCGTGGTCCTGCTGACCCTGGTGTTCATGCAGCGCCAGATCGGGCGCGAGCGTGAGATCGCCCTGCGCGCCGCCGCGGTCTCCGCCGAGGGCAGCCGGATCAAAACCGCCTTCCTGGCCAACGTCAGCCACGAGCTGCGCACTCCGCTGCAGAGCATCCTCGGTTATAGCGAACTGCTGCGCCAGGAACTGGGTGCCGCCGCCCATCCGCGGCTCGACGCCCTGCGCCAGCAAGGCGAGCTGATGACCCGGCTGGTCAACGACCTCATCGACCTGAGCGCGGTCGAGAGCGGGTCCTTCCAGCTTGCCGCGCAGGCCGTGAACCCGGCCGATCTTTTGCAGCAGACCGTCGAAAGTTTGCGGCCGCGCGCCGCGGCCAAGGGTCTGGCCTTGCGCGCCGAGACCGGCGGCGATGTCCCCGCCTGGGTGGTGGCGGACGGCGTCCGCCTGCGCCAGGTCCTGACCAACCTCGCGGGCAACGCGATCAAGTTCACCGACCGCGGGGCTGTCACCGTCTCCCTCCGCGCCGGTCCCGCGGACGGAGCTCTCTGCCGGCTGGTGCTGGCGGTGCAAGACACCGGTCCGGGCATCCCGCCCGCGCAGCAGGCGCGGCTTTTCAGCCCGTTCACCCGTCTGCCCCAAACGGCGGACAAGGAGGGTTCGGGCCTCGGTCTGGCCCTGTCCGCCGCACTGTGTCGCGCCATGGGCGGCGGCATCACGATCGAGAGTGACGGCCGGTCGGGCAGCTGTTTCACCGCCACGTGCCTCGTCACCCCCACGGCCGCCCCGGCGGAGGCCGCCGCGCCCGCCGTTCTCCCCGCCGGGCCGGCCCCGCGCGTGCTGGTGGTCGACGACAACCGCCTGGTGCGGGAACTGTTCGTCACCGCGCTGACCGAGCGCGGCGCCCGCTGCCGGGTTGCGGGTTCCGGGGCCGAGGGCCTGACCCGCGCCGCCGCCGCCGCGCCGGAGGTGATCGTGCTCGACCTCGCGCTGCCCGACGGCGACGGAGCGAACCTGGTGCCGCGCTTCCGCGCCCTGGTCCCCGGCGTCCGGATCATCGGCGTGAGCGCGCATGCCGGCACCGCCGAGCGGATGCGCGCGCTGGCCGCTGGCATGGACGAATTTATCGTCAAGCCCGTGCCCCTCGCCGCCCTGTGGGCCGCCGTCATCGGCACGCCGCCGGCCCCTGTCGCGCCGCCGCCGCATTTTGAGCTGCCCGCGGCCTTGCGCGACCGGTTGCGGGAGGAGTTCGCCCGGGAGCTGCCCGCCCGCCGGGCCGAACTCGCCGCGGCCCTGCACGCGGCGGATTGGGCGCGGGTGCGCGCCACGGCGCATTACCTTCGCAACAGCGCCCTCGTCGTCCAGGCGACCGCCCTGTTCGAGACCTGCACCGGGCTGGAGGCGGCCGCGGCCGCGGCCGACGCGGGGGCCGCCACGCAATGGTGGTCGCGCTGCGCCGCCGCGCTGGACGCCCTGCAACGCGACCAACCGCCGGCCTGATCGCCCGGCGGCGCCTGGGTGTTTTTCCTAGAGGCCGGCTGGGAACCAACGGTTTCCTGCAAGATCCCGCTTGTCCGGGCCGGTGTTATGCTCTCATTCAACCGCATCAAAACCACCGACCCAAAGTCCAAGCTCCGCGTGCTGGTCGTCGACGACCACCCCCTTTTCCGGGCCGGTGTCGTCGCCGCACTGAAGGGTGAGGCCGACCTGGACGTCTGCGGGGAGGCCGACACCGCCGCTAGCGCCCGGGCGCTCGCCGGCCGCCTGCAACCGGACGCCGCGGTGGTGGACCTGATGCTGCAAAGCGACGACGGCCTGAAGCTGGTGCGCGAGCTGCGTGCGGACCTGCCGGCCCTGCGCCTCGTCGTGCTCTCCATGCTCGAGGCGGCGGTCTACCGGCCGAAGGCGCTGCAGGCCGGTGCCAATGTCTTCGTCTCCAAGCTCGAAGGGCCGGCCGCGATTGTCGCGGCGCTGCGCCAGACCGGCCCGGGCGCCCGTCCGGCCAAGTCCGGCTCGCCGGTGCCGCATGAACTGGCCGCGCTGAGCGAACGCGAGCTGCAGGTCTTCATCCAGCTGGGCCAGGGGCGGTCGACGCAGGAGATCGCCACCACGCTCAACGTGAGCGTCAAGACGATCGAGTCGCACCGCGAGAACATCAAGGGCAAGCTCGGCCTGCCGCACGCCAACGCGCTGGTGGCGCGCGCGGCGCTGTGGGTGCGCGAGCAGGGCCTGGCCCGCTGAGCCCGCCCCGCCCGGCGGCGGTCGGGTCTCTCCAAAATCAGGGATTCCCCTAGGCCCGGCGGCTTGTGCCGCCCGGCCTTTTTTCGGCTTAATCCCCGGCATGGGCCCGTGTTCATCCTTTGCCGCCACCGGAGGACGCCGGTCATGAAATTCGGCTGGATCGAGGTGCTTCTGATCGTGCTGGCCACGGTGGTCCTGACCCTGGTCGCCGTCTGGGGCTGGGAGGAGTTCAAGACTTGGCGCATCAACCGGGAATACGGCCCGGCCAACCGCCGGGGACCGGCCCTGGGCCGCCGCAAAAGCGACTGATTCCGGGCGTTTTTTACCGCGTTGACCGGGCGGGGTGGGCGGGTAGTTAGACCCATCCACTGATGAACCGGGTCCACATCAAAACCTACGGGTGCCAGATGAACGAGCGCGACAGCGAGGCGGTCGCGGCGCTCCTGCGCGGTCGCGGCTACCGGATCGTGGCCGACGAGGACAATTGCGACGTGCTCCTGCTCAACACCTGCAGCGTCCGCGACGCCGCCGAGCAGAAAGCCATCGGCAAGGCCGGCTACCTTTCCGCCCGGAAGAAAAAGCAGCCGGACTTCATCCTCGGCATCCTCGGCTGCATGGCGCAGAACCGCGGCGCCGAGCTGCTCGACCGCCTGCCCGACCTCGACCTCATCGTCGGCACGCAGAAATTCCACCAGGTGCCGGACTACCTCGACAACCTCCGCGCCGCCCGGGCCGCCGGCATCCCCATCGGCGAGACCATCGTCGACATCGCCGAGGAGGCCGGCTCGCAGAACACCATCCGCGACCACGTGCTGGAGGAGAAGCAGGTCTCGGCCTTCGTCTCGATCCAGCAGGGCTGCAACATGGACTGCGCCTTCTGCATCGTGCCCAAGACCCGCGGCGACGAGCGCTCGCGGCCGATGGACGAGATCGTGCGCGAGTGCGAGCAGCTGGCGGAACGCGGCGTGAAGGAGATCACGCTCCTCGGCCAGATCGTCACCAGCTACGGCCGGCGCGACTACACGCACACCGGCGGCGTCACGCCGTTCGTGCAGCTGCTCGAGCGCGTGAACGCCATCCCGGGCATCAGGCGCATCCGCTTCACCTCGCCGCACCCGCGCGGGTTCAAGGACGACCTGATCCAGGCCTACGGCCGCCTCGAGAAACTCTGCGAATACGTGCACCTGCCGCTCCAGTCGGGGTCCAACCGCATCCTGAAGGCGATGAACCGGCCCTATTCCCGCGAGCGTTACCTCGAGATCGTGTCCGCGCTCCGCGCGGTGCGGCCGGACATGTATTTCTCGACCGATGTCATCGTCGGCTTCCCCGGCGAGACCGATGAGGAGTTCCGGCAGACCCGCGAGCTTTTCGAGGCCTGCAACTACGACATGGCCTACATCTTCAAGTATTCCATCCGCTCCGGCACGCCGGCGGCGGACATGGGCGACCAGATTCCCGACGAGGTGAAGGAGGCGCGCAACCAGGAGCTGCTCGGCCTGCTCGAGGCCAACTCCAACCGCCGCAACGCCACGCTGCTCGGCACGACGCAGGGGGTGCTGGTCGACGGCCCGGACAAGAAGGGCGTCCAGTTCATGGGTCGCACCCGCGGCAACCGCATCGTCCATTTCGCCGCCGATCCCCGCCTCATCGGCGAACTCGTGCCCGTGAAGATCGAGCGCGCCTCCACCGCCGTGCTTTACGGCTCGCTCACGCTCGCCGGGGTGGAGAACCCATAGCCACAAAGAGGCACAAAAATGCACAAAAAGAGTTCTTCCGTTTTGGTGCCTTTTTGTGCCTTTTCGTGGCCACCCGTTTCATGAGCCTTTTCCTCGCCACCCTGCTTCCCGGCCTGTTCCTCGCGCTGCTGGGCGCGGTGCTGCTCTGGCCCAACTCGCTGGTCGGCTCGACGGCGAAGGCCCTGCCGCGCTCGAGCCGCGGCGCCTGGGTGTTCTTCGGCGCGGGCGCCGCCTGGTTCCTGTGGCGGCTGTCGCACCTCAACGAATCCGACCTGATCTTCTTCAAGACGCCCGGCCCGGTGATGATCGGCTTCGGCGTCCTCGCCGGGCTGGCCTTCCTCTACACGCCGGACTTCCTCGCCGTGCGCGGCCTGTGCGTGCTGGTGCTGCTGGCCGCCGAGCCGCTGCTCTCCGCCGCCTACATGGAATACCAACACCCGCAGCGGCTGCTCATGGTTTCCGCCGTCTATGCCGCGCTCGCGCTCGCGCTCTACCTCGCCGCCGCGCCCTACCGGCTGCGGGATTTCTTCGAGTGGCTGTTCCAGCGGCCGGCCCGCGCGCGGCTGACCGGCGCCATCCTGCTGTCCTACGGCCTGGCGACCGCCGCCGCCGCCTTCACCTACTGAGCATGGCCGCGACGAAGACCGTGCTCCTGATCCTGGCCGGCCCCGCCGGCGTCGGCAAAAGCACGCTCTGCGACCGCCTGGTGTCCGAG
Source organism: Lacunisphaera sp. (assembly GCA_036401015.1). Lineage (GTDB taxonomy): Bacteria > Verrucomicrobiota > Verrucomicrobiia > Opitutales > Opitutaceae > Lacunisphaera. The sequence continues at coordinate 44,232 of DASWWD010000023.1, forward strand.
GTGCCCGGTTTCGAGCGCGCCATCACGGCGACCACCCGCCCGCCCCGGCCCAACGAGGTCAATGGGCGCGATTATCACTTCCTGTCCGAGCCCGAGTTCGACGCGCGGCTCGCGGCGGACGATTTTCTCGAGTGGGCCTGGGTGCACCGCAAATACCGCTACGGCACGCTCAAGTCCGCCGTGCTCGACCGGCTGCCGCACTCGAGCCTGGTGATGAACATCGACGTGCAGGGCGTGCGCAGCATCCGCGCCGCGGCGCAGGCCATCCCGCTCCTCAAGGAGCGGCTGGTCACGATCTTCGTCGCCCCCGACTCGCTCGACGTCCTCCGCGAGCGCCTGCAGGGCCGCGGGGCCGTGACGCCCGAGGAGCTGGAGCGGCGGATGCAAAGCGCCGAGCTCGAGCTGGCCGAGCGCAACTCCTACGACTACGTGATCCACAGCCGGACCAAGGAGCAGGATTTCCGCGCGCTGCTGGACTACTGGGCGCAGGCCCGGGCCAAGCTGGCCTGACCGACCATGGCCGGCACCCGCTTCCCCGTCAGCGACCACTGCGACGGCACGCATTTCTTCAACCCGGCGGGCCGGCTGCAGATGCGCGGATTTTCCCAGCTGCCGAAGTGGTGGTGGCAGCGGCTGGTCAAGGGTCAGGGCTCGCGCTGGCCGCGCACGGTGCCGCCGCCGCGCACGCCGGTGCTGCCGGAGGGCATTCCCGCCGGGCAGCTGGCGGTCACCTTCATCGGCCATTCCACCTTCCTGCTGCAGCTGCCGGGGTTGAACCTCCTGACCGACCCGGTCTTCGCCTCGCACGCCGGACCCTTCGGCCTGCTCGGCCCCAGGCGCGCCCGGCCGGCGGCGCTGCGCCTCGGGCAATTGCCGCGCATCGATGTCGTGCTGCTCAGTCACAATCATTACGACCACCTCGACCTGGCCGCGCTGCGGTGGCTGGCCCGGCAGCATCGGCCGGCGATCGTCACGACCCTCGGCAACCGGGCGTGGCTCGAGGCCCGCGGGGTGGAGCGTGTGACCGAGCTCGACTGGTGGCAGTCGCACCACCCGGCCGCAAACCTCGAGGCCATCTGCACGCCGGCGCAGCATTTTGCCGCGCGCACGCCCTGGGATGCACGCCGGACGCTGTGGGGTGGCTTCATGCTGCGCACGGCGGCGGGGCTCGTCTTCTTCGCCGGGGATACCGGCTGGGCGCCGCACTTCGCCGAGATCAACGCCCGGCTCGGCCCGCCGGCGCTGGCCCTGATCCCCATCGGCGCCTACGAGCCGCGCTGGTTCATGGAACCCGTCCACCTGAACCCCGACGAGGCCGTCCGCGCGCACCTCGCGCTCGGCTCCCGCCAGTCGGTCGGCATGCATTTCGGCACGTTCCAGCTCACGGACGAGGCGATCGACGCCCCGCTGCAAGAGCTGGCGGCGGCCCGCGCGGCGCACGGGGTGGCGCCGGCGGACTTTGCCACGCTGGATTTCGGCGAGACGCGCCGGCTGGTCCTCAGCGGACCGCCGGTTCCGGCTCGCGGGTGACGCGCAGGAGCTTGAGCCGGCGCATGCCGCCGGGTGTCGGCCACTCGACCACGTCGCCCTCGCGGTAGCCGAGCAGCGCCGTGCCGACGGGCGCGAGCACGGAGAGGCGGGCCTGGTCCGGATCGGCCGCGGCGGGCAGCGTGAGCACGTAGGCTTCGCGCTCGCCGGTGTCGAGGTCGGCGAGCTCGACGCGGCTGTTGAGACCGACGGCATTCGTCGGCACGGCGGCCGGGTCGAGCACGATGGCGCGGGTGAGCTCGCAGCGCAGGCGGTCGATCGTGCCGTGCTTGTTGCCCACGGCCGCGATGAGCTGGCTCAGCAGGCGGTGGTCGCGGGAGGAGAGATAGAGTTCGGGACTGTTGTTCATGATGTTTTCGGATTCAGGGTTGGGTGGTTTCGGTGAGGGAATGTTCGATGACGCCGGGCAGGCGACGGGTCGCCGCCTCCAGCCGGTCGAGGTGTTCAGGCGCCAGGCTCAGGCTTGTGGCCGCGGCGGCCTCGCGCACCTGCTCGGGCGCGAGGAAGCCAAGCAACGGCGCCGTGACGCAGCTGCGGGTGAGCACCCAGGCGAGCGCGACCTGCCCGGTGGTGGCCCCGAGGTCGACGGCGATGTCGCCGAGGGTGGCCAGCACGGCGTGCCCGCGCACATTGCCGTAGCGCTCGCGCAGGCGGCGTGTCCGCGCGGTTTCGGGGACCTGCGGAACGTGGTAGAACCCGGTGAGGAAACCGCCGGCGAGCGGCGACTGGGCGAGGAGCGCCACGCGGTATTCGCGGGCGAGCTCCATCGCGTCGGGCTCGAATGGCGCGCGCTCCAGCAGCGAGTAGTCCGCCTGGAACGACTCCAGCCGGCTGCCGCCGCGCCGGGCCGAGCGACCGAGCGACTCCATGAAGCGCCAGACCGGGAAACCGGCCGCGCCCACGTAGCGGAGCTTGCCGGCCCGCACGAGGTCGTCGATGGACCCGAGCACCTCGTCCATCGGCAGGAGCGCGTCGCTCCACTCGATGACCAGCAGGTCGAGGTGGCTGGTGTGGAGCCGGCGCAGGGAATCCTCGCATTGCCGGCGGATGGAGTCGGCCAGCCCGGCGCGGAAACCGGGGACCGGACGCGCAAACCGCATGCGCGTCGAGAGAACGAGGCTGTCGCGCGCCCGCGGGTTGGCCTGCAGCCAGGCGCCCACGATCTCCTCGGAGCGGCAGAGCCCTGGCCCGACCGGCGCCGGACCGCAGGTGGTCGTCTGGATGAAATTGCCGCCTGCGGCGCGATAGGCGTCGAGGATGGCGCGGGAGGTTTCGTCGTTGGTGAGCCAGCCGAACTGCATGGCGCCGAGGCAAAGCTCGGACACGGGCAGGCCGGTGCGGCCAAATTTTCTTTGGTTCATGTCATGATCGATCTGAGGCGGGGCCGCGGGCCGGGGGGCGCGGCGGAGTTTATCCGCGCAAAGGCGGAAGCGACGGACGGGGCAGGGCCCCGGGCGCGCGCAAGGCGGCGGACGGTGTCCGGCGGGACGAAACGCTCGCCCCTGATTTACCCCGGTGTCAGCTCTGGTTGCGCCCCGGTCGGGCGGTCAGGCCCTCAGACGCAAGCAGTCGCGGCACCGGGCGTGCCCGGGAAGATACCCGGAGCCCCGTGACTCGGTCGGTGCGACTGCTGGTGAAACTTGATCATGCCGCCCACACGGATACGCCGCAAAGCCCTCCTGTCAAGGGCGGCCCGGGCGGGCGCCCATTTCCCGTTTGAGTTATGCGGCGTTTGGGGACAATGCTGCCCCCAACCCTAACCCCGGTCCGCCGTCACACCCCGGCGCGGCCCGACCCCCATGTCCGCCCCTGGCGTTCCGCACGCCCTCTTCACCGCCCGCTCGATGAGCGCGCACAACCGCGCCGAGATGCGGGCGGCCTTCGACCACGCGCTGAAGCTGGCCGAGCGCAACCGGCTCGTCCTGCGCGTGCCGCACGAGTCGAAGACCGTGCAGAACAAGCGCGGCATGCACTACCACTACCGGCCCGAGCTCTTCCTCGGCCTGCAGGGCTCGACCGACTTCAGCTTTCCGCGCGAGACCTTCCGGCTCGGCCCGGATGAGATCTGCATCATCCCCGCCGGCGTGCCGCACGGCGAGGTCGTGCAGCCCGGCGCCGGCCAGCCCTTCCGCAACCTCGTCGCCGGCTTCTACAACAACACCCTCAGCCTGCACTTCGCCCACGAGGTGCGGCCGGGCAAGCCCGACATCGAGGTGATCGAGTTCTTCGACGCGCCGAACCTCGAGGTCTTCCTCACGCTGGCGAACACCACGGCGTCGACCCACAGCATGCAGGGCCCCGCGCGCGACGCCGTGCTCAAGGGCCTGCTGCTCGCGCTGCTCGGGCTTTTCCGCAACATCGTCGAGACCGGCTCCGGCCAGCTCAACAACGACATCGGCAAGGTCTTCCAGGCGAAATGCCTCGTGCGCGAGCAGTTCGCCAACGCCGACCTCGGCGTGTCCCACATCGCCGAGCTGCTCGGCTGCTCGCCCGACTACCTCTCGCACCTGTTTCACACCGAGACGAAGGAGCGGCTGACGCACTACATCCAGCGCATCCGCATCGACGGCGCCATCCTCGCGCTCGAGACCTCGTCGCTGACGATCTCGGAGATCGCCTACGCCAGCGGCTTTTCCGACCCGGCGTATTTCGCCCGCGTGTTCAAGCAGCACAAGGGCACGACCCCGCAGGTCTACCGCGACAAGCTGGAGGCCTCGCGCCAGGCGCTGGAGGAGCAGCCGAAGACGGTCTACCACGACCGGCTCGACTTTACGCACGGTGTGCCGGCGGGGAAGACGGACGGCGCCGCGGGGAAGTGAGCGGACGGCTGGGGCAACCGCCCCTACCGCAGATACACCCGGTAGCCCCAGGGCGGCAGCGTCAGCTCGGCGCCCTCGGCGATGTCGGTTTTCTCGCCGCTGAAAAATTCCGTGTAGCGGCCGGCATACGGCCCGTCGGTGAGCTTCACCTTCCGGGTCTCGCCGGAAAAATTCATCAGGGCGAAGACCTTGTCCCGGGCGTTCTCGCGCACGAAGCTGAACACCTTGGTGCCGTCGCTGTTCACGACCTGCACCATCCGGGCGCCCCACTGCGCGTTCCACAGCGCGGTGTTGGCCTTCTTCAGCGCAAAGAGCTTCCGGTAGAAGCCGGCCATGGGGTGGTCGCGCCACTGGATCGGGTCCTTCTCGAAGAAGAGCAGCCGCTTGTTGTAGCCGGCCTCCTGGCCGTTGTAGAGGAGCGGGATGCCCTCGCTGACGACGGAGAGGACGATGGCGGCCTCGAGGCCGGCGCCGAAGGCCTCGAATTCCGTGCCCTCCCACGAGTTCTTGTCGTGGTTGGAGACGAAGTTCATGCGCATGATGTTCTCCGGGTAAAAACCCTCGTTCCACGCGTAATAGTTGAAGAGCGCGCCCACGTCGGCCTGGCCCTGGCAGATCTTGTGCATATTCTCATACCAGCTCCACGCGTAGGTCGCGTCGAAGGCCTCGGCGTGGAGGTCGCGCGACTCCCACTCGGCGAGCATGAAGACGGGCTTGATGGCATCGAGCTCGCGGCGGAGGTTGTTCCAGAAATCCAGCGGGATGAAGCCCGCCACGTCGCAGCGGTAGCCGTCGATGCCCACGTCGCGCACCCAGTATTTCATGACCTCGGTCATGTAGCGGCGCAGGCCGGGGGCGCGGTAGTCGAGGTTGATGATGTCGGACCAGTCGAACCACGGCGTCGGGCGGAACCCGCCCTTCCAGTCGTGCTGATACCAGTCGGGGTGCTGCGCCGCCAGCGGGTTGTCCCAGGCGGTGTGGTTGGGCACCCAGTCGAGGATGACCTTGAGGCCGAGCCCGTGCGCGGTGTCGACGAGGCGCCTGAGGTCGGCGAGCGTGCCGAACTCGGGGTTCACGCCGTAATAATCCTTCACCGAGTAGGGGCTGCCGAGCGTGCCCTTGCGGTTCTTTTCGCCGATCGGGTGGATCGGCATGAGCCAGATGATGTCGACGTTGAGGGCCTTGATGCGCGGGAGTTCCTTTTCCACGGCCGCAAAGGTGCCCTCGGACGAGAACTGCCGGACATTGACCTGGTAAATCGTGGCGTTCTTCGACCACTCCGGGTGGATTACCTTCACGTAGGGCTGCGGCTGATAGGGGTCCGCCGGCGCGGCGGCAAAGGCCGGGGCGGCGGCCAGCAGGACGGCCAGGAGGAGCGCGGGGATTTTTTTCATGGCGAAATCAGGCGGCGGCTTTTTCTTCCGGCACCCAGGACAGGGCGAGCGCGGCCAGCAGGAGGCAGCCGCCGCCGATGACCACGGCCGCCATCGCGTGGCCGCCCAGCAGGTGTTTCACGGCCGGCCCGAGGAGCGTGGCCGCGAGGATCTGCGGGAGGACGATGAAGAAGTTGAACACGCCCATGTAGAAACCCATCTGCTTCGCCGGGATCGCGTTGGCGAGGAGGGCGTAGGGCATGGAAAGGATCGTGGCCCAGCCGATGCCCACGCCCGCCATCGAAAGCAGCAGCAGCTCGGGGGTCTTGACCAGCCCGACGGAGCACAACCCGGCGCCGGCGCAGAGCAGGCCGCCGCGGTGCAGGAGCTTGGCCGGCACGCCGCGCCCGGCCAGCGCCACCAGCACGAACGCGACCACGAAGGCCGTGCCGTTGTAGACGGCGAAGCAGACGCCGCCCCACTCGAGGCCGCGCTGGTATTCGGGCGAACCGGGGGCACCGCCGAACACGCCGCGGGCGATGGCCGGCGTGAAATAGATCCACATGCAGAACAGGCCCAGCCAGGTGAAGAACTGCACGACCGCCAGGCGGCGCATCACGTGCGGCATGCGGGAGATGCCATGCAGGATCTCGGTGAAAAACGAGGCCGGCTTCGGCGCCTCGGCCGCAGGCGTGGTTTCCGGCGGAAACTCCGGGGTCGTGACCACCGTGTAGACCACCGCCGCGATATAGACGACCGCACCGACGTAGAACGAGATCTTCACCGAGGGCGGGATGCCGGCCGTGGCGGCCTCGACGAGACCGAAACGCGTCAGCAACCACGGCAGCGCGGAGGAGAGCACGGCGCCGAGCCCGATGAGCAGGCTTTGCATGGCAAAGCCCACCTGCCGCTGCGCGGGCGGCATCAGGTCGGCCACGAAGGCGCGGAAGGGTTCCATGCTGATGTTGACCGAGGCGTCGAGGACCCAGAGCAGACCCGCCGCCATCCAGAGCGACGACGAGTTGGGCATGGCGACCAGCGCGAGACTGGCGAGAATCGCGCCGGCGAGAAAATAGGGCCGGCGGCGGCCGAGGCCGCGGATCCAAGTGCGGTCGCTGTAGTAGCCGATGATCGGCTGCACGATCAGGCCGGTGAGCGGGGCGGCGAGCCAGAGGATGGGGATCTCGCTCTCGGAGGCGCCGAGAAACTCGTAGATCGCGCTCATGTTGGCCATCTGCAGGCCCCAGCCGAACTGGATGCCAAAGAAGCCGAAGCTCATGTTCCAGATCGCCGGCAGGGTCATGGGGCGCAAGGTCGTCATGGGGCGGTCAGTGTTCGGGGGGTTCGCTGTAGTCGCGGAGCGGGCGGTCGCCGGTGCGGTCGTAGAGCTTGATCCAGTGGGAGAGCTTTGCGGACTTTTCGCCGGAGAGGGACGAGAGCTCGGCGGCGGTGAAGCGCCACTGCCAGTTGCCCTCGTTGGTGCCCGGCCGGTTCAGGGTGGCCGAGGCGGGCAGGTCGAGCAAGTCCTGCATGGGGATGACCGCCAGGCGCGACGGGGTGGCCAGGGCGGCCCGGATCACCGGCCAGGCCGAACGGGCGCCGCCGAGCAGGTAGTAGTCGTCAACCAGCGCCGCGATCGAGGGCGGCAGCGACTCCAGCCACCCGCGGGTGGTGATGTTGTCGTGCGTGCCGGTGTAGGCGACGCTGTCGGGGGGATAGAAGTGCGGGAGGTTGACGTTGTTGGCGTCGTGGCCGTAGGCGAACTGCAGGACCTTCATGCCCGGCAGGCCGGCGGCGCGGCGCAGCTCGACCACGTCCGGTCCGATGTAGCCGAGGTCCTCGGCGATGATGCGGGCGGCAGGCAGCGCGGCGCGCACGGCGTGGAAGAAGGCGCGGCCCGGGCCCTTCAGCCAGCGGCCGCCGCGGGCGTCGGGTGCGCCGGCCGGGATCTCCCAGTAGGTGTCGAAGCCGCGGAAGTGGTCGAGTCGGATGATGTCGTAGAGCTCGAACGCCGCGCCGAGCCGGTCGATCCACCATTCGTAGCCCGTGTGGGCGAGATAATCCCAGTCGTAGAGCGGGTTGCCCCAAAGCTGGCCCGTCGCCGCGAAATAATCCGGCGGCACACCGGCGACCGCCAGCGGCTGCCCGTGGGCGTCGAGGCGGAAGACGGCGCGGTTCTGCCAGGTGTCGGCGCTGTCGAGGGCGACGAAGATTGGCACGTCGCCGATGATGCCGACGCCGCGCTCGGCGGCGTGGCGGCGGAGCCGGTCCCACTGGCCGAAGAACACGTATTGGTAGAAGGCGTGGCGGTCGGCCTCGCGGCGGATGCTTTCCGGCGCGGTGGCGCGGAGGGCGGCGTTCCACTGGCGGTAGGCCTCGGGCCAGGTCGTCCAGGCGCGGCCGCCGAAGTGCGCCTTGAGGGCCATGAAGTCGGCGAAGGGCTCGAGCCAGTCCGCCTGCTGGCGGCGGAACTCCCGCAGCGAATCAAGGCCGCCGAGCCGGTCCGCGCCGGAGGCGGCGAAACGGTCGTGGGCGCGCGCGAGCACGGGCCAGAAGGCCTCGTAGAGCCGGCCGTAGTCCACGCGATCCGCCGCCAGCGCGCGCAGCGGGGCGAGCTCGGCGGCCTCGAGCAGGCCGGCGGCCTGCAGCTCGCCGAGGTCGATGAAATACGGGTTGCCCGCGCGACCGGAGAACAGCTGGTAGGGCGAGTCGCCGTAGCCGGTCGGGCCGATGGGGCAGATCTGCCAGTAGCGGACCTTCGCCTCCGCCAGGAAGTCCACGAAGGCACGGGCGCCCGGCCCGAGGTTGCCGATGCCGTAGGCCCCGGGCAGCGACGAGACGTGCGCGAGCACACCGGCGGTGCGGGTGGTCAGCCACGACTGGGGCGGGTGTTCCATGGTCAGGGGTTCGGGGACGGTCTGCACGACAGGGGAGAGATGCGCGCGGGCGGCCGGGGGCGCGGCCCAGCCCCGGGAAGGGGCCCGCCGCCGGCGGGCGGGGGGATGAAAGCGGCCACCAGGATCGGACTGGTGGCCGCGGGAAGGAGGGGCGTCGGGTGGGTTCCGCTTAGAACTTGTAGGACGCGCCGAACGAGAACGAGGCGCCGTAGGTCTGGTAGTTGATGACGCGGCGCGGGTCGTTGTTGTCGTAGGTGATCAGCGGCTCGTTGTTCAGGTTGTAGGCCTGCAGGAGGACGGACAGGCCCTTGAACCGGCCCTTCTCGAAGGCGTAGCCGACCTGGGCGTCGATGACGTTTTCTGGCTGGGCGACGGAGAAGCCGCCGTTCGGATTCACGTCGCCGCTCGGGCTCGGGACGCCGAACGTGGTGATATATTGGCGGTTCTCGGAGCGGTAGCGGTCGCTGACGCGGACCGAGAAACCGTGGCGCTCATAGTAGGCCGTGATGTTGGCGACGTGGCGCGAGAGGCCGGAGATCGGCGCGCTGGCGTTGGTCGGGCCCCAGGGCTTGATGCCGCTGTCGGTGTAGGCGCCGCCCATCACGAGGCCGAAGCCCTTGATGTCGCGGTTGAACAGTTCGGAGGAGAGCGAGAGCGAGACCTCGACGCCGCTCAGGCTGCCGCCCGAGCCGTTGACCGGCTGCGAGACGATGCCCTGACGGAGGACGGGAGCCGGGCCGGCGGTGACCGGGTAGCCGGTGAAGTCGGCGACGGACTGCTGCTCATAGATGTAGTTCGTGAGCTTCTTGGCGAAGCCGGCGACGGCGAAGTAGCCGCGCTTCTGGGCGAAGTAGTGCTCGATGGAGAGGTCGACCGAGTTCGAGGCCCACGGGCGGAGCCGCGAGTTGCCGCCGCCGCCGCTCCACGGGCTCTGGGCGAGGCTGGTGGCCGCCGCGTTGGCCGGGTTGTAACCCCAGGTGCGGGAGGCGCGCATGTCATACATGCGCGGCCGCGCCTGCTGGCGGGCGACGCTGAAGCGGACGATCGTGTCGTCGGTCGGCTTGAAGTTCAGGTTCAGGTTCGGCGCGAACTCCCAGTATTTGTCGCCGTCGCTGACCGCGGTGAGCGAGCTGCCGTTGGCCGAGAAGCCCTTGGAGGCCTGATCGGTGTAGATGCCGCGAACGCCGACGTTACCGGAGACCGGGAGGCCGCCGAGCTTGGTGTCGATGTTGAACAGGGCGTAGAGCTGGGTGACCTTCTCGCGGATCTCGTAGCGGTTGGCGACGATGCCGGCGTCGGTGTTCGGCGTGTAGGCCCAGATGCCGGAGTTGTAGGCGGCCAGCGGGTCGTAGGCGTAGATGCGGCCGAGGCCGAGGAAGCTCATGTCGGTCGTGCCGACGCTGGCCGGCAGGGCCAGGGTGTTGGCGCCGTTGGCGGGCGAGATGAAGCCGGAGGGGCCCTCGCCGTCGCGCTTGTAGCGGTCGGTGTAGCTGGTGCCGAGCTCGACGCTGGAGAACCACTTGCCCAGGTCATGCTTGGTGAAGGCCTTGAACTGGCCCATCTCGTCCTTGGCGCGGAAATACTTCAGGTAGCCGTGCATGCCGCCGCCGGGCAGGGTGTCCGGGCCCCAGCCCTGCGGGTCGCTGAGGCGGAGGACGGAACCGTCCACGTAGCTCTTGGCGGAGGTGATGGTCGGGACGGCGCCGGGAGTGAGCTTGACCTGCATCGTGTCGGCCGTGGTGAACGGCGTGCCACGGAAGCTGACGCCGGACCAGGACTCCAGGTTCTGGTCGGTGCGCTTGATGGTGGAGAAGCCGAAGTCGAGGTTGACCGGCCAGGCGGACTTCTCGCCGATCACGAGGTTGAGGCCGAGGGCCAGCGGGCTGTCGGTGCGGACGAAGACGTCGTTGCGGACGACCGGCATGACGTTGGTGAACGTGGAGTTCGTCACGAGGCCGCCAGAGGTGGTGTAGCCGGACTGGATCGCGGCGCCGGACCACCAGAGGGGGATCTCCATGCCGCGGAGGAGCTGCTTCTCCTCGAAGTCGGCGCTGTAGAGGTCGAACTTCGCGTGGATCATGTCGCTCGGCTTGAACTCGAGCACCAGCATGTAGGCCTCGCGGTCGAGGTTGCTGTTGCGGACGTAGGACTTGGTGCCGCCGAGGACGTAGGCGCCGCCGTTCTCGGTGGGGTAGCCCCAGGCCTGGAACTGCTCGCCGGCCCACGGGGTGCTGGCGACGGAGACGCCGAGCGCGACGCCGACCTTGCCGTCGGCGAACTGGTCGATGTAGGCGAGGCCGACGCGGTGGCCGTTCTCGCTGACGCCCGGGGTGAGCTGGCCGAGGTCATTCCACTGGTAGTAGCCGTTGACCGCGATCTGCCGGCGGCTCTTGCTCAGCGGGCTGACGGTCTGCATGTCGATCGTGCCGGCGATGCCCTGGCTGGGGAGGTTGGCGGAGGCGGTCTTGTAGACCGTGACAGTCTCGAGGAGGTCGGCCGGGTATTGGTCGAACTCGACGGCGCGGTTCAGGTTGGTGGAGACCTGCTCACGGCCGTTGAGGGTCGCGGTGCTGAAGTCGCCGTTCAGGCCGCGCACGCTGATCTGCTGGGCGCGACCGTTGGTGCGCTGGGCCGCGAGGCCGGGCAGGCGGGTGAGGGCGTCGGCGATGCTGATGTCGGGCAGCTTGCCGAGGTCCTCCGAGGCGATGACCTCGGTGATGCTGACGGCGTTCTGCTTCTTCTCGGCGGCGGCCGCGAGGCTGCCGCTGAAGCCGGCGCGGACGGTGAAGGTGTCGAGAACGACGACATTCTCCTTGGCCGGTTCCTCCTTGGCGGCGGCCTGCTGGGCGCGGGCCAGGGTGGCCAAAAACACAATAGCGGCGAACAGCGTCGCGCTACGCGTGAATCGATGATGGGGGGTCAATGCTTGCATGGTGTGTCTCTCTGGTTCGGGGCTGAACAGGGGGCGGGGTGCACCGGGGGGTGCGCCGTGTGTGGTCCGAGATTCGTCCCCGGCCACGTGCGGCGCGACGCGCAAACCTCCCATAAAACCGCGATGGGGATGAAAAGTCTTAGGTCGCCGCCCGTCGCCGGCGCGCGCGTCACCAGGTGGCGCCACCCGGACGGCGCACGCGTTTCCCGAGGGAAAACACGCCGCCGCAGGCCTCGGGCCGCCACCATCAAGGGCCGAAGCCGGCCGGTTTTTTCCAGGACGGAACCTAGGTTTTCTCCGGGCCATGCAAGACTTCTCCCCCGGGGGCCGTTTGACCGGCCCCGGGGCCGGCCCATCCTCAAGCCACCCCATGAACCCCCGGATCCTCCCCGTCCTTTGTTTGCTGGCCGCCGCCCTCACCCTCCGCGCCGCGGAGCCCGGCCCGGTGCCCCGCTTCACCCATCCGGGCGCCGGGCAGACCTTTTATTTTGTCCTGACCGACCGCTTCGCCAACGGCAACCCGGCCAACGACACCGGCGGTTTTCCCGGCGGCACGGAGGAGCACGGATTTGATCCGACGCGCATCGGCTACTTTCATGGCGGTGATTTCGCCGGACTGACCGCGAAGCTCGACTACCTGAAGGCCCTCGGCACCACCGCCGTGTGGGTGACGCCGCCCTTCCAGAACAAGCCCGTGCAATCCGGCTCCGCCGCCTACCACGGCTACTGGGTGACCGATTTCCTCAAGATCGACCCGCACCTCGGCACCAACGACGACTTCCGCGCCTTCGTCGCGCAGGCCCACGCCCGCGGCCTGAAGGTCTACATGGACATCATCGTGAACCACACGGCCGACGTGATCCATTTCCCCGACAACCGCGTCGACTACCTCGATGCGAAGACCCACCCGCTGCGCGACGGCGCCACCGGCGCGCCGCTCACCGAACGCAGCTTCGCCTACAACGGCCTCGGGGACACGGCGCGGCCCCCGCTGTCCGCCGAGCGCAGCTTCCCCCACCGGCCGGTCGTGCCGGCGGCGGAAAAATCCGTGAAGAACCCGGCGTGGCTCAACGACCCCGTCTTCTACCACAACCGCGGCAACTCCGCCTTTCGTGACGAGAGCTCCGTGCACGGCGACTTTGTCGGCCTCGACGACGTCTTCACCGAGCACCCGCGCGTCGTGCAGGGCATGATCGAGATCTTCAGCTCCTGGGTGAAGGATTATGGCGTCGACGGTTTCCGCATCGACACGGCGCGGCATGTCAACGGCGAGTTCTGGCAGGCCTTCGGGCCCGCGATCCGCGCGGCGGCTCGCGCCGCCGGGCGGCCGGCCTTCATCCAGTTCGGCGAGGTGGCGGTCGACGACAACGTCGACGTGCTCAGCGAGTTTTCCACGCTCCTGCCGCTGGACACCACGCTCGACTTCGGGTTCTTCACCGCCGCCCGCCGCTTCGTGGCCAAGGCTGGCCCGGCGGCCGCGCTCACGGACCTCTTCCAGCGCGACGACCTCTACACCGACCACGACAGCAACATCCACACGACCACGACCTTCATCGGCAACCACGATGCCGGCCGCTTCGGTTATTTTCTCCAGCAGGACAACCCCGGCGCCCCGCCGGCCCTGCTCGCCGAGCTCATGAAGCTCGGCCACGGCCTCCTCTACCTCTCGCGCGGCCAGCCCGTGGTTTATTACGGCGACGAGCAGGGCATGGTCGGCCGCGGCGGCAACGACATGCAGGCCCGCGAGGACATGTTCCCTTCACAGGCCCCGGATTTCCGCGCGGCCCCGCTGCTGGCCACCACCCGCACGGGCGCGGACGACAAGTTCGATCCCGCCCACCCGTTCTACCAATTCTTCGCCAAACTGGCCGCCCTGCGTGCCGCCCACCCGGCCCTGCGCACCGGCGCCATGCTGCTGCGCGACAGCGGCGAGCCGGGGCTCTTCGCCTTCTCGCGCATCGAGCGCGGCGAGAAGGTCGAATACCTCGTGGCCCTCAACAATTCCCGCCGCGAGAAACTCTCGGCCGCGCTCCCGACCAGCCAGCCGGCCGGCGCCACCTTCCGGCTGCTCTTCGATTCCCGCACCGGCACCGGCGCGGATGCCGCCCTCGCCACGGATGCCGCCGGCCGCCTGGCCGTCGCGCTGGATCCCCTACAATTCGCCGTCTGGCGTGCCGCGGCCCCGCTCGCGGCGCAATCCGGCCCGCTCCGGGTCGCGCTGGTCAACCCGGCGGACGGCGCCACGCTGGCCTTCAGCCAGCGCGAGTATGACGGCCACCTCTTTCCGACGCGCCAGGAGATCCGCGCCGAGGTCGGGGGCAACGACGGCTTCGCCGAGGTCACCTTCGTGCTGCAGCGCGCCTCGCGCCCCGGCCAATACGAGCTGCTCGGCACCGACGACGCGGCGCCTTACCGCGTTTTCTGGCGCCCGCCGCCCGACCTCGCTCCGGGCGAGCAGCTGACCTTCACCGCAACGGTCACCGACCTGCGCGGCCGCACGGCCTCGGCCGGCGTCACCGGCGTCAAGGTTGCGCCCGCGAAGTTCCCGTTCGGCATCGTCGGCGCCACCGTGCCGGTCATCCAATCCGCCCCGCCCGCCACGGTCGCGTTGGCCGCCGGCAACCTTCTGACGCTCCGGGTCGCCGCCGAGGGCACCGGCCCGCTGGAATACCAGTGGATCCGCGACGAGGCCGAGATCTCGGGCGGCACCGACGCGGTCCTCAATGTCACCACCCCCGGCCGCTACGTCGCCCTCGTCCGCAACCGCGCCGGCACGGTCTTCGCCCCGGCGACGATCGTGACGGCCGACCCGGTGGCCGCCCTGCCCGGCGCACGGGTCGAGACGCACGCGGCGCTGCCTTCAAAATTTGTCCCGCCGCGCCGCGTCGATGTCTGGCTGCCGCCGGGCTACGACGCCAACCCGGCCGAGCGTTACCCGGTCATCTACATGCATGACGGCCAGAACCTCTTCGATCTCGCGACCAGCTACGGCCACATCCCGTGGTCGGCGGACACGGCCATGGCGCGGCTCATGGCTTCCGGCCGGACGCGCGGCGCGATCATCGTCGGCATCTGGAACACCCAGGCCAGGTTCGCCGAGTATCTGCCACAGAAGGCCGTGCCGGATGCGGCCTATGAGACCCTGGTCAAACAATTCAACCTGACCCGCGTGCCGCCGCGCGGGGACGACTACCTGAAATACTTGGTCACCGAGCTGAAGCCCTTCATCGACCGCACCTACCGCACCCGCCCGGAGCGCGAGCACACCTCCACGATGGGGTCGAGCATGGGCGGGCTGATTTCCGCCTACGCCATCTGCGAATATCCGGAGGTGTTCGGCGGCGCCGGCTGTGTGTCGATCCACTGGCCCCTCGGGGACGGCGTGATCATCGACTGGTTCGCGCGCCACCTCCCCCGGCCCGGCGTGCACCGGATCTACTTTGATTTCGGGACCGAGACGCTCGACGCCGCCTATGAGCCTTACCAGCGCCGCGTCGACGACATCATGCGGGCGGCGGGCTATCGCGAAGGCCGCGACTGGCTCACCGGCAAGTTCCACGGCGCCCTCCACTCCGAGCGCTCTTGGCGCGAGCGGGTGGACATCCCGCTCAGTTTCCTGCTTGCGCGTTGAGCTGCGCCAACCGGAACCGGGTGTCGTCCATCTCCTCCGTGATCCGGTTGATCATGTCGTAGTCCCAGTTCTTCGCCTTGGCCTGACGCAGCCGCTCCTCGTGCCAGGCCAGGGTCTCGTGCAGGCGCGCCCGCTCGGCCACGGCGTCCTTGCGGGCGTGCTGCGCCATCAGGCGCGACCCGATGAAAAGCGAACCGGCGGCCACAAGCACGAAAAGGATGACACTGGCTTCAATCATGCGGCCCACGGTGCGACCGGAGAGGCGGCCCGCAATCAACGATGACGCTTTTTTTCGAAGATGAAGCGCGGCCACGCCGGGCCATTATCGCTGCTTACCGCGCTGAATAATCATCGCCGACGAGCGCGCCGGGGCCACGCGCCGGAGGGTTTCACCGCGCGGGCGTCGGCTCGGTCTTGCCGGCAACATGCGCGCGGGCGAGCGCCGACAGCTCGGCCACGACCGCGGCGTGCTGCGGGTCGTTGACGAGGTTGGTGAGCTCGTGCGGGTCGTTGACGGAATCGGTGAGGAAGGCGCCGGCGCCCGGGCCGAAGAACTCGGCGTAGCGCCAGCGTTCCGTGCGGACCACGACGCCGGTGATGCCGCGGTTGCGCTCGCTCCAGACGGTGTAGGCCGGGTGATCCCACCCCGCCGCGGGCCGGTCCAGCAGCGGCGCGAGGTTGCGCCCTTCCAGGCCCGCCGGCACCGGCAGGCCGGCGAGATTCACGAGGGTCGGGTAGAGGTCGAGCAGCTCGACGACGCGCGGCGAGGCCTGGCCGTTGCCCTTGGCGCGGGGATCATAAATGGCCAGCGGCACGCGGGCGCCCTGTTCCCAGAGCGAACCGGCCTTGGACCACTTGCCCTTTTCGCCGAGCTGGTAGCCGTGGTCGCTCCAGAGCACAACGAGGGTGCTGTCCTGCAGGCCGGCCTCCTCGAGCGCCGCCAGGACGCGCCCGACATTCCAATCCGTGTAGGAGACGCAGGCCAGGTAGGCGCGGATCATCTCCTTCGCCTGCTCCGGGGTGGCGTCGCGCTTGATGAACAGGTCGGCGTTGATCGGGCGGATCGAGGCCCGGGGGAAGCCCGCCGGCACGGTCGGCCGCGGGGCGAAGTCCACCGGCAGCTCGATCTTGGCCAGGTCATACTTGTCGAAAAACTCCTTGGGCGCGATCAGCGGGCTGTGCGGCTTGACCGGACCAAAGCCGATGAAGAACGGCGCATCGCCCCGCTTCCATTGCTTCAGGTAGGCGATCGTCTTGTCCGCGTTGACGGTGTCGCCCAGCCCGGCCAGCTCCGCCGGGTCGGTCACGGCCTTCCAGCGGTCCGAGCCCGCCGCCTGGCGCACATCGCCGGCGATGGCGCGCTCGATGCGCCGCGCCTCCTCGGCCTCCGTGATGGCGGTGGTCGCCACCAGGTTCGCGGGCTTGGGGCCGGTGAAGTTGTGCGGCACGCCGCCGATCGTCCACGCCGCGGCGTCATCCACCACGTCGCCGTGGAAGATCTTGCCGTAGCGCACCGTGGTGTAGCCCTGCTGCTTGAAATACTTCGGCAGGCTGACGAGGTCCGGATACCAGCCGTTGAACCAGTCGCGGTTGCCGTAGAGCTCGAGGGTCCGCGGGTAGCGGCCGGTGAGGATCGAGGCGCGCGAGGGGTTGCAGAGCGGATACTGACAGTAGGCCCGGTCGAACTTCACGCCGCGCGCGGCGAAGCGGTCGAGGTTCGGCGTGAGCGCCCGCGCGCTGCCGAAGGCGCCGACCTCGGTGCGGAGATCGTCGACGGAGATGAACATGACATTCATCCGCTCGGCGGCGCCGGCGGTGAGGGCAAAAAACAGCAAAAGCAGGGGCAGGCGGGGGTGACGCATGGCGGGAGGCTCCCCGCGTCCCGGCCCGCGCGCAATCCCGGCCGCATTCAGCCAGTAAGAGGAAAAGGAGCGCGCGGCCGGCCGGGTTCAGGCCTGCAGCTGCGGGCGGGTGGGCTCGGGCCACGCCCTCCTTCGCCAAGGCTTCGGAGGCTGATGGCCGGAAGTCCCTTAAGCCTGTAATTGAGGCCGGGAAGGTTCCGGCCAATCAACGTGGAAGAACTTGCCGCGGGGCTGGTCAACGCGCTCGTAGGTGTGCGCGCCGAAGTAGTCGCGCTGCGCCTGCAGCAGGTTGGCGGGCAGGCGGGCCGAGCGGTAGCTGTCGTAGTAGGCGAGGGCCGAGAAGAAGGTGGGGGCCGGCACGCCGCACTCGGCGGCGAGAGACACGACCTTGCGCCAGTTGGCCTGCGCCTTCTTCACCGTCTTGTTGAAATACGGGTCGAGGAGCAGGTTCGCGAGGTTCGGGTTCCGGGCGTAGGCCTCGGTGATCTTCTGCAGGAAGGCCGCGCGGATGATGCAGCCGCCGCGGAAGATCTGGGCGATCTCGCCGAAGTTGAGCTTCCAGCCGTATTCCTGCTGGGCGGTGCGCATGAGCTGGAAGCCCTGCGCATAGGAGCAGATCTTCGAGCAGTAGAGCGCGTCGTGGATGGCCTGGATGAGCGCCTTCTTCGCGCCGCGGTATTTCTTGCCCGGGCCCTTGAGGATCTTCGCGGCGGCGACGCGCTCGTCCTTGATGGCGGAGATGCAGCGGGCGAACACGGCCTCGGCGATCGTCGGGGCGGGGACGCCCATGTCGAGGGCATTGGTCGAGGTCCACTTGCCCGTGCCCTTCTGGCCGGCGGTGTCGAGGACGACGTCGACGAAGGCCTTCTTCCTCGTGGCCGGGTCCTTCTGCTTGAGGATGTCGGCCGTGATCTCGATGAGGAAGCTGTCGAGCGCGCCGCGATTCCACTCGCTGAAGATCTCGCCCATCTCGGCGGGCTTGAGGCCGAGCAGGCCGGACATCAGCGCGTAGGCCTCGCAGATCATCTGCATGTCGCCGTATTCGATGCCGTTGTGGACCATCTTGACGTAGTGGCCCGCGCCGTTCTCGCCGATGTAGGTCGTGCAGGGCACGCCGCCGGAAACCGGTTTGCCGGGGGCGGCGCCGGGGATCGGCTTGCCGGTCTTGGCGTCCACCTTGGCGGCGACGGCCTCCCAGATCGGCTTCAGTTCCTGCCAGGCGGCGAACTCGCCGCCGGGCATGAGTGACGGGCCGAAGCGCGCACCTTCCTCGCCGCCGGACACGCCGGAGCCGATGAAGCGCAGGCCTTTTTCGCGGAGCGCTTTCTCGCGGCGGATGGTGTCGGTCCAGAGCGCGTTGCCCCCGTCGATGATGATGTCACCCTGCTCGAAGACGGCGGCGAGGCCGTCGATTACGGCGTCGGTCGGCTTGCCGGCCTGGACGAGAATGATGGCCTTGCGCGGTTTGGCCAGCGAGGCGGCGAATTCCTGGAGGGTCTTGGTGCCGACGAGGCCGCCGGGGGTGTTCGGGTTCTCGGCGACGAACTTGTCCGTCTTCTCCGTGGTGCGGTTGTAGACCGAAATCTGGAAGCCGTGGTCGGCGATGTTGAGCGCGAGATTCTGACCCATCACGGCGAGGCCGATGAGTCCGATGTCAGAGTGGGATTTGGCCATAGGAAGGTGCCTTAGCTACGCCCCTTTGCTGGTGAAAACCACCCTGTTTTTCGGGAGCTGTCATAAAAACCCGGCCGGCCGCGGGTTGGCGCAGCCGGCGACCCGCCTCAGGGCTTGGGCTGCGTGCCCTGCTTGGAGGCGTAGGACCCCGCGCTGGGGAAAAACGGCGCCACCTTCTCCACCAGCGGGGTCATGAACTTCGGCTCGTTGCGGTTGTAGACCCAGGAGAAAAACACGACGGTGCCGACCACGAAGACCACGATGGAGGCGATGATCTTGTTCATCTTCATCACCCGGCGGAAAAGAAAGATGGTCAGAATGAACGCGCCGATCGCGATGGCGATCTTCATCCAGATGGCCGGCGGCAGGGTCTGGATCTTCTCAAGGGCGGTGACGGCGAACAGTGGCATGATTGACGGGTTATCCGGAATGGGCCGGGAGACGAGTCATTTTTGCCCCGGGAAAGGGGGTTTACCCGGCTTTCACCGGTGCCGCGGCTATTAATACCGGCCGGCGATGCCCAGGTAGTCGAGCAGCCAGGCTTCCTTCCAGATGCGGAAACGGCCCTCGGGCGTGATCTTGCCGTATTCCTCGCGCTCGGCGTGGGGCAGCAGGTAACCAAGCTCGGTGTTGATCATCTCCATCTGCTGCTGCTGCTGGTTGATGTCGTCGATCGGGCTGATGTCCCAGACCAGCGCGGTGTCGCCGTCCTGCCGCACGCGTTCCTGGTGCCGGGCCACCAGCTTGGCCAGGCCGCGCCGCCAGGGGCTGCGCTCGACGTGCCAGCTTTCCGGATAGAACCCGCCGAAGGGGATGTAGAGATTGTCGGTGACGTAGCGGCGGCCCCGCGCGGTGCGCGTGGCGAGGCTGAAGCAGACCGTGATGGCGCCGTTTTCCTGCGGCACGAAGAGCACGTGCAGGCGCAGCGTGCCGTCGTAGCTGTGGTAGACCGAGGTGCGCAGCCAGATGCCGCCGCCGAGCTCGGCCTTGAGCGCCTGCACGGGCGTGAAGCGGTGGTCGCGCAGCCAGTCGCGGACCCTGAGCAGGCGCTGCTGCGTGGGCCACTCGTCCCCGCTGCTGTTCACCACGTAGCGCGGGAACAGCGGCATCGGGCTCAGGCTGATGGCGCTTACCTTCAGCCAGTTGAAAGCGGACTCGAGCAGGAACCAGAGCAGGAACACCGCCGCGGCCATGGCCCAGAACGGCCGGTCGATCCAGGCGAACTGCTCGTTCGTCTGCGCCGCGAACAGCGCGAACAGGATCCAGCGCAGCCAGCGGATCGGGATCGCGAGCACCGGCGACGCCACGCGGAGGTTGATGTAGAACAGCAACAGCAGCACCGCGACCGACGGGGCGAGAAACAGGGACAGTGTTTCCGGCATGGTGTGGGGATGGGCGGGGTGGGGACACCCCGGCCGCCGACGGCGGTCAGCTCAGCCGCACGGGCATGATGACGCACACGAAGCTCTCGAGCGTCTTGAAGACGCCGGGGCTGACCTCGTCCTTCAGCTCGAAGAACACCTCGTCCTTGGTGAGGGCGCGGAGCGGGTCCATGACAAACTGGGGGTTGAACGCCACCTGGAGGTCGGGGCCGCTGTAGGAGATCGCCATTGACTCGTGCGACTCGCCGAAGTCCGGCGACGACGCGGTGATCTCGAGCAGGTTGGCGGAGAGCTTGATCTTGACCGAGTTGGACTTCTCCGAGGTGACCAGCGCGGCGCGGTGCACGCACTGCAGGAACAGCTCACGCTCGAGCTTGATGCGCTGGTGGGTCTCCTTCGGGATGACCTGCTGGTAGTTCGGGTAGTTGCCCTCGACGACCTTCGAGAAGAGAAAGATGCTGTCGGTGAGGCCGCTCGAGTCCTTGCCGGTGTCGATCTGGAACGCGGCGCGGCGCTCGTTGAAGGCGATCTTGAGCTTCTCACCCTTGCCGAGGAGGCGGAGCAGCTCGGCGACGGTCTTGGCGGGCAGGATGATGGCGCCGGCGCTGCTGGCGGGCACGGTCATCTCCTTGCTGACGAGCGCGAGGCGGCGGCCGTCGGTGGCGACAAGCGCGAGCTTGCCGTCCTTGAAGTTGAAATAAACGCCGTTGAGGATGTAGCGCGTCTCGTCGGTGGACTGGGCGTAGGAGACGTTGCTGAGCATCGTGGCCAGCTCGCCCTGCTCGAGGGTGTAGGTCTTGTCGTCGCCGGAATCCGGAAGTTTCGGGAATTCCTCGGCGCCGATGCCCATGATGCGGAAGTTGGAGCCGCCGGACGCGATCTTGACCTGGTGGCTGGCGCTGGAGTCGAAGGCGACGTCGACGTTGGGCAGCTCGCGGACGATGGTGGCGAGGCGCTTGACCGGAAGGGTGACGGAGCCGCCTTCCTTGACCTCGGCCTTGATCTTGCAGCGGATGCCGAGGTCGAGATTGGTCGTGGTGAGCGAGATGTGGTCCTTCTCCGCCTCGATCAGCACGTTGCTCAGGATGGGCATGGCCGCCTTGGAGCCCACGACGTTGAGGACCTGGGCCAGGCCGTTGCTAAAGTGGTCGCGGTTGATCTTGAATTTCATCAGTCGATTGGCGGGGTGGGTGCGCTAACTAACAAAGGGTGATTAGAGAGAGATACAATAATGAAAAGTATCCGTATTATTATGGGGCCGGATTATGCCGATAACCCGGGGTTTCCAGAGTGAAACCGGCCCGGCCGGCGGCTGTGAGGCCCGCCTGAATAACCGCGAATAACCCCGGGCTTGTTCACAGCGGAAAGTTATTCGGAAGTTTCCTGCTTCATCTTCACAACCTTCCGGCGCAGGGCCCGCATCTGGGCGTGGCGGACGCCGCGCTGGTAATGGGCGAACAGGCCGTAGGCGATGTAGCCGAGGAAAAGGAAGAACAGGGCGACCTCCTGGAGACGGACGACGAGCACGATGCCCACGAAGGCGAAAACAAAGGTCTGGAACCGGGTGCGGGTCTCCCAGTTGATCTGCTTGAAGCTGGGGTAGCGGATGGTGCTGACCATCAGGAACGAGACCAGGACGAGGATCAGCGGCAGGGCGATGGTCAGCTGGCGCAGCTCCCGGGCGTTGGCCGACATGTTGAGCAGGAGCAGGACGAGCGAAGCCACGGTGCCGGCGGCGGCCGGAATGGGCAGCCCGACGAAATCCTTACCCGAGTCCGCCTGGTCGCGATGGAGCAGGGGGTTGGTGATGACGTTGAACCGCGCCAGGCGCACGGCGCCGCACAGCAGGTAGATGAAGGCGACGATCCAGCCGAGCTCGCGGAACCACTGGTAGTCCTCGCGGGGCGCCAGGATCAGGAAGAACACCATCAGCGCCGGCGTCATGCCGAAGGAGACCACGTCCGCCAGCGAGTCGAACTCCGCGCCGAAGAGCGACGTGCGCCCGCCCATGCGGGCAAGCCGGCCGTCGAGCGAATCGAAGATGACGGCAGCGAGGATGAGCCACACCGCCTGGGTGTAGAGCGTCATCCACGACTGGTTCGGGTGCAGCGCAAGGTATTCCCCGCCGTCCGTGAGCAGCCGCGCCTGGATGCACTTGATGACCGCCGCAAAGCCGCAGAACAGGTTCCCCGCCGTCATCAGGTTCGGCAGGAAATAAATCCGGCTGGCCTGGGTGACGTTGTAGGGGTTGTTGCGCTGGTCGAGGTCCGACATGGCGGGCTTACTTGGTCAGGCTCTCGAGGTATTTCCAGAACTTGGAGTCCTGCTCGAACAGCTGCTTTTCGCTCACCGGCAGCTTCATGCGGAAAAGCGCGTCCTCCAGCGAGTCCTTGTGCAGGATGTAGTGGGTGTGGAGGGTCTCGCCCTGCACCTCGAAATAGAAGCGGAAGTCGCCGGCCCGCAGCCGGTAGAAGTCCTTGCCGCCGCGGTGGAACTTGCCCAGCGGCTCGCGTGGGTGCGCCAGGTCGGCCGGGCGGACCTTGCTGATCGGCTCGATGACGTCCAGCTGCGCCAGTTTATCGAGCTTGTTCAGCTCGCGCATGCTTTGTTCGGAGAAGGTGACCTGATACATGATGGGAGGGGACGGAGCCGTAACCGTGGAGGGGTCGACGCGTCTTGTCTAGGCAACGTCACCCCTATATCTCCCCGGACATGAAAACCAGCTCTGTTTCGCTCGTCCTTTTGACCGCCGCGCTGCTCGCTGTTCCCGCCTCCGCCCAGGAGGAAATGGCCGATCCGGGCACCAAGCCCGCGGCGGCCGGCCGGATGAAGAAAAACCACGAGGAGCTCATCAAGCTTTACGACAAGAACGGCGACGGCCGCCTCGACGAGGACGAGAAGGCCGCGGCGCACAAGGCCATGCGCATGGAGGGCGGCGGCGAGAAGGACCGGCGCAAGCAGATCCTCAAGCGCTTTGACAAGGACGGCGACGGCCGGCTCGACGACGCCGAGCGCGCCGAGGCCGAGAAGGCCCGCGCCATGCTCGAGAAAAACGGCGGGGTCGGCAAATTCCGCGACCAGGCGATGAAGCGCTTCGACAAGGACGGCGACGGCCGGCTCAACGAGACCGAGCGCGCCGCCGCGGAAAAGTTGCGCGCCGAGCAGGTGAAGAAATTCGACGCGGACGGCGACGGGCAGCTGAGCGATGCCGAAAAGGAAACGGCGCTCAAGGCCTTCATGGACGGCCAGCCGGCCGGCAAACGGAAGAAGGACAAGTAAGCCAGGGTCCGCATCTTTGTTGCACGGGGTCCGGCGCGTCCGCTAGAACGGCGCCATCAAAACCACCCCGTCCGTCACCCTCGCAGACATCCGCGCCGCCCGCCGGCGCATCGCCGGCGGCGTGATCGTTTCCCCCTGCCCGGAATCGATCCCGCTGTCCGAGATCACCGGCGCCCGCGTGTTCTGCAAACTCGACAACTTCCAGCGCACCGGCTCGTTCAAGGAGCGCGGCGCCCGCAACGCGCTGCTCCAGCTGGAGCCGGCGCAGAAAAAACGCGGCGTCATCGCGGCCTCCGCCGGCAACCACGCGCTCGGCCTCGCCTACCACGGCCGCCTGCTGCGGATCCCGGTCACCGTGGTCATGCCGGACTACGCGCCGCTCATCAAGGTCAGCACCTGCCGGCGGCTCGGCGCGCGCGTCATCGTCGCGGGCCGGGATTTTGCCGAGGCCCGGGCCCACGCCGACACGCTGGTGGATCGCGAGGGCCTCGCCTACATCCACGGCTTCGACAACCCGGCCATCATCGCCGGCCAGGGCACGATGGCGCTCGAGATTTTGGAGCAGGTGAAGGACGTCGACGCCATCGTGTCTCCGATCGGCGGCGCCGGACTCATCGCCGGCCTGGCGGTCGCGATCAAGGCGCTCAAGCCGCGCATCAAGGTCATCGGCGTCGAGTCCGTCGCCACCGCCAGCTTCACCGCCGCGCTCAAGGCCCGGCGGCCGGTCACCATTCCGCGGCGCGCCACGCTCGCCGACGGTCTCGCGGTGCTCAAGGTCGGCGAAAACGCCTTTGATCTCGCCCGCCCGCGGGTCGACCAGGTTGTGCGCGTGTCCGAGGACTGGATCGCCCTCGCGATCCTGCGCATGGTCGAGCTCGAGAAAACGGTCGTCGAGGGCGCCGCCGCGGCCCCGCTCGCCGCCCTGATGGCCGGGCTGCTGCCGGGCCTGAAGGGCAAGAAGGTCGTGCTCACCGTCTGCGGCGGCAACATCGACCCGGCCATCCTCAGCCGTGTCATCGAGAAAGGCCTGGTGCACGACGGCCGTCTCACGCGCTTCACCGCCGTCATCAGCGACCGGCCGGGCGGCCTCGCCGAGCTCACGCGCGTCGTGGCCGGCAGCGGCGCCAGCATCAAGGACATCGAGCACGACCGCGCCTTCAGCGGACCGGACGTCTCGGCGGTCAACGCGGTGTGCACCGTCGAGACGCGCGACCACGCGCACATCCGCGAGTTGCACCGCGCGCTGCGCAAGCACGGCTTCCCGATCCAGGCTTCAAGGTAAGGCCGCTTCCGCCGTCACCGCCGGCTTGTCGGCCGGGGCGGCGGTCAACGGAGTGGGATCGAAGAGCGCCACCAGCACGCCGGCGGCGATGACCGCCGCGAGATATTTGAAGTAAGGATCATGTTTCATGGTTACGGGCCATGACGGGGTGGCGCGCCGGGTGTTTCGCCTTCCCCGGGAAAATGACCGGCAGAATTTAAGCGGTTCGCGTAACCGCGACCCGTTGGCCGCGTCCGGATCCGTCAGATCCAATCCGGCCGCGCGACGGTCTTTTCGCCCCCGGCCGTGCCGGTGTTCACCGTCGCCGCCGGCTCGAAGAGCATGACCTCCACCTCCTCGTCCGCCACGGGCCGGTGCTCGACGCCGCGCGGGACGACGAGCAGGTCGCCGGCACGCAGCTCGACGTGCCGGTCGCGGAATTCCATCCGGAAGCCGCCGCGCACGACATAGAACAGCTCGTCCTCGTGCTCATGGGCGTGCCAGACAAACGGGCCCTGGAACTTGACGAGCTTCACGTGCTGGCCGTTCAGCTCCGCCACAATCTTCGGGCTCCAGTGCTGGCTAAACAGGGAGAACTTTTGCGCGAGAGTGATTTTGTCCATGACAGGTCCCGCCAAGTGAGCGCAAAAAAGGGGCCGGCACAAGCCGGCCCCGATGAGCAGCGTGAAAAGCGGGCCTTACCGGTTGAACAGCGCGTCCACCGACCACTTGCCGCCGCCGAGGATCAGCAGCGCGACAATCATGCCCAGCGCCAGCAGGTGGAACTCAATGCCCTCACCCTTCTGGGCGCCGGTCCAGTTCATGAAAAAGCCGTTGGCCCGGTGCTGGAGCGCCGCCACGACCATGACGCCGCCAAGGCCGAGCGCCGCCACGCGCGTGCCGAAGCCGGTCAGGAGCATAATGGCCCCGATGGACTCGGCGAGGATGGCGAGCAGGGCGAAGACCCAGGGCGCGCCCACCGTGCCGGTGAGATACCCCATGGTGCCCTTGAAGCCGTAGCCGCCGAACCAACCGAAGGTTTTCTGCAGGCCGTGGGGGAGGATCATGAGACCGAGCGCCAACCGCAGGGCGGTCGCCGCGAAAGTGTCGCCGGTGGCGACGAGAGACTGGAGGAGGGAGGATAGTTGCATACACAACCAACATCGTTAATTTGATTGCATATGCAACAAATATCTTCAACAATTTTTCCCATGAAGCCCAACCTGCCCGAGGGACACCTCCACGCCTGGCGGAAATATTACCCGTCTTTCTGGCGCATCATGGCCGCCATCGAGGCGGACCTGGATGCCGCCGGCCTGCCGTCCCTCAGCTGGTATGACGCCCTTTACGAGCTCTACCTCGCGCCCGGCCGGCACTTGCGCATGAACGAGCTGGCGCGCAGCGCCCTGCTCAGCCGCAGCGGCCTGACCCGGTTGGTGGACAAATTGGAGAAGGAAAAGCTCATCGAGCGCCGTTCCTGCCCCTCTGACGGCCGTGTGCAGCACGCCCAGCTGACGGAGAAGGGCATCGATATGCTGCGCAAGATCTGGCCGGTCTACCGGACGGGCATCGCGAAATACTTCGCGGCGCACCTCACCGACGCCGAGGCCGCCCAGATTGAAAAGGCGCTGGGCAAGGTCGCCCTGGCGATGGAGCCGCCGGCCGGCGGCGCCAAGGACTGAACCGGCTTAATTGCCCTTTTTCTTGGCGGGCTTTTTCTCAGCCGCCTCGGCAAAGACCTTGTCGTCGTCATCGGCTTCCGTTGCAGCCGGTTTTTCGGCGGACGCCTCCGACATGGTCGCCGGCGCGCCCGGGTCGGATCTTGGGGCGGCCGTGGCCGACTCGGCCGGCAGGCGCCGGATGCGCTCGGACAGCGGCGGGTGGCTGGAGAAAATCTTCTGCGGCCCGGCCGGGATCTGCTGGAGCCGGGCCAGCACGGCGCGCAGGCCGCCGGGCGCGTAGCCGGTGACGACCGCCAGCTGGCGGCCGGTCTGGTCCGCCGCATATTCCGTCTGCGGATCAAAGCCCTTTTCGAAGAGCGTCTTGGTGATCTCGGTCACGCCGAGGTTGAACTGCTGGAGCTGGGCCTCCACCTCGCGGGTGTTGCCGCTGCGCTTGACCACCTGGCTGCCGAGACCGGAGAGCAGCTCGCCGCGCTGCACGATTTTCAGCGCGTGCTTGCCGGTGATGTGGGCGATCTCGTGGCCGAGAATGGCGGCGAGGATATCGTCGGTCTCCGCCAGGGCATACAGGCCGCGCGTGATGAACACGTAACCGTCGGGCGCGGAGAACGCGTTGACCGTGGCCGAGTCGAGCACGCCGAAGCGCCAGTCGAGCCCGGGCCGGTCGGAGTAGCGCGCCAGCGCCCGGCCGACGAGGTTGACGCGGCGCATCGTGGCTTCGTCGCGCACGAGGCCGCCGTATTGGCCGACGATCTCGAGGGAGACGGAATCGCCGATCAGGCGCTCCTCCTCGGGGCCGATGCCGGCGAGTCCCTTCATGACCTTCGAGGCGTCCTTCGCGGTATCGAGGCCCTTCTTCAGCTTGTCGGCGTTGCCGAGCGCCTTGCTCAGGCCGCCGAGGTCGAGCGCGAAGGCCGACGTGGCGAGGCCGGCCGCGAACAGGAGGGAAATCAGGCGCGGGTTCATTGATATTCCCCCTTCCGTTGTTCCTTCAGGAACGCCTCCACCTGGGCGGGCGTGACGGCGTGGCACTGGGCCAGCAGCCAGTTGAGGTCGTCGCGGGCGTTGGTGAGGTTGTGCTGGGCGGCGTAATTGTCGGCCGCGGGCGTGAGCGGGCGGGCGGCGGCCGTGGCGGTGGTCGAGCTCGCGGCGAGCCCGAGTCCGTCGAGCCCCTTGCCCTCGGCGGGCTTGGTCTCGCTGAGGTTGCCGGCAAAAACCCAGCCGGCGGCCGGGCCGTCGCTGACGCGCAGCCACGCGCCGCGGGCCTCGGCGATCTTCACCGGGCGGGCAAAACCGAGTGTGCCCACCGGGGCGGAGAGGGCGCTGGGCTCGGCGAGCAGCTTGGTTTCTAGGCGCTTGGTGTAGGCGGTGCCGCCGGCGGAGAGCGCGGCGTCGAGCGGCACGCCGGCGGCCAGCAGGAGGGCGACCGGCCACAGTCGGGCGAGGGTGGGGGGCTTCATTTTGATTCCAGGATTAAGATGGGTTCCCAGTCCGGCGGAGGCGGCTGGGCGGCAAAGCGCTGCGCCTGCCGGAGCAATTCACCGGTCACAGCATCGGCGGGCCGCAGCGCCAGCGCACGGCCAAAATCACCGGCGGCCTCCGCGAACCGCCGGGCCGCGAAGTGCGCGTAACCCGGGTTGTAGGCGGCGAGGAAATCGCGCTCGGCCGGGGTCAGGTCCTCCGGCGCGCCGACCAGCTCGTGCACCTCGACGGCCAGCAGCTTGCCCTTGACGCGCAGCCGCGTGAGCGGACGGGTCGCCATGCGGCCGGCGACGGCGCGCGCGGTGGTCTCGCCGAGCAGGATGTTCGTGCCGAACTCCTTGTTCGCCCCCTCGAGGCGCGAGGCGAGGTTCACGGCGTCGCCCATGACGGTGTAGTTCTTCTTCCGGCTGGAGCCGAGGTTGCCGACGATCATTTCGCCGGTGTTGAGGCCGATGCGCACCTCGAGCTCGACGCCGAGCGCGGCGTAGCGGGTGTTGATGCGCGCCAGGGCCTGCCGGGCCTCGAGCGCGGCGCGGCAGGCCGCCAGCGCGTGGTCGGGCAGGGCCGCGGGCACGCCGAACACCGCCATCACGGCGTCGCCGATGTATTTGTCCACGTAGGCGCCGTGGTTGTGCAGGCACTCGCTGGTGTCCTCGAGGTAGGCGTTGACCACCTCGACCATGCGCTCGGGCTGGTCGCGGAGCTTTTCCGAAAGGTCGGTGAAGCCGGCGAGGTCGGAGAAGAAGACCGTGGCTTCGCGGCGCTCGCCACCGAGGCGGATGGCTTCGGGGTTGCGCACGAGCGTCGCGACGACCGCCGGGTCCACGTAAGCGCCGAACATCGCCTGGATCTCGCGCTTGCGCGCCTGCTCGCGCCAGAAGCTTTCCGCCACGACGCCGAGCAGCGTCAGCAGGCCCGCCGCCACCGGCGTCGCCGGCGGCAGGAACCAGCCGACGGACAAGAGCGCGTAAGCGCCACCGAGCAGCAGGAAGACGAGGCCGCCGGTCATGAGCAGCGGGCCTTGCAGCGCGATCTGCCGGCGCCCGGCCCAGATGATGGTCGTCACGACGAGCAAGACCGCGATCCAAAGGGCCGGGCGCGGCACGGGCTGGATAAAACCGCCGCTGGCAAGGTTGGTCCACGCGGTCCAATGCAACAGCACACCCGGCTCGACCCGGCCGACGGGCATCGGCTTCACATCGAATGTGCCGCTGGCGTTCGCGCCGACAAAGACGATCCGGCCCTTCACGGCGTCGGCCAGGGGTCCCTGGAGCGGCGCTTCCGCCACGAGCGCCTGCGCCACCTGGGCGGCCGACAGATCGGGCGCGGCCTGGGCGATGCGCTCCAGGATGGGCCGGCCGGCGGCAATATAGGGCGCGGCCGACAGGACGGGCACGCCTTTGGCGCGGATTTGCTCCAGGCCGCCATGCCAGCGCAGCAGGCCGGCTTCCGGCAGGAGAGCGTGCGGCAGGGCCGCGGCCACCAGCGAATCCTTGGGCAGGTAGCTTCGGGCAACCCCGTCGTCGTCGACCTTGAAATCCACCAGCCCGGTGCGGGGTTGGGAGAAAAGCGCCGGGTGTTGCGCCACGAAAGACTCGGGCCAAAAAACAGGATTTCGGTCGGCGGTCCGCGCGAGCACGACGGAAGGCGCGGCGGCGGCGATTTCCGCCAGCAGCAGGTCCTGCTCGGCGGCACTGGATTCCTCAAGGAAGGTGAAATCCACGAGCACGCGGCTGGCGCCGGCCTGGTGCAACGCGGCGATCAGCTGCGCGAAGACGACGCGCGGGAACGGCCAGCGGGCGCCCTGTTCGCTCATGGCGGACATCGTCTGCTCGTCCACCAGCACGACGGCGGAATTGTCCGCCAGGGGCGGCGCCTGCAGCGGGCGCCGGCTGGCCGCGTCAAAGAAGGACCGGTCGAGCGTGGCGCCGAAGGGCGAGAAATGGAACACCAGCAGCAGCCCCAGCGCCGGCAAAAGCCAGCTCCAGCGCGTGGCGGGAATCATGCGTGCAGCGTCGGACAAGCGCCGGGATGCAACCGGCGAATCCGCCGCGTGGCAAGCGTCAGGCGGGGCCGACCGCCTCGCGCACCAGCGCGCCGATGGCGGGCGGCAGGTCCAGGCCGAGCGCGGCCGCTTGGGCGGCGGGACTCATTTTTTTCCAGGTCTTGCGGAGGATATCGACGAACTTCTCGCGCGGGTAGTCCGCGTGCTGCGCCGCGAAGTCGGCGATCTCGTTTTCCAGGAACACGAGGCACGCCGCGTCTTCCAGCGCCTGCGTGCCAGGGTTGGTCTTGAGCGCGGTCTTGGCGATCCACGTGGCGGCCTCGTCGGCCTCGGTCGCCGGCACACCGGCGGACAGCAGCAGTTCCCTCGCGCGCTCAGCCTGTTTCTTGTAAAGCGACTGGCGCCACTTGAGATAGCCGGCCTTGCCTTCGGGGAAAGTCGCGCGCGGCACGCTCCAGCGCTCGAGATGCTGGCAGCGGGCAGCGAGGAGCAGGATGGGCGGGGCCGCAGGCCCGAGGCGCGCCACCCAGGCTTCCATCCGGTCGGCATAAACCAGCTCGGCAGCCCGGCCGTCGGGGGCGCGCTTGGGGTCGGCGTTGTGCGCGGCATCAATCAGGCTGCGGGCTTTCGCATGGACGTCCATGGCCCGGCAGTTTGCGACGGGCCGCGGGTGAGGCAAGGCATAGCCGGTTTTGGCCAAGATCGGCGCAACCGCCGGACCGGGACCCTGCTAAAGTAACGCCTGTCCGCCATGAACATCACCCTCGTCCAGTTGATTCCCACCCTGCAGCTCGCCGTCGGACCCGTGATCCTGATCTCGGGCGTCGGCCTGCTGCTCCTGTCGTTCACCAACCGGCTGGGGCGCCTGATCGACCGCGCGCGGCTCCTGCATCGCGAGCGGCTGTCCGGCCCGACCCCGGAGCGCCAGGTGTTGCTGCGGGAGCAGATCGGCCTGATCGACCGGCGGGCCGGCATCCTCCGGTGGGCGATCACGCTGGCGGCGCTGACCGTGCTGTTCGTCAGCATCATGATCCTCATGCTCTTTCTCGCCGCCCTGCTCGAACTGGAGCTCGGGGTGCCGATCGTCCTGCTCTTTGCCCTCGGCCAGCTCTCCCTGATCGGGGCGGTGGTCGGCTTCCTGCGGGAAATCGCGCTCTCGCTGGAGGCGGTCCGCTTGGAAACCACGGGCGGGACCTGAAGCCGGTCTTGAAAAGCGCCGCGCCCCTGCGATGCTGCGGCCGTTATGAACCGGCGCGGCTTCCTACGGGCCGTGGGCGCGACCGGGCTGTGGTGCCTGTTGACCCGCCCGGCGCTTTTGCCGGCTGCGCCGAAAAAGACCGCGGACGAACTGCTCCGGCAGGCGCTGAGCGAACGGCGGGTGGTGCAATTCAAGTATCACGGATACTCGCGCCGCGTGGAGCCGCATGCGCTTGGCCGCGCGACAGGGGACCGGCCGGCGCTGCTCGGCTGGCAGGTGTCGGGTGGCAGCGCCAGCGAGCCGCCGCCGGGCTGGCGGACGTTCGTGCTCGCCGACATCACGGAGCCGAGGCTGACGCGCGCCACCTTCGTGCCGCGTGCGGACTACCGGCCGGAAACGACGAAGCTCAAGCCGATCGAGGTGGAGGTTATTTCCGGACCCTGAGCCGATGAGGCGGGTTGGCCGCCCGCCGCCGTCAGTCGTTCAGGTCCCGGTCCTTCCAATACTTCGTGCCTTGCAGCGTGGCCTGGAGGGCGAGGCCGTTCTTGGTCAGCTGGTAGAGCTCGACGCCCTCGGTGATGTTGCCCGCGCCGCCGGCCTGCGCGCCCTTGGTGTCGGACTTGGCCGCGGCGTCGGCCTGGGCGCTGAAGTCCCAGCCCTTGTCGATGAATTTCTGGAGCTTGTCCTTGTCGTGGAAGATGAACACGCCGCGAAAATCCTTCACGCCCAGCCCGATGCCGATGCCCGCCGAGCCCATCTTCATGAAGGTCTCGTTGCCCTTCCGGTCGACGACCACGCCGGTGCCGCCCGCGAAGCTCGCGAGGACGAGGTTGATGCCCACGTTGGAAAACACCGCGTAGCCCTGCGCCTTCTTGATCCGGGCCTTCAGCTCGGGCTTCTGCTTGTAGAGATCGGCGAGCACCTTGTCGCGCATCGCGCGCGTCTTCTCGCGCCGCTCGTCCGGATCGGCCTTGCCGAAAACGGACGGCACGAGACCCGCGACGAGGAAAAAAGCGAGGAGGATGGAGAGGCGGCGTGAGATCAACATGTGCGAATTTTAGCGCGCCACCACGCCCGGCGCAAAAGCAAAACCCTGTGAATAGGGAATGCTCCTGCGGAAGACGGGCCAAGTGGCGGGGCCTTAGCTATAGAAAAAAGGCGGAATTAACGCCAGAATTGCACCAACGGTGCTCAACCAACGCATGCGCTCGTTAACGAGAAAGGAAAACGCGCTGAGTGAAACCCCTCCTGCACAGCAAAGAAACACGACGGGGAAGAGGAAACCGGCAAGATAGTGATCCAAATTTGGCACCAACGGCAACGCCGCAGCCAATAAACCTGACACAATGGCAAGCTTCCACAGTGCTAAGCCCGGAACGACCGGCGGATTGAACGAGCGATTCGCACCAATAGAAGCGAGTAGTCTGGATTTTTCTTCAGGATTCAGGTCGCCCTGAGCGATTTCGATCTGCGCAACCAGTGTGGCGATAAAAGCAGCGCATTCATCCGCCTGTTCCGGCTCCCTGAAAATAACAAGCACCAGTTCCCCGGCTTTGTTATTGAAAGCGTAGTATTCGATACGCCGGCTCCATCGGATCGCTGAAGCAAAAAAGATAGCG
Organism: Lacunisphaera sp.; assembly: GCA_036401015.1. Classification (GTDB taxonomy): domain Bacteria; phylum Verrucomicrobiota; class Verrucomicrobiia; order Opitutales; family Opitutaceae; genus Lacunisphaera. The sequence continues at coordinate 76,876 of DASWWD010000023.1, forward strand.
AAGAGCCCGGCGGGCCATTGGATCGTATAAAACGTGGCCTCACGAGGAATTACCGTTTGATGGAAGACACCCCAAGTGGCGGCACCCGAAATAACCGCGAGCAGAAGAAAGATAACGACAGCGGTGTGATTTCGGGCGATACCGGGATTGTAGTCAGGGCTCACCCAACGAAGATCAAGTTCCCGATCCTGAAACTTACCCAAAAATCGCCGTTCGCTGATCAAGAGCCGACCATCGCGGATCTGAAAAATAGCTTCGTTGATCCGAGATTTCTGAACGAAAGTCGGAACAGCCATGGTTGGTCTCAGTAAACCTGTTCTTCCAGTAGCGCGAAGAGTTCGGCCTCGGTGATGCGCTTCTGCGCCATCGAATCGCGCTCGCGCAGCGTGAAGGTGTCGCCGGGCTTCTCGATCGTGTCGAAGTCGATCGTCACGCACCACGGCGTGCCGGCCTCGTCCTGGCGGCGGTAGCGTTTGCCGATGGCGCCGCCGTCGTCGTATTGCACGGCGTAGCGTTTCTGGAGCTTCAGGTAGAGTGCGCGGGCGCGGTTCGTGAGCTGCTCCTTGTTCTTGAGCAGCGGCAGCACGGCGACCTTGACGGGCGCGATGCGCGGCGAGAAGCGCAGCACCGTGCGCTTCTCCACGTTGCCCTTCTCGTCCTTGACGTCCTCCTCCGCGTAGCCGGCGCAGAGCACGGCGAGCAGGATGCGGTCGACGCCCACGGCGGGCTCGATGACGTGCGGCACGAACTTCTTCTTCGACGCCTCGTCGAAGAGGTCCTGCGGCTTGCCGCTGGCGGTGGCGTGCTGGTTGAGGTCGTAGTTGCCGCGGGCGGCGATGCCCCACAGCTCCTGCACGCCGAAGGGATACTTGAACATGATGTCGACCGTGCCCTTGGAGTAGAACGCGAGCTTCTCCTTGGGGTGGGCGTAGCGCGAGAGGTGCGACTCCGGCAGGCCGATGCTCTTCAGCCAGTTCTCACACCAGGTGATCCACTCCTCGTGGCACTTGGCCCAGTCGGCGTCCTCGTGGATGAAATATTCCATCTCCATCTGCTCGAACTCGCGCGAGCGGAAGATGAAGTTGCGCGGCGTGATCTCGTTGCGGAAAGACTTGCCGATCTGCGCGATGCCGAAGGGCAGCTTCACGCGGGTGGTGTCGACGACGTTCTTGAAGTCGACGAACATGCCCTGCGCCGTCTCGGGCCGCAGGTAGGCGACGGACGAGGCGTCGGTCATGGCGCCGACGTTCGTCTGGAACATCATGTTGAAGGCGCGCGGGGCCGTCAGGCTGCCGGCCTCGCCGGTGGCGGGGGAGGGGATGAGCGGGATCTCGGCCTCGGCGGCCTCGGTGAAGTCCTTGGGCGTGACGGCGGCGAGCGTGCCGGTGATGGCCTTCTTGCGCTTGAACAACTCGGCGGCGGCCTGGAGATCCTCGGCGGTCTTCTCGCTCTCGAGGGCCGAGACGTAGCCGACGGTCTTGCCGTCGACGACGACCGGCGACCAGAACAGCTGGTCGGCGCGGTAGCGCTGCTTGCTCGCCTTGCAGTCCACGAGCGGGTCGCTGAAGCCGGCGACGTGGCCGGAGGCCTCCCAGACCTTCGGGTGCATGATGATGGAGGACTCGAGGCCGACGACGTCGTCGCGGCGGCGGACCATGTCGTTCCACCAGCAGTCACGGATGTTCTTCTTCAGCTCGGAGCCGAGCGGGCCGTAGTCGAAGAAGCCGTTGAGGCCGCCGTAGATTTCGGAGGACGGGTAGATGAAGCCGCGGCGCTTCGCGAGCGACACCAGGGCTTCCATGAGGTTGGATTCGGCGGGATGGGACATGGCTTTGAAGGATCGCCCCCAACTGGATGTGGGGAGCAGCTGGCGAGTGAAGCACCCGCCCCGGCGCGGTCAAGGCCGCGAAAAATCAACCCCTGGGCCGCACCGGCACGTGAATCTCGGCCCGTTTCAGCCACCAGGGCGTGAAGGGTCCGTGCCAATAGACCGCGTAGGCGGGGCCGGCGGCCTCCACGCCGGTTTGGCCGGCCAGCCAGGCCAGCAGTTCCTCGCGAGCCTGCGAGAAATTGGCCGCGGAGTAGCCGCCGCGCGCCCCGCGGGCCGCGACCTGGCGGGCTGGCATCCGGACCACTTCGACTCCGGCGGCCGGGCCCGTGACCTTCGACACTTCCTCCGGGGCCACCCAGAAATACATGGCCGCTTCGTCGATCTGTGCTTCCACGGGCACGGTCATCTTGATGTCGCGGGAGGAGATGTAGTTGAAGAGCGGCCGGAAAAGTCCGCCGCTCTCCGTGAAATAATTACCCTTTCGCGCGGCCTTCAGGAGGGTGCCGGCAGGCAGGGTCTTGAGTTCATTCACGCCCGGGGCCGTGGGTGGGAAAGCTTGTTCGGTGGCCATGGCGGCGGTGGGGATAAGGAGGGCGACGAGACCGGCGCGGAGGTTCATGACGGTGCCAAGTTACGGGCGCTCCCCCCCGGCGGATGCCTTGGCGCGACGCGGCGAGCCGTGTTTGGTGATGAAAATACCACCGCCCGCCCCGCCCACACTTCGCGCTTGCGAGGAGAGGGCGGCGGGCAAGGGTGGGCGCTTATGAAAGCCGCCTTCACCGCCAAGGAATACCGCCAGCTCCTCGAACTCGTGCACCTCGGCATGTGGACCGTCACCGGCTACCAGGGCGAGGACACCGCCGCCGCCAAGCGTTACTACGCCCTCGACCAGAAGCTGCTCGAGCTGGCGACCGAGGCCGGGTGCGCCGACCTGGTGGAATCGATGGACGACGGCAGCCTGCAGCCGGCGCCCAAGCTGTCCGAGGACGAGCGCGTCCGCGAGATCCAGAGCGAATTCCAGAACGACGTCTTCTGGCACGAGCTGGTCACGCGGTTGGCGGACCGGGATATTGAAGGCGATCACGCGAAGCGGGCGATGGACACTCCCGGCGTCGAGCCGGCGCCGTCCCGCGACGACCGCCTCAAGAAGATCGAGGACCGCTACTGGGCCGAGTTCGAGAAAAACGACCTCGCCAACATCGTGCTGCTGCGCGGCGGCCGCGGGTGACCACCGTTGTTGGCTGCTGCCAACCCGGTGTTTGTCCCCGGTTCTCGCCTCTGCGCGGTCCTCCGGCAGCGCCCGGAGTCGGCGAAACCGAGGCAAATCAGTAGGCGATATCCAGCTTCTTATAGATGAAGTGCATCAGCCACGCCGGGCCGATGAGCAGGAAGACCACGTCCTTGAAGAAGGACGGTTTCTTGCCCTCGATCTTGTGGCCGATGAACTGGCCGATCCACGCCAGCACGAACAGCCCGAGGCTGGTCTGCCAGACCGGCAGCCAGCCCATGATCGCCTGCCACTCGATCAGGAAATAGCAGGCCGAGACAAACCCGAGCAGCCCGAACGCCAGTGGCACCGACAGCCGGAAGTAAAACCCGAGCGCCGCGAGGATGATCGGATGCAGCCAGCTGAACCACGGCAGCGCCCCGGCGATCGCGGCGGGCACCGGGATGGACCACAGCAGGCCCATGACGCTGAAAAAGATGATCGGCACGCAGATCCAGTGGATCGTCTCGTTGGTGTCGTCCTGGTGACTCTCGCCATACTCGGCGAACCATTGGTCGGCAGACTTCCGCGGGGTGGCCATGGGTAACTGCCGGGCAACTTGCCGCGTCTCCTGCGGCAGCGCAAGCCTCCCGATGGCACCCAAACGCGGGTTTGCGGTCTGACTGCGGACAAATACACTCTTCCCCCGACATGAAAGCCCTCCGCCTGCTCGCCCCGCTCTGTCTCCTGCCCCTGCTAACCGTCGCCGCGGAACGCCCGCTCAAGATCGACCGCAGCAGCACCTTCGTCGACGTCGACGTCAAGGCCACGGTCGACTCCTTCACCGGCCGCCTCGACGCGCATGACACGCGGATCACGGTGGACGACGCCGGGAAGATCAAGACCGCGGTCCTCGCCTTCAAGTTTCGCGACCTCAAGACCGGCAAGCCCGACCGCGACGCCAAGATGATCGAGTGGCTCGGCGGCGGCGAACCCGAGGGCCGCTTCGAGCTCGGCAACCTCGCCGTCACGCCCAACGGCATCGGCCAGGCCTCCGGCCGCCTGATCTTCCACGGCGTGACCGAGCGCATCGAGTTTCCCGTGGAGGTCACCCGGACCGGTGACACCTACACCGTCACCGGCGAGACGACCATCGACTACCGCAACTGGAAGCTGAAGGTCATCCGCATCGCGCTCATGCTGAAGGTCGACCCCGAGGTGAAGATCCGCTTCAAGTTCACCGGCACGCCGGTGGAAGAGCCGGCGAAAGGCTGAGTTTGAGGTGGAACCCGGCCTCCGGACGGGTTGATTGGAGGCGGGCGTCCTTTTAATACCCGTCCAGCGGCCCGGGCCCACCTTCACCAAATTTCATGCGCTTCCTCGCGCTCGTCTTCGTCAACCTGCGGCGGCACAAGCTGCGCGCCCTCATCGGCGTCGCGGGCATCGGGTTCGGCGTGGCGGCGATGCTGACCATCCTCTCGATCGTCAACGGCGCCATCGGCATGTTCGAGCGCATCCTCGCGGTGGACTCGCATTACCTCGTGTTCGAGAAGAACGTCTCGGACCTGTTCTTCAGCAGCGTGCCCGACGACCGGACTGCGGCGCTGCGCGCGCTGGACAACGTCGCATCCGCCGAGCCGCTGCTCTTCGGTCTCGTGACCTCGGGCGACCGGCCGATCATCACCTGCTTCGGCCTCGAGGCCACCAACCCGCGGCTGGCCAAGGCAAAATGGCTTGCCGGCCGGCGGGAGGATTTCGGCCGCGAACCGGGCGGCATCTGGCTCGGTGCGCGCGCGGCGGAGTTCCTGGGTGCGAAGCCCGGGCAGAGGATCGCGATCGGCAAGGGTGAGTTCACCGTCGCCGGTATTTTCTCGACGGAGAACGGCTTTGAGGACGGCGGCGTGTTCCTGCCGCTGAAGGCGGCGCAGGATTTTTTCAGCCGCGCCGGCGTCGCCTCGGTCGTGGCCATCAAGCTGCACGACCAGGCGCGCGGGGCGGAGTTCAAGCGTGCGGTCGAGGCCGCTAACCCCGGCCTGATGGCGCTGGAGAACCGCGAGTTCAACCAGAGCTACACGCAGTTCCAGATCCTGAACTTCACCGCGTGGGCCGTGGGACTCTGCGCCTTCCTGCTCGGCGGACTCGGGGTGGCGAACACGATGCTGCTGTCGGTGTTCAGCCGCATCCGCGAGATCGCCGTGCTACGGGTCTGCGGTTTTTCATCGGGACAGGTGGCCGGGCTGATCCTCGGCGAGGCGGTCGTCATCGCCGGCGCCGGCCTGGGGCTCGGGCTGGCGCTGGGCTACGGCACCCTGTTCGGGCTGGAGCACACCCCGCAGTTCAACGGTTACATCCAGGCGGTGGTGAAACCCGGCATGCTGGCGGGGATCGTCGCCACGGCGATCGTGACCGCGGTGGCCGGCTCGCTCTGGCCCGCGAGGTTTGCGTCGAAGATCCAGCCCGCGGAGGCGCTGCGCTATGAATGAGCCGCTCATCACCGCGCGCGACCTGCGCAAGACCTACGACGCCGGCCGCGTGCGCGTGCTCGACGGCGTTGGCGTGGAGGTGCGCGCCGGCGAGATGGTCGCGCTCTGGGGCGCGTCCGGCTCCGGCAAGAGCACGCTGCTCCACCTGCTCGGCGGCCTCGACGTGCCGGACTCCGGTGAACTCGCCGTCTGTGGCCTCGATCCGCGGCGCGAGGACCACCGGCTGGAACTGCGCCGCCGGCACCTGGGATTTGTCTTCCAGCTGCACAACCTCATCCCCGATCTGACCGTTGCGGAAAACCTCCGCGTGCCCGCCCTGGCCAACGGCACCCCGGCGGCGCAGACACGGGAGCGGGTGCGCGAGCTCGCCGAGGCCGTCGGGATCGGCCACCGGCTCGACCATCGCATCCAGGATATCTCCGGCGGCGAGCGCCAGCGCACCGCCATCTGCCGCGCCTTGATGAACTCGCCCCGCCTGCTGCTGGCGGATGAGCCGACGGGCTCGCTCGACGAGGAAACCGGCGACACGGTCTTCGCCCTGCTGCGCCAGCTGGTGGACACCCGCGGCATCGCCGTGGTGCTGGCGACGCATGAGCGGCGCTTCGCCGAGCAATGCGACCGCGTCCTGCGCGTCCGCTCGGGCCGGGTCGAGACGCCGTGAGCCCGCGCGGAATCACCGCCGTGCGCCGGCACAGCCTCGGCTGGCTGGTCGCAGCCAACCTGGTCGGGCTCCTGCTCGCGGCGCTCCTGCTCTGGCCGGGGCTCAATGACCTGCTGGCGCCGCTGACCTATGGCCGCTGGGTGCCGCTACACCTCGACTGGCAGCTTTACGGCTGGTGTGCGCTGCCGCTCGTGGGCGTGCTCTTCCATTATTACCTGCCGGACGATGACCGGGCCGCCTTCGCCGCGCGGCTGGCGCTGGGGTTTTGGTCGGTCAGCCTCCTCCTCGGCGGGCTGAGCTGGTTGTCCGGCCGGGTCAGCGGGAAGCTGTTTCTCGACTGGTCCGGTCCGGTGCGCGGCCTGTGGGTGTTCACCGGTCTCGTGCTCTGGCTGGGGGTGCTGCGGCAGGCGCGGCGCCGCCCGGCTGGGATCGCCTGGTGGGGCTGGACCCTGCTGGTGCTACTCGGTGCCGTGCCGTTCGTGCTTTTCTGGGCGGCGGGCCCGGACTCTTATCCGCCGGTCGATCCCGACACCGGCGGCGCGACGGGGGCGAGTCTGCTGGGTTCCACGCTCGGTGTGGTCGGACTCTTCGGCCTGATCCCGTGGCTGCTGCGCCTGCCGGCGGTGCCGGGCACCCGGGCGCGCCGCGGGTATGCCGCGGCGTTCGCCCTGGCCGTTTCGTTCTACGCCGGCATGGGCCATGGCGACACCTCGAACCACCGGCCGGACCAAATCGTCGGGCTGGGCAGCCTCATCATCTGGATCCCGCTGGTGTGGTGGTATGCCCGCGCCTTTGTCTGGGCCGCGGGATCGGCGCGCTGGCTGGGCGCGGCCTTCATCTGGTGGGTGCTGCTCGTGCTGACCGGCTGGATCGACTTCCTGCCGGAGATCGCCGACCACCTGAAGTTCACCAACGGGCTGGTCGCCCACGCGCACCTGGCGATGGCGGGGCTGGTGACGAGCCTGTTTGTCGCCTTGTTGCTCAACCTGGGCCCGGGCCGCATGCCGCACGCGACGAGCTTCTGGCTCTGGCAGCTCGGTTGCGCCGTGCACGTCGTGGCCCTGCTGTGGCTCGGGTGGAGGGAGGGAACCGAGCCCGCGCTACTTTACCTGCGCGGCGGGGCGACGGACCTGGCCTATGGTTTGCGTTTGCTGGCCGGCGGCGCGATGTTCCTCGCGTCGGTCGACTGGTGGCTGACCCTTGCCCGACATGAACCAACCACGAAATGAAACGATCGCCCGCGGGCTCGCGCTGGGCGCGGGGGTGCTGGATTTTTCCACCGGCCTCGGGTTGGTATTCCTGCCGGCGCTGACGCTGCGCCTGATGGGCGTGACCCCGCCGGTTGGAGCGGCGGAGACCTACCTGCGTTTCCTCGGGGTATTCGTCGGGCTGGTCGGCTTCAGCTACCTGTGGGCGCTCCGGCGCGGGCCGGCGGCGCTGCGGCTGGTGTTTGCGCTGACGGTTTTCTTCCGCCTCGCCGCGGGAAGTTTCTGTGTCTGGGCGCTTGCGACCGGCCGGCTCGAGCCGGCCTGGGCCAGCGTGCCGGCCACGGACTTCGCGCTGGCCGCGGCGCAGGCGTGGTTGTTGCGATGCGGGGTTTTCCGGGATGAGCGCTGACGGCCGGATGATCCTCGGGGTGATCCTCGCGTTGCTGCCGGTTTTCCCGGCCGTGGCCCAGGACGAGGCGGCGCTCATCCGCCGTGGCCGCGCCGTTTACGTGGCCGAGGGCTGCATCCACTGTCATTCCCAATATGTGCGTCCCCACACCGCGGACGCGGACCGCTGGGGTCCGGTGCATCCGCTCGCCGAGGTGGAGGCGCCGCACCCGCCGCTGCTGGGCAACCGCCGGCAAGGACCGGACCTGCAGAACGTTGGCGCCCGGCGCAGCGCAGAGTGGCAGCGCCTGCACCTGCAGGCCCCGCGGGCGCTGACCGCCGGGTCGCGCATGCCGGCCTACGCCCACCTGTTCCGGGCCGGCCGGCCGGAAGGCGAGGCCCTGGTCGCCTACCTGGGCAGCCTCGGGGCCGCGACGCAGGACGACTGGTGGCTGGCGGCGGCGCAATGGTCGCCGGCCCCCGCCGCCCTGCCGCCCCCGCGCGCGACCGGGCGGCTTTTCCAAAATTACTGCGCCAGCTGCCATGGGACCGCCGGCCGGGGCGACGGCCCGCTGGCGGCGCGGCTGAGCCGGCCGCCGCGGGATCTTGGGCGGGCCGAGTGGCTCTATTTTCCGCGCGGAGCGGGGCCGGAGGCCGAGCGCCGCGCGCTGGCGCGGATCATCAAGTTCGGCCTGCCCGGCGGCGCCATGGCGGGCCATGAATACCTCGTCGACGGCGAAATCACCGCGCTGGCGGCCTATGTGCAGGCGTTGCGCCGCGCCCCGTGACGGGCGCTCCTTGCGGCTTGCAAAATTTTTCCGTCAGGATGGAGTCCAGCGAATGAACGCGACTAAATACACCACGCTCAGTGTTCTTTCGTGCAGTCTGTTGCTGGCCGGTTTGATCGCCGCCGACGCGCCGAAGGCCGCTGTGTCCGGCAAGGTCACTTACATTTCCAGTGAAACCGCGGCCGCCGGTCCCCGCGCCGACGGTGCCGTCTACACCTTCGTCGACAGCGCCGACCCGGCCATTGCCGACATCGTCGCCCTCGGTTACAAGACCATCGACCGCGTCGGCGGCATGCTGGTCTCCGAGGTCAACCGCGAGATGGCCGCCAAGGATCCGGCGCTCGTCGTCAGCATCATGCACAACAAGGACCTGACCCTGCCGAAGCCGGTCCCGGGCCAGCCGAAGATCACGGCGATCAAGCGCACCAGCCTCCTGATCCGCAATCCGCTCAACGCCCCGGACGGCGCCGACCAGGCCGCCCTCGACCGCATCCACAAGCAGCTCATGGCCGACGAGTCGCCCGACAAGGTCGTCGTGCAAAAGATCGAGCAGCCCGGCCACCCGCTGGAATGGCGCGTCTACCGCCCCATCGCCTCCTCCCAGTCCTGCCTCGCCTGCCACGGCGACCCGAAGACCTTCAAGCCCGGCGTGAAGGAAGCCCTCGACGCGCAGTATCCCGAGGACAAGGCCGTGGATTACGCCGCCCAGGAATGGCGCGGCATGCTCCGCGTCTCGATCACCCCGGCGACCAAGTAACCCGGCGGATCAGCGGACCCCGCATGCGGCCGGCGCGAAAAGCGCCGGCCTTTTTGTTGCCACGCGCGGAGCCCAGGTTGCACCCGGGGCTCAGGCGTCGAGCACGATGTCGCCCTTCGGCTGGGCGATGCAGGTCAGGCAGGTGCGCGCCTCCGGCGGACTCCCGGGCGGCTGGATGTAGCTGACCTCGCCCGACTGCATGGCGAGGACGCAGGTGCCGCAGTTGCCCGCGCGACAGCCCGAGGCGATGCCGATGCCGAGGTGCTCGGCCAGGTCCAGCAGGGTCTCATGCTCGCCGTCCCACGGCACCGCGGTGCCGGTCTTGCGGAAGGTGACGAGCGGCCGCGTGGCGGCCGGCGCCGCGGCGGTGGCCGTCGTCGCATGGCTGACGCGCTTCACGCTCAGCGGGCCGAAGGCCTCGAAATGCAGGTGCGTGTCCGGCACCCCCCAGGTTTTCAGCCCGTTGGTGAGTTCCTCCATCATCGCGCCGGGGCCGCAGTAGTAGAAACGGAAATTGTTCGAGGGCAGCTCCCGTTTCAGCAGGTCGACCGTCACGCGGCCGGCGACGTGGTAATCCTCGCCCAAGCGGTCGTCCGGGCCCGGTTGCGAGTAGCAGACGCGCAGGGTGAGCTGCGGGTTGGCGCGGGTGAAGGCGGCGAACTCCGACTTGAAGAGGTGCTCGTGCCGGTTGCGCACGCCGTGGAAGAACCAGACCGGCCGCCGGCTTTTCTGGTGGCAGAGGGTGGCCAGCATGCTGAAGACCGGCGTGATGCCGATGCCGCAGCCGATGAGCACAACCGGCTCGGGGTCGGCCGGCTCGAGGGTGAAGTTGCCGAGCGGCGCGCGCAGGTCGAGGATGTCGCCCTCGCGGACCTGTTCGTGCAGGATCGTGGAGCAGACGCCGGCGGGCGTCGCGCCCCCGGTGGCGCCGGCGCGCTTGATCGTGACGCGGTAATACGGCTGGTGAGGGTGGTCGCTCAGGCTGTAGCAGCGGATCAGCTGGCTGCCCGGCCGCGCGCCCGGCAGCCGGAAGGTCAGATACTGGCCCGGCCGGAAGGAGGGCAGGGGCTTGCCGTCGTGCGGCGTGAGGTAGAGCGAGCTGACCTGCGCGCCCTCGGTCACCTTGCGGTTGACGACGAACTTGCGAAATCCGTTCCACGGCAGCGGCTCCTGGGCCACCTTGCGGCGCTTCTCGCGCAGGATGGCGAGTTCCTCCTCGAAGCGCGCGCGATCCAGCGCGTGTTGTTCGGACTCGACCCGCATCCGCCGGAGGGCGGTGAACAGGTTCAACCCCAGCAGGCCGATGGCCAGCAGCAGCAGGGTGGCGCCGAGATAGGTCCAGAGCATGGGCGGAAATCCGGGGAAAGGTGGCGGGGCGCAACGGGCGCCGCGGAGGTTATCGGACATCGCGGCGCGCCTGACAAACGGAATGTGGAGGAGATTCGGCTTGCGCTGGATTTCACGGCCACAATCTTCGCGCGCAGCGGCGCCGCCAACCCGCGTGATGCACTCGACGAGAACAAGCCCCGGGCCCCTGCTTCCCGGTCCGGAAAGCCACCGCGGCGAACCCCTTCGGGTCGCCGGCGTCACCTGACCCCGCCATGGCAAGACCGGCCAGCCGCCCCGCGATCCTTCCCGGCTCCAGCGCGCCCTTTTCCCAGGCCACGCGCCAGGCCGAGCCGGAGCGCTGGGACACGCCGTTCAGCAAGGAGATGACCGAGGCGGACGTGAACCTCGTGCTCGCGCACCCGCTGTTCATCACCACCCGGCCCGAGCGCTTTCCGCCTTCCATCCCGCTGCGTGGCATCCTGAAGAACGACGCGCGCATCCGCCGGTTCCTGCCGGGCGAGATCATCGTGCGCCGGGGGGACTACGGCCACTCCGCCTTTGTCATCCTCGCCGGTTCCGTGCGCGTCCTGGTCAAGGAACCGCCCGCCGAGCAGCTCGGCCGGCGCCCGCAGCTGCGACCGTCGGTCTGGGGCAGCGTGAAGCGCTGGTGGCGGCAGCCGCGGTTCGCCGAGCAGGCGAAGACCGGCGGCACGCCCCCGGGCCTGCGGGTCGGCGAGGGCGGCGAGGCGCGGTTGTTTTTGCAGGACGTGCCCGGCGTGCTCGATCCCGACCGCTCCATCCTGCTGCAGTCCGGCGAGCTGTTCGGCGAGATCGCCGCGCTCGGGCGCACGCCCCGCACCACGACGGTCGTGGCGGTGGACGAGGCGCTGCTGCTGGAGATCCGCTGGCAGGGCCTGCGCGAGATCCGCAACTACGCGCCGGAATGGAAGCAGGAGATCGACCGCCGCTACCGCGAGCGCAGCCTCCTGCGCCACCTGGCGGAGACGCCGCTGCTGTGGAACCTGCCCGAGGCCACCCTGCAGCTGATCGCCGACGCGACCCGGTTCGAGACCTTCGGCGAGTTTGACTGGCACAGCGCCTACCACCGCGGGCACAAGGACGACGAGCGCCAGCGCCTCGAGCAGGAGCCGGTGATCGCCCGCGAGGGCGACTACCCCAACGGCCTGCTGCTCGTGCGCAGCGGCTTTGCCCGCGTGAGCAGCCGCTACAACCACGGCGAGCGCACCGACAGCTACCTCGGCAAGGGCCAGACCTTCGGCCTGCGCGAGATCGTCACAGGCTGGCGCGCCCCGCACGTGCCCTTGCGCAGCAGCCTGCGCGCGCTCGGCTACGTGGACATCCTTTTCATCCCCACCGCCGTGCTGGAGGAGCACGTGCTGCCCCGGTTGAGCCGCGAGCAGATCGACGCGCTCCGGCTGCCGCCGGAAACGCCGTCCGCCCAGGTGCTGCACGAGCCCGGCGGCGACAGCTTCCTCGAGTTCATCGTCGCGCAGCGGTTCATCAACGGTCGCGCGACGATGCTGATCGACCTCGACCGCTGCACGCGGTGCGACGACTGCGTCCGCGCCTGTGCGGCGACACACGACAACAACCCGCGCTTCATCCGGCAGGGGCCCGAGGCCAGCGGCGTGATGGTGGCCAGCGCCTGCATGCACTGCGTCGACCCGGTTTGCATGATCGGCTGCCCGACCGGCGCCATCCACCGCGAGAGCGCCGACGGCCAGGTGGGCATCAATCCCGACACCTGCATCGGCTGCAGTGTCTGCGCGCAGAGCTGCCCCTACGGCACGATCCAGATGGTCGCGCTGCATGACGAGGAGGGCCTGCCCATTGTGACGGAGGAGACCGGGGCGCCCGTGCGCCGCGCCACCAAGTGCGACCTGTGCATCGACCAGCCGGGCGGCCCGGCCTGCGTGAGCGCGTGCCCGCACGACGCGCTGCTCCGGGCCGACATGCGGCAGATGGACACCCTGACGGCGTGGCTGCACCGATGACCTCGTTTTTCACCCGTCGCCTCGTGCTTTCGCTGCTCACCTTCGTCGTGGCCGGCGGACTGGTGGCGGCGTGGCTGCTCGGCCGCGTCGCCCTGCGGCCGGTGGCGATGTATACGGGCTGGCTGTTGCTGGGCCTGCTGCTGGGCCTGACCTTTTTCAACGCCCGCAAGAAGCTGCCGTTCATCCCGCTGCTCAGCGCGAGCACCTGGCTGCAGGCGCACATCTACGCGGGCTGGCTCGCGTGCTTCGTCTTCCTGCTGCACACCGGCGGCCGGTGGCCGGACGGCGCGGTCGAGGCCGCGCTGGCGGCCGTCTTCGGGCTGGTCGCGGCGAGCGGGGCGTTCGGCCTCTGGCTCAGCCGCTGGCTGCCGCCGCGGCTCACGCGCTCCGGCGAGAGCCTGGTCTACGAGCGGATCCCCATGCTCCGCCACCAGCTCGTCACCGAGGCCAAGGACATCGTGCGGGCCGCGGAGGCCGAGACGCAGTCCACCACGCTCGGCGACTTCCACGTGCGCGTGCTGGCCGGATATTTCGCGCACCAGCCGGCGTGGCTGGCCCCGCTGGCGGGCGGCGACGCCGAGCACCATCGCGTCCGGCTCGAGCTGGAGGCGCTGCGGCGCTTCCTGAGCGTCCGCGAGATCGAGATCGCCGACCGGCTGGCGGAGCTGGTCGAGGCGAAGCGCAACCTCGACCACCAGTTCGCCGGCCAGCGCCTGCTGAAGCTCTGGCTGTTCGCCCACCTTCCGCTGACGTTCGTGCTGCTCGTGTTCACGGCCGCGCATGTCTGGCTCATCCTGCAGTATTCGCACCGGTAGCCCCCGATCCCCATGCGCCGCCTGCTGCAGAGCATCATCTACAACCGCAAGCTATACGACCGGCCGCAGGACGAGTGGACCTGCGGGCGCGCGGCGGAGTGCCAGGCCTGCGTGTTCGGCCCCGGCCCCAAGGGCGAATGCCGCGCCACCGGACAGTGCCTGCCGGCCAAGAAGGGCGACCGCTGGATCTGCACGCGACCGATCTCGCTCGGCGCAGCCTGCGAGCCGGGACCGATGCCCGATGGCGCCTGCGGCTGCCCGGTGCCGCCCTGCCGCCCGCAGCGCAGCCTGCGCGCCCAGCGCGGCCGCGTGACCTGGCTGCTGTCCGCGCTCGCCCTGGGCCTGGTGGTGCTGGCCATCCTCGGCCGGCCCGCCGGCGAATGGTCCAACCCCGGGCCGCTGAGCTCGCACCACGCGATGTCGGCCCAGCGCTGTGCCGACTGTCACCTCGAGACCGGGAGCCTCGCGGTTACCGCCGCGGCGCGCGCCGGCCGGCACGAGGCGCACGACCAGCTTTGCCTGCAATGCCACGATCTCGGCCCGCAGCCCCGCTCGCCGCACGGCGTGACCGGTGCGCAGCTCGCCGCCCTGGCGCGGCAGGAGCCCGCCGGGCCGGGCCCCCGGCCGCTGGTGCTGGCCGCGGTGCACGTGCTGCAGCCCGGCGGCCCGCACGACCTCGCGTGCGCCTCCTGCCACGTGGAGCACAGGGGCCGCGACTTCGACCTGAAGCGCATGAGCGACCAGCAATGCCAGGTCTGCCACCAGACACAGTTCGCCGGCTTTGAGCGCGGGCACCCCGAGTTCAAGGACTACCCGTATGCGCGCCGCACCCGGCAGCGCTTCGACCACGTGACGCACTGGCAGCGGTATTTTCCCGACGCGAAGCTGACCGGGGCCGGCGCCCCGACGTCGTGCGCCGCCTGTCATGAACCGGCGTTGGACGGCCGGCAGATGATGGTGAAAAATTACGAACAGACCTGCGCCTCGTGCCACGACGGGCAGATCAGGGGCGAGGGGCGGACGGGCGCCAAGGGGCTCGCCTTTCTCCGCCTGCCCGGCTTCGACCGCGCCGCGCTCGAGGCGGCGGGCGAGACGGTCGGCGAATGGCCCGACCGCGCCGTGGGCGGGCTCACGCCGTTCATGCGCCGGCTGCTGGAGGGGGACCCGGCGGCGCGCGCCGCGCTGCAGGATCTCGGGCCGGCGAACATCACGGACCTGGCGAAGGCCACTCCGGCGCAAAAGGCCGCGGCCGGCCGGCTCCTGTGGGGTGTGAAAGGCTTGCTCGCGGACCTGTCCACCCAGGGGCAGACGGCGATTCTCCGCCGCCTCGGCCCGCGTCCGCCGGGCGCCGCCATGGATCGCACGGGACAATTTTCCGCCGACAGCCTGCAGGCGGCCCAGCGGGCGTGGCTGCCGAACCTGCTGACCGAGGTCGCGGCTTACCGTCGCGGCGAGAAGCCGGCGGGCCCGGCCGCGGCGGCGGTGCCTGCGCCGGCGTTTTCGCTCTCGGCCCTCGAGTTTGATGAGGCCGAGGCGCGTGTGGCCGAGGGCGGGTGGTATCGCCGCGACCAGAACTACACGCTCTATTACAAGCCCGGCGGGCACGCCGATCCGTTTCTTACCGCCTGGCTCGAGGCCACGGCCGATGATGCGACGCCCACGGCGCAGGCCATTTTCAACCAGCTCTCGGCCGAGACGGCGCCCGGGGTCTGCATGAAGTGCCACACCGTGGACCGCGTCGGCGGCCGGCAGACGGTCCAGTGGGACACCGCCCAGCCCCAGCCGGACCGGCGCCCGTTCACCACCTTCAAGCACACGGCGCATTTCAGCCTGATGGGCGACCAGGGTTGCGCGACCTGCCATGCTCTGAATGTGGAGGCGGACCACGCCCGCGGCTTCGGGCTCAACCGCGACCCGGCGGTCTTCCAGAGCAACTTCACGCCGATGAACAAGGCCACCTGCGCCAGCTGCCATCAGCCGGCGAAGGCGGGCGACAGCTGCCAGCAGTGCCACAACTATCACACCGGGGACATGAAGACCCTGCGCCTGAACCCGGGCACGGCACCGGTCCTGCCCAAACCGACGGCCTGGTCGGGCGACCGGTCCGAAGCGCGGCTCTATTCGCTGGTCGCGAAGAACACCCGGCCCTGACGCGGCTCAGGGCTTCGGCGCGTGGCGCTGCTGCAACACGGCGACGGCGTCGGCGAGCGACATCTTCTTCACGCGCAGCAGGACGATCAGGTGGTAGAGCAGGTCGGCGGCCTCGCCGGCGAACTCGGGATTCTTCGCGCTCAAGGCGGCGAGCGCGGTCTCGACGCCCTCCTCGCCGACCTTCTGTGCGACGCGGGTCACGCCCTCCTTGGCGAGGCGCACGGTGTAGCTCTTTTTGTCCCCGCTCTTGATGCGGTCCACGATGGTCTGCTCGAGCTGCGCAAGGAAGCCGACGCCGCTGGCGCCGGTGTCGCCGAAGCAGCTGACCGTGCCCCGGTGGCAGGTCGGGCCGTCGGGCCGGGCGGTCACGAGCAGGGTGTCATTGTCACAGTCGACCTTCACGTCGACGAGGTGCAGGAAATTCTTCGAGGACTCGCCCTTGGTCCAGAGCCGCTGCTTGCTGCGGCTGAAGAAGGTGACCTTTTTTGTGCGCAGGGTCTTCTTGAGCGCGGCGGCGTCCATGTAGCCGAGCATGAGCACCTGCAGGGTGGCGGCGTCCTGCACGATGGCGGGGACGAGGCCGGAGTTTTTCTTCCAGTCGATTTTCGGGAGTTTCATTTTTCGATACGGTCAGATGTTACGGGCGCACCAAACGGATATATGCTTGCTCGATGGGAGAAGCCTCATGGGCGGATGGAAATGCCGTCGGCGATGAGCTGTTCTTTCAGCACGGGAATCTTGATGGTCCCCTTGTGGAAGACGGACGCGGCGAGCGCGCCGTCCACGCCGGCCAGGCGGAAGGCATCGTTGAAATGGGCGATGGTGCCGGCGCCGCCCGAGGCGACGAGCGGGATGTGCAGCACGGCGCGCACGAGCTTCAGCTGGGCCAGGTCGTAGCCCTGGCGCATGCCGTCCTGGTTCATGCAGTTGAGGACGACCTCGCCGGCGCCGAGCCGCTGGGCCTCGCGGGCCCAGTCGATGGTCCGCCAGCGCGTGGCCTGGGTCTTGTTCGGGTCGCCGGTGTATTGCTTGACGAAGTAGTCGCCCGCCTCCTGGCGGCTGTCGATGCCGACGACCACGCACTGCGAGCCGAACTCGGCCGCCAGCTCGGTGATGAGCGCCGGCCTTTCGAGGGCGGGGGAATTGATGGAGATCTTGTCGGCGCCGCCGTGCAGGATGGCACGGGCCCCGTCGAGGGAGCGGATGCCGCCGGCGACGCAGAAGGGGATGTCGAGCACGCGGGCGACGCAGGTCACCCACTCGGTCGAGACCGTGCGGCCGTCGCTGCTGGCCGTGATGTCGTAGAACACCAGCTCGTCGGCGCCCTCGTCGCGGTAGCGCTGGGCGAGCTCGATGATGTCGCCCACGACCTCGTGGTCGCGGAACTGCGTGCCCTTGACGACCTGGCCATCGCGGACATCGAGGCAGGGGATGATGCGGCGGGCTAGCATGCGAGGGCCTCCTGGAGGGTGAACTTCTTCTCGTAGAGCGCGCGGCCGACGATGACACCGGCGCTGCCGGTCGGCTTCAGGCCGCGCAGGTCGTCGAGCGACGACACGCCGCCCGAGGCCTGGATCTGCAGCGTGGGGAATTTTTTGACCAGTTGCGCGTAGAGTGCGGTGTTCGGGCCGGTCAGCTTCCCGTCGCGGCTGATGTCGGTGCAGAGGATGTGGACCAGGCCGGCGGCGAGGAAGCCGTTGAGGAAATCATCGAGGGCCACGCCCGTGCTTTCCTGCCAGCCGGCGGCGGCGACGCGCGGCGTGCCGTCCGCGTCGAGCCGGACGTCGGGCGAGAGAATGATCCTTTCCGGGCCAAACTGCTGCAGCCAGCCGCGGACCAGGTCCGGTTGCTTGGCGGCGAGGCTGCCGACGATGACGCGTTGGGCCCCGGCGGCGAGGAGCGCGGCGATCTGGGATTCGTCGCGGATGCCGCCGCCGGTCTGCATGCGCAGGCCGCTGCCGCGGGCGATCTGCTCGACCAGCGCGGTCTGGCGCTTCGCCGGGTCCTTGGCGCCGTCGAGGTCGACGACATGCAGCCAGGTGGCGCCGGCGGCGGCGAAGCCCCGTGCCACGGCGAGCGGGTCGTCACCGTAGGATTTCTCCTGGTCGAACTTGCCCTCGGTCAGGCGCACGACGCGCCCGCCGCGGAGGTCGATGGCGGGATAGATGATCATACGCGGCCCTCCACGAAATTCTGGAGCAGGCGGGCGCCGGCGACGCCGGAGCGCTCGGGGTGGAACTGGCAGCCGGAGAAGTTGGCGCGCTGCACGATGGCGGCGAACGGCGTGCCGTGCCGGCAGCTGGCCTGCGTGAAAGCGTTCACCGGGGCGGCGTAGCTGTGCACGAAATAGAAGCGGGCTTCCGGCTCGATGCCGTCGAGCAGGCCGACCTCGCGGCCGGTGGTCAGCGTGTTCCAGCCCATGTGCGGGACGGTGATGCCGGGAGAATCGGGCAGCAGGGCCACGTTGCCGGGAATGAGGCCCAGGGTGGGCGTGTTGCCCTCCTCGGACTGTTCGAACAGCAATTGCATGCCGAGGCAGACGCCCAGGACCGGCTGGGTGAGACCGCGCACGCAATCGACCAGCCCCTTGGCCTGCAGGCGCTTCATGCCCTCGGCGGCGGAACCGACGCCGGGCAGGATGACGCGCTCAGCCGAGCGGATGACGGCGGGATCCGCGGTCAGTTCGCTGTGGATGCCGAGCCGCTCCAGCGCGAAGCGCACGGAGGCGATGTTGGCGCCGCCACTGTCGACGATCGCCAGCATCAGAGGACTCCCTTGGTGCTGGGGATCTCGCTGCCGGCGCCACGCGCGATGGCGGGGCGCAGGGCGCGGCCGAAGCCCTTGAAGAGCGTCTCGACCATGTGGTGGGTGTTGTCGCCCTTCACGCTCATCTGGAGCGTGGCGAGCAGCGAGTCGCTGACCGAGCGGAAGAAATGGGCGACGAGCTCCGTGGGCATCTCGCCGACGTATTCGCGGTCGAACTTGCCGTCGAAGGTGAAGTAGGCGCGGCCGCTCAGGTCGATCGCGACCTGGGCCTGCGCCTCGTCCATCGGCAGCACGAAACCGTAGCGGCCGACGCCGCGCTTGTCGCCAAGCGCCTGCTTGAGGGCGAGGCCGAGCGCGATGCCGACGTCCTCGATCGTGTGGTGCTCGTCGATCTCGAGGTCGCCGTCGCACTTGATGGTCAGGCCGATGCCGGCGTTCTTCGCGATCTGTTCCAGCATGTGGTCGAAGAATCCGAGGCCGGTGGCCAGTTGCGCGGGCGCGGCCTGGTCGAGGTCAACCGAGACGGTGATCTTCGTCTCCTTGGTGTTGCGGACGATGGTGGCGCGGCGCGGGGCGTCGACAAACTGGCGGGCGATTTCGGTCCAGCCGAGCGTCTTGCGGTCATAGCGCAGGCCGCGGATGCCGAGATTCTGCGCGAGGGTCACGTCGGTCTCGCGGTCGCCGATGACGGCGGATTGTTCGCGCGACCAGGTCACGTCCTTCACGTAGTCGGTGAGCAGGCCGAGCTTGGGCTTGCGGCAGTCGCACTTGTCGGCGGCGGTGTGCGGGCACACGCGCACCGCCTCGAAGGCGATGCCCTGGGAGGCAAGGATGTCGAGCAGCAGCTTCTGCAGCGGGCGGAACTCCTCCTCGCGGAAGCTCGGCGTGCCAAGGCCGTCCTGGTTGGTCACCATGACGAAGGTCCAGCCGGCGTCGCGCAGGCGGAGCAGGGCGGGCACGCAGTCCGGCTCGAGCGCGAACTTGTCGAGGCGGTCGATCTGCTGGTCGAACGGCTCGGTGATGAGCGTGCCGTCGCGGTCGATGAACAGGATTTTTTTAGACACGGGACAAAACCTCCAGGGTGGCGTTGTTTTCCTCGGCGGTGCCGACGGTGATGCGGATGTGATTGGGGACGTCCTTGCTGCGGTCGCGCCAGACGACGCCTGCGGCGCGGCCGGCGGCCATGGCCCGGGTGGAATCGGCGACCTCGACGAGCAGGTAATTGGCGTCGCTCGGCCAGACGCGTTTGACGGCGGGCAGTTTGGCGAAGGCGGCCGCCAGGCGGGCTCGTTCGGCAACCAGCGTGGCGACGGAATTTTTCGCAGCGGCGAGGCCGGCCGGCGTCAGGGCGGCGAGGGCCGCCACCAGCACGGGGGCCGGGACCGGGTAGGGCGCGATGACCTTCTGCAGCACGGCGATGACCGCCGGGTCGGCGATCGTTGTGCCGACGCGCGCGCCGGCGAGGCCGTAGGCCTTCGAGAGCGTGCGCAGGACAACGAGGTTGGGATTGGCCGGAATCTCGGCGGCGAGGCTCGGCTGGCCGGAGAAATCCACGTAAGCCTCGTCGACCACGACGACGGCGCGGCCGGCGAAGGATTGGACGAGCGACATGACCGCGGCGCGCTCGAGCAGGCCGCCGGTCGGGTTGTTGGGCGAGCACAGGAAGACCAGCTTCACGTCGGGCGTTGCGGCGCGCAGCACGGCTGCGGCATAGAGCGCGAAGTTCTTCTCGCGGATGAGCGGGACGGTGACAGTGCGTGCGCCCTGGATGCCGGCGGCGACGACATACATGCCGTAGGTGGGCGGCGTGATAAGGATGGCGTCCTGCCCGGCGCGGCAGAAGGTGCGCAGGAGCAGGTCGATGCCCTCGTCGGATCCGCGGGTCACGAGCACCTGCGCGGGCGTGACACCGTAGAGGGTGGCGAGCTGCGCGACGAGGTCGGCCGGCTGCGGCTCCGGATAGCGGTTGAGCAGGGGCTTCGCGGCAGACGGCGTTTCCGGATTCTCATTGGCGTCGAGCCACACGCGGCCGCCCTTGGATTCCTTGCGGGCGGAGCTGTAGGCCGTCAGCGCGAGGATGTCGGGGCGGACCAACTTGAGGACGGAATCGACGGGGCTCATTTGGAAATCTCCTCCAAACGCACGCGCACGGCGCGCTGGTGGGCGGCAAGACCCTCGGCCAGGGCGAGACGCGCGACAACCGGGCCGAGGTTTTTCAAACCGGCGGCACTGGCGGTCTGCACGGTCATGGTGCGTTGGAAATCAACGAGCCCCAGGCCGCTGCACGCGCGGGCCCAGCCGTAGGTCGGCAGGACATGGTTGGTGCCGCTGGCGTAGTCGCCGAGCGACTCGGGCGTCAGGTCGCCGAGGAAAACCGAGCCGGCCGTCGTGAGGCCGGCGAGCAAGACGCGGGGATTGGCCACCTGCAGGATGAGGTGCTCCGGGGCATAGCGGTTGGAAATATCGACGGCCTCGGCGCGGTTTGCGGCGATGATGATGCGACTCTTGGCCAGCGCACGGCGGGCGATGGCGGCGCGCGGCAGGTCGGCGAGCTGTTGCGCGAGGGCGGACTGGACGCGGGCGGCGAATTTTTCGCCGAACGTCACGAGCACCACCTGCGAGTCCGGACCGTGCTCGGCTTGCGAGAGCAAGTCGGCGGCGACGAAGGCGGGGTTGGCGCGGTGGTCGGCGATGACGAGCACCTCGGACGGGCCGGCCGGCAGGTCGATGGCGGCGCCACCGGCATCGCGGGCGACCTGTTGCTTGGCCTCGGTGACAAACGCGTTGCCCGGGCCGAAGAGCTTGTCGCATTTCGGGATGCTCGCGGTGCCGTAGGCCATGGCGGCGATGGCCTGGGCACCGCCGGCCTTGTAGATCTCCGTTATGCCGCAAAGCTGCGCCGCACAGAGGATCCACGGGTTGATGCGGCCGTATTTGTCCGGCGGCGTGCACAGGACCCGCCCGGGGTTGCCGGCGAGCTGGGACGGCACACCGAGCATCAGCGCGGTCGAGGGCAGCGGCGCGCTGCCACCCGGCACATAAAGTCCGACGCGACCGATGGGCCGGACGGTCTTTTCGCAGACGATGCCCGGCTGGGTCTCGACGCGCAGGGCCTTTGGCTGCTGGGCGGCGTGGAAAGCCCGGATGTTCCGGTAGGCGGTGCGCAGGGCGGCAAGGTCGGCGCGCGACAGGGCTTTTTCGGCGGCGGCGAACTCGGTCTCGGTCACGCGCAGCGAGCGCAGGGTCACCCGGTCAAACTTCTCCGTGAAGCGGCGCATCGCCGCATCGCCATCGCGGCGCACGGCGGCGATGATCGTCCGCACCGCGGCGGCGATGGCCGGCTGGGCCGACTGGGCCGGGCGGCGGAGCGCGGCGGTCCGGCGGGACGCGGAGAGGTTTTTCCAGGAGAGGAGGTCCATGGCGCGGTTCAGAGCATCATCTTTTCGATGGGCAGCACGAGGATGCTGCTGGCGCCGGCCTTCTTGAGGGACTCCATCGTCTCCCAGAAGACGGCCTCGGAGCAGACCGCGTGCAGGGCGACCTTCGAATCGTCGCCGGCCAGCGGCAGGATGGTGGGGTTCTCCGAGCCCGGCAGGAGCTTTTTGATCTGATCGAGCGCGGCCTTGGGGGCGTGGAGCATGATGTATTTCGTGTCGGCGGCCTTCTGCACGCCGTCGAGCCGGCGGAGCATGATCTCCAGCGCGTGGGATTTCTCGGCGTTGAGCTCGCGGGCGTTGCGGAGCAGGACGGCGGTGCTCTTGAAGATGGTCTCGACGGCCCGGAGCTTGTTGGCCTCGAGGGTGGAGCCGCTGGAGACGAGGTCGCAGATGATGTCGGCGAGGCCGAGGCGCGGTGCGATCTCGACGGAGCCGCTGAGGGTGACGACCTCGGCCTTGATCTTCTGCTCCTCGAGGTAGCGCCTGGTCAGATAGGGATAGGAGGTCGCGATGCGCATACCCTGCAGGTCCTTCGGACCGGCGTAGGACTTCTCCTCGGGGAGGGCGATGGCGAGGCGGCAGCCGCCGAAGTCGAGCGGGCGCTCGACGAAGTAGCCGCCGGCCAGGCCCTCGGTGCGGCGCTGGAGCGCGGCCTCCTCGAGCACGTTGGTGCCGACGATGCCGAGGTCGCACACGCCGTCCATGACCAGCTGCGGGATGTCGTCATCGCGGACGAAGAGGATATCAAGGGGGAAGTTATCGGCGTGGAGGAGGAGCTTCTCCTTGGGGGACTTCACGCGGATGCCGCAGCTCTTGAGCAGGTCGAGCGAGTCGGTGGAGAGCCGGCCGCTCTTCTGGATGGCGAGGCGGAGGCGGTCTTTGGGAATGGTGATGGGAGGCATGGCGGGAGGAGGTGGGAGTGAGAGGGAAAGTGAAAGGGAAGGCGAGGCGCGGTGTGGGTCGGGCGGGTCCCGGGGGCCTGGAGCCGGGGCAAAGAAAAACCCCGGCGGTTTGCACCTGCCGGGGTTGAGGAAAATCGGGTTCCATCTGCCACGGGCAAGGCGCTTCAGGCCTTCCCGAGGGGGGAAGGCTAGCTCACGTGGTGATGATGATGGTTGAGGACCATGGAACGAAGGGCCGTCTTGATGCCCCCGGCCCGGCGGTGGCGCAAGTATTTTCCTGTCGCGACGCGCCGCCGGCTGCGCAACTTGGTGCGTCATAAGCGACAAGCATGGCGCAACCAACCTACCGGCCGGACAGAAAAACCCTCCTGGCCGCCGTGACCACGGTGGCGGCGGTCTATGTGTATTTCCTGATCTTCGCCCAGTTCGGTTTCCTGAAGGCGGTGCTGGCTGTATTGGGTGAAGACGCCCGCGTGATCCGGCCGGTCATGGCCGTCATGGGTCTCGCCGGGATCGCGGGCAGCGTGACGGCGTGGATCCTCGGGCGTCCCGCCCGCCGTCGGCACCTGATGATCGGCCTGGTGATATGTGCGGGTGCCGCGGCCTGGGCGCCGGCGGCGAAAAGCGCGGGGGCGTTTTATACCGTCGCGCTGCTGACCGGCGCGGGCACCGGCCTCTCGACCGTGACGCTGGCGGCGCTGTTGCGTCCGGCGGTGGGGGACGGGCGCCTCGGCCTGGTCATCGGGCTGGGCACGGGTCTCGCCTATGCGTTTTGCAACCTGCCCGCCGTCTTTGAGGCCGGTGCAACCACGCAGGCACGCATCGCGTTGCTGGCGGTGGCGGCGGGCCTGCTGGGCGGCGGCGTGCTCGGCCCGCGGGTCGCGGCGGGACCGCGGCGGGAAGGGGATTATGCCCGGACCGGGGTTGCGTCATGGGTGATGATTTTCCTGGTTCTCGTCTGCCTCGACAGCGCGGCGTTCTTCATGATCCAGCACACCCTGGCGCTGAAGGAGGCCATGTGGTCCGGCGGGAGCCAGCTCTGGCTGAATGCCGGGGTGCATCTGGGCGCCGCCGTGCTGGCGGGCTGGGCGTTCGACCGGCGCCGGCTGGGGCGGACCGTGGGGCTCGGCGCCGCGGCCCTGCTGCTGGCCTGCCTGATGATCAGCGGCACGTCCCCGAACGCAGGCGCGGCCGGATGGTTTTATGTCGCGGGCGTATCGGTCTACTCGACCGCGCTGGTGTTTTACCCGGCCGCCAGCGGGCGGGTGGGTCTCGCGGCCTTGGTTTATGCCTTGGCAGGCTGGGCCGGTTCAGGACTGGGCATTGGTCTGGCCGAGGGGCGTGGATCCCTGCCGGCCGCCGTTCCGGTGGTGGCGGCCGCGGTGCTGGCTATGGCGCTCTGGGGTCGGGGTTTAGCCTCGCGTCGTGAAGGAACAATGAACGAAAATAGTGAAATTTAGTCTTACGCTATCCACGGCACCCGCCACCCCTCCTCTTCTTGAAAGATTCCAAAGGTCCGCTCACACGGTTTATTTCCCAGCAGCTAAAACGTCGTCATGGCGGCTTGGTCATCTTCTTCACGGTCTTCTTGGGGATCTCATTCCTCACCCGCGGGGCGTTGCTGATCAAGGCCGCGCACGATGTCACCTGGACCCTCAGCCTGGTAGCCGCCTTTGGCTGGGGACTGGTCTATGATCTCGGGGCGGCCGCGTTCGCCTCGCTCCCGCTCGTGGTGCTGCTCACCCTGCTCCCCGCCGGCTGGTTTCAGCGCCGCTGGCAGCAGGCCCTGGCGCACCTGTTCGGCTTCGTGGTCATTTACCTCCTGCTGTTCGGCTTGGTTTCCGAGTGGACGTTCTGGGACGAGTTCGGCGTGCGGTTCAACTTCATCGCGGTGGACTACCTCGTCTATACGACCGAGGTCATCGGCAACATCCGCGAGTCCTACAACCTGCCGTTGATCATCGGCGGGGTGCTGGCGGGCGCCGCGGTGCTGCACGCCGCGGTGTGGCGCCTGGGTCTCCCCGCGCGCTGGTTCGCCGCGCCGGCGGAGCCGTTCAAGTCGCGGCTGAAGGCCGGCGCCCTCTGGTTCGTGCTGCCGCTGGCGTTCGCCTCGGCGCTGAACGGCGACTGGCTGCCGAACTTCAAGAACAACTTCAACCGCGAGCTCGGCAAGAACGGCCTCTGGTCGCTCTTCGCCGCCTTCAAGAACAACGAGCTCGAATACGACCAGTTCTACTCGACGCTCCCGGCGGATGAAGCCTTCGCCACCGTGCGGCGCGAGATCGCCCGCGACCCGACGGTGACCATGCTGGCGGGCCCGCGCGACACGCTGCATGTGGTGCGCCACGAGGGTCCGGAGCTCAAGCCGAACGTCATCCAGATCACGGTCGAGAGCCTGAGCGCGGATTTCCTCAGCATCTTCAACCACGCCTCGAACCTCACGCCCAACCTCGCGGAGATCGCGGCGCAGAGCCTCGTGTTCGATAACTTCTACGCCACCGGCACGCGCACCGACCGCGGCATGGAGGCGCTCACGCTCGCCGTGCCACCCACGCCCGGCCGCTCGCTCGTCAAGCGCCCGCGCAACGAGAACATGTTCACGCTCGGCTCCGTCTTCCGCGCGAAGGGCTACGACACGGCGTTCATCTACGGCGGCTTCGGCTACTTCGACAACATGAACTACTTTTTCGGCAACAACGGCTACCGTGTCATCGACCGGACCGGCGTGCCGAAGGAGGACATCACCTTCGCCAATGTCTGGGGCGTGTGCGACGAGGACCTCTTCCGCTGGACCATCCGGGAGGCCGACGCCAGCCACGCCACCGGCAAGCCGTTTCATTATTTCGTGATGACGACGTCGAACCACCGGCCCTACACCTTTCCCGAGGGCCGCATCGACCTGCCGTCGAAAATCTCCGGCCGGGCCGGCGCGGTGAAATACACGGATTACGCCATCGGCAAGCTGATCCGGGACGCGTCGACTAAGCCGTGGTTCAAGAACACGATCTTCGTGATCGTGGCGGACCACTGCGCTTCCAGCGCCGGGAAGACGGCCCTGCCGGTCCAGAACTACCATATCCCGCTCATCATTTACGCGCCTGGCGGCCAGGTCGCCCCCGGCCGCGTCCACGCCCTGACCAGCCAGGTGGACTTCGCCCCGACCCTGCTCGGCCTGCTCAACTGGAGCTACCCGAGCCGCTTCTTCGGCCGGGATGTCCGCGCCACCGACCCGCAGGTGGCGCGGGCGCTCGTCGGCACCTACCAGAAGCTCGGCCTGCTCAAGGGCGAGGACTTCCTCGTGCTCACCCCGGTGCGCCGCCAGAACCAGTATCGTTATAACCGCACCAGCTTTGCCCTTGCCGAACAACCGCTGAACCAGGGCTTCGCGAACGAGGCGGTCAGTTACTACCAGACGGCGAGCTATCTCTTCCAGCAGCAGCTTTACCGCGAGCTCAGCCCCGGGGATTTTGCCCGCTACCTAGAGACGCCGGCCGTCACCACCACCACGCCGTGAGCCGGTGCCGCATCTCCCGCCGGTGGGGGCTGGCCCTGCTCCTTTTCACCGGATTGTCCGCCGCCGAGCCCGCGCCGCCGGCGACCCCGACCGTTCCCGCCGCCCAGGGCCAACCCTCGGATGATGACCTGCGGGTGCGCGGCGTGTTCAACAGCGTGCTGCCGCGCACCGAAAAAAAGCACGCCCTCCGGCTGATCGTGCATCCCCACGTGGGGGACCTGACCAGGAAGGACAATATTCGGACCGCGATCGGCTTCCGCTACGGCCTGACCTCGCGCTGGGAGGCCACGATGGAGGCCGACGCCTATTTTTCCCACGGGCTGAAGGCCAAGACATTTTTCGAGGAGAGCGGATTCTCCACCCTGCATCTGGGCACGAAATATCGGTTGGGGGAGGTTTTCCTGCCAGGGTGGGACACCTCCGTCGGCGTGGACTACTCCACGCCGATCGGCAGCCCGCCGATCGATGTGACCGACGGACTAAGGCACGTCGCACCCTATGTCACCGCGTCCCATCCGCTGGCCCGCGCTCCGGGCTGGAGGGTTTTTGGCGGATTCGGCGTGGATGATGTGACCCAGGTGGCCGCGCGCGGCGAACTGGAGAAAAACGAACTCGGAGACGACTCGGTTAATGTCTCCACCGGTGTCCTGTGGGAACGCGGCACGACCACCTATGCGCTGGAAGCCACCTACGCCACCACGCGGCTTACCTCCACCGTGAACCGCGACGTCTTCGCGCTCAGGCCAAGTGTGCTGTGGGTGCTGCCGGCAAAATACACCTTCAACTCCAAGGGCAAGTGGCTGTTCGGGGTCGGCCTGCGCCTCTCCAACGGACCCGACGGGAATGACATCGGGTTCAACGCCAAGCTGCGGGTGAATTTCGATTTCAAACGCTTGCTCGGCCTGAAGAAGGCGGCACCCTCCCCGTGATGAGTCACGGTCCGGCTGTTTCCACCCGCACCCTTTGGATCACCCTCGGCCTGCTGGCCGCGGTGCTGGCGCTCTTCGAGCTGACCGAGCTCGACCTGGTGCTGCAGGACAAATTCTACAATTTCGAGACGCGGCGGTGGGTGGTGGATGAGAAGGATCCTGCCGGCCGGCTCGTTTTCTACAACGGCCCGAAGGCCCTCGTGTGGGTCTTCGCGCTCACGGCGCTGACGCTCGCCGCCGGCCCGGCGCGCTGGCGCGATAAGCTCGGGGTCAACCGCCGCGGTCTCTGGCTCGGCGTGCTTGTTATCGCGACCGTGCCTGCCCTCGCGGGGCTCGGGAAGAAATACACCAACACCTTCTGTCCCTCGGAAATCCGGCGCTATGGGGGTGATGTGGCTTACGTGAAGCTCTGCGAGCCCCATCCCCCGGACGATCCGGCGGCGCGGCGCGGCGGCTGTTTCCCGGCCGGACACGCCAGCGGCGGCTTCGCGCTGATGGGCCTGCTCGCCGTGCGCGGCACGCGCCGCTGGCGGAACGGCATCCTCGCGCTCGGTCTTGGGCTGGGCTGGTGGATGGGCGGCTACCAGATGCTGAAGGGCGCGCACTACCTCAGCCACACGCTCACGACGATGCTCGTGGCCTGGCTGGTGGTGTGTCTCTGGCGGCGGGCGCTGAAAATCGGGCCCGCCGCCTGAAATGACAAGGCCGCCCCCCGTTGGGACGGGGGACGGCCTTGGTTGTTTGCTTGGTTACTGGTTACTTCATCGCGACGGCGGACTTGTCGAAGCTGTCGACAATGTTCACCGGCAGGACGACCTTCTTGGCCACGGGCAGACCGTCCACCAGCGCAGGGGAGAATTTCCACTGCGAGACGGCATCCACCACGGCGGCCAACAGTTCGGCGTTCGTGCCAGGGGCGGCCGGCGCGAAGAGCGTCGGCTTGCCCGTCGCATCCACGACGAACTCGAGCGTTACCTGTTGCCCGGCAAACCGGGAATCCAGCGCGGGCGAAACGACCGCGAGGGGAGCCGGGATGTCCGTGCGACCACGGTAGGACTCGACATAGGCCTTCTCGGGCGATTTCGCCATGAGGGCGAGGGGTGCCACGAGCAGACCGAGGCTGAGGGCTAGTTTGGACTTTGTGTTCATGTTTATATCTCCGCGGTGAGGCGGAGGTTTTTTTCTGTTCAGGACAGGGCGCGACCACCGGCCGGAATGACCGCAGATCTGCGTCCCGTTTCGCCATCGCCGGGTTGATAGGGACCCGGCGGCGGCAAAAGTCTGCTTTAGGGCGGACCGGGCGTGCAAAAGCGGCGCGACCGGCAACCCGACAGAAAACACTCACATTGTCCGGGCAGGATGTCCGCGGCCTCGCGCGGGTCATCCGGCCAGAGTCAAAGAACGGCCTTGGGGAGGGTCCTTTGAAAGCAAGGTCTTGCGACCGCCCCTACCATAGCACCTCCGGTGCCAGCCGACACGTTGCAATCAGGTTACAACACGAGGTCACAGGCTTATGAATCCTGCTGCATCCCAGCATTAGAATCGACGTAAAGCCTTGAACGATCAGGCGGAGCCCGTGTCGTAGGCCCATGCGCATTTTCCTCAAAACCCTCCTGCTGGCGGCCGCCTTGCTGGCCGGATTGTCCCTGGGGGCCGCCGAAGCGCCGGCGCGGGCCGAGACCATGGCGGAAAAAACCCTCAAGGACATCGTCGCCCGGCAGCGCGACCTGCTCGGCCGCGCCGACAAGGAGGGCGACCACCTCGACATCGCCTGGCTGCGCGGCGAGCTGCAGAGCGTCATCAACAGCTACGACATCCTCATCCAGAAGAGCCCGGATTTCGCGCCCGCCTACGTCGCCTATGGCATGTTGCTCGGACAGGTCGGCATGACGAAGCAGGCCGTCGGCATCCTGCTCAAGGCCAACCAGCTCGACAAAGAAATCCCCGTCGTGAAAAACGAGATCGGCCGCTTCCTCGCCGAGGACGGCAAGCTGGTCGAGGCTTTGCCGTGGATCATGGCGGCCATCGACCTCGAGCCAACGCAGCCGCTCTACCATTATCACCTTGGCAAGCTGCTCACGGAGGGGCGCGACGATTTCATCAAGACCGGCCAGTTCACGCGCGCCTCGCTCGACAAGGCGATGCTGCAGGCCTTCGCCCGCGCCGCCGAGCTGGAGCCGTCCAGTTTCGCGTATGCCTACCGCCACGCCGAGGCCTACTATGACCTCGAGACCCCGCAGTGGGACGACGCGCTGGCGCTCTGGAAAAAACTCGACGCCGGCGTCGAGACGCCGCTCGAGCACCAGACGCTCCGGCTGCACCAGGCCAACGTGCTGCTCAAGCAGGGCAAGACGGACGAGGCCCGCGCGCTGCTGGCCACGGTCACCGAGCTGACGCTGGCGAAGCAGAAGCAGACTTTGCTCGACCAGCTCGCGAAAGCGGGCGAGAAATAACCGACCATGGATCCCCTCGTCCTGCGCAATGGGCTGATATATTTCATCATTCTGGCCGCCAGCCTGTGCCTCCGCGCCTATGCCCAGGCCTGGATGGCGAACCGCCTCGGGGACCGCACCCCGGCCATGGAGGGCCGGCTCACCGCCAACCCGCTGCCGCATGTCGACATTCTCGGCACCGTGGCGCTGCCGCTGATCTTCATCTTTTATCTCCAGCCGTCGCTCGATCAGGCGGGCTTGCGGATGTTCCTCGGCTGGGCGAAGCCGGTGAACATCAACCCGCATAATTTCAAGAACCCGCGCGGCGGGGCCGTGCTGGTGGCCTTTGCCGGCATGGGGTTGAGCCTCCTCCTGTGCCTGTTCGGTGCCATCGCCGGCGGGCTGTGCTACCGGGCGGATCCGCAGATCCTCGGCATCTTCGGGGCGCTGATCGCCATCAACGGTTTCCTGGTCGTGTTCGACTGTCTGCCGCTGCCCCCGCTGCCCGGCGGCATGTTGCTCCGGCACCTCGGGTATATCTCCGAGGAAACCTACCTGAACATCGCGCGCTGGAGCGGGCTCGCGATCATCATCCTGATCAACCTCAAGCCCGTCGCCATGCTCCTGGGCATCCTCCAGGGCCTCGTGACACTGCCGTTCTACCTGGTCATGGAACGGATCGCACTCTGAGCGCGGCATGGCGGCCACCCCCACAACCCTCGGCGAGTGGCTGGCGCGCGCACAGCGCGCCTACGCCCGGCACAAGGTGGCGCTCGGACAGGTGGCGACGAACGCCCACGACGAGGCGCTCTACCTGCTGCTGCGCACCCTCGACCTGCCGCTCGACAGCAAGCCCGCCGTCCTGCGTCGCAAGCTGACGGCGGACGAACAGGCCCGCGTCACCGAGGTGATCCGCCGCCGCACCGAGGACCATGTCCCCGCCGCCTACCTGACTCGCGAGGCGTTCCTCGGCGAACACCGCTTCTACGTCGACGAGCGCGTCATCATCCCGCGCTCCTACTTCCTCGAGCTCCTGCCGGAACAGATCCCGCAGTGGCTGCCGCCGGGCCGGCCGGTGAAGCGCGCCGTGGACGTCTGCACCGGCTCCGGCTGCCTCGCCGTCCTGCTGGCGCACCAGTTTCCCGACGCGAAGGTCGATGCCATCGAGCTGTCGCCCGACGCGATGGCCGTGGCGAAGTTCAACGTGGCCATGCACGGCCTGGGCAAGCGCGTGAAGCTGTTCCACTCCGACGTCTTCGACGCGGTGCCGGCGGTGAAATACGACCTGATCCTCAGCAACCCGCCCTATGTGCCGACGCGCGAACTGCGCGGGTTGCCCGAGGAATTCAAGCAGGAGCCCGCCATGGCCCTCGACGGCGGCAGGGACGGCCTCGACATCATCCGCCGGCTCCTGCGCCAGGCCTGCGGGCGCCTCCAGCCGCACGGCATCGTGGTCCTCGAGGTCGGCGGCCTGCGCGACGCGATGGACCGGGCCTTTCCCGAGCTCGACCTGCACTGGCTGCACACCGAGGACGGCGAGGACTGCGTGTGCCTCGTGCAGGCGGCGCGGCTGAAAAACTGGCGGGGTTAGCCGCGGTTCCTGTCCGCCGGCCGTGAATCCGGCCGGTAGCGTGGACACTCGCGGCCGGTCCGCACCACGGAGCCGTGGAACGGCGACCCCGGGTTGTGGCACAAGCCGAAGTCCGGCCAGCGGCCATCCGGTAGCGGACGGAAACAGGTGCAGGCCTCCGAGCACGGCTGGATGATCCGGATCGGATCGGGCGGGGCGGGTGGCGCGGCGGCGTTCATGGCGGACGCAGCACGGCGGGATGCTGCGGGAAAAGATAGCACCGCCCGGGACCGGTTCGCTGCGCACCGGTTGTGAAAAAACAGGCACCTGCTGCCGTGCGCCCGGCCTACTGCAGGGCGTTGAAGAGCCAGCCCACGAGGGTTGTGCCGACCAGGACCACGAAGGAAAAGGCCACCAGCAGTCGCACGGTCATGACACTGCGCAGCATCACCAGCTCGGGCAGGGACACCCCGACCGCGGAAAGCAGAAAGGCGAGCGCCGTGCCGAGCGGCACGCCTTTGGCGACAAAGGCATCGAGCAGGGGCACGGTCGCGTTGGCGCTCAGGTAAAGCGGCAGGCCCGCCAGCGAGGCGAGGGGCACGGTCCACACCCCGGTGCCCGCGAATTGTCGCTCAAAGAATCCCGCCGGGACAAAACCGTGCATGCCCGCCCCGAGGGCGAGCGAGACCAGCAGCCAGGGGGCAATCTTGCGCAGGATGCGGCCGCTGGTCTCCGCGGCGTCGCGGAGGCGCGCGCGCCAGCCGGCCGGGGCCGGCTCCTCGTCACCGGCCACCGGCGCCATGGCCCCGGCGGTCAGCCAGCGTTCGGCGCGCAGCGCGGTCAGGGTTAGGCCGCCAAAGATCCCGAGGGTGATGCCGGTTCCGGCATAGGCGAGGGCAAGGCGCCAGCCGAAGGTGGCCCCGAGGAGCGCCACGGCGATCTCGTTGACGAGCGGCGAGGTGATGAGAAACGCGAAGGCCACGCCGATGGGAAAACGCGCCTGCACGAAGCCGAGGAAAACCGGCACCGAGGAGCAGGAGCAGAACGGCGTGAGCGCCCCGAAGGCCGCGGCCGCCGGGTAGCCGAGCACACGGCCGCCCGGCCGGTCGAGCCAGCCACGGATTTTTTCCAACGGCAGCGCCCCGCGCACCAGCGCCATGGCAAAGGCCACCACCGCCACCAGCACCACGATCTTCTGCAGGTCGTAGATGAAGAAATGCAACGCGGCCCCCGCGCCCTGCGCGGCCTCCAGGCCGGCAAGGCGCACGACGCGATCAGCGGTCCATTCAGCCCAGGTCCACATGACAAAACCATACCAGATCCGGGGCCGGCGGCTACGCAAGGTTTGTCCAAAGCCGCCCGCGGCCTGCGGGGGTAATCGGCGTTGCCACTGGCGCGCGGGTTGCTTGCATGACGCGCACCGAACATGGACGCGCACTACCTGGAGTTCCTGAGTATGCTCGTGCGTTGGCTCCACCTCATCGCCGGCGTGGCGTGGATCGGGTCGTCGTTCTATTTCATCTGGCTCGACAACAGCCTCGACGCGCCGCCGCCGGGTTCCGACGCGGCGAAGAAGGGCGTGGGCGGCGAGCTCTGGGCCGTGCACGGCGGCGGTTTCTACAACCCGCAGAAATACCTCGTGGCTCCGGCGGCGCTGCCGGAGAAGCTCCACTGGTTCAAGTGGGAGGCCTATACGACGTGGCTCTCGGGCACCGCGCTGCTGGTGCTGGTCTACTGGCTGAAGGCCGGGACGATGATGATCGACGGCAACGTCATGGCCCTCACTCCGCTCCAGGCCGTCGGCCTCGGCGCCGCCAGCATGGCCGGCTCGTGGATTATCTACGACCTGCTCTGTCGCTCGCCGCTGGGGAAACGCGAGGGCCTGCTCGGCCTCGTGGTATTTGTCCTGCTCGGCGTGCTGGCCTGGGGTCTCTCCCGGCTGCTCGGCGGCCGGGCGATGTTCATCCACGTCGGCACCGCCATCGGCACGATCATGGCGGCGAACGTTTTTTTCATCATCATTCCCGGCCAGAAGCGGATGGTAGCGGCGATGCGCGCGGGGGCGGCGCCCAACCCGGAGGACGGCAAGCGCGCCAAGCAGCGCAGCGTGCACAACAACTATTTCACGCTCCCGGTGCTGTTCATCATGATCAGCAACCACTACGCCTCGACCTACGCGCACGCCTGGAACTGGGCGATCCTCGTGCTGATGATGGCGGCGGGCGCGGCGATCCGGCATTTTTTCAACCGCAAGCACAAGGGGGTCTACGCGTGGGGCTACCCGGCGCTCGGCGCCGCGCTGCTGGCGGTCGTCGCGTGGTGGACGCAGCCGCGGGTGGTCGAGCTGCCGCCGGTCGAGGGCGCGGTGACTTTCAACCGCGTGCGCGCCATCGTCGGCCAGCATTGCATCCAGTGCCACTCCCCGCAGCCGACCTTCCCGGGCTACACCCAGCCTCAGGCGGGCGTGTTGCTGCACACGCCGGCGGACCTCGTGCAGAACGCGCCACGCCTCTACCAGCAGGTCGTCGTCACGCGCATCATGCCGCTCGGCAACCTGACGAAGATGACCGATCAGGAACGCGCCGTGCTCGCCGCGTGGGTCCGGGCCGGGGCGAAGATGGAGCCGTGAGGTAGCCTTGAGGTGGAGCGTGGCCTCCGGACGCGGTTTCAGGACGAGCAGCTAACGCCCAGGACGCATATCCGACAAACCCGTCCGGCGGCCGGGTTCGACCGAGGTCCGCCGACATGCGGCGACCCTGAAAAATCACGGCTTGGCTTCGCGCGTGGGCAGGCCCGCGGCCACCCAGTCCTTCATGCCGCCGGCATTGGCCACGGCTTTGCCCTCGGCGGCGAGCGCCTGGCCAACCGTCTCCGCGCGCCGGCCGGAGCGGCAATAAAGGATGATCTGCTTGTCGCCGACCTTTGCGAGGAAGTCCTTCCACAGCGTTTTGTCGCCGTCGAAATCGCTTTTCGGCAGCAGCACGGCGGGTGCAGCGACGCCGGACTCGGCCCACTCGGCGGGTTCGCGGATGTCGACCAGCACGGCCTTGCCGTCGGCCACGAGTTGCGCGGCGGCAGCCGGGGCGACCTTCGCGACCTCGGCGGCGAAGGCGGTGGAAAAACCAAGGACAAGAAGCAGCAGGAGACGGCGCATGGGATCGGGGGTTGGCCTGGGTGGCGGGTTATTCGGGGGCCACGATGGAGACCCGGATGACGCCCCGCCACTCATTTGCGCGGTATTCCGTCGCCTTGTCGCCGGGATAAAGCCGCTCGAGCTTGACCTTCACGCCGGGCGTGAGGGTGTCGACCGGGCCGTGGCAGACGAGGCAGGCCGCGGTGGTGATCATGGGCCGGTAAACGCGCCACTCGGCCGGGGCGCCCGCGGCCGCCTCGACGCGTTGCACGAGCACGCCGGGCGGTGTGTTGCCGTCGGCCATCGCGGTCTGGATGGACAGCAGCGCGGCGAGATCGGCGTTGTCGGGCAGGCTGGCGGGGTTGCGGACCCGCAGGCTGGTGCGCTTGACCGCGGTGATCCGGGGCTGGCCCGGCGCGGCAACGGGGAGTTTCCACTCCTTCAGGTGCAGGTCGTCGATGCCAGCCTCCGCCCCCTTCTTCGTGAGCACCCGGTTGACCTCGCTGAGCATGCGGCTGCCCGTCTGCTGAATCACGGGATCGGCGACGCGGCGAATCTCGGCGACCGTCGGGTCGGCGGCGTCAATCCAGGTAAACTTGCGCTGGAGCTCCGGATTTTCCGGAGTAGCGGCCAGCAGGCCGGCCCACAGCAACGGGGCCAGCCAAGGGGTGAGGGGCGTTTTCATGCCCCAGTATATACCTTTGCGGGCCCGCCGTCACCGGGACCAGCAAAAGCCAATCCATGCGCAGCCCGGTGGCATCGCGCATGCTCGCCGAACCGGCCCGGCGCGACCCGGCCGGGTCGCGGTCAATCCTTCTTGAGGGTGCAGGTGTTCAGCCCGATCGGCAGGTAGGCCGGGCAGAAGCGGAAGATCGCGGTGAAAAGCGGCACCAGGCCGACGAGGCCCCACCAGCTCTTGAAGTATAAACCGGCACCGAGGAGGGACAGGCCGACAAGGGCCCGGAGAACGCGGTCGAAACCGCCGACATTGGCTTTCATGGGATTATGGGGTTGGGGTGGCTATGGGACGGGAAAGGGGATCAACGGAGAGACCGGGGGGTGCAGACCGGCCAGCCGGCCCGGTCCCAGTCGCGGAGCGAGCCGACATTGACGGCGTCGACGCCCTCGCCGCGCAGCTGGGCGGCCGCGAGGCCCGAGCGGGTGCCGGACTGGCAGTAGAGCAGCAGTTTCTTGCCCGGATTTTTCTCCAGAAAAGACCGCCATTGCGCCCTTGAACCGCGCAGGTCGCTCAGCGGCAGCAATACCGCCTGCCGGGCCACGCCGCCGCGCCACTCGCCCGGTTCCCGGACATCCACCAGCACGGCCGTGCCGGATTGCAACGCGGCCTTGGCTGAGGCCAGATCAAGGCCGGGTCGGCCCAGAAAAAACATCCGGAGCACGAAAAAACCGCCGGCCGCGGCGAGAAGGAGCCAGAACAGGTTCATGACTGGCGTTGGTTGATCATGAAATAAAGCACCGGCACGGCGAAGCGGCTGATGAGCAGCGAGGCGACCTCACCGGCCATGAGGGCCAGCGCGAGGCCCTGGAAGATCGGGTCGGCCAGAATCACCGAGGCGCCGACGATGACGGCCAGCGCGGTGAGGAGCATCGGACGGAAGCGCACGGCGCCGGCCTCGACCACGGCCTCGGCCAGCGGCCGGCCGTGGCTGCGGCGCAGCTCGATGAAATCAACCAGGATGATCGAGTTGCGGACGACGATGCCGGCGCCGGCCATGAAGCCGATCATCGACGTGGCGGTGAAGAACGCCCCCATCAGCGCGTGCGCCGGGAGGATGCCGATGAGCGACAGCGGGATCACGACCATGATGATGAAGGGCGTGACGTAGCTTTTGAACCAACCGACCATCAGCATGTAGATCAGGATGCACACGGCGGCAAAGGCCAGGCCGAGGTCGCGGAAAACCTCCAGCGTGACGTGCCATTCGCCGTCCCACTTGATCGCGGGCTCGAGCTCGTTGTCCGGCTGGCTGGCGTTGTAGAGTTCGACGTCCGGGCGCGTGCCGCCGAAGTCGCGGCCGTCGAGCTGCGCGAGCTCGCGGTTCATGGCAAAGAGCGCGTAGGCCGGGCTGGCGACCGCACCGGCCACGTCACCGGTCACATAAACCACGGGGCGGAGGTTCTTGCGGTAGAGGTTCCGCTCGCCGGTGGTGCGCTCGAGTGTGACCAGTTCGCCGAGCGGGATGAGCGGGCGCTCGCCGGCGCGGATGATGTCGTCGTGATCGGAGCGCAGCTGGAGCGTGAGCAGGTCCTCGGGCCGGCTGCGGAGGGCGCGGGGCAGCTCGAGCTGGATGTCGACGTCCTCGCGGTCGAACGGCTGGTGGAGCAGGTCGACCCGCGCGCCGGTGACGGCGGTGCGGATGGTGCGGGCGATGGTGTCGACGCTGATGCCGTGCAGCGCGGCCTTGGTGCGGTCGACGCGGAGATGGACGGTGGGCTGCAGCTCCTCGACATACCAGTCGACGTCCACGACCCCTTTGGTCTTTTCGAAGATCTGCTTCACGCGGCCGGCGAGGGCCAGGCGGGTGTCCTCGGTCGGCCCGTAGATCTCGGCCACCAGCGTCTGGAGCACGGGCGGGCCCGGCGGCACCTCGGCGATGGCGATGGCGCCGCCGTGCCTGGCCGCGATGGCGGCGAGGCGCGGGCGGACGCGCACGGCGATGTCGTGGCTTTGCGCGGAGCGCTCGTGCTTCGGGCGGAGGTTGACCTGCAGGTCGGCGACGTTGGCGCCGCGGCGCTGGAAATAGTGGCGGACGAGCCCGTTGAAATTGAAGGGCGAGGCCGTGCCGGCGTAGATCTGGTAGTCGCGCACCTCGGGCTCGGGGCGCAGGGCGGCGGCGAGTTCGCGGGCGACCCGCGTCGTCTCCTCCAGGGTCGTGCCCTCGGGCATGTCCAGGATGACCTGGAACTCCGACTTGTTGTCGAAGGGCAGCATCTTGACTTGCACGATGCCGAGCCCGACCAGCCCCATGGCGGCCAGCAGCAGGGCGGCGACAAGGCCGAGGAAAGTCCAGCGCCAGCGGGCGCGGGCAATCATCGGGTCCATGATGCGGTGGTAGAGCCGCGTGAAGAAGTCCCGCGGTTCCTCGTCATGCAGTTCCGCCTCATGACCCGGGGACAGGGCGGCGACATGCCGGCGGAGGACGCGGAGCGCGGCCCAGGGCGTCACGGTGAAGGCGACGACGAGGGAGAACAGCATGGCGGCGCTGGCGCCGACCGGGATCGGGCGCATGTAGGGGCCCATGAGGCCGCCGACAAAGGCCATCGGCAGCACGGCGGCGATGACGGCCCAGGTGGCGAGCACGGTCGGGTTGCCGACCTCGCTCACGGCCTCGACGGCGATCTCCTGGAGCGGCCGGCCGCGGGACGAGGGCAGGCGTTGGTGGCGGACGATGTTTTCCACGACGACGATCGCGTCGTCCACCAGGATGCCGATGGAGAAGATCAGCGCGAAGAGCGTGATGCGGTTCAGCGTGTAGCCGTAGAGGTAGAAAACGAGCAGGGTCAGCCCGAGGGTCACCGGGATCGCCAGCAGCACGACCAGCGACTCGCGCCAGCCGAGGAAAAACAGGATGAGCAGGGCGACGCCGAAGACGGCGATGCCCATGTGGAGGAGGAGCTCGTTGGACTTCTCGCTGGCGGTGGCGCCGTAGTCACGGGTGAAGGTGACCTCGACCCCGGCCGGCAGCAGCACTCCGCGCAGGCGCGCGACCGTGTCCTGCAGGGCATGGACGACGGTGACGGCGTTGGCGCCGGGACGCTTGGCGACGCTGAGGGTGACGGCGGCTTCCTCGGCGTCCGGGTCCGGGCGGTTGGAGTCAACCGCGCCGACCGACGTGCCGTGACCGAAGAGAACGTAGTCGGTCGGTTCGGCCGGACCGTCGGTGATGGTGGCGACATCGCGCAGGAAGATCGGGCGGGAGTCCCAGGCGCCGAGCACGAGGCCGGCGGCGTCGGTCGCGTCACGGAGATAGGCGCCGGTCTCGATGAGCAGGTCGCGGTTGGCGGTGGCGAGGGTGCCGTCCTGGCTGCGGGCGTTGGCGGCGCGGAGCGCGGCGGCGAGGTCGTCGAGCGTGAGCGAGCGCGAGGCCAGCTTCACGGGGTCGACCGACACGCGCAGCTGGCGGCGGACCCCGCCGATGAGCGTGGTCTCGGCCACGTCCGGCAGGGCCTTGACGGCATCGTCCAACTGGGCGGCCAGGCGGCGCAAGGTGAGATGATCCTGCGTGGCGCTGTGCAGGGTGAGGGCGGCGACGGGGACGTCGTCGATCGTGCGCGGCTTGATGAGCGGGGCGCTGACGCCCGGCGGGATGCGGTCGTAATTGGCCT
Source organism: Lacunisphaera sp. (assembly GCA_036401015.1). GTDB lineage: Bacteria > Verrucomicrobiota > Verrucomicrobiia > Opitutales > Opitutaceae > Lacunisphaera. Next base: position 115,538 of record DASWWD010000023.1, read on the forward strand.
GCAGCTTCTGGTTGAGGCGCACGAGGCTCTGCTCGAGATCCGAGCCGACCTTGAAGCGGACAATGACCAGCGAGCGGCCGGGGCTGGAGGTGGAGTAGAGGTATTCGACTCCGGGAATCTCCCAGAGAAGCTTCTCCATCGGGCGGGTGACACGGTTCTCGACCTCATGCGCCGTTGCGCCGGGCATGGCGACGAGCACGTCGACCATCGGGACCTTGATCTGCGGTTCCTCCTCGCGCGGCAGCATGATCACGGCGAAGACGCCGAGCAGCAGCGAGGCCAGCACCAGCAGCGGCGTGATGCGCGAGTCGATGAACATCCCCGCCAGCCGGCCGGCGAAGCCGTGCGGGGGAGTGGGGTCGGGCAGGCTCATGGCTGGAGGCTGACCGGCTGGCCGTCGCGCAAAGCGGCAGGAGGCGAAAGCACGATGGTTTCACCGGCGTTGAGCCCGGCAAGAATCTCCACGCGGTCGCCGGCCACCCGGCCGGTCTTCACGAGGCGGAGGACGGCGCGGTGCTCTTCGACCACAAAGACCCGTTCCATCTGGCCGAAGCGCGTGACGGCGGCGGCAGGCACCAGCAGCGCCTCCACCGTGCCGCTGGCGACCTGCAGCCGCACGAACTGGCCGGAGCGGAACGTGCCGGCGGGCAGGGCGACCTTGACGAGCACGCTGCGGCTGACGGCATCAGCGGCGGCGGAAATCTCCTCCAGCCGGCCGGCGACCGGGGTGGCGGCCTCGTCGGGCAAAACGTTGATCTCCGCCCCGGGGCGCAGGGCGGCGGCGGCCTTCTCCGGAATCGTGCCCTCGGCGCGGAGATGCTGGGTCGATTCCAGCACCAGCAGGGGCAGGCCGGGCGTGGCGAGGTCGCCGGGCAGGACATGTTTCTCGGTGATGACGCCGGCAAACGGCGCGCGGACCGTGGCGTAGGCGAGCAGGGCCTCGACCTCGGCGGCGGCGGCCTGGGCGTAACGCAGGCGGTCCTCGGCGTCGCGCAAGGCGTCGGCCGGGTTCACGCCGGTGGAGACGAGGGTGCGCTGGCGGGTCGCGTTGCGCTCCGCCTCGGCCAGCTGGGCCTGCGCCTGGCGGACGCGGGCCTCGGTCTCGGGCGCGCTCAGCGTGAGCAGGACCTCGCCGGCGGCGACAGCGGCACCAAGGCCGTGCGGGAAGACCGCGACGGAGCCGGTCAGCTTGGCCGCGATGCTGGCGCGCTCGGCCGGGCGCACCGTGGCGGGCGACTCGACCAGCACCGGGACCGTCTCGACGGCCACGGAGGCGACGCCGACCCGGACGGGCGGGGCGTCAGCCGCGGAAGTGGCGGGCGCCTGGCGGCTGCAGGCGGCGAGCGCCGGCAGGGCCAGCAGGAGAAGCCAGGGGCGGGCGGGCATGGCGGCGATCATTTGCCCTGGCCGCCCCAGTGAATGACGTCGTTGGCGTCGACCCAGCCGAGCTTGCGCAGGACGAGCGTGGGCGGACAGAAGCCGGTGAAGGCCGACTGGATGAGGTTCAGGCCGACGAAGCAGGTCAGAAGCAGCCACCACGGGCTCACGAAATGCGCCAGCGCCACGCTGAGCAGCGTCATGGAGCCGGCGAGGATGCGGATCAGGTTCTCGGTTTTCATAATAGTATATGAGTAAATACGTATATACTTGCCAAAAGGTCAAGCCGGCATTTGCTGGCCGGCATGTCCCGTCACGCCCTGCTCAACGACCAGGCCCTCGAGATCGTCGCCCGCCGCTTCGCCGTGCTGGCGGAGCCGATGCGGCTGCGGCTGATCCAGTCGCTGTTCGACGGGGAGAAGAACGTGACGGAGCTCGTCGAGGCCACGGGGGGGACGCAGGCCAACGTCTCGCGCCACCTGCAGACGCTGATCGCGGCGCACGTGCTCGACCGGCGCAAGGAAGGGTTGCAGGTCTTCTATCGGATCAGCGATCCGACCATCCCGCGGCTGTGCGAGCTGGTCTGCGGCAGCCTCGAGAAGACGCTGACCCGGCAGGCGGGCCACTTCAGCGCGGGCCGGTGAGCGCCGGTGGCCGCGTGCCACCCGGATGACCGGCCACAAAAAAAGCCCGGCGGCGGCCGGGCTGGGATTTATTTCTTTTTCTTGGGCGGCGTGACGTTCTTCATGCCGCCGGCGGCCGCGGGTTTGGCGCCGCCGTTGTTGATCGGCAGGTCGGGCTCCGGCATCCGGTTGATGACCATCTGCTGGCCGATGGTGAAGAGGCCGTTGATGGTCGAGTAGAGCGCGAGGCCCGAGGCGAAGTTGTAGCAGAACAGCGTGAAGATCCACGGCATGATCTTGAACATCATCTGCTGCGCCGGGTCGGTGGTCGGCGTGGGCGTGAGCCGCATCTGCACGATCATCGTGGCGCCCATGAGCAGGGGCATGATGTTGACGTTCAGGTGGGTCAGGCCGAGCAGCGGCAGGGTGACGGTGCCGAAGGTGTAGATCGTGTCCGGCGCCGAGAGGTCGTGCGCCCACAGGAACGAGGCGAAGCGCAGCTCGGACGCGCTCTGCAGCATGGTGAAGAAACCGATGAAGAACGGGATGGTGATGAGGATCGGGATGCAGCCGCCGACCGGGTTGACCTTGTTTTCCTTAAACAGGCGCAAGGTCTCCGTCTGCATCTTCTGGGGGTTGTCCTTGTATTTCTCGCGCATGGCCTGCATGTGCGGCTGGAGCTTCGCCATGCGCTTGGCGGAGCGGGACGCGGCCAGGGTGAGGGGCAGGAAGACGATCTTCAGGAGAAGGGTGGTGATGACGATGGCCCAGCCCCAGCTCGGCACGATCGAGTGCACCCAGGTCATGATGGTGAGGAGCAGGGGCGCGAAGACGCCGGAGAAGAAGATTTTGCCGATGCCGCTGCTGAACTGCATGACCTTCTCCTCGCGGTGCTTGAAGATGTCGGCGTTGGCGAAGCGCTTGTATTCCTTCGGGCCGGCGTAGTAGCTGGCGCCGAAGGTCGTGCTGGCGCCGGCGGCGAGCGGCTTGAGGTCGAACTGCGCGTAGGCGGTGACACCGTAGGCCGCGCGGTTGTCGGCGGGCAGGAGCGGGTTGACCTTCACGCGCTCGATGCGGACGCCGTTGCCCGGCTGGTCGGGGGTGAGGATCATCGCGAAGAACTGGTTCTTCACGGAGGCCCAGCGGATGGCGGCGGGCTTGTCGAGGTGGGTCGGGGGCGGGGCCGAGCTGAAGAAGCCGGAGCTGGCCAGCGCGTCGCGCTGGACGAAGGAGGCGTCCTCGCCGTCAAAGTAGCCGACGTTGAGGTAGATGCCGGTGTCCACCTCGCTGAGCGGGGTGGCGGTGCCGAGGTTGAAGACCGCCCGCGGCAGGGCGAGCGGGGCGTCCGTCAGGTTGCGGAAGGTGGTTTCGTGGCGGAGCTGGTAGTCGTCGAGGCCGGGGGCCTTGGCCAGCGAGTAGCGGCGGGTAACCTCGAGGCTGGGGGTGACGGCGCGGTAGACGACCTCGGTGGCGGTCTGGGACACGAGGGTGTAGGCGATGCCGCGGTCGGCGCCGGGGAAGTCGGTCAGGCTCAGCGCGGGGGCGGCCTGGCTGGCGTTGAGCGTGTAGCGCTCCGCGGTCTGCTTGCCCTTCGCGTCGAGATGGGCGGCCCGCTTGAGCAGGGCGATGGAGTCGATGGCGCCGCCGTGGTTGGTGAACCTCACCGCGATGAACTCGTTGGCCAAGGTGACAAACTCGGCCGGGGCCAGGGCGGAGGCGACCGAGGCGGTGAGGGTGGCGTCGCTCGGCGAGCTGGCCGGGCCGGTGACGGGCGCCTCGTTGGTCGCCAGCGGGCTGCCGCTGGTGGTGGCTGGGGCGGCCGGGCGGACCGGCTGCTGGGGCGCGTAACGCGCGCTGAAGTAGAAGCTCGCCATGGCGGCGACGAGGAGGAGCACCCCGATGACTGTGTTCTTTTTATCCATGAAAAAGGGAATTAGTGGGCGGAAACCTTGGTGCAGACCGGCCGGGCGCGCGCCGGCACGGGATCCTCGCCGCCCGGGTGCCACGGGCCGCACTTGGCGAGCCGGCGCAGGGTGAGGGCGGTGCCGACGACCAGCCCGTGCTCGGCCAGCGCCCCGCGGGCGTAGTGCGAGCAGGTCGGCGCGAAGCGGCAGCCGCCGGTCGGGTCGAGCACGACCAGCGCGGGCGAGACCGTCTTCTGGTAGACCCAGACCAGCCCGCTCGCGGCGCGGGCGGGGAGATCGACGAGGGTCGGGCGGGGAGCGGACATCAGGCGGGTTTCGGCGCGAGCTTCAGGCAGGCGGCGGTGAATCTTTGTTCCACCTCGGCGAACTCCAGCCGGAGGAGGGCGGCGCGGGCGGTGAGGACGAGGTCGAGGCCCGGCGGGACAAGGGCCTGGTGCTTGCGGAAAAGGGCGCGGAGGCGGCGCTTGGCGCGGTTGCGATGGACGGCATTGCCGACCGAGGCCCGGGAGGCGACGACCCCGACGCGGGCGGAGGCGGAGGGCTCGGCGCCGGGGCGCGGGGCCCAGGTCAGGAGGAAGGCGCCGCAATCGAGGCGGCGGCCCCGCTCGCGGACGGCGCCAAAGTCGGCGTTACGCCGCAGGCGCTGTCCGGCGCGGAGGTGCATCCTCAGACGACCGTCAGGCGCTTGCGGCCCTTGCGGCGGCGGGCGGCGAGGACCTTGCGGCCACCGCGGGTGGCCTTGCGGGCGCGAAAACCGATCTTGCGGGCGCGTTTCTTGCGATGCGGGCGGAATGTAGGCTTCATGGATTTATGGCAAAAAGAGGATCAGATTCGCGGGAGGGGGCCGGGGGTGTCAAGCGAGAGGTTTTCGGCTAATTTGGCCCGCGGCAAGCCCCGCGTCGTTACTTTCTCGCCTCGTCTTTCCGGTGTGAACACCCTGCGTATAAATAGTTTTTGCGTTCGGGCGCGGCCGTCGCGACCTTGGGCGCGTGACCGACAAATGCAGCCCCAAGACCCCTTCACCGGACGAGAAACCTTCCTCGAAGGCCCCCTCCTCCCCGGCCCGGAAGGATGGACCGCTGTTCTGGACGGTCACCGGCAACGACTTCGGGCGCTCGATCAGCTGGGCGAAAAAGCAGCCCAATGCTCTATCGCAACAGATAAAGACCGCACTCTCGTCCTCGCCGAGGAAGACGAAGTAGGCCTGTTGGAGATGACCGGCGGCGAATGGGCCGCCCTGGGCCAGGCCATCCGGGACTTCCGGGCCACCCTGCCGCTGGTGCGGCTGGAGGACTTTGGCTTCAGCGCGGAGGTGGACGACCCCTTTGAGGCCAACACGGTGCAGCTGCGCCGCATCGGCGGCGGCGTGGAGGCGCTGGCGTTCGTCGATGCCCGGCAGTCGGTCTACAAGTTTTTCCTCTTTCGCGAGGGAGGCGACGTCGGGGCGACGTTCGCCTTCAGCCGCGGCGAGGGCGACCTGCTGGTGGCGACCGCCGTGCCGGGCAGCTACCACATGCTGTTCGAGAAGCTGCGGCTCATCCATGAATTCGGCATGCCCACTGAGATCGCGGGCATCACGCCCGAGGGCATCCTCGTGGCGAAACAAACCCTCGGCCGCGCGCTGCCGGAGCAGACGAACGTCTCGGGCCTCGACCCGGAGCGGTTGATCCCGATCCCGTCTCGGTTTCTCCGTGCCGACCGCGATCATCCGCGGCTGGCGTTCCTCGACGGCGTGCCTTGGCTGGTGGCGGACACGCACGACCGCAATGTGGTCGTCGACGAGCGGGGCGACTGGCGCGTCATCGACCTGGTGGCGGCGCCGCTGCCGCCGGAGTGGCTCGGGCAGATGCGGCTGTTCCACGACTGGATCGAGCGCGCGCGCCACGACCCGCGGGCGGAGGTGCTGGCGCCGGTGAGCGACGACGAGCTGTAGGGCGGAGCGCGGGTTCCACCAATAAAAAGGCGGGGTCAGCGACCCCGCCCTGCAACCTGGCCGTGCTTCGTTCGCTCAGCTCTTCTTGTCGCTGGCGAGGAAGGCGAGGACGTTGTCGGCCTGCTTGTCGGTGACGCCTGTATCCTTGTAGACGATCTTGCCGCCCTTGATGACGTAGCACTCGCGCGAGGCGAACATCAGGGCGGACTGGCCGAAGGCCTTCAGGACCTTCTTGTCGGTGTCGGCGAGCAGCGGGAACGGGAAGTGGTTCGTGTCCTTGAACTCCTTCTGCTTCTCGACGGTGTCGGTGCTGACACCGACGACCGCGGCACCGTGCTTGGTCAGCTCGGCGCTGGCGTCGCGCAGCGAGCAACCCTGCTTGGTGCAGCCGCCGGTCAGCGCCTTCGGGTAGAACCAGACGACGGTGTAGGGGTTTTTCGCGTAGACGTCGCCGAGGTTGAGCGTGGTGCCGGCGTCGGTGAGGGCCGAGATGACCGGCGCGTCATCGCCGACCTTGAGGGATTCGGCGAAAAGTTTCGTGAAGGAGAACATGGCAAGGAGGGGGAGGAGGTAACGGAGGGCTTTCATGGGAGCCAGACCCTAGCCAGGACTGCCCCGGAGGCAAGTAGTGGAAATCCCCCGGCAAAAACGCGCGGCGGACAGCGCGCGCCGGGGCGAGTTCCTGAAAAAAATGTTTAACCCGGCGAAGTTTTTCCAGCGCGGAACACTGCCGCCCCGCCGGGTTCTCTGTGGGCGTTGCCGCGTGCTTTGTGCGCGGTGACGCCAACAAACCAAATACTATGAAACAGAACTCTATTCTGAAGAATCTCCTCATCTCCGCCGCGGCGGCGTTCAGCCTCGCGGTCTTCGCGCGGGCCGACGTCCCCCTCGACGACCAGCCCCTGCAGTCGACCACCGCGGTCGGCCAGGGCCTGCTCGGCCAGCAATACGCCAGCCTGACCTACAGCTACATCGACCTCGATGCGCCGGTCCACGCCGACAACTTCAGCCTCGGCTTCAACCAGCCGCTCAACGTCGGCCTCGACGCCGTGTTCAGCTACGACTGGACGCAGACGGGCCTCTTTGCCGGCGACCGCCTGAACCAACAGAGCGTCACGGCCGGCCTGCGCGCCTTCAGCAACGCCTTCGCGTGGGGCAAGCCCTACGTCGAGGCCGGCGGCGGCTTCGCCTGGCAGCGCGGCTACGGCAGCTCCGACAACTCCTTCGTCTGGGGCATCGGCGTCGGCGCCGAGTTCCAGCTGGCGCCGGCCGTCACGGTGACGCCGTTCGTCAAGTATGCCGATGCGCCGGATTTTGCCGGCAGCGGCGCGTGGACCTACGGCGTGAAGGCCAACTACTGGATCGACAGCCAGTGGTCCGTCACGGGCGGCATCAGCCGGGACGACGACCAGAACACGTCGTTCACGATCGGAACAAACTTCCGCTTCTAAGGTTCCAACCAGCTTCTGTCGCAAGGCAGAGTGTGTGCATATGAGCCGCGGTGCAGGGGTGCACCGCGGCTCTTTATTTTGTTAAAGCCAAATTCAAAAAACCGCAGAATGATCTAGCCACAAGAAGGCGCAAAAATTGTCCATCCCGCTGGCGGGAAAATTTTCGTGCGCCTATAGGCGCCCCGCATACCCGACCGGAGGATTGAACCCTTTTGTGCCTTTTCGTGGCAAAAAATCCGGTCACACCGGCGCGTGGAAGCCCGCGCTCGCGCCGACCCAGGTGCGGCCCTTGTTGAAATCCACGCCGTGCATCGCGCCCTTTGTCAGGCGCACGAGCTGGTTGACCAGCTTCGGCATGCCGGTGCCGTCGCCGGCGTAGATGAGCCGGACCTCCGCCTTGGCCGGACCGTCGGGCGTCTCCATCACGGGCGCGTAGGCCACCTTGCGCTGCAGCAACCACTCGGCCGGTTTCTCGATCGCGGCGATCTTCTCGCGCGTCGGCGCGATGTCCACGCCGAGGCCGGCGAAGGAATAGAGCGGCTTGCAAACGTAGTTTTCCAGGTCGGCCGGGATGTTGCCGCCGAGCTCGCTCACGAAGCGGCAGTCGGGCACGAACGGGCTCTTCAGGTAGGGCAGGGTGTGCTTGCTGATGCGGAAATACCAGTTGGGGTGGCCGGCCCACTGCACGTCGAGGTCGTCGAAGAAGCTGAACTTCATCGGCGGGTTCTTGCGCAGCAGCTCGTCGAAGATCACGCGGTTGAAGATGCGCTCGATCCGCACCTCGCGCCCGCCGGAGGGATAGAAGAGCTGCCGGCCGCGCTTCAGCACCTTGGTGACGCACAGCGGCTTGATGCCGAGAAAGGCGTGGGTGCAGGCGAAGTCCACGCGCGTCTTCTGCTGGTCCGGGGTGATCTCGAGCAGCACCGTGTTCTCCGGCAGGCGGTCACCGACCATCGCGTGGCGGAGATCAGCGAGGTAACCTTCTTCGTCAAGGCCGCCGAAGTAGGGAGTGAATTCCGCGGGAATCTCGGGGAAGTGTTTCTTATACGTGCCGGTCAGCAGCGCCTGCCAGCAGGCGACGGTCGGGAAGCCTTGCAGCTCGATCAGCTGGGGCAGGACCTGGCCAGAGGCGTCGTGGCACAGCGCGAAGTCCACGGCGAGGAAGTGCGGCCATTCGGTCTCGTTCGGCACCGCGAGCCCTTGGGGAATGGCGGTCTTCGCGTGCGTGCGGAAGGCCGGCCGGGCCAGCTGGCCGATGATGTCATCCGAGGCGCGGACCAGGGCGCGCGTCGTGGCCTCGTCGAGGAACAGTGGCGACTCCGCCACGCGGAAATCCACCGGCCAGTAAACCGCCTGGTTCAGCTCCTTGGTGAACGCCGCGTAACGCGCTTCGGTGAACGCGGCGTTATAGCGCTGGCGGAGGGAGGAGATCATGGCGGCCGGTCGGGGCAAACAAACCGGAGATATTGCGGGACGCAATCCTGCGGAAGGGCGGCTTAACTTCGGTGGGAGGGGCTTTACGCCCCGACGGAACCGAAGCCAATGAAGTCGGGTATAAAACCCCTCCCACCGGTTTGCACTGCCGCCATGATGGAAAACGAATCGCCAAGCGGAATTTTCCCGACAGGCTGCGGATTCATTTCCCATGCCCCTGATCGATCTCCCCTTGGCCGAACTCCGGCGCTATGCCGGCAAGAATCCCCGTCCCGCGGACTTTGATGATTACTGGAAGCGCGCCCTGGCCGAGCTGGCCGCCGTGGATCCGAAACCCGAGCTGAAGCCGGCGGCATTCTCGGCGCCGGGCGCGGAATGTTTCGACCTCTGGTTCACGAGCATCGGCGGCGCGCGCATTTACGCCAAATACCTGCGGCCGCTCGCGAAAGGTCCGCATCCGGCCGTGCTGCAATTCCACGGCTACTCGGGCAACAGCGGCGACTGGTTCGACAAGCTGGGTTGGCCGGCCGCCGGCGTCGCCATCGCGGCGATGGATGTCCGCGGCCAAGGCGGCAAATCCGAGGACCCGGGCGGCGTGTTGGGCACGACCCTGCGCGGCCACATCATCCGCGGCCTGGATGATCCCAATGCCGACCGGCTCGCCTACCGGCAGATATTTTTGGACACCGTGCAGCTGGCGCGCGTCGTCATGGGTTTTGCGGAGGTCGATCCGGCCCGGGTCGGCTGCTACGGCCAGTCACAGGGCGGCGCGCTGGCGCTGGCCTGCGCCGCCCTCGAGCCGCGGATCCGGCGCTGCGCCCCGGTGTTTCCGTTTCTCTGCGACTACCGCCGTGTCTGGGAAATGGACCAGGCGAAGGACGCCTATTTCGAGCTCACGTATTATTTCCGGATGTTCGACCCGCGCCATGAGCGCGAGGAGGAGGTCTTTCAAAAACTCGGCTACATCGACTGCCAGCACCTGGCGCCGCGCATCAAGGCCGAGGTGCTGATGTTCACGAGCCTGATGGACACCATCTGCCCGCCGAGCACGCAGTTCGCCGCCTTTAACAAGATCACCGCCAAGAAGGACGTGGTGCTCTATCCCGACTACACCCACGAAAACCTGCCGGGCATGATTGATCGGGTGTTTGGGTTTATTTCCCGGTAGCTGAGATTTTTTTGGAGAAATCGCGGAAGCGCAAAAGGGCGGAACCACGGAAGCAAAACAAGAAGGGCGCTTTCCGCGATTCAGCCCTTTCGCGCTTCCGCGATTGTTCAGATCAAGAATTTCCCCTTCGCCATCACCTGCTCGTCGTCGAGCCAGATGTCGAAGTGGCGGCCGACGCAGTCGATGTGGGTCGTGCTTTTCCAGGCCTGGCCGGTGTGCTCGGAATAGGGGTGGCCGAAGGCGATGTGGATGCCGGGGAGCTTCTCGTCCTGCAGGATGTGACCGATGATGTGCGTGCAGGCGAGGTTCGTGCCGATGGCGAACTCGCCGACGCGGTTCGAGTTCTCGTCCGTGTGGCAATACTTGTCGAATTCCTCGAGCAATTCCTTGTTCGCGCAGCTCAGGCCGGCGATACGGTTGTCCTTGATGTCGATCGTCAGCGGCGTGGTGCCGATGTCGCCGTATTTTTGACAAAGGTAATCGCCGACGACGCCGTCGACGACGAAGCGGCCGTTGGAATTGTAGGGTGAGGTGAAGATCTCGCCGCCGGGCAGATTGCCCCACTTGGCGGGGGAGATGAGGCCGGAGGTCTTGACCCAGTTCAGCTTCGGCGAGAGCTCGGCGACATAATCGGTGCCGGCGGCGGTCTTGCAGGTCACGCGCTTCGCGCGGCGGCATTTCTCAATGAGCTTCTGGGAGAGGCGGTCGACCTCGAGGAAGTCGGCGCGCATGCCCTCGACCATGATCTGCTTGTTGATGTTCACCATGTGGCCGTGCCGTATGTGGCGCGGGTTGATGATGTCCATCATCTGCATGCGGGTGCGGAGCTCGCCGGTCTGGGTGATGCAGGCGTAGATGCTGACCTGGGACCGCGCGAGATCGTCGAGCACGGGCTTCGGCATGTCGCGGTGCGGGCGGGCGCCGTATTCCTCGAGCACGAGGACGTTGTAGTCGGAGCCGGTCTTCTCGATCTCGGCCACGAGGGCGGCGGCGATCTCGGAACAGGCGCGGTCGGTGATGAGGGTCAGGCGCTCGTTCGGCTTGAGCTGCAGGCAGACGTGGATCGCGTTGTGCGCGCCGACGGCGAGGGCCGGGTCGAAGGTGGCGGGCAGCGAGGTCGAATGAGGCATGGAGCCGGGCGGAAGTGGGTCAGAGATCAAGGCCGTGGTGAGTTTCGGAGATGATGTAATCCACCACGGCTTTGAGGTCTTTGGTGCGGTTGTAAACCTCAACCTGCCGGTCGGCGCCGGTGCCCTTGGCCAGGATCTCCTGCACGTAATTGATCTCGGCGCGGGAGCCGAGTTCATCCACCACGTCATCAATGAATTCGAGCAGCTCGTTGATGAGGTCGCGGGTGGGGACCTCCTCCGACTTGCCGAAGTCGATCATCTTGCCGTTGATGCCGTAGCGGGAGGCGCGCCAGCGGTTTTCGTTGATCAGGCGGGCGCGGTAGGTGCGGAAACCGAGGTTTTTCCGGTGCAGCTTGTAGAGCTTGGCGATGACGGCCTGCATGATGGCCGCGAGGCAGATGGTCTCGTCGACCCGCATCGGGATGTCGCAGACGCGGAACTCGAGCGTGTGGAAGAGCGGGTGGAGGCGGATGTCCCACCAGATCTTTTTGGCGTTGTCGATGCAGCCGGTCTTGATGAGCAGGTTGACGTAGCCGTCGAACTCCTCGACGGACTCGAACAGGTCGGGAATGCCGGTGCGCGGGAAGCGCTGGAAGACCTGCAGGCGGTAGGAGGCGAAGCCGGTGTTGCGGCCGACCCAGAACGGCGAGTTGGTGGACAGCGCGAAGATGTGCGGCAGGAAATAGCGCGCGGTGTTCTGGAGCTGGATGGCCGTCTCGCGGTCGGGCATGCCGACGTGGACGTGGAGGCCGAAGATGAGGTTGGCGCGGGCGATCTGCTGGAGGTCGTTCAACACGCCCTGGTAGCGCTCGCCGCTCGAGATCTTCTGGTCGATCCAGTGGGAGAACGGGTGCGTGCCGGCGGCGGCGATCCGAAGGTTGGCCTTCTGGGCGAGACCGGCGAGGTCGCGGCGCAGGCCGGTGACGGACTTGCGCGCGGCGGCGATGTCCTCGCAGATGTCGGTGCCGACCTCGACGACCGACTGGTGCAGCTCGGGCCGGACGCGCTCCTTCAGGATGACCTTGCCGCCCTCGATGATCTCCTCGATGTGGGATTTCAGCTCGCGCGTGACCGGGTCGACGATCTGGAACTCCTCCTCGATGCCGAGGGTGAACTTGTGCTTTTTTTTGCCGGCCATGGGGTGGGGTGAGGTGGGGTGGCGGATTTTATGGGTTGCCCGCTGGCGGGCAACGTGGCGCGTCAGCGCGCCACCGACAGCAGGAGAGGGGCCATCATTTCTTCTTCGGCAGCGCCGCCGGCTGGCCGGTCTTGACCGCGCCCTGGACGTAGGAGCCCCAGATGGTGTTGTTGCGGTCGGGCGCGTGGGCCTTGGCCTTGCGGACGAGCATCTTCGCGGCGGCCTCGACGACCCAGGCGAAATTCTCCTCGCCGACGGACTTGCGGTCGGCGTCGGGCGCCGGGTTGCAGAAGTCGATCGCGTAGGGCACGCCGCCGCTTACGCCGAACTCCACCGTGTTGAACTCGTAGCCGAGGGCGTGGTTGAGCGTGAGCACGTCGCGCTCGATGCGCGCCAGCAGCTCGGGCGAGCCGGGCGGGCGGTCGACGACGTAGCGCAGGTGATGCGGGTTGCGCGGCTCATACTGCATGATGCGGACGTCGGTGCCGCCGATGCAGTAGCAGCGGTAGTAGTCGTCGAAGTGCACCTCGGACTGCAGGAGCATGACGAGCTGGCCGGTCTCGGCGTAGGCCTTGAAGAACTCGTCCGGGTTGCGGACCTTGTAGACGTTCTTCCAGCCGCCGCCGGAGTGTGGTTTGAAATACGCGGGCCAGCCGATGTAGTCGAAGATGCCGTCCCAATCGAGGGGGAAGGCCAGGTTGGCGAAGGACTCGGCGCTGCAGTCGGCCGGGTGGTCCTTCGACGGCAGGATGACCGTCTTCGGCACCGCGACGCCGAGCTTGGTGGCGAGGCAGTTGTTGAAGAACTTCTCGTCGGCCGACCACCAGAACGGGTTGTTGACAACGGCGGTGCCGTTGAGCGCGGCGTTCTTCAGGTAGGCCCGGTAGAAGGGGACGTCCTGCGAGATGCGGTCGAGGATGACGGCGTAGGGCGTGGGCTCGCCCTGGCGGACCTGGTTGATGAGGACCTCCTCGGCGGTGATGCCGGGTTCCTTCATGGCGTTGATGCGCTCGATGAGCGCCGCCGGGAAGCTGCGTTCCTTGCCGTGCAGGATGCCGATTTTTTTCATGGGGAAGGGGTCAACTTTTAATGAGCGAGACGTAGTGCGGGAACATGTCCCGCCAGTAATTCCAATCGTGTCCGCACCACTTGCGGTCGTCGAGGAAATGCGGGATGCCCTTCGCGTTGAGCAGGTGCGAGAGGTGGAGGTTGCGGTCGCGGCAGCCGTCGCGGTCGCCGGTGCCGAGCACGAGGCCCATGCGGCGGATCTGGTCGAGGAACCACGGGTCGTTCAGGTTGGGCAGGTAGTCGACCGGGTTGTTAAAGTAGCAGTTGTCGTCAAAGTAACCGTCGAGGAACGGCCGGATGTCGAACGACCCGCTCAGGCTGAGGCAGTAACCCACGAGATCGGGATGGCGCAGGGCGAAGTTGACCGCGTGGTAGCCCCCGAAGCTGGCGCCCGCCAGGCACACGCGGCCGTGACCGGTCTCGCGCATGGCCTGCGGCAGGACGTCGTGCAGGATGACATTCTCGTAGGCGAGGTGGGTCCGGACGCGGTCGGCGGGGTGGATGGATTTGTTATACCAGCTCTGCTCGTCGATGCCATCCGGGCAGTAAATCTTGATCCGGCCGGCGTCGATCTGGTCGGCGACGGAGCCGACGAGGCCGAAGTCCTTGTTCTGGTAATAACGCCCGAGCGACGTGGGAAACAGGATGACCGGGTAACCCGCATGGCCGAAGACCAGCATCTCAAAATCCCGGCTCAGGTGTCGCGTATACCAGCGGACATGTTGTTCGTTCATGGCGGGGATGGGCCACGCCGGGAAACCGGCGCACCTCCGCTGTCACGCAATTACCGTGCCGGGTCAACGCGGGATTGGGCCGGAACCGGGTCCCTGGACCGGTTTTCAGGACGCGCGTCGAACAAACCCGCCCGGAGGTCGGGTTCCACCTTCTAAATACCGCTTGGCTTCGCCCGGCCCCGGCGCTGGCATGGCGGCCAAGCACCATGTCGCGCCCGCGCAAGAATGATTCCCCGCTCCGCCTCCACCGGCGCTTCCGCTCCCATGGCCTCCGCGGCCTCCGCGACATCGTCGTCTGGCTGCCGCCCGGCTACGGCCTGATCCGCGGGAGCCGGCACCCGGTGGTCTATTTCCAGGACGGGCAGAACATCTTTGACCCGCTGACGGCGTTCCTCGGCAACGCCTGGCAGGCCGGCGACCGCGCCACCGATCTCATCCGCGCGCACCGGATCGTCGCCCCGGTCATGGTCGGCATCTACAACACCGGCTTCAACCGGATGAACGAATACGCGCCGACACCCGCGGAATTTTCCGGGTGGGACGGGGAAAAATGCAAAAGCACCGGCGACGCCAAGCGCTACGCAAAGTTCGTCGTGCAGGAGCTGAAGCCGTTCATCGACTCGCACTACCTCACCCGGCCCGGTCCGCGCGACACGGCCGTCGTCGGCTCGTCGATGGGCGGGCTGGTGTCGCTGTATTTCGCGCTGTGGCACCCGCGGGTGTTCGGCCACGTGGCGGCGCTCTCGCCGTCGCTCTGGTGGGACAACCGCGTCGTATTCCAGGATTTCGCCAAGCTCCGCAAGAAGCCCGCGGTCCGCCTCTGGGTCGACATGGGCACCAACGAGCCCGGCTGGGAGGCCATCCGGCTGTTTCGCGACACGCTCACCGGCCAGGGCTGGCGCGAGGGCGACGACCTGGTCTGCCGCGAGGTGCCCGGCGCCGAGCACACGGAGCACGCCTGGGCGGCGCGCATCGGCGATGTGCTGGAGTGGATGTTGCCGCTGCGGCGCTAGGTGCGCTTGAGCAGGCCCGCGACCCACGCCGACGCGAACTGCGTCGCGACGACCGAGAAGGTGAACAGGTAGAGCCCGGAACCGATCTGGAGGCGGGCCACGCCGGCCGACTTCAGCGCGACGATCAGGATGGCGACGACAAAGACGTCCAGCATCGACCATTTGCCGAGCGACTCGACCCAGCCGTGCAGCCGGCGCACGCGCGCCAGGTCGTGCTCGCGCTCGAGCCAGACGATGGCGAGCAGGCCGAGTTTCACGCAGGGGAACACGAGCGTGAACAGTGTCAGCACGGCAAAGAGGAAATACTCGCCCTCGCGAAAGAGCGTGATGATGCCGCCGACCACCGAGACCGCGTCGTCAAACACCCAGAACTTGGTGACGTGGAAAAACGGGAAGAAGATGCCGGTGCCGAAGAGGAGGAACGACCCCGCGATCAGGAACGGGATCGAGCGTTGATGCAGGGGCGTGGGCGAGGAGTCGGGCATGGGCGGTCTTGTAGGGTGGGGTCGTCGCCCCCGCCAGCGGTATTTTGGAGGGCCCATCTCCCGATGGGCCGCGGCTCAGCTGGAGCTGAGCTCTCCACCGAACCTCAGATATAATACATCTCCGTCGGATTCTTGGAGGCCAGCTGGTCGAGCGTGTATTCCTTGGTCTTCTCGACCATGGTCGTGCGGACCTCGTCCCACACCTGCTTGAGGCGGCGGCCGCTGCGGCCGGCGAAGTTGCCGCTCAGGCCGAGGCACTCGCCTTCCACCGCCATCATGATGTCGTAAAGCGTGATATCCTCCGGCGGGCGGGCGAGGGTGTAGCCGCCGAGGTTGCCGCGGCGGCTGGTGATCAGGCCGTCCGTGCGGAGCTTGCCGAGGATCTGCGCGAGGAAATTGGCCGGCACATCCTCCGTCCGGGCCAGGTGTTCGATTTGTGCGAGGCCGCCCGAGCCGTGCAGCCGCGCCAGCTCCGCCATGACGCGGCAGGCATAATCGACTTTGACGGAGATTTTCACGGGAGGGCGTCAGGCTAGGGTTGATCGGGGTGTTGGCAATACCCGGCCGGCTCAGATCATGAAGTCGCCGCCCTCGGGTTTCACGACCTCGTGCGCCGGCAGCAGCATGCCGGCGGCGACGGTGGCGTTGGTGCCCTGCTCGATCAGGATGAAGGAACCGGTCAGGCGGTTGACGCCGTAGCCGTCGTAATAAAGCGGCTTCGCGACCCGCAGCCGGATCTCGCCGAGGTCGTTCATGGCCAGCGCGGCCGGGGCGGGCTCGGGGTCGAGCGTCTCGATGTTGAGCCGGTGCACGAGCTCGGTGACGACGGCCTGCACGGTGCTGGTCGTGTGCTTGAGGAAATATTTTTTGCCGCGCTCCAGCGGCCGGGAATGCATCCAGCAGATCTTGGCGTGCAGGTCGGTGCCGGTGCCGGCGGGATGGTCGAGGCCGATGATCATGCTGCCGCGGCCGGCGTCGATGTCGTCCGCGAGCACGAGCGTGACGGACTGCGGGCAGAACGCTTCCGGCACGCTGCCGTCGTAGGTCCAGATTTCCTTCACGGTGGTGACGATGCCGGCGGGCATCACGAGGACCTTCTGGCCGGTGCGGACGATGCCGCCGGCGATCTGGCCGCTGCAGCCGCGGAAATCATGCAGCTGCGCGTCGGTCGGGTTGTTCGGGCGGTTGACCCACTGCACCGGCAGGCGGAAGCCGTTCAGGTTCCAGTCGCTGCCGATGTGCAGGCTCTCCAGGTGGCCGAGCAGGGTCGGGCCGGGATACCAGGGCGTGTGGCCGGACGGCGTGACGACGTTGTCGCCGTTGAGCGCGCTGATGGGGATGAACTTGACGTCCTTGATGTCGAGGCGCGGCAGGAAGGCCTCGAACTGCTCGCGGATCTCGTTGAAGCGCGCCTCGCTCCAGCCGACGAGGTCCATCTTGTTGATCGCGACGATGAGGTGCGGGATGCGCAGCAGCGATGCGATGGCGGTGTGGCGGCGGCTCTGCTCGATCACGCCGAGGCGGGCGTCGACGAGGATGATGGAGACGTTGGCGTTGCTCGCGCCGGTCACCATGTTGCGCGTGTATTGGACGTGGCCCGGGGTGTCCGCGATGATGAACTTGCGGCGCGGCGTGGCGAAGTAGCGGTAGGCGACGTCGATCGTGATGCCCTGCTCGCGCTCGGCGCGGAGGCCGTCGGTGAGGTTGGCGAGGTTGATGGCGCCGCCGCCGGTGATGTCGGCCGAGCGCTCGAGCGCCTCGAGCTGGTCCTCCATCAGCGACTTGGAGTCGTAGAGCAGGCGGCCGATGAGCGTGGACTTGCCGTCGTCGACGCTGCCGCAGGTGTTGAAGCGCAGGATGTCGACCGGCAGCGGGGCGCCGGAGGCGGAGACCGGCGCGGAGGCCGGGGAGGGTGAGGTGAGCACGGACATGCGGAAGTTGGTTTAGAAGTAGCCCGCTTTCTTGCGGTCCTCCATGGCGGCCTCGGAGGCCTTGTCGTCGGCGCGGGAGCCGCGCTCGGTGACGCGGGCGGCGGCGACCTCGCCGATGATGTCATCGACGGTGCCGGCCGGGCTCTCGACCATGCCGGTGCTGATCATGTCGGCGATGGTGCGGACGCGGCAGACCATGGTCTTGCGCGGCTCGGTGGGCTTGGGCCGGGCGCCGGCGTAGGGGTCGGGCTTCGTGGGATCGGTGTGTGGCGGCGGCACGGGCAGCCACTGGCCGCCGCGGCGGAAGCACTCGCGGGTGTGGCTGAAATAGATGCTCGGGACCTCGAGCTTCTCCTGGCGGATGTATTCCCACACATCCATCTCGGTCCAGTTGCTCAGCGGGAACACGCGCATGTTGTCCCCCGGGTTGAGGCGGCCGTTGTAGAGGTTCCAGATCTCGGGGCGCTGGTTCTTCGGGTCCCACTGGCCGAAGCTGTCGCGGAAGCTGAAGAAGCGCTCCTTGGCGCGCGCCTTCTCCTCGTCGCGGCGGGCGCCGCCGATGGCGCAGTCGAAGCGGAACTCCTCGATGGCGCCGAGGAGGACGGGGATCTGGAGCTTGTTGCGGCTGACCTCGCCGGGCGCCGGGGTGGCGGTGCCGTTGGCGATGGCCTGGTCCACGGTGCGGACGATGAGCCGGGCGCCGAGCTGCTTCGCGCGGCGGTCGCGGAACTCGATGAGCTCGGGAAACTCGTGGCCGGTCTCGACGTTGAGGAACGGCATCGGGATGTCCGACGGGCGGAACGCCTTCTCGGCGAGGCGCAGGAGGCAGATGGAATCCTTGCCGCCGGAGAAAAGCAGGGCGGGGCGCTCGAATTCGCCGGCGACCTCACGCATGATGTGGATCGCCTCGGTTTCGAGGTGCTGCAGGTGGTCGAGATGGTAGCTGGTCGGCATTAAATGGAGGTGTTCGTTGTCGGTTGCCCGCTGCGGGCAACGTGGCGCGCCAGCGCGCCACCGACAGGAAGAAGCATCAGGCGTTGACCGCCTGTTTGCCCCAGGCGGCGTGAAGGCCGCACTCGCGCTTCTCGTCGGCCTTGGCGGGATCGAAGTAGTCCCACTCGTTGGGCAGGTGGTGTTGCGCCAGGTAGGCCTCGAGGTCGGCGTCGGTGGCGTAAAAGAAGGGGCTGACCTTGAGCGCGCCGAAATTCGCGTCGGGCGACACGATGTCGAGGCCGGCGCGGTTCGGGTTCTGCACCTGGCGCAGCGCGGTGATCCAGACGGTCGGCGCGAGCTCGCGCATGCCGCGCTGGAAGGGCTCGAGCTTCATCAGCGCGCTGAACTGCTTCAGGCCGGCCTCGTCCTCGGTGGTCGGGATCGGGCCGTGCACGGCGTCGCGGTGGGCCGGCGTCAGGCACGGGAGGAAGGGCTTGAGGTTGAGGCAGAGCGACGCGCGGAGGACCTCGGCGTGTTTGTAGGTGGCCGGACGGTTGTAGCCGTGGTCGACCCAGAGCACCGGGATGTCGGGCTGCACCGCCGTGGCGACGTGCAGGATGGCGGCCTCGTAGGGGCGGAAGTTGGTGGAGACGATCGCGCGGCCGCCGGCCTGGGCGACGGCCCAGCGGACGATTTCCAGCGGCGACTTGGCGCGGAGCTCGGCGTTCCAGCGGGTGAGGGTGGCGGGGTCGTGCATGGTCAGTTGGAGAGGGGGGCGGGAGCGGCATCCCCGGCCGCTCCCGCTTTGATTTGTTCGGGCAACACAATCCGCGAACAAAAGTCGCCGAAGCGCTCGCCCGGCCGCCGCTCGTCACGCCAGCGGGTGAACAGCGGGCGCAGCTCGGCCTCGATCTCGGCATCCTTCACCGTGTCCTTGAACACCTGGTTGAGGCGCGTGCCGGCGGCGTTGCCGCCGAGCCAGAGCTGGTAGCGGCCGGGGGCCTTGCCGACGAAGGCGATCTCCGCCATGTAGGGGCGGGCGCAGCCGTTGGGGCAGCCGGTGGAGCGGATGATGATCTCCTCGCCGCCAAGGCCGAGTTCGCCGCCGAGCTTTTCGATGCGGTCGATCAGGCCGGGCAGCATGCGCTCGGACTCGGCCAGCGCGAGGCCGCAGGTCGGCAGGGCGGGACAGGCCATCGAGGCGGCATGCAGGACGGAGGTCTGGTTCTCCACCTTGACGCCATGCGCGGCGAGCAGCGCGCTGATGCCGGCCCGGTCGGTCGCGGGGACGTTGGCGAGGATGACGTTCTGGTTGGCGGAGAGCCGGAACTCGAGGTGCGGGAATTGCTCCGCGACCTGGCGCAGGGCCGTCTTCAGCGTGTGCCCCGGGACGTCCTTGATGCGGCCGGTCTCGACGAAAAGGGTGAGGAAGTGCGAGCCGTCGACGGCCCGGTGCCAGCCGTAGAGATCGCCCATCGTGGTGAATGCGTAGGGCCGGGCGGGTGTCACGGTGACGCCCGCGCGCCGGCTGACCTCGGCGCGGATGAAATCCACGCCCCGCTCCTCGACGACGTATTTGAAGCGGGCATGCTTGCGGTTGGTGCGGTCGCCGAAATCGCGGAAGGTGGTCAGCACGGCCCGGGCGACCGCGATCACGTTTTCGGGCGCCACGAACCCGATCACATCGGCGAGGCGCGGGAAGGTCTGGACGTTGCCATGGCTGCGGCCCATGCCGCCGCCCACGGTGACGTTGTAGCCGACCAGCCGGTCGTTCTCGACAATGGCGATGAAACCCAGGTCGTTGGTGAAAATATCCATGTCGTTCACCGGCGGCACGACGAAGGAGATCTTGAACTTACGCGGCAGGTAGGTCTGGCCGTAGAGCGGATCGTTGAAGGTCTTGTTGGCCTCGTCCTCCAGGTTGAGCTGCACGCCATCGATCCAGATGGCGTGATACGCCGGGGTGACCGGGGCCAGGGCGAGGGCCGTCCGCAGCGCATCGGCGTAGACCTCCTCGCGGGCCTTCGTGGTCGCGGGCGTGGGCGAGGCGGTGACATTGCGGTTGACGTCGCCGCAGGCGGCGAGCGTGGACAACAGCGACTCGTTGATCTGCTTGATCAGCGGGCCCAGGCCGGATTTCAGGACGCCGTGAAACTGGATGCACTGGCGCGTGGTGACGCGGAGGGTGTTGTTGCCGTGTTTGGTCGCGAGATCATCGAACACCGTCCACTGCTTCGCGGTCATGACGCCGCCCGGGATGCGGCTGCGGATCATCATCATGTATTTCTTCGCCGTCTTGCGCAGGTCCCGGTCATCCTGTTGATAGATGCCGTGGAATTTCGTGAACTGCGTGTCGTCTTCCGAGAAACGGTCCGCCGTGGGGTCGGCCAGGGTCGCGGCAATCTGCCCCGCGAGGGTGGGGATGCTCTGTTTAAGGAGCTCGTTCTTGTTCACGGGCGCTGGAGTATTTTCGGACATGACGTGGAGAACGGTTGCACTTGTCGGCCAATGGGTAAAGTTGAATCGACGTCATATTGACTAAAGAAGTCATGTTAAACCCAACCCCATCTTCATCAAAAGGTTTCGTTTGGCTCGTTGGAGCCGGACCGGGCGCGGCCGACCTCATTACATTGCGCGGATTGAGGCTTTTACAATCGGCTGAGGCGGTTGTGCACGACGAGTTGTCCAGCCACGAGTTGCTGGCCCACTGCCCGCCGGGCTGCGAAGTCCACGCCGTGGGCAAGCGGGCCGGGCACCACAGCGCCACCCAGGCGGAGATCAACGCCCTGCTGGTGCAGCTGGGGAACGAGGGCCGGAAGATTGTGCGCCTCAAGGGGGGAGACCCGATGATTTTCGGCCGCGCCGGCGAGGAGCTTGAAGCTCTGCGCGCCGCGGGCATCCCTTTTGAAATCGTGCCGGGCGTGACGGCGGCCACGGCGGCGGCGGCTTCGCTGGGTCTGCCGCTGACGCACCGCGATTGTTCCTCGGCCGTGGTTTTTGTCACCGGTCACCAATGTGCGGCCAACACGGGCGGCCTCGACTGGGGCGCGCTCACGAAGCTGCGCGCCACGCTTTGTTTCTACATGGGTGTCCGCCGCCTGCCGGAGATCGTGCACAATCTTTTCCAGCACGGCATGAAGGCGGAAACGCCGCTTGCCCTGATCAGCGCGGCCACGACGCCAGCGCAGAAAATCACGATCACCACGCTCGGCGAGGCGGCGGGCATCGCCCCGGGAGAAATCGCCCAGCCCGCGCTGGTGGTGATCGGCGAGGTGGTGCGGTTTTCGGATTTTGCGGCCCGGGTGCCGGGATTGCTGGCGCAAAAAACCCCGTAGGTTGCGCGCCGGCGCGCAACGTGGCCCGCGGGCGCGCCACCTACGAGGCGGTTTTCCACCGGTCGGCCAGCAGGTCGATCAGCAGCGGGTGCTCGGCCACAAGCTTCGTCATCACCGTGCGCAATCCGGGTGTGGCGGCTTCCGCCGTGCGGCAGATTTCCGCCACGTCGCCGGCCGGGCCGGCGTGACGCCCGGGCAGCAGGAACTGCATCGCCACGATCACGCGGCCGGAATTCCACGGTGGGGTCGCCAACAGGTCGGCGAGCAGCGGTTGGCAGAAATCATACTCCGGGCCGGCGCGCCGCTCCATGCTGGCCGGCGCCACCGCGGCGACGCGCGGGCCGAGCAGGCCGGCGAGCTGCTGCGCGAGCTCGTTGCGCACGGCGGTGACCACGGCCACGGGGCTGCCGTGGTCGACGAGGGCCACGCGGTCGATGCCGGCCGGATCGAGTTCGTCGCGCACGTGCTGCGCGAGGATCTGCGCCAGCCGGTCGTCGCCGGCGGCATGCAGCGGCGGTGCGAGCTTCAAGCGAAGGTCGGGAAATTTCTGCCGCATCCGGGCCAGGTTCTCCGGCAGGTATTCGGTCAGTGCGCGGCTCGGGCCGAAGAAGAGCGGGAGGAGGATGAAGTCATTCTGTCCGGCCGCCAGCCGGCGCTCGAGCGACGGGAAGAGGATCTCGGCGGGTTCGCCGCCGAGCTTTTGCGGATCGATGCCCGACGAGTGGAGCAGGGAAACCGGCGCCACGGGCCGGCCCAGCCGGTCGGAAAGCCGTCCCGCCAGCCCGCGCAGGGCGAGGGTGGCGGCGGGCTCGAGTGAGCCGTTGTCGACAAGGAGCGTGAGGGGCTCGGGCATTTTGGGGAGGAGCGGTCGCCTGACCGACCGCGCGCACCATGGATTCTTCGCTTCGCGCAGAATGACAAGCTTGGAGGCGGGATCGGCTGATTCCGCCCATGAAAAAGGCGGGGTCCGGTGACCCCGCCCTGCCACAATCGGGGGAACCCCGTTTACGGTTCCAGGCCGGCGACGTTCACGTCGTTCGGATACTCGATGGTAAACTTCACGGTCAGCTCGCGCTTCTCGCCGGGCTTGAGGTCGAGCGTCCACTTGAGCGAGCCCTCGTCCGTCGGCTTCAGTTCGCCGGGCGCCGGGGCGAGCTGCTTGACGACGATCTTCTCGTTGCGGGAGAGCGGAATCTGGTCGGCGACGATCACGCGCTCGGTGGTCCGCTTGTTGTTCTGCACCGTGATCAGATATTCGTAGGTGATGCGCTTGCCCGAGTTGGTGAGGCCCGTGTCCTCGGTGAACCGGTTCACCCGCTTGTGCTTCACGCTGATGCCCTCGTCGGCGCCGAGGGCCAGGTCGAACTTCTCGCCGGCCATCACGGTGCGGAGCGAGCTGGTGGCGACGAAGGTGCCGTCGAGGAACACGTTCATGGCGCCGGCGAGCAGCGGGAAGTCGGAGGTGTTGATCACCTTCGCGGTCAGGTAGGCCGTGGCGAGGCGCTTCGGCACGGTGAGGTATTCCGGGTTGGCCTTCAGCGTGGCGCTGGTGATCGGCACCTTCTGCGGCGAGTTGTCGCTCGGCACGCTGGCGGCGGAGGCGATCTTGAATGAGGCGCTGGTCGCGCCGGCCTCGATCGTGGCGCTGGCCATCTCGGCGTCCTTCTCCTCGGGGGCGGGGGCCATGTCACCGACGGCGTTCGTGGTGAAGGCCTGCATGTTGACGGCCGCGGGGGCCGCCATCTTGGCGCTCATTTCGCGGCGGCGTTCATCCAGGCCGGCCTGGCGGAGCACGATCGGGTTGAACACATCGACGTTCCACACGCTGAGGACCGGGGCGGCGCCGCCGAGGCCGGGACGGGCGGTGGAGAGGGTGAGCGCGACATCCTTCCAGTCCTCGCCGGTGCTCTGGCGGACGATGCCGAAGTAACCGAGCGCCACGGCGCGGTCGGCGCTCAGCACGCGGGCGTCGTAGCTCGGCGCCCAACTGGCGCCGGGGACGGTGTAGGAGAGCGCGACGTCGAGTGAGCCGGCCTGCGGGGCGGAGACGCGCACGGTGACGGTCTTGAAGGCCTTGCCGCCGGAGCCGCGCAGCTCGTTGAGCTGCTGCTGCAGGGTGTTGATCTTGTTGGAGAGCTCCTCGCGCTGCTCGTCGAGGGCGGCGCGCTCGGTGGCGAGCTTAGCCTTCTGCTCGGTCAGGTAGTTGAGCGAGCTGGTGAACTGGTTGAGGTCGGGCCGGGGCACGTCCTTGGTCGGCGGGGCGAAGAGCGCGGCCTCCATGCGATCGAGCGATGTTTGCATGCCGTTCAGCAGGTTCGTGCGGTCCTCGAGGCCGCGGACCTGTTTGCCGAGGCCCTTGAGCTGGTCCTCGAGCTCCTTCACGCGGGCGTTGGGCGTGAAGTCGACGTAGGTCTGCTTCGCGCTGACGTCGAGGATGAGGGCCTGCGCCGTGCCGCGGCCGCTGACTTGGAGCGAGCGCTCGTTGAGCGCCTGCGGCAGGTTGGCGAAGACGAGCTCGGTGGTGCCGCCGGCCAGGTCGACGCTGGCGGAGCGCGTGACGACGGCGCGGTCGGTGTAAACCGTGACGGCTGAGATGGTGGAGTTGACCGGCGCGGCGAGCGCCGCGAGCGGAACCAGGGAGAGCAGGGCGAACAGTCGGATGGGTTTCATGGGACGGGATGGATTGTGTGGGGTAAGACGGACGGAGCCCCGGAATCTTAGGCCCAGTGTGGCCGGATGAGGCGGCAAAACAATCAACAACTCGTAAAACCGGCCCACTCGGCGTTTGCCACGGGTCCGGTGCTGGTGTTGGTTTTTACGCCATGCTGTTCCACAACGTCTATTTCTGGCTCAAGCCCGAGCTCACGCCGGCCCAGCGTGCGGAATTCCGCCGCGGCGTCGAAAGCCTCGCGGGCATCAAGAGCGTCACGAAAGTCGATGTCGGCGTGCCGGCCGCGACCGGCGACCGCCCGGTCATCGAACGCAGCTATGACGTCGCGCTCATCGTGCAGTGTCGCGACCTCGCCGCGCACGACGCCTATCAGGTCGACCCGCTGCACCTCGCGTTTGTGGCGAACTTCAAGACCTACTGGACGCGCGTCCAGATCTACGATTCGGAATAGTCCGTCATGCCCGTGCTCGCCGGTCAGGTCATCATCATCACCGGTGCCTCCTCCGGCATCGGCGAGGCGTCGGCGCGCCGGCTGGCGCGGGGCGGCGCGAAGGTGGTTATCTCGGCCCGCCGGCCCGACCGGCTGGAGGCGCTGGCGCAGGCCATCGATCCGTCGGGCGCGAACGTCCTGGCCGTGGCCGGTGATGTCACCAACGACGCCGACCGGCGGAAACTGGTTGCTGCGACCCTCGGGAAATTCGGTCGCATCGACGGCCTCGTGAACAACGCCGGCTACGGCACCCGCGGACCGGTCGAACTGGTGGCGGTCGACCTTATCCGGAAAAACTACGAGACGAATGTCTTTTCCCTCATCGCCCTCACGCAGCTCGTCCTGCCCGGGATGCGCGAGCGTGGCGGCGGTTGCATCGTCAACATCGGCTCGGTCGCCGGGAAGATCGCCCGGCCGCTGTCGAGCATCTACGATTCCACCAAGCACGCCCTCGAGGCCCTCACCGACGGCCTGCGCGGCGAGTTGAAGCCCTTCGGCGTGCGCGTCTCGCTCATCCGCCCGGGCTTCATCCTCACGGAATTCGTGGACGCCGCCAACGCCGCGTCCGCGGGGGTCATCGAGAACGCCGGACCCTACGCGCCCTACCTGGGCGGCTTCCGCGTCGGCTACGACAAGCTCCGCCGGATCGCCGGCACCCCGGACGACATTGCGCGGCTCGTCGAGCGGGCGCTGACGGCGGACAATCCCGCCGCGCGCTACAGCGGCCCGTTCCACGCCAAGGTGTTCCTGTTCCTGAAATGGCTCCTGCCCGACCGGATGCTGGCGTTCATCGTGCGCCTGAGGCAATGATGTCCCCATGAACTCACCGCGTGCCCGCCAGGTTTCCGCGCTCATCGGTTTCATCGGCGCCGCCTTTGTCGCCGGCGCCATCGGTTCGTGGGCGACCTTTCCGAATGTCCGCGACTGGTTTCCGCTGCTGCTGAAGCCGGCGTGGAATCCGCCCGGCTGGCTCTTCGGCCCGGTGTGGACGACGCTTTATGTGCTGATGGGCCTGGCGACCTGGCGGGCCTGGCGCGCGGCCGGCCCGGCGACGCCGCGCCTCGTGCCGGTTTATTTCGTGCAGCTCTTTTTCAACGCGCTCTGGTCCGTGCTGTTCTTCGGCCTGAAGCAGCCGGCCTGGGCCCTGGCTGACATCCTCGTGCTGTGGGGCCTGCTCGTGTGGCTGCAGGTTGCGTTGTGGCGCCGCGACCGCCTCGCCGGCGCGCTCTGGCTGCCGTATGTGCTGTGGGTGACCTTCGCGACGGCGCTCAACGCCGCGATCGTGCGCCTGAACTAATCGGGGCTGGTCGTGGCGGGCGGGTTGGCGGCGAGGAACGCGTGCAGCTGCGCCGCGAACCTTTCGCCGAAGCCGGGCACCTGCGTGATCTTCTCCACCGATGCGCCGCGCAGCCGGTCGATCGAGCCGAAATGGGTGAGCAGCGCCGCCTTGCGTTTTTCGCCGAGGCCCGGGAAGTCGTCGAGGATGCTCTCGCGGATCTTCCTCGACCGCAGGTCGGCGTTGTAGGTATTGGCGAAACGGTGCGCCTCGTCGCGCAGGCGCTGCAGCAGGCCGAGGCCGGGGTTGCCGAGCGGCAGGTTCAGCGGCGCGCGCGCGTCGGGGAAGATGATCGTCTCCGCCTTCTTCGCCAGGCCGATCATGGCCGGCGGCGGGCAGTCCAGCCCGACGAAGGCCTTGAGCGCCGCGCCGACCTGCCCGCGGCCGCCGTCGATGACGATGAGGTCGGGAAACTGCTTCTGCTCCTCGATCAGCCGGCGGTAGCGGCGGGACACGACCTCCTCCATCGCCTTGAAGTCGTCGTTGCCGATGAAGCTCTTGATCGAGAAGCGGCGGTATTGGTCGCGGTCCGGCCGGCCGTCGGTGAAATGCACCATCGAGGCGACGACGAACGTGCCGCTGATGTGGGAGATGTCGAAGCACTCCATGTGCACCGGCGGCGACTCGAGGCCCAGCGCGGCCTGCAGCTCCTTGAGCGCGGTCTGGTTGGGCTGCAGCTTGGTCAGGTCGCGGGTGAATTTTCTCGTGCGCGCCAGCGTCTGTTCCAACGCCAGCACGACGTCGCGCAGCTCGGCGGCCTTCTCGAACTCCTGCTTCGCCGCGCGCGCCGTCATCTCCTCGCGCAGCGAGGCGAGCCACTCGCGGCTCTTGCCGTCGAGGAAGGCGCAGGCCTCGGTCACGCGCTCGCGGTATTCGGCGGTCGTGACGGTGTTGGGCCAGCCGTAGAGCTCGGCGCGGACGTCGTCGTAGAGCTGCCAGGTGTCGGGCGCGATTTTCCGCGGGTGGGTGTCGGCGAGGAGCACGCCGAATTTCTGTCGCATCGTCGCGAGGGTCTTGCGCAGCAGGGCGGAGTGGGCGAAAGGCCCGAAATAGCGCGAGCGGGCGTCCTTCTTGAAACGCGTGAGCACGAATTTCGGCAGCTCGGCCTCAAGGTCGATACGGACGAGGAGGAAGCGCTTGTCGTCGGTGAAGTCGGTGTTGTATTTCGGCCGCCACTGCTTGATCAGCTTGCCCTCGAGCAGGAGCGCCTCGGTCTCGGACTTCACCTCGAGGATCTCGAGGTCGGCGATCATCTCGATGAGCGTGCGGATCTTTGGCTGGTGGCGCAGGGCGCGCTCGCGGCCGGCCTGGAAGTAGGTGGAGACGCGCTTTTTCAGGCTCTTGGCCTTGCCGACGTAGATGATGCGGCCCAGCCGGTCCTTCATCAGGTAAACGCCGGGCCCGTCCGGGAGGGACCGGACCTTCTCCCGGAGGGCATCGCTGTATGCGGGGGCTGGCATTTTGGGAAAAACGGGGTAGGTTGCGCCCCCACACACAGTATGGCCACCTCGGAATCGTCAAATCTGCGCGCGCCCGGCGCGGCGCCCCGCTACGAATTGCTCACGCTCGGCGATGAGCTGCTGCTCGGGCTGACGGCCAACGGCCACCTGACGTGGATCGGCGCCGAGCTCGGCCGCCGCGGCGTGCAGCTGGCGCGCAACGTCACCATTTCCGACGAGGCCGACGTCATCGCCGCGCAGTTCCGCGAGAGCTGGGCGAAGGCGGACGTCATCATCACCACCGGCGGCCTCGGGCCGACCTGCGACGACCGCACGCGCGACGTGCTCGCGGAGGCGCTGGGGCAGAAGCTGGTGTTCGATCCCGCCATCGAGCGCGCGATCACGGACCGCTTCGCGAAGTTCAACCGCGTGCCGACCGCCAACAATCTCAAGCAGGCCTACAAGTTCGAGCGCGGCGAGGTGCTGCCCAACGCGAACGGCACCGCGCCGGGCCTCTGGGTCGAGCAGGACGGCCGCGTGCTGGTGATGCTGCCCGGCCCGCCGAACGAGCTGCGCCCGATGTTCACCGAGCAGGTGATCCCGCGGCTCGCCGCGCGCGGCCTGCTGGCCGAGACGGAGGCTTACATCCAGATCCGCAGCGCGGGGGTGGGCGAGTCGGCGCTCGAGACCATGTTCCAGCCGCTTTTTGACCGGCATCCCGGCCTTGGCATCGCCTTCTGCGCGCACCTCGGCCAGGTGGACTGCCGCGTCAGCTCGCCGGACGGCAAATATTCCATGGCCGCGCTGCGCGCGCTGGCCGACGATTGTGCCGCGTTGCTCGGCGATGACTTCGTGGGCTTCGGCCATGACAGCATGGTGAAGGTGGTCGCCGACCAGCTCCGCGCCCAGGGCCGCACGCTGGCCGTCGCCGAGTCCTGCACCGGCGGCCTGCTGGCCAACTCGTTCACCGACGTCTGCGGCGCCTCCAAGTTCTTCCAGGGCGGCATCGTCTCCTACAGCAACGACTCCAAGATGCTGCTGCTCGACTGTCCGGAGTGCCTGCTGTCGCAGCACGGCGCCGTCAGCGCCGAGTGCGCCGTCGCCATGGCGACCGGCGTGGCCGAGCAGCTGGGCGCCGACTACGGCGTGGCCATCACGGGGTTTGCCGGCCCGACCGGTGGCGTCGGCGAAAACCCGATCGGCACGATCTACATCGGCCTGCACGCCCCGGGCGGCGACTGGTCGAAGAAACTCACCTACCCGGGCCCGCGCTGCGCCGTGAAGGAGCGCGCCGTCACCGCCGCGATCGACTGGCTGCGCCGCGAGGTCGTGAAAGAGTCGCGCCGGGTGGCGGCCCCGCTGGCGAACTGAGGGTTGGTCCCACCCAACTTTTTTCGTGCGCTTTCGCGCGTTTCATGGGCAAATCCCCGCCCATGCCCGCCGCCACCAAACCTTTCGCGCTTTTCTGCGGGCCGGACGACTTCATCGTCAACCGGCTCGGCAAGGAACGCTTCGAGGCGCTGGCGGCCGAGGTGGGGGCGGATGACTTCTCCCGCGAGGTCATCAGCGGCTTCGCCAACAACGTGGACGAGGTCGAGACCGCGGTAAACCGCTTCCGCGACGCCGTGCAGACCGTCCCGATGTTCGGCGGCAAGCGCGTCGTGTGGTTCAAGGACATCAATTTCCTCGCTGACACCGTGACCGGCCGCGCCGAGGGCACGCTCAAGCAGGTCGAGGCCCTGCAGGAGCTGCTGGAGAAGGTGAACCCCGACGAGGTCGCGGTCATCCTGACCGCCGCCCCGGTGGACCGCCGGCGTGCCTTTCCCAAATGGTGCGAGGCGAACGCCGACTTCACGCTGGCCGGCGGCGACGGCGAATCGGCCGGCGAGGCGCTGGCGGGCGTGGCGATCGCCGAGGCGCGCGCCAGCGGCGTGAGCTTCGGCCCCGGCGCCATCGAGCTGCTGCTTTCCAAGATCGGCCCGAACACGCGGCTCCTGACCGAGGAGGTGCGCAAGCTCGCGACCTTCGTGGGCGAGGGCGGCGTCATCGACGCCGCGCAGATCGACGAGCTCACGCCGAACTTCGCCGAGGGCGACTTCTTCGCGTCGGCCGAGCGGTTCTTCGCCGGCGACCTGCCCGGCACGCTCGCGGCGCTGGCGCAGCACTTCTTCAACGGCAACGACGCCCGGCCCGTGCTCAGCGCGCTGCAGAACCGCAACCGCATCCTCATCCAGGTGCGCGTGCTGCTCGACACCGGCGAGCTGCGGGCGCCCGGCCCCTACGGCTTCGACAAGGCGGCGTGGGCCCGCGCGCAGGGCGTCTACGCGAAGCACTTCGGCGGCGACGCCGAGAAGAGCGCCTACAATCTGTTCACCCAGAACCAGTGGTATGTCGGCAAGCTCGCGAGCGCCGGCAAACTGCCGTCGCTGCGCCGCCTGATCGACAACCAGCAGGAGTTCATCCGCGCCTTCGAGGAGATCGTCCGCCGGCCCAACGAGCAGGAGGCGGTCCTGCGCGACATGGCCGTGCGGTGCCTGGCGCCGGGAGCTTGAGGCAGGGCGCGTTATCCTTAACGCGCCGCTTGGCGGATCAGGGATAATCCGCCCTGCCTACTTCATCCCGCCAAAGATCACGCAGGGGATCTCGCGCCAGAAACATTCGGGGTCGTCGAAGCCGGCGCCGCCCAGCAGGCCGAGCTCGTCGGCGAGCGGCGGGTAGTAGTCCTCGTGGGCCCAGCTGGCGAAATGCGCGCGCGCCTGCGCCTCGTTGATGCCGTGCGGCGCCATGGCGTTGATCCATTCGCGGTAGGAAAACTCGCGCAGCGCGCCGCCCGCGGCGATCGCGAGGTCGGCGTTCAGGAACACGCCGCCCGGCCGCAGCGCCGTGTGGATGTTCCGGTAGATGGCGCCCTTGGCCGTCAGGTCCTTCACGTGGTGCAACGCAATGCAGGCCACGACCGCGTCGCACGGCGTCAGCGGATCGCCAAACGAACGTTCCACGAAGCGGATGCGCGGGCCGAAACGCGCGCAGCGTTCGCGGGCCACGCCGAGCATGGCGCGGTCGATGTCCCAGATTTCCACCTCGGCCAGCGGCAGCGTCTCCGCCACGGCCTCGGCCAGGGCGCCGGTGCCGCCGCCCAGGTCCAGCACCAGGCAGCGCCGGTCGGCCGGGAGCAGCTTCTTCAGGAGCGCCATGTGGGCCGCGCGCATGGCCGCATAACCCGGCACGAGCTGCCGGATGAGCTGGTCGTAGTCGGCGACGTTGAGCTTGAGGTGTCCCTCGACGGAATGGCCCATGGGATGGAGTTGAAGGTTGAAGCGGGAAAGTTGGAAGACCGAAACCGGCGGGGTGGCACAATGACAGTGTTTTCCATTGGCAACACCCCGGGCGTGGGCTAACCGTAGCCACCTCGTGAAGCCAACCGCCCCGTCCGCCGAAACCATCCCCAACGTCCTCGCCGAGCGCTACGCCTCGCCGGCCATGAAAGAGACCTGGTCGGCGACCGGCCGCATCCTGCTGGAGCGCGATTTCTGGATCGCCGTGATGAAGGCCCAGAAGGACCTCGGCGTCGCCATCCCGGCGGAGGCGATCAAGGATTACGAGCGCGTGCGCGGCGACGTGGACGTGGAGCGCATCAAGCAGCGCGAGCGCGTCACCCTGCACGACGTGAAGTCGCGCCTCGAGGAGTTTTCCGAGCTCGCCCAGCGCCAGTTCATCCACCTCGGCCTCACCAGCCGCGACCTGACGGAGAACGTCGAGCAGCTGCAGGTGGCCCGCTCGCTCCAGCTCGTGCAGTTCAAGGCCGCCGCCGCGCTGCTCGCGCTGGCGAAGCGCGCCGAGCAGCACCGCGATGTGATGATCACCGGCCGCACGCACAACGTGCCGGCCCAGCCCACGACCTTCGGCAAGCGCCTCGCGATGTTCGCGCAGGAGCTGCAGATCGCGTTCGCCCGCCTCGACGACCTCGTCACCCGCTACCCGGTGCGCGGCCTCAAGGGCGCCGTCGGCACGCAGCTCGACCAGCTCACGCTGCTCGGCGGCGACACGGCCAAGGTGGACCAGCTCGAGGCGCGCATCCTCCGGCATCTCGGCTTCAAGCAGTCGCTCGGTGCCGTCGGCCAGGTTTATCCGCGCTCGCTCGACTTCGACGTCGTCAGCGCGCTGCACCAGGTGGGCGCCGCCGCCGCCAGCTGCGCCACGACGCTGCGCCTCATGGCCGGCGCCGGGCTGCTGACCGAGGGCTTTCAGGACGGGCAGGTGGGTTCCTCCGCCATGCCGCACAAGGTCAACGCCCGGAACTGCGAGCGCGTCTGCGGCTTCTCGACGATCCTCTCCGGTTACGTGACGATGACCGCCAACCTCGCCGGGCACCAGTGGAACGAGGGCGATGTGTCCTGCTCGGTCGTGCGCCGCGTGGCGCTGCCGGATGCGTTCTTCGCGATCGACGGCCTGCTCGAGACCTTCCTCACCATCCTGCGCCAGATGGAGGTTTTCCCCGCGGCCATCGCGGCGGAGAACGAGCGCAACCTGCCGTTCCTCGCCACCACGACGATCCTCATGGAGGCGGTGAAGGGCGGCGCCGGCCGCGAGACCGCGCACGAGGCCATCAAGGAGCACGCGCTCGCCGCGGCCAAGGCGCTGCGCAACGGCGGCGACGCCGACCTGCTCGGCCGCCTGGCCGGCGACAGGCGCGTCGGCCTCGGTAAAAAGAAGCTGCAGGAAATCCTCGGCCAAAATGAACGTTTTGTCGGCGCGGCCCCGCATCAGGTGGACGCGCTCGTCGCCGCGGTCGCGCCGCTGGCGAAGAAGCACAAGGGCGCGGCCGACTACCGCCCCGGCAAGCTGCTGTAAGGCTGCGCATTCCGACGAAAATATTTTTTCGCGCGGGGCGGCGGGGCGGGGCCACGAACCCCGCCTCTTTCGTTGGCGGGGTCCGCGGCTCCGTCCCGCCATCGACGCACGGGCGGATTATATTTTCGCCGGTCCAAGGTTTTGGTTTGCCAGCGTCCGGAGCGTGGCCTTTTTTGAACCCTCTTTTCGCTTCTTTAACAGCTTTAACCACAACACATCATGGCAGAAGAACTCGTAGGTAATTGTCTCATCGGCCAGTCGGGCGGTCCCACGGCCGTCATCAACGCCAGCGTCGCGGGCGTCGTCGCCGAAGCCCTGAATCACTCCTCCATCGAGGAAGTCTACGGTGCGCTCAACGGCGTCCTCGGTCTTCTCGGCGAGGATCTCGTCGACCTCGCGGCCGAGTCGCAGCAGGCCATCCGCGGCCTCCGCTACACCCCGGGCGCCGCACTCGGCACCTGCCGCTCCAAGCTCAAGAAGCCCGCCGAGTTCGAGCGCGTGCTCGAGGTCTTCAAGGCCCACAACATCCGCTATTATTTCCACGTCGGCGACGGCGACTCCCAGGAGACCGCCAGCAAGATCGCCGAGCTCGCCAAGGCCCAGGCCTACGACCTCCGCGTCATCGGCATCCCGAAGACGATCGAGAACGACCTGCCGGCCACCGACCACTGCCCGGGCTACGGCAGCGCGATCAAATACATCGGCGCCACCGTCAAGGAGCTCGCGCTCGACGCCGACGCCATGGGCCAGGGCGACCTCGTCACGATCGTCGAGGTCATGGGCCGCAACTCCGGCTGGCTCGCCGCCGGCGCCTCGTTGGCCAAGCGCCGCGACCACCCGAACGATCCCCCGCACCTCGTCTACCTCCCCGAGGTCCCCTTCACCAACGAGAAGTTCCTCGATGACGTCCGCCGCGTGCTCAAGCGCGAGAAGCACGCCGTCGTTGTCGTCGGCGAGGGCCTCGTGGACAAGGACGGCAACTATGTCTCCGTCGAGAACGCGGATGCGGCCGGCCACACGCAGCTCGGCGGCGTCGGCGAGACCCTGAAGGATCTCGTCGAGTCGCAGGTCGGCGCCAAGTGCCGCGTCGCCCGTCTCGGCCTCACCCAGCGCTCCGCCGCCCACCTCGCCTCGAAGACGGACGCCGACGAGGCGTTCCTCGCCGGTCAGGCCGCGGTCAAGGCCGCCATCGCCGGCGAGTCCGACAAGCTCGTCACGCTCGTGCGCGGTGACGGGGACAACTACACCTGCGAGACCGGCCTCTCCGCCCTCAGCGACGTCATCGGCAACCCGAAGCGCCTGCCCAAGGAGTGGATCAACGAGGACGGCGTCAGCCTGAACTTCCAGTTCTTCCGCTACGCCACCCCGCTCATCCAGGGCGAGGTCGCGGTGCCCTACGACAACGGCCTGCCCGCCTACGCGAAGCTCGCCAAGGAGTCGGTCGACAAGACCCTCCCGGCCTACGAGGGCTGAGTCGGAAAAACGTTTTGGCCAAAAGCCGGTCCGTCAGGGCCGGCTTTTTTATTGGCGGGGCCTTGGGGTGGAACCTGCGCTCCGCGCAGGTTAAGCCCGCGACGGAGCGCGGCTCACCTCACGGACTGTCAGAAGTGAAAGACCGTGTATCGCCGCGTCCGCGGCGCGACACTCCCGTCTTACCCCATGAAAAACCCCGGCTTTTGTCGCGCGCTGCTTGCGCCGCTTTTCCTCCTGACGATCGCTTCCGCCCTGGCGCAGGCCGACACCGCGCAGCTCGATGCCGACAACCTCGCGCTCTTCGAGCGCAAGGCGACCCTCGCCAAGGAACTCGGCGCGACGCACGTGCCGATCACCGACAACCTCCCGCCCGCGACCTGGCAGTTTCAGCGCGCCGACGACCCGTATCCGGGCTGGTTCATCCAGCGCCCGGATTTCTTCAAGCTCTTCCCCGCGAAGGAGGTCGAGCCCTACGTGGACCTGGCCTATGGCAAACGCGTGTCTGGCCTCCTCGAGGCGCGCTCGAGGATCCTGCGCAAGCTCGGCCTCAAGGGCCACTGGGGTGCCAATCTACCGCAGGTCATGCCGGAGAAATTCTTCACCGACCACCCGGAGCTCCGCGGCCCGCGCGTCGACCAGCCCAACCGTTCCAAGGTCGCCTGGTTCTCGATGTGCGTCGACCAGCCCGAGACCCGCCGTCTCTACGCCGAGGCGATGAGGAACCTGCTCGCCCGCTGCCCCGAGGTCGAGACCTTCGCCTTCCTCACGCAGGACTCCGGCTCCGGCTTCTGCTGGGCCCCGTCGCTTTATCCCGGCCTCAACGGCCACAGCGACTGCAAGGACCGTCCGATGGACGCCCGCATCGCGGACTTCCTTGTCACCCTCAAGGACGCGGCCCAGGCCGCCGGCCACAACGTCGAGATCAGCCTGAAGCCGATCGAACCGCGGCAGTGGATGATCCCGACGCTTTCGCCGGAGCAGCTCGAGGCGGTGCTGCACCGCCTGCCGCGCGGCATCGCCGTGTCCGGGCGCGAGGGGCCCGACGGCCGGCCCTACGCCGCGCCCGGCAGCAGCGACGCCTATGCGAATGGAGCCTTTTATCCGGTGATCGGCATCACGGTCCCGGGTCTGCGCGTGCAAGACCGGCGCAGTGCCGCCGCGGCTCCCGCCGGGGACACCCCGGTCCGCCGGCTCATCAGCCTGCGCGGTGACGAGGAGCAACTCGCCTTCAGCGCCCGGCTCGCCAAGGCCACCGCCAACACCCGCGCCGGCAACCAGGTCGAGCGCCTGCAGGCGTTGCGCGCCTTTGCGGTCAGCGAGGCGGGCGAGGCGCGCGCCGACGACCTGCTCGAGGCCTGGACGCTGATCGAGGAGGTGCAGCGCGGCCTCGTGCCGCTGGACTTCGGCGACGTGCTGCAGTTCGGCCACGTGCTCAACCGCTGGATCAACCGCCCCATGGTGCCCTTTCCGGCGGAGCTGTCCGCCGCGGACAAGAGCTACTACCGGCCGTTCCTGTTTCAGGCGAAGGACGAGGAGCAGGCCGACAACCTCGCCGACATCCAGGCCATGCGCATGTTCGAGGGCTACGGCGCCAGGCTGCTTTTCCAGCGCGTCATGGAGACCGTGATCCCGCAGGCCCGTCGCGCGCAGGCGCACATCGAGCGCGTGCGCGACGCCGCGCCCGATCCGGCGGACCGGGCGCGCTGGGCGCTCATGGCCCGCCGGCTGGAGGTCGCCATCTGCCTCATGCATTCCGCCGACCACATGGTCGCCTACCAGGCGCAGCTCGACCGGGTGAAGGCGCTGGGGATCCAGCCCGAGGCCAACCCCGTGCTCGGCGTGCAGAGCGGCTGGGACCGCACCGACCTGATGGAGACGGCGCGCAA
Organism: Lacunisphaera sp.; assembly: GCA_036401015.1. GTDB lineage: Bacteria > Verrucomicrobiota > Verrucomicrobiia > Opitutales > Opitutaceae > Lacunisphaera. Next base: position 151,362 of record DASWWD010000023.1, read on the forward strand.
GGAGATCGACAACACCGTCCGCCTGATGCGGCTCCTCGGCGACAACCCCGGCCTCTACCTCGACCTCGCGCCCGTGCCGGCGGAGGAGACGATCATGAAGCTCGGACCGGGCCTCACCGCGCAGCTCAAGCGCAAGATCGACCTCATGAACGCGCACTGGCTCGACTACGACCGCCTGTTCACGAAGCCGAACCCGTGACGCCGGGGGCGGGGGAACGCGCGCAGATTTGCCAAGATATGCGCAGTATCCCGCGGAGCGCGGGTGCATAATGCCCGCAACCAAACCGGCCGCCGCCGCGCGGCCACCCCCAACCCCGATCCGGGAGGATACCCCCATGACCATCAAACTGCATCTCGATCACGCGGAAGCCGCGCCCATCGAGCGCGCCGCCGAGGCCTTCGGCTGCACGCCCGAGGACCTCGTCTACACCGCCGTCAACCTCTACATGCTTCGGCTTGGCAGCTTCACGGAGCAGTGCGGGCCGGACTGCAAAAAAATGTTCACCGACTTCGAGACCATGCGCGCCGGCGTGCTGAACCTGAAGCTGGCCCGCAAGGACAACCTGCCGCTGTGGGCCGACAGCGCGGGCAGCGTGCACAACTACGAGGGCTTCGGTCCCGACCAGTCTGCGCGCAGCAAGAAAGCCATCTACTGAGCGCCGGGTGACCGCGCCCGCGGGACCCTGCCCGCGGGGCGAATTTTTATGAAACAACGCATCGGCATTCTGACCGGCGGCGGCGATTGTCCCGGCCTGAACGCCGTCATTTACGCGGTCGTCAAGGCCGCGGCCAAACGCGGCTGGACCACCCTCGGCATCCTCGGGGGCTTCGAGGGCCTGCTCGCCCCCGTGCAGACCCGGCGCCTCGACTACCGCGAAATGGACGGCTTGCTCCACCTCGGCGGCACCGTCCTCAGCACCTCCAACAGCGGGCGCTTCGCCGCCAAGGTCGGCCACGGCGAGACCAAGCGCATCGATCCCGCCATCCTCGCCGAGGCGAAGAAGAACTTCGACGCCCTCGGCCTCACTGCGCTCATCGTGGTGGGCGGCGACGGCTCGCTCTCCATCGCCCTCCAGTGTCTCGAGGCCGGGATTCCCGTCGTCGGCGTGCCCAAGACCATCGACAACGACCTCGGCGGCACCGTGGTCACCTTCGGCTTCGATACCGCCGTCTCGTTTGCCACGGAGGCGCTGGACCGCATCCGGCCGACCGCGATGAGCCACAACCGCGTCATGGTGGTGGAGATGATGGGCCGCTATGCCGGCTGGATCGCGGCGCATGCCGGCATCGCCGGCGGGGCCAGCGTCATCCTCATCCCCGAGATTCCTTTCAGCTACGAGGGCATCGAGCGCAAGATCGCCGCCCGCGAGGCCGAGGGGAAACACTTCACCCTGATCGCGGTGGCCGAGGGAGCGCGGGAAAGGCACAAGGATTTTGTCACGGCCGCGGCCCCGGTCGGCGGCGCCTTCCGCGAGGCCCGTCTGGGCGGCATCGCCTCCCAGGTGGCGGCGGAGGTGCAGCGGCGCACGGGCAAGGAGACGCGGGTCGTGGTGCTCGGCCATCTGCAGCGCGGCGGCCTCCCCACGACCTTCGACCGGCTCATCTGCACGCGTTTCGGCGCCCGGGCCGTCGGGCTCATTGCGGAGAAGAAATTCGGCCGCATGGTCGCGCTGCGTCCGCCCGACACCGCGGACGTGCCCATCGCGGAGGCGGTGGGCACCCTGCGGACGGTGCCGGTCGACGGCGACCTCATCACCACCGGCCGGGCCCTCGGCATCTGCTGGGGCGAGTGAATGGGTTGAATTGGTGGGCCCACCGGGATTCGAACCCAGAACCAAGGGATTATGAGTCCCCTGCTCTAACCGTTGAGCTATAGGCCCCCGACTTGCGGAAGTGTGAACCGATAATCGCGCCGCGAGTCAACCGGCTACCCGCCGGCCTTCGCGTCGGCCTTCTTCGTGATCTCGTCGACCACCAGCGCGGTCGTCACGTCGCAGCCGACGTTTGTCGCCGTGCGGCACATGTCGAGGACGCGGTCCGTGCCGAGGATGATGCCGATGCCCTCCGCGGGAATGCCGAAGGTGATGAGCAGGCCGGCGATCAACGGCAGCGAGCCGCCGGGGATGCCGGCCACGGCCACGGCGCTGAGCACCGCGAGCAGCAGCAGGGTGACCTGCTGGCCGATCGACAGGTCCACGCCGAACACCTGGGCGACAAAAAGCACGACGCAGCCCTCGTAGAGTGCGGTGCCGCTCATGTTCATCGTGGTGCCGAGCGGCAGCACGAAACCCGCGGTGCTGGGCGTGATCTTGAGCTTGTCTGTGGCGCTGGCCAGTGCGGTCGGCAGCGTGGCGTTGCTCGAACTGGTCGAAAAGGCGGTCACGACGATGTCCTTCGTGGCCGTGAAATACGCCCGCGGCGACCACTTGGTCCAGATCTTCAGCCACACCGACATCGTGCCGAAGAGGTGGATGGCCATCACGCCGGCGCAGCCGAGCACGAACACCCCGAGCGCGAGGAGGATGTCGAGGCCCGACTTCACGAGCACGCTGTAGATCATGCAGGGCACGGCGTAGGGCGCCAGCCGCAGCGCGAGGTGCACGATGCCGGTCATCAGCTCCGTGATCATCTCAAGGGAATCCTGCAGCCGCCGGCGCTTTTCGTCAGTCAGCGTGGTGCCGACAACGCCGACCAAAATGGCGAAGAGAATGAGCGGCAGCACGTCGCCGATGCGCGCGGTGGAGCTGCCGACGACTGAGGCCAGCAGGTTGGCGGGCATGAACATCTCGACGATCACCGCCAGCGAGAGGCCGGTCGAGGCCTGCGAGGCCGCGACATGCTTCGAGGCAGCGCCGCCGTATTCGGCCATGAGGCGGTCCTTGGTCGCGGCGTCGATGTGGTGGCCGGGCTCAAGCGTGTTCATCATCAAGAGCCCGAGGCCCACGCCGATGGCCATGTTGAGGAAAAAGAAGAAGAAGGTGCGGCCGGCGAGCGGCCCGAGTTTCTTGGGGTTGCCCAGCTGCACGACACCGGTGGCGAGCGAGGCGAACACGAGCGGCATGACGACGAAGAACAGCAGGCGCAGGAACACGCGGCCGAAGGGGTCGAGCAGCACCGTGGAGACGCCGCGCATCAGCTCGAGCAGCGTGCCGGAGGACTTGATGCCCACGTGGGTCAGCCAGCCCTGGAGAAATTCCGGGATCGGCACGTGCGGGCCGGCGGCGAGGGTGGCGACACCCAGGATGATACCGAGGACCAGCCCGCGCAGGATGCGGTTGGCCAATTTGTCAGGAGTAGAGCCGGCCATAGGGGAGTGGCGCGGAGCATGAAAAGCGCGCTGGCCATGTCGAACGCGAAGTCGGCCCCTGCACGAGCGGAGGTTGCGTAGGGACGCCTTGGTGGGAGGGGCTTTACGCCCCGACAGGCGGGCTTCGGTTTCCACCCGGACTTTGTCACTCGTGTGGAAACCTGCGATCGGCTTGGACGGTAGGGGAGTAACGCCCCTCCCACCGGGAGACAGCGGATATGTAATGGTTAAATAACTGGCCTGCAGATATATAAGTCAACACAACGGCCAAATGAGTTGCCGGCCGGGTGGTGGGCCCTACGTTGGCCGGCCACCACGTCATGAACGCCTTTTGGGGCATCACTTTGGAGACGGTCATCATTGTCGGGCTCGTGCTCGCCAACGGCTTCTTCGTGGCCGCCGAGTTCGCGCTGGTGAAGGTTCGCGCCAGCCAGCTCCGCCCCATGGCCAAGACCGGCGGTTGGCGCGTGAAGCTCGCCCTCAAGGCCACCGAGCACCTCGATGCCGCCCTTTCCGCCACCCAGCTCGGCATCACCCTGGCCAGCCTCGGCCTCGGCTGGGTGGGTGAACCCTTCCTGTCCCACCGCCTTGAGCCCGTGCTGGTGAAGTTCGGTATTACCGAGCCCGCAATGGTCTCCTCGGTGTCCTTCGCGATCGCCTTCGCCGTCATCACCTTCCTCCACATCATCTTTGGCGAGCTCGCCCCGAAGTCCCTCGCCATCCAGCGCTCCAAGCCGGTCGTCCTCTGGGTCGCCGCGCCACTGCTGGGCTTCTATTACCTGTTCTTCCCCTTCATCTGGTCGCTCAATGGCCTGGCCAACCTCTTCCTCCGCTGGGCCGGCCTCGGGCCCGCGACCGAGGGCGACCACGCCTTCAGCGCCGAGGAACTCGAATACGTCTTCTCCCACGCCCGCCACTCGCACCCGGGCGACGCCCTCATCAACAAGCTCATGGTGCAGTCGCTGCGCGTCCGCGCGACCTCCGCCCAGCACATCATGCGTCCGCGCGACCAGGTCATCGCCCTCTGGCTCGACAAGCCCATGGCCGAGAACCTTCGCATTGCCCAGACCAGCGGCCACAGCCGCTACCCCGTCTGCTCCGGCTCGCTCGACCGCGTCGAGGGCATGCTCCTCATCCGCGAGTGGCTCTGGCAGATCCAGGCCCTCGGGCCCGAGGCGTCCTTCGAGCCGCTCATGCGCCCGGCCCTGGAATTCACCCTGACGACGCCGATCCACACCATGATCGAGCGCTTCCGCACCGCCCGCAGCCACCTCGCCGTCGTGCTCGACGAGAAAAAGGCCATGGTCGGCCTCGTGACCTTCGAGGACGTGCTCGAGGAGATCGTCGGCGACATCCGCGACGAGACCGACATCGAGAGCGGCCCCATCTACGAGCGCACCGCGAACGCCATCACCGTCAGCGGCTCGCTCACCATGCGCGAGCTGCAAGCCGAGACCGGCTGGCCGCTGGAGTGGAACCCGCGCGAGACCGTCGCCACCTGGTCGCACCGCCACTTCGGCCGCGTGCCCAAGCGCGACGACCGGCTGAGCGTCGGCGAATACCGCCTCACCATCACCGAGGCCAACGCCGAGCGCTGCCGCCGCGTGAAGATCGAGCGCGCCGGCTCCGGCGACACGACCCCGCCGATGTGAGGAGGCTCGGATGGTGGGAGGGGTTTTACACCCCGACCTCCCGATCAGCACCCTGCCGTCGGGGCATAAAGCCCCTCCCGCCACTTACGGAATAAATTAGGTGGAGCCCGGCCTCCGGACGGGCTTTCTTCGGGGCTGTCACCGCCCTCATGGATTATCCGCTCCTTATCGCCGCCGCCATCCTTCTGGTCTGGCTGCTCATCGGCCAGGAGGTCTTCCGGGGCAACCGCCGCGTGCGCTGGCTCGCCCGGCTCCCGCTGCCGGCGACGGGCACCTGGCCGCGCGTGTCGGTCGTTTTCGCCGCCCGCAACGAGGCCGCCACCGTCGGCGCCGCCGTGCCGACCATGCTGGCACTCGACTACCCCGACTGGGAGCTCATCGCCGTCAACGACCGCTCGGAGGACGGCACCGGCGCGATCCTCGACCGGCTGGCCGCCACCGATCCGCGGCTGAAGGTCGTGCATGTGACCGAGCTGCCGGAGGGCTGGCTCGGCAAGAACCACGCCCTGGCCGACGGTGCCGAGGCCGCCACCGGCGAGTGGATCCTGTTCACCGACGCCGACATTCATTTCCGGCCGGACGTCCTGCGGCGCGCCGTCGCCCATGCCCGCGCGCAGTCGCTCGACCACCTTGCCGCCGTGCCGGCGCTCGGCGCCCCGGGCCACTGGCTCGGCATCTGCATCAACGCCTTCAGCTTCGGCTTCTGCGCCGGTCTCCGGCCGTGGAAGATCGCCGACCCGCGCAGCCGCGCCCACGGCGGCGTCGGCGCCTTCAACCTCGTGCGCACCTCCACCTACCGGAAGTTGGGCGGGCACGTGCCCATCCACCTGCGGCCCGACGACGACATCAAGCTCGGGAAGCTGATGAAGTCGGGCGGCTTCAGCGACTTTGTCTTTGGCGCCGGCGCCCTCTCGGTCGCGTGGTATGCCTCGGTGGGCGAGATGATCCGCGGGCTGGAGAAAAACGCCTACGCCGCCGTGGACTACCGCTGGTGGGTGCCGCCGCTCGGCCTGCTGGCGTTGGCGGCCGGCGTGCTCTGGCCGCTGGTCGCGCTGGGCGTGGCGACCGGCCCGGCCTGGTGGTGCTACGCGGGCGCGGTGATCGTGATGCTTGCCCTCGGCTGCGACCAGCCGCGCTTCACCGGCGGTCGCTGGTGGCACGGGCTCTTCCTGCCCGCCGGGCTGGTGGTGATCTTCGCCACGGTGCTCCGCTCCATGGTGGTCACGCTCTGGACCGGCGGCATCCGCTGGCGCGGCACCTTCTACCCGCTGGGCGACCTGAAGGACAACAAGGTGTAAGGCGGGGATAGGGCGGATTGGGGATAACGCGCCCGACCCGGATCCGCCGGCAGTCAAATTCATTTCCGGCCTTTCGCCGCCGCGGGATTCCCCTCGGTGAAACCGCGCACCCCTTGACACCTTTCACCGGCGCGGGGCGGAAACGCCGCGTTCGGCCGCGTCCAAGAAAAAAGTTCGCGCGGCGCCGAATCATTTTTTTGCGTTTCGGTTTCTCCGGGCAATCCGTGTGGACCGTGCAAGCGCGCCCGCCCACCACCACCATCCCCGGTCGCGGCCCCAACCTCAATCCGGCCAACCGCTTCGAACCCCTCCACGTCGAGCCCGACGGCGAGTGGCTCGACGCCGAGTTCGCCGAGACCGGTTCGGTGCCGCACCCGCGCACGCAGTGCTTTTACGACGCCACCGAATCGCTGCTGACCAGGCACGACAGCCCCGACCTCGGCCACGGCTGGGGGATCAACTGCTACCGCGGTTGCGAGCACGGCTGCGCCTACTGCTTCGCCCGGCCCTACCATGACTACCTCGGCTGGAGCAGCGGCCTCGAGTTCGAGACCAAGATACTCGTCAAGAGCCGCGCGCCGGCGCTCCTGCGCGCCGAGCTGGCCGCGCGGAAATGGAAACCGGAGCCGATCCTCATGAGTGGGGTCACCGACTGCTACCAGCCGGCCGAGCGCTATTTCCGGCTGACGCGCCAGTGCCTCGAGGTGCTGGCCGAGTTCCGCCAGCCCGTCGGCATCCTTACGAAGAACTTCCTCGTCACGCGCGACCTCGACCTGCTCGCCGAGCTCGCGCGGTGGCGGTGCGTCGCCGTCAACCTCACGATCGTCACCCTCGACCCCGGCCTCGCCGGCAAACTGGAGCCCCGCGCCGCGCGGCCCGAACACCGCCTGCGCGCCCTGCGGATGCTCGCCGATGCCGGCGTGCCGGTCGGCGTCATGGTGGCGCCCGTCATCCCCGGGCTCACCGACCACGAGTTGCCGGCGATCCTGGAGGCCGCCGCCGCGGCCGGCGCGACCCGGGCGGGTTACGTGGCGCTGCGCCTGCCCCACGCCGTGAAGGATGTCTTCCTCCGGTGGCTCGACGACCACGAGCCCGGCAAGAAGGAGCGCGTGTTGTCGCGTATTCGCGATCTCCGTGGCGGCAAGCTCTACGACGCGACCTTCGGCACGCGACTGACGGGCGAGGGGATCTTCGCCCGGCAGATCAGCCAGATGTTCGAAGTCGCCGCGCGCCGCGCCGGCCTCAACCGCGACGAGACCCCGCTCTCCACCGCGCACTTCCGCCGCCCCGGTGGCGTGCAGCTGGAATTCCTCTAAGACAGGACTCACCACAGGGGCACGAAGGCACAAAGAAGACTCCGACGGGTTGGGGAGTAGGCTCCGGTCTTTGTGTCTCTGTGCCTTTGTGGTTCGATGGTCAGTGCTTCGGATTTCTGCTCCACCTTGACTGTCTGAAACAATCCGCCTCGCCCTGTCGTCATCCCCGGGCACCGTGTTCGCATGACCCCGCTTCGCCTCGCGCTCCTGGCGCTGCTGGTTTCGTCGGTTTCGGCCGCCTCGCCCTGGACCATCTCGACCTTTGCCGGCACCGGCGTGCCGGGTTTCAGCGGTGACGGCGGCCCGGCCACCGCGGCGCAGATCAACGACCCTTACGGCGTCATCCGCGGTCCCGACGGCGCCATCTGGTTCTGCGAGCACAACGGCCACCGCATTCGCCGCGTTGCGCCCGACGGCGTGATCACGACTGTCGTCGGCACCGGCACGCGCGGCTACACGGGCGACGGCGGCCCGGCGGCGGCGGCGACCCTCGATTTGCCGCACGAGATCCGCTTCGACCGCGCCGGCAACCTCCTCATCGCCGACACCGGCAACAACGCCGTCCGCCGCGTCGACGCCAAGACCGGCCTCATCACCACCCTCGCGGGCGGCCGGGAAAAGCGCGGTTATGCGGGCGACGGCGGCCCCGCCGCCGCGGCGACCCTGCGCGGCCCGCACAGCATCCAGCTCGCGCCGGACGGCACGCTCTACATCTGCGACGTCGGCAACCACGTCATCCGCGCCGTGCACCCGGAGACGGGCCTCATCACGACCTTCGCCGGCACCGGCCAACCCGGCCCCACGCCCGACGGCTCCCCCATTGCCGGCACGCCGCTCAACAACCCGCGCTCGCTCGACGTCGACGCCGCCGGCAACCTCTGGCTCGTCACCCGCGAGGGCAACCAGGTGCTCAAGTTCGACGTGCGGGCCGGCCGCATCCGCCACATCGCCGGCACCGGCGCTCCGGGCTTCACCGGCAACGGCGGTCCCGCCCGGCTGGCCACCCTCAGCGGCCCCAAGGGCATCGCCCTCGACGCCGCCGGCAACGCCTGGCTCGCCGACACCGAAAGCCACACCGTCCGGATGATCGACGCGCAGACGGGCAACATTGAATGGATCGCCGGCACCGGCACCGCGGGCAACGGCGGCGACGGCGACCCGCTCGCCTGCGCCCTGGACCGCCTGCATGGCGTCTTCGTCGATTCCGACGGGTCCGTCTTCATCGGCGACAGCGAGGCCCACCGGGTGCGCCTCTTGCGGCGGAAGTAAGGGGAAGGGCGCCTGCCCTAAACCGCCTTAGCCCCAAGGCCGTTGAGGGCAACGGCCCCGCGATTTTGGGCGAACCAGTTTCTCTGATTGAACCGGCTGGGGTCCTTCCCTCATGCTCTCCGCCATGGACAGCACGGCCAGTCGCGAGATCCCGGATGACCTCAATCGTCGTCTCGCGGAGCTCAACCAGATCGGCGTCGCGCTGTCGCAGGAAAAGGACCTCAGCCGGCTGCTCGAGCTCATCCTGATCGCCGCGAAGAAGATCACCAACGCCGACGGCGGCACGCTCTACCGGCGCCACGCCGACAAACCGGGCGAACTGGCCTTCGAGATCATCCGCACCGACTCCCTCGGCATCGCCATGGGCGGCACCACCGGCGTGAAGATCCCCTATCCGCCGATCCAGCTGCGCGACAACCGCGGCCGCGACAACACCTCCATGGTCGTCGCCTACTCCGTGCTGAAGGACCGCACCGTCAACATCGGCGACGCCTACCTGGACAAGGGCTTCGATTTCTCCGGCACCAAGGCCTTCGACCGCACCACCGGCTACCACTCGCAGTCCTTCCTCACCGTCCCGATGAAGAACCACGAGGACGAGATCATCGGCGTGCTGCAGCTGATCAACGCCCAGGACCGCACGACCGGGATGATCGGCGCCTTCGACGAGACCGACCAGCGCCTCGCCGAGTCGCTCGCCTCGCAGGCCGCCGTCGCCCTGACCAACCGCCTGCTCATCTCCCAGCTCGAGAACCTCTTCGAGTCCTTCGTCCAGCTGCTCAACAAGGCGATCGACGAGAAGTCGCCCTACACCGGCGGCCACTGCCACCGCGTGCCCATCCTCACCATGCTGCTGGCCGAGGCCGTGCATGAGACGAAGAAAGGCCCGCACGCGCTCTGGCACCTCACCGAACTCGACCGCTACGAGCTCAAGATCGCCGCGCTCCTCCACGATTGCGGCAAGGTCACGACCCCCGTCCACGTCGTCGACAAGGCCACCAAGCTCCAGACGATCTTCGATCGGATCCACCTGATCGACACCCGCTTCGAGATCCTCAAGCGCGACGCCGAGATCGCCTCGCTGAAGGCCGCCCGCGAGCCGGACGCCGACGCCAAGGCCATCGACCAGGCCTACCGCAAGCGCCTCTGGGAGATTCAGGAGGACCGCGAGTTCCTCCGCCTCTGCAACATCGGCGGCGAGGCCATGACGCCGCAGGCCCAGGATCGCGTCCGCGACATCGCCAACAAATACCGCTGGCGCAACCCGCGCGGCGAGCCGGTGGACTTCCTCACGCACGACGAGGTCGAGAACCTCACCATCCGCACGGGCACGCTCACCGCCGCCGAGCGCCAGATCATCAACCACCACATCGTCGTCACCATCCAGATGCTCGAGGCGCTGCCCTGGCCCCGCCACCTGCAGAACGTCCCTGAATACGCCGGCGGCCACCACGAGCGCATGGACGGCAAGGGTTACCCTCGCGGCTTGAAGGGCGACCAGATGTCGGTGCAGGCGCGCATCATGGGCATCGCCGACATCTTCGAGGCGCTCACCGCCCGCGACCGCCCCTACAAGCCGGGCAAGACGCTCACCGAGTCGCTCCAGATCCTCGGCAAGATGCGCCTCGACGGCCACATCGACCCCGAGCTTTTCGACATCTTCATCCGCTCCCGGGTCTACGAACGCTACGCCAAGGACTACCTCGACCCCACCCAGGTCGACGATGTCGACGTCAGCAAGATCCCCGGCTACTCCGGCGATTAGGTCTCACGCAGAGACGCAGAGCTCTGACGGATGCAATAAAGGTCCTTCTCTGCGTCTCCGCGTCTCTGCGTGATAAATCAGCCTTGAAAAAAAATTCGCTGCACCGTCCAAAATAATCCCGTTGCCGCGATGGCCGCGCAGCACGGGATCGTGATCCGGGTGCGGAACCACGGCTTGTCCCGGAACCAGCCCACCGCGAGGAATGCCACCGCGATCACGGCCAGCTGGCCGAAGTCCACGCCAAGATTGAAGCCGAGCAGCGCGAGCAGGAACTGGTCCCGCGGGAATTCCACCTCCGCCAGGCTGCCGGCGAAGCCTAGCCCGTGCACCAGGCCGAAGGCGAACACCAGCGCCAGCCGCGCCGGGCCGAGCTTCGGCCGCCAGATGTTTTCCAGCGCGATGCACGCGATCGAGAACGCGATGAGAGGCTCCACGTATCGGCCGGGCAGGCTGATGACGCCGTAGCGCGAGAGGAAGAGCGTCGTCGCGTGCGCGATGGTGAAGACCGTCGTCTGTGCGATGAGCTTGCGCCACTCCAGCCCGAGGAAAAACAGCGCCAGCACGAACAGCATGTGGTCGAGCCCCTGGGGGACGATGTGCTTGAAGCCCAGCCGCAGGTAGGTCCACAGCTCCCGATACCACGGCGGGTTCGCCGGGGCCCCCTCGGGGACGCGGGCGGCCGCGCCAGGGTCCTTCGCGTCCACCAGCCCCGCCCACTCGAACGCCTCGCTCGGCCCCTCCTCGACCCAAGAGCGCGCCAGCACGCCCGCCGCCGTCGAGCCGGCCGCGAACAGCACCGGGTGGTGCACCCGCGCGCCGTAGGGCACGACCATCACCAGCGGGCCGGGGACCGCCGGCAGTTTTGCCGTGAAGCGCAGCACGGTGGCCTTGTCCTGCGCCGGGTCGGCAAAGGCGGACTCCGGCAGCTGCGGCAGCGCGAAGCCCTGCAGCTCGAGCTGCAGCCGTTCGTCGCCGGCGTAGAACTCCATCGCCTCCAGGATCACCGGCAGCGCCGCCTTGACCGCCGCGGCCTGGGTTGCGGCATCGGCCCGGGTGAGGGCGTAGTGGGCCTCAGGCCGGCCGAGGATGAGATCCAGGTCGTAGTCGATGGTGAGGTTGACCACTCCCGGCGACCCGAACATCGCCTCGACCCGCGTGAACACGAGCCCGTGCGCGTGCGCCGTGAGCGGCGCGAGCGCGACAGAGAGCAAAAGGCAGAAACCTGAAACCTGAGACCTGAGACCTGAAAGGGCGGGGAATTTCACACGAAGAAGCTAAGCAGCGAAGGGTGGGGTGCCGGGGGTTGCTGGCAAGACGCGAGGATCCGGGCGAAGTAACCAAACTAAGCTGATTTTTCACACAGAGTCGCAGAGCCGCAAAGAATGCACGCATCCAGTCGGCCTGCTTTGCGCTACAGCGGCTCTGCGTGAGTCAATTACAGTCAAATATTCCGTGTGTTCCGCGGCTTCCGCGGTTATGCATTTCTGCCTTACCCCCAGCTTTCAGGTTTCAGCTTTCATCCCTCCGGCGGCTCCGCCGCCTTCCCCATGTCCGACCCCAACGCCGAATTCGATCACGCCGTCCTCGACAAGATTGACGCCAGCCCCATCGGCGCCGTGCCCACCACGCCCGCCTACCAGGACGCCCTCCGCCGGCTCTATGCCGCGCAGCAGGTCTACGCGTCCGCCGACCACAAGGGCGGGCACGTCACGGCGCGCTCGCTGCTCGCGCTGCCGTTCTTCCACGCGCACAACCTCGACGAGTTCATCGCCGGCTCGATCGACGACACCGCGCTCGAGACCAACGCCAGCATCTACGACCGCTACGTGCACTCGCTGCCGCTCGACTTCCGCGCGCGGGCCGAGGCGTTCCGCTCCACCGTGATCGGCAAGGCCGTCCACCATCGCGCCAAGCACGGCCAGGCGGTCCCGCACGACCCGCTGCACACGCTCTTTCTCGTCCCCGGCGCCGGCCCGCATCCGGGGCTGCCCGGCAATTATCTGCACGGCGCCGTGTTCCATGTCGGCGACGAGGTCACCGGCGCGTGGGTGCTCAACGTCCACGACCGCGAGGACGGCGCGTGCCTCTTCAGCACGCCGAAGCTACCGGGCGCGTTGGAAAAACTGCAGGAAGTCCTCGCCAGCGCCCCCTTCCACCTGAACGAGCTGGAAGCCCTGGGCTTCAAGCTGACCTGATTTCTTAACGCAAAGTCGCCAAGGCGCGAAGCACTGGCCGGATTTACAGGAGGAAACGGAGAGAACGGAGAAGTTTGGGGTAGGGGCCGTTGCCCTCAACCGCCCCTACCAAATTCCGACCTTTGCGCCCCTGCGTCTTTGCGTTGAACGTTGGGGTTTACTTCGGCGCCAGCGCCGCGCGGATCTTCGCCGCGACCGGCGCCAGCACGTCCATGCCGACCCGGTCCTCGGGCGTCTTCGCCGGCGCCTCGCCCTCGTAGCGCGGGATGAGGTGCAGGTGCGCGTGGAAGACGGACTGCCCGGCGGCCTTGCCGGTGTTCATTTGCAGGACGAAGCCGTCCATCTTGAGGTCGGTGCGCTTGATGGCCCCGGCGATCCGGCGCGCCGTGTCGGTCATGGCGTGCATGGTGTCGGCCGGCACCTCGAGAAAGCCCTCCGCGTGGGCCATGGGGACGATGAGCACGTGCCCCGGGTTGCGCGGACCGATGCTCAGGAAGGCGACCACCATTTCATCCCGATAAACGATCCCCTCCTGCTGCCGTGTGCCGGCGATGATCTCGCAGAAGACGCAGGGCTTCGGCGCCTCCGTTGCCCGGAGAGGGAGAACGCCAAGCAACAAGGCGGCAAAGGGCAGAAGGCGCACCGGCAATTTTTCAATGGTCATCGTTCAATGTTCATTCGTCATTTCCTGATCGGGGCCAATGAAAGCTGAACGATGAAAAATGAACAATGAACATTCTTGGCCGGGCCTTGACTTCACCACCCGCATTCCGTCAGCCACGACACCACGTCGGTGTCGTCCCAGGTGTCGACGAGGGGCGCGGCCCGGCCGAAGGCGAGGAGCTCGTCGGCGCGCTTCCAGTCGTCGAGCTTGATGTTGGTGCTGGCGGGGAAGACGGGGGCGATGCGGCGGTAGGCGCCGCGCAGGATCTGGCGGCACTGGTAGTCGGCGATGCCGGTGCTGGCGTCCATCAGCAGGGTGATGAGGGGTTTGGCCCACTGGCCGAGGCCCCAGTCGAGGGTGCGGCCCTTGATGAAGCTGAGATTGGTGCCGGTGCCGAGGGAGAGCAGGCAGATCTCCGCCAGCTCCGGCGGCGGCTGGTCGGTGCGGGTGTCAAGCGCCTGCGTCAGCGCGGCCATGCTCGGGTTGTTGGCGACCATGCCGCCGTCGATGAAGCCGTCATATGACGGGAAATACGTCGGTGCCGCGCTGGTCCGCAGGGCCACGTCCACCACCGGCTCGTCCTCGTCCGAGCCGTTGCCGGGATAGTTGTGGAAGAACTTCGGGCGCCACGTGCGCCGGGCGGCGCTGGCGGCCTCGTTGTCGAGGTCGAAGGTCGGGATGAGCACGCGCTTGCCGAGGTCGCGGAGGCGCGTGCGGGGGAAGAGGCCCCGCAGGATTTTCTCCAGGTTCTTCTGATCGTAGTCGGCGCCGCAGAGGCCGCCGGCATCGCGGAGGTTGTCCCACCAGCCGTCGTCGAAGATCTCCTTCCCCTTGTCGCGGTAGAGGCTGATGAGGTCGTCGACCGACATGCCGGCCGCGAGCCCGAGGGCGATGATGCCGCCGGTGGAAGTGCCGGCGAGCAGGTCGGTGCGCGCGAGCAGGGCGGGGACCTGGGCCTCGAGTTTCTTGAGCAGGGCCAGGGTCACCAGCCCGCGGATGCCACCACCGTCGAATGTGAGGATGCGATACATAAAGCGGGCATCACCTGTCCGGGCTCCCTGGTCGCGCCGTGGTGCGACGAAGGCGGAGGGCAACAGCGGCAGATTTCGAAAGCCCCCGGGCCCGGTCAAACCCGCAGTCGGCGCGCGGAGATTTTCACGCAAAGTTCGCGAAAGAACCGAAGCAATTCAGCCACTCACCCACGCTGATGAACGCCGGTCTAAACCCAGGGCCTGGGCGAAAATGAGCGGTTAAGCATTTGGAACCCGCATCGGAAATGAGGGCCGTCATTTCTTCCCCTTAAACGTGGCCAGGATCATGAGGACGACGAGCGTCACCAAAATGAAAAGCATGAGGAACTTGGCCATGGGACGACAGAAGACAGAGATCAGGGAACTGACGACAGGGAAAACAGCGGAAAGGGGCTCGCGCAATCAGCTGCCGCCAAGGTTGAAACCTCTCGCCGCGCCTACCGGGCCTGTTCCGCGGCCGGGGTCCGGATCATGAAGCCGCTCAGGCCCCAGGTGGCCGCGGTCTTGTCCCGCCGCAGCCACGCGCGGTGGTTGTCCGGGTTGCGGGTCTTCTGCTCGGTCCATGCCGTCCAGCCGCCGTTGATCTCGAGCAGGCGGCGGAAATGCGGCTCGGTCCACTTGCCCTCGAGGGTGTATTCGATCTCCTCGCATCGGCCGGCGATCACGACCGCGCTCACCGTCCAGAACTCGAAGCGGAAACCCAGGCGCTCCCCGTAGATGTGCATCCGCCCCTGCACGGACTTCCGCGCCGGCTGCCGGCTCGTCACGGCTCCATACCGGGCCACCAGCTCCGGCTCGGGATCCCCGACGCGCCCGGCGGCGACGGAGGCAGACAGGCAGCAAGCCAGGAGCAGGCCGAGGAGCCGGGGGCAATGCATCATGCGGCGGTCGATGACGGGAGATTGAACCGGTGGGGAAGCGCGTCAAATCCGGACTATCCATTAACCGCCAAGGCCGCCAAGAAACGCGAAGATGGGGAGCCTGGGAGGGCACTATTCGCGCAACTTCGCGCCCTTCACGGTTGAATCGTTTGGGTGGGAGCGGACTGACCCGCGCGACCGCCTTTCGGCTTTAATCCCCGGGCCCTTTCTGAGAAGAATCCAGCACCCCGCTGATCTCTGACATCCGATCTCCTGGTTTCCGGTTCAGCTTCAGGTTTCTTTTCCCCACGCCCCCATGAACTCCCTGCTCACCCTCTGGCTGCCGATCCTGCTCAGCGCAGTGGTCGTGTTTGTGATCAGTTCCCTCGTCCACATGGTCTTCAAGTGGCACGCGTCCGACTACAACGCCTTCCCCAACGAGGACGCCGTGCGTGATGCGATCCGCGCTGGGAACCTGCCGCCCGGCCGGTATGTGCTGCCGCATTGCAAGGACATGAAGGACATGGCCGATCCCGCGATGATCAAGAAATACCAGGACGGCCCGGTGGGTCACCTCACGCTCGGGCCCAACGGCGTGCCCAACATGGGCAAGTATCTCGGCGCTTGGTTTCTCTGGAGCCTGGTGATTGCCGCCGTGGCCGGCTACCTCGCGTGGCGGGCCTGCGGCCTGGACCCCGCGCAGGCGGCCCGCGCCGCCAAGTGGGCCGGCGCAATCACGTTCATCGCCCACGGTTTCGGCACAGTGACGGAATCGATCTGGATGATGCGCCCCTGGTCCGGCAGCGCGAAATACCTCCTCGACTCCGCCCTCTACGCCGCCGGCACCTGGGCGGTGTTCCTGTGGCTTTGGCCGAAATAGGCGCCGCGCGCCCGGCGGCCGATGTAAGCCCTGGAGATCCACGTCCGGTAACGGGCGCTAGGCCAAGCAGCCCCCGGATTCATGCTCCTGCCGGGACACCCGGTTACCGGTTCCGGATACTCGCCGGTCCTTTCGGCCCGATCTTCAGTAAACGGTGAGGGCCGCTACCGGCACGTGCCCTTAAAGGTCCGCGGGCAGCGGTCAACTGATGAGCAACAGCCGCGGCGAGCGGGTGGCCGGCGCGCGGTGCACGCACGGTGGAACGGGCGACCCCGGCCACGCGCAGGTGATGCGCCACAGATTGAAAAGGCCGAAGGAGTAAGGCTGGGCGCCGGGCTTGGCCGCGTAGTGCAGATCGTAATGATTTTCGCCCAGCCACTCCGCAAAGGCCTCGCCCTCTTCACCACCAAAGAGGGTCAGGAGTTGGGCGCGGATCTTCGGATCGTCGACCTTGCGGATGGCCTGGTCGTTGCGGAGACCTTCACTGGGGGCGCCGTGATAGGTGCAGAGCCACGTGTCCGCCTCCACCGGGGCGCTGTCGACGTGCCAGGAAAGAACGTCGGTGGGCACGGGCCCGCCTTCCTCGTCGCGGGGGTAGCCGTAAATGATGTTCAGCACCGGATCGCGCCCGGCGTCGCGAAGCAGCGCCAGGTCGGCGAGCATCTGCCCGACCGCCGCCTGGCCCCGGTCGCTTGGCCTCAGGCCGCGGAGCCGGTCTTCGTCCAAGGCGACAATCCCTTCCCCGGGTCCGAGCAGGCGGACCACCTCGGCGTAATCGCCGGGCAGGGCCCGCTCCCAACAGAGGGCGTTCACGCCGTCGGCAAATGGCGTGCTGAGCAGGGCTTGGAAGTTGGCGGCCGGTTTAAACATGAGGCAGACCGAACTGGTCTCAAGCGAAGGCGCGAAGGACGCGAAACAAACTTAACGACAGGGGAATGGGCCCCGGGATAGGATCCACTTTTTGAACTTCGCGGCTTCGCGTGAAACCGCCTTGGCCGGGCTATTGAAGGGCTGCAGAGGCTAAAACGGTCACCGACGGCAGCGAGCCGCGCACATAGACGAGGAGGAAGCCCTTGGATTCGTCGAGGATGACGTATTCGTC
This sequence comes from Lacunisphaera sp., assembly GCA_036401015.1. GTDB lineage: Bacteria > Verrucomicrobiota > Verrucomicrobiia > Opitutales > Opitutaceae > Lacunisphaera. The sequence goes on from DASWWD010000023.1 coordinate 168,701, forward strand.
CTTGGCGACGGAAAAGGTCTGGCCGGCGAAGGTGAACTTCTCGCCCAGCGCGGGTTCCCGCGTGGTCTTGGAGTCCCCGAGCACCGCCCGCTGGGCCTGGATGAAATCCCGCGCGATCTCGGCGTGCAGCGGCGAGCCGGTGCGCGCGGGCTTCAGCGTCTCGGCGACCGACTGCCCCGCGGCGTCGAACTTGACGGCGTAGACCACCTGCTCGTCGCCGCCCTCGAACAGCCACACGGCCTTGGTCTTGTCCGGCTGCCCGGCGGGCTTGCCCCGGTGCTTGGTGATCTGCGCGAGCGTCTCGCCGAGCATGGCGTGCGCCGCCGTGGCGGCGCACAGAAGGCAGATGACGGAGGACAGGAGGCGGATGGGTTTCACACGAAAAGGCAAAGAAGCGAAGCGATGGATTGGCACAGGAGTAAACCGAGGAATCCGCGGGATTCAACCCTCCTGTCTCGGCGCTCTCCGCGTCCCCTGCGTCAAGGGGCTTGAACCGCCGGCGCCCGGCTAGCCGATCAGGTTCTTCAGCGCGGCCAGGTATTTGTCCCGCGTGCGGCCGATCACCTCCGCCGGCAGGCGCGGACCGGGCGGGGTCTGGTTCCACTTCAGCGCGAGGAGGTGGTCGCGCACGAACTGCTTGTCGTAGCTGGGGGGAGAGATGCCCGTGCGATACTCGTCGGCGGGCCAGTAGCGCGAGGAGTCGGGCGTCAGGACCTCGTCGATCAGGTAGAGCGTCCCGGCGGCGTCGGTGCCGAACTCGAACTTGGTGTCGGCCAGGATCATGCCGGCCTGCTTGGCGCGGTCGTGGCCGAACTTATACAGCGCGAGGCTGTGGGCCTTGACCTGGTCGTAGAGCGGCTGGCCGATGATCGCCGCGCCCTGGGCGTCGTTGATGGCCTCGTCGTGCTGGCCCTTCGGCGCCTTGGTGGTGGGCGTGAAGATGGGCGCGGCCAGCCGGCCGGCCTGCGGGAGCCCGGCGGGGAGCCTGATGCCGCAGACTTCGCCGGTCTGCTGGTAGGACGACCAGCCGCTGCCGATGAGATAACCGCGGGCGACGCACTCGATGGCGAGCGGCTTGAGCTTGCGGACGATCATGCTGCGCAGCTGCAGGTCGCGGCTGGTCAGGCCGCGGCGGGCGAACTCGCCGGCCTGGTCGGGCAGCAGGTGGTTGGGGATGAGATGGGCGGTCTGCGCAAACCACCAGTGGCTCATCTGCGTGAGGATGGCGCCCTTGCCCGGGATGCCGTCGGGCAAAATGACGTCGAACGCCGACAACCGGTCCGTGGCGACGAGCAACAGGGCGTCGCCGAGGTCGAAGATCTCGCGGACTTTTCCCGAGGCGATGCGGGGGAAGGGCAGACCGTCGATGGAGACCACGGCTTGCGCCGGCAAGGAGGCTTCGATTTCAGCGAAATTCATGGGAGCGGGTTCACACAAAGCAGCTAAGGCGCAAAGGTCAGGCTGAATTTTCATGGTATGACCCGGACCGGGGAGGGTTTCACGCCAAGCCGCAAAGACGCCAAGTTTGATCGAGTTAGGGGCCGTTGCCCTCAACGGCCCAAGGCGGTTGGAGCAACCAACCCGACCAATAAATTCCCGACCTTTGCGTCTCTGCGTCTTTGCGTGAGCCAATTTGTATATCTTGGGTTTTCTTATGTGCAGGAGCAGTGGACCGCGCGATTTCGCTCCACCCCGCAAACATAACCCCTCACCCATAACCCCGCTTGGCGAAACACACCTATTACCCCGCCTTGGATGGTCTGCGCACGATCGCGGTCGGCATCGTGCTCTGCGCGCATGGCGGCGTGACCTGGTTTCGCAGCGGCGGGGTGGGGGTGGACATTTTTTTCGTCCTGAGCGGCTTTCTCATCACGACCATCCTCAGCACCGAGCGGCAGCGGACGGGCGCGATCAATTTCCGGAACTTCTACGCGCGGCGCTTCCTGCGGCTGGCGCCGGCGCTGCTCCTGACCTGCGCCGTGGTGGCGGTGGCGAAGCCGGCGCTCGGCGAGCCCTTTCCCGGCACCGATCTCGCCCTGGCGCTGAGCTACACGGCGAACTGGGCCCAGGCGCTCTACGGCTATTACATGACGTGGCTGAACCACTGCTGGTCGCTGGCCATCGAGGAGCAGTTCTACCTCATCTGGCCGCTGGTCATCCTCGGCGTGGAGCGGGTCGGGCGCTCGCCGGCGGCCAAGGCCGGGCTGCTGCTCGGCGGGGCGGCCGTCGTCGCGGTCTATCGCGCATGGCACGTCGGCGTCTGGACCGACGAGCGCATCAACTTCGGCCTCGATACGCGCATGGACTCGCTCATGACCGGCGCCGCGCTGGCGTATGTGGTGCAGGCGGTCACCCAAGGTGGAACCAGCGCTCCGCGCGGGTTTTCCTGGCTCAGCCGATTCGTCGGCTGGTTCCTCGCCCCGCTCGCCCTCGCGACCCTGTTCGCCATCCCGCAGATCGTGACCTGGTATAGCCCGTGGATGGGCTGGATCGGTTACGTGCTCGTGGCCAGCCTGGCGGCGATGGTGCTGGCAGACCTGGTGCTCGGCCGGCATTCGTTGCTGGCGCCGGTGCTCGCGACGCGGCCGATGGTCTTTGTCGGGAAGATTTCCTACGGCCTCTACCTCCTGCACCTGCCGGTGTATTTCGCCGTGGAGAAAATCATCCCCGCCGCGCCCCTGGCCCTGCGCCTCGGCTGCAAGGTGACCGTGAGCCTGGCGCTGGCGACGATGTCGTATTACTGGCTGGAGCGGCGGTTCCTGAGGCTGAAGGACCGGTTCGAGGGCTAGTCTCTTCGGCCAACAAAAAAGCCGCCAAAACGGCGGCTTTTTCGTTGGCGTCCCCACGGGGATTCGAACCCCGGTTCTCACCGTGAAAGGGTGGTGTCCTAACCGGGCTAGACGATGGGGACCCAGCACGGAATCGGGGAAGCTACGGTCTGCCCTACCTCGCGCAAGTGTTTTCTGGACGCAGTCCCTGGCGGGCTTCGGTTCGGAAAGCGCTCCGGGCTTAGAAGTTAAGCCGGACGGCTTTACGTCCGCGACGGCGGGTCGCCGGGCCGGACGGAAGCGGCGGGCCACCGCCCGCTTTGCCGGGCTCAACGCTTGGCGCGGGCCATCCGTGAGACCAGTTCCCCCACGAGCGGGTTGGGGAACCGCCGGCTGGGCGTGATGGCATAGAAGGTCTCGTGGATCTGGGGGATGCGGTGGGTCTCCACCAAGATGCCGTCCTCGATCTCGTCGCGCACCACCACGGGCGGCACCAGCGCCAGGCCCTCGCCTTCGCGGGCGAGCAGGCGCAGCATGGCCATGTCGTCCACCTCGGCCATGACGCGGGGCCGCACCCCGGCCGCGGCCGCCAACCGGTCGAAGGCCGCCCGGGTGTTGCTCTCCATGCTGGGCAGGATCACCGGCACGTCGCGGAAATCCGCGGGAAATGACAGCCGCTTCTTTTTCCACGCCGGCACGCCCACGAGGGCCACCGGCTGCTCGGCGAGGAGGTGGCTGTGCCAGGGCGTCTCCGCATCGCGGCGGGCTGGCGAATTGGAAAGCACGACATCCACCTCGTGCGCATGGAGGGCCACGAGCAGGTCGCGCTGCGCGCCGGAGCGAATCACGACCTCGACGCCCGGGCGGTGCAGCGCCGGCTTCAGGAAATCCACCTGGAAGTTCCGGGAGAGGGTCGCCACCGCGCCGATCCGCAGCACCTGGCGGGTGGCGCCGGGGGCGCGGTTGCGCATCACGTCCACGAGCTCCTCGCCGGCGCGGCCGATCGTCTCCGCATAGTCGAGCGCCAGGCGCCCGGCCTCCGTGAGGCGGAGGCCGCCGCGCTCGCGCTCGAACAGCCGCTGCCCGAGGCTCTCCTCCAGCTGCTTGAGCTGCAGGCTCAGGGCGGGCGTCGACAGGTTCAGGCGCTCCGCGGCGCGCGTGACGCTGAGCTCGCGGGCGATCATCCGGAAATAACGCAGGTGATGGTAATTAAGGAAGGCGCGCATGGGCTGAGTTTAGTTAAACTTAACGACTGGTTCAAAATGATGTCATCGCCTAAAACGCAAGCGATTGTTATGCTGGCGACCGATGAGCCTGTTTCTCACCCTCCTCCTCGTGGCGGTGCCCGGCCTGCCGCTGGTGGCCGGCCTGCTGGCCCGTTCCTGCGGCGCGGCCGCCGCCGGTCGCCTGACGATCCGGGCGGCGCAGGCCGCCGCGGTCCTCGCGCTGCTGGGGGTCGGCGCGCTCGGCCTGCTCGGACCGCACACGGTCCGCTGGGCCCCCGGGGGGACCGACGCGGCGTTGGCCTTCGCCCTGCGGCTCGACGCGGTTTCCGCGGTCATGATCGGCCTCATCACCTTCCTGGGCGCGGTCGTGCTGCGTTTCTCGCGCCGCTACCTCGCGGGTGATGCCAGGCAGGCCGGGTTTTTCTCGTGGATGAGCCTGACGCTGGGTTCCGTGCTGCTCATGGTGCTGGCGGGCCACCTGCTGCTCCTGCTGGCGGCCTGGATCGCGACCAGCCTCTGCCTCCACCGCCTGCTGCTTCATTACCCGGACCGGGCGGGCGCGGTTTTTTCCGCGCGGAAGAAGTTCGTGGTCAGCCGCGCCGGCGATGCGTGTCTCCTCGCCGCCGCGCTGGTGCTGCATGCGCATTACGGCACGTTCGACCTCGAGGCGATCCTGGCGGCGGTGGGGGTGGGAGCCACGGACGGCCTCGGGCTGGCCGGCGGGCTGCTGGCGGCGTGCGCCATGCTGAAGTCGGCGCAGTTTCCCTTCCACAGCTGGCTGCCGGACACGATGGAGACGCCCACGCCGGTCTCCGCCTTCATGCATGCCGGCATCATCAACGCCGGGGGTTTTCTCCTCGTGCGCCTGGCGCCGGTCCTGGCGGCCGCGCCCGGGGCCTCGGCGCTGCTCGCGATCGTGGGTGCGCTCACCGCGGCCTTTGGCGCCCTGGTGATGCTGGCCCAGCCCGGCGTGAAGCGGGCCCTGGCCTATTCGACCATCGCACAGATGGGTTTCATGATCCTGCAGTGCGGCCTCGGGGCCTACGGGCTGGCGCTGCTCCACCTCTGCGCCCACTCGCTCTACAAGGCCCACGCCTTCCTGACGGCGGGCTCCACCATCGGGGCCGTGCCCCGGGCGGCACTGCCGCTGCGCACGCCGGCGCTGACGGTCGGCGTCCTCGCCGGCGGCGTGCTCGTGGCCCTCGGGGTCACGGCGATGCACCTGCTCGCGCCGTCGCACCAGGCGTATCCCGCGGTGTTTGGCGTCGTGCTCGCGCTGGCCGTGGCCTATGTGATTGCGCGCGCCTGGTCGGCCGGCGGCGGGCCGCGGGTGATCGCCCGGGGTGTCGCGGTTGCCGGGCTCGTGACCGGGTTGAGCTTCGGGCTGCATGCCGGGGCTGCGCTGCTCTTCCGTCAGCTGCCCGCCGGCGACCCGCCGCGCGCGGTGGTGATCGCGGTGGGCGCCGTCTTTGCCGCGCTCTTCCTCGCCCAGTCGCTTCTCTGGCGCGCCGGCCGCCGCGCGTGGAGCCGGCGCCTCTACGTGCATGTCCTGAACGGATTTTACCTGGGCACGTTCTTCAACCGCCTGCTCGGCCGGCTGTGGCCGGGCGAGTCCCAGGCCGCCTATTCCTCATGTCCCGTTCCCACCCTTCCCCCGTTGCGCCGGCCGGTCTGAGCGCGTCCATCAGCGCCGCGCTCACGCGCATCCCGCCGCTCTGGCCGCTGCGGCACTTCGTCGCCGTGAATCCCTTCGTCGGGCTGACGGACCGGCCGTTCCCGGCCGCCGCCGAACTCCTGCAGCGGATCACCGGCGCCGCCCCGCTCCTTGGCGCGACGGAGTATCACGCGGCCTACCGCGCGGGCCGGATCGAGGCGGCCGACCTCGCCGAGGCGGCCGATGCCACGTGGACGCCGGAGGCCTTGCTCAGCTTCCTGGAGGAACCGGTCGCCGCGGGCCCGGCGCGACCGCTCCCCACGGTCGCGGACCTGCTGGATCACGAGAAGCCCCGCGCCCACTGGAGCAGCTTTGTCGTCGACGAGATATCCAAGTGGTGCGCCGTCACCTTCGACGAAAACCAGACGACTTGGAACACCCCTTGGAAGGACCAGGGGCTCTATGCGGCGTGGCGGGCGGCGGCGGCGCATGATCGCAATGCCGAGGTCTTCGGCCTGGTGGGTTTCCGGACCTTTGTGGCCGGTTTGCCGGAGGACCCGCTCGCGGCCATCGCGCAGTGCCACGCGGTGCTTGAACCGCAGGTGGACGATCCGGCGGATTTCTTTCACCGGCAGCTGGCGACCGTCGCCGGCTGGGCGGGTTACGTGCAATATCGGGTGCGGGAGGACGCCCTGCGGGGCCAGCCAAACGGCCTGCTCGCGGAGCTGCTCGCCATCCGGCTGGCCTACGATGCCGCGCTGTTCCGGGCCTTTGAGAGCGACCGCGAGTTTGTGGCGCACTGGCGCCAGACCCGGCTGCCCGCGGTGGACACGCGGCGGCTGGCCGCGCTCGTGCGCTGGCAGCTGGCCTACGAAGCCGGTTATCAGCGGCGGCTGGCGCGGGCTCTCGCCGGCCAGCCGGCCACACCTCCGGCGGGCCGCCCCGGCGTGCAGGCGGTCTTCTGCATCGACGTGCGGTCAGAGGTTTTCCGGCGGCAGCTCGAGCGGGCGCAGCCGGGGATGCAGACCATGGGGTTTGCCGGATTTTTCGGTTTTCCGGTGGGCCACCGACCCGAGGCCGGCGGCGCCCCCGCGTCCCGCTGTCCGGTCCTGCTGGTGCCCCCGGTCGAGACCTGCGAGCCGGTGCCGCCGGCCGAGGCTGACCGCCGGCGCGCGGAGCGGGCCGCGGCCGGCGCCTGGAAGGCATTCCAAAACTCGGCGGCCTCCGCGTTCTCGTTCGTCGAGTCGGTCGGGCTCGGCTTCGGTGCGGCCCTGGGCCGCCGGACCGGGGCCGGCCGCCCGGCCTGTTCAAGGGTGGAGCCGAGCTTCGCGGCGGCGACGCTGGAGACCCGCGTGGGGCTGGCCGCCGGGGCGCTGCGGAACATGAGCCTCGTCAAAAATTTCGCGCGACTGGTGCTGATTTGCGGGCACGGCAGCGAAAGCGCCAATAATCCCTACGCTTCCGGCCTCGATTGCGGGGCTTGCGGAGGTCACGCCGGCGACGTCAATGCCCGGCTCGCCGCCGCCACCCTGAACGACCCCGCGGTCCGCGCCCGGCTGGCCCAGCAGGGCCTGGTGCTGCCGGCCGACACGGTCTTTCTCGCCGGCCTGCACAACACCACCACGGACGATGTCGTGCTCTTCGACCTGGAGAAGGTTCCCGCCAGTCACCATGGCG
>DASWWD010000024.1:0-39977 GCA_036401015.1 Lacunisphaera sp.
CAGGACAGCCTTGTCCTGCGAGGACTGGCGGACCTTCTGGAACGCGGGAATGGCCATCGCGGCCAGGAGGCCGATGATGACCACGACGATCATGATTTCGACGAGCGTGAAGCCCTTGGTGGAACGTGTATTCATTTTATATGGATTATATGTGGTTAACCGAACTGATCGGGATGATTAAAGAAAAGATTTTGCCTAAAGCCAAGCGACGACTTGAGGACAACGCGAAAACCCCGGTCAAATTGATCCAATTCGCCCCATGAATGGGGCCGTTAATCCCTATTCTGGCCGTCTAAACCGTCACTTTATCAGCTTGGCCAGCGACAGCTCGGTGGCGTCACGCCACAGCAATTCCATGCGATATTTGTCGCGGTTCTCAGGGGTGAAAAGATGCACCATCACCTCGAAGGCATCCACCACGGTCCAGCCGCTGCCCTTGGTGGTGTCCACGGACAGGATCCGGGCCTTGTTGTCGTCCAGCACGCGCTCGAGCTCGATGCGCAGAGCGCGCAGGTGCGGCTCGGAGGTGCCGGTCGCCAGCACCAGATAGTCCGTGATGCTCGAGAGCTCGCTCACGTCCAGCACGCGCAGGTCCTCGGCCTTTTTGCCGTCCAAGGCCTGCACGATCTGCTTGATCAGTTTCTCCGCCGGCTTGCCTGCGGACTTGGCGGCGGCCGCGGTGCGGACCGGGGCCTTGCGGGCCGGTTTGCTCGTTTTCTTGGTGGCTTTGGCTTTCATCGGCATCAGCGATACAGCTTCCTGCCCTCGATATAGGCGATAACTTTCTGCGGGCAGAAATAATGGAGAGACCGGCCCGCCTGCACCCGCGCCCGGAGCTCGCTCGAGCTGATCTCAATCAGGTGGCCGTCGCAACGGTGGAGCCGCAGGCCGTCAATCTCGACGTGGGGCTTGGTCGGGTGTTTCGGCCGCTCCAGGAAGATGAACTCGATCAGCTTCACCAGTTCGCCGATTTCCTTCCACTTGTGCAGCAGCGGCAGCTGGTCGCCGCCGATGATCCAGAACAGCTCGTCCTGCGGGAACTGGGTTCGGAAATGTCGCACAGAATCCACGGTGTAGCTGATACCACCCTTGCGCAGCTCATAATCGGAGATCTCCAGGCGGCGGTCCCACTCGGTCGCCGACCGCAGCATCGCGAGCCGGTCCTCGACCGTGGACTGGATGTCGTTGGGTTTCAGCGGAGCCTGGGCCGCCGGCACCAGCAGCAGCCGGTCGAGGTGGAATTGTTCGAGCACATCCTGCGCCGCGATCAAGTGCCCAAAGTGCACCGGGTCGAAGCTGCCGCCCAGAAACCCGATCTTCATGCGCACAGGCCGGCCGGACTGCGCCGGGCGGATCGGGAAAAGGACACTGGGAACGCTCTTGCCACGCGCCTCACTTCATTCCGCAATCCTTATTCGGCAATCCCAAACCTGCCCGGGTGGCGGAATTGGTATACGCATCGGACTTAAAATCCGTGGCCTGCAAAGGAGTGTGGGTTCGACTCCCACCCCGGGCACCATTTTTCAGGAAACATCCTCACGCAAGCTCCTCCATGAATTTTTTCCCCGGTCCCGGAGGCCGTCAGCCTTGACTGGCCACGGCTCGCAGCTCCGCCGCCCCGCCTGGGAGATTCCCTTTCTGACGGCTTTGCTCGCCGCGACCATCTGGGTCGCGTGCTTCTACACGCCCGGCGTCTGGCTGCTCACGGGCATCGGCGAGGCGGACAAACCCTTCCTCGACCTCCGGCACCTTTTGGCGGCCGGACAGGCCGCCCAGCTCGGCCTCAACCCGCATGTCAGCAACCCGTTCGATCCTTATCTCCGGCTGTATGGCTTCAGCGACTGGTGGCTGATCAGCGGCAGCCTGGGCCTGACGCTGAGGGACACTGCGTGGATCGGCACCCTGCTGCTGGGCCTGACGCTGGCGAGCACGGTGTTGCTGCTGAAACCCGCCGGCTGGCGGCAGGGCGCGGGCCTGCTGCTGGTGCTCGTGTCACCGCCCGTGCTCTTCCTGGTCAACCGCGCCAATCACGACGTGGTGGTCTTTGTGCTCATGAGCCTCGCGCTCGGCTGCCTGCGCCACGCCAGCGGCGTCGTGCGCGCCCTGGCCATCCTGTTGCTGGCGGTTTCCGCGGTGCTGAAGTATTTCCCGCTGGCGGCGGTGTTGATCCTCCTGGAGGCGCGCACGCGGCGGGAATTCGTCGGTTGGATCCTGCTCTACGGGCTGGTGCTGGTGCTGGCGTGGCCGTCGCTGGAGCAGGCCCTGGGCATCGCCACCCGCCACCAGCCGGCGCCCGCCTGGTTGTTTGCCTTCGGGGCGCCGACGTTCTTCCGCAATCTCGAACTCACCGGCGCCGCCACCTGGGGATGGCTGGCCGCCGGCCTGATGCTCCTGGCGGTGGCCGCCAGCTGGTGGCGCAGCGCGGTGCGCCAGGCCCCGCCGGCCGCCGGGGAGGCCCGCACGCTTGAACGCGAGTTCGCCTGCGGCGCCGTCATGATCGTCGGCTGTTTCCTGCACGGGTCGTCCTACCTCTACAAGATGGTCTTCGCGCTCTGGCTGCTGCCCTGGCTGTGGCGGGCGACCCTGGAACCGGGCGAGGAACGCTGGCGCAGGGCCACTCAGCGGCTGCTGATGGCGGTGTTGTGGGTCGAAGGTGGCGTGGCTCTCGGCATCAACCTCAATGTCGTCACCGGCACCCTGTCCCCGGAGGTGGCGCAAAGGATGATCGCCTTAACCGTCCAGGCCGGACAACTGCTCACCTGGGCCCTGGTATTCTGCCTGTGGCGCGCCTTGCTGATTTATGTCGCCCGGGAAACCAAACGGCTGCTGGCCGCCCCGCGGTGACGCCGGGGCCTTTCGCGCTTTCCCTTTGCCGGTCGAGCCTACAGTAACAGAACCGATGCGACCCCTTGCCCGCCCCGCGCCAACACCGCCCGCTCATGAATCGTGGTGATAGTTTGATAGCATGCCTGTTCGGTGCCGGGGTGGTTGCCTTGTTGGCGCCCCTGGCCCCCCTCGGGATCGACCAGCATCATGATGGCATCATGCTCAAGCCCGCCCTGGATGTGCTAGGAGGGCAGGTGTTGTTTCGGGACAGCTTCTCGCAATACGGGGCGCTCACCACCTACCTGCAGGCCCTGGCCCTTTGGATTTGGCCCAGTCTCCTGTCCATCCGCCTGTTAACGGTGGCGGCTTATGGCGGCACGTTGATCATGCTCTACGCTGCGTGGCGCCTGATCCTGCCCCGCTCCCTGACCGTTCTTTCGTGCGTCCTTTTCATCCTGTTCATTCCGGCATACGAAAGGGACTACTGGAACAAGGATTACTGGCTGCTCAGTCCCTGGTCGTCGGTTTTCGCCATGCTGTTCCAAAGCATAGGACTGTATGCCCTGCTTCGCATGATCCTGGGCGTGAACTCCCGGCAGTGGGCGGGGCTTTGCGGAGTCGCCACCGCCTGCGTGTTATGGTGCCGGCAGCCCGTCGGGATAATCATGGGCGGCTGCCTGGTCCTGATCTGGCTGGCCTTGCTCTGGACCAACTGGACGCCGGGCGCCCACAGCAAACGCTCGGTTTTTTGCAGCCTGCTTGCCGGATTTTTATCGGTTAACGCCCTTTTGCTGGGGGACCTGTTCCTCAAGGACGCCCTGCCCGCCTGGTGGTATCAAAACATCGTCTGGCCGGGACGCTGGAGCTCCAGCATGGAGTGGGTCGACACGCTGAAGCTTTCCATTCATCCGGCTACCGGCGTCGGGTTGCTGCTTCTGCTGACGGCCATCGTGCTGCCGAGCTGGTTGAAAAAATACCGCCCGGACGGTTTTTCCCGCTACGGGCCGCTCTATTACGGCGGGCTCGCCATCGTGCTCGTCTGGCAAAGTCCGTGGCTTTTGCGCGTGACGTCCTTGCGCGAAGGCGGTTGGGCCATCGTGTTTGCGCTGCTTGTGCTGGGACAGGCGATCGTGAGCCTTATCCCGGTTTTCGCCGCGCGCACGCAGGCCAAATCCACGGAGTATTACCTGGTCGCCAGCCTGGGCGCCCTGTCGCTCGGCTCGATGGTGCAATTCTATCCGATGGCGGATTCCTGGCACATGGTGTGGGCGCTGGCCCCCACGTTCGGCTTGGTCGCCTACGCGCTCTGGCGCTGGTCCGGCTGGCGCGCCCCGGTCGTGACCCTCGTGATCCTTGCCCTGCTCTCGCCTGCCGCCTACCAGAAAGCGGGTGCCTTGGTCAAAATCCTCGGCCAGCCGATGGTCACGCTGACCGCCCCCACCTCCCTGCAGGGCATGCAGGTTTCCGCCGCGCAGGCCCGTGCCTACCGCCATATCGTGGACGCGCTCGCCCCCATCCTGAAGCACCAACCCGACATTCCGAGTGCGCTGATCGGCAATGATGCGATTTTTCTCTGCTTCACCAACAACCGGACCAATCCCTCCCCGTTTTATGTCACGTGGCGGGGTTTGGCCGACAATGAGGCCAACCTCAAACGCTGGAGCTATATCCAGACGGTCCGCCCGCTGATGTTCCTGCACAAGGCGCGCTGGGAGGCGGTCGACGATTTCTATCGACGCGCCCATTACATCCCGCTGCTGTATCTCCCCGAAGAGATGCTGGAAATTGCCCTTCCGCAGGAGCTGGCCGACGCCATGGGCCTCAAGCCCTATGGGGCCTCGCCCACGGATGAAGCGACCCAGGCGACTTCAGCGAAGCCATGAAAAAAATCACGGTCGTCAGCGGCTGCTACAACGAAGAGGGCAACCTCGAGGAACTCCTGCGCCGGATCCGCGCCGTGGCCGCCAAGTTCCCTCAATATGAATGGGATTACCTGGTCGTGGACAACTGCTCGACCGATCGCTCGCCCGAGATCCTGCGGCAGGCGGCGGCGGCCGACCCGCGCCTGAAGGTCATCTTCAACGCCCGCAACTTCGGCCACATCCGCTCGCCCTACCACGGCATCCTGCAGGCGCCGGGCGACGCCGTGGTCTTCCTCGCCTCGGACCTGCAGGATCCGCCCGAGCTCATCGAGCAGTTCATCCCGCTCTGGGAGCAGGGCTGGAAGGCCATCGCCGCGGTGAAGAACGAAAGCGCGGAATCAGCGCTCTTCTTTCTCGTCCGCAAGATCTACTACAAGACCGTGGCGCGCCTCGCCGACGTCGACCTGCTGCTCAATTTCACCGGCTTCGGCCTCTACGACCGCGCCCTGGTCGAGCACCTCCGGGCCAGCGAAGACCCCTACCCCTACCTGCGCGGGCAGATCTCCGAGATCGGCTACCCGGTCGCCCGCGTGCCGTTCGTGCAGCCCCTGCGGAAACGGGGCTTCACCAAGAACAATCTCTACACGCTATTTGACATGGCGATGCTCGGCTTCACCAACCACACCAAGGTGCCGCTGCGCCTGGCCACCATCACCGGCTTCCTGATGGCGCTGCTCTGCTTCGGCGTGAGCCTGGGCTACTTTGTCTACAAGCTGCTAAACTGGGAGAGCTTCAGCCTCGGCACGGCCCCGATCGTGGTCGGCCTGTTCTTCATCGGCTCGGTGCAGCTCTTCTTCATCGGCGTGCTCGGCGAATACATCGGCGCCGTTCACACCAAGGTCACCAAGCGTCCGCTCGTCGTGGAGCGGGAGCGCCTCAACTTCTGAGCCGGCTCGCTTACGACGCCGAGCCCGGGGACGGAATGCGCAGCCGGGCGGACCAGTCCGATATTTCCATCCAGAGCCCCGCCTCGACCGGGATGCCGGTGCGACCGCGGAGCTCGGCCGTCTGATATTCCGGGTCACCGGGCGCCAGGACGCCCTCCTTCTGGGCCTTGGCCTCGGCCACGGCCGCCAGCAACACGCCGGCGAGAACCGCCCCGCCGGCGAACCGCTGGGGATCCAGGGCCAGAAAGAAAGAGCCCAGCCGGCGGTGCTGGTCGAGCTGGTCATACATCTTGGTCAGGTGCGGCCCGTAGGCCATCCCGTTGAGCGGCCCGCACAGCATGTCGATGGCGAACGCCAGGGCGTAGCCCTTGTGCTCGGCCATGGGCTTCACGGCAACAACCTGCGCCGCATCCGTCGTGTCGCGACCCGCGGCATCAACCCCGAGGCCCGGCGGGACGGCCCGGCCTTCCCGGCGCGCGTTCATGATCCGGTTCCACGGCACGATGCTGGTCGCCATGTCCACGCAGAGCGGACGCTCCGGATCGGAGCCCGGCAGGGCGATGGAGATGGGGTTCGTGCCGAAGAACGCCCTGGTGCCGCCATGGGGGACCACAAATGAATCGGAATGCGTGAAACCAATCCCGATCATCCCGGCCTGCGTCGCCTGGCGCGTGTAGAGCCCGATGGCGCCGCAGTGGCTCGAGTTGGCCACGCCGACCGCGCCCACCCCCGCCTCGCGCGCAAGCGCGATGGCGTGCTGCATGGCAAACTCGCAGACGACAAAGCCCAGGCCATGGTCGCCTTCAACCTGGCCGGTGCCGGCCGCCGTGCGTCGGAAATCCAGCCGGGGCCGGACCGATATCGAGCCCTGCGCGATGCGGTTCAGGTAATGCGGCAACCGGGCAATGCCGTGCGAGTCTATGCCCCACAGGCTCGTTTGCACCAGCATCCGCGCGGTCAGCGCCGCACTGTCCGCGGGCACGCCGGCCGCGCCCAGGGCGGCGGCGGCCCACTCGCGCAGCACCGACGGAGGAACGTGGCGGACGGCACTCATGTCTTGCCCGCGTCCGCCGGCAGATACTTGGAGACCTGCGCCTCCACCCCGGGGGGCAGCGGCGGCAGCATCCGGTAGAGCGGATTGGAGACCATCTTCCCATCGGGCAGGATCCGGCTGGAGACGGCCGGCCAGTTGGACTGCTCGGGATCGATCGGCACGATCCACGCGCCCGGACCTGGCTCCGCGATGAGTCGCGCCAAGACTTCGGGCGTGGCCTCATCCGGCCCGAGCCGCCGTGCCGGGACGCCATAGGCCTGGAAAAGCGCCACCCAATCGGGAAAGCCGAGGCCGGTCTCCTCGTCACAACCCACGTAGGCGCCGTTGAAAAACTTCCGCTGTGTGGCGCGGATCGAGCCATAGCCGTGGTTCTCGGACAGGAAGATCTTGATCGGCAGGTTCTGCCGCCGCACGAGGGCCAGCTCCTGCAGGTTCTGCGCAAAGCCCCCGTCGCCCTCCGCCAGGATCACGCGCCGGCCGGGGCGGGCCAGCGCCGCCCCGATGGCGGTGGCGAGGCCCCAGCCCATGCTGGCCAGGGCGGGACTGACCGTGGCGTATTGCCGCGGCGCGACCTCGTAGGATTGCAGCGCCCCGGTGAAGGTGCCGCCGCTGGAACAAAGCGCCAGCACGTCCTCCGGGCGCGTGGCCAGCGACAGGTTGCGGAACAGCAGGAAAGGGGAAACATATTGCGGCCCGTTCGTGTTGGCCGTTTCCAGCGCGGGCACCAACTCGCGCAACTTCCGCACGTAGTCGCCCCACTGCTCCGTGTCGTTCCACGCGACCCGCGGGAGCAACGCGGCGAGCACGTCGTCCGGCGGCGCGTTGACGGCGCCGGCGAGCACCGGATGCCCCTTGGTCAGCTCCTCGGCGGCCGGGAAAACCTGAAAGAGGCGGGCCTGCGGGGCGTATTCCTGCCAGTTGAATCCCGTCTGCTGGAGATCCAGCTGCGCCCCCAGCACGACGATCACGTCCGCCTGCGCGACGATCAGGTTGGCCGCGCGCTGGCCGCCCCAAGTGCCGGGCCGCCCGGCGTAGATGGGTGCGCCGCTCGGCACACGATCGATCGCCGCCGTGGTGGTCGCCACGGGGATGCCGAGCCGCAAGAGCGCCGGCAAGGCCTCCCACGCCGCGGACCGGGTGACGAGTCCGCCGAGCAGGAGCAGCGGCCGCCGGGCCCGGGAGAGGGCCTCGGCCAGTTGCGCCGCCTGTGCCGGCATCCCCACGGGTGTCGCCGCCGGCACGGCCGTCGTTTCGTCTTCCAGCGCCCGGCGGACAACCCGCGCTCCCTGGACGTCGAGGCAGACCTCGATCACGACCGGGCCGGGATGCGGTCCCCAGCCGGATTTGACCAAGGCCGAGAATTCACCCCGGGACACCGGCTCCCGCAGGCAGGTGCTCGCGACCGAGATGCTCCGCACCAAGGCGGTCCCGTCGAGTTCCTGCACCCCGCGCTGGCGGAGGGGCGCCACGCGCAGGTCCGTGGATTTGACCTGGCCCGCGATCACCAGCAGCTCGCGGCGCTCCGTGTAGCAACCGGCGATGGCGGTGACGATGTTGGTCAGGCCCGGGCCGCTGGTCACCAGGGCGAAAGCCTTCCCGGCGGAACGACACTCGTTGAAATGTTCGGCGGCGATGCCGGCCGTGACCTCATGCACCACGGGCACGATCGTGAACCTCGACCGGAAACCGTCGATCAGGTGCATGCAGCCGCCGCCGGCCACCATGAAGCAATGGGTGTAACCAAGCCCGACCAGCCAGTCGGCGAGCACTTCCGAATATTTGGGACCGGCCGGTTCGTTCATGTCGTTGTCGTGCGGATGACGGATGAATGGTGACGCATGGCAATCTTCAAGATCCCGGCCCGGGCAGCGGAGCCACATGCAACAGCTGCAGGGCCGAGGGGCAAACCAGCCGGGCGGAGGACACCCGCTGCAGCGGAACCGCCTCGCCGATGTCCGCGAGCAGTTTCCGCTCGCCGGTCAGCCGCCCGAGGAACGGCACGACCAGCCCCGCGCGCCCGAGGCCGCTGCAGGAATCCGCGCCGGGTTGCAGCACCTGCAATTGCAGCTGCATTTCCTTGAAGCGAAAGGGGGCGCCGCCGTGACTGATGGTCCGCAGGGGCGCATAATCGAACCCGGCAAAGTCCGTGGAATATTGGCTCGTGCCCTCGTAGCCCTGGCCTGCACGGCCGAAGTTGTCGCGATACCGCAGCAGGTCGCCCTTCAGCGGCGGCGTCTCCACCTCCATCACGCAGGCCCCGCCGGGCGACACCGCCAGCGTGGTGTGAAAGACCCCGGGCTCCAGCACGACGGCCTCGCCGGCCGCCAGCGGATAGCGGTCATCAAAGGTCGAGCAAACCGCCGCGCCGGACAGGACGATCAGCGAGGTGCGCTTGCGCGCATGACAGTGCATGGAGGTGGCGCTGCCGGCCGTGAGATGCAGCACCCAGACCGCCACCGCCGCGTTCTGATGCCACAGGTATTCGTAGCCCCACGGCTTGCGCACGACCACCTGCGAGTAATCAAACTCGCCCGCCGGGGCGGGCGCCTCCGTGCGCAGGCGGGAGAGATTCTCGAAATCGGACGAGTTGGGAAAGACGCGTTTGACCACGGGCGGAAGAGCGCGGGCTCAGGCGGGGCGGGCCAGGCGCTCGTAGGTTTCCAGGGTGGCCTTCAGCCACTCCGGATTGTTGCGAAAATGCGGCGCGGTCACGATGTTCCGGTCCACCACCACCGGGGCCGCCTCGTAGAGGGCGCCGGCGTTGATGAGATCGTCGGCGCACCCCGGATAGCAGGTGAGGCGGCGGCCGCGGACGATGCCGGCGGAAATCAACACCCACGGCCCGTGGCACACGCTGGAGATCACCTTGCCCGCCGCATCAAACGACCGCAGCAGGGCCAACACGTTCTTGATCTGCCGCACGCGGTCGGGCGACTCGTAGCCACCGGGCACCACGACGAGGTCGTAATCCGTGTCGCGGATGGTCTCGGCATCCGCCGTCGCCTCGATCGGCAGGCCCCACTTGCCGGTGGTGTTTTTCGCGCCCTTGGTCGCGACCGCGACGGCAAACCCGGCTTCCTGCAGCCGGTAGTAGGGATAGGCAAACTCCGTGTCTTCCACGCCCGCCGCCAGGATGATGACGGCCTTTTTCATTTGAGCGGAGGAGTCGAGTGCCCGCCGCTCAATGACAGCCAGGGTCGCTGGTTCTCGGTGTGCAGGCGGGTCACGGTCAGCAGGTCCCGCTCGGTATCGACCGCCTGCCAGTAGCCGTTGTGGGCAAACACCCCGATCTGCTGCGCGAGCGCCAGCTTCGTGAAG
This sequence comes from Lacunisphaera sp., assembly GCA_036401015.1. Lineage (GTDB taxonomy): Bacteria > Verrucomicrobiota > Verrucomicrobiia > Opitutales > Opitutaceae > Lacunisphaera. Next base: position 10,008 of record DASWWD010000024.1, read on the forward strand.
ACCTCCCGCTCCAGCGTGCACTCGCTGACCAGCTCGAGGTGGTCAAACACGCCCGGCTCCATGGCCATGAAACCGCCGTTCAGATACCCGCCCACCCCGGCGAGCTTGCTGTCCGGGCTATAGCCGCTGACCTGGTCACCCTGGAGCGAAAAAGTGCCGAACCGGCTGCTGGGCTGCACGCCGGTCACGGTGACCAGCTTCCGGCTGAGCCGGTGCGCGGCCAGCAGCGCGGCCAGGTCCACGCTGCACAGGCAGTCGCTGTAAGTGACAAAAAAGGGCCCCGACTCCAGATACCGCCGGCAACGCGCGATCCGGCTGCCCGTCTGCGCGTTCAAGCCGGTGTCGACGCATTTGATCCGCCAGTTTTCCTCGTTGCTGTGCGAAAGGTATTCCACGGCACCGGATCCGCTGTGCAGCATGATGTCGCGCCCCTCCATGTGCTGGTAGAGGAAGTGCCGCCGGATCGCCTCGCCGCCCTCGCCGAGCGCCAGGACAAAGTCCTCGTGGCCCGCCGCGGCAAAAATCTTCATGACGTGCCAGAGCAGAGGGCGCCCCCCCACCTGCATCAGCGCCTTGGGGATCCGCTGCCGGGTCTCCGGGTCGATCACCCCGCGGCCGCCGCATAAGATTACAACTTGCATGGATCAATTAGGAGCTCCGGCCCGATGGCTTTGCGAGGAAAAATCCCCGGGCGCGCCGCCGAGCCAGCCCAGGGTGCGGCGGATGCCCTCCTCCTCGGTGATCCGGACCCGCAATCCCAGTTCGTCCCGGGCGCGCCGGATCGCCGGCACGTATCGCCGCACCGGTTCGCCGGGAACCGGCGAACGGGCGATCCGCACCGGCGCTTTTATCCCGCACAATTCGTGCACACACCGCGCATGCGCGGCGATCGGCCGGTCGTCGTCCGAGCCGACATTATATGGGCGCCCGGATGGCGCCCGGAACAGCAGCGTCCAAAGCCACACCGCCAAGTCGGCCGCATAAAGGTAACTGCGCATCGGCGTGCCGTCGCCCGCCACCTGCACCGGGCCTCCGCGCCGGGCATCGCGGATGAAATTGCCGATGGCAAAGTGCGCATCGAGCGGCAGGTGCGGCCCGACGAAGGCAAAGCAGCGGGCGATCTTGCATTCGTAACCGTCCCGGCGCGCGCGTTCGGTGCACCATTCCTCGCTGATCAGCTTGCCCAGCCCGTAGCCCGAACCCGGCGCCGCCGGATCAGGCCGCCCCGCATAATCCTCCGGCACATGCGTCAGGTCGGCCGGCTGGGAACCGTAGACGGCGCCCGAGCTCGTTAACAAAAATTTCCGCACCCCGGCCTGCGCCGTGAAATCCAGCACCCGGCGCGAGCCGTCCACGATGGTGTTTTTTATCTCGTTCGGGTCGGAGCCGGCCGCGGGCAGCGCCGTGTCCGTCGCGGCGTGGATCACGTAGGCGAAGCGGCCCGGCGGAAACGCAAAGCTCCGCATGTCGCCGGGCACGAAGGTCAGGTCGGCCCGCGCCGCCAGGTGCGGGGCCTTGCGCGCGAAGGCCGCCGGGTCACGCGTCAGCACGGTCGCGCGCATGCCCAGCGCCAGTGAGTCATTGGCCCGCCCAAAGCTCTCCAGCAACCAGCGGCCGAAAAAACCCGTGCCGCCGGTGATGAAGAAGCTCGCCCCGTGCGCCTCGGCCCAAAGCTCGCGCGTGTGGGCCAGCACATGGTCCAGATCCTCGGCGGACAGTGGCGCGACCGGAGCGGACATCAGCGGGAGCGCACGAACTCGTGGATGACCTCCAGCTCGTAGGCCAGCATCGCCGGCGTGAGGCCGGGATAGGTGCCGAGGAACAGCGCACGGTGCATCAGCTCGTCGGCGCCGGGCATGTCGCCGACCACGCGGAGCGCGGACGGACGGTCTTTCTTCAACTGCACGAACGCCGGCTGCCGGAGCAGGTTACCGCCGAAAAGCATGCGGTTGCCGATCTTCTTCGAATCGAGGTGGCGACCGAGGTCCGTGTGGGAAAACGGCGCGCCGGCCTTCACGCGGAGCATGAAGCCGAACCACGAGCAATCCGTGCGGCAGCCGGTGGCGTCCCAGCTGAATTGATTCCCGGCTTTCCAGCCCGTCGCGTGCGTGGGGAGCGAAAAATCGAAGAACTCGCCGAGGTCCGCCAGGCCGGCGCGCAGGGTGGCCCAGTTCTGCTTCCGCGCCTCGATGAAGGCGGGCAGCTTCTTGAGCTGCTGGCGGCCGATGGCGGCCTGCGGATCGAGGGGCTTCAGGTTGTAGCCAAGGTGGCTGTAGATGTATTTGTGATCGTATCCCTTCGGCAGCTCGCCGAGCTGCCACTGGAAACGCTTGCCGCAGGTGTCGTCCTTGCCGCTGGCGCACCAGCAGTCGCGGCCCCAGTCGCGGAAGCTCTCGGCGTAGGTCTTCAGCGGCGGGCGGTGCACGATGCTGACCGCCCCGCCCTCGCCCATCGTCAGGTGGTGCGGCGGATAAAACGACTGCGTGGAAATGTCGCCCCAGGCGCCGGTAAAGCGCGTGATGTGCGTGCCGTCGGCCGGGATGCCCGGGGAATTCTCCGGGAAGCCCAGCGCCTTGGCGCGGGCCACCGGCATCGAGTAGGTGCAGCCGAGCGCGTCGCAGTTGTCCTCGATGAGCCACAGGTCGTGCTTGCGGCAGAATTCCAGCACGGCGCCGAGATCAAAGGGGTTGCCGAGCGTGTGCGCCATCATCACGGCCTTGGTCTTGCCGGGGGAGAAGGCGGCTTCGAGCTGCTCCACGCGGGCGTTGCCGGTGGCGGGATCGTTGTCGATGAAGACCGGCACCGCGCCGCCCTGGATGATGGGCGCCACCGTCGTGGGGAAGCCGGCCGCCACGGTGATGACCTCGTCGCCGGGCTGAATGCGTTTCGCGGGCGGCAGCTTGTGCGTCGTGAAGGTCGAGAACGCGAGCAGGTTGGCCGAGGAGCCGGAGTTGACGAGCAGCGAGTGCTTCACGCCCAGCAACGCGGCGAGCTCGGACTCAAAGGCGGCACCCTCGGGCCCGAGCGTGAGCCAGAAATCGAGCGTCGCGCCGACAGCCGCCTCGACCTCGTCGGCGTTGAAGACGCGCGCCGCGTAGGGCACGGTCGTCTGGCCGGCCACAAAGGGCGCGGTGTTGTCCGCGCCGGCGCGGTTGGCGCCGTGGGTGAGCGCGGAGTATTCGCGAGTGAGGCGCAGGATCTCCGCCTTCAGTTGTGCCGGGGTCTGGTTCATCGGGTCCAAGTCAGGTTGAGCGTGCGCGCCGCCGCCTCGTAGGCCGCGATCTGCCGGCGCGTGAGGCCGGCGGCGACGGACGCGTCCGCGGTGACCGACCGATACCATTCCACGGTATGCGCGATGGTCGTCGGGAAATCCCAGACCGGCTGCCAGCCGAGCACACGGGCCGCCTTGTCGATGGCGAGGCTGAGGAGAGTCGCTTCGTGCACGGCCTGGGGATCGGTGCGGTCCTCCCACTTGCCGGGCCAGTGCTTCAGCACTTCCTCCACCAGCGCGGCCACCGGCCGGGTGGCTTCGGGCGTCGGGCCGAAGTTGAAGGCGGTCGCCAGCCCCGCGCCGCGGTCGCCCAGCTGCGCGCCCAGCCACAGGTAGCCGCTGAGCGGCTCCAGCACATGCTGCCACGGGCGCGTGGCGTGGCGGTTGCGGACCGGGATGACCTCGCCGCGCTGCAGGCTGCGGATGCAGTCGGGCACGATGCGGTCGAGCGCCCAGTCGCCGCCGCCGATGACGTTGCCGGCGCGCGCCGAGGCGAGCTGCACGGGCGAGTCCGCGGCGGAAAAATACGACCGGCGGTAGGCCGACACGACGAGTTCCGTGGCGCCCTTGGAGGAACTGTAGGGATCGTGCCCGCCCATCGGCTCGTCCTCGTGGTAGGCGTGCGCCCGCTCGGTGTTTTCGTAGCACTTGTCGGTGGTCACGACCACGACCGCGCAGCGGATGCCGGCCAGCCGCACGGCCTCGAGCAGGTGCACCGTGCCCATGATGTTGGTGGCATAGGTCTCGACCGGCTGCGCGTAGGACAGCCGCACCAGCGGCTGGGCCGCGAGATGGAAAATGAAGTCCGGCCGGGCCGCGTCGACCGCGGCGCGCACGGTGGCCAGGTCGCGAATGTCGCCGCGGCGGTCCTGCATCCGGCCCGTGAGGGCGAGCTCGTCGAACAGCGCCGGCGTGGTCGCGGGCGGCAGTGCCAGGCCCGTGACATCCGCCCCGAGCGCCAGCAGCCATTCACACAGCCACGAACCCTTGAAGCCGGTGTGCCCGGTCACGAGCACGCGCTTGCCGCGGTAGATGTCGCCAAAGGCCATGCTCACCAGACTTTCCACGGCGCCTTGCCCGAGGCCCACAGGTCATTGAGATGCTGCATCTCCTGGTAGGTGTCCATCGGCTGCCAGAAACCCTCGTGCTGGTAGGCGTTGAGCTGGCGGTCGCGCACCAGCTGCTCCATGGGCTGGCGCTCCAGCATAACGGCGGGATCGTCGGGCAGATAGTCGAACATGCGGTGCTCGCACACCATGTAGCCGCCGTTGACGAGGGCCTCCTCGAACTGGGGCTTCTCGCTGAAGGTGTGGATGCGGCCATCATCCTCGATGCGCAGGGCGCCAAATCGCCCGGCCGGGTGCACCGCCGAGAGGGTGCAGGTCTTGCGGGATTTCTTGTGCGCGGCAACCAAGGCCTTGAGGTCGATGGCCGCCAGACCGTCGCCGTAGGTGAGCATGAAGGGTTCGCCCTTGGGAATGTAGCGCTGGATCTGCTTCACGCGGTAGGCCGTCATCGAGTTCTCGCCCGTATCGGCCAGCGTCACACTCCAGTCCTCCTCGCCGTGCCCGTGGTGGAACCGCGGGGTCGATTTCCGGCCAAGCGACAGCGTGACATCGCAGGTCTGCCAGTGGTAGTTCCGGAAGAAATCCTTGATCATGTCGCCCTTGTAGCCGAGGCAGAGGACGAACTCCTTGTGCCCGAAGTGGGCGTAGGTCTTCATGATGTGCCACAGGATCGGCCGGTTACCGACCGGCACCATCGGCTTGGGGCGGTATTCCGTTTCCTCGCGCAGTCGGGTGCCTTTGCCACCGCAGAGAATGACGACTTTCATGGGGATTGGATAAGGGCAGCTGCGGGCTTCCGGGGCAAGAGCCTTTGCCGCCAGACGCCTTCGCTTACGCCTTATTAACCAATTGGCGGCCAGCAGCCTCCGCCCGCCTCGACATTCCGCACGGGCCGGGGCAATGTCAGGACGCTTCTTCCCGCTCCCATGACCCCCGGCCAGAAATTCCGCGCCGCGCTTGCCGCCGAAAAACCCCTCCAGATCGCCGGGGCGATCAACGCCTACGCCGCCCTCCTCGCCCAGCGGACTGGCTTCCGGGCCCTCTACCTCTCCGGCGCCGGCGTCGCCAACCACTCCTACGGCCTCCCTGACACCGGCAAAACCGAACTGGCCGATGTCCTGATCGACGCCCGCCGTATCACGCAGCGCGTCGACCTGCCGCTGCTGGTCGACATCGACACCGGCTGGGACGATCCGGCCCGCACCGTGCGCGAGATGGCGGCCGCCGGCGTCGCCGCCGTGCACATCGAGGACCAGGTCCCGGCCAAGCTCTGCGGCCACCTCCCGGGCAAACACCTTGTTTCCACGGCCGACATGGTCGCGCGCGTGAAATCCGCCGTCGCCGGCAAACCCGACCGCGATTTCGTGGTCATGGCCCGCACCGACGCCGCCGCCAACGAGGGCGTCCCCGCCGCCATCGCGCGCGCCCAGGCCTACGTGGCCACGGGAGCCGACATGATCTTCGCCGAGGCGCTGCGCTCGCTCGACGACTTCCGCGCCTTCACCGCCGCGGTGCCGGCGCCCGTGCTCGCGAACCTCACCGAGTTCGGCCAGACGCCTTATTTCACGGTGGATGAGCTGCGCGCCACCGGCATCGCGCTGATCCTTTATCCGCTCGGCGCCTCCCGGGCCGCCGCCGCCGCCTCGCGCGAGGTCTACACCGCCATCCGCCGCGATGGCACGCAGAAGAACGTGGTCGGCCGGATGCAGACCCGCGCCGACCTCTACGACATCCTCGGCTACACCCCGCCGAAATAACCGCCTCCGCCATGTCCGACGCCGCCTCCACCCCCAAGGCCAAGAAATCCGTCGCGCTCTCCGGCGTCATCGCCGGCAACACCGCCATCTGCACCGTCGGCCACACCGGCAACGACCTGCATTACCGCGGCTACGACATCGCCGAAATAGCCACCCACGCCTCCTACGAGGAGGTCGCCCACCTGCTCATCCACGAGCACCTGCCCAACACCGCCGCCCTGCACGCCTACCGCGAGAAACTGAAGAAGCTCCGCGGCCTGCCGGTCCCGCTGCGCGCGGTGCTCGAGCAGATCCCCGCCACGGCGCACCCGATGGATGTCCTGCGCACCGGCTGTTCCTTCCTCGGCACCCTTGAGCATGAGAAGCTGCCGTCGGCCGGCGCCGGCGCGGCCTCCGCCCCGGGCGCCCGCGACCTCGCCGACCGCCTGCTCGCCTGCTTTCCGTCGATGCTGCTCTACTGGCACCACTTCACGCGCCACGGCAAACGCATCATGGTCGACACGGCCGACGATTCCATCGCCGCGCATTTCCTCCACCTGCTGCACCAGCGCCCGCCCGCCGGCTCGCACGTCCGCGCGCTCGACCGCTCCCTCATCCTCTACGCCGAGCACGAGTTCAACGCCTCCACCTTCACCGCCCGCGTCATCGCCGGCACCGCCACCGATTTCCACTCCGCCATCACCGGCGCCATCGGCGCGCTCCGCGGCCCCAAGCACGGCGGCGCCAACGAGGTCGCCTACGAGATCCAGCAGCGCTACGCCTCGCCCGACCAGGCCGAGGCGGACATCCGCGAGCGCATCGCCCGCAAGGAGATCGTCATCGGCTTCGGCCACCCGGTCTACACCGTCAGCGACCCGCGCAACGCCATCATCAAGGAGATCGCCCGCCAGCTCTGCACCGAGACGGGCAACCTCAACCTCTTCCGCATCGCCGAGCGGATCGAGACGCTCCTCTGGGACGAGAAGAGGATGTTCCCCAACCTCGATTGGTTCAGCGCCGTCGCCTACCATGAGATGGGCGTGCCGACCGCCATGTTCACGCCGCTCTTTGTCATGGCCCGCACCGCCGGCTGGGCCGCGCACGTCATCGAGCAGCGCATCGACGGCAAGATCATCCGCCCCGGCGCCAACTACACCGGCCCGGAGCCCCGCCCCTTCCCGCCGATCGCCCAAAGGAGTTAAATCCGGGCCCGGCGGCAGCGAAGCCTTACCTTATTCGCGACCTTCTGTTTCCGTCTCTCAACTCTCAGCCCTCAACTCTCAACTGTTTCGTGTCCTCCCCCATTTCCAACGTCCGCCCCGCTCCCGACCAATTGATCGTCGATCTCGCCGACTACGCGCTGAACGCGCCGATCACGAGCGACGAGGCCTACGACACCGCCCGCTGGTGCCTCACCGACACGCTCGCCTGCGGCATCATGGCCCTCGCTTACCCGGCCTGCACCAAGCTCCTCGGCCCCGTCGTCCCCGGCACCACGATCAGGCACGGCGCCCGCGTCCCCGGCACCGCCTACGAGCTCGATCCCGTCGCCGCCGCCTTCAACATCGGCGCCATCATCCGGTGGCTCGATTTCAACGACACCTGGCTCGCCGCCGAGTGGGGCCACCCCTCCGACAACCTCGGCGCCATCCTTGGCACCGCCGACTGGCTCTCGCGCCACCAGGCCGCCCACATCGCCCCGGCCGCCTTCCACTCCGTCCTGCCCGTCCGGCACTCACCGCTGACCATGAAGGACGTCCTCACCGCCATGGTGAAGGCCCACGAGATCCAGGGCGTGCTCGCGCTGGAAAACTCCTTCAACCGCGTCGGCCTGGATCACGTCCTCCTCGTCCGCATCGCCTCCACCGCCGTCACCGCCGTCATGCTCGGCGGCACGCGCGACCAGGTCATCAACGCCATTTCCCACGCCTGGCTCGACGGCTCCGCGTTGCGCACCTACCGCCACGCTCCCAACACCGGCTCGCGCAAGTCCTGGGCCGCCGGCGACGCCACCAGCCGCGCCGTCCGCCTCGCCCTCATCGCCATGACCGGCGAAATGGGCTACCCGTCCGTCCTCACCGCCAAGACCTGGGGCTTCCAGGATGTCTCCTTCAAGGGCAATCCCCTCAAGCTCGCCCGTCCCCTCGGCAGCTACGTGATGGAGCAGATCCTCTTCAAGATTTCCTTCCCCGCCGAGTTCCACGCCCAGACCGCCGTCGAGTGCGCGATGAAACTCCACCCCCACGTGAAGGACCGTCTCGACGCGATCGAGCGCGTCGAGCTGACCACGCATGAGTCGGCCATCCGCATCATCGACAAGTCCGGCCCGCTCAACAATCCGGCCGACCGCGACCACTGCCTGCAATACATGACGGCCATCGGCCTGATCTTCGGCGCGCTCACCGCCGACCACTACGAGGACCAGGTCGCCGCCGACCCGCGCATCGACGCCCTCCGCGCCAAGATGAAGGTCACCGAGGACAAGTCGTATTCAAAGGACTACCTCGACCCCGAGAAACGCTCCATCGCCAACGCCGTGCAGGTCTTTTTCAAGGACGGTTCAAAGACCGAGCGCATCGAGGTCCACTACCCCATCGGCCACCGCCGCCGCCGCGCCGAGGGCATCCCGGTCCTTCAACAGAAAGCCCATGCCGCCTTCGCCGCGCACTACGGCCAGGACAAGGCCGCGTCGCTCATGACCCTCTTCGCCGATCGCGCGAAGCTCGAGGCGATGCCGGTGCACGAGTTCGTCAGCGCCTTCGTGAAGTAGTGGCTTACGCAAACAACCGGCACACCGGCCGGGGCCGTTGACGATGCGCCGGTCCCCGCCGAATCTCCCGCCATGACTCCGATCGGATTCCTCGGCCTCGGCACCATGGGCGAGGTCATGGCGCTGCGTCTCCTGCGCGCCGGCCACGCCCTTCACGTCTGGAACCGCACCGCCGCCAAGGCCGCGCCGCTCGCGGCCGCGGGCGCCCACGTCGCCGCCGACCCCGCCGGAGTGCTGGCTGCCTGCCCGGTGATCTTCCTCATGCTGGCCGACGGTGACGCCACCGACGCCGTGCTCAGCCGCGGCACCCCCGCCTTCACCGCCGTGCGCGGCCGGTTGTTCGTCAACTGCGCCACCGTGGCGCCCGATTACTCGCGCGGTCTCGAGCGCGATCTCCGCGCCGCCGGCGCCCGCTTCGTCGAGGCGCCCGTGTCGGGCAGCCGCAAGCCGGCGGAGGCCGGCACGCTCATCGCCATGCTCGCCGGCGAACCCGCCGCCGTGGCGGAGGTGACGCCGCTTTTTGCCCCGCTCGCAAAACAGGCCGTCGACTGCGGCCCCGTGCCCAACGGCACCCTGACCAAGCTCGCCACCAACATCCTCCTCGTGAACAGCGTCGCCGCCCTGGCCGAGATGATGCGCTTCGCCGACGTCCACGGCCTCGATCGCGCCAAGGTCGCCGAGGTAGTCTCCAACGGCCAGCTCGGCAGCGACAACGTCCGCATCCGCGCGGCCAAGCTCGCCCAGCGCGATTTCACCGCCCACTCCGCCATCCGCAACGTGTTCGACAGCCTCGGCCGCACCGGCGCGGCCGCCGCCGCGGCCGGCTGCCCTCTCCCGCTGACCGAGCGCACGCTCCAGCTGTTGCGCGAAACCATCCGGCTCGGCCACGCCGACGACGACATGATCGCGCTCTTCCACGCCATCGAGCGGCTGGACCGGGCCTGAGCCGGCCGCCTTATCCTTTGGCTCGCGCCGCCCTGGCGGGCTTCGGCGTGATGTCCGTTGCGACCCTGATCACGTAGTAGGTCGCCGGCGTCCCACCGACGTTGCGCATGCCGTGCTCGTCATTCGAGCCGTAGAAGAAAATGGAGCCGGCGTCGGCGCGCGTCGTGGTCCCGTTGATCGTCACGTCGAGGGTCCCCTCCTTGACGAGGATGATCTCCTCGTCCGGATGGCGGTGCGCGGCATGCGGCATCTCGCCGGGTTTGACCGTGGTCACGTGGCACTCGAAGTTGGCCAGCGTCGTGGTTGCCGAATCCACCACGGCCCGCCGCTCGCCGACCTTGGTCGGCGTCACCACCAGTTTTTCCCAGGCGAACACCGTCGAGCCCAGCTTGCCGGGCACGGCCAGCGCCGCGGCGCCCGCCTTAGGGACCGTTTTGCTCGCCGCCGTGGCGAAATTGAAAACGAAATACGTCGCCGGCGTTCCGCCAACATTCTGCACGTTGTGAAAGTCGTTCGCCGCGAAGAAAAGCAGCGAGCCCGGGCCGGCGCGCGTGGTCGCGCCGTTGATCGTCACATCGAGCGTGCCGTCGCGCAGGATGATGAGTTCCTCCTGCCCGTGCTGGTGCGGCGGATGCGACATCCGGCCGGCCAGCAGCGTGGTGATGTGCGACTCGAATTTTTCCAAGGTCGCAGTCGGCGCGTCGGTGACATCGCGGCGCTCCCCGTTGCCCGTGGGCTTGGCGGGCAGGTCCTCGAATTTGAAAACCATCGATCCGGGCCTGGCGGCGGGCCCAACCGTCTGGGCCGGGGCGATCACCGCGAGACCAACGGCCAGGAAAAGCGGATGGAGCAGTCTCATAAGCCGGGCCAGTCTTCGCCGGACCCGGCGCCAAGGCAAGCCGCCTCAGGCCCGGGCGGCCCGGAGTATCGCGACCGCGCTGCGGTCCACATCCGCCTCGGTCGTGGCCCAGGACGAGATGCTGATGCGCATCGCGGTGCGCCCCTGCCAGACGGTGACGCCGGCCCAGCAGGTGCCGTCGTCCTGGATGGCCTGGATGACGCGTTTCGTCTTCTCAGCGTCGCCGAAGGCCACGAGCACCTGGTTGAGCACCACGTCGTTGAGGATCTCGCAGCCGCCCGCCCGCAATTTCTCGGCGAAGCGCCGCGCCTGCGCACAATTCCGGCCGATCATGTCGGCCAGCCCCGCGCGGCCAAGCGAACGGAGCGCGGCCCACACCTCGACCCCGCGGGCGCGACGAGACAGCTCGGGCGTGAAATCGCTCGGGTTGCGGTGCTCGGTCTGCGTCGGCAGATATTCCGCGGTGATCGCCATCGCCGCCTGCAGGGCGTGCGGATCCCGCACAAAGGCGAGGCCGCAATCATAGGGCACGTTGAGCCACTTGTGGGCGTCGGTCGCCCACGAGTCGGCATCGCCCATGCCGGCGACCAGCGGCGCGCGGTCCGGCACGGCGGCGGCCCACAGGCCGAAGGCCCCGTCCACATGCACCCAGGCCCCGGCGGGACGGGCCTTCGCACAAATCTCGCCGATCGGGTCGATCGCGCCGGTGTTCACGTTGCCCGCCTGCACGCAGATGATGGTCGGACCGGCGATCGCGGGCAACCGGTCGGCGCGCAGGCGGCCCTGGTTGTCGGCCGGCACCTTGATCACGCGGTTGCGGCCAAGCCCCAGGACCCCGAGCGCCTTGGTGACGGACGGATGCACTTCCTCGCCGACGATCACGGTGATCGGCGGTGCACCGAACAAGCCCTGGGCCTCGACGTTCCAGCTGGCGCGCTGGAGCACGGCGTGGCGCGCGGCGGCCAGGGCGCTCAGGTTGGCGATGGTGGCGCCGGTGACAAAGGCGCCCGTCGCGTCCGCGGGCAGCTTGAGCACGTCGAGCAGCCAGCGCAGCGCGACCTGCTCGAGGTGGGCGGTGCCCGGCGAGGCACGGTAAAGCACGGCGTTCTGGTCCCAAGCACTGGCGAGCCAGTTGGCACCCAGCGTGACCGGCAGCGCGCCGCCGATGACGAAGCCGAAGAACCGCGGCCCGGCCATGCCCATGGTCGCGGGCGAGCCGACCTCGTCCAGCAACCGCAGCGTGGCCGCGGGATCCGTCGGCCCCGCCGGCAACGGCTCGTCGAAGGCGCGCAGCGCGGCGATGGCCGCCGCCGAGGGCGCGACGGGACGGCTCTGGATATCCTTCAGGTAACGGATCGAGCGGTCGGCGGCGTCGGAGAGAATCGCGTTCATGCCGCGAGCTAACTTTGTCCGCCCCACCGCGTCAACCGGCCGCGCAGGTGTCGGCGGCAAAAAGCACGCGACTGTCCGCCACTCAGGATTTCCGCGGCGGCGGTGGAGGGGTGACGGCTGGCGGGGTGAAGGGCTTCCCGTTCACCCTGACGTTTTTCAGCCCCAGGTTTTCCACCGGCCCGAGGGTGAACTTCTCGTCGGCCAGCTGCACGTCGACGTTCTCCAGCGTGATGTCGCGCAGGACATCGCCGGCGTTGCCGCCCAGCACGCCGAGCGTGCGATAGCTCCCCGTGATGTTGCGGAGCGTGACGTTGTTCACCCGGCGCGACGGCGGCGGCTGGCCCTTCAGGTCGAAGAACTGCATCCACGGCGCGACGTTCAGCAGCCGGCCGCTGCCGGCGAGTCGGATGTTCTCCATCGTGATGTTCTCGTAATGCTGCGGCGTGTCGGGCCGCAGCTTCAGCGTCAGCATCGTGGCGTGGCCGGTCATCACGCAGTTGCGCACCGTGACGTTGCGCACGAGCGTCGCCTCGCTGCCGCAAGTGATGAGGCCGTTGCCGTCGCCGACCTCGGTGTCCTCGACGAGGATGTTCTCCACCGGCGGGCTGTCGGCGTCCCGGTCCGCGAAGGGCCCCTTGCTGCCCTTGAGCGCGATGTTGTCGTCGTGGGTGGAGATGTAGCACTTGCGGACGGTCACGTTCTGCGAGCTGTCGATGTCGATACCGTCGGTGCTGGGTCCGCGGAGCTCGGGGGTCGAGCTGGGGATGGTGATGCGAACGTTTTCCACGACCACGTCACGGCAGCGGTAGAGATGCAGGTTCCAGAAGCCGGAGTCCTCGAGCGCGGTGTTCTCGATGCGGACATCCGTGCAGCGCTCGATGAACATCAGGCGCGGGCGCTCGACCTCGAGGTTGGTGCAGCGGGGGTTCTCCTTCCGGCGCTGCCAGAAGGCGCGCCAGTAGACCGGGCCGCTGCCGTCGAACTTGCCCGGGCCGGTGATGCGCAGGCCGGTCAAGCCCGAGGCGTTTACCAGCGCCATGCGCCACGGCTCGAAATGCCCCTCGATGCGCGTGTTGAGCTTCGGGTAGTCCTCGATGTTCTCGGAGCCCTTGAGCACCGCCCCCTCGGCGAGGTGGAGCGCCACGCCCTGCTTAAGAAAGATTGAGCCGCTGCGAAACACTCCCGCCGGGATCACCACGCGGCCGCCGCCCTGGGCCGCCGCGGCGTCGATCGCCGACTGGATGGCCGCGGTATTCAGCGTCTCGCTGCCGGCCACGGCGCCAAAGGCCGTGATGGGATGATCGGCCGCCGCCGCAGGACGCGCGGCAAGCAGAAACAGGCTGGCAAGAAGCAAGACGAGGCGGGGCATGGCGAATCCTGGGAGCGAAAGCATCGTGATCCCAGTGACGAGCCGGAGGCCAGAAAATTACCGCCGCGGAGGATCGGCCGGGCCCGCGATCCCGTCCGGCGCCCTCGCGGATTTCTATCTTTGCGTTTTGGGCGCTTTTTGTGGCCAATCACGGCTTACAAAACATCCCCCCATGTCACGCACTCTCGTCAAGGACGCCCATAACGCCACCGGCCCGATGGAGGCCATCCACCTCCAGGGCTGGGTCCGCACCCGCCGTGATGCCAAGGCCTTCTCGTTCATCGAGCTCAATGACGGCTCCTGCCTCAAGGGCCTGCAGGTCATCGTCGACGCCACCCTGCCCGACTACGCCAACGTCGCGCAGGCCAACACCGGCGCCTCCGTCGAGGTGCACGGGAAACTCGTCGAGTCCAAGGGCGGCGGCCAGAAGTGGGAGGTCGTCGCGGAAAAGTTCACGGTGCTCGGCGAGGCCGACGCCACCTACCCGCTCCAGAAAAAGGGCCACACGCTGGAATTTCTCCGCGAAATCGCGCACCTGCGCCCGCGCTCCAACCTCTTCGGCGCCGTTTTTCGCGTCCGCAGCCGGCTGGCCTACGCCGTCCACCAGTTCTTCCAGGAGCGCAGCTTCCATTACGTCCACACGCCCATCATCACGGCCAGCGACGCCGAGGGTGCGGGCGACATGTTCCGCGTGACGACGCTCGACCTGGAGAACCCGCCCAAGGGCGAGGACGGCAAGCACGTCGACAACACGAAGGACTTTTTCGGCAAGAAGACCTTCCTCACCGTCTCGGGCCAGCTCGAGGGCGAGATCTTTGCGCACGCCCTGAGCAACATCTACACCTTCGGCCCGACCTTCCGCGCCGAGAACTCCCACACCTCGCGTCATGCGTCCGAGTTCTGGATGATCGAGCCCGAGGTGGCGTTCTGCGACCTGAACGGCAACATGGACCTCGCCGAGGCGTTCGTGAAATACCTCATCCGCGACGCCAAGGAACACTGCGCCGCCGACCTCGAGTTTTTCGGCAAGTTCGTCGACAAGGACCTGCTCGCGCGCCTCGACTTCGTGCTGGAGAAGCCCTTCGTCCGCTGCAGCTACACCGAGGCCGTCACCATCCTCGAAAAATCCGGCAAGACCTGGGAGCACCCCATTTCCTGGGGCGCCAACCTGCAGTCCGAGCACGAGCGCTACCTCACCGAGGAGCATTTCAAGTGCCCGGTCACCGTCTACAACTACCCGCGCGCGATCAAGGCGTTCTACATGCGCCAGAACGGGGAGCCGGACGGCCGCGAGACCGTGGCGGCGATGGACCTGCTCGTGCCCGGCATCGGCGAGATCATCGGCGGCAGCCAGCGCGAGGAGCGGCTGGACAAGCTCCGCGCCGGCATGGCGCTGCACCACCTCGACGAGAAGGCCTACTGGTGGTATCTCGACCTGCGCCGCTACGGCAGCGTGCCGCACGCCGGCTTCGGCCTCGGCTTCGAGCGCATGCTGATGTTCGTCACCGGCGTGGCCAACATCCGCGACGTGATCCCCTTCGCCCGCACCCCCGGCACGGCGGAGTTCTGAGCCAGGATCTGGAGGGCCCGCGTCTCTGCGGGCCGCCTTATTCCGCCCGCAGCAGCTTCACCACGTCAACCTGCCCGGCGCGGCGGGCCGGCCACCAGCACGCGGGCAGGGCCACGAGGAGCAGGAGCAGGCCGGCGGCGCCAAACACCAGCCAGTCGGCTCCGCCCGTGCCGTAAAGCGCGGCCTCCATGAAGCGCGACAGGCCCCAAGCCAGTCCGAGGCCGATGACCACCCCACAGCCGGCCAGCACCAGGCCGCCGCTGACGACGAGCCAGCGGATCGATTCCGGGGTGGCCCCGAAAGTCAGGCGGATGCCAAATTCCGACCGCCGTTGCACCACGTTGTAGGCCATCATCGCGAATAGCCCCATCGCCGCCAGCAACAGCGCCAGGGCGCCCAGGACCTCGAGCGCCGTCATCACGAAGCGCTCGGTGTTGATCTCCCACTTCAACTGCTGGTCGAAACCGAACGTGCCCATGACGGCGAACTTCGGCTCCACCTCGTAGACGGCCCGCCGCAGCGCGGCGTTGAAATCGGCGCCCGGCTTGGCCGCGGTCTGCACGACCAGGTTGTAACCGGTCGAGCCCCGGCGCTGCCACCAGGGAAAATAGAGGCGCGGCTTCGCCTCGGTCCGCGCCGACCGGATGTCCCCCACCACGCCGATGATCTCCCACTTGTCGCGCGAATTGAGCTCGATGCGTTCGCCGACGGGATTGCGCCCGGGAAAATAGTTTCGCGCGAAGGTTTCGCTCACGACGACGGCGACCGGGTCGCCGATCCTCATTTCCGCCAGCGAGCGGCCGGCCCGCACCGGCAGGGCAATCAGGTCCAGGAAGTCCGGCATCACGATGGTCAGCGCCGCCTCGATCTCGCCCGCCTCCGGGCGGCCGGACAGCTTCATCTTCTGCGGGCCGTAGAAGGTCGGGGTGAACGCCTGGGCCATGCTGGCACCCGTCACGCCGGGCACCGCCTTCAGGCGCTCCACCACCTGTCGGTAGCGCTCAAGGATGACCTCGGACTTCATGTTTTCCTCGCGGGAGATGCGCACGTTGACGGTGTAGCGGTTCTCCGCCTTGAAGCCCGGGTCGTAGTCCCGGAGCCGCCAGAAGGTGCGGACCATGAGCCCGGTCCCGGCCAGCAGCGCGACGGCCAGCGCCGCCTCGACCACGACAAGCCCCCCGCGCAGTCGCCGCATGCGCCGGCTCTCCCCGCCACCCTGCGAGCTGTCCTTCATCGCTTCGTTGACGTTCAGCCGCGCGGCACTCCACGCCGGGCCGCTGGCCACCAGCGCGCCGGTGAGCAGCCCGAGCACCGCGAGGGAGGCCAGGGTGCGGCCGCTGAGCTCGATGGCGCGGAACGAGTCATCGTCACTGCCCGGCGCGATGGCGAGCAGGGCCGGCATGAACCACTTGGCCACGAAGACGCCGAGCACGATCGCCACGACGGAAAGCACCAGCGCCTCGGCAAACAGCGGCCGGGCCACCGCCCAGCGGCCGGCGCCGAGGGCGAGCCGGATGCCCGTGTCGCGCCGGCGGCTGACCGAACGCACGAGCATGAGGCTGCCGGCGTTCACGCAGGTGATGAGATACAGGAAACCCACGGCCGTGATGGCAGTCCACTCCATGACCTTGTAGCGCTGCGCGCCATTGAACTCCGGCATGGCGTCGATCGCGGAGACCACGGCCGAGTATTTGCCCATCGGCTCCGCGTAGGGCTGGCCCTGCTCGGGCAGGATCGTGCGCAGCTCGGTCTGCGCCTGTTCGCGGGTGACGCCGGGGCGCAGCCGCGCGATGGCCGCGAGGCCGTTCCAGGCATTCTGGGGCGTGGCCACCGCCGGCAGCCGGGTGGGCACGAACAGCGGTCCGGAGGGGCTGTTCATCGGGGTGCGGAAATCCTCCGGCAGCACGCCGATGATCTGGTAAGGCCGGTCGTTCAGCCGGACCTCCCGCCCGATGATATCCGCGGCCCCGCCAAAACGATTGCGCCAGAACCGGTGCGTGATGACCGCCACATTGTCCGCACCGGGCTCCTCGTCCGCCGGCACGAAGGTGCGGCCCTGCGCCGCCGGCACCCCGAGCACGATGAAATAGTTGGCGGTGACGCGAGCCACGCTCACTCCCTCCGGCTCGCCGTTCACCACGAGGTTGAGCGCATCGTTGGTGGCGCCGGCGATAGTGCTGATCGATTTGGCGCGCTCCTTGTAGGCGAGGAAACGCGCCATGAAGCTCCAGGTCGCGTAGGGATTGCCCTGGAAGAGGCCCTCAACCCGCACGAGGCGGTCCATGTCGGCGAACGTGTAGCGCCGCAGCAGCGAGCCCTCGAGGTTGCTGTGTAACGCCGCGCAGGTGCCGATGCCGAGCGCGAGGATGCTGATGACCACGGCCGTGTAGCCCGGCGACCGCATCAGCGAACGGAGGGCGAGGCGAAGGTCGGCGAGCATGACGGGAACGGATGCCTAGCGGCGACCGGCGGACACGGCACATGCACCGGGCGGCCGGAGCGAAAAAACGGGTGGGCGGGGCATGGGTTCTGGGTAGATGACGGCCTGCGCGACGGTTTCTTAGCAAGAACTAGCAGACCCCGCTCTCCCCACAAGCCCTCCCTCATTCACAACGTCATACTCCAAAAGGGCCAAATCCCGGCCGACCCGGCAGTCCCGGCCGCTCGGCGGTTGCACCCGGGCCTTTCTCCGTTTCTCCTCGCGCCATGGCCGCCGCCAAAACCCCACGCCCTGGCGCCCCCCTGCGCATCCTGACCGCCGTGCCCGTCTGCGACGGCCATGACAGCGCCGTCACCACCATCAACATCGAGCTGGCCCGCCACGGCATCGAGGTCATCTACCTCGGCTACCACCAGTCCGCCTCGGCCATCGTCCGCGCCGCCATCCAGGAGGACGTCAACGTCGTCGGCCTCAGCTCCTACAACGGCGGCCACATAGTCTTCTTCAAGGAGGTCGCCGACCAACTGAAGAAATCCGGCAACGCCGACATCCCCGTCTTCGGCGGCGGCGGCGGCACCATCACCCCCGCCGATGCCCGCGTCATGCAGCGCCAGGGCACCGACCGCATCTATTTCGCCGGCACCCCGCTCGACAAGATGATGGCCGAGATCAAGCGCGACTACGCCCGCACCGCGAAGCCCAACAAGAAATTCAAGGGTGACCGCGTCCTGGCTCGCGCCCTCACCATCGCCGAGACCGGCGGCAAGGTGCCCGCCATCAAGCGCACGGGCACCGCAAAGTCCTTCATCGTCGGCGTCGCCGGCCCCGGTGGCGCGGGCAAGTCCACCCTCATCGACGAGCTGACCTCGCGCTTTCTCCGCGCCAATCCCACCGGCCGCATCGCGCTCCTCGCCAACGATCCTTCCCACCCTGACTCCGGCGGCGCCATCCTTGGCGACCGCGTCTCGGCCATCTACGCCCAGGACGACCGCGTGTTCTTCCGCTCCCTCGCGACGCGCGGCAGCCTGACCGGCCTCTCCGCCGCCGCACCGGCCGCGATCGACATCCTCAAGGCCTCCGGCGAGTTTGACCTCATCCTCGTCGAGTCCGTCGGCGTCGGCCAGGAGAGCGACCCGTTCCGGATCTTCGGCCAGGGCCCGAAGCTCGTCGACGCCACGCTTTTCGTTCTCGCGCCCTATTACGGCGGCCTGATCCAGCTGCAGAAGATCGCGCTGCTCAACGGCGCCGACCTGGTCGCCCTCAACAAATGCGACCATCCGATGGCGCACACCGCCAAGGCCGAGATCCAGGCCCGCCTCAACCAAAACGGCAAGGGCCAGGCGCTCCATGCCACGACGGCGGCCAAGCATTTCGATCCGGGCGTCGATGCCCTCTTCGCGGCCATCGCCAGGCTCGGCGGCCTCGATCTCACCCGCGGCGGCGAGAAGGCCTGCCATATGTCTCCCCCGGGCGCTTGAGGGCAAACGCCTCGGCCCGCCCTCAACTCTCAGCCCTCAACTCTCACCTCTCTTAATGAGCCAGCTCGGAAAAATCGCCGACTCGATCGACGCCTACAACGCCCATGTGACCGCCGAGGTGGCGCGCGCGCGGCTTGACGCGAAATTCGCCGCCGAGCTCCGCGCCAAGTGGGCGCAGCTCCGCGCCTCGGTCGAGATGACCAAGTCGCCCACCGGCACGCCGCTCCCGCGCCTCGCCCTCCCCGACACCGACGAGCCCGGCGCCATCGCCGAGTATCTGCTCGGCCAGGGCTTTCCCGGCCAGTTCCCCTACGCCACCGCCGCCTACCGCGAAATGTATCTCGACAAGGTCACCGGCACGGGCGAGGAGCCGATGCGACTCTTCGCCGGCCTCGGCCTCGCGGAGGATACCAACGCGCGCTTCAAATACCTCAACACGCACCAAAAGAGCCTGCGCCTTTCCACCGCGTTCGACGGCCCCACGCTCTACGGCCTCGACTCCGACCACGAGGGCGTGCTCGGCAAGGTTGGCGAGGGCGGCGTGGCCATTGATACCGTGGAGGACATGGCGCGTCTCTTCGCCGGCTTCGACCTCACACGCCCGGATGCCTCTGTCTCGATGACGATGAACGCCCCGGCGCCGGCCATTCTCGCGATGTTCATCGCCGCCGCGAAGCGCCGCTTCGGCCACGACTGCGTGGCCAATCTCCGCGGCACCATCCAGGCCGACATGCTCAAGGAAGTGCAGGCGCAGAACGAGGTCATCTTCCCCGTGGACGCCTCGCTGCGCTTCCTCTGCGACATGATCGAGTGGTGCGTGCCCAACATGCCCAGGTGGTATCCCGTCTCGATCTCGGGTTACCACATCGCCGAGGCCGGGGCCACGCCGGTGCAGCAGGCGGCCTTCACGCTTTCGAACGGCTTCACCTACGCGGAACTGCTCCGGCAGCGCGGCGCCGACGTGAACGCCTTCGGCCCGCGCCTCTCGTTCTTCCTGGATTGCGGTCTCGACGTCGAATACCTCGTGCTCGGCCGCGTCTGCCGCCGCATCTGGGCCATCGGCATGCGCGACGTCTTCGGCGCGAACGCCAAGGCGCAGGCGCTCAAGCTGCACACGCAGACCTCCGGCCGCTCGCTTATCGCCGCCGAGTTCCAGAACAACCTCACGCGCACCGCCGCCGAGCTGATGATCGCCTACATGAATTACACCAATTCATGCCACTCGAACTCCGCCGACGAGCCGTTCACCACGCCGACCGAGAAATACGCCCTCCTCGCCTCGCACGGCCAGTCCATCCTCCTCGAGGAATCCGGCCTCTTCAAACACACCATGAACCTCTTCGGCGGTGCGCCCGGCCTGCTGATGCTCGAGCGCCAGGTCGAGAAGGCCATCTTGGATGTCTTCCGCGAGATGGACACCCTCGGCGGCGTTATTGCCGCGATGGAGCAGCGCTACCAGCGCAGCAAGATTCAGGAATCCGGCCACCGCATCGAGACGCAGATCTACTCCGGCGAGCGCCCGATCATCGGCCTCAACAAATACATCTCGCACGAGCCGATGCCGAGCGTTCCCCTCGCCCGCACGCCGCCCAAGAAGCAGCGCCTGCAGGTCGAGCGCCTCCGCGCCTTCAAGAAGAAGCACGCCAGGAAATCCCCCGAGGCCCTGCAGCGCCTGGAAAACGTCGCCCGCAACGGCGGCAATGTCTTCGCCGAGCTGGTCAACACCGTCGAGGTCTGCTCGCTCGGCCAGATCACCGCGTGTTTGACCGGCGTCGTTGGCAAGTTCCGGCCGATGGTTTGAGCATGAATACTTCGCGGCTTTTCCGTGCGCTATCCGTTGCAATCATTGCGTCGCTTCTCCTTACCAGCTGTGCTCCTACGCCTGCCAAGCGGGTGATTGGATCCTGGTTAGGTGTCTACTCAGGAACACCCGTCAAAATACGTATCACGCAAGGGGCTGGAACTGATTCCACCCGCCCGGATTTGCTAGATGTGACAATTGGAACGGAATCCTATCACTTTGCCGGAATGCTTGCTGGCCGTGTATTCAACGGAAGCAAAAGCGTTCCTCTCGGACGTAGTGGCGGTGCGCCTTATACCTTGGTTTCAATTACTCCAAACGGAGACCTGCATGTGGAGAATTTATCCGAAGCAGGCATGAGGGATAATCCAAACTTCAAACGTTCGGATGATTGACCCGCATAGTTGAAAAGTTCCGCCCGATGCTTCAATCCGCCAGCCGCAGCTCGAGGACCGCCCGGAGGCCCGCGCCCTCGGGACCTGATTCAAAGCCGAGCGGCGCGTGGTGGAGCGCGGCGATGTGCGTGACAATCGCCAGGCCAAGGCCGAGGCCTTGCTGCTCGTGCTTGGCGCGGTCGAACTGGCGGAAGGCGGCGATCTGCCCGATCTCCTCGGGCGTCATGCCGGGGCCGCGGTCCGTGATCTCGATGCGGTAGGCGCCGTCGGTGATCCGGCCCGTCACCGTCACCGGCGTGCCCGCCGGTGAAAACTTGAAGGCGTTCTCCACCAGCTCGCCCGCGGCGGCGCGGAGCCAGGCCGGGCTGATGCGGACGGCGGCGGGCGCGCAATCGAGACGGAGGTCCGCCGAGCGGCTGAGGCGCTCGGCCACGCCGATCACCTCGTCCTCGAGGCCGGCGCCGGCCTCCATGGCCGCGCCCGGGTCGCTCCAGTTGGCCTCGCGGAGCTGCTCGAGCTGGAAATACTGCAGCAGCTTGCGCGCGAGCGCCTGCTGCCGCCGGGCGCTCTGGCTGATGGAGCGCGCGAGGTCGCGCAGGTCGGCCGGCGGGATCGAGCCGGCCTCGGACTCCAGCATGGCCGCGATGCCGAGGATGCCGTTGAGCGGCGTGAGGAGCTCGTGCGCCCAGGGCGCCGCCATCTCGCGCCGGTATTCGTCGGTGTAGTGCTTCAGCCGCTCGGCGAGCGTCTCGCGCTTGGCCAGCACGCCGGCGATGCTCTCGACCAGCTCGTGCGGCTCGAAGGGCTTTGTGATGTAGTCGTCGGCGCCGAGCACCATGCCCTTGCGCTGGTCCGAGCGGGCCGAGCGGGCCGTCAGGAAAATGAACGGGATGGTGCGCAGCTCCGGCTGCTGGCGCAGCGCCTCGAGCACCGCGTAGCCGTTGAGCCGCGGCATCTCGACGTCGCACAGTATGACGTCGGGTTTCTCCGTGGCCAGGGCAAGGCCCGCCAGGCCGTCGGCCGCCGTCAGCACCGTGTGGCCCTCGGCCTCAAGGCTCAGCTCCACCAGCGTGCGCCAGCGCGCGTCGTCCTCGATGACGAGCACTTTCCAGGTCTTGGGTTTGGCCGGCTCCACGTGAATGGGCGGTATGCTGTGGGTGGTCATGCGGATTGCCAGAATCCTGGCGATGCCCCGCGAGAGGAGCGGTCCCAGCCAACTGGATAGGTCCGTCCGGCTCCACTCATCCTACCACCTGATTTCAGGCGGTTTATCCCTCGCTCTCAGGTGCGACTGCTGGCGCGAACCTTACCCTTGGCGACCAGGCGCTTCGTGGTTTCGGCGCGAAAGGTCGAATCGGCGGAGGCAAAGGCCTGCGTGATGACCCCGATAAAGTTTTCCGGCGTGATGAGCTCGGCATCCTCCGCGTCGTTGTTCACGCCCTGGACCAGAAAGCCGCCGCGGGTCTCACCGACAACGCTGTGGGCGACGCGGCGGCCGTTGCTCTTAACATAGACGACCGTCATGCCCTTCTTGATGTCATCGTAGGCGATCTCCTGGACGACGACGGCGGTGTTGGGGGCGTAAAGGGGCTCCATCGAGCGGCCGATGCCCCAGAGGGCCTGCGCCCGCGGAAGGGCGGCGGCGAATCGCTCGGCCGTCTTGAGCTGCGTGCCCTCGGCGACGAGACGGGGCGCCGGCGTGCGCTCGATGATGGCGGCCAGGACGCGCTCGGACTTGATGCCGGCCTCGGCCACCAACGCGCTGCCCGCAACCACGAGGGTGGCGAGAAGGAGGCGGAGGGCGCCGGGGCTGTTCTGCATGGACCCAGTGTGCCCGAAACCCCTCCCGCCTCCCATCGGGCCGCCCCCGTAAACCGGCCTGCGGAAATTCGCTGGGGGGTTTTACCCGCCCGCACCAAGGTTTTACTCGCCCAGGCCCTAAAATCATGACAAATAGCCTTTTGCCTCAGCCGGGCCATGCCGGGGCCGCCCCCCTTTCCGACCATGTTTCGAGTGCTCTACGCCGAAGATGACGCGAACGTTGCCGCCGTGGTGCGCAGCTATTTCGCGCACTTCGGTCCGGACATCGAGCTGGAGGTCGTGCCCGACGGCCGCACCTGCCTCGCGCAGATGGCGAAGGGCGGCTATGATGTCCTGCTGCTCGACCTCGTGCTCCCGGACATCAACGGCCTGCAGATCCTCGGCGAGCTCGCCCTGCGCGGCGACCCCACGCCGGTGGTGATGGCCAGCGGCCTCGGCCAGACCGACCTGGCCGTGCGCGCCCTCCGCGCGGGCGCGGTGGACTGCGTGGACAAGACCTCGCCGCAATTCCACCAGATCGTCGACATCGTGAAGCGCGTCCACGCGCGGTCACAGGAAAAGAAATCCCTCACGACCCCGCCCTTCGCCCCGCGCGCGAAACACCGCGTGCTGCTGGTCGAACAATCCGCGGTCACCCGACGCGCCATTGGCGAATTCCTCGCCGCCCACGCCCCGCAGATCGAGCTGACCGGCAGCCCCGGCCCGGCGGAGTTCGAGCAGCTCCTCGCCGGCCAACTGGAGGCCGACGCCGTCCTCATCGGCCCGACCCCGGGCGAGGCCAGCGGGCTCGACACCCTGCGCCGGCTGCGCTCGCACCGCGCCGGCCTCCCGGCCGTCATCCTCGCCGCGCGCGGTGATGGCGAGACCGCCGTCGCCGCCTTCAAGCTCGGGGCGCAGGACTACATCCTGCAGAAGCCCGACTACCTCGGCGACCTCGTCTTTTCGCTGAACAACATCCTCCGCCGCGCCGACACCGAGCGCAGCAACGAGCAGCTGACCCGCGAGCTCGAGACCCTCAACCGCTCGCTCGAGGCCCAGGTGCGCACCCGCACCGGCGAGCTGCAGGCCCTCTCCATGCGCCTCCTGCGCGTGCAGGAGGACGAGCGGCGCACCATCGCGCGCGAGCTGCACGACCACCTCGGCCAGCTGCTCACCGGCCTGCGCTTCCAGCTCGAGGCGGCGCACCAGGCCGCGCCCGCCGCCCTGCAGGACCTCCTCAGGGAATCCCTCGGCTCGAGCGACGAGATCATCCGTTATCTCCGGGAGATGACCCAGCAGCTGCGCCCGCGCGTGCTCGACGACCTCGGCCTCGCCCCGGCGCTCGAATGGCATGCCAGCCTCTTCCAGCGCCAGACCGGCATCGCGGTGGCGCTCGACGTGTCGCTCCCCCCGCAACGCCTGCCCGGGGAGCTGGAGACCGTGGTCTTTCGGGTCGTGCAGGAGGCGCTGACCAATGTCGCCCGCCACGCGGGCACCACCGCCGCCAACGTCACCCTCACCACCGGCGGCAACCAGCTCATCGTCGAGATCACCGACCGCGGCCGCGGCTTCGACGTCGACGCCGTGCAGGCGCGCCGCGACTCGCTCGGCCTCACCGGCCTCTGCGAACGCGTCATCCTTGCCGGCGGCCGGCCGGAAATCTTCTCGCGCGTCGGGCAGGGCACGCGCATTCATGCGACGTTCCCGCTGCCCCTGCCCTCTCCCTCATGAACACCGTGATCCTGGCCGATGACCATGAAGTCGTGCGCCGCGGCGTGCGCAGCATCCTCGAGGCCGACGGCGCCTTCCAGGTGCTGGCCGAGGTCGCCGACGGCCTCAGCGCCGTGCAGGCGGTCGAGAAGCACAAGCCCGCCCTGCTCTTCCTCGACCTCTCCATGCCCCGGCTGCACGGGCTCGAGGCCCTGCGGCAGGTGCGCACCGCCAGCCCGCAGACCAAGGTGCTGGTCCTCTCGATGCACAACGACGAGCCCTACGTCATCGAGGCGCTGCGCGCGGGCGCCATGGCCTACATCCTGAAGGGCTCCGAATCGACCGAGATCGCGCGCGCCGTGGCCGAGGTGGTCGCCGGCCGGCGCTACCTCAGCGCCCCGCTCTCCGAGCGCGCCATCGCGGCGCTCACCAGCCGGACGCCAGACCAGTCCGACCCGCTCAACGCGCTCACGCCGCGCGAGCGCGAGGTGCTCTCCCTCGCCGCCGAGGGCCTGAGCACGACCGAGATGGCCGAGAAACTCTTCATCAGCCCGCGCACCGCCGAGACGCACCGCACCAACCTGATGCAGAAGCTCGGCCTGCAGTCGCAGACCGACCTCGTCCGCTTCGCCATCCGCCGGGGGCTGATCCAAGCCTAGGAAGAATCGCGGAAACGCGAAGGAACGGAAACACGGAAACCTTCCGGCTCCCCGGCCTCCTTGCGTGGTTCAGCCTTTTCGCGTTTCCGCGATCACCAGGGTCACCCCGGCAGCTTGAAGCCTTCCATCTGCTTCCGCACTTCCTGCAGGAACGCGGCCGCGGTGGCGCCGTTCACAACCTTGTGGTCGAAGGTGAGCGAGAGCGTGACGACCTCCGCCGGGTGGATGACACCGCCGTCGTTGATCAGGCGCTCGTGCGCCGACCCGACGAACAGCGTGCTCATCGCCGGCGGCACGACGATCGGCGTGGCGCTCTCGACGCCGAAGGCGCCGAGGCTCGTCAGGTTCACCGGCGCCTGCACCTCGATGATCTTGCCGGCCCGCGTGTCCTCGACGGCCCGGTGGTAGGCGGCCGCGAAGTCGGTCCAGGAAAGCCTGTTGGCGTTGACCACCGGCGCGGTGGCCAGGCGGTCGCCGTCCAGCGCCACGGCGACGCCGAGCTCGAAGTCGGCCTGCTCGAGGATGGCGCCCTCCTTGTTGACGATGCAGCGGAAGGCCGCGTGCTTCTCCTGCGCCCGGACGACACACCAGGCCATCATCGCCGAGGGCGACGCCGCGGCCTTGCCGTGCTTCTGCTTGGCCTCCTCGCGCGCGGCGCGCAGGCCGTCCCAGCGGACATCCATCAGCATGTTGGCGGGGATGACAGTATCCAGGCGCTTGGTGATGGCCGGATGCAAAGCGGGCGGACGGACATTGCCTTTCATGGGAGCGGGAGTTGAGGAAATGGCGGGGGCAGGCGCGACGGTTCTGGCCGCGGCATGAATGGTGGGAGGGGCTTTATGCCCCGACGCGTCGGGAGATAAACTCCCTCCCACCGGCCGATCCACTGCAAGGCTGGCGGTGCTGGCCGCGTCGCCGGTGACGAGAGCGATCTCCTGGCCGATGAGCACGGTGTCATCGACCTTGATCTGCCAGCCCTTGAAGGTGCCGGCGAAGGACGCCTCGATCGGGTAGACCGCCTTGTCGGTCTCGACCTCGCAGAGCACGTCGTCGTGCTTCACGGCGTCGCCGGGTTTTTTGTTGAGCGCCACGACACGCGCCGAGCGCAGGCCCTCGCCCATGATCGGCACGCGGACGATGATATCGCTCGTGCCGGCGATGACCGTGTTCTGCGGGCCGTGGGATTCTGCGGAAGGCGTCAAGGTCGCCGGCCTCGCCGGGACCGGTGCGGGGGCGGTGACCCCGGCGGCACCTTCCCCGCGCGCGACGTTGATCGACACGGTCCGCCAGATGGCGTCGAGGATGCGCGGCACGTCGGGCAGCGCGGCGTATTCGTAGATGGGGTTGTAACCGATCATCACGTTCCCCTTCGAGACGAGCACCGGCGGCGCCTTCAGCGCGGCCCAGAGGTCGGGCTGGCTCATGATGTGGGTGATGATCATCTGGCCGACGGAGCAGTTCTCCGTGTCCTCCTGCACGATGACGAGCCGGCCGGTCTTGCGCACGGAGGCCTCGATCAGCGCCTTGTCCCACGGGACGATGGAGCGCAGGTCGATGAGGTCCACGCCGACCTCGCCCTTCAGCTCGGCGACGGCCTCGAGGGATTTTTCCATCGTGTTGCCCCACGCGACCAGCGTGAGGTCGTCGCCCTCGAGGCAGCGGCGCGCCGCGCCCAGCGGGATGGAGACGACCGGGCCCGCGACCTCGCGCTCGGCCCAGAGCATGTGCTTCGGCAGGAGCACCAGCGTGATGTCCTCGGCGTGCATGGCGGTCCAGAGCAGGCCGGCGGCGTCCTCGGGCGTGCTTGGGATGACGATGTTGATGCCGGGAAAATGGGCGAAGACCGACTCGTTGGCCTGCGAGTGCCACAGGCCGCCGCCCGGCAGGTAGGCGCCGTAGGGGGCGTAGAACACGGCCGGCACCTTCCACTCGCCGTTGGAGCGCCAGCGGAGGTTGGCCAGGTTGGCCGTGAGCTGGTTGAAGCCGGGGTAGATGAAGTCGATGAACTGGATCTCGAACACCGGGCGGCGGCCGTAGAGCGCCAGGCCGCCGGCGAGGCCGATGATGGTGGACTCGGCCAGCGGCGAGTTGAACACCTGGCCCGGGAAATCCGTCGTGAGCTTCTGCGTGAGCCGGAACACGCCGCCCTTCGGGTCCTCGACGTCCTCGCCGAAGATGATGCGGCCCGGGTCGGCGTCGAGCCCGGCCCGGAGCGTGCGGTTGATGAGGTCGCCCATGCGGTATTTGCCGGGCTTGAAAAGTTCCTCGTGCAGGTCGGGCGGCGCCCCGACCGTCTCGACGAACAGTTCGTCGGCCCGCGGGTTCTCGGCGGCCTCGGCGGCGGCGTAATCCTGGCGCACCTTTTCCTTCAGCTCCTGGTCGAGGGTCGCGAATTCCTTCTCCGTGAGCTCGCCGTGCCTGATCATCCGGTCCTTCAGGTGCCGGATGGGATCGGCCTGCTCGAGCGCGGCGAGATCCTCCTTCGAGCGGTAGAGCGCGTGGTCGTCCGAGCTGGTGTGGCTGGAGAGCCGCTCGACCTTCACCCAGAAGAACACCGGGCCCCGGCCGGCGCGGAGGTCGGCCAGCGCCGCCTGCGCGGCGGCGTGGACCTTCTCGGGATCGCGGCCGTCGACGACCTGCCACTGCGCCGAGTTGATCACCTCGAGCGCCATCGGGTTGCTGCCCTTGGTCGGGGTGGAGATGCCGTAGCCGTTGTCCTCGACGATCAGCAGCAGCGGCAGCTTCTTCTCGAGGGCAAAGCTGACGGACTCGTAGAAATCGCCCTGGCGCGACGCGGCGTCGCCGATCGTGGTGACGACCACCCCGTCCTTCTGGTCGAGCTGCAGGCCCCAGGCGATGCCGCAGGCGGGCATCAGCTGCGAGCCGGTGGGCGTCGGCACGCTGACGATGTTGTGTTCGCGCGAGCAGAAGTGCGACGGCATCATGCGGCCGCGCGAGGCGGAGTCGCGCTTGGCGAAGTATTCCAGCGCGAGGTAGCGCGTGGTGAGGCCGCGGCCCATGCACAGGCCGCGGTCGCGGTAATACGGGACGATGAAGTCGCTGCCGCGCAGCTGGGCGCCGACGGCCGCCAGCGCCTCGTGACCGCGGCCCGAGACGTGGAAATGCCCCTTGCCTTGGCGGTTCAGGCTCTCCTCCCGGAGATCGCCGTGCCGGCTTTCCAGCATGGTCAGCAACAGGTGGCGCTTCTGTTCTTTGTTCAGGGTGGCTGCGTGGGCCATGGGGATGGCGGGATTTTCCCCCTTATGACATCACCTGCAACGCATTTATCAACCGGCCCCGGCCTGGGTCGGGGTTTACTCCCTTTGGCTGAGGCGATTCTGGCGGCGGGGGATTTATTCCCCCGACAAATCAGGCCAGGCCCCGGCTCTTCGCGTAACGCATCAACCCGCCGCGGAAGGCCGGGAAACCCGCGCCCAGCAGCAGCGCGAGATCGGCCTCGTCGGGGGTCTTGAGCACGCCCTCGGCGAGCACGCGCTTCGTCTCGTCGATCATCACGCCGTTGAGCTTCTCGGCGATGGCGGCGGCCTCCAGGGAGGATTGGGTGGCGGGCGCGAAATGGGCCATCGCCGCGTTCAGCGCCTCCTTGCCGTCCGTGTAGCTGTAGAAACCCGCGCTCGCGCCGTTCTTCCGGCCCTTGAGCCCCGCCGCGAGCATGCGCTTGCATACGGTCGTGGCCGTGAAGCGGTCCGGGAAATAGTGCTGCATCTCGTCGAAGATGAAGTCGGTCACGTCCACGCCGACCTCGTCGATCAGCCGCATCGGGCCCATCGGCCAGCCCCACTCGCGCAGGGCGCGGTCGATGACGTCCGTCGGCGCGCCCTGCTCCCAGAGCCGGCACGCCTCGTTGAGGTAGAAGAACAGCACGCGCGTGACCAGGAAGCCCGGCGACGAGCGGCAGATGACGGGCGTCTTGCCGAGCGCCTTCACGAAGGCCAGCGCGCGGTCCGCGGTGGCGCGGGTCGTCGCCTGCCCCAGCACCAGCTCGACCAGCGGCATGCGGCCGACGGGGTTGAAGAAATGCAGGCCGATCACGCGGCCCGGATTGGACGCGGTGGCGGCGAGCTCCTCCAGCGGCAGCGCCGAGGTGTTCGACGCGAACACGCAGTCGGGCGGCATGACCTTGGTCAGCTGCGCAAAGAGCTTCTGCTTGGCCTCGACGTTCTCGACGATGGCCTCGATCACGAGGTCGCACATCTCGAAGTCCTCGAGGCTGGTGGTGACGCCGATGCCACCCATCATGCGGTGGGCCTCGGCCGCCGTGAGCGTGCCGCGCTCCTCCTGCTGCTTGAACAGGCCGCGGATGACCTTGATGCCGCGGTCCACGGCCTCCTTGTCGGTGTCGCACAGGATGACGCCGAAGCCGCGCGATGCACACCACTGGGCGATGCCGGAGCCCATGACACCGGCGCCGATGATGCCGATGATGCGGAACGGCTCGGCCTTGGCCGCGGGCTTCTCGTTCGGGAACCAGGCATCGGCACCGGCCTTCTTGCCGGCCTCCTTGAGCAGGAAGACGTGGATGAGATTCTTCGCGGTCTCGCTCGCAGCGACGCCGCCGAACAACGCCGCCTCAAGGTCGAGCGCCGGCGCCAAGGGCAGGCCTGCGCCCTGCTCCACGGCGTCGAGCACCGCGAGCGGGGCCGGCTGGCCGCGCTGCCGGGCGAGCACCGCCTTGCGCTGGCTGGCG
>DASWWD010000025.1:0-127559 GCA_036401015.1 Lacunisphaera sp.
AGGGCGCAACGGCCGCCGCCGCCGGTCTTGGCGATTCCGTCATCCGGAAGGGCGCCGTCGTGATGGCGGCAACCTCGGCCGCGGCGTCGGTCCGCGCCGCGGCGACCGACTCGCGCAGCTGGGCGAGCCCCTCCTCCGTGACGGACACGGCGCGCTGCCCGCCGGCCTTCAGGCGGCGGAGCTCGTCGTTGAGCGCAAGGAGCTGGTCGCGGGTGGACATGGAAAATCAGACCGGGCGCGGTGCGTGGAGTTTCTCGACATACTTCGCCAGCAGGTCGAATTCCAGGTTGACCACGTCCCCGGCCTTTTTGCTCCGCAAATTCGTCACCGCGAGCGTGTGCGGGATGAGCCAGACGGCGAAGGAGTCGCCCGCCACCTCCGCCACCGTCAGCGAGATGCCGTCGATCGCCACGCTGCCCTTGTAGACGAGGTAGCGCGCAAAGCCGCCCGGGACGTGCACCTTCAGGTAGTGATCCTTGCCCCGCGCCTCGAAGACCTCGATGCGGCCGGGCCCGTCGATGTGGCCGGAAACAAAATGCCCGCCGAGCCGCGCGTCCGCCCGCAGGCTGCGCTCCAGGTTCACCAGCGAGCCGGCGGCCAGCTGCGCGAAGCTGGTCAGACGCCGCGTCTCCTCCAGCACGTCGAACCACAGGTGGCCGGCGTCATACTTCGTCACCGTCAGGCAGCAGCCGTTGACCGCGATGCTGTCGCCGAGGCTGACGTCGGAGGTCACCAGCGTGGCGGCGACCTGGAGCTGCCAGGAAGCGGATCCCTGGGTGAAGGCGGCCACGCGGCCTGTTTCCTCGACGATGCCGGTAAACATACTCAGTTGAGTTTCACGCGCAGCACCTGTGTCTCTCCGCCGCGGCTGACGAGCAACACGAATTCCGACCGGCTCCGGTCGGCCTCGATGGCCGCGAGCTGTTCCGTGGCCTGGGCGTAGGTCCTGATCTCGGTGCCGTCGATCTCCCGCACCCAGTCGTCGGGCCTCAGCCCGGCGGTGGCGACGGCGCTGCCCGGCTTGACGAAATGCACCATGACGCCCTCGGTCGTGCCGGGGCTGGCGCGGTGCAGGATGCTGTCATTGAAGAGGAATTCGCGCACCGTGAACCCGAGCTTCTCGAAATAGCGCCGGTCGGCCTCGCGCACGAGCTTCGGCTCGTCGCCAAGCTTGAGCTTGAGCTCGACGCGGGTGGTGCCACGGAGCACGGAGAGGTTGACGGTGTCGCCGGGCTGGCGGCGCAGGATCTCCTGGCCGAAATAGCTGACCACGATGCGGTCGGGCTTGAGGCGCGGCAGCGGCTGGCCGTCGAGCGCGAGGACAATGTCGCGTTCCTGCAGGCCGGCCTGGTCCGCAGGGCTGGACTTCATGATGTCGCTCACCACCACGCCGGACTGGTTCTCGAGCTTGAGCAGCTTGGCCACCTCGGGATCCATCGGCTGCAGGCCGTAGGCGCCGAACCATGCGATCGGCCGGCCGGTGACGGACTTCGGCACGCGCCCGAGATACGGCAGCACCTCGCTGGCGAGCAGGACGACGCTGCTTTCCTCGACGTTCACCAGCACGATCGGGTTGCCGCGCTGGTTGCGCGAGAAGATCAGGAAATTCTGCCCGAACGAGGTCTGGGCCAGGCCGGCGAGCTCACCCGCGGCGTTGAACACGGGCAGGCCCGGGCCGGCGACGTCGCTGCCGAGGATGACGGTCTTCTGCGGCAGCTTCATCATCAGCGCCACGCGGGAGCTCAGGAAATACGGCTGGAAGTCCTCGTCCTTGTTGCGGAGGCCGATACCCCAGAGTTCTTCGCTCAGCGCGGGGTCCGTCTGCATGGCGCGCCATTGCGTGACCGGCACCAGGCCGGCGCGGCCCTTTTCCTCGATGCGCATGAAGTGCCAGCCGGTGAAGGCGTCCTGACCGAGGTAGACGGCGGCAGACGACTCGGTGCTACCCGGGCGGTAGACCTTGAAATCCCTGAGCTGCGTGGGCGCGACGCCCGGCATGATGGCGGCGCCCGGCAGAATGACCGTGCCGGCATCGTCAATCACCGTGCCGAGCACGGTGACCGGCTGACGCTCTGTCTCCGCCTGGATGAAAAATTCCACGGCGACCACGGACTTGAGGCGCTCCTGGAAAAGATCCGGCAAGGGCGCGGCGGCGGCCGTGACAGCGAGGGAGAGCGCGAGCAGACAGCGGTGGAAAAGGCTCATGGCTTGATGACGTAAAGGGAGATGCGGCGATTGCGCTGGGCCTCGACGAGCTGGGGCTCGGGCGCCGCCTCGTAGGCTTCATAGAGCGATTTCAACTGCGCGAGTTCCGCGATGGTTTTGCTGCCGACCTTGGTGATGATGTCACCGCGGGCCAGCCCGGCCTCGGCGGCGGGATAACCGGGCTGCACGCCCAGGACAACCACGCCGGTCGCGTCGGTCAGCTGGTTCTCGCGGGCGTAGGCGCGTGAGACCTTGCGCACGGTGAGGCCCCATTTTTCAAAGGCCCACTCCTCGCCCACCCGGCTCTCGAGCTTCTCGGTGATGGCGCTGAGTTCGACGACCTGGTCGCCGCGCTTGACGCCGACCTTCACGGCGGAGCCGACCGGCAGGCTCGCGATGGACTGCTGGATGGGCGGCAGCTGCTCGGGGAAACGCCCGTCGACCTTGCGCCCGTTTAGCGTCAGCACCACATCGCCGGCGCGCAGCCCGGCCTTCGCCGCAGGCGAGCCGACGTCGACATTGGCGACCAGAACGCCGGTGTTGGCACTGAGCGCGTAGAACCGCTCGAGGTCCTGCAACTCGCGGAAACCGATGCCGGCGTAGCTGCGGGTGACGGCGCCCTCCTTCACGAGCGTCGCGGCGACCGTGCGGGCCACCTTGGCCGGGATGGCGAAGCCGAGGTTGTCCGCGCCGACGTAGCCGCGCGAGTTGATGCCGACGACCTTGCCGTCCTCGGTGACGAGCGGGCCGCCGCTGTTGCCCGGATTGATCGCGGCGTCGGTCTGCAGCCAGGTGTTGAACGCGCCCGTCTCGTAGCCGTTCACGCCGCGGCTGTCCTCGAAGTAGCGGTTGTTGTTGGAGATGATGCCGCGCGTGACGGTGCGGGTCAGGCCGTGCGGCGTGCCGACCGCAAACACGGTCTGGCCGACGAAGAGGTCGTCGGAGTCGCCGAAATCCGCGGTGGCGAAGCTGAGGTTGCGGCGCTTGATCGCGTCGAGGTCGATGCGGAGCAGCGCGAGGTCGGTCCAATGGTCCCAGCCGACCAGCTTCGCGTTGACCCGCTCGAGGCTGGCGAGGGTGACGGAAATCTCGACGGCCTGCGGGCTGACGACGTGGGCGTTGGTCAGCACCAGACCGTCATTGGAGATGATAACCCCGGAGCCGACGCCGCCCGTGATGCGCTTGGCGCCGTCGTTGAACTCGATTTCCCGGACATCAATGCGGACGACGGCGTCCAGCAAGCGGTTGAAGCCCCGGCTCATGGCCGCCTCGGCGGAAGCGGTCAGGCCCAGCAAAACGAGGGCAATTGCGGCCAGACGGGCGGTGATTGACGGTGAAGGGGAATGTCTCAATGTGGCGGGTTTTAACAATCGATGGCTACCAACTGCAAAGACTACGACTTTCTCCAAATCGAGCCGCATTGGCAATCTTTCTGGGAGAAAACCAAGGCATTTAAGGCCGAGAACGGCTCGGCAAAGCCGAAATACTACGTGCTGGACATGTTTCCCTACCCGTCCGGGGCCGGACTGCATATCGGCCATCCGGAGGGCTACACCGCCACCGACATTCTCGCCCGCTACAAGCGCGCCAAGGGCTTCAATGTCCTCCACCCCATCGGTTGGGACGCCTTCGGCCTGCCTGCCGAGCAGCATGCGGTGAAGACCGGCACCCACCCGGCCGCCAACACGCAGAACAACATCACGAACTTCCGCCGCCAGATCAAGGCGCTGGGCTTTTCCTACGACTGGGACCGCGAGGTCGATACGACCGACCCGAAATACTTCCGCTGGACGCAGTGGATTTTTCTCCAGCTCTTCAAGAAGGGCCTGGCCTACGTTGACGAGCGCCCCGTCTGGTGGTGCCCGGAACTCCGCACCGTCCTCGCCAACGAGGAGATCGTCGACGGCAAGTCTGAGGTCGGCGGCTTCCCCGTCGAGCGCCGCAACCTCCGCCAGTGGGTGCTCCGCATCACAGCCTACGCCGAGCAGTTGATCGACGGCCTCAAGGACGTCGACTGGCCCGACTCGACCAAACGCATGCAGGAGGCCTGGATCGGCCGCAGCGAGGGCGCCGAGGTGCTCTTCAAGCTCGAGGACCCGAAACTCGGCGACCTCAAGATCTTCACCACGCGGCCCGACACGCTCTTCGGCGCCACCTACATGGTCGTGGCCCCCGAGCACCCGCTTGTGCCGGCGCTCACGAAGCCCGAGCAGCGCGACGCCGTCGACGCCTATCGCCGGAAGGCCGCGAGCAAGAGCGACCTCGAGCGCACCGACCTCGCCAAGGACAAGAGCGGCGTCTTCTCCGGGAGCTACGCCATCAACCCGGTCAACGGCGCGCGCATTCCCGTCTGGATCGCTGACTACGTGCTCATGGGCTACGGCACCGGCGCCATCATGGCCGTGCCGGCGCACGACGAGCGCGACTGGGAGTTCGCCCAGCTCTACAATCTCCCCACGCCGCGCGTCATCGCCGCGGCGGACGGTTCGGACCAGCTGCCCTATGTCGGCGACGGCAAGGTCATCAACTCGCCCGGTTATGACGGACTGAGCTGGCCCGAGGCGAAAAAGAAGATCACCGCCGACCTCGCCGCCCGCGGCCTCGGCAAGGGCACCGTCAACTACAAGCTCCGCGACTGGCTGTTCTCGCGCCAGCGCTATTGGGGCGAGCCCTTCCCGATCGTCTGGGTCACCGAGGCTGATTACCGTCGCGCGGCCGCGGTGCGCCAGGACCTGCCCGTCCAGCCCGTCACCTTCGCCGAAAACGGCGTCACGCATTACGCGCTGCCGCTGCCGGACGCCGCGCTGCCGCTGGTGCTGCCCGACGTGCAGTCTTACCTGCCGAGCGGCACCGGCGAAAGCCCGCTCGCCAACGAGACCGCGTGGCTCGAGATCTGGTTTGATGTCACGACCGGTGCGTCCGTGCCCGCCGCCCAGCCGCAACCTGCCGGCGACGCGTGGGTGCGCGCCCGCCGCGAGACCAACACCATGCCCCAGTGGGCCGGCTCCTGCTGGTATTACCTGCGTTTCCTCGACCCGCAGAACGCGGGCGCCATCGCCAGCCCCGAAGCCCTCAAGTATTGGGGCGTGCCCGATCTTTATGTCGGTGGCGCCGAACATGCGGTCCTCCACCTCCTCTACGCCCGCTTCTGGCACAAGGTCCTCTTCGACCTCGGCGTCGTGCCGCAGTCCGAACCCTTCAAGAAGCTCTTTCACCAGGGCATCATCCTGGGCGAGGATGGCGTGAAGATGTCCAAGAGCCGCGGCAACGTGGTGAACCCCGACGACATCATCGCGGGCTACGGCACCGACTCGCTCCGGCTTTACCTCATGTTCCTCGGGCCGCTCGAGGCCATGAAGCCCTGGAACACCAAGGGCATCGAGGGTGTGCACCGTTTCCTAAAGAAGATCTGGCGCGAGTGCCTCACGGAGGAAGGCGCGCTCAACCCGCGCATCACCGCCACCGGCGCGCTCACTCCCGACACGGAGAAGCTGCTGCACGAGACCATCAAGAAGGTCGGCGACGACATCGAGGGCCTGCGTTTCAACACCGCCATTTCGCAGATGATGATCCTGGTGAACGCGCTGCAGAAGGAACCCGCCGTGCCGCGCGCCGCCATGCTGGACCTGCTGCGCCTGCTGGCGCCGTTCGCCCCGCATCTGGCTGAGGAATTATGGGCCCGCTTGGGCGAAACCGGCTCCATCATGGCGGCCGGTTGGCCGGCTTTTGATGCCGGCAAGCTCGTGGCCACCACCATCACCATCGTGATCCAGGTGAACGGCAAACACCGCGGCGATGTCACCGTCGATGCCGGCATCAGCGAAGCCGATTTGGTCCAGTTGGCGGCAGCCAACCCGAAGGTGGCTCCCCACGTCGCCGGCAAACCTATCAAACGGACTATCTACATTAAGGGCCGCCTTGTTAATCTTTTGGTCTAGAGGAGCATGCAAAATCCCGCGAAAGCGCTGGTTTTTGCCCTTGCTATAGGTGTTATACCCTAGTGTTATTTGGGATATACACTAAAAGCAATTCGCCAAGTGGCCCAACGCGGGTAACACTCTAGTCCAACCAGCCATGAAACCACAACTCACTCGCCTCTTGCTTCTCGTCCTCGCGGCGCTGGTGGCCGCGACTCCGAGCGCGTATGCCCAGCGGCAGCTGGGCAAAAAGAAAGGCCCGACCAGCAAGATCTACCTGGCGGAAGCGACCGGCGACAGCCAGATCCAGACCGGGGAAAAAATCTACACAGCCCGCCAGGCGACGGCCTTCGACGCGCCGGGCACGGTGATCGAAACCAAGGAAGGCGCCCACAACGCCTTCGTCTATTCCAACGGCACCGGCCTCTTCGTCGACCAGAACACCCGCGTGGAGATCGACCGTTTCGTGCAGGAACCCTTCCAGCCCAACCGCAACACCACCGCGGACGCGCCATTCGAGCCTTCCATCTCGCAGAGCGACGTGCATGTGGCCCACGGCGCCGTCGGCGTCTGCACCAGCCAGCTGGTCTCCGGCAGTTCGATGAACTACTCCACCCCGCAGGCCTCCGTGAACATCCGCGGCGGCAAGGTGGCCATCGAGACCAACGCTGACGAGACCATCATCGACCTGCTCGAGGGTGACGTCACCGTCCGCGGCGGCAGCAAGGACATCGGCGGTCAGGTGCTCCGGCCCGGCGAGCGTGCCGTGGTGCGTGCCGCCCCCGCCGGCCTGCCGCCCACCGTCACCATCAGCCGCATCCCGCCCGAGGCCCTCCAGGTTTCAGACGAGCGTGTCAGCGTCGCCTGCAACGCCAAGAAGACCGTCACGTTCGAGGTCATCGAAAGGAAGGCCGAGGAGGGGCTCGATGCCCCCGCCGAGGAAACCGGCAACCCCGCCAGCCCCACACCGGGCGGCGACGCGACCGAGGACCAGGAAATCGTGGCCAAACCCACCGTGCCTTCCGAGCCGCCGACCAACATTGTCATCAGCCCCGACCGGCTGCCAGGCAACTGAGCCTCCGCAACCTGCCGTGATCCTCTCCGCCCCAGCCAAAACCTGCCTGCTCGCAATCTGCGCCCTCGCGCTCGGGCTCAGCCCCGCCCGGGCCCTGCTCAACCTCGACGGCTCGCGCAACCAGCTTTTTGTCTTCGGCAACGTCACCTTCGGTTACGACTCGAACATCTTCTCCGATTCAAGCAACCGCGACGACTACACGGTCAACGGCACCGTGGGCGCGGAGATCAAGCGCCGCGCCGGCATCATCGCCGTCAACGCCACGGCCACCCTGAGTTACGCCTCCTACGGCAGCTACTCGGACGAGAATTCGTTCAACCCCAACTTCCACGTCGAGTTCAACAAGACCACCGGCCGCACCACCGGAGCGTTCACGGTCAGCGCCTACCGCGAGAGCCGGTCGGACAGCGCCGTCAACCTGCGCACAAACTCGTGGAACTTCCCCGTCGGCCTCAGCCTGAAATACCCGGTCAACGACAAATATTATTTCACCTCCCAGACGAACTACCTGCGCCGCCGCTATGTCGACAGCACCGTGCTGGCAAACTACACGGATTATTCACAGGCCCTCGACGTATTCTACGTCTATACCTCCAAGCTCGATCTCGTGGGCGGCTACCGCATCCGGGTTTCCCAGACCTCCACCGGTGATGACAGCATCGACCACTGGTTCAACGTCGGGGCCACCGGCGGATTGTTCGCCAAGCTCAACGGCACGGTGCGGCTCGGCTATCAGGTCCGCGATGTCAGCGGCCTCGCCGACCGGCAGTATGCGCACTTCAACGCCCTCGCCGGGGTCACCTGGCCCGTCACCCGCAAGCTCAACCTGAGCGGTCAGCTCAGCCGCGACTTCAGCACCATCGCCACCGGCGCCTCGGTCGACTCCACGTCCGCCTCCCTGCGGGCCGGCTACAACGCCACGCGCAAGATCGAGTTCTCCGCCGGCGTGTCCTACGGCCAGAACCGCTTTCTCGGCACGCCCCCGCCCGCCCGGCGCGACACCTTTTTCAGCTGGGATGCGGGCGCCCGCTACAAGCTGAACGAACACTTGCAAGTCGGTGCGACCTACACCTACTTCCGTAACTGGTCCACGTTCGCTTTCTCGGACTTTGACCGCCAGGGCTTTTCGGTCGACATCTCCAGCCGCTATTAACCTTCCCATGAAAACCGCCCGACTCATCCCCCTGCTCCTTGCCGTCCTCGCCCTGGCGGGCGCGCCGCTGTTCGGCCAGGGCAACGCCAAGGCGGACAAGAAAAACTATGTCCACACGCTGGGGCTGGCCGACCGCGTGCGCGTTGCCGTCTACCAGGAGGAGGACCTCACCAGCCTCACCCGCATCGACGCCCGCGGCCGCATCAACATGCCCCTGCTCGGCGAGATCGCCATCGGCGGGCTGACCGTCGTGGAGGCCCAGGCCGCGATTGAGAACGCCTACAAGGAGGGCCGCTTCCTGCGCAACCCGCAGGTCACCATCAGCGTCGAGGAATACGCCCCGCGCGAGGTCTCCATCCAGGGCGCCATCCGCAGCGCCGGCCGCTACACCCTGCCCATCGAGTCAACCCTCACGGTGGTCGAGCTCGTCACCAAGGCCGGCGGCATCACCGACATCGGCAAGGGCACCGCCGTCACGGTGACCCGCATCCTCCCGGACGGCACCAAAAAGGTCTTCACCGTCGACGTGGACAGCGTCATCAAGGGCAAGCGTGACACCAAGACCGATGACAGCTCCCTCATGCTGCTGCCCGGCGACATCGTCTACGTGCCCGAGCGCCTGATCTGATTACATGTCCCTCCCCGACGCGCATCATCCGAGCAGCCCGGCCAGGTCCGGCCCCTCCCTGCACGGCAACGACAACCACGTCGTTGAGCGGCGTTCCCTGCGGGACTACTACGTCATCCTCCGCGAGCGGCTCTGGATCGCCCTCCCGGTCGCCCTGCTCGTCTCGCTCTCGGTCGGCTATTACCAGGCGCAGGAGACGCCGATGTATTCCAGCACCGCCAGCATGCAGTTCGAGCGGCCCGAGCGCGTCGTGCAGAACGAGCAGGTCGTCGACACCACGATCCGTTCCGAGGTCGACCTCAACACCTACCTGCAGATCATGTCCAGCGCGCGCCTGCGCACCATGGTCGCCCAGTCCCTGACGCCCGACGAGGTCCGGCTCCTGCAGCGGCCGTTCCTCAAGGACCTCCCGCCCGGCGCCAATCCCCCGTCCGTCGGCGGCCTGCTCGGCAGCATGTCCCGGGAATCCACCCGCAACAGCTTTCTCATCAACATCACGGTCTCCCACCGCGATCCCGAGGGCGCCGCGCTCCTGGCCAACCGCTACGTCGAGCAGTTCATGCGCTACCTCATGGAAAACGTGGGCGGCAAGAACGAGTTCGCCGTCGACTACCTCCGCAGCCGCGCCAGGGAACTCCAGCAGGAGTCCGAGGCCGCCGAGGCCAAGCTTCAGGACTACCGCCGCAAGCACAACCTCGTCTCCCTCGACAACAGCATGAACATCGTGGGCGAACGCCTCCGCACCGTGAATTCCATGCTCACCACCGCGCGGCTCGCCCGGCTCGATATCGAGACCCTGCTCAGCCAGATCGAGAAGATGCAGAAGGAAAACCCGGCCAACCTGCTTGAGATCGGTTACATTTCGACCTACGGCACCATCCCGACCCTGAAGGCCCAGCTGGCCGAGCTCAACAAGCAGCAGGCCATCCTCAGCGAACGCTACCTCGAGCGCCACCCCCGGATGGTCGAGCTGGCCAACTCCATCGATGTCGTCTCGGCGCAGATCACCCGCAACATCGAGCAGTCCATTTCCGATCTCCGCACCCAGTATGAGAAGCTGAAGGACACCGAGGCTTCCTACGTGAAGGAATATCAGGCGGCCGAGAAGGACAACCTCCGCCTCGGCGACCTGTCCGTCGATTTCAAGAGCTTGGAGAACCAGGCCGCGGTGGCGAAGAACAACTACGTCGAGATTCTCAACCGGCTGAACCAGGTCACCACCTCCAAGAACCTCGAGAACATCCCGGTCAAGCCGCTCGACCGCGCCCTCCCCGCCGGCGCCCCCTACACGCCCAACATGAGGAACATCCTGAAGACGAGCGTCATGCTCGGCATCATCGTCTTCGCCCTCGTCGCCATCGGCCTCAGCTTCCTCGACGATCGCGTCAAGAGCGCCTGGGACATCGAGGGGTTCATCGGCGCCCACCTTCTCGGCATCATCCCCGAGCTCGGCGACGTGCCGGACACCGAGAAGCACTCGCTGGTCAACAGCAACCGCACCTCGCCCGGCTCCGAAGCGTTCCTCAGCGTCTACAGCGCCGTCAAGATCCAGTCGAAGCTCGACTTCCCCAAGGCCGTCCTCGTCACCAGCACCATCCCCGGCGAGGGCAAGACGATGATCAGCTGCAATCTCGCCGCCTCGTTCGCCCGCCACGGCAAGAAGGTGCTGCTCATGGACTGCGACATGCGCCGGCCGATGCTGCACCGCCATTTCAAGCTGACCAACGAGGCCGGCCTAATCGCCTGGTTCGAGGCCGGCGCCAAGATCCCCGCCGATCCCTTCGCCGACGCCTCCCTCGGCTTCACCAAGGTGGACGAGAACCTCTACCTCCTCCGGTCCGGCGGCCGCTCGAAGAGCCCGACCGAGCTGCTCGAAACCGCCGTCTTCGGCCAGTTCATCGAGAGCATGAAGCAGCACTTCGACCTGATCGTCGTGGACTCGCCGCCGATGGGCGCCGTCACCGACTCGCTGCTCATCGCCGAGCGCACCGACGAGGTCATCTACGTCTGCCGCTTCAACCGCGCCTACCGGAAACACATCCGCCTCTACATCAAGCAGCTCAAGGAGAGCAAAAACGAGCTGCTCGGCATCGTCCTCAACGGCCTGTCGGCCCGCCGCATCGAGTATTACTCGAACTACCGCTACTACCGTAGCTACAAAAAATACTACGGCTCGCAGTCGTAAGCCCTCCCCGCCGCGCCGCAGGGCGCGGCTTTTTAGTTTGGCGGAGCCTGCTTGCAGGCGGGCAGCCGGCCCTGCAACCTCCCTCCCCGATGCCTTCCGCCTTCCTGCCCAAGGATTTTGACGCCAAGCGCCCCGTCGCCCTCATCGCCGGTCGCGGCCGCTATCCGGTCATCACCGCCGCCGCCATCCGCGCCGCCGGCGTGCCCCTGCGGCTCATCGCCATGGACGACGAGACCGAGCCGTCCCTCATCGCCAGTTTCCCGGAGAGCGAACGCATCACCCTGAACGTCGGCCAGGTCGGCAAGATGCTCGACACCCTGAAGGCCTTCGGTGCCGGCTACGCCCTCATGGCCGGCCAGGTTAAGCCCAAGAAGCTTTTCCACGGCCTCGTGCCCGACCTCAAGGCCGCCTCGATCCTCTTTTCCCTCAAGCGCCGCAACGCCGAGACCATCTTCGGCGCCATCGCCAACGAGATCGAGAAGCTCGGCGTCACCCTGCTCGACGCCCGCGCCTTCATCGACGACCAGCTCGCCACCGCCGGCGCCATGACCGGCCGGCTCGGCATCGACGATGAATACGTGCAGCACGGCATCACCATCGCCCGCGAGATCGCCCGGCTCGACATCGGCCAGGGCTGCGTCGTGCGCAAGGGCACCGTCCTCGCCGTCGAGGCCTTCGAGGGCACCGACGACATGCTCCGCCGCGCCGGCACCTTCAAGACCGACGAGACCCTCTTCGTGAAGACCGTGAAGGCGAAGCAGGACTTCCGCTTCGACGTGCCCGTCTTTGGCCTGCGCACCCTTGAAACCATGCACGCGGCCGGCCTCTCCGCCGCCGCCCTCGAGGCCGGCAAGGTCATCGTCCTCGACAAGCCCGCGGTGCTGCAACAGGCCAAGACCTGGGGCATCGCTCTCCAAGGCTTCTGAAGCCCAGTAGCGGCGGTCTGTGACCACCGTTCCCCGGCAAACTTGCACTTTTTCCCGCGACCCGCACCTTTCCGCTCATGCCCGCTGATATTGTTGAAGTCTCCATCAAAGGCCTGATGCCCACGGCCAACGGCTGCGCCGTGTTCCTGGGGAACGACGACAAGACCTTCGTCATCTACGTGGACCCCAGCGTCGGCAGCGCCATCTCGATGACGATCAACGGGATCAAGAAGGAACGCCCGCTGACCCACGACCTGATCGGCCACCTCCTGATGGGTTTCGAGATCGGCCTCGAGCGCATCATCATCAACGACGTCAACGACGGCACCTATTTCGCCCGCATCATCCTGCACATGCAAAACGAGCTCGGCCGCAAGTTCCTCGAGCTCGATGCCCGGCCGAGCGACTCCATTGTCCTCGCCCTCCAGCAGAAGCGCCCGATTTTCGTCGCCCGCAAGGTCTTTGACCTGGTCGAGGACATGACCGAGATCCTCGAGCGCGTGCTCAAGCAACAGAAGGAAGAGCCCAAGGACGAGGGAGACCAATGAGTCCTGTTGATGGAGGCGGGGCCATCAGCCCCGCGGGTGCAAGCTCCCGCCAGCTCCCCGCCCCCATCCTACCCAGCCAGCCCCTGACCGCGCTGGCGCCGATGCAGGACGTCACGGACCTGCCGTTCATGCGTGTCATGGCCCACTACGGCGCCCCGGATTATTTCTTCACCGAGTTTTTCCGCGTCCACGTCCAGTCCCGCCCGGAAAAGCACATCGTCCGCTCCATCGTGGAGAACCGCACCGGCCGCCCCGTCTTCGCCCAGCTCATCGGCGAGGAAATCAGCCACATGGTCCGCACCGTGAAGGAACTGTTGCGGTATCCCGTGGCCGGCATCGACCTGAACATGGGCTGTCCCGCGCCCAAGATCTACAAGAAGAACGTCGGCGGCGGCCTCCTGCGCGACCCGGCCAAGATCGACGAGCTCATCGGCGCCCTCCGTGACGCCGTGCCCGGTCTCTTCACCGTGAAGATGCGCATCGGTTTCGATTCAACCGAGAACTACGAGCGTGTCCTCGGCCTCATCAACAAGCACGGCGTCGACCTGCTCAGCGTCCACGGCCGCACCGTGAAGGAAGGCTATCGCAGCGACGTCCACTACGACTTCATCGGCACCGCCGCGCGCACCGTCCGCTGCCCCGTGCTCGCCAACGGCAATGTGACCTCCGCCGACAAGGCCGCCGCGGTGCTCCAGGAAACCGGCGCCGCCGGCGTCATGATCGGCCGCCACGCCATCCGCAACCCGTGGATCTTCCGCCAGACGCGTGAAAAGCTCGCCGGCCAGGCCGTGTTCGCCCCCACCCTCGCCGACGTTCGCGAAT
This sequence comes from Lacunisphaera sp., assembly GCA_036401015.1. Taxonomy (GTDB): domain Bacteria; phylum Verrucomicrobiota; class Verrucomicrobiia; order Opitutales; family Opitutaceae; genus Lacunisphaera. The sequence goes on from DASWWD010000025.1 coordinate 13,460, forward strand.
ACGTCTCCCGCCTCTACCGCGAGACGCAGACGCCCGACATTCCCGAGAAGGCCCATGTCGCCAAGATGAAGAAATACCTGAACTTTGTCGGCCAGAGCGTGGACCCCGAGGGCCGGTTCCTGCACGACATGCGCCGCGCCATGACCGAGGCCGAGCTGTTCGCCGTTTGCGACGCGCACCTGCTGGCCGAGCCAACCAGGCTGTTCGCGAACGAACCTTATCCCGGCATCATTGCCCGCCCGAATTGCGAGACACCCGTCGAGAGCTGCTCGCTCGACACGATCACGGCATAAGCCGTCGTAGTTTTTGCAGGGCTCAGCTTCAGCTGACCCTCCATCACTCCAACCCCAGCACCTTCCGCCCGGTTTCGGATATCATCTGCGGGGTCCATTGCGGGTCCCACACGATGTGCACCTTGGCGGACTCGACGTCGGGCAGACGGGAGATCTTCTGCCGCGCATCCTCGGCGATGACCGGGCCCATGCCGCAGCCCGGTGCCGTGAGCGTCATCTTCACCTCAAGGATGTGCTTGCCGGCCGGTGTCTTCTCGACGGCGAGATCATAAACCAGGCCGAGGTCGACGATGTTGACGGGAATCTCGGGATCGAAGCAGGTCTTGAGCGCGTCCCAGACCGCCTGCTCGCTGAACTCCGTGGCCGTGACCGCCGCCTGCTCGGCCCTGGCCGTGTAGCCGCCGATGGCACCGGTGTCGGCGACGGCGATCTGGAACAGACCGCGGTCGGTCCGCACGGTCACGTTGCCGCCGAGCGTCTGCGTGATGAAGACGCTGGTGCCGGCCTTGAGGGTGACCTTGTCGCCGGCCGGGATGACGGTCGCGGGGCAGTCCTGGGTGAGAGTGTAGTCTTGGGCCATGGGAAATCAGTTCATCCGCAGCTCGAAGGGCAGCCGGGCATAGAGGCCGCGCGGGTCGTTGTATTTGCCGAGGGCCTTCAGCTCGGCGGTCATCTCGCGGAAAAACGCCCCGACGGGCCCGCCCAGGGCCTGCTCGCGACGGCGACCCTCCATCGCCTCCGCAAACTGCTCGGCGAATTGCTTTTTGCGGGGATACTCGGCCACACGAAAGTTATCACCCAACTCGGCCTTGGTCGCGGCATATTTGACGGCGTCGGCCAGTCCGCCAAGCTCGTCGACAAGCTTGAGCTTCAGCGCCTCGCTGCCGGACCAGACCCGGCCTTGCGCGATCTCCTCGACGACCTTGCGGTCAAGTTTGCGGGCGTCGGTTACCTTGGCGATGAACTGGTCGTAGACCCAGTCGACGGAATCCTGGAAGATGGCAAGCTCGGCCTCGGTCTTGGGCCGGATGACAGTGGCGGCGTCGGCAAACCGGCCGGTCTTCACCGTGTCAAAGGTCAGCCCGAGCTTGTCGGTCGCGAGGCCCTGGAAGTTCATGAACATGCCGAAGACGCCGATCGAGCCGGTGATCGTGGTCGGCTCCGCGAAAACCCGGTCGGCGGCCGTCGCGATCCAGTAGCCGCCCGAGGCGGCCACGGTGCCCATGGAGACGATGACGGGCTTGTCCTGGTGGATCAGACGCACCTCGCGCAGGATGGCCTCGGAGGCGGTGACGCTGCCGCCGGGGCTGTTCACGCGCAGCACGACCGCGCTGATGCTGTCATCCTGCCGGATCTGGCGCAACAGCCGGGAGGTTTTCTCGCCGTAGACGTAGCCGTCCTCGTTGCCGCTGCCGTCCACGATCTCGCCCTCGGCGTAGACGATGGCGATCTTGCCCTTGCTGGCGGTGCCCAGCTCGATCTTGCCCTCGCCCTGCCGCTTGGCGACCAGGCCGCCGCTCGAGACCAGCCTCGCATAATCCTTCAGCCCGATCTGCTTGAAAGGCTGGCTGGAGCCCTGCCGGCCGGTCGCGGCCTTCAGTTCGTCGAGCATCTCATCAAGGTAGGCGATGCGGTCGACCAGCTTGAGCTTCAGGGCATCATCGGCCCGGATGAGACCCTTCGCATCGACGGCTTTCTGGATGGCACCGGCCGGCAGTTTGCGGGCGGACTCGATGGAGGCCGTCAGCGTGGCCCACACGTCATCGAGCAGCTTCTGGATCTGCGCGCGGTTCTCGGGGCTCATCTGCTTGAGGGTGAAAGGCTCGACGGCGCTCTTGTATTTGCCGACGCGGGTGACCTGCACGCCGATGCCGAATTTCTCAAAGGCCCCGGTGTAGAACATCGGCTGCGAGGCCAGGCCGGGCATGACCACGGCGCCGTAGGGATCGAGCACCAGATCGTCCGCGACCGACGACAAGTAGAATTCCCGGGTGCCGGCGTAGTCGAGGTGCGCCTTCACGGGCTTGCCCGCGGCCTTGAACTGCTCGATCGCCTCGCGCACCTCCTTGAGGGCCGCAAAGCCGGAGCCGTAGCCCTGGGCCTGCATCGAGCCGGTCAGGTAAAGACCCTTGATGGCATCGTCCCGGGCCGCCGCCTGCAGCGCGCGGGTGACCTCGCGGAGCTGCAGCACATGCGGGGCGCGCCCGCCGAAGATCTCCATGAACTCCTCCAGCCCCTCGACCTGCGAAGGCGCGTCCTGGATGTTCGCGGCCAGGTCGAAGACCAGGTAGGAGCCGTTCTGCACCAAGACCGGCTTCTTCTCGCCCATGGCCACCACGAAGCCGATGAAGAGGAAGAAACACAGCGCTCCACCGATGAGGAAAACGAGCAGGGCCGCGATGGTGGCGAAGAAAGAAGTGAAGAAGTTCTTCATGGCGGCGAACCTAGGCAGGCGCCCCGCTTCCGCCAGCGAAAAGCGGTGACCGGCCCCGGGGCGTGACGAACGGCATTAGCCCGCGATAAATAATAAGCCCGGAGGCTTAACTTTCCCTGCTAGCACCCGATTGTTGCACTCCTAGCCTTCCCATGCGCGCCGAAATCACCCTATAGTCCGGCATGAGTGAGAAAAAGGAACTGCTCACGACCAACCGCAAGGCGCTGACCATCAATCTCGACGGCACGCGCTACGGCACCATCGCGGAGATTGGCGCCGGGCAGGAGGTCTCCCGCATCTTCTTCCAGGTCGGCGGTGCCTCGGGCGCCATCGCCAAGACCATGTCGGCCTACGACATGACCTTCAGCGACGCCATCTACGGCAAGGCCCCGCGCTATGTCTCGCGCGAACGGCTCGCGACGATGCTCGATCACGAATACCGCCTCCTCAAGGAGCGCCTCGACGAGAAGCGCGGCGACCGCACCAAGTTCTTCGTGTTCGCCGACACGGTCGTGGCCAAGAGTTTCAAGGGCCCCAACGAGGGGCACGGCTGGATGGGCGTCCGCTTCCAGCACGAGGTCGGCGCCGAGCCCAGCGACATCATCGTCCACGTGCGCATGTGGGACAAGGAGAACGTCCTGCAGCAGCAGGCCCTGGGCATCGTCGGCGTGAACCTCATCTACGGCGCCTTCAACTACACCGCCGACCCGGCCCGGCTGATCCAGTCCCTCGCCGACAACATCGGCACCGACCGGATCGAGATCGACATGCTGCGCGTCAGCGGCCCGGCCTTCGGCACGGTGGACAACCGCCTGCTCTCGCTCCGGCTCGTGCAGTTCGGCCTGACCAACGCCGTGATGTTCGCCCCCAACGGCGAGGTGCTCCAGCCCTCCGAGGTGCTGCATCACAAGGCCGTCCTGGTCGAGCGCGGCAGCTTCCGGCCCGTCACGCACGTCAACGTCGACATGCTCACCTGCGCCACGGCCCAGTTCATGCAGGAGCCGATGGTCAAGGGGAAGGACATGATCGTGCTCATGGAGATCACCATGAACAACCTCCTGTCCGAGGGCGACCTCGACGCCAGCGACTTTCTCGCCCGCGTCGACATGCTCGGACACATCGGCGTCAACGCGCTCATCTCGAATTATTCCGAGTTCTACCGGCTGGTCTCGTATTTCCGCCGCTACACCAAGGAGATGATCGGCGTCGCCATGGGCATCAACAACCTCCTCGAGATCTTCAACGAGAAATACTACGAGAACCTCGAGGGCGGCATCCTGGAATCCATGGGCCGCATGTTCCGCCACGCGGTCAAGCTCTACATCTACCCGATGCGGCAGGACGCCTACGACCGCTACCTGGCCAACGGCCAGCCCGCCCACCCGGCGGGTGCCGGCAGCAGCCACGCCTTCTCCGCCGGCGTCATGATCACCGCCCGCAACGTCCAGGTCACCGAGCGCCTGCGCAACCTCTACGCGCACCTGCTCGAGAACCACAACGTCGACTGCATCGTCGGGAGCAACCCCGACTACCTGAACATCTTCTCGCGCGACGTCCTGCAGCGCATCAAGGCCGGGGATGACTCGTGGGAGAAAATGGTGCCGGCCCGGGTCGCCGACTTCATCAAGGAACGCAAGCTGCTCGGCTACGGCACGAAGGCCCAGGCCGCGGGCTGAGCCCCGCGCCGCCCTGGCCGGCGGGGCGCGCCGCGGACATTTTCCGTGCATCTCGTCCGTCCCGCGGCCCCCTCCCCCCTCCCATGCGCTTCTTCAAGTATCACACCCTCGGCAACGACTACCTCGTGATGAATCCTGCCGACTACCCCGGGTGGCCGGCCCCGACCCCGGAGCAGATCCGCGTCCTCTGCCACCGCAACTTCGGCGCCGGCTCCGACGGCATCCTCTGGGGCCCGCTGCGCGCCACCCAGGCGAAGTTCGGGCTGCGCATCTTCAATCCCGACGGCTCCGAGGCCGAGAAGTCCGGCAACGGCCTGCGCATCTTCTCCCGCTACCTCTACGACCAGAAGCTCGTCGGCGTCCAGCCGTTCACCATCGAAACCGCCGGGGGCGTCGTCGAATCCCGCGTCCTGCAGCAGGGCCGGCAGATCATCGTCGAGATGGGCCGCGTCACCTTCCAGAGCGACCGCATCCCGGTCGCCGGCCCGGTGCGCGAGGTTCTCGGCGAGAAGTTCACGATCCAGGGCCGCGAGTTCACCTTCAACGCCGCCGGCATCGGCAACCCGCATTGCGTGCTGGTGCTGCCCGAGGTCTCGGCCGGGCTGGCGCGGCAATACGGCCCCGACATCGCGGTGCACAAAAACTTCCCCAACCGGATCAACGTCCAGTTTCTCCAGGTGATCGACCGCCGGAACATCCGCATCGAGATCTGGGAACGCGGCACGGGTTACACCCTCGCCTCCGGCAGCAGTTCCAGCGCCGCCGCCGCCGTGGCCCACCGGCTCGGGCTGGTGGACGCCGAACTCTCGGTGCACATGCCCGGCGGCCAGATCGCCATCGAGATCGCCCGGGATTTCGCCATCCGGATGACCGGCCCCACCACGCGCGTCGCCGAGGGCCGGCTGGATGCGGAGCTCTTTTCGACCAAGGTCTAGACTTAGTTTTTGACGCCGCCCGCCGTTCACCTAGGCTGCACCCGTTAAAGCGACGCGGAACCTTGGGCCGGGTCCGTCGTCCCAATCCATCTCTCTATGATCGCACGCCGCTGCATACTCGTCGGGCTGGCCCTGGGGTTGACTCTCCTGCCGCGCCTTTCGGCCACCACCGTGGAGGCCCCGGACATCAACTCGCTCATCAGCCAATCCGACTATGTCGTGCGCGCCGTGGTCAAGTCCGCCACTTCCGAATGGCGGGAACACAACGGCCGGCGTTACATCGGCACGCGCGTGGAGCTCGAGGTCAGCGAGGTCGTCAAGGGCACGCCCCCCTCCCCGCTGGTGCTTGACCTGATCGGCGGCCGAGTCGGCGAGGACGAGCTGGCCATCCAGGGCATGCCCCGGTTCTACGTCGGCGATGAGAACGTGCTTTTCGTCCACGGGGAAAAGCGGAAAATGCTGCCCTTGGTGGCCCTGATGCACGGGGTCTACCCGATCATGCGCGACGCCGGTTCCGGCGAGGCCTATGTCCTGCGCAGCAACGGCCTCCCCCTCTACAGCGCCCAGGACGTCGCCCTGCCGATGAACCGGCTCAGTGCGGTCAAGCAACAGAACCCCGCCGCCCGGCCGCTGACGGCCGCCGCCTTCCTCCGGCAGATCCGGGACCGCGTCGCCACCATCCAGCCGACCGCCCGTGAAAAATAAAGCCCCGCTCCTGGCCCTCTCGGTCCTCGCCGGCCTGTTTGCCGCGGTGGCGGCCTGGAGTTTCACCTACATCGTGGATCAGCGCGAAAGCGGCACGGCGCTGCCGCTCAAGTGGCCCCCGGGCTCCGTGGCGATCCAGATCAAGCTGGGCAGCACGGCCAACCTGAGCGATGGCAACAGTTACAACACCAGCGCCCAGGCCGCCGCGCAGATGTGGAACACCCATCTCGGCAACCTGCAGATCACCATGTCGCTCCTCCCCGCGGGTCCGGCGGATGAGAACAACAACCTCAACGAGCTGGTCTTCGCCAGCGACGTCTTTGGCGATGCCTTCGACACCAACACCGTGGCGATCACCACCGTCTGGTCGCGCGGCAACGAGCGCACGCGGGCCGACATCGTCTACAACTCGGCCCGCACCTGGGACTCCTATGACGGCCCCACCCGCAGCGGCGTCATCGATCTCCAGCGCGTCACGCTGCACGAACTCGGACACCTGCTCGGTCTCGACCATCCCGACGAGGCCGGCCAGAGCGTCCAGGCCATCATGAACAGCCGCATCAGCAGCCTCGATGCGCTGGCCAGCGACGACATCACCGGGGCCCAGAATATCTACGGCCCGCCCGGGCAGCCGGCCAACGACAGCTTTGCCAACGCCGCCATCATCATCCTTCCGGCGAGCAACACCGCCACCCTCAGCGGCTACAACACCAACGCCACCAAGCAGGCGGGAGAGCCCAGCCACGCCGGCAACGTCGGCGGGCGCTCCGTCTGGTGGCGCTGGACCGCCCCGGCCGCGGGCCCCGTCACCGTCGACACGCGCGGCAGCTATTTTGACACCACCCTCGGGGTCTACACGGGCACCGCCGTCAACAGCCTGGTCACCCTCGCCGGCAACGACGACCTCAGCTCTTCGCCCCAGCCGCACATCCAGGCCAGCTCCGTCACGTTCACCGCCGTCGCCGGCACCACCTACTACATCGCCGTCGACGGCTTCGACGCCGACTGCGCCGGCCTGACCCTGAACGTCTCCTTCACCCCCACCGGCCCCTTGCTGCCCGTCATCACCACGCAACCCGTCAGCGCCACCGTTGCATCCGGCGGGAGCGCCAGCTTCAGCGTCACCGCCACCGGCGCCACCGGCTACCAGTGGACCTTTAACGGCAACAATCTCAGCGGCGCCACCGGTGCCACCCACACCATTTCCAACGCGACCGCCGCCAATGCAGGTTCCTACCGGGTGGTCGTCAGCAACGGCACCGGCTCGGTCACGAGCGACCCGGCCACGCTCACGGTCAACGCTCCGGCGGCCCCGCCGGCGCCCCCGCCGAGTTCCGGCGGTGGTGGCGGCGGCGGCGCCCCCAGCCTCTGGTTCTGCGGGGCCCTGGGGCTGCTCGGACTCGCGCGCCTGCTGCTGCGCCGACGCTGACCGGGCATGAGCGCGGCCCCGCAGAGCCTGCCGCGGCGGGTCCCCGGAATGTTTCTGGTGGTTGCCGTGGCCGCGCTGGTGATCCAGCTCAATCCGGCCTGGCGCTCCGGCCTGCTTTATGACCGGACCGCGCTCGCGGAAGGTGAGCTCTGGCGCATCTGGACCGGCCACCTTGTCCACTTTGGCTGGCCCCATTTCCTGGCCGACACCGGCCTGTGGCTGATCCTCGGCTGGCTGCTCGAGGCCCGGCACCCGCTGTTCAGCCGCGTGGCCCTCGTGGTCTTGCCGGCCTTTGTCTCCGCGGTGCTGTGGTGGTTTGATCCGGAGATGGGACGGTATGGCGGCCTCAGCGCCATCAACCTGGGCCTCCTCCTGTTCCTCGCCTTGCAGGGCTGGCGTCGCAACTGGGCCGACTGGTTCTGGCCCGCCGTGCTCGCGATCTACCTCGGCGAGGTCATCCTCGAGATTGTCCAGGGCGGACACGGCGGCGGCATGATCCGCTTCGACGACCCGGCGATCCGCGTCGCCACGAGCGCCCACCTCGCCAGCGCCGGCTATGCCTTGCTCGCCTGGCTCCTCGCGCGTTCGCACCCGACAAAAAAGCCGGAGCCCGCGGGCTCCGGCTTGGAAGGGTGAGATATCCCCGGCTCAGTTCTTGTATTTGACCGAGCAGCCGTAGGGCTGGGAATTCTTCGTGCGCACCGGCTGGCCGGCCTTGAGGTCGCTGAGGGCGGCCGTCACGTAGTTGGTGGCCTTGGCGATGTCCTCGGGCTTGCTGGAGCGGATATCGTCGATGCCGCCCGCATAGACCAGCGTGCCGGCCGGATCGATGACATACAGGTGCGGCGTGGTGCGAGCGTCATAGAGCTTGCCGACCTTGCCGTCCTGGTCGCGAAAGTAGGCCGTCGCGGCCACCGCGTGGCGTTTCTGCCAGTCCGCCACCTTCGCGGGGGCAAAGTCGCCCTGCGCGCCGGGGTGGCCGGAATTGATCTGGAGCCAGACGACCCCGTCCTTCGCGGCGGCCTGCTGGGTCTTGGGCATGTTGCCGCTCTTGTCATAATGCTTGATGACGAACGGGCACTCCTGGTTGACCCATTCCAGGACCACGGTCTTGCCCTTGAACTCGGACAGCGAGCGCTGCTGGCCGTTGATGTCGGTGAGGGTGAAGTCCGGCGCAGCCTGGCCGACTTGAGCCGGGGCCGCCTGGCCGACAGACAGGGCTACCAGGGAGATGGCGCCCGCGATGACGGTTTTGATCAGGGATTTCATGGAAGGAAATTCTGGAAAAACTAGTTTCGAAAAGGACGCCGTCAAAACTTCGCTGGTTACAATCCGGGACCAGTTTTGCCAGCCGTCAGTTCCGCAAACCCCGTTGCAATTGCGCGTTGCGGCCCGCCGCGGCCTCCCTAGCTTGACCACTGTGACCGGATGGATCGGAGATTTTTTTCGGTTTTGGTGGGCGCTGTTCTACTGGAACACCCGCAAGACCTGGTTCCGGATGCGCGGCGCGCACCGGGATGACTGCCCCTGCCAGACCTACAGCGATTCGGGCCACGCGCTGGACTCGCGCTGCGACGCCGTCCTCGGTTGGACGCAGCCCACCCGCTTTCGCCGGGTGTGTCCGCTCCTGGTCCAGACGCCCCACGGCTGGCGCTGCGGCGTCAATGCGGAGAGTGTCCGCCCTTTCTGGGGCCGCGCCTTGCTGTATGGTTCCGTCCTCGGCGTCGTTCTCTATGTCGTCGGCACCCTGGGCCTCTACACCGTCCTGCGTGCGGCCCGCTACGAGACGAGCTACCTGTCCGTCTTCTGGCCGCCCCGCTGGGGCGAACTCCGCGATTCCCAGGAAAAGCTCTATGCCACCCGCGCCCAGGAGGCCATCCGCGCCGGCAATTACCAGGCGGCGATCCTCTCGCTCGAGCGGGTCACCCAGCTTAATCCCCGCAACTATCCCGCCGGCCTCGCCCTCGCCGGCCTGAGCCAGGTGGCCGCCCAGCCGTATGTCTCGGACCACATCTACGAGCGCCTGATGCGGGATGTGCCGGAACAGCGCCGGCAGACCGCCCAGATCTGGTTCCGCAGCCTGCTGGCCCGCGCCGCCTACCCGCAGCTCATGGATCTCGCCACCCGCATGCTGAGCGAGGATCCCGCCGAGCGCTCTGCCTGGCTCAACGCGCTGCTTTTTTCCGCCCGCCGGACCGGCAACCACGCTTACCTCGGCACGGTCTTGTCCGAACACCCGCATTTGCCGGAATGGTGCACCGAGTTGATCGGTCTGGAGCAGCTGTTGCTGCAGGGGCATCTTGACCGCGCCCTGCCCCGGCTGACCCGGGTGCACCGCCAGCCGGCCGCCGGTTACATACCGTATTACCAGATCGATCGGCTCCTGCGCTATGGCGAGCCCGACCAAGCCAACGACCTGCTTCGCGCCTATGGCAGCCAGCTGCAGCCGGACGAAGCCGCCTTTCTGCGGCTGCGCATCTATGAGGCCAAGGAGTGGAGTTCCCTGGCGGGACCCGAGCTGGATGCCCTGCTCCGCTACGAGATGGCCCCCCGGATCATCGCGCAATTCTGCGCCTACCTGATCACGCGGCCTGATCCGGCCCTGTTCAGCCGCTTTCATGACCGGCTGGCTGCGGCCAATCTGCCCGTGAGCGCCGAGACCGTGCCGCTCCATCAGGCCGTCTATCTGGCCGCCACGCTGGCCGGGGACACCGCGCACGCGGAAAAAATCGCCGCCCGGATCAATCAATACACCGCCTCCGACGCCCGCGTGCTGCGCGCACTGGGACAATTGCTCAAGGCCCCGGGCCTCGACCCCCGTCTCCCGCGCATCATGCCGCTCGTCCCCTTGCCGACCGAGGTCGTCTACGCCATCCTGGACCGGATTCCCCCGGCGTCTGCCGCCCCATGAGCCAGCCCACTCCATCCCTTGCCCCGGCCGTCGGCCGGCCGCCGGCCGACGCCCTCGCCGTGATCGCTCTGCTGCTCGGTCTGGCCGGCGCCTTCACCTGGCTGATGTGGCCGGAGTGGAGCAATAATCCCGATCTTTCCCATGCGTTTTTTGTGCCGCTCATTTTCTTGCTGCTGGTCTGGGAAAGCCGGCGCCAGGGCACGCCGCGCTGGGTGCCGCCCGGCCGCCTGGCCGCCCTGGCTGGCGCCGGCGTCCTGGCCCTGGGTTTTGTCTGCTTTGCCCTCGCCGGCCTCTTCGCCGCCACGCTGGCCTGGACGCATGCGCTGGTCAGCTGCCTGCTCGCCGCCTCGCTCGGCCTGTTCCTGCTCGCCGGCCTGCTGATCCTCGCCGACGCCCGGCTGCGCCTCGTGCCCTTTAACTGGGTGAGCCTCACGGCCATTTTTCTTTGGCTGCTGGTCGCGCCGCTGCCCGACGGCACCTACACACGCCTCACATTGGCCCTGCAACAATGGGTGACCGGCAGCGTGCTGCAGACCCTGCACCTGCTTGGCGTGCCCGCCCGCCAGCATGGCAATGTCATCGAGCTGGCCACCACCACCGTCGGCGTCGAGGAGGCCTGCAGCGGCATCCGCAGCCTCATCTCGTGCGTGTTCGCGGGATTCTTCTTCGCCGGCTGGCTGGTGCGCCGGCCGGCGGGCCGCGCGGTGCTGATCGTGGCCGCCCCGCTGCTGGCCCTGGGCATGAACTTCCTGCGCTCGCTCACGCTCACGCTGCTGGCCAACGCCGGCAAGGACATCAACGGCTTCTGGCACGACGCCACCGGCTTCGCCATCCTCGGGATCACGGCCGCCGTTCTCGCGGGCCTGGCGGTCCTGTTGGAAACCAAGGAGCCGCTGCCTGCCGCGCCGGCCGGCCCCGCCCCCGCCGTGGTGCCGCGCTGGCCGTTGCGGTTTTTCTGGACGACCGTCGCCGCCACACTGGCCCTCGGGGTGTTTTATTTGGCGAGCGCGCGGCCGGCCATCCGCCAGGGCCAGCCCCCGCCCAACCTCGCCAGCCTGCTGCCGGTTCGGGCCGACGACTGGGAAGTCAAGACCCCGGACGATCTCTACCAATTCGCGGATATTCTCCAGACCTCGAGCCTGATGGAGCGGACCTACCTGCGCTCGACCGGTCCCGGCCAGTTCACCCAGCTCACGGTCTATATCGCCTACTGGCCGCCCGGCCGGACCTCCGTCAGCCGGGTCGCCTCGCACACCCCGGACGCCTGCTGGCCGGGCTCGGGTTGGTTTGCCCAGCCGGTGACCGACACCCGGGATGTGCCCACCATCCCGGGCCTGAACATTTCCCCCGGCGAGCACCGGGTGTTCCGCAACAACGTCGGGTTCCCCCAGAACGTCTGGTTCTGGCACATCTATGACGGCCGCGTCATCAGCTACCGCGATCCCTATTCCATCCCCGCGCTTTTTCAGATCGCCCTGCAATACGGCTTCCGGCGCCCGGGGGACCAGTTCTTCGTCCGCATCTCGAGCAACAAGCCTTGGAGCGAGCTGCGGGATGAACCCGTCGTGCGCGAGATCCTCACCAACCTGACCCGCATCGGCCTCTGACTCATGCCCTTCGGCGTCACTAAAAGCGAACGCTTCATGCTCGCCGCCCTTGCCGGCCTTCTCGCGCTGGCCCTGCTGCTCGCCCTGGCCTGACCCCGGCGCATTGCAGTTGCCAAGCCCCCGCCAAATCAAAAACGTAGGCATCCCTCCGCCCGACCCGCCCGTATCCATCATGCAATGCTCCTGGCCAGTCCCTGCCCGCTTACCTGGTTCGAGGTCACGCCCGACCGGCGTGGACCGGGGCCCCGTATCCGCATGACCGGCGAAGCCACCAATCCCGGCGGCGGCGATGAACGCAGCCGCGAACATGCGGTGCTCCTGACGGCCATGGCGCAGGGCGACAAGGCCGCCTTGGCCCGGCTCTACGACCTGCTGGCCAAGCCGCTTTACTCGCTCGCCTTCCGCGTGCTCAACGACGCCGGCGAGGCGCAGGACGTCGTCCAGGACGTCTTCCTGCAGATGTGGCACAAGGCCGGCGCCTACGACACGAGCCGCGGTTCCGTCTTTGCCTGGGCGGCCACGCTGACCCGCAACCGCGCGATCGACCGCGTCCGCATGCGCAAGCGCCGCGCCGAGCTCCTCGCCGAATCCGCGCCCGACCTTCAGCCCGCCGCCGTCGGCAACGACACCGATTCCGCCGGTTCGCTCTGGCTCCGGGAAAAGGCCGGCGCCGTCCGCAGCGCCCTGACCGCGCTCGCCCCCGACCAGCAGAAGGCCATCGAACTGGCCTTCTTCTCCGGCCTCACCCAGCAGGAGATCGCCGCCCGGCTCAACGAGCCCCTCGGCACCATCAAGGCCCGCATCCGCCGCGGCCTCCTGAAGCTCCGCGAAATCCTCCCCGCCCGGTTATGATCACGGAGCGCCACGAAGAACTTGCCGCCCTGCACGCCCTCGGCCTCCTCGAGGACGCGGAGCGGAGCGCGTTCGACTCCGAGATGGCCCGCCACCCCGCGGTGCGGACGCTGGCGGACTCGCTGGCCGAAAGCACGGCCGCGCTGGCCCTGACCGCGCCGCAGGTCGAGCCGCCCGCCGGCCTGAGGGACCGCATTCTCGCCCAGGCGGACGCGTCCGCCACCGGCCGCGTGACCGCCTTCCCCCTGCTCCGGTTTGCCCCATGGGCCATGGCCGCTGCGCTCGCCGTCGCCGCGACCTGGCTGGCGACCCAGAACCTGGCCCTGCGCAACGAGAACGCCGCCCTGCAGACCGAGCGCCAGCTCGCCGAGGTCGCCTACAAGATGGCGCAGAACCAGCTCAGCGAGCGCTCGCTGCTCGCCGAGAACATGATCACCGACCTGGGCAACCGGCTGCGCCGTTCCGAGGATCTCTCCCGGCTCAAGATCTCCGCCCTCGCCTCGCTCGCCGGCAACACCAAGGAGGCGCAGGTCATCGCCGTGTGGGACCCCGGCCAGCAGGCCGGCCTGCTCACGATGGAAAAACTCCCGGCCATCGCCGACACGCAGGACTACCAGATCTGGATCGTCGACCCGGCCTACAAGGACCCGGTGAACGGCGGCGTCTTCCACGTGGCGGCCGACGGCAAGGTCACGCTCGCCTTCAAGCCCGACCAGCCCATCGCGCAGGCCGCGGCCTTCGCCATCAGCCTCGAGAAGAAGGGCGGCGTGCCGAAGGCCGAGGGCCCGATCGTCCTGCTCGGGAAATAAGGCGGGGCCGCGGAAGCGAGCATAATTTTCGGGCCCGTAACTTGACTCTTGTCTCTGGCGGACGGGCCGAAAAACTGGCCGGCGCATGATAATCAAACCGAAGGTCCGCGGCTTCGTCTGCGTGACCGCCCACCCCACGGGCTGCACCGCTCACATCCAGGAATGGATCGACCACGTCAGGGCCAAGGGCCCGATCAAACAGGGCCCCAAGCGGGTCCTGGTCATCGGCGCCTCCACCGGCTACGGTCTCGCCTCCCGCATCACGGCGTCCTTCGGCTCCGGTGCCGCCACCCTGGGCATCTTCTTCGAACGCCCGTCCGAGGAGGGGCGCCCCGCCACCCCGGGCTGGTATAACACCATCGCCTTCACCCGCGCCGCCCAGGCCGCCGGGCTCTACGCCGGCAACCTCAACGGCGACGCCTTCTCCGACGAACTGAAGCAGCAGGCCATCGCCAAGATCGCCGCCGAGATGGGCGGCCCCATCGATCTCGTCGTCTACTCCCTCGCCTCCCCGCGCCGCACCCACCCGAAGACCGGCGCCGTCCACAAGTCCGTCCTCAAGCCCCTCGGCGCGCCTTACACGAACAAGACCGTCGACACCGACAAGGGCATCGTCAGCACCGTCACCATCGAGCCGGCCAACGAGGCCGAGGCCGCCGACACCGTCGCCGTCATGGGCGGCGAGGACTGGGAAATGTGGATGCAGGCGCTGGCCGACGCCAAGCTGCTCGCCCCCGGCGCCACCGCCGTCGCCTACTCCTACATCGGCCCCGTGCACACCTGGCCGATCTACAAGGACGGCACCATCGGCCGCGCCAAGATCGACCTGGAGCGCGCCGCCCGCGCCATCGACGCCAAGCTGAAGGCCCACGGCAACGGCCGCGCCTTCATCTCGGTCAACAAGGCGCTCGTCACCCAGGCCAGCTCGGCCATCCCGGTCGTGCCGCTCTACATCTCGATCCTCTACAAGGTCATGAAGGCCGCCGGCACCCACGAGGGCTGCATCGAGCAGATGCAACGGCTCTTCGCCACCCAGCTCTACAACGGCAGCACCCTCAAGCTGGACAGCGAAGGTCGCGTCCGCGTTGACGACTGGGAGATGCGTCCCGAGATCCAGGACCCCATCTCGGCCATCTGGCCCCAGGTCACGACCGAGAATCTCGCCGAGCTCACCGACATCGCCGGCTACCGCACCGAGTTCCTCAAGCTCTTCGGCTTCGGCCTGCCGGGCGTCAACTACGACGCCGAGGTCGAGCCGCACGAGCCGATGCCGTGAGCGTCAGCCGGCCGGACGTAACCAGTGGCAGGTAACAAAAGGCTGCCGCTGTTCCTGTCCCCTGCGGCTTGATCCTCTACCCTCCTCTGTGCCATGCGAGTGGTAATCCAGCGCGTCTCCTCCGCCCGCGTGACCGTTGCCGGCCGGGTCGTCGGGCAGATTGATCGCGGCGTGCTGGTCCTTGTCGGCATTGAGGCCGCCGACACCGCGGCCGACGGCGAATGGCTGGCCCAAAAGATCATCCGCCTGCGCATTTTCGGCGAACCGGACGGGCAGATGCACCTTTCCGTGGCCGACATCAGCGGCGGCATCCTGCTGGTCAGCCAGTTCACGCTGCACGCCAGCACCCAGAAGGGCACGCGCCCCTCCTTCAGCGCCGCCGCCCGGCCCGAGCAGGCCGAGCCGCTCTACGAACGGTTCGCCGCCCAGCTGGCCGCCGCGCTCTGCCGTCCCGTGCAGACCGGGGAATTCGGCGCCATGATGGAGGTCGCGCTCGTGAACGACGGTCCCGTGACCCTGATCATCGACTCGAAGTCGCGGGACTGAGCCCGGTTTTCGCGCGGAGCTCTGCACCCCGGCGGGAGTATCGGTCAGCCCGCGCTGTCAGGCATAAAGCCCTCACGCGGACCGGGCCACGTAGGGCTCGATCGGACGGAAACCGGTCAGCCGGCAGGCGGCATCGCGCTGGGCCGGCTCGTTGAAAAGATAGACGGCGTAGCCGCCGAAACCGCCGCCGCAGTATTTCCAGGCGAGCGGCCGGCAGGCCGCCAGGGATGCGTCCGCCCTTTCGCCGGGCAGCGGTTCCATGCCCTCGCCGCGCTGCACCGCGTAGGAGGCACGGACACCCGCGGCGATCTTCTCGACGGATCGGGCCCAGACGCCTTCCCGGGCCAGGTCGCCGGCCCGCGCGATACCGTCATAGTCGCGGGCCTGGTTGACGACGCCGGGCGTCGAGTGCTGTGTGCCGGTCCAGAACAGCGCCATCCGGCCGGCCAGGAAATCCCCGCAGTGCTTCACCTCCAGCACCGGCCGCGGCCCGCTCTTCCAGACACAGAGGCCGCCCTCGGTGATGATCGCGGGATCCTGCCAGCCGACCCCCAGGTCGAGTTCGGAGGTCACGCCGTCCCGGCCGTTGAGCAGCGCCCAGGCGCCGCTGCCGCCGAGACCGGCGTTGCGCTCGTAAGGCCACTCCCGCAGCGAAACCGTGGGGGAGATGGCGCAATTCACCACGTAGGTCCCGGCCCGCGCAAACCGCGGCACGTCGAGCCAGCCGCCGCCAAAGTCCACCCGCAGCGGCGCCTCCTGCGGCGCCCGGATGAACTTCACGATCCCCGTGGTCGAGACCGGCTCGAACTTGGGCGGCGTCTTGGGCAGCACCACGTAGGTCGCCCCCACTTGCGCGCACAGCTCCTTTTTGAGCGGCGCATACTTGTCGTCCTCGGTCACGGCCAGGATGTCCGGCCGCAGGCGCAGAAAATGATCCCGGAAGTCGATGCCCTCTTCCAGCCCCGTGCCCACCACCACCTCGTCGACCATGCGCAACGACGCGAGCAGCGCCCGCTTGTGGTCGTCGGGCAGCGAGTTGCGGCGGCGCTTGTGCACCCACAGCACCTCGCTGGAGGCAAAGCACACCGTCAGGTGTCCGCCCAAGGCCCGGGCCTCCTCGAAAAACTGCACATGGCCGGCATGAATGATGTCATAGCAGCCGGAGACGAAGATGCGTTTCATGGAGCCGGTGTTTATGTCCCGCCCGGCCGGCCCGGCACAAGCTCCCAGTTGCCGGCGCCGGCCCGGCTGAAATTTCAGGTGCTCCGCGCTTGCCCGCCGCGGCGTTCCGCCGCGATTTTGGGAGATGCTCAACCCCTGGCGCCTCGGTCCGCTTTTTCTGGTCACGCTTTGCCTGCAAGCCGCCCCCGTGGTGCTCGAGGTCGGCCCCCACCGCGCGCTGCAGACTCCGCTCGCCGCCCGCGACGCCCTGCGCGATCTGCGCAGCCGCCAACCGCTGGCCGAGGGTGCGGTCATCCGGCTCGATCCTGGCCTTTACGCGATGACCGCCACGCTCGAACTCGACGCGGCCGACTCGGGCCGGCCGGGCGCCCCGGTGCGCTGGGAGGCCGCCCCGGGCGGCCCGGTGATCCTGAACGGCGGTCATGTCGTCCGCCGCTTCGCCCCGGTGACCGATCCCGTCGTCGCCGCCCGGCTGCCCGCCGCCATCCGGGATCGCGTCGTCGTGCTCGATTTGGCCGCGGAAGGCGTGCGCGATTTCGGCCGGATCGCCCAGCGCGGCAATCCCGGGCTCGAGCTTTTCCACCGCGGGACCCGCATGCCGCTTGCCCGCTACCCCAACGACGGATGGCTGCAGATCGCCGATGTCCCGCAAACCGGCCCCCGGCGCTTGCTCGAGGGTCTTGAGCGCGAGAAGCGCTACGACGGCGTGCCGGCCGGCCGCCACTACGGCCGCTTCACCTACGACGGTGACCGCCCCGCCGCCTGGGCCCGCACGGGCGAGATTTATGTGCACGGCTACTGGACCTTCGACTGGAGCGATTCCTTCCAGCGCGTCCAATCCATCGACCCGCAAACCCGGGAGATCACGCTCGCCGAGCCGCACCACCACTACGGCTACACGCGCAACCAGCGCTACCGTTTCCTCAACGTTCCCGAGGAACTCGATCAGCCGGGCGAATGGTTCTTCGACCGCGCGGCGGGGCTCGTCTATTTTCTGCCGCCGGACAACCTGCAGCCCGGCGACCTCAGTGTTTCCGTCCTCGAGGCCCCCCTGCTCCACCTGAACGGCGCGGCCCACGTCGAGATCAACGGCCTGACCTTCGAGGCCGGCCGCGGCACCGGCGTGCTGGTGACAGGCGGCGAGCAGGTCACCCTCGCCGGCTGCACGCTGCGCAACCTGGGCGGCGAGGCCGTGACCATCGACGGCGGCCGCGCGCACACCGTGCAAAGCTGCGATCTGCACGATCTGGCCAACGGGGCGATGCATGTCACCGGCGGCGACCGCGCCACCCTGGTGCCCTCCGGCCACCGCGTGCTCAACAACCACATCCAGCACTTCAGCCAGTGGCTCCGCACCGGGCAATACGGCGTGCTGATCGACGGCGTCGGCAATCTCGTGGCCCAGAACCTCATCCATGACGCCCCGTTCGAGGCGATGTATCTCCGCGGGAATGATCACGTGGTTGAGTTCAACGAGATCCACCGGGTCTGCCAGGAGACCGGGGACGCGGGCGGCATCCACACCGGCCGCGACTACACCTGGCAGGGCAATGTCATCCGCTACAACTACTGGCACGACCTGAAGGGCCCGGGCCTGCACGGCGTCACCGCGGTCTACCTCGATGATTTCTCCAGCGGGTTCACGGTCCACGGCAACATCTTCTACCGCGCCGGCCGCGGCGTGCAGGTGGGCGGCGGCCGGGACAACACCGTCACCAACAACCTGTTCATCGAGTGCGCGCCCGCGGTGCATCTCGATGCCCGCGGGCTCGGCTGGGCCAGCAACTACTTCAACGGCGAGTTCCCGTGGCTGTTCGACAAGTTCAAGGAGCGCGGCGGCGACCGGCCGCCTTATGTCGACCGGTATCCCAGGCTGCGCACGCTGCTGCAGGACGAGCCGCCGGTGCCGAAGGGCAACGTCTTCGCGCGGAACATCTCCTGGGGCGGGCGCTGGCTCGATGTCTACGATTACTGGGCCTTCGACTTCCACGGCCTGACCGTGCACCGGGACAACTGGATTGCCGACCCGGCCTTCATCCGGCGAAGGGCGGTGCCGGAGAAATTCTGGGATCCCTATTACATGAACATCGATGGCGAGGCCGGCTACCGGACCTGGCAGCGGGATGATCCGGAGATCCGCCGGGAATTCCCCGACGACCGGCTGACCGACTCGGTCCCGGGAACCTTCGATCCACGGACGCTGGCCTTTGTCCCGGCTGACGCCGCGGCCCTCGCCCGACTCGGCTTCACCGCGATCCCCGTGGAAAAAATCGGCCTGCAGCGGGACGCCTGGCGGAAATCCGTGCCGGCGCGCTGAACACTCAGTCCTCGAACCCGCCCACGCTCAGGCTCTGCCCGTTGTGCTTCGGGCCGAGCCCGAGGATGAAAGGTGCGGCCTGCTTCGCCCAGGCCGCGGCCTTCGGATAGCTGGCGGCCCCGTCGCTCCAGGCCTGGCGCAGCATGTCGGTGTCAATCACCCCGGGATTCAACGGAATCGCCGCCATGCCGGCGGGCAGTTCCTGGGCCAGCGCCTTGGTCAGGCCCTCGATCGCGTATTTCGACGCGCAATACGGCGCCACCTCCGGCGACGTGCTGCGGCCCCAGCCCGAGCTGAGATTGACAATGACGCCCGCCTTGCGCGCGACCATGGGCGGCACGAAATGCCGGATGACGTTCGCCACGCCCTTGATGTTCACGTCGATCAATTGGTTGAACTCCCGCGCCGGCACCTGCCACAACGGCGCCGGGGTGTTCATGAGCGCCGCGTTGTTGATGAGCAGGTCGGGCGCGCCATGGACGGCGAGGACCTTCTCCGCCCACAACGCGACCTTGTTCTCCTCGGCCACGTCGAGCGCCGTGAAGTCATGCGGCGCCGGGTGCGTGAAACGCAGATTAAGCACCTCGGCGCTGCGCCCGCAGCCGATGACAGTATGGCCGTTCGCGATATACCACTCGGCCAGCGCCCGGCCGAGGCCGCGGGTGACACCGGTGATGAGGATTTTCATGGGACAGAGTTGAAAGCTGAATGCTGAAAGTTGAAAGACCGGAAATCAGCGTCCGCCACTTTCAACCTTCAACTCTCACCTTTAAACTTAGCCGCCTCAGCGGCTCTGCAGCCTGATCTTGTTCAGCCCCTGCTTGCGGCAGATGTCCATCGCCTGCGTCACGTAGCGCAGCGGGGTGTTCTCATCCGAGCGGATGACGACGGTCACGTCCTTCGTCACGCTGCCGACCTGGTGCACGAGTTCCTCGAGGGTCTCCATGCTGGCGGGCTTGCCGTTGAAATCGACCGTGCCCTCCTTGGTGATGCTGATGGTGATCGGGTCCTTCACTTCGCTTTTGCCCGCTGTCTCCACCTTGGGGAGCGTGAGGTTCATGGTCGCGATCGTGCGAAACTGCATCGTGACGAACGCAAAGAAGATCAGCATCACGAGGACGTCGATCAGCGGCACGAGGTTCATCTCGGGCCGCTTGCGCCTCTTCCGGTAAAGTCCGCTCATGACTTACTTGGAAGTGCGGGCCAGCACGCGCTCCAGCAGCAGGTCGAGCTTGGCGGCGTAGTTCTCCACCTTGCGCTGGAGGAAGCCCGCGCCGACGAGGGACGGAATGGCGATCGAGAGGCCGATGACCGTGGCGGAAAGCGCCAGCGCCACGCCCTTGGTGAAGGCCACCGGGTCCGGCAGGCCGGTTTCCGGGGAAATCTGGGAGAACACCTGCAGCAGGCCGGTCACCGTGCCGGTGAGGCCGATGAGCGGGGCCGCGGCATAGATGACGTCCAGGTAAGGGATGCCCCGTTCCATGCGATTGATCTCGAGCCGGGCGAAGGCCTTGACCGCCTCCGGATCGTCTTGGTGGCGCTCGGCGAACTCGACGATGCGCGCGAGCACGGAATGCCGGCCGGCTTGGGCGGGCTTGCCCTCCACGATGGCGTCGACGAGGTCGTCGGGCAGCACCGCGTCCTTGCGGAGGGCGTAAAGTCGCTCGCAGAGGATGTAGACTGCGATGATGGAACAGAGAGCGAGGGGATAGATGAGGACGCCGGCGCCCTTGAAAATGTCGAGCATGGGAAAGAGTGTGAGTGAAGTGTCGTCTTGGACGCTCTCAAGCCGGAAAGGTTCAACTCCCGGGCGATTTTCCTACTTTTTGCCCGATTTGAGGCTCGCGAGGAGGCCTTGCAGCTCCTGTTCGAGCTGGCTGGCCTTCTCCACCCGGAGGAACTGGCCGGCCCGCTCAACGCAGGAAATGGCCGCGGGGACCTGCTTTTGCTCCTCCAGGTGCCGGGCAAAGACCAGCACCACCTTGTCGTAAAAATCGATGCCGGCGCCGCGACCGTAGGTCTGCAGCACCTGCTGGTAATAGCGGACCTGGGTCGCCAGGTCGTCCTCCTTCATGCTCCGCTCCATGATGGCGGCGGCCTGCTGGATGCTCAGGTCGACGCGGCCGTTCTGGTGTTTTTTGGCCAGCTGGGCCTCCTCGAAATTGGCCGCGCTCGTCTCGCCGCGCGCGCGCAGCGTGTTCACCAGCTGGCGCGCGAACGCCACCTCCAGGTCGGGGTATTTCTGGAACGCCAGCACGGCCTCGCGCAACACGCCCTCAAGGGCGCGGAGATCGGGACTAGACTTGGCCTGCGCCTCGAGGAGGGCGTTCCACGCGTCGATGTTGCGCCGCTCGCGGTTGACCGCCTCGCGCGCGGCCTTGAGGGCCAGGGCCGGCTTGCCGTCACGCAGGTATTCGGCGGCGAACTGCGCGTGCATCACCGACAGCTTGTAGGTCGGCAGCGCCCGGAAGCGCTCGGACATGAACAGCAGCTCATAATCGTTGATATCGCGCCACGTCTGGGGATCCAGGGCGAGCCCGACCACGTATTTCTGTTCGGCATAGCGGCCGGCATCGAGCTGCCAGCGCTGCTCGCCGTCGAGATAGCCGAACCAGGCGTGGCGCCCGTCCAGGCCCGCCCCGCGGAACAACAGCGTCGGCACGCCGCGCGCCTTGCCGACCATGCACGCGAAATAGGCCTGGTCCACGCAGATGCCGCCCTCCTGCAGGATCAGCGGCAGCTGGTAGGTCGGCTTGAGCCACATGAACTGGCCGGCCTGCAGCCGGTCCTTCCGGTATTTGATCAGGTCGTAGACCTTGGCGAACTGCGCCAGCGGCTGGGTGACGTTCTGCCGGGCCCAGGTCATCTCGTTCACGGGCGCGCCGGTATCCACGACAAACTTCAACTCCAGCGCGGCGAGGCGGCGGAGCTTGTGCAGGGTGCGGTTCTCGCGATCGGCCCGGACCCAGTAGCTGAAGGCCTCCGTCGGCTTCAGCATCAACCGCGGCAGCGCCTGGGCGCTCACCTGGCCGTGGGGCCAGTGCGGCGGCGGCGGCAGGTCATAGACCACCGCCAGCGCGATTGCGAGGTTCTGGTAGGCGGCAAAAGCGCCGGGATCCGCCGCGTAAATCTCCTGGAGGATGGACAGCACGTTCATCGGGTTGTCCACCGGGTCGAGTGTGACAAAGAACTCCTCCGAGAACTGCGGCGAGCCGAGGGCGAAGATCTGCAGCTCCCGCGACCAGTAGGCCGCCAGCGACCCTGGCTTCGGCATGTAGCTGCGCGCCATGTTCGCATGCCCGACCTTGGCCTGCTCGACCGCCTTGATCCATTGGGGGATCGCCCGGCTCTCCGGCTGGCCCAGCAGCGCCGCCCAGCGATAAAGGTAATACCAGGCCGGCGCGTAACCGGTGTTCCCCTCGTAGGCCTGCAGCGCGGCCGCGCGCAACGCGGGCGTGACACTGCCCCACCCCTGCGCCGCCGCCTGGTCGACCAGCAGCGTGATCCGCGCGGTCGAGGGCGCCCGGCCGAGTTCCTCCGGCGGGATGACGATCACGTCCTGCGCGCGCGCCGCGCCCGCCCACAGCACCAGCGCGAGGATGACGGCACGGATCAGCACCGCCCGAGCAAAACAAAACGCCGCCGGCACGCAAGGCGCCGGCGGCGTGAAACTTGAGCGGCTTACGGCGAGACGCCGCTTTCCGCCGTGGGGGACTTGGACTTGAACTCCAGCTTGTCGCCGTTGCGGACGACCAGGATGGGTTCGCCTTCCTTCACCTCGCCGCGCAGCATGGCCTCGGCGAGCGGGTCCTCCAGGTAGTGCTCGACCGCACGGCGCAGGGGACGCGCGCCGTATTTCTCGTCGTAACCCTTCTCGATGAGCAGGGTCTTCGACTCGGGCGAGAACTCGAGGTGGATGTTGCGCGCGGCGAGCCGCTTGACGACCTTGGCGGCCTCGATCTCGACGATCTTGAGCAGGTCCTCCTTGTCGAGCGGGCGGAACACGACGAGGTCGTTGATGCGGTTCAGGAACTCGGGCTTGAAGATGCGCTTGGCCTCCTCAAGCACCTTCTCCTTCAGCTTGTCCATGTCGTGGAAGTCCGAGCTGCTGGCCGCGCCGAAGCCCATCGTCGTCTGGCGCTGGATGAGCTGCGCGCCGACGTTGGTCGTCATGATGATGATGGTGTTCCGGAAATCCACCGTGCGGCCGAGCGAGTCGGTCAGGCGGCCGTCCTCGAGGATCTGCAGCATGAGCTGCACGACGTCCGGATGGGCCTTCTCGATCTCGTCGAACAGGACGACGGAATACGGGCGGCGGCGCACGGCCTCGGTGAGCTGGCCGCCCTCCTCGTAGCCGACATAGCCCGGGGGCGAGCCGACGAGGCGGGAGACGGCGAACTTCTCCATGTATTCGGACATGTCGATCTGGATGATCGCGTCCTGCGAGCCGAACATCTGCGCGGCGAGCTGCTTGGCGAGCTCGGTCTTGCCGACGCCGGTCGGGCCCATGAACATGAACGAGCCGATCGGGCGGCGCGGATCCTTGAGGTCGGCGCGCGAGCGGCGCAGGGCGCGGGCGATCGCGATGGTGGCCGGGTTCTGGCCGACGATGGCCTTCTGCAACTCGAGCTCGAGGCTGAGCAGGCGCTCGCTCTCCTTCTTTTCCATGCGGCTGAGCGGGATGCCGGTCCATTCGGCGACGACGACGGTCATCTGCTCCTCATCGACGATGATGCGGTGCTCGTCGCGCGTCTTCTTCCAGGTCTCGATCAACTCCTCCTGCTTGGCGCGGAGCTGCTTTTCCTGGTCGCGGAACTTGGCCGCCTCCTCGAAGTGCTGGGCGGCGATGGCCTGCTCCTTCTTCGTGCACACGGCCTCGATCTCCTTGCCCATGGCCTCGATCTCGGGCGGGCGGTTGAGCGTCGTGATGCGGGCGCGTGAGCCGGCCTCGTCCATCACGTCGATGGCCTTGTCCGGCAGGAAACGGCCGGTGATGTAGCGGTCGGACAGCTTGGCGGCGGTCTCGAGCGCCTTGTCGGTGAAGGTGGCCTTGTGGTGCTCCTCGTATTTGCCGCGGATGCCCTTGAGGATGAGGATCGTGTCCTCGACCGACGGGGCCTCGACCTTCACGCTCTGGAAGCGGCGGTCGAGCGCGGAGTCCTTCTCGATATACTTGCGGTATTCGTTGAGGGTGGTCGCGCCAATGCACTGCAGCTCGCCGCGGCTGAGGGCGGGCTTGAAGATGTTGGAGGCGTCCATCGCGCCCTCGGCGGCGCCGGCGCCGACGATGGTGTGGAGCTCGTCGATGAAGATGATGACGTTCTTGGCGCGCTTGATCTCGTCCATCACGGCCTTGATGCGCTCCTCGAACTGGCCGCGGTATTTCGTGCCGGCGACCATCAGGGCGAGGTCGAGGGTGATGACCTTCTTGTCGGCGAGGATCTCGGGCACGTTGCCCTTGGCGATCTCCTGCGCGAGGCCCTCGACGATGGCGGTCTTGCCCACGCCGGCCTCGCCCACGAGCACCGGGTTGTTCTTGGTGCGGCGGCAGAGGATCTGGATGACGCGGGAAATTTCCTTCTGGCGGCCCACGACGGGGTCCATCTCGCCCTTGCGGGCCAGCTCGGTGAGGTCGCGGCCGAACGCCTTCAGGGCGGGCGTCTTGACCTCCTTCTTGCCGTCACCGGCGCCCTCGGCGCGCGGGGCCACCTCCTCGCCGCCGGCCCCGCCGGCGCTGGCGGACGGGGCGTCGCCGCCCTGGCCGGAGGAGAACTGGGGATCGAGTTCGCGGAGGATCTCGTTGCGGGTGCGCTCGATGTCGACCTCGAGGGTCTTGAGCACGCGGGCGGCCACGCCCTCGCCCTCGCGGAGCAGGCCGAGCAGGATGTGCTCGGTTCCGACGTAGGAGTGGTTGAGGGCCTTGGCCTCCTTGCCGGCGAGCGCCAGGACCTTCTTCACGCGGGGCGTGTAGGGGATGCTGCCGACGGGGGTCTTGGATTCCTGCCCGATACCCACCTGCTTCTCGACCTCGCCGCGGACGGTCTCAAGGTCGAGGCCCATCTTCTGGAGCACGCTCACGGCCACGCCCTGCCCCAGCTTGATCAGGCCGAGCAGGAGGTGCTCGGTGCCGACGTAGTTGTGGTGGAAGCGGTCCGCTTCCTTGCGGGCGAGCGCCAGCACCTGCTGGGCGCGCGGCGTGAAGTTGTTCATTGGTTCCATGAGATGGTATTTGGTAAATCGGTTACTTCGCGGCGTTACTGAAGTCAGGCGCGGTCACTTTGGCAAATTCGAGGCGCAGGCGCTCGGCGCGGAGCACGTCGCGCTGGCTCGGCTCGAAGGAGCCCTTGGCCGCGTGCTGCACGTGGCCGGGCTGGCACTCGATGAAGAGCCGGTCGACCACGGCGCGCTGGCCGTCGGCGAAGATACCGAGGTCGATGCCGAGGCGGATGAGCGAGAGCAGGTTCATGGCCTCGCCCGAATTGAGCAGGTAGCCGTTCTGCAGGATGCCGAAGGCGCGGCCGATCTTGTCGAACAGCTTGTTAGGGTCGGTCTCGAGCAGCTTCTCGCGGGCGTTGAGCTCCTGGTCGACGATCGTCGTGAGCACGCCGTGCAGGTGCTTGATGATACCCTCCTCGCTCTCGCCGAGCGTGGTCTGGTTGGAGATCTGGAAGATGCTGCCGCTGGCGTCGGAGCCCTCGCCGAACAGGCCGCGGACGGCCATGCCAAGCTGGTTCACGGCCCGGACGACCTTTTCCATCTGGCCCGAGATGACGAGCGCCGGCAGGTGCATCATCGCCGAGGCGCGGATGCCGGTGCCGAGGTTCGTCGGGCAGGCGGACAGGTAGCCGAGCTTCGGCGAGAACGCGTAGTCCATGTGCTCCTCGAGGTCGGTATCGAGCTGGTTGATCGTCGACCAGACCTTCTTGAACTGGAAGCCGGAGCGCAGGACCTGGATGCGGAGGTGGTCCTCCTCGTTCACCATGACCACGCAGGACTGGTCCTTGCTGATGACGATGCCGGAGCCGGACTTGGCGTGGCAGAGTTCGCGGCTGATCAGGTGGCGCTCCACCAGGATCTGCTTCTGCAGCTCGTCGAGGCTCTCGACCGGGATGGCGAGGCCGCGCTTCATCTGCGGCAGGGCGGCGACGGCCTGCATGCACTGGTCGCGGATCTCCTTTTTCTGCGCGTCCTTCGCCCAGCCGGGAAACGGCTGCGCGGCGAGGTTTCGCGCGAGGCGGATACGCGTCATGAGCACGACGGCGCTCTTGCTGGCGGAGGTGTCCGTCAGCTCGGAGTGGGACTCGATGAGTTCGTTAATCTTCATGTTTGGCGCCGGATTTGCGGCCGGTCGTCGAACGGACCTGGGAGATTTCATCACGGTAGCGCGCCGCATCCTCGTAACGCTCGGCCTTGATGGCCTGGTCGAGCTCGGTTTCGAGCCGGGTGAGGCGCTCGTAGAGGGATTTGCGGGCCAGGGCGCGCTGCGGGACCTTGCCGGTGTGCGTGCTGCCCTTGTGCATGGTGTCGAGCATCGGCTCGAGGATGGCGCTGAAATGCGTGTAGCAGGCCGGGCAGCCGAAGCGGCCGGTCTTCTTGAAGTCCTGCTGGGTGAAGCCGCAGGACTCGCACTTGGTGGCGCCGGCGGGTTCGGGATTGAGCGAGGCCTTCAGGAGCAGGTCAGCCAGCGAGAACCCGCTGGGGTCGGTCACGCCCTTCGCCTGCGCACAAGCCTCGCACAGATCGACCTTGTGAATCTTGCTGTTGACGATCTGGGTGAGGTGGACGGTGGCGGGCTTCGCACAGAGGTCGCACTTGAGAGGGTTGGCCATGAGTGATTAAGGGGGAGGATAACGCCCCGGCCCGGAAACGCAAATGCGTCGGGCGCAGGCCCTTTCTTCCCTGCAAAACGTGTGCCAAGCCCGTCTGCGCAAAGCAAGCGCGGAGGCGGATCAATCCCAGGGAGGCGGGACCATCAGCCCCGCCTCCAAGAAGCCCCTCAGGTCCGGGTGCCCTCGACCAGCACCCGCTTGCGGAAGCTGGTGAGCACGCGGCCGGTGATCGGGCCGGGCTTGCCGTTGCCGATGACGCGCCCGTCGAGCTTGACGACGGGGATGACCTCGGCGCCGGTGCCGGTGAGGAAACACTCGTCGGCGCACCACACGTCATAACGCGTCAGGTCGGCCTCCTTCATCGGGATGCCGAGTTCCTTGGCGATGTCGAAGATGGTGGCGCGGGTGATGCCCTTGAGGGCGCCCTGTGAGGCGGCCGGGGTGATGATCTCGCCCTTGTAGACGGTGAAGATGTTGTCGGCGGTGCACTCCGCGACATAGCCCTGCTGGTTGAGCATGATGGCCTCGAGCGCGCCGGCCTGGCGGGCCTCGATCTTGGCGAGGATGTTGTTGAGGTAGTTCAGCGACTTGACGGTCGAGGGCAGCGCGTCGGGCGCGATGCGGCGCGTCGGCACCGTGACGATGCTCAGGCCGTTGTCATAATGCTCCTGCGGGTAGAGGGAGATCTTGCTCGCGATAATGAACAGCGAGGGCTTCTCGCACAGCCACGGGGCCAGGCCGAGGTCGCCCACGCCGCGCGTGATGACGAGGCGGATGTAGCCGTCCTTGAGATTGTTCCGGCGGCAGGTCTCGCAGACCGCCTCGGCCATCGCGGCGCGGTCGAGCGGCACGGTGAGCATGATGGCCTTGGCGGAGAGCTCGAGGCGCTCCAGGTGGTCGTCGAGGCGGTAGACATTGCCGCCATAGATCCGGATACCCTCGAACACGCCGTCGCCGTAAAGCAGGCCGTGATCAAAGACCGAGACCTTGGCCTCGGCGGAATCGACATACTTGCCATCAAGATAAATGACCATGATGCAGGCATTCCAGCACAGGCCCGGCGGTTGTCCAGCCCCGTCACGAAAATGGTCTTGTGTTCATCCCTTCGAGGTATGCACTGTGCCGGTGCGGGCCGCAGTTTTGCACCACCATGAAAACGCGCCCTCCCGCCGGCCCGGCCGGCTTCACGCTCATCGAGCTGCTGACCGTCATCGCCATCATCGGCATTTTAGCCGCCCTGATTTTTCCCACCGTCGGCAAGGTCCGTGAGACCGCCCAGCGCACCGTCGACGCCAACAACCTTCGCGAGATCGTCAAGGCCGCCACGATCTATGCCGCCGACAACAACGACCGCCTCCCCGACCCCGCCGCCATCCTCGCCCAGAATCCCGCGCCGGTCACCGGCGGTCCGGGCCCGTTCCTCTGGGCCGGCATCCTCGCGCAGCGCGGCATCCTGACCGACCCGACCTTCTATTTCGCCCGGAACGACCCGGCCTTCAACGGCGCCTACCCCGCCGCCATCGTCAGCCCGACCAACCGCGCCGTCCTCGACCCGGACTTCGTCACCAACCGCACGCTGAGCTTCGAGTTCGTCGGCGGCCTGCGGATGAGCGACCCGCCCTCGGCTCCCGTTGCCTTCACCCGCGGCCTGCTCGCCACCGGCACCTGGAGCGCCGACCGCGGCACCTACCGGGACACCGGCGGCCACATCGCGTTCCTCGGCGGCAGCGTCCAGTTTTATCCGAACCTGACCGAGGCCGCCACCCAGCTCACGCTCAACAACGGCCGCAAGGGCAGCTCCATCCTCCAGGCGCTGCCCTTCAACACCAATCCCGCCGCCAACCCGCGCGTCTACGCCACGCCGCCGGCAGGCGTCGGCAGCCTCGCGGGCACACCGGCCGAGAAGGCACCCTAATCCTTCTGCCCGTTTGGGATAAATTCGCCCGGCTTCCACTGGCCGGGCTCTTTTATGTCTTCACCTCGGCGCGCGCCACCCCGTAGTCTTCCGCGCCTTCACCATGGCTACCGCCACCCCCACTTTTGTCATCGGCCACAAGAACCCCGACGCGGACTCCATCTGCTCGGCCATCGCCTACGCCGCCTTCAAGGAGGCGCGCGGCGAATCCGGCTACGTCGCGGCCCGCTGCGGCAACTCCAACGCCCGCATCGACGCCATCCTTGAGCGCTTCCGCACGCCCCTGCCGCTTTACCTGAGCGATGTCTCCCCGCGCGTCCACGACCTCATGACGGTCAACCCCATCGCCGTCAGCCTGGGCACGACCTGCGCCGAGGCCCTGCGCCTGATCGACCAGCACAAGCTGAGCGTCCTGCCCGTCGTTTCCTCCGACAACCGCGCCACCGGCACCATCACGCTCGCGCAGCTCGGCCATTTTTTCATCCCCCGCCTCGACGAGCCCCGCGCCCTCGGCAAGGTCCGCACCAGCCTCGCCCGCATCGTGCAGTCGCTCCGCGCCTCCGTCCTCCACCTGGTCGACGGCGACCGCCTCGAGGAGCTCTTCGTGCGCATCGGCGCCATGGACGTCGGCACGTTCTGGAAGATCTCGGAAAAAGACCAAATTCCCGCCGGCCGCTCCATCATCATCGTTGGCGACCGCCGCGACGTCCAGCAGCGCGCCATCGAGTTGGGCATCCGCGCCATCATCATCAGCGGCAACCTCCCGGTCGATCCCGCCATCGTCGCCCTCGCCCAGGCGCGCAAGGCCAGCATCTTCATCAGCCCGCACGACACCGCGACCACCGCCTGGTTCGTCCGCACCGCCGCCACGATCGAGCCGCTGGCCGACCAGCACTTCCTGGCGCTCAACCCCGACAGTCGCATCACCGAGGTCCGCAAGAAATTCGGCCCCGGCGGGCCCGGCGCCATGATGGTCACCGGCGACGACGGCACGCTCCTCGGCATCATCACCAAGTCCGACCTGCTCAAGCCCGTGCCCACGCGCCTCGTGCTGGTCGACCACAACGAGCTCACCCAGGCCGTCCCCGGCGCCGACGAGGTCACCATCACCGAGATCATCGACCACCACCGCCTCGGCCCGATGGCCACGCCCCAGCCCATCCTCTTCATCAACGAGCCGGTCGGCTCCACCTGCACCATCATCGCAGACCACTTCCGCCGTTACAACCTCACCCCCACGCCGAACCTCGCGGGCATCATGATGGCCGGGCTCATCTCCGATACGCTCCTCCTCCAGAGCCCCACCTCCACCGCCAAGGACGCCGACGTCCTGAACTGGCTCCAATCCCTCGCCGGCCTCAAGGCCCAGGACCTCGCGCAGCTGATCTTCAGCTCCGGCTCGGTCATCCTCGCCAGCCCGCCCGACAAGGTGGTGCGCTCCGACTTCAAGATCTACGACGAGGACGGCGTCCGCTTCGCCGTCTCCCAGGTGGAGGAACTCGGCTTCGACAACTTCTGGCAGCACGCCAAGGCCCTGGCCGCGGCCCTCGCCGACGTTCGCGCGGCCGAGAAACTCTCCTTCGCCGCCCTGCTGGTCACCGACATCAACACCCAGAATTCGCTTATGCTGGTCAAGGGTGAGGCCGAACTGATCCGGCGCATCTCCTACGCCCACGTCGAGCAGGACGAGATCTTCGACCTGCCGGGCGTCGTCAGCCGCAAGAAGCAGCTGATCCCCTACTTCACCAGCCTGATCAAGGAGATGGGCTCCGACGGCGTCTCCCCCTCCGTCAAGGGCCGCACCACGGCACCCTTCGGCAAGGCCGGCTGATTGCCCGCGGCGGGAAACTCTTCCTGGGCGCGGGCGTCATTCCTCCAGCTTCCCGCCCATGAAAACCCCGACCCGCCCGCGTGGCTTCGCCGCCACCGTGTTTCTTTTTCTGGCCGCCGGCCTCGCCCCGGCCCTCGCGCAGAACCAGCCGCCGCCCGACGGCGAGACGGTGAAGCTGCCGACCTTCCAGGTCAACGAGAGCCCCGACCTGCCGCCGCCCGAGTCGTGGCGCTACGCCCGCGTCGGCAACTTCGAGGTCCTGTCCAACGCCTCCGACCGCGCCACCCGCGGCCTGCTCGCCGACTTCGGCATGTTCACCCGGGCCATGGCCCTGGTCTGGCCGGCGCCGGCCAAGCCGCTCGCAGCCTCCACGCTCATTCTCTGCGGCAAGGGCGGTAAGTTCGACGCCTTCCCTCCGGCCGGCACGATCACGGACGACCGCATCGTGCCCAGTCTCTTCCTGCGCAACCGCGAGCAGGTCGCCATCGTGGT
Organism: Lacunisphaera sp.; assembly: GCA_036401015.1. GTDB lineage: Bacteria > Verrucomicrobiota > Verrucomicrobiia > Opitutales > Opitutaceae > Lacunisphaera. The sequence goes on from DASWWD010000025.1 coordinate 44,499, forward strand.
CGACGTCGAGACCGACCGCACCGCCATCGATCCCAACAATCTCGCGGTGGAAGGCGCCACCGGCGCCGACTACGAGGTCGACCACTACAAGCAGCTCTATCGCGAATACGTCCGCTACCTGCTCAGCCAGAGCCAGGTTCGTGCCCCCGTCTGGCTCGAGGAGGGTCTGGCCCAGATCGTCATGGACATCGAGCTGCTCGATACCGCCCTGATCTACGGCAAGATCAACTCGCTCCGGGGCGCCGCGTCGGGCGGCCTGTCGGCCGATGCCGACCCCGCCGACCCGATGGCCAGCTCCGACGCCGTCGTCGGCGAGCAGCCGTTCAACGTGGTGCTCCAGCACCGGAAGCTCATCCCGCTCGACCGGTTCTTCGCCCTCACGGCCGACGATCCCGCGACCCAGAGCCCCCTCGGCAACAATTTCTGGGCCAAGCAGGCCTACCTCTTCGTGCATTTCTGCCTCTTCGGCGAGGACCTGCGCCACCAGCAGGCCCTGAGCACCTTCGTCTCCCGGCTGGCGCGCGAGCCGCTCAGCGAGGCGCTGTTCAAGGAGTGCTTCAAGACCGACTATGCGGGCATGACCAAGGAGCTCCGCGGCTACCTGCTGCACACAAGGCACAAATACCAGCGCTACCCGCTGCAAAAGGGCGACCAGCTCACCCCCCAGTCCATCGAGCTCCGCGAGGCCACACCGGCCGAGGTCGCGCTCATCAAGGGCGATGCGCTGCGCCTCGGCGGCCACCACGACACCGCGCTCGCCGCCTACCGCTCCGCCTATCTCCGCGGCGCCCGCGAAACCGCCTTGCTCGCCGGCATGGGCGCGTCTGAGAGCGCGCTCCACCACACCGACCGCGCCCGCGAACTGCTGGAGCCCGCCGTGCAGGCCGGCGTCCGGCGCCCCTCCGCCTTCGTCGAGCTGGCCCGCCTCCGCCTGGCCGAGGCCGCCGCCAAGCCCTCCACCAACGGCCGGCTCGGCGCCGCCCAGCTGGGCGCCGTGCTCACCCCGCTGTTCGAAGCCCGCAAGCAAACGCCCGCTCTCCCCGAAACCTATGAGTTGATCGCCCGGGCTTGGGCGCAGAGCGCCGCGGCTCCGACTCAGGAAAACCTCGCCGTGCTCGACGAGGGCATCCGCGCCTTCCCGCGCAACAGCGGTCTGCTCCTCAGCGCCGCGCAGCTTTATCACCAGGCCGGCGCGCCGGCCATCGCCGTCAACATCGCCAGGCTCGGCCTCCGCTTTCCCGCCGACGCCAACGCCAAGGCCAGCTTCGAGCAGCTGCTCGCCAGCCTGCCGGCGAAATGATTCAACCCGTCGCCGGCGGCAGGTCGGTCGCCGTGTTCCAGCTGTGCAGCGCCCCGGCCCACCCGGCCGGGGCCCCCCACAAGCGGAGACGCTCCGTCTCGCTGCTCACCCACCGGTGCACCGCCAGCTGTCCGGCAGCCACCGCCGCCGCCGCCGAGCCGGCGAGCGCCGTCGGATAGACCGCCGCCAGCGGTTCGCAGCGGCCGGCCAGCACCGGCACAACCCCGCGGTCCGGCGTCGCCAGCGTCACCAGGTGCCGCAAATGCGCGGCGGGCATCTCCGCCATGTCCACCGCCAGCACGAGCACCAGTCCCGGCGGCGCCGCGAGCAGTCCGGCCGCGATGCCCGCGAGCGGCCCGGCGTCGGGCGTGCCATCGGGCACGCTGGTGGCTCCGGGCAGATCCGTTTCGCTGCCGGGCCGGACTGACACGAGCAGGCTGGTCACACCGGCGGCGCGCAGGACATCCGCCTGCCGCTGCAGCAAAGTTCGGCCGTCGGGCAATACCAGGGCGGCCTTGTCGCGGCCCATCCGCGACGACCGTCCGCCGGCCAGGATGAGTCCGCTCAACATGGCGGCACATCCACCTTGAGCCAGCCAGAGCTAAGGATGCGCGCGCGCAGGCCGCCGCGACCCTTCAACCAGGCCTCGGCGCCGGGCGCGAAGGCCTGGTCCATCCAGTAACACGGCGAACACTCGCGCGTGCCCACAAACCTCACGCCCTGCACTTCGAATTCCTGGCCAATGAGTGCATTGAGGTCGGCGCCCCGCGTGAGCACGTTGCGCCGGAACACGGCGGCCGGCCGGTCGGGTTGCTGCAAGGCCTGCCGGATCTCGTCGTAAACTTCGCCGGCGAAAAACGTGATCTGCCCGGCGTAGTCCTCCTTGTAGTCCAGAAACCGGTCGCCCACCAGGCCGCGCCCGGCCAGGCACTCGACCGCCGGCACTTCCTGCAAGGGATGCTCGCCCGGCGCCTGCCCGTGGCGGCCGAAATAATTATGTCCGGGCGAAATATAGAGCGCCGCGATCTTCATCGGGCCGGGGCCAGGCGGCCGGCGTAGACGTTCAGCCGGTCCTCGCGCAGGAATCCGACCAGGGTCTGGTTGTTCGCCCGGGCAAACTCCGCCGCGAGGCTCGTCGGTGCCGAGATGCCCGCGACGACCGCCACGCGTGCCGCCAGCGCCTTCTGCATGATTTCAAACGATACCCGCCCGCTCACGAGCAGGATGTGACGCTCCAGCGGCAGCCACCCGGCGCGCAGCGCGTGACCGAGCACCTTGTCCATCGCGTTGTGCCGGCCCACGTCCTCGCGGGTCGCGAGCATCGTGCCGCGTTCGTCAAAGAGTGCCGTCGCATGCAGGCCGCCGGTGGACTTGAAGGCCGGCTGCGCCGCGGCGAGCTGCGCCGGCAGCGACTGCAGCACCCTGGCCGTTACGCGCAGCGGCCGTTTTATCGGCGGGAAATGCTGCTGGACCGCCTCGATCGTCGCCTTGCCGCAGAGGCCGCAGCTCGTCGCGCTGAAAACGTGGCGGGTGAGCGAGTCGAAATCCACCCGCACGGCCTTGGGCAGCACGACCTCCACCACATTGCCCTGCTCGGCCCGCTTCGTCGTCCGGCACTGCATGATGTCGTAGATGTCGTCCGCCGAGCGGACCACGCCTTCCGTCAGCAGGAACCCGGCCGCCAGGTCGGCGTCGTGGCCGGGCGTGCGCATGACCACGGCGACCGCGCGGCCGCGCACGCGGAGTTCGAGCGGTTCCTCGACCGCGAGCACATCGGTCTCGACCGCGCCGGCGCCGCGGCCGCGCAGCCGGCGGACGCGCCAGTCTCGGGTCAGGGCCGGCGGTTTCATGCGGCCGGGAGAGGTTCCACCCGCACGCGGGCGTTATAGTCCGGCACGCCGCTGAGGGGATCGACCCGGCCGCGGTGCACGATGACGTTCCCCTCCGGCCAGTGGACCTGCAGGTTGCCCGGCGCCAGCGGGGCAAGGAACACCGTGCCCTCGTAGCGGCCGAGGTCGTTGACCAGCGCGATGCGGTCACCCTGCTTGAGGTGCAAGCGCGCCGCGTCCTCGTCGCTCATCAGCACGGCGTCGCGGGGCGCGCCGTTGAGCGGGTCGACCTCGGCGTAGATGAGCGTGTTGAACTGCTTGCCGCGCCGCGTGCTGACGTGGAACGTGCCGTCCCGGGGCGGCGGCGCGGGCAGCTCCACCGCGCGGAGGTGGGCCCGGCCGTCGGACGTGGCGCAGAAACCGTCGCGACAAAGATGCCGGCCGCCATACTGGAAGGCGTCGCCCGTCTTCTTCAGGTGCTGCACCCCGTCGTAGAACGGCACGACGCGCGCGATCTCCTCGCGCAGGGCCTGGCCGGTCACGCCGCGCAGCGGCGCCGCGCGCTCGGGAAAAGCGGCGGCGGCGACATCGAACAATATCTTCCACTCCGCCCGGGCCTCGCCGACCTGCCGCGGGATCTCCGGCGTGAACATCACGCGCCGCTCGGTGCTGGTCTCCGTGCCGCCGTCGTCCTGCTCGTAGCGGGTCTTGCCGGGCAGCAGCAGCACGGCCTCGCCGGGCTCGATGAACATCTGGTCGGTCACGATGATGTCCTGGTGGATGCGCAGCGGCACCCGGGCCAGCGCCGCGCGGACATATTCCGGCTCCGGCAGCGTGCGCAGGAAATTCCCGCCGAGCAGGTAAAACACGTCGAGCTCGCCGCGGGCCGCCGCCTCAACCATCTCGGTCGTCGTCAGGCCGGGCTTGTCGGGCACCGGGAAACCATATTGCGCGGTCAGCGCCAGCGCGTTGGCCGTCGTCACCGGCAGGCCGCCCGGGAAGGCCGTGGCGTAGGCGCCCATCTCCGCGCCGCCCTGCACCGAGGAGTGGCCACGGATCGGCATGACGCCGCAATGGTCGCGACCGAGGAACCCGCGCGCCAGCGCGACATTCAGGATCATCTGCACGGCGTCGCCGCCGAAGGAGTGCTGGGTGATGCCCATGCTCCAGACAAACACGGCCGAGCGGGCGCGGCCGATCAGGTCGGCGAACTCCTCGATGCTGCTGCGCGGCAGACCGCTGCCCGCCTCGAGTTCCTCCCAGGTCAGCTGGCAGGCGCGTTCCTCCACCGCCGCGAAACCCGTGGTGTGCTTTTCCACGAAGTCCCGGTTGACGTTGCCTGTTTCGAGCAGCCGCTTGAGCACGCCGTAGAGCAACGCGATGTCGCCTCCCTGCGCGACCGGGAACCAGTGGTCGGCGAGGTTAGTGCCGAAGAGCGCGCTGTCCGTCTCGGACGGCACCCAGTAGCGCTTCATGCCCGGCTCGAGGTAGGGATTCACGAGCGCGATCTTCGTGCCCTTTTTCTTGGCGAGGTGCAGGTATTTCGTGCTGACCGGCTGGTCGTTCGCCGGGTTGGAGCCGAAGAACACGACGAGGTCCGTGCCCATCCAGTCGCTGTAGCTGCAGGTCGAGGCGCTGAGCCCGAGCGTCTGCTTCATCGCGACGGTCGAGGGCGAGTGGCAGATGCGCGCGGCGTTGTCGATGTGGCTGGTCCCGAGAAACCGCGCGGCCTTCTGGCCGGCATAATAGACCTCGTTGGTGATGCCGCGCGCCGTGAGGAAAAACGCCACGCGCTGCGGGTCGGCCGCGCGCAGCTTGTCGCCGGCCAGATCGAGCGCCTCATTCCAGCTGATGCGCGAAAAACCCTTCTCCCCCTTCCGCCGCAACATCGGGTAGGCCAGCCGGCCGAGGTCGCGCAGCTGGCGGTTGTCGAGCTTCGCCATGGCGGCCGCGTCACCGAGGAGCGCGTGGTCCATCGCGGGCATGGTGTTCAGGCGGAGCAGATTCAGGCGCGTCATGCACAGGTGCACGCCGTCGATGGTCCAGTCGTGCAGGCCGGCCACCCCGAGCGCGCAGCCGTCGCACACGCCGCGGCTGATGACCTTCCAGGCGTAGCCGAGGTTGTCGCGGTTGGCCCAGACGACCCCGGCCATGTCACGGAAATGCTTGGGCTTGGTGTGCCCGATGCCAAAGGGCGCCAGCCGTTTCAACCGATCGCCGGTCGTGGAGGTGACCTGGTGGGCGCTCATGCGTGGAAGTCGCTCATGGGGACGGAATAGTCAGGCCGCGGACCATGAAGGCAAAGGCTTATTTTCGGCCCGGGGCGTGCGTAAAATTGCGGCGTTGCATCAGCCGCAGCGATTCCGCAATTTGCCCGCTTCATGTCCGCCGAGCCTACCGCACCCGCGCCCGCCCCCAGTGACTTCATCCGCGACATCGTCGCCGGCCACGTCGCGGAAAAACGCTACGACAAGATCGTCACCCGCTTTCCGCCCGAGCCCAACGGCTACCTGCACATCGGCCACGCGAAGTCCATCTGCCTCAACTTCGGCATCGCCCGCGAGCACCACGGTCAGTGCAACCTGCGCTTCGACGACACCAACCCGGTCAAGGAGGACGTCGAATACGTCGAGTCCATCACCACCGACGTCCAGTGGCTCATCGCCGGCTGGGCCGACCAGTGCCTCGGCTTCAAGCCCAAGGGCGCCCACCCGGCCCGGGTCACCAGCAACGGCCAGCCCGACTACTACCTGGCCCCCGTCAAACCCGGCGCCGGGAGCGAAGCCTTTTTCGCGAGCGACTACTTCGACCAGCTCTATGACTACGCCGTCGAGCTCATCAAGCGCGGCAAGGCCTACGTCTGCGACCTGAGCCCCGAGGACACCGAGAAATACCGCGGTTCGCCCGACACGCCCGGCAAGGACAGCCCCTTCCGCAACCGCTCGGTCGCCGAGAATCTCGATCTCTTCACCCGGATGAAGGCCGGCGAGTTCCCGGACGGCGCCCGCTCGCTGCGCAGCAAGATCGACATGGCCTCGCCCAACATGTGGCTGCGCGACCCCCTGCTCTACCGCATCCGCCACGTCGCGCACCACCACGCGGGCGACAAGTGGTGCATCTACCCGCTCTACGACTACGCCCACTGCCTGAGCGACTACCTCGAGGGCATCACGCACTCCATCTGCACGCTCGAGTTCGTCGACCACCGCCCGCTCTACGACTGGATCCTGGAAAGCCTCGGCCTGCCGCGCGCCCTGCCGCACCAATACGAGTTCGCGAAGCTCAACCTCGCCTACACCCTCGTCTCCAAGCGCAAGCTGCTGACCCTCGTCACCGAGAAGGTCGTCACCGGCTGGGACGATCCGCGCATGCCGACCCTCTCCGGCCTCCGCCGCCGCGGCATCCCGGCGAGCGCGCTCCGCGCCTTTGTGACCGGCGTGGGTGTCACCAAGTTCGACTCCCTCACTGAGGCCGCCGTCTTCGAGAACGCCGTGCGCGGCGAGCTCAACACCACCGCCGCCCGCCGGCTGGCCGTCCTCAAGCCGCTCAAGCTCGTCCTGACCAACCTCGCCGCCGGCGAGACCGTCGAGTGCACGGCGACCAACAACCCGCAGGACGAGAACCCGACGACGCGCCCGATCGCGCTGACCCGCGAGGTGTTCATCGAGACCGACGACTTCGCCGAGGTGCCGCCGCCGAAGTATTTCCGCCTCAAGCCGGGCGGCGAGGTGCGCCTCAAATACGCGTGCATCATCAAGTGCGACGAGCTCGTGAAGGACGCCAACGGCGCCATCACCGAGATCCGCTGCACGGCCCAGCTCGACACCCGCTCCGGCCAGCCCAACGCCGACAAGAAGGTCAAGGGCACCATCCACTGGGTCAGCGCCAGCACCTGCGTCGACGCCGAGGTGCGGCTCTACGACCGCCTCTTCACCGTCCCTGAGCCCGCCGCCGAGGAAAACTTCCTGAAGGTCGTGAACCCGAAGTCCCTCGAGGTCGTCACCGCCAAGCTCGAGGCCTCCCTGGCCACGGCGAAGCTGGAAGACCGCTACCAGTTCGAGCGCTTGGGCTATTTCTCCCTCGACGCCAAGGACTCGTCCGCGGCGAAGCCGGTCTTCAACCGGACGATCACGCTCAAGGATACCTGGGCGAAGTGAGGGCCGGCCACCCGGTCAGGGCGTCGCGCCCGCCACGAACAGCTCCAGGCGCACCAGCTTGAACGGCGGCACGCCCGGCGGCGTGAGGATCTCGACCACCTGGGCCTCTTCCTGCAGGACCGGCCCGGGCACGATGTAGCGGCGGTTCAGGCCCGAGGCGCCGGCCGCCGGCTGGCATTCCGTGCTGTTGACGAAGATCCTCAGCTTTTCCGGCGCGACCGTGGACGCGGCGAACTCCAACCGCAGTTCGACGGCCCGGCCTGCGGGCTTGGGTCCGGTAACGACGCGCACCGCGCACCCGGGGGGCCAGGGGAAATCCTCGCCGGAATCAGTCGCGGGCAACGCGTTGTCGGCGGGTTCGCCAGGTGCACGGACATCATGATAGGTCACGGCATGCAGCCGTGGCTGCGCACCGAGACTCGCCGCGGCTTGCAGGGCCCGCCCCATCCGGCCGAATGACTCCAAGGTCCACAGCGGGCCGCCTTCGGGGGCCGTCATGCGCATGAGCGGCAGCGGGTCATAATTGAAGAGATAAGCCAGATCGGCGCCGCCATGGAGCAGAGGCAAGGCGGCTCCGGCGGTGAGTTCCGGGCCCATCATGAAGGCCGGCCCGTTGGGCACGGGCTGGTAGCGGATCTCTATCCCCGGCGCGAGGCGCGCCCCCGTCCCCTCCAGCAGGCGTTTCCACTCCACCACCGGCACGTCGAAGTCTGTCGTCGTCCAGAAGGGCGTCGGGACCACGAGGTCCACCAATCCCTCGCGGGCCCAGGCCACGGCGTCGAGGCCGCTGCGGCGTGCGGTCTCGGGTCGCGTGGGCACGCGCACTCCGAGCATCACGGGGTGTCCCAGTCTCACGGCGGCGCGGTCGCATGCGGCGCGCACGCGGCGCAGCCAATCGGTGATGACCTGTCCGCCGACCAATTCGCGGCCCGGCCGGAAGTGATACACGAAGCGCATCCAATCGAGCTCCAAACCGTCGAGGTCGAGCGTTTCCAGCTGTTCCAGCACGAGCTTGAAATAGTGTTCCTGCACCTCGGGCCGCTCCCAATCCAGGCCGCGGTCCGCCCACCAGGCCCCATAGTGATGGGGGGCGCGCAACCGGCCGGCGGCGCGTTGGTCCTTGTAGAAGGCGCTCAGCAGCGAGCTGTCCTCCAGCAGGCAGTCGTGCACATCGTTCATCCGCACGCTGACCCAGGCACCCATCCCCCGCTGCCGGCAGCGCCGCAGGAACCGTTCGTGCAGGTTGACACCCAGATCGGCCAGCCGCTTCGCCGACTCAAGCCGCCGCCGGGTGGCCGGAATGGCCCCCGGCGGGATGTGCCGCAGCACCGGCTGGTCGTCTCCAGCCCGCGGATCATAACCGCTCCAATCCGGCTCCCAGACCTTGCTGTCGTAGTTTGCCTTCTGGGCGTTGACACAGGTGATGAAAGTCCGGATCCCGGCATCCGCCAGGAGATCGACGTAGGCATCCACCGTCTCCCCGCTCATCTGTTCCGCGGAGTGCTCGAAAAAGAACTGCGTGCTGTCGAGGTTCAGGATCGGGCCGGCGATCTCAGGCCGCCCGCTGGGCGTCGCCCGGCCGCCGAGTGCGCAGCTGCAGAAAACCGCGAAAACGAGAAGCCATGCGCCGGAGTAGTGGGAACAAGGCCGTAAAACCATGCGCCAGAGTGCTCGCCCCACCCACCGGCGGGCAAGGCGGATCAACCCGATCCGCTCAATTCCCTGACTGAATTTTCATCAACCGCGCACTCACCCGCTCCTTCCCCAGCACGCGGAAGATGCTCGTGATGCTCGGGCCGGCGTTGGTGCCGGACACGGCCAGCCGCGCCACCGCCTGGTAGTCGCCGAAGCCAAGCCCCTTGCCCTCGGCCAGTGACTTGATGCCGGCCTCGATCGCCGTGTCGCTCGAGAAATCCATCGCCGGGATCGCGGCAATGAGCTCCGCGAGCCGGGACTTCGGGTCGCCCTTGGCCATGACCTTCTCCTTTACCTTGGCGTCGATCGGGAAATCGTCCGTGAAGAAATACGCCGTGTAGGCGCCGAGTTCGTCGACCGACTTGATCTTCGGCTGGGCGAGCAGCATGACGGTCTTGAAATACTCCACGGGCGCCGCCGCCACGTTGGCGTCGTTCTTCCAGCGGAAATAGGTCCCGGCCAGCTCGAGGAACCGGTCGGCCGGCTGCTCGAGCAGGTAGGTCATGTTCATGTTCGCCAGCTTCTTCCCGTCGAACTTGGCGTTGCTCTGGTTCACGCCGGGCAGGTCGAACAACTTGATGATGTCCGCGATCGGCATCTTCTCGCGGTCGTCGCCGGGATTCCAGCCGAGCAGGGACAGGTAATTGACCAGCGCCTCCGGCAGAAAGAACCGCTGCTGGTATTCCTCGATGAGCGCGCCCTTGTCGCGCTTCGACATCTTGCCCTGCCCCATCTCGGGCGACTTCAGGATGAGGGGAATGTGCGCGAATTTCGGCGCCGTGACGCCGAAGCCCTCGTAGAGCCGCACGTGCTTGCTCGTGTTGGACAGGTGGTCCTCGCCGCGGATGATGTGCGAGACCTTCATCTCGATGTCGTCGACGACATTCACGAAATGGAAGACCGGGTTGCCGTCGGAGCGGAAGATCACGAAGTCCTCGTCCTCCTGCCGCTCGACGCGGCCGCGGATCTGGTCGTCGATCACGACCGGGTCGCATTTCACCTTCTCGACCTCCTTCTTGCGATGGTCGTCGAAGACCTTGTAGCGCTCGCCGAGCAGCTTGAACCAGACGGCGCCGTCCTTCTCGTAGGCGCGGCCGCTGGCGAGGAGCTGCTGCTTGTATTGCTCGTAGATCGCACCGCGCTGGCTCTGGCGGTAGGGGCCGTGGCTGCCGCGCTCGCCGACGCCATTCGGGTTCGGACCCTCATCCCAGTCCATCCCCAGCCAGGTCAGGCTGTCGTAGATGAGCTTCAGGAACTGCTCGCTGTTCCGCGCCTGGTCCGTGTCCTCGATCCGCAGGATGAACGTGCCCCCCGTGTGCCGGGCGTAGAGCCAGTTGAACAGCGCCGTGCGGGCGCTGCCGATGTGGAAGAAGCCCGTGGGACTGGGCGCGAAACGGACACGAACGTTGGACATGAGGGAAAGGGCAGCTAGAAGAAAGGCGTGGACCCTGTCAAAGCCTCTCCCGCCCTGCCGCTCGACCCGGCCGCATTCAGCCCGCGTTTCGCCGCGGCGGCCCGGCAGGCCGGATTCGCCGCGCGGCAGTATGGCGAGATCAACGGCCATCCGCTGCTCGCGTATACCAAACGCACGCCGGGCCGCCGGCCGCGGGTCTATGTCTCGACCGGCATGCACGGCGACGAGCCCGCGCCGCCGTGGGCGCTGTTGCGTCTACTGGAGGAGGGTTTCTTCGACCAGCGCTGCACCTGGTTCCTCTGTCCGCTGCTCAACCCCACCGGCTTCCTGAAAGGCACCCGCGAGAACTTCGCCGGCGTCGACCTCAACCGCGACTACAAGTCACGGCAGGCCGCCGAGACCGTCGCGCATGTCGCCTGGCTGCAGCACCAGCCGCGCTTCGACCTCGTCCTCTGTGCGCACGAGGATTGGGAGGCCAAGGGCTTTTATCTCTACGAGCTGAACCTCGGCCGGCACCCAACCCTCGCTCCGACCATGATCGAGGCCGCCCGGGCCCACGGCCCCATCGAGACGGCCGCGGTCATCGACGGCCGCGAGAGTGCGGAGCCGGGCATCATCCGGCCGGTCAGCGACCCGCTCCTGCGCGACACCTGGCCCGAGGCGCTCTATCTCGCCTACCTGCACAGCACGCTCAACTACACCCTGGAGACCGCGTCAGCGCAGCCGCTGGAACAGCGCATCACGACGCAGGTCGCGGTGCTGCGGGCGGCGGTTGGCCAGTTTCTTCGGTAGGGGCTGTTGCCCTCAGCAAGCGCCCTACCCCTGGGGCGGCAGCTTCTCCCGCACGAACGCATCGATCAATCCCTGCGCCTCCGCCGGGGGCAATTGCATGCGCCGTTCCGCGAACCGCGCCAGGTCCCTCGGCCAGGGCGCCTGCAGCAAATAATCCAATCCGGTCGGTCGCAGGTCGATCGCCGCGCAATGCAGCGCCTGGCGCGTGGTGGCCAGCAGGGCGGAATGTCGTTCCGTCCAGCCCTTCATCGCGAATTCCAGGTAGAGTCCCGGATCCGGCCCGTAAAGCTTGTCGCCCACCACCCGGTGCTGCAGCCATTCCGCATGCGCCCTGATCTGGTGCTTGCGGCCGGTCAGCAGTTCCACCCCGACCAGGGTGAACCCGCCCCGCGCCGCCAGCGGATGAAACACCGTCTGTGCCTCCTGCGCCCCGGGCGTGCCGGCGGGGACCACCCGCGACTTCACGGTGACATTCGCGGTGGGGTCGGGTCCCAGGCACTGGTTGACCGTGACGGAGCCGGTGAGTTCGCCCTCCAGCAGGGCGACGTAAAGTTTGCCGATCTTCCGCTGCAGGACGGCTTTCCCCAGCCGCCCGCCCATGGCCTCGGTCTTGGCCAGCACGATCACCCCGCTGGTCTCCCGGTCCAGCCGGAAGATGAAGCGGATTGCGTCGGGCTTGAACGCCTCCCGCACCGCCCCGGCCAGGCTCGACCACGGGCCGTTCTTCGAGGGGTGCACCACCAGCCAGCCGGGTTTGTCGATCACCAGCAGGCGCTCGTCATCCACCAGCACCCACTGGGGCAGCTCGGCGGGGTCCACCAGCGGCGGCGTCGCGGGGGGCAGATCGTTAGCTGCATGACTCATGCTTGTTTCGTTCAAAACTTATTATCCCTTTTTCGTGGCGAGAAGCATTGCAAACCGGGCGGTCCCGGGTAGAGATTGTGGCTGTCGAATGAAGCGGTTTTCCCCAGTCAGGCTGGCCCCGGTCCCCCGGACGGAGGCAGTGACTAAAGGAAGCAAGAGAGGGCAGGTCATTCGCGGAGCATTTTGTGTCGTTAACCCATAAGGAGAACCATGAACAAAGCCAACAATCCCCACGAAATCATCGTCTCGGGCATCCATCTTGACCTCACCGCCGGCCTCAAGGCCCACGTGCATGAGAAAATGGAGCGACTGTTCCGGCATGAGGGGCACATCGTTCGGGTGAAGGTGGAACTTGAATGCGACCGCAAGCACGACCATGCCCACCAGTTCATCGCCAAGGGGCACATCGTGATCCACGGCCCGGACATCAACGCCACGGTCTCGGCCGACGACTGCTACAAGGCCATCGACCTGCTCGTGGACAAACTCGACCAGGGCCTGCGCAAGCGCCACGGCCTGCACAAGGACAAGCGCAACCACCCGCACGCCGTCGAATTTGACGGTGTCGAGCTGCCAAAGGCCGTCTGACGCGCCTGCCCCTTAGGTATTCCAGCCCGCCGCTCCCGGCGGGCTTTTTTGTGGGTGGAGCCCGCGCTGCGTCGCGAACCTGACCGGCGCGGAGCGCAGGTTCCAGCTTCCCCGCACCCTACCCCATCCGGCCTAATCGACCGGAATACAGTTTTCAAATCAGCCTTGCCTGCTTTGCTTGCGCCACCGCCTCCCCATGCCCGGAACCCTGCCCCTTTCTGGCCGCAACCTGACCCTGGCCCGCCTCCGCCTCGCCCTCGCCGGCGACCAGCGCCTGACCCTCACCGCCGCCGCCCGCGCCCGTATCCGCGCCTCGCGCCGGGCCGTGGACCGGCTCCGCCACGACCCGACGCCGCACTACGGCATCAACACCGGCTTCGGCATCCTGGCCCACCAGCGCGTGCCGGCGGCCGACATCGAGCAGCTCCAGGAAAACCTGATCCTCAGCCACGCCGTCGGCGTCGGCGACGAGGTGCCGGCCGAGATCGTGCGCCTGATGCTGCTGCTCAAAGTCAACGGCCTTGCCGTCGGCCTGTCGGGTGTCACGCCGCGCGTCGTCGACTACCTGATCCGCTTTTATAACGAGGATGCCCTGCCCGTCGTCTACACCAAGGGTTCCCTCGGCGCCTCCGGCGACCTCGCCCCGCTGGCCCACCTGGTCCTGCCTCTCCTCGGCCTCGGCGAGATGGATTACCAGGGCCGGCGCCTGCCCGCCGCCAAGGTGCTCAAGGTTCTCGGCCTCAAACCCCTCCGGCTCCAGTCCAAGGAGGGCCTCGGCCTGATCAACGGCACCCAGTTCATGTCGGCCTACGCCGTCCACTGCCTGCTGCGCATCCAGAACGTCGCAAAGACCGCCGACATCGCCGCCGCCATGACCCTCGAGGCCGCCCGCGGCAGCGCGGCGCCCTACGACGCCCGCATCCACGCCGCGCGGCCGCACCAGGGACAGATTGATGTCGCCCAAAACCTCCGCCGGCTGCTCAAGGGCTCCCGGATCCTGCCGTCCCACGCCCACTGCGCGAAGGTGCAGGATCCCTACTCGCTCCGCTGCGTCCCCCAGGTTCACGGCGCCGTCCGCCTCGCGCTTGAGCACGCCCGCAGCGTGGTCGAGACCGAGATCAACTCCGCCACCGACAACCCGCTGGTCTTCGACAACGGCGAGATCATCAGCGGCGGCAACTTCCACGGCGAGCCGCTGGCCTTCATCCTCGACTACCTCGCCATCGCCACGGCCGAGCTCGCCTCCATCGCCGAGCGTCGCATCTACATGCTGCTGCACGGCGACACCATCGGCGACCTCAAGGTCCCGCGCCTGCTCATGAAGGACACCGGCCTCAACTCCGGTTTCATGATCCCGCAATACACCGCCGCCGCCCTCGTCTCCGAGAACAAGGTCTTCGCCCACCCGGCCTCGGTCGACTCCATCCCCTCCTCGCTCGGCCAGGAGGACCACGTTTCCATGGGCTCGATCAGCGCCACCAAGCTGCTCGAGGTCGTCAAGAACACCGAGACCGTCCTCGCCATCGAGTTCATGTGCTCGGCGCAAGGTCTCGAGTTCCTCCGGCCGCTCAAGTCCGGCCCCGGGGTCGAGGCGGCCTTCGCCGAGGTGCGCCGCTACATTCCCTTCGCCCAGGCTGACCGGCTCTTTCACCACGACGTCCAGACCGCGCTCGCCCTCGTGCGCAGCGAGCAGATCGCCGCCGCCACCCAGCGCGTCGCGGGCAAGCTTCTCTGACAGATGAAAAAGGCGCCCGTCATCCGTGCACCGCGGGGCAACCAACGCATATGCCGCACCTGGGCCGCCGAGGCGGCCATGCGGATGCTGATGAACAACCTCGACCCCGAGGTCGCCGAACGGCCCGCCGACCTCGTCGTCTACGGCGGCCGCGGCAAGGCCGCCCGCAACTGGCCGGCCTACCACGCCATCATCGCCTCGCTGCAGAAACTCGCCCCGGACGAAACCCTGCTCGTCCAGTCCGGCAAACCGGTCGGCATCGTCCGCACGCACGCCGACGCCCCCCGCGTGCTCCTGGCCAACAGCAACCTCGTGCCGAAGTGGGCGACGCAGGAGATCTTCGACGACTTTGAAAAGAAGGGCCTGATGATGTTCGGGCAGATGACCGCCGGCTCGTGGATCTACATCGGCACCCAGGGCATCTTGCAGGGCACCTACGAGACCTTCGCCGAGGCCGGCCGGCAACATTTCGGCGGCACGCTCGCGGGCCGGCTCTGTGTCACCGCCGGTTGCGGCGGCATGGGCGGCGCCCAGCCCCTCGCCATCACCATGGCCGGCGGCACCTGCCTCATCGCCGACGTGGACAAGACCCGGCTGCAGAAACGCGTCCACGACCGTTACCTGGACGAGATCGCTCCCAATCTCGACGCCGCCATCGACCGCGCCCTGGCCTATGCGGGCGACCGCCAGGCGCGCAGCGTCGGCGTCGTGGCCAACGCCATCGACCTGCTGGAACGCCTGCTCCTCCGCAAAATCCACGTCGATTCGCTCACCGACCAGACGAGTGCCCACGACCCGCTCGTCGGCTACGTGCCCGCCGGCTACGACCTCAAGGCCGCCGCGGTCCTGCGCCGGAAGGACCCGAAAAAATACCAGAAGCTCTCGCTCGCCTCGATGGCCCGCCACGTGAAGGCCATGCTCGCGCTGCAGAAACGCGGGGCGAAGACCTTCGACTACGGCAACAACCTCCGCCAGCACGCCTTCAACCAGGGCGTGAAGCACGCCTTTGACTTCCCCGGTTTCGTGCCGGCCTACATCCGCCCGCAGTTCTGCCTCGGCCGCGGGCCGTTCCGCTGGGTGGCGTTGTCCGGCGACCCGGCCGACATCGCCGCCACCGACCGGGCGCTGATGGAATTATTCCCCAAGGACGAGGGCCTGCACCGCTGGCTCAAGATGGCCGGCGAGCGCGTGGCCTTCCAGGGCCTGCCGGCGCGCATCTGCTGGCTCGGTCTCGGCGAGCGCCACCAGGCCGGCCTGCTCTTCAACCGCATGGTCGCCGACGGCCGCGTCAAGGCGCCGATCGTCATCGGCCGCGACCACCTCGACTGCGGCTCCGTCGCCAGTCCGAACCGCGAGACCGAGGCGATGAAGGACGGCTCCGACGCCATCAGCGACTGGGCCATCCTCAACGCCATGGTCAACATCGCCAGCGGCGCATCGTGGGTGAGCTTCCACCACGGCGGCGGCGTGGGCATCGGTTACAGCCAGCACGCCGGCCAGGTCATCGTCGCCGACGGCACGCCCGAGGCGGCGGCGCGGCTCGAGCGCGTCCTGACCAACGATCCGATGATGGGCGTCTTCCGCCACGCCGACGCCGGCTACGGCCTTGCGCAGGACTGCGCCGACCGGCTGAATGTGCCCGTGCCGATGCGCACGTGGAAATGAGCCAGCTCCCCCACACCTCCGCCCCGCCCTGGCCCGGCGACACCCCGGCGGGACGCTTTGCGTCCACGATCCGCACCGATTCCGCCGACGGCTGCACGGTCGCCCTGCTGGGCCTGCCGGATGACACCGGCGTCCGCCTGAACCACGGCCGCACCGGCGCCGCCGGCGGTCCCAAGGCGTTCCGCGCCGCCCTCGCCCGCTACGGGGTCGCGGATTCCGCCGGCGGTTACCTGCCGCTGGTCTTCGACGCCGGCGATATCATGCCGACCGGCTCGCTGGAGAAAACCCATGAGCGCGTCACCGAGGTCACCACGGCGCTGCTTGACCGCGGCCTGTTCCCCATCGCCATCGGCGGCGGGCACGACCTCACCTACCCGTTCGTCCGCGCGGTGGCCGCACGATACCCGAAGCTCGCCGGCCTCTACTTCGACGCACATCTCGACGTCCGCGAGACCGCGGGTTCGGGCATGCCCTTCCGCCGGCTGGTCGAGGACTGTGGCGTCAGCGCGTTGCACCTGCACGGTTTCCGCCCCCTCGTGAATTCCCTCGAGCACCTCGACTGGTTCCGCGCCCACGGCGGCCGGACCCACCCCGAGAACGCCAAGGTCGCCCTGCCCAGGGCGAAGGACCTTTTCGTGAGCTTCGACCTCGATGTGCTTGACGCCGCCCACGCCCCCGGGGTCAGTGCCCTTAATCCGGCCGGCTGGAGCGTCCGCGAGGCCGAGGCCTGGGTCCGTGCCTGCGGCGCCGACCCGCGCGTGCGCTGCTTCGACCTCATGGAACTCAACCCGGCCCACGACCCCGACGGCCGCACCGCCCGCGTCGCCGCCCACCTCTTCCTGAGCTTTCTGCAGGGTTTCGCCCAACGATGAGCCTCCTCATCCGCAACGCGCGCATCCTGACCCTCGCCCACGGCGCCCGCCCGCGCCGCGGCAAGGAACTCGCCGACCTCGGCATCATTCCCGCCGGCGAGTTGCTCGTGGTCGACGGCAAGATCGCCGCAGTCGGCCCGAAGGTGGAGGCCCCGGCCGACGCCGAGATCATTGACGCTCTCGGCCGCGTGGTGATGCCGGGTTTCGTGGACTGCCACACCCACGCCTGCTGGGCCGGCGACCGGCTCGACGAGTGGGAGATGAAACTCCGCGGCGTCCCTTATCTTGAGATCCTGAAGAAGGGCGGCGGCATCCACTCCACGGTCAAGGCCGTCCGCGAGGCGACGCAGAAGCAGCTGGCCGCCAGCCTGCGCGATCGCCTGGGCCTCATGCTGCGCGAGGGCACGACCACCGTGGAGGTGAAAAGCGGCTACGGCCTGAACCCCGAGGCCGAGATGAAGATGCTGCGCGCCATCCGCCGCGCAGCCGCGGAGTGGCCGGGCACCGTCGTCGCGACCGCCCTGCTCGGACACGCCTTCGAGGGCGACCTCGACGAATACGCCCGGATGGTCGTGAAGGACATGCTGCCCGAGGTGTCGAAGGAGTTTCCCGACATCGCGGTGGACGCCTACTGCGAGCAGGGCGCGTGGTCGGTCGACGCCTGCGTGAAATTCTTCGAGAAGGCGCGCAAGCACCACCCGATCCGCGTGCACGCCGACCAGTTCAACTCGCTCGGCATGATCCCCGAGGCCGTGCGCCTGCACGCCCGCAGCGTGGACCACCTCGAGGCCTCGACCCGGAAGGACCTCATCACGCTCGCCCAGTCGCCCACCCTCGGCGTCATCCTGCCCTGCACCGGCCTGCACACCGACCAGCGTTTCATGCGCGCGCGCCTGTTCATCGAGCAAGGCGGCGCCCTGGCCCTGGCCACGAATTGCAACCCCGGCACCTCGCCGACCCACTCGATCCCCCTGGCCATCGCGCTGGCCGTCCGTTTCTGCGGCCTCACGCCGGCCGAGGCCATCGTGGCCGCGACCGTCAATGCCGCGGCCGTGCTCAACCTCGGTGACCGCGGCACCATCGCCCCCGGCCAGCGGGCCGATCTGCTCCTGCTCCACCACAAGGACGAGCGCGCCCTCGCCTACGAACTGGGCGGCAACCCGGTGGCCACGGTCATCTGCGGCGGCGCCGTTCGCTGAAAACAAAACCGCCGAACCCCTTGGAGGTCCGGCGGTTAAAGTGGCGCAGCTGTAGGGAGTCGAACCCCAAACCTTCTGATCCGTAGTCAGATGCTCTATCCAATTGAGCTACAGCTGCGCGAAAGAGGGCTGAATAAGCGTAGTTCCGCGAACGACTTCAAGCAGAATTTATCAGGCGCTTTTTCCCGGGCTTGCACCCGCCGGCCCGGCGGCCGACACGGGCTTTTCGAAGAGTTCGCTGCGGATGCGTTCGCTCTCGCGGTCGATCTGCTCCTCGGTGGCCCCCAGCTCGCGCAGAATGTGCTCGGTCATGGAAAGCGCCACCTCGCCCTCGCCGGCAAAGACCTCATCGGCCCCGACGGCGCGGAGTTCCGGCTGCTCCCGCAGGTAGGCCGTGCGGGCCAGCACCTGCAGCCGGGGATTCAACTGCCGGGCGTGGCGGACGATTTCGCTCCCGGCCCGGATGCTGGACGCACTGAGGATCAGGAAGCGCGCGTCGGCGACTCCCGCCTCCTTCATGGTTTCGAGGTGGCTGGCGTCCCCGTAGACCGCGGCGAGACCCTCGCCGCGCAGTTGCTGCACGGTTTCCAGGTTTAGATCGACCACCGTGGGCTCGATGTCGTTGGCCCGCATCAGGCGGGCGACGGTCCGGCCGACCGGGCCGTAACCCACGATCACCGCCCGGTGCCGGCCGGAAAGATGGGGATCGGCCGGGACGGCGGCGGCCTCCGCGGGGGCCTGGCTGCGCACCAGGCGGTTCAACCAGGACTGCCGGCGGATCCAGGCGTCCACGGGGTCCACCCAGCGGTAGAGCATCGGGTTGATGGTGATCGAGAGGATCGCGCCCGCCACCAGGATGTTCGAGGCCTCGGGCGGGAGCAGGTTCAGCTGCCGGCCCATCGTGGCGAGGATGAACGAAAATTCTCCGATCTGCGCCAGGGCCACGGCCACCGAGAGGGCGACGCGCAACGGATATTTCATGACCAACACCAGCCCAAGGGCCGCGAGCGGCTTGCCGATCAGGATGATGCCCAGCGTGGCCGCCACCTGCCAGGGAAACTGGAGCAGGCCCCCGAAGTCCACCAGCATGCCCACCGACACGAAGAACAGCACGGAGAAGGCGTCCCGCATGGGCAGCGCCTCCGTGGCGGCACGCAAGCTGAAGTCCGACCGCGCCACCACCATGCCGGCGAGGAAGGCGCCCAGCGCCATCGAGACGCCGAACAGCTTGGCCGAGCCCACCGCGATGCCCAGGGCGACCGCCAGCACGGCCAGGGTGAAAAGTTCGCGCGAACCCGTGCGGGTGACGTAGGCCAGGGCCCGGGGGATCACCCAGCCGCCGACGAGGAAGGTGAACGCCACCAGCGCCCCGATCTTGAGCGTGGCCACGCCCAGTGTCACCGCCAGGCTGCCGCCCTCCCCCGCGGCCGGGCCGAAGACGGCCGGCAGCACCACCAGCACGAAGACCGTGAAGAGATCCTCCATCACCAGCCAGCCGATGGCGATGTGCCCGGTCGGGGTGTGCAGGTCGTTGTTGTCGACCAGCACGCGGGTCAGCACCACGGTGCTGGCCACCGAGATGGCGAGGCCGAAGATAATGCCCGCGGTCCAGGTCCAGCCAAACGCGTGCATGATCACGGCCCCCATCACGGTGGCGGCCAGGCTCTGCACGACGGCCCCGGGCACGGCGATGCGTTTCACCGCCAGCAGCTCCTTGAAATGAAACTGCAGGCCCACGCCGAACATCAGCAGGATGACGCCGACCTCGGCGAATTCATCCGCGATGGCCTTGTTGGCGATGAACCCGGGCGTGTGCGGGCCCACCACCACCCCGGCGAGGAGGTAGCCGACGATGGGCGAAAGGCCGAGCCGGTTGGTGAGCAGGCCGAAGGCCAGCGCGGCGATGAAGCCGCCGGTCAGGGTCAGGATCAGGTCCAGGTGATTCATGGTCGGGGGTCCGCCGGCGGCTGGATCCACCGGGACAGAACAGCCCCGACGAAGTCAGGGCCCGACACCATGACAAGCGCCGTTTTTAGGGATTTTCCCAGTCGCTGTCCTTCCGCGCCCGCCGGCGCCGGATCTGGACCGTGATGATCAGGCCCATCACCGCCGCCAGCAGCAGGCCGACGAGCATCGTGTAGGACTGCGTGCGCGACAACACGCGGTCGAGCTGCACGATGTCGTCCTGGAACTTGATCCACAGCCAGTGGCCGAGCCAGACGAAGAACGGCACGCTGATCAGCGCCGCCAGCCCGTCGAGCAGGAAGAATTTCCAGAAGGTCACGCGGGTCGAGCCGGCGGTGAAGAAGATCGGCGCGCGCAGGCCCGGCAGGAAACGGCCGACGAAGAGCACCCAGGAGTGGTAGCGGTCGAAGAGGTTCTCCACCCGGGCCTGCTTCTTCTCGGAAAAATAACTTTGGAACCAGCGGGAGTTCCGGAGCCGCGCCCCGAAATAGCGCCCGGCCAGGAAAATCGTGGAATCGCCCAGCATGACGCCGGCATACATCAGCGCGCCCACCTCGATCCAGTGGCGCTCGTCGATCACGCCGAGCGCCCCGGCCGCCACGAGCACGATGTCCTCCGGGATCGGCAGGCCGAGGCCGCACAGGACCAGCACAAAAAACGGCCCCCACAGGGACAGGGGCGAGCCCTCGAAATACTTCAGCAGGGTTTCAAACATGGGGGTGCGACAAAGCAGCCTTCACGAAGTCCACCGGGCCTCGCAAGACAAGCGCGGTTTTGCGAAATCGCGTCTTCACGCCCCGGCGAGCCGCCAGTCCAGCAGCTCCATCTGGAGAATCTTGCGGCCGTTGTAATGGTTCCAGTTGAGCTGCACGGCCATTTCCAGCGGCACCCCCACGGGCGGCAGGCGGTCGGCCAGCTTCCAGGCCACGCCGCTGACCCGGCGGCCGGTGGCATCCTCGCCGGCGAAGCGGAAATGCTGTTCCTTGAAGACGTCCGGCCGGTTGCGCAGCCGCACGCCCCTCACCCCGAAGACCGGCTCCGGGTTGCCCATGCCAAAGGGCTGCATCTGCTCCAGCTCGCCCATCAGCTGCTCGTTCAGCTGCGTCGCATCGATCCAGCCGGACAGCTCCAGGCCCGGCTCGCCAGCCTCCCCGTTGCGGCCCTGCCGGATCACCTCGTCGAACATGGCGCGAAACTCCTCGAGCCGGGGCTTCTTCAGGGCGACGCCAACGGCCATCGGGTGACCGCCCCAGTTCTCCAGGCAAACCGCGCAGGCCCCGAGGATCTCGACCAGGTTGAAGCCGTTGAGCCCGCGGCCCGAGCCCTTGGCGAGCTCGCCCTCGTTGCCGAGCACGATGGTCGGCCGGTGGTATTTGCGCGAGATACGCCCGGCCACGATGCCGACGACGCCGGGGTGCCAGTCCTCGTCGAACAGCACCAGACCGCTCGCCGTCAGGAAATTTTCCTCCACGTAACGCTCGGCGCGCTCGGTGATGAGCCGCTCGATATCCTGGCGCTCGCGGTTAAGGTCGTCGAGCCGGCGGGCCGTGGCCTCGGAAAAGGCGCGGTCCTCGCTGAGCAGGAGGTCGACCGACAGCGCCGCGTCGGCCAGGCGGCCGCTGGCGTTGATGCGCGGCCCAAGGCGGAAGGAGATGTCGCTCGGCACGAGCCCCTGCTCGCGCTTGAGCCCGGAGACCTGCATGAGGGCCTGCAGGCCCGGGCGGCGGGTCTCGGCCAGCACGCGCAGCCCGTGGCGGGCGAAGACGCGGTTCTCGCCCTGCAGCGGCACGAGGTCGGCGATCGTGCCCATGGCGACGAGGTCGAGGTAGTCCTTGAGCACGATGGTCAGCGCCACCGGGTGGTTCTCGGCGCGCAGCTTCTTCAGCAGGCCGTGGGCGAGCTTGAAGACGAGGCCCACGGTGCAGAGGTAGCGCCAGGCCTCGTCGCCGGCCGTGGGAAAGACGTGGGGGTTGATCAGCACCGCGGCGGTGGCGGCGGGCTCCGTCGAGCGGTGGTGGTCGACCAGGATGACATCGATCCCCTGCCCGCGCAGGTGGGCGACCTCCTCGTGCGAGTTGGTGCCGCAGTCCAGGGCGATGAACAGGTCGGGCTTCCCCTTTTCCAGGGCGCGCTCGATCGAGACGCGGGTGAGGCCGTAGCCCTCCTCCAGCCGGCGGGGCACCACGTAGGCGGGCTCCAGCCCGAGCCGGCGCAGCAGGCTGACGAGGATCGTCGTGCTGCAGACGCCGTCCACGTCGTAGTCGCCGAGGACGACGACGCGCTCCTTCGCGCGCAGCGCGCGGAGGAGCCGGTCGACCGCGGCCTCCAGGTTCACCAGCTGGAAGGGGTCGCCGAGGGTCGCCAGCGTGGGCTGCAGGAAGCGGCCCGCCGCGGCGGGCTCGGCCAGCCCGGCGCGCAGCAGCAGCTCGGCGACCACGGGCGTCGTGCCCGCGGCGCGCGCGAGGTCAGCCACGCTCTCGGCGTGGACCGGCGTGTAGTTCCAGCGCATCGGAGGCGGGTGGCCGTCCGTTTATTCTGAGGCGCGGGAAGAGCCGGCCCACTCGTATTTGGGCGCGATGTCCTGGTGGGCCTCGACGTGCTTCCGGTCACCCTTGTGCCACCAGTAGAAGATCTGGGCGGCGATGAAGATGGCGGAGAAGGTGGAGGTCACGATGCCGACGAGGAAGGTGAAGGCGATGTCGTGCAGCTGGCCGCCGCCGAACACCCACAGCGACAGGGCCGCGAGGAAGGTCGTCGTCGCCGTCATGATCGTGCGGGCGAAGACCTTGCGGATGGCGGTGTTGATGATGTCCTTCAGGGCGCCGCTCGGGTTGAGCTTCAGCTCCTCGCGGATGCGGTCGAAGACGACGACGGTCTCGTTGATGGAGTAGCCGGCGACGCAGAGGATGGCCGCGACCATGGGCGCGGAGAACTGGTGGCCGGTCATCACGAAGATGCCGATGTTCATCAGGATGTCGTGCAGCGTGGCCGCCATGGCGCCGATGCCGAAGCCGAACTCGAAGCGGAAGGCGATATAGACCAGGATGACCAGCATCGAGACGCCGACCGCGAGGACGGCGTTCCACTTGATCTCGGCACCGATGGTGGCGCCGATCTGGCTGGTGGCACCCTTGACGAGGCCGGCCTGAGGGTAGGCCTTCTGCAGCGCCTCGAAGAGCTGCCCGGACTTGCCGTAGGCGGTCTCGAGCTTGAGCTGCTCCCGGCCGTTGCCGATGTCGCTGACGTAGGCCGGGCTGACCTCGCCGACGCCGGCGGCCCTGGCCACCTCGCGGATCTTCGCGGCGTCGATCTTCTCGGTGAAGGTGGCGGTGATCTGGTCGCCGCCGGCGAAGTCGATGCCGTAGATCTTGTCGCCCTGGTAGACGACGTAGGCGAAACTGACGAGCACGAGCGCCACCGAGCCGATGGCGGCGGGCTTGCCGTATTTGACGAAGTCGACGTTCAGGTCGCCGAGCATGCGGCGCATGGTCATCTTCTTGAGGGCGCCGGACTCGACCAGCATCTCCATGAACATGTGGCCGGTGATGAGGACGGACAGCAGCGTCGAGATGACGCCGATGAGGAGGGTGAAGCCGAAGCCCTTGATCGGGCCGGTGCCGAGCCAGATCATGACGCCGCAGATCAGGAGCTGCACCAGGTGCGCGTCCATGATGGTGGTGAGCGCCTTGCTAAAGCCGCCCTGGTTGGCGCTGACGAGGTTCTTGCCGAGGGCGAGCTCCTCGCGCATGCGCTCGAAGATGAGGATGTTCGCGTCCACCGCCATGCCGATGGTCAGCACGATGCCGGCGAGGCCGGGCAGCGTCATCGTGGCGCCGATGCTGGCCATGACGCCCAGGATGATGATGATGTTGACCGCGAGCGAGGCCACGGCCACGAGGCCGCCGGTCGCGTAGAAGGTGATCATGAACGCGGCCACGGCGGCGGTGCCGATCACGGTGGCGCGGATGCCGCTCGAGATGGCGTCGGTGGCGAGCGAGGGCCCGACCTCATACTGCTCCTTGATCTCGAGCTTCGAGTCGAGGGGGTTGTTGAGGACGTTGGAGAGGTCGACGGCCTCGCGCTGGGTGAAGGAGCCGGAGATCTCGGCGCTGCCGCCGTTGATCTGCTCGCGCACGGTCGGGGCCGAGTAGAGCTTGCCGTCGAGCACGATGGCGAGGCGGCCCAGGCGGCCGGAACGCTGGCCTTCCTCCGCGATGGCCTTGGTCACGTCGGCGAACTGCTTGGCGCCCTGCTCCGTGAACTTGAGGATGATGCGGAAGCGGCCGAACTCGTCCATCGTCGGGTAGGAATCGGCCACGCCCTCGCCGGTCATTTCCGGGCGGGTCTTGACGTAAAGCTCCTCGGTGTAGCTCTGGCCGCCCTGGCGGCCCTCCTGCTCGAGCACCATGCGCTCGTAGCCCGGGGGCGCCTCCTGCGGCGGGGCGACGAAGGGGTGCACCATCTTGAAGTCGAGGCGGGCGGGCTTGACGAGGTTGGTGGCGATCTCGGGGTTGTCCTTGGTGGAGACACCCGGGAGCTGGACCTCGATGCGGTTGACGCCCAGGGCGCGGATGATCGGCTCGGTCACGCCGAGGCCGTTGATGCGATTGTCGATGATCTCGATCGCCTTGCTCAGCTTTTCCTGGCCGGCCTGCGGGTTGCTGGCGGACACGGCGCCGGCGTCGATCTCGAGCGTGTAGGCCACGCCGCCCTTCAGGTCGAGGCCGAGCTGGAGCGGGCTCTTGGAGCGGCGGAGGAGCTCGTTCAGGAGGATGTTGTTGCGCTTCTCGATGTTCGTCAGCGTCGACTCGAGCTTGATGTCCGGGAAGAACTGGGAGAGGTCGAGCTTCTGCTCGAGGCCGACCTGCTTGAGGGCGACGTAGACGCTGGGCGCCCGGCCGGACTTGATGCGGGACTCGACCTCGGTGAGGAGCTTGGCGAACTCGGCCGGCTTGGCGGAGGCTTCCTGTTTGACGTAATCGCCGAAGGGCTGGTCCTTCAGCGGCATGAGGGTGAACACGGCCCACAGCACGAGGGCCGCGGACAGCGTCAGTTTCCAGAGATGACGACGGAGCATGGGTGTTTGGTTGTTAAATTGGACGGCCCGGCGGGGCGGTCGCCGGGGTGCGGGAGCGGACGCGCCCTCAGGCGGCGTCGGCTTTCTTCACGACGGTGCTGATGAAGCCCTTGCCCACCTCGACCTTGGCGTTGTTCTCGCCGATGCGGATGACGAAACGGTCCTCCTTCACGCTGGTGATGGTGCCGTAGATGCCGCCGGCGGTCACGACCTCGTCGCCCGGCTGCAGCTGGGTGAGCATCTTCTCGTGCTCCTTCTGCTTCTTGCGCTGCGGGGCGATCAGCAGGAAATACATGGCCGCGAACATCAGGATCAGCGGGGCCAGCTGGGCCAGCATCTGGAGGCCGCCGGGGGCGGCGGGCGTGGCGGGAGCGGTCTGGGCGAGGAACAGGGCGAACTTAGTCATTGCGTCTTCGGGTGTTTTGAAAAATTGAAAAGGGCGAATAAGCCCAGCCAGATATCAAAAAGCAAGCCTAACCCCCCACCTTTCCGCTCCCGCAAATTGAAGACGAAATCCGCATCCAATTGGTCCGCCGCCCAGTCCGAGGAACACTACGGTTTTAAGCGCTGGGGTGCCAATCACTTCTCCGTGGATTCCGAGGGTTTTGTGCAGGTCCAGCCCCTCGCCGACGACCGCAACATCCGCCTCATGGACGTCATTGACGAGGCCAAAAGCATGGGCCTCAAGGCCCCGCTCGTCATCCGCCTGCAGGACACCCTCCGCTACCGCGTCACCCAGATCAACCAGGCCTTCGCCAAGGCCATCAAGGAGGAGGGCTACAAGGGCGAATACCGCGGTGTGTTCCCCATCAAGGTCAACCAGCTCCGCGAGGTCGTCGACGAGGTTGTCTCGGCCGGCAAGGACTTCAACTACGGCCTCGAGGCCGGCTCCAAGCCCGAGCTGATGATCGCGCTCGCCATGCACGAGGGCGCCCAGCGCCTCATCATCTGCAACGGCTACAAGGACCACGACTACATGCGGCTCGCCCTCCTCGGCCGCAAGCTGGGCAAGAAGATCATCATCGTCATCGAGCAGCTCTCCGAGGTCGACAGCATCATCGAGATCTCCAAGGAGACCGGCGTGAAGCCCCTCATCGGCTTCCGCGTGAAGCTCCAGACCCGCGGCGAGGGCAAGTGGTCCTCCTCCACCGGCGACAACGCCAAGTTCGGCCTGAACACCGCCGAGATCCTCTTCGCCGTCGAGAAGCTCCGCGCCGCCAAGATGCAGCAGTGCCTCAAGCTCGTGCACTTCCACATCGGCTCGCAGGTGCCCAACATCATCACGATCAAGGCCGCCGTCACGGAGGCCGCGCGCTTCTACTGCCAGCTGGCCAAGATGGGCTTCCCGATGGGCTACCTCGACTGCGGCGGCGGCCTCGGCATCGACTACGACGGCTCGCGCACGAACTTCGAGTCGTCGATGAACTACACGCTGGGCGAATACGCCCGCGACGTCGTCTTCAACATCCGCGAGATCTGCGAGGCCTCCGGCGTCAAGGTCCCCGACATCGTCACCGAGTCCGGCCGCGCCATCGCCGCCCCCCACTCCATGCTCGTGGTCGAGGTCTTCGAGCGCATCAACAAGCACGAGTCCCTCGGCAAGCAGCACCAGCCCAAGGCCCGCCACAAGATCGTCGACGACCTCACCGTCCTCCTGAAGAACAAGGCCAAGCTCGGCCGCCTCGAGCGCTTCCACGACGCGCTCCAGAAGAAGGAGGAGGCCTTCTCTCTCTTCAACCTCGGCTACCTCGACCTCGAGAACCGCGCCGCCGCCGAGCAGATCTTCTGGCAGATCTGCGAGAAGATCGACCTCGAGGGCACCAAGTCCGGCTACCAGCCCGAGGAACTCCACGACCTCAAGAAGCTCCTCGCCGACCAATACGTCTGCAACTTCTCCGTCTTCCAGTCGCTCCTCGACAGCTGGGCCCTCAAGCAGCTCTTCCCCATCACCCCGCTGCACCGGCTGAAGGAAAAGCCCTCCGTCAACGCCATCCTCGTCGACATCACCTGCGACTCCGACGGCAAGGTCGGCAGCTTCATCGACCTGCAGGACGTGAAGGACTACATCACGCTCCACCCGCTCCGGCACAACGAGCCCTACTACCTCGGCATCTACCTGACCGGCGCCTACCAGGACATCATGGGCGACCTGCACAACCTCTTCGGCCGCGTCAACGAGGTCCACGTCTTCCTCGAGGACGACGAGCCCAACGGCTTCTATATCGAGGAGGCGCTCGCCGGCTCGCGCATCGCGGACGTCATCGAGGGCGTGCAATACCAGTGGGAGGAGCTCTGCCGCCGCATCAAGCAGCAGATCGACCACGCCACGAAGAAGGATCTCATCAAGCCCCGCGAGGGCGTGCGCCTGGTCGAGTTCTACGAGTCGCAGATGCTCGCCAAGACCTACCTCAACATCGAGCAGAACGGGAAGAAGAAGCGCTGACCGGCGCTTAACGATAGCGGCAACTTGGTTCTGGATTTGGCGGGCGGGCGGGCAATCATCGGCGGTCCATGAGACTGCCCCTGATCGCCCTTGCCCTGACCCTGCTCTGCCCGGCCACCCGCGCCGCCGAAGCCCCGCTCGCGGACGTCGTCCGTGACGCCCTCGCCACCTCGGCGAAGCAATACGAGTGGATGCTCGCCCACCTGCCGGCCGACGCGAAGAAGCCCCTCCCCCGCACCTTCGAGCACGGCCAGCTGGTCACCATCCCCACCCGCGACTGGACCAGCGGCTTTTTCCCGGGCTCGCTGTGGTATCTCTTCGAGGCCACCGGCGACGCGCAATGGCGCGCCTCCGCCGAGAAATTCACCGAGCTGCTTGCGCCCGAGCAGCACAACACCAAGACGCACGACGTCGGCTTCATGCTCTACTGCAGCTACGGCAACGGCCTGCGCCTGACCGGCAACGAGACTTACAAGGCGGTCCTGCTCAACGGCGCCCAGTCGCTCAGCACGCGATTCAACCCCACCGTCGGCGCCATCAAGTCCTGGGACCACGGCGTCGGCAAGTTCACCTTCCCCGTCATCATCGACAACATGATGAACCTCGAGCTGATGTTCTGGGCCGCGCGCAACGGCCCGGCGGAGCGCTACCGCGACATCGCCCTCCGCCACGCGGACACCACGCTCGCGCACCACTTCCGCGCCGACGACAGCTCGTTCCACGTCGTCGATTACGACCCGGCCACCGGCAAGGTCCTCCAGCGCATCACCCACCAGGGCACCTCCGATGACTCCGCATGGGCCCGCGGCCAGGCCTGGGGCCTCTACGGCTACACCGTCATGTATCGCGAGACCAAGCACCCGCGCTACCTTGCGCAGGCGCAGAAGATCGCCGCCTTTGTCATGCACCACCCGCGCCTGCCGGCCGACAAGGTGCCCTATTGGGACTTCGATGACGTCAAGATCCCCCACGCCCCGCGCGACTCCTCGGCCGCCGCCATCATCTGCTCGGCCCTGCTCGAGCTGCGCGGCTACGTCGATGCCACCGCCGCCGCGGGTTACACCGCCTTCGCCGAGGCCCAGCTCCGCAGTCTCGCCTCGCCCGCCTACCTGGCCGAACCCGGCACGAACGGCGGCTTCCTCCTGAAACACGCCACCGGCAACCATCCCAAGAACAGCGAGATCGACGTGCCGATCAACTACGGCGACTACTACTTCCTTGAGGCGCTCCTCCGCGCGCGGAAAAAGTAACTGTAGGGCGGGATCTCCGTATCCCTCCTCGAACACGGTGCAGCGCTCGCTCACAGGCGGGATACGGAGATCCCGCCCTACAATTTCCCCATGAGAATACCCCTGCTCTTCGTGCTGCTGGCCGGGCTGGCTCTGGCCGACGGCCGCCAGACGCTCAACTTCAATCCCGACTGGAAATTCGTGAAGGCGGACCCGGCCGGCGCCGCGGCGCCCGGCTTTGATGACGCCGCATGGTCCACCGTCTCGGCCCCGCACACCTACAACGACACCGACACCTTCGACAACTGGTCGCTGCCCGGCCACCGCGGCGAACAGGAGCAATGGAGCGGCCGCACCTGGTATCGCAAAGCCTTCGACGCCCCGGCCGACTGGCAGGGCAAGAAGGTCTTCATCGAGTTCGAGGCCGTCCGCCAGGTCGCCGAGGTTTACCTGAACGGTAAATGGCTCGGCACCGCCAAGGGTGGCTTCACGCCGTTCGGTTTCGACCTGACGCCGCATCTCAAGATTGGCGCGCCCAACGTGCTCGCCGTCATGGCGGACAACCGGTTCATGAAGGATCCGCTCGATCCCAAGCTCGCCCCGCAGGCCGCCACGACCTCCGCCACCCACCCCAACCTGGCCCAGCTCTCCAAGGAACTCATGGAGAAGATTCCGGCCACGCTCGAGGAATTGCAGGCCGACCAGATCCCCTGGAACAACCCGCACTGGCACCCGGCCCACGGCGGTATCTACCGCAACGTCCGGCTCATCGTCACCGACGCGCTGCACTTCGATCTCCCGCTCTACAGCTTCCTCCAGACCGAGGGGCCCTACGCCTACGCGACCGATATCACCGAGAAATCGGCCCAAGTGGGGCTCGAGGTTCCCGTCCGCAATGACGGACCGGCCGCGGCCGACGGTGAAGTCCGCGCCGAAATCCTCGATGCCGATGGCAAATCCGTGTTCCGCGAGGCGCTGCGCGTGGTGCTGCCGGCCGGCGGCCACGCCAAGGTCAAACTGGGCACCACGCTCGCCAATCCCCGCCTGTGGGAACCGGCTTATCCGCATCTCTATCGGGTCGCTCTGAAACTGACGTGGCGCGGCCAGGTCCTCGACTCGACCGAGGTTCCGCTCGGCATCCGGCATATCCGCTGGGACGCCGCCGCCGGCCTGTTCGTCAACGGCGCCCACCTGAAACTCCACGGCTGGGGTCAGAAAGCCACGAACGAGTGGCCGGGCCTGGGTGCCGCGCTTCCCGATCGGCTCCAGTATTTGACCTTAGCTATGATGCGTGATGCCGGAGGAAATTTCGTCCGCTGGGGTCATGTCCCGGGCGGTCCGGCGCAGATCACGGCCGGTGACCGGCTCGGCATCATCGCCCTCCAGCCGGGCGGCGACGGCGAGCACGACACCGTCGGCGGCGCCTGGGCGCTGCGCGTGGCCAATTTCCGCGATGTCCTGATCTATTATCGCAACAATCCGTCCATCCTCATCTGGGAAGGCGGCAACCAAAAGGTCAGCCGCGAGCACGCGCAGGAATTGCGTGGCTTGATGGATCAATATGATCCGCACGGCGGCCGGGCCTACGCCCACCGCCGCGCCGACGCCATCACGGCGGAATTCATGGATGTCGGCATCGGCACCGAGGGCGGCCGGGAAATCGCGCGCCTCGCCGTCGTCGAGGGCGAATACAACCGCGAGGAATCCCCGCGCCGCGTCTGGGATGATTTCTCCCCGCCGCATTTCGGCTACCCCGAGGCCAAGGGCCAGACCTACCAGCTCACCTCCGAGCAGTTCGCCGTCAACCAGGTCGGCCATTACGTCAAGAAGCTCGGTGCCCCCGAGCACGCCGGCGGCGCCAACTGGATCTTCTCCGACAGCACCAGCGGCGGCCGCGTGGCCGTCGAGGTCGCCCGCGCGAGCGGCGAGGTGGACGGCGTCCGCCTGCCGAAGGAGGCGTATTTTGTGACCAAGGCCATGTTCCGCGATGATCCGCAGGTTCATATCATCGGACACTGGAGCTATCCCGCCGGCACGAAAAAGACCGTCTACGTCGCGTCGAACGGGGACGAGGTGGAACTCTTCCTCAACGGCGCCCCGCTCGGCCGGAGCAAGCCGACCAACGGTTACCTCTTCTCCTTCCCCGACGTGGCTTTCGCCCCGGGCGAACTCAAGGCCGTCGCCTCCCGCGCCGGCCAGGTCATCGCCACCACGAGCAAGCGCACCGCCGGCCCGGCCGTCGCGCTGCGCCTCACGCCCATCGCGGACGCCGACGGACTCATCGCCGACGGTTCGGACATCGCCCTTTTTGACGTCGAGGCCGTCGACACCGGAGGCAACCGCGTCCCAACCTTTCAGCAGCGCGTGGACTTCGATCTCACCGGCCCCGGCACCTGGCGCGGCGGCTACAACAGCGGGAAAATCAACACCATCAACCACCCCTACCTCGACCTCGAAGCCGGGATCAACCGCGTGGCCGTCCGCGCCGGTCGCACCGCAGGCAAAATCGCGCTCACCGCGCGCAGCGAGGGCCTGAAGCCCGCGACCACCACCGTCGAATCCCTGCCCTTTGCCGGATCCCTGCCCGCGCTGCCCGGGATCAAACTCGGAGCGGCGCCGGCTCGCACAATCGTTGCCAGCGCCGTCACCCGCGCGCAAGCCGCCGGCCCGGCCATGCTCGGCAAGTTCATCAAGACTCTCAATTACACCGGCCCTAACGCGTCCATCGTCCACGTCGAGACCGGCGCGCGCGACGGCAAGAATGCCTACGTGAACATCGACTCGCCCTTCGCGACCCTGCCGGCGGCGCTGCAGGGAGCCGACTGGGTGCAGGTCGACAACCGCGATGCCCTCTACAGCGCCGTCGACCTGATGGAACTCGCCGTCGCCGGTGGCTCCACGGTCTGGATCGCCCACGACAACCGCCTGCCGCGCCCGGCGTGGCTGACGAAACAGTTCCAGCCGACAGCCACAACCCTCACCATCGTCGGCCAGCCCATGACCCTCTTCCGGCGCGATATCTCTCGCGACGAAAGCCTCACCCTCGGCGCCAACACCGAGAACACCAGCATCACCGAGGGGAATCTCTACCTCGTCTTCGTGAATTCGGCCGGACCGGATCGCTGATACCTGTCTCGTGGAACGCCGGTCAAAAGACCGGCCTTTCCAGGGCGGGAGCATGTCCCTCGCCGGAGCCCTGCAGCCCGCCGGGCATGGCTTTGATCGCGTATCGTGAACGTCTGGGGTGTGACTGCCCGTGAAATCTTGGCCGGCCTTGATACAACCCGCCACGCCAGGCGTCTAAACCCGCACAAAGAAACTTCCCTTTACCCCGGCCTTCACCAAGGCTTTTTGCCGGAAATTCCCTTCCCCGCCGCATGCCTGATTCCATCCGATCCTGTCTCAGATCAGTCCTGTTGCTTGCCCTGTGGATTCCGGCGGCCGGGCCGCTTCAGGCCCAGTCCTCCCCGCCGGCCCCGCCGCCAGCGGCCGAGGCCACCATCGGGCCGATCAAGTTTGGCGACATCACCATCGACGCCGCGCTGGAGATGCTGGAGCGCTGGTCCGGCCGCACCGTCCTGCATCCGGCCGGCCTGCCCGCCACCTCGCTTTCCTTTTCCCTCAACGAGAAGGTCACCCGCGCCGAGGCCCGCGAGGCCCTGGAAACCCTGCTGACCCTGAACGGCATCGCCGTCACGCCGCTCGGCACGCGGTTCCTCAAGGTCATGCCGCTGAACATCGCGCGCACCGAGGCCCCGGACTTCATCGAGGGCTCCACCCTCGGCCTGCCCC
Organism: Lacunisphaera sp.; assembly: GCA_036401015.1. Lineage (GTDB taxonomy): Bacteria > Verrucomicrobiota > Verrucomicrobiia > Opitutales > Opitutaceae > Lacunisphaera. The sequence continues at coordinate 77,115 of DASWWD010000025.1, forward strand.
CGAGCGGCCGCATCGCCAGCAAGCTCTACACGCTGAAATTCCTCCGCGTCGCGGAGTTCGCCCCGCAGATCTCCGGCCTGCTCAACGCCGGCGCCGCCAGCGCGCCCATCATCTTCGAGAAGACCAACGCCCTGCTCCTCACCGACGCGCTGTCGAACCTCCAGCGGGTCGAGACGCTCCTCGCGCAGCTCGACCAGCCCGCCCTGGAGGGCCTCGTCCCCAAGTTCTACAAGATCAACAATTCCACCGCCAGCGCCCTCGTCACCAAGCTCCAGTCCCTGCTCACCGGCAACACCGCCACCGCGCTGGGTTCGAACACCGTCTACCAGGCCGACGACCGCACCAACCAGATCATCCTCCTCTCCGACCCGCGGCAGCACGCCTTCTTCGACGAATTGATCGCGCGCCTCGACACCGCCGGCGAGTCGAGCACCCGCCAGGAGGTCATCCCCCTGAAGCACGCGACCGCCACCGAGGTCGCCACGCTGCTCAGCTCGCTGATCTCGGGCCAGACCTCGGCCAACGCCCGCACCGGCGGCGCCCAGACCACCAACCAGCAGCTCACCGCCGCCCGCAACGCCGCCCTCGCCGCCGTCAACCAGGCCAACAACCTCGCCCGGCAGGCCGCCGCCCAGGCCCAGAACAACCAGGCCAACAACGCCAACCGTCCCGCCAACGCCCCGGCCGTCCCGGCCCCCACCCCCAACATCATCTTCAACCCCGGCAACACCGGCGCCCCGGCCGACTCCCAGCAGTTCAGCAGCATCCTCACCGTCGTGGCCGACGAGCGCAGCAACGCCCTCGTCGTCTCGGGCACCGTCGAGGACCTCCGCCTCATCAAGGACATCGTCACCCAGCTCGACGTCCTCCTCGCCCAGGTCCGCATCGAGGTCGTCATCGCCGAGATCACCCTCTCCGACGCCGCGTCCACCGGCATCGAGGCGCTCGGCCTGACCGTCCAGGCCAACAAGCTGGTCGGCTTTTCCGGCGCCACGCCCGGCCTGGTGGTCACCAACGGCACGCTGGTCGACGCCACCACCGGCGTCCGCGACCTCTCCGCCACGCTCGCCCTCAGCACGACGCCGCGCAAGTCCAACACCAACATCCTCTCCGTCCCCAACATCGTCACGACGCACAACAAGGAGGCCAACATCTTCGTCGGCGAGTCCCGCCCGGTCATCAGCAGCTACCAGAACACCGGCGTAAACACCGGCAACATCGGCTCCGGCTACACCAGCAACGTCAACTACCGCGAGATCGGCATCCGCCTCACCGTCAAGCCGCTCATCGGCCACGACGGCTCCGTGCAGCTCGAGATCAAGCAGGAGGTGAACGACATCCTCGGCGACGTGCTGATCGACGGCAACGCCCAGCCCATCATCGGCAGCCGCACCACGGAATCCTTCGTCAGCGCCCGCAGCGGCGAGATCGTCGTCCTCGGCGGCCTCCAGCGGAAGACCCAGTCCCGCAGCACCAGCCGCCTCGCGGGCATCCCGCTCATCGGCGACCTGCTGGGCAAGCGCAGCCGGGAGAACACCCGCACCGACCTGGTCTTCTTCCTCCGGCCCTACGTGCTGACCAATTCCGCCGCCGACAACGCCGAGGCCATGGACCGCCTGCAGCGCAGCCCGCAGCGCGAGGAAGTGAAGTCCGCCCTTTCGGGCACGCTCCTGACCAAGCCCTGACCCGCATGCCTCCGGCGCTGATGGACACCCTTCCCGCCGCGCTGGCGGACCGCCTCGCGGAACCGGCGCGCCAGGCCCTGCAGGAAAGCCTGCGCGAGAAACGCCTCGCCCTGCTCGCCGCCGGCCTCGGCCTCGGCGAAACCGGCGCCCTCGCCGCGCTGGCCGCGGCCACCGGCCTCCCCGTCCTCGAGGCCCCGCAGATCGACCGCACCGCCCTCCCCCTCTTCCCCGCCCGCCTCGCCCACGAATACCAGGTGGTCCCGGTGCTGCCCGCCACCGGCGCGACGCCGGCTGGAGATCTCAAATCTGCCCCTTTGGCGCTGGCCACCCCCTGGCCCCCCGATTCCGTCATCGCCGACTGGATCGCCACCTTCACCCCGCGCCCGCTGGTCTGGCACCTGGCCCCGGCAGACCGCGTGTCGGCCCTCATCAACGAGAACTACGGCGTCGGCTCCGGCAGCCTCGATGACGCCGACGAGGCCGGTCTCACCCCGGTCGCCGGCGCCAACGAACTCGAGGCCGATGCCGACGCCGCCGTCGTGCGTTTCGTCACCGAGGTCATCGCCCAGGCCGTCGAAGAGAACGCCACGGACATCCATTTCGAGCCGCAGGAGGGCGAGCTGACGATCCGTTACCGCGTCGACGGCCTCCTCGTGCCCGTGCCGCTGCCGGAAAACCTGCTGCGCTTCCAGGACGCGATCATCTCGCGCCTCAAGATCATGGCGCGCCTGAACATCTCGGAAAAGCGCCTGCCGCAGGACGGCCGCATCGACTTCCGCGCCAACGGCGCCGCGCTCGACATCCGCGTCTCCACCATCCCGACCATCTACGCCGAGAGCGTCAGCCTCCGCCTGCTCAACCAGCGCAAGATGGCCTACACCATGGACGGCATCGGCCTCACGCCGGCCGAGCAGGCACAGATCGTCAAGGTCCTCGACTACCCGCACGGCCTCATCCTCGTCACCGGCCCCACGGGCTCCGGCAAGTCCACCTCGCTCAACGCGTTTCTCAGGAAGATCAACTCCTCCGACCTGCGCCTCGTCACCATCGAGGATCCGATCGAATACGAGGTCCCCGGCGCCAACCAGATGCAGACGCGCGCCGAGATCGGCCTGACCTTTGCCAGCGCGCTCCGCCACGTCCTGCGCCAGGATCCCGACGTCATCATGGTCGGCGAGATCCGCGACCTCGAGACCGCCGAGATCGCCATCCGCGCGTCGCTCACCGGCCACCTGGTCTTCTCCACCCTCCACACCAACGACGCCCCCGGCGCCCTCACCCGCCTCACCGACATGGGCGTCGAGCCCTTCCTCGTCGCGTCCGCCGTCGAGCTCGTCATCGCCCAGCGCCTCGTCCGCCGGCTCTGCCCCGACTGCGCGAAACGCGAGCCCGTCGACCTGACCGGCCTGCGCGCCACGCTCGAGTCCCTGCAGATCGACCCGGCGGAGGCCGACGGCGTCCGCGAACTCGCCGTGCCGGTCGGTTGCCGCAGCTGCCGGCAGACCGGTTTCCGCGGCCGCATCGGCCTGTTCGAGATCCTCTCGCCCAAGCCGCTGCACGACCTGATCGTCCGCCGCGAGTCGAGCAAGGCCCTCGGCGCGCTGGCCCGGTCACAGGGCATGCGCACGCTGCAACAGTCCGGCTGGGAGCGCGTGAAGTCCGGCCACACCTCCCTGCAGGAGCTCCTGCGCACGATCAGCACCAGCGGGGAGTAGGACCGATGCCGCGGTATACCTACACTGCGCGCGTCCCCGGCTCCGCCTCCACGGACGGCACGCTCGACGCCCTGTCGCGCCGCGAGGCGTTGCACCTGCTGCAGGCCCGCGGCCTGCAGGTCGTGCGGCTCGACGAGGCCGGCGGCCCGAAGCGACCGGGCGCCATCGCCGGCGACAACGCCCCCGCGGCTTCCTCCCGGCAACTCACCGCCAGACAGCGCCTGCCGTTCCTCGAGGCCCTGGTGGATCTCGTCGGCGCCGGAATGTCGGCCGGTGAAGCCGTCCGCCTGCTCGCCGTGCGCCTACAGGAACCAAAGCTGAAATCCCTCTGCGCCGCGCTGTGGGCGCGGCTGGGCGAAGGCAGCACGCTTTCGCTCGCCATGGCGGAATACCCGGCGGTCTTCGACAAGCAGACGGTCAACCTCATCGCCGCCGGCGAGGCCACGGGCAACCTGCGCGAGGTGCTCGAGCGGCTCATCCAGCACCTGACCGAGCAGCGCGACCTCCGGCAGAAGTTCCTCGCCGCCCTCGCCTACCCGGCGCTGATCTGCGGCATGAGCGCCGGCCTCGGGCTGTTCCTGCTTTTCTACCTGCTGCCCAAGCTGCAGACGATCCTCGGCTCGCTCGGCAGCCAGCTGCCCTTTGCCACGCGGGTGCTGGTGGGCGGCACGAACTTCCTGCTTTATTATGGCCCCTTTCTCGCCGCCGCCCTGGTGATCGGCGCGGCGTTTTTCCTGCGCTGGCGGCAGACGCCGGCCGGCCGCAGTCAAACCGACGCCTGGCAGTTGAAGCTGCCCATCGTGCGCGACTTCGTCGTGCAGACAGCCGCGCTGAACTTCGCCCACACGCTCGCCGTGCTGATCGAGAACGGCGTGACGACCGCCGAGGCCCTCCGGCTGACGGAGCGCGCCGTGAACAACACCCGCGTCCAGGCCATCCTGCACGAGGCCACCGACCGCGTCATCGAGGGCGCCAGCCTCAGCGCCGCCCTCGCCCGCACCGGGCTGTTTCCGCCCCTGTTCCTCGACCGCCTGACAGTCGGCGAACAGACCGGCAACCTTGCCCCCAGCCTCCGGCAAATCGCGCAGTCCTACCAGGTGAACCTCAGCCGTCGCCTCGACACCGCCGTCCGCGTGAGTTCCGGTATCGTGCTCGCCTTCACCTTCAGCTTCGTCGCGTTCCTCGCCTACGCCATCGTGGTCGCGCTCCTCCAGGTCAGCGCCAGCTTCCGGCTGTGATCATTTGGTGATCTGCGTGGCGGAGATCTGGAGCGTCGCGTTGAGGGCGCCCGCGGCGGAACGGTCGGTCTGCAGGGCGATCGACTCGAGGTTCAGGTAAGGCGCCTGCTGGGCGAGCTCGTCGTAGAATTTCAAGAGGGCAGGCAGGTTGGTGCGGCGGAAGGTGACGCGGGCCGTGTGGTAGGCGAACTGCGCCGTGCGCTGCGTCTGCGGTGGGTCGATCGCCACCCCCATGCCGGCGGCCGTGGCCAGCGAATTCACCGTGCCCACCAGCTTCGTCGCATCGTAGGTGCGCGCGGGGTCCAGGTTGCGGACCGCCGCGGCCGAGCGGGCCTCGATGTCCGCCCCCCGGTCGAGCCAGAGCTGCTGCGCGGACAACGCCGCCTGCGTGGAGCGCCAAGCGGTCACGCGGCCGCGCACCCGGCCCAGCGCGCTGAAGAGCCAGATCGTGGCGGCCAGGACGACGAAAAACGTGACGAGCACCTGCTCGCGGCGATGACGGGCCTCGAACCAGGTCCTCATGGCGCACCTCCGTTGCCGGCCGCGAGGTGGGGCTTGAAGGCGAGGCTCAGCCCGAACGTCGTGACGCCGTCGCGCGCGCGGAGATCGCGGATCTCCACCTTCTCGAGCACCGCCAGATTGCGGAGCGCCGCCTCGTAGGCGCCGACGTCATCCGCGCTGCCGGTCTGGGCCTCGATCTCGAGCGCGTTGCGCCCGTTGGTGCCGGTGCGGGTGAATTGGATCGACGCGGGCCGCGGCTCGTTGACCGCGGCGAGCATCTCGAAGAAGCGCAGGCGCCGGTGCGTCAGCTCGTCGATGCGGCTGGCGAGCCCGTGGGCTGTCTCGATTTTTTGGACCACGGGTCCCTGGGCCGTGACGCGCGCCTGCTGGGCGCGTTCGAGCAACAGCAGCGACAATGACCCGAGTTCAAAAACCAGCGCCAGCGCCGCCGCCTGCGCGCCGGTGCGCAGCACCTTCCAGAGGAATTCGCCCCGGCGACGCTCGGCCCGGCGGCGCTCGAGGAAGGCGCGGTCGCGCACGTCCAGCGCATCCTGCTCCGACAGGCGGGTCGTGGTGGCCGCGAGCACGGTGCCGGCCGCGTCGAGCTGCTCAAAAACCAGCCGGTCGCCCTCGCGGCGGGCCTGCGGCCGGCCGTCGATCCATTTGACCGGGATGTCCGCCACCCCGGCGCGGGCCGCCAGTTCGGCGGCAAACTGGCGGCGCTCCTGCTCCGTGGGCGCCGCGGCACAGGCCCGGGCGTGCACCGCCGCCGGCCAGTCTCCGCGGCCGGCGGTCCACGCGGCCCCGGCCATATGGGCGGGGCCGGTCAAAATCAGCAGGGTCGGCCCCGCCGGGGCGGCGCCGAGCAAAGGCAGCAGGTCCGGCACGGCGAGATCGGCGCGCTCCCAGTCGGCGGTTTCCTCCGCGGTGAAGCGGCGGCGGTGCGCGGCATAAACCAGCGCCGAGGCACGGTCGGGCGCGACGCAGCAGCCCCAGTAAAGCTGGGCGGGCGGGAAAGGTGCGAGCCCCTCGAGCGCCAGCGCGGCCTGGTCCAGCGCCGGCAGATCGGGCGCCAGCGGCACGAACCGCAGGAAAAACCGGTCGGACGCCACGAACCGCGCCGCGACGGAGGAGCGAAGGGTAAAATTAGGCAGCAGGCGCATCGGGCGGAGGCGGTGGTTCGGGCAGGGTGTTCTCGGAAAGCTCTAGCACGGTGAACGGATAGCGCAATGTATTCGCGGCGGCCGGGGCCGGGGCGGGATTGGCCCCTGGCGCCGGCTGGGCCGCCCCGGGGACCGACCCGGGAACGGCGGTGACCGTCGAAGGCAGCCTGGCCTGCCCGGCCCAGGTGACCAGCGCCGACAACCGCAGCTGCGCGGCGCCCTGCCGGGCGGTGACATGGATGCGCAGCAACTGGATCTGCGCGCCGAAATTGCGCGAGGCGGCGTTGCCCACCTGCGCGCGGGCCTCCTGCAGCGAGCGCAGATAGGGCCGCGTCTTGGTGGAGCTCACGGGGGTGGCCAGGTATTTTTGCAGCTGGCCGCTCTGGGTGGTGTCCCAACCCGAGGCAACCAGCACCGCCTCACCGGCCGAGTTGAGGTTGGTCGCATTAAAGTCATAGAGCGACACGGCCTGCGTGAACGCCTCGAACAGCGGCTTCGGCCGGCCGGCCTCATCGAAAAAGAACTCGCGCGCCACGGCAATGGACGCGAGTTCCTCGAACGACCGGAGCGAGCGGCGCGGCGGCTGAGCCGGCGGGTCCGCCTGGGTATAGGCCCGGTCGCTCGTCGCCGACTCGGCGGCGATGTGCCCGTTACGCATCCACACCAACAGTGCATCGGCCACGCGGGCGGCGTCCGCGGTCGTGAGGCCCAGCTGGACCAGCAGCGCGTTGAGCGTGTCGGCATTGAGCCGCGGCAGGGAGAGTTTCGCGCTTTCGTCCTCGAAGGTCACCGTCACGGTCACTCCCTCGCGCGGCGTGTAACCGGCGTAGCCCAGCGGGTCCGCCCAGCCCTGGCTGGGGGCGTAGAGCCCGCCGTCAACGGTGCGAAAATCAACGAGCGCCGCGAGGGTCGTCTCCAGCGCCCCGTAGGCGTCGGCGCGCAACCGGTCGCGGTCCGCCAGCCGCATCGCGATCAGCAGGTCGGGCGCGCCCGTCTCGATGAGCCGCGTGAGCAGCACGGCGGCGAACAGCAGCGTGACCAGCACGACGACCAGCACGGAGCCGCGGCGACGAAGGATGCGAGGGAGCGCGTTCATGCTCAGTAGACCGGCAGGCCCTCCCGGTTGGCGGACAGGGGGATGACTTCCTCGATTTCCTGACCGTTGCGGGCGAACTTCAGCCGCAGCCGGCGGGGCGTCACGTAGGCGCCGGTGCCATCCTCCTGCATTTCCTCCTCGTTGGTCCAGCGCTCCTGCGTCTCGTCGTAGTAGTCGTAGCTGAGGGCCGTGACAAAGGACGAGACCACCGTCATGCGCGGGTCCGCCGTGGCAAAATCCTCCTCGAGCCGCGACTTCCAGTAAATCACCAGGCCCTCGTCCGGGCGCCAGGCCAGCGCGCAGCGGACCTCCGGCAGCGGCTTGTCCGGCCAGGTGAACAGCCGGTCGCCCGCCGGCAGGTCAAAGGTCAACAGTTCCGCCGTGCCGCCGCCGGGGAGGCGCAGCTCCCCCACTGCGGGTGCGCCGGCGGTCGCGCCGCTCGCCCGGGCGCGGTTCGCGGCGGTCTGGAGGAGTTCGTCGAGGTGCCGCGTCACCGCCCGCGTGTGCTGCGTGAAGACAAACCGGTCGTGGTTCCGCGTCGAGGCCTCGGTGATGGCGAAGACAAACTGGTTCAGCGCGGCCAGCAGCGCGGCCAGCAGCGCGAGCGCCAGCAGCACCTCGACGAGGGTGAATCCGCCGGCGGAACGAAACCGGGCGCCACGGATTAAAGCGGAAAATGCCTTCGGTGCGCTCATTGGAAGGTGCGCTTCGCCAGCCGGCTGCGGGCGTCGGCGCGGAGGGTGTCGGCCTCGCCGCCCTGCGACCAGGTCGGCCGCAGCAGGCGGTGGTTTTCCGTGAGGGTGGTCTCCTTCCGGCCCTCGCCGGCCGGCAGCTCGATCTCGAGCGCGACATCGTAAAGATCGGCGACCGTCGTCGCCGTGACCGTGGCCCGCCAGCGGGCCGTGCGTTCGCCGGGGAGCTCGAGGTTGTTCCAGACGGTGATTTTCTCCCGCGCCGGTTCCGCGCACAAGGCCTCGCGCACCAGCCGGCAGTCCGCGGCGTTCGCATCGCGCTGGAGGGAGGCGTGCTGCGCGGAGAGGACGTTCAGGTAGGCCGAGGCCAGCACGAGGCCCGAGAAGGCAAAGATCGCCAGCGCCACGAGCACCTCGAGAAAGGTGAATCCGCCTTCGTTCCGCCTGCGGCGGAACTTCGGCGCGACAAGGGCCCAGGCTTCTCTTGGAGACGGGACCTGCCGCCGGCAACCCGCGGGACTGATGGTCCCGCCTCCAGCCCGAGGAAGATTATCGGGAGTGCTCATGTCAGCGGGCACGCGCCTTGTCCCCGGGCGCCAGCACGGTGCAGGTCCAGGGATCGATCACGAGGATGCGGCCGGCCTGGCCGCGGACGATCTCCACCCGGAACGGATCGCAGGTGCCGTCAGCATGGAAACGCACGCTGCCGATGGCGGCTTCTTCCAGGCGTCCCCCGATCAGCACCGCGGAAGTCTGCACGGGCGGCAGCAGGCGGACCGTGTCCTCGCCGGCCAGGATCGCGCGCCCGGTGCCCCAGTCCAGCACGCGGGTCTTTTCGTCGAGGCGCAGCTCGAGCGTCCGGCCGGCCAGGACGGCCTCGTAGCGGGCGCTGGCGATGGCGTTGAGCGTGGTGTTCTCGACATCCTCCCGGCCGATCGCGCGCAACAGCGAGCCGCTGCCGCCGAGGAGGAGCGCGGAGACCAGCCCGAAGAGAGCGAGCACGACCACGATTTCCAGCAGGGTGAATCCGCCGCCCAGTCCGCCGGTGCGCGCCGGCCCCGCAACCGGCCGGCCAAAACAATGCCAGCCCCCGCTGGAGCTGCGACAGGCCATTACCAGTTGCCGATGTCGTCGGCGGTTTCGGCGGTCTTGTCGGGACCCTTCGAATACAGGTCGTAGCCGCCGGAGTTCTTCACGCCGGGGTAACGGTATTCATAGGGCTGGCCCCAGGGATCGACGGGCAGCTTGCCGCCGGCCACATCCATGTAGGGACCACGCCATTTGTCAGCGGCGCTGCCCGGGGCGGTGATAAGGGCGGCGAGACCCTCGCTCGTCGCGGGATAGTCGCCGAGGTCGATGCGGTAACGAACCAGCGGCGTCTTGAGCGAATCGCGGACAAAGATGCGCGCCACCGCCTCCTGGCTCTGGCCGAAGATCTTGTCGGTGTTCGTCACCACCAGCCCGACCAGCAGGCCGATGATGGCCAGCACCACGAGGATCTCGAGGATCGTGAAACCGCGCGAGGCACGGCGGGCAAAGGAGGAGGCGGATCGCTTCATGGGAAAGGGTTCACTGCTGGCGCTGGCGCGGAGAGTTCTGCTGGGCGGCCCGCTCGGCCCGGCGGCGCCGGAATTCCTGGATCATGGCCTGCGCCTCCGGCGGCAGGTTGCGCATCATCGTCTCGGGATCGACGCCGTTGCGGAGCCGGCCGCCGCGGGCTTCGCCGGCGCGGTCGGCCTTGCCGGCCTCGGCCGCATTCTCGGCCGCCGGCGCTTCGGGGGGCGGGGCCGCCTGCACGAGGTTCACCCGCGCCTGCTTGAGGGTCAGGGTCAGCGGCCGGCCGGCCTGCGTGACCTGCAGCTTGTCGGTGCGGGCGTCGTAGGACCCCACCTCCAGGCCGGGTGCGCGGCCCTGCACGGGAACCCACTGCGAGGTCTTGGTCGTGGGATTGAAGAGATTGACGTAATAAACCCCCTCCTCCTGCACCACCCCGCGAAATTCCAACTGATCCGCGGCGGCGGCCGGCGCGGTCGCCGCCGACTGCCCGAAGGGGGAATTGCCCGTCAGGGACTGCCAGTCCGCGGCCACCGCCCGTGACAGGCCACCCACCCACGGCAGGATGCCCGGAAGCAGGAAAACAAAACGAAGCAGGCGGGAATACCTCATGAAAGCGTCAGCCCTCTGGATAAAGGGGCCGCGGGTTATGACGAGTCGATTCTAGGGTCGGTTTCGCAAATCGGCGCCCCCCGGCCCGGCTCCCGGCGCCGGGGCGAAAGCCGGTCACCCTCACCCCGTGTTCTTCAACCCGCCGGCGATGCCGTTGACGGTCAGCTCGAGCACGGCCCGGATGCCGTCGCGGTCGGCCTTGTTCAGGCGGCTGCCGCGGCGGCGCTTGATCATCTCGACCTGCAGGTAATTGAGCGGGTCCACGTAGGGATTGCGCAGCTTGATGGAGCGCGCGAGCACGGGCTCGTTTTCCAGCAGCTCGGTTTGACCCGTGACCGCCAGCACGGCCTTCTCGGCGAGACGGAACTCCTCCAGGATGCGCCCGAGCACACGCTCGCGGATGCCCTCGTCCTCCACCATCGAGGCGTAGACCTTGGCGATGGACATGTCGGCCTTGCACATCGTGAGCTGCGCGTTGGCGATGGCGGTCTGGAAGAAGGGCCAGCGCTGATACATCTCGCGCAGCAGCTTTTCGCCCGCCGGCCCGCGCCGCAGGATGACATCGAGCCCGCGCCCGAGACCATACCAGCCGGGAAAATTGAAACGGCTCTGCATCCACGAGAAAACCCAGGGGATCGCGCGCAGGTCGGAGACACTCACGCTGCCCTTGCGGCGATAGGTCGGGCGCGAACCGAAGTTGAGTTCGCCGATCTCGTCGATCGGCGTCGCCTGCCGCCAGAAGGTCAGGAACTCGGGGTCGTCATGCACGCACTCGCGGTAGGCGGCGAGCGAGGCCGCGCTCATCTCCTCCATGGCCTGCACCCAGCGCTTCGGCAGCTTGCGCGCGCCCTTCTGCGCCTCGTTGGCGCCGAGCAGCACGCCGTAGGCCATCTGCTCGAGCACGCGGTGCGCGAGGTCCACGTCGTGATAGCGGGTCGATAACACCTCGCCCTGCTCCGTCACGCGGATGCCGCCGTCCTTCAGGCCGACGGGCTGCGCGAGGATGGCCTTGGCCGCCGGACCGCCGCCGCGCGCGATGCTGCCGCCGCGACCGTGGAAGAGCGTGATGCGCACCTGGTGCCGCTTGCACACCGCCATGATGGCGTCCTGCGCCTGGTAGAGCGCCCAGTTGGCCGTGAGGTAGCCGCAGTCCTTGTTGCTGTCGGAATAGCCGAGCATCACGTGCTGGTGCCGGCCGTGCTGCGCCAGCGCCGGCGCGTAGGCCTTGTTCTCATAGAGCGCGGCGAGGATCGCCGGGGCCCGCTGCAAATCATCGAGGGTCTCGAACAGCGGTGCGATCGGCAGGCGCACCCCGGCCAGGGCCTGCAGCAGCTGCACCTCCAGCACGTCCGACACCTCGTTCGTCATGCTGATGATGTAGATGCCCAGCGCGTCGGCGCCGTAGTCCGTCTGCGCCCGCACGGCCAGCCGCAGCGGGTCGAGGACGACGCGGGCGTCGGGGGAGAAACCGGCGATCTTCTCGGCGCCCAGTTCCCGGGCCTCGCCCAGTTTGTCCGTCAACAGCGCCTGCTTTTCCGCCTCTGGCAACGACTCGTAGTCCGGCCGGCCGAGGATCTCGGCCACGGCCTTGGCGTGCCACGCGGAGTGCTGGCGGAGGTCGAGCCGCGCCATGCTGAGCCCGAAGATGTCCACCGCGGTCAGGGCGCCCTTGAGTTCGCCGTCGGCCAGCGGCGCGGCCCGGTCGCGCCGCAGGTCGGTCTCGATGGCCGCGAGGGTTTCGCGAACGTCGGCGGGCGTGACGCGACCGGCCTGCGGGTTGGCGGGGTCCAGCAGGCCGGCCTCGGCCTGCGCCATCAGCTGCTCCCGCAGGCTGCTCAGGATGATGCGATACGGCTCGCGCGGGTAACGCTGCCCCACCCGCGCCATCAGCTCGGAGGATTCGCGGCACTGGTCCGCCATGCGCCGGATCACCGGGGCGAACTTCGCGCGCCGGTCGGACACCGTCAGCGAGCCGGCCAGGTTGGAGAGGGTCTCGCTCAGCTTCTTGATGGCCATGCGGCGGTTCATGCGCAGCACCTGGGCCGTCACCTCGGCGGTCACCCCGGGGTTGCCGTCGCGGTCGCCGCCGATCCACGAACCGAACGACAGCCAGCGGCGCGGCGCCTTCACGCCCGGGTAGTGCCGGTCGAGCGCGCCCTGCAGGTCCTCGTGCAGGCGCGGCAGCAGCTGGAAGAGCGTCCGGTCAAAATACCACAGGCCGGTGCGCGCCTCGTCGGCCACCTCGGGCCGCTCCGTGCGGCTGCGGTCGGTCAGCCAGAGCGACACGATCTCGCGCTTGATGTCATCGGGCGCGTGCTGGATCTCCTCGAGCGTGTGCCGGCGCAGGATGTCGCCCAGCGTGGCCAGCTTCTCGAGCATGGTGCGGCGCTTGGACTCGGTCGGGTGCGCGGTGAAGACCAGCTCGATGGTCAGCTGGCGGACCAGCTTCTGCACGCGCGCCTTGGGCACGCCGACCTGCTTGAGCTCGCGGATCGCCGCCTCGATGGACTCGCGCATCGGGTCGCTGCCGGCGCCCGCGGCCAGGGCGTTGCGGTGCCGCTGGTTGCGCTCGCGCAGCAGCCGGATGCGGAAATTCTCCTCGGCGAGGTTGACCAGCTCGAAGTAGAGCGTGAAGGCCATCGCCTGGTTGAAGGCCTCGGCCGGGGTCAGGCGGCTGACCGCCTGCGCCAGGCTGCGGGCGGCGGCGGCCTCGCCGGCCCGGCTGCTCTTGGCCAGCGTGCGGAGCGTCTCGACCATCTCGAGGGTCTTCTCGCCCTCCAGGGCCGCGATCGTCCGGCCGAGCGTGGCGCCGAGGCTGCGCACCTCGGCACGCAGGTTGTTGAGCTGATCGAGAGCCTTGTTGGGTGCCGCCATCGCCCGTGAAATACGCAGGTATTATGCCGGCACTAAAGCGAAATTATCCAAAGCCGGCGTCATAAACGGCTTACCGCCATTCATGACGCGGATAGCGCCGCGAAAGCTCGGTCTTGATCTTGGGATATTGGTCGCGCCAGAAGTTGCTAAGGTCATCGGTCACCTGGATGGGCCGCTGGTTCGGCGCCAGGACCTCGAACTTCACCGCCACGCGGCCGTGACCGAGCGTGAATTTCGAGTCCACGCCATAAAGCTCCTGGATGCGCGCACTGAGCACGGGCGGGCCGTCCTTCGTGTAGGTCAGGCGCGCCTTGCGGCCGTTGGCCATGACCAGGCGCTCCGGCAGATACTCGTCCAACACGGCCAGCTGCTCCGCGAGTAGCCAGTCGCGCAGGACGGGTATCACGGGCTTGTCCTTCAATTCCCGGGCGCCGAGGCTGCCGTAGCAGATCTGCTCGATCAGCGTGGCGCGGTCCGCGTCGGTGATCGGGTTCACCTCCAGCTCGGGCCACCACTTGGCGAGGCAGTTGACGCGGATGATCCATTGCTCGACCGCCTCGTTCCACTCGGTGAGCACAATCCGGCCGGCCATCACCTCCTTGGCCAGCAGCGCCGCGGCCTCCCCCTCCGGCGGCTCCTCGGCGGTCTGCCTGGACTCAAGCACGAGATCGCGGAAGCGGCGTTCCTTGCGGGCCAGCACGCGCTTGGCCGACTCGTCGTAAAGCACGCCGCCGGCGTCCTGGAAGTCATCCGGAAATACTTCCTTGAGCCAGGCCTCCTCCACGGCCGTGCAAAGATTGAGCAGCACGTTCACCTCGCCCCGGCTCTCGATCTCGGTGATCTCCGCCGCCACGAACAGCGGCGCCTCGTCGATGCAGCTCTCGCGGGCGAGCACGCCCTTGCGCTTGTGCACCAGCTCGCAGCGCAGCGTGCCCTTGTCCAGCCGCCGCGCCAGCTGGTCGCTGAAGCCGACCAGCACGCACTTGCGGACGGCCACGCCGTCGATGCGCTTCTCGGTCACGTCCAGCTTCTCGGCCGCGGCGATCTGCAGGAATTGCTCGAACAGCGGCCCGACCTGCCGCACGCCCTGCACATGGATGCCGAGCCGGCGGCAGGCGTCCTGGTTGTAGTTGGCCTTGTCGGCATAGCGCCAGGCGCGCATCAGCAGGAAGAAATCCGACTCGTGCTCCTCGCCGAACAATTCCTCGCGGGCCTCCTGCGTGCGCTTGTCCACGTTGCGGAGCAGGAAATTCCGGCCCTGCGTCAGCGCGGCCATGAGGGCGATGGAGCGGACACAGCCATACTCCTCCGCCGCCAGGAACATGCGGGCATAGCGCGGGTGCATCGGGAACTTCAACATCCGGCGACCGACCTCGGTGAGGGTTCGTTTCGGACCATGCAGCGCCCCCAGGTCCTCGAGCAGCGTCTCCGCCCGCTCCAGCGCCTTGGGCTCGGGTTTCTCCAGCCAGGGGAAGTTATGGATGTCGTCGATGCCCGCGGCCTTGAGCGTCAGGACGACCTCGGACAGGTCCAGGCGCTTCACCTCGGGCAGTTCCTGGAGCGGACGCTTCTCGTGCTCGCGCTCGGTCCAGAGCCGGACGCACACGCCCGGCGCCGTGCGGCCGGCGCGGCCCGCGCGCTGGTCGGACGAGGCCACGGAGATCTTCTCGATCAGGAGCGTGTTGATGCCCCGGTGCGCGTCGTAGCGCGCCACGCGGGCCAGGCCGCAGTCCACCACCACGGTGACGCCGTCGATCGTCAGCGAGGTCTCGGCGACGTTCGTCGAGACGATGATCTTGCGCGTGTCGTAACGGGCCACGGCGCGGTCCTGCTGCTCGGGCGGCAGTTCGCCATGCAACGGAAAACAGATGAACCCGCGCAGCGCGTGCGACCCCTGCACATCCTGCACCGTCCGGCTGATCTCGTGCGCGCCGGGCATGAAGACCAGGATGTCGCCCTTGGTCTGCGCGGCGATGCGCTCGCACTCGCGGGTGGCGACGGCCCAGACCGGATCGTGCTCGAAGTCCACGGACTTCGGCAGGTATTCGACCTGCACCGGGAAGGTCCGACCCTGCGACGTCAGCACCTCGCACGGGGCGAGGTAATTCTTGAGCAAGGCCGCATCGAGCGTGGCGGACATGACAACCAGCTTCAGATCGGGCCGGCTGGACCGCTGGATCTGCAGGGCCCGGGCCAGCGAGATGTCGCCGTAGAGATGACGCTCATGAAACTCGTCGAAGACGATGGCGCTGATGCCGCGCAGCGTGGGGTCGAAGGACATCTGCCGGAGCAGGATGCCCTCGGTCACGAAGCGGATGCGCGTCGCCTTGGAAACCTTCGAGTCCAGCCGGATCTGGTAACCGACGATTTCGCCCAGCTTGGTGCCGACCTCCTCGGCCACGCGCTTGGCCAGCATGCGGGCGGCGAGCCGGCGCGGCTGGAGGACGACGACCTCGCCCGCCCCCAGCAGCCCGTGGTTGAGCAGCATCTGCGGCACCTGGGTGGACTTGCCCGAGCCGGTCGGGGCCTGGACGATGAGCCGGCCCTGCCCCCGCACAGCCGCGATGAGGCGGTCTTCGAGCTCGTAGATGGGCAGTTCGCGCGGGGACATGCGCCTCCACCTAAAGGCGGCCGGCCGGCCGCTGGCAAGGGCGGTTGTGAACAACCTGCGGGCAAGCGGTTGGGCACAAGTTATTCACTTCCGCTGACGCAAAAAACGCGCACCGGCGGTGAACAAGATGGGAGGAAGAAACCCTTCACTTCCGACCGGGGCGGAGCATCTTTTCCCTGTTCCTTGATAGAACAGTCGCAGCGCGGCGGCATGAAAAACCCGCCGAGAGCGCGACTGGGATAATCCCGGGCAACCGGGGAAAGGAGGGCGTTAATTGGTGACGCGCTCCCCTCAGCGGCGCGAGCCGCAGGCAGGCAAATATCACCAGTTCCTCTGGACGGCGTCGCAGCCGATCCAGTTATGCGACAAAGGAGCTGTGCGGCGAGGCGCGACATCAGAAACCGCGCCCGAGCCGAGTCAGGTCCAAGGCCAGTTTCGGGCCTTGCACCGATGCAGTTACCCAGAGGGTTGTGGTTGCTACTGTATAACCAGGACGCAGCGCAGTGTTCCGGTGGGTCCACCCCACCAAAAGGCCCGGCTCGAAAGGCGGGGCGCGAAAGGGATGCGGCGCAGCGGGGAGCGGGCGAGTCTGGCAAAGCTCGCAAAACCTCCTAATTGGGGCGGCGCGTAAAACCGCGTCACCCAACTGCAAATCGAAAGCAACCTGAGAGGTAAGAGGTCAGACCCGTTACACGGGGCCAACGCCCGGCCAAAAGCCGGGGCCGTCCCTGTGGCAAGGTGCTGGTGCGAAATGCACTGTTGCAGGCGTGCCAACACCCGTCCGGCGAGTTCACCATCGGCAGATGGAACCGAACCGGGCGCAGAGGCCTCACTCGAAAGATTCCGGTGCTGAAAAGGCCGGGACGGTCCCGCTATGAGACCGACAGCATCGCATGCCGCGGTGAGTAGCGTCGGGAAGCACACGGCCCGCGAAAGCGAGGCGCCCAATGTTGTGCGAATGGAGAAGAGTGCGTGGCGAGCACCCACCTCCGATTTTGGCCCGGGCTCCGTCAGGAGCCCGGGCCTTTATCTTTAGTAAGGGCAGATTACTTTGTCAGCGCGCTGGGCCTGTGTGTTGTCCGGAACCTAGGCTTCACCCCGGCCCGGCGCGCTGACCGTTTGCCTCGCGACCGCGAGGACCGGGCATCACCTTTGAGCCATGGTCGACGACCCAGCACCGGGCGGCGCGCACGCCCTTCCGCCGTAACCGGTGTCTATTTATTGCCTGTCATACGGCTTATCAGTGACTTAGGCGGGCCGCTGGTTTCTGTATTATTCGCGGCTTTAAAGGGTCAAGTTCTGCTTGCCATGCTCCGGGCCGGGACGCACCTTGACCCTTTTCCCATTTTAAACCGGTCCGCCCGAACATGAACCAGAACATCCGCAATATCGCCATCATCGCCCACGTCGACCACGGCAAAACCACGCTCGTCGACCAACTCCTCAAGGAGGGCGGCGTCTACCGCGCCAACCAGCAGGTCCAGGAACGCGCCATGGACTCCATGGATCTCGAAAAGGAGAAGGGCATCACGATCAAGGCCAAGAACACCTCGGTCCACTGGAAGGACAAGATCGTCAACATTCTCGACACCCCGGGCCACGCCGACTTCGGCGGCGAGGTCGAGCGCGCCCTCCGCATGGTCGACGGCGTGCTCCTCGTCATCGACGCCTATGACGGCCCGCAGGCCCAGACCCGCTTCGTGCTCCGCAAGGCCCTCGCCCACGGCCTGAAGGTCGTGATCGTCATCAACAAGATCGACCGCGACAACGCCGAGCCGGCCAAGATGTATGACAAGGTCCTCGAGCTGCTCATGGAGCTCAACGCCACCGAGGAGCAGTTCGACGCGCCGGTCGTCTACGGTTCCGGCCGCGACGGCTACATGATGTATCACCTCGGCGAGGAGAAGAAGAACATGACTCCCCTCTTCGAGACGATCATCAACCACGTCCCGCCCCCGTTCGCCAAGCCCGAGGAGCCGTTCCACATGCTCGTCTCCAACATCGACTGGAGCGACTACGTCGGCCGCATCGCGGTCGGCAAGATCCTCGGCGGCGTGGTCAAGGTCGGCGACCCGGTCTTTGTCGTCCGCCACGCCGAGGGCGGCAAGAAGGTCCGCGCCAAGATCACCAAGGTCTTCGAGTTCACCGGCCTCGGCCAGCGCGAGGTCGAGACCGCCGTCGCCGGCAACATCGTGGGCCTGTCGGGCTTCGAGGACGTCGACATCGGCGACACCCTCGCCTTCAGCGAGGACCAGCACGCCCTGCCCTTCACCCAGATCGACCCGCCGACCCTCGAGATGCAGTTCTGCGTCAACGACGGCCCGCTCGTCGGCCAGGAAGGCAAGCTCGTGACCTCCCGCCAGCTGCGCGACCGCCTGATGCGCGAGCTGAAGATCAACGTTTCCATCCACATCGAGGACTCCGACAAGGCCGGCATCTTCAACGTCAAGGCCCGCGGCGCCATGCAGGTGGCCGTGCTCGTCGAGACGATGCGCCGCGAGGGTTTCGAGCTGCTCGTCTCCCGCCCGACCGTGATCGAGAAGAAGGGCCCGAACGGCGAGCGCCTGGAGCCCTACGAGACCGTCTGGATCGAGGTGCCCGACGAGTGCGTCGGCGCCATCATGCAGAACCTGGCGAACCGCAAGGGCCGCCTGACCAACATGGAGAAGCTCGCGCACTCCACGATGCTCGAGGCCGCCATCACCACCCGCGGCCTCATCGGCCTGGAAATCGACGTCGTCAACGCCACCTCCGGCCGCGGCGTCACCTCCCACCTCTTCAAGGAATACGGTCCGTTCGCCGGCGAGCTCCTCACCCGCATCACCGGCACGCTCATCGCGACCGAGGCCGGCGAGACCACCGCCTACGCCCTGGTCATGTGCCAGGAGCGCGGCAAGCTCTTCGTCAACCCCGGCGAGCAGGTCTACGAGGGCATGATCGTCGGCGAGAATCCCCGCAACGAGGACATCGCCATCAACGCCGTGCGCGAGAAGAAGCTAACCAACTTCCGCTCCCAGGGCGAAGGCGTCGCGGCCGGCCTCACGCCCGCCACGAAGCTCTCGCTCGAGCGCGCGATCGAATACATCGCCGCCGACGAGCTCGTCGAGGTCACGCCGAAGAACCTGCGCCTGCGCAAGCGCATCCTGAACAACGGCGCCCGCCAGAAGGCCGCCAAGCAGAGCAAGTAAGCCTGCCCCGGTTCATCCCCCTTCATCGCCGCCCTGCAACGGGGCGGCGATTTTTTTGCCCTAATTTTGGAGGCGGGGCCATCAGCACCGCAGGTTGTCGGCAACGAGGCCCATGCCCCGCGGGGCTGATGGCCCCGCCTCCAAGGATCCTTAGTTCGATTTCTTCTCCAGCTCCGCAACCTGCGCCGCCAGCTCCTGCATCTTCGGATGATTGGCGTCGTAGCGTCCGCCGTAATATTCCTGCATGGCCCGGGCCAGCCGCAGCTCGGCGCTTTCCGGGCCCGCCGCCAGCAGGTGCCGGCGCAGCGCCGCCACCTTGCGCGCCTGGTCCTCCAGTTTCGGGTGCTTTTCCGCCAGGTGCGTGCCCAGGGCCGCGAGTTCCCCGACGGCCTCCAGCAGCACCTCCGGGCTGGCCGGGGCGCTGCGCAGCTGCTGTTCCATGGCGGCGACCCGCGCCTGCTGGGCGACCAGGTCGGGATGCTTCTCAAGGTAACGCAACCGGAGCAGGTCGCGCTCGACCCAGGCGCGCTGCAGGATCAGCGGTTCCCGGCGGTTTTCCTTTTCCAGCCGCTGCCAGACGCTCGCCCGCAGCCGCGCCTCGGCGAGCCGGGGATGCTGGTCATCATAACGCAGCCGCAGGGCCGCCAGTTCGTCCTGGGCCTGCCGGAGTTCGTCAGCCCGCGTGGCGGGCAACGCCGCCGCCGCGGCCGTGGCTAACGCCACGGCGAGCCCGGCCGCCAGGAAGGGGCCGCCGGGAAGTCTCACTTGGCGTGCGCCGGCTCGGCGGCGCCCCCCGCGGTCTCGCGCTCGATCTCCGCGGCCTTGATCAGGCCGTGGGCGCTGGATTTGCCGGTGAATTTCACGCACAGCTTGTCCATGATGATGTAGACGATCGGGATCACGTAGAGCGTGATGACGGTCGAGATCATGAGGCCGCCCACGACCACGATGCCCATCGGGTTGCGGGTCTCGGCGCCGGCCCCGTGGGCGAAGGCGATCGGCACCGCCCCGAGCACGGTGGAAATGGAGGTCATCAGGATCGGCCGGAACCGGATGGTCGCCGCCTCGAAGGCCGCCTCGGTCGCGCTCTCGCCTTTCTCGACCTGGAGCTGGTTGGCAAACTCGACGATCAGGATGCCGTTCTTGGCCACTAGGCCGATCAACATGATGAGGCCGAAGCGGGAGAAAAGGTTGTCCGTCATGGCCACGCCCCAGAAGCGCGTGCAGTAAAGCACCAGGAGCCCGCCGGCGATGGCGATGAAGACCCCGGTGAAGATCGTGGCCGGGTGGATCCACGACTCAAACTGCGCCGCGAGGATCAGGAAGGTGAACACCAGCGCCAGGCCGAAGAGCATGATCGTATCGCTGCCGCTCTCGACAAACTCCCGCGTCTCCCCGTCCCACGCGTAGGTGTAGCCGGCGGGCAGCCGCTCGGCGGCCAGGTTTTCCATGAAGACGACCCCGTCGCCGATCGTCCGTCCCTCGGCCATCTGCGCCGAGACCGTGACCGAGCGCAGCCGGTTGAAGTGCGGGTAGCTCTCCGGCACCGTGTTCTCCGACCAGCTGACGACGTTGCTCAGCTGCACCAAGGCGCCGTCGGACGAGCGCACGTAGAGCCGCGAAAGGTCGCTCGGGGTGGCGCGGTTCTCGTCCGTCACCTGGACCATGACGTAATACTGCTGGTTGCCCCGCTGGAACTCGGTCACTCGCCGGCCGCCCAGCAGCGATTCCAGCGTCGCGGCGATGCTGCTCACCGGCACCCGGAGGTCGGCGGCCTTGGCCCGGTCGATGTTCACGTCCAACTGCGGCTTGGTCGGCGAGGGATCGACGCGGGGCTGCACAAACTGGCCGCTCTCCCGCATCGTGGTGAGGAACTCCCCGCCGATGCGCTGCAGCTCGTTGAAGTCGCTGCCGAGGAGCACAAAGCTCACGCCGCTGCTGCGGCGGCCGCTGCCGAAGGGCCGCACCGGATTGGCGATCGCCTGGCCGCCCGTCACCTGCTTTTGGAAGTCCCGCCGGAGCTCCGCGACGATCTCCTGAGTCTTGCGCGTCCGCTCCTCCCACGGCTTCAGCGTGGCGAACACAAACGCCCGGCCGCCGTCGCCCGTGCGGTGGAAGGTGCGGTCGATCTCGGGAATCTTCAGGATCATCTGCTCCATGTCCACGGAGTAGAGGTTGAGGTAGTCCGGTGTGGCCCCGATGGGGGCGATCAGGTTGGCGGTAAAGATGCCGCGATCCTCCAGCGGCGTCAGTTCCCGCTGGAGCTGGGTGTAGAGCGCCAGTCCGCCCAGGGTGAACAGCACGGCGGCGAGCAGCACCATCGGCTTTACCCGGAAGGTGCTCCGTAGGGTGCGTTCAAACAGGCCGTTCAGCCGCACGAAAAAGGGTTCGGTCCTCTCGTAGAACCAGCCGTGCTGCGCCTGGCCCCCGACCAGCCGGGCCTTGAGCACGCGCGAGCAGAGCATGGGCGTCAGCGTCAGCGCCACGAAGGCGGAGACGAGCACCGACACCGCCAGCGTGATGCCAAACTCGAAGAAGAGCCGGCCGGTCTGGCCGGACTGGAACGCCACGGGCAGGAACACCGCCGCTAGCGTGAGGGTGGTCGCAATGACCGCGAAGGCCACCTGGCGGGCCCCGTAGATGGCGGCGTGGATCGGCCCCTCGCCCTCCTCGATGCGGCGGTAGATATTCTCCAGCATCACGATGGCGTCGTCCACCACCAGCCCGACCGCCAGCACCAGCGCCAGCAAGGTGAGCGTGTTGATGGTGAAACCCATCCACTGCATGACCGCGAAGGACCCGACGATGGACACCGGGATGGCGACGAGCGGCACCAGCGTGGCCCGCCAGTCGCGCAGGAAAAGGAAGATCATCAGCACCACCAGCACCGAGGCCTCCCACAACGTCTTGTAGACCTCGCGCACGGACCGGTCGACGAACACCGAGCTGTCAAACCCCACCTCCACGCTGATGCCGTCCGGCAGATCAGCACGGATGTTGGGCAGCATGGCCTTCACGGCATTGGCCACATCGAGGACGTTGGCCTGCGCCTGGCGCAGCACCTGCACGCCGACGGTCGGCTTGCCCTTGAAGTAGGATTCGGACCGGTATTCCTCCGAACCGAGCTCGACCCGGCCGATGTCGGAAAACTTCACCTGGTGCGAACCACGGGTGGCCAGCACGAGGTTCTCGAACTCGGAGACCTGTGTCATGCGGCCCTCGATGCGAACCGGGAACTCGCGCGAACTCGATTCGATGCGGCCGCCCGGGATCTCGACGTTCTGCTGGCGCAGGGCGGCCTCGACATCACCGATGGTCAGCTCGTGGGCCGCCAGCCGGTCGCTGTCCACCCACAGCCGCATGGCGTAGCGGGGACCGCGCACCCCCACCGAACCGACCCCGGGGATGGTCTGAATCCGCTGGATGGCCACCCGTTCCACCAGCTCGCGCAGTTCCAGCCGGCTGTAACGGTCGGAGCTGAGCGCCAGCGTGATGACCGGGGAGGAATCAGCGTCGGCCTTGGTGACCTGGGGCTCCTCGATCTCGTCGGGCAACCGCCCCCGGGCCCGGCTGACCCGGTCGCGCACGTCGTTCGCCGCCTGGTCCACATCGCGGTCCAGGTTGAACTCGACCGTGATGCGCGATTCCTCCTCCTGGGACTCGGAACGGATGATGCGGATGCCGTCGATGGAGGCGACCTCGCGCTCCAACGGCTCGGTGACCTTGGCCTCCACCACCTCGGCGGAGGCGCCGCGATAAGAGGTCTGCACCGTGACGACCGGCGAGTCGATCAGCGGATATTCGCGGACGGGCAGCCGCTTGAAGCTGAGGATGCCGATGAGGACGACCACGATGGAAGCGACCAGCGCGACCACCGGGCGGCGGATGGAGACATCGGAGAGGATCATGGCTCACTCCCCGACGCGAAACTCAGACCGCAGCGGACGCGGCTCCAGCTTGAGGCCGTTGAAGAGCACGAGGGCCCCGACGCCGGAGGCCACGACCGATTGCCCCTCGCCCAGGGACTCGGGCTTGAGCGCGCTGACCTCGACGAGCCCCCGCTCCCGCAGGCCCAGCTGCACGGGCACGAACTCGGCCACCTTGTCCGCGCCCTTGTCACGCACGGCGATTATTTGCGGACCGGCCGGCGTGGTGAGGATGGCCCCTTCCGGCACCGTCAGCACGCCGCGCCGGACCTCAAGCACGAGCTCGATGCCGGCAAACATGCCCGGCTGAAACCCGGCCGGGTTTTCGGTCACGTAACCCTTGATCTGGCTGGACCGCGTGCTGCGGTCGATGACCGAGGAGATGAAATAGACCTCGCCGCGGGCGCGGGCCTCGCCGGTCGGCGTCTGGGCGCGAACCGTGAACGGGGTGCCCGGCTTGACCTTGGAGGTGAAGCGCTCCGGCACCTGGAAGTCGATCTTGAGCCGGCTCAGGTCGTCCAGGGTCGTGATGACCGTCGCGGCGGTGATATAATCGCCGGGGGAAATCGTGCGCGCGCCGACCACGCCGTCGAAGGGGGCCTTGATCTCCGTCTTGGCCACGCGGACCCGGAGCAGGGACAATGCCGCCTGGGCGGAGGCGAATTCGGAGCGGAAACGGTCGGCCTCGGCCTGGGACATCGAACGGGCCTCGGCCAGGTCCTGGCTGCGCTTGAGGTTCAGCTCGGCCAGATGAAACGTGGCCTCAGCCTGGGCCAGTTGGGCGCGCAGTTCCGCGTCGTCGATTTTCAGCAGGACCTGGTCCCGCGTGACATGATCGCCCTCCTGAAACTGCACGGACCGCACCTGACCCGAGATTTCGGCCCGAAGCTGCGCCGTTTCGTTGGCGGCCAGCGAACCGACCAAGGAAAGCGATTCAATCAGGTCGCGCCGCGCGATGCTGGCCACCTCCACCGGCTGCTTGCCGCTGCCGGCCGTCGGCGCCGGGCCGGCGTTTTTTTTGCCGCACCCGGCAGTCAGGCCGAGGGCGAGCAGGCTAGAAATCAGAAATACATGACGGAAAGAGAGATGCATCCAATGAGTGGGGACGGAAGGTTGACTCGCAAGGAGTGTCCCGGAATGACGCCGGCTCAGCCCGTAAGTTTCCCATAATCTTCTGCGCTAAGCAGTCCCGCCGCATCGGCCGGATTCACCAGCTTGAGCTTCATGATCCAGGCATCCGTGTAGGGTGCCTGGTTGAGCTTCTCCGGGTTGGCCTCGAGCGCCTTGTTCACCTCCAGCACGGTGCCGGCGACGGGGGCGTAGACATCGGAGGCGGCCTTGACGGACTCGACGACACCGAAGGTCTCGCCGGCCTTGAGCACCGCGCCGATCTTGGGCAGCTGGGCAAAGGTGATGTCGCCCAGGCTGTTTTGGGCGTAATCGGTGATGCCGACGAGGGCGGTGCCGTCGGCGGCGACCTTGAGCCATTCGTGGGATTTGGCGTAGCGGAGATCAGCGGGTATGTTGCTCATGGGAAGGGTGCGATATCAGTTTTTCTTTAGCGCGACAAAGGGGGGCTTGACGAGGTGCAAATTGAGTTTGGTGCCGCGGATGTCCACCGCGAGCGTCTCCTTGGCCGCGTCCGTCTCGACGAGGGCCGAACCGATGGCCTCGTTGAGCATGGGCGAGAGCGTGCCGGAGACGACCGTGCCGACGACCGCGCCGGCGGCGTTGAGCACATGGGTCTCGGCGCGCACGATGCGGCGGTCGCCGGTCTTGAAAAACACGATCTTTTTGGCCGAGCCCTTTTCTTTTTCCGCCTTGAGCACGTCGGAGCCGATGAACGGCCCCTTGTCGAACTTCACGACCCAGCCCAGACCGGCCGTGATGGGTGTGATCTTGTCGGTGATCTCATGGCCGTAGAGCGGGAACCCCGCCTCCAGGCGCAGCGAGTCGCGGGCGCCCAAACCGGTCAGCTCGAGGCCGAACGGGCCGCCGGCGGCGACCACGGCCTCGGCCAGGCGCACCCCGTCGGCGGCCGCGCAGTAAAGCTCCACGCCGTCCTCGCCGGTGTAGCCGGTGCGGCTGATGAGGCATTTCACGCCGGCTACCTCGCCGTCGGCGAAGTGATAATACTTGATGCCGGCCAGGTCGGTTTTCGTGAGCGTCTGGAGCAATGCAGCCGCGGTCGGTCCCTGGATGGCGAGCTGGGCATAATCGGCCGAGCGGTCGACGACGCTGCAATTGAAACCCTTGGCCTGTTCCTGCATCCAGGCGATGTCCTTGGCGATGTTGCCGGCGTTGATGCACAGCAGGTAGTCGCCCTCGCCGCGCATGTAGACCAGGAGGTCGTCCACCACCCCGCCGTGCGGGTAGCACATGACGGTATAGAGCACGCGGCCCGGGAAAAGCTTGCTGCAGTCGTTGGTCACGAGGTGCTGGAGGAACTTGAGGGCCTCGGGCCCCTTCACATCGGCCTCGCCCATGTGGCTCACGTCGAAGAGACCGCAGCGCGTGCGCACGGTCTTGTGCTCCTCGAGGATGCTCTTGTATTGGACCGGCATGTCCCAGCCGGCGAAGTCCACCATGCGGCCGCCGCGGGCGCGGTGGAAGGCGTTGAGCGGAGTGATCTGGGGAAGACTCATGTCATAACTAAGCGCCCGGCCGCCGGACCGGGCAAGGAAACATTGCCCGGCGGCGCAGTCATTAACGCGCCCACCAAGGCTTGAAAGAATTTGTGTCTTGGCCGTCTGTCCGCTGTCTTCTGTCCTCCCCCATGACCCTCGCCTACTGGACCCATGACCTGAGCCCGTTTCTCATCCGCTTCGGCGAGAATCTGGGCCTCCGCTGGTATGGCCTGGCCTATTTGGCGGGATTCGTCGGCGCCGGCTGGCTGCTCCGGCGTTATTTCCGGGCGGGCCGCAGCACCCTGGACCTGAACGCCATCTTAGACCTGATGACGGCGCTGGTGGCCGGCGTCATCGTGGGCGGACGGCTCGGTTATTTCCTGTTCTACCAGCCCGCGAGCCTGTTCCGCGACCCGCTGATCCTCCTGCGCGTGTGGGAGGGTGGCATGGCGAGCCACGGCGGGTTCATCGGCGTGACCGTCGCGCTGTGGTGGTTCACCCGGAAGCGGACCGAGAGCATGCTCCAGGTCGGCGACCTGGTGGTCACGACCGTGCCGGTCGGGCTGTTTTTCGGCCGCGTGGCTAACTTCATCAACGGCGAACTCTGGGGCAAGACCGCCGAGGTGCCGTGGGCGGTGATCTTTCAAAACACCGGTGGCGGCGCCCTGCCCCGCCATCCCTCGCAGCTCTACGAGGCTGCCCTGGAGGGGCTGGTGCTGTTCGCCTTCGTGCAATGGCGCTTCTGGAAAAGCGCCGTGGCGCGCACCCAGCCGGGCCGCCTCGCGGGCGAGTTCCTCATCGCCTACTCGGTGGCGCGCGCGGTCGGCGAGGTCTTCCGCGAGCCGGACGCCGGGCTGATCCTCGGGCTCAACCGCGGCACCTTCTACTCGGTCTTCCTGGTGGCGGGCGGCGTGGCGCTGATCATCCTCTCAACCCGCCGCTCACAGCACAAAGCCTGACGGGATCTCCGCCCCCTTGGTCACGCAGAGGATGCCGTCGCGGATGACGACGCCGTGGGCGTAATCGCCGTCGGGCTTGCCCGCGGGGGAAAGGACCACGCCGTCGCCGATGCGGGCGTTCTTGTCGATGATCGAGTGTTGGATGCGGCAGTTCCGGCCGACGCCGATGGGCGGACGGCCCGCGGCCTTGTCCGCCAGCACCTGCTGCTCGGTTTGGTAATAGTCCGCGCCCATCATGACGACATCCGCGAAGTTCGAGTTCTCACCGAGGATCGAGCGGATGCCGATGACGCACCGCTTGAGGGTGGAGTCCGTGACAAGGCAGCCGTCGCCGATGATGACGTGGTCGATGCTGCACTTGTTGACCTTGGAGGCCGGCAGATAACCCTGGTGGGTGTAGATCGGCGCGCTCGCGTCAAAGAAGTTGAACGGCGGCAGCGGCTGCGCCAGCGCGAGGTTGGCGTCGAAGAACGCCTTCACCGTGCCGATGTCCTCCCAGTAGCCCTCGAAGATGTAGCTGCAGAGCTTGGCCTGGCCGAGCAGGCCGGGGATGACCTCCTTGCCGAAGTCCTTCATGTTGTTGTCCAGGCCGCGGCGGAGCGCCTCGCGGCTGAACACATAGATGCCCATCGAGGCGAGGCAGCGCTTCTCGGCGGAGGGGGCAAGCTTCGCCTCCAGAGCCGGGCTGATGGCCAGGCCGTTGATGATCGCCGGATCCTTCGGCTTTTCGACGAACTCCGAGATGGTCAGGTCGTCGCCCACGCGCATGAGGCCCAGCCCCTCCACCTTGGAGACGGGGAAAGGAATGGCCGCGATGGTGACATCCGCGCCGGTCGCGATGTGCTGGTCGATGATCTTCGTGAAATCCATCCGATACAGCTGGTCGCCCGAGAGGATCAGGATGAAGTCGTGCGGGTGGCTGTTGAAGTGCACGAGATTGCGGCGCACGGCGTCCGCCGTGCCCTCATACCACGCGCTGCTCTTCTCCGTCTGCTCGGCCGAGAGGATGTCGATGAAACCGGCGCCGAACGGGTCGAACTGGAAGCTTTTCTGGATGTGCCGGTGCAACGAGGCCGTCAGGAACTGCGAGAGCAGGAAGATCCGGTTGAAGCCGGAGTTCAGGCAGTTGCTGATCGGGATGTCGACCAGCCGGTATTTGCCGGCCAGCGGCACAGCGGGTTTGCAACGCTCCTTGGTCAGCGGGAAGAGCCGCGTGCCGCGGCCACCGCCCATGATCACCGAGAGGACTTTCTTTGATTCCGCCATAGGAACGAGGGGTAAAGTTATGATGTTCTAATTCCTTGCCGTATGATTTGAACACCGTCAGAAATCGCCAGCTTAAACCAACTTATGTGCGGCATCGTCGGCTACATCGGCAAACAAAAGGCTTCGGCCATCATCCTCGAGGGGCTCAAGCGCCTGGAATATCGCGGCTATGATTCGACCGGTGTCACCACCCTGAACGACGGCCGGTTCGAGCTCGCCAAGAAAATCGGCCGGGTTGACGGCCTGATCAAGACCACCGGCGCCCTGAAGCTGCCGGGGACGACCGGCATCGGCCACACCCGCTGGGCCACCCACGGCGGCGTGACCGACGCGAACGCCCACCCGCACATCAGCAGCGACGAAAAATTCGCCCTGATCCACAACGGCGTCATCGAGAACTACGCCAGCATCAAGAAATTCCTGGCCGGCAAGGGCTATACCTTCAAGTCCGAGACCGACACCGAGGTCCTCTGCAACCTCATCGCCTATCATTACCAGAAGGAACCGGAGACCACCGAGGGCAGCCGGTTCCTCGAGTCCGTCCGCAAGTCCCTTCGCCATGTCCAGGGCACCTACGGCATCGCCGTGATGTGCGGCGACTGTCCGGCCGAGATTGTCTCCGCCCGCAAGGGCTCGCCGCTGATCCTCGGCGTGGGCGACGGCGAATACATGCTCGCGAGCGATGTCTCCGCCATCATCAGCCGCACCCAGAATGTCGTCTACCTGAAGGACGGCGAACTCCTGCACATCACCGCCGGCGGTTTCTCCATCAGCACCCTCGACTCCGAGGACGTCTCCCCGGTCATCGACAAGGTTTCCTGGAAGATCGAGGACTCCGACATGGGCAAGTTCGAGCATTTCATGGAGAAGGAGATCTTCGAGCAGCCCGAGGCGCTCGAGAACGCCATGCGCGGCCGCTTTTCCGAGGACGGCAGCACCGCGAACTTCGGCGGCCTGAACATCTCCGCCAGCGAATTCCGCGGGATCGACCGCTTCATGTTCTGCGCCTGCGGCACCGCCCTGCATGCGTGCCTGGTCACCGAGCACCTGGTCGAACGCTTTGCCCGCATCCCGGTCGAGTGCGACTACGCCTCCGAGTTCCGCTACCGGAACATGCCCCTTTTCCGCAACACGCTCTTCTTCGTGATGAGCCAGTCGGGCGAGACCATCGATACCCTCGCCGCGCTGCGCGAGGCCAAGCGCAAGGGCTACAAGGTCCTCGCGATCAACAATGTCGTCGGCTCCAGCATCGCGCGCGAGGCGGATGGCGGCATCTACATGCACGTCGGCCCCGAGGTCGGGGTCGCCTCGACCAAGGCGTTCACCGCGCAGCTCCTCATCGGCGCCATGCTGGCGCTTTATGTCGGCCGCCTGCGGGACCTGAGCTTCAGCGAGGGCACCCAGATCGTGCAGGCCCTGAAGGGCGCGCCCAATCTCGTCCGCGAGGCGCTCAAGCAGGCCGAGCACATCCGGGGCATCGCCCAGCGCTACGCGCATTACCGCGACATGCTCTTCCTCGGCCGGCTCTCCCTGTTCCCCGTCGCCCTGGAAGGCGCCCTCAAGCTGAAGGAGATCTCCTACATCCACGCCGAGGGCTACCCGGCGGCCGAGATGAAGCACGGGCCCATCGCGCTCATCAGCGAGCAGTGCCCCTCCGTCTTCCTCGTCTCCTCCGGCGAGATGTTCAACAAGGTCGTCTCCTCGATGCAGGAAATCAAGGCGCGCAAGGGCAAGATCATCGCCATCGCCACCGCGGATTGCCAGCTGCCCGAGGGCCTGGCCGACGAGGTGGTCCGCATCCCCGAGTGCCATGAGACCGTGCTGCCGATCGTCGCCACGATCCCGGTGCAGCTGCTCAGCTATTACATCGCCGTGGAACTCAAGCGCGATGTGGACAAGCCGCGCAACCTGGCGAAATCGGTCACGGTCGAATAGCCATGCAAGTCGTCCCGTCGCGCGAGGAGTTCCTGCGCTTGAGCAGGCAAGGCAATGTCGTCCCGGTCCGGGCCGACCTGCTGGCTGATCTCGAGACGCCCGTCTCGGCCTACGCCAAGCTCCGCGGCACCGGCCCGGCCTTCCTGCTTGAGTCCGTCGAGGGCGGCGAAAACGTCTCCCGCTACAGCTTCATCGGCTGCAATCCCCGCAAAATCTTTCGCGCCGCGCCCGGCGAGGCCGATCCGCTCGCCGCCCTGCAGCAGGAGCTGGCGAAGCATCGGCCCGTGAGCGTGCCGGGCCTGCCCCCTTTCACCGGCGGCGCCGTCGGCTACCTGGGCTACGAGTTCATCCACAGCGTCGAGAAGACCGTGCCGCTGGCGGCCCGGGACGAACTCGGCGTGCCGATGATGTGGTTCATGCTGTGCGACTCGGTCCTGGCCTTCGACCGCGCCCACCAGACGATGCGCCTCATCGTCAACGCCCACATCGGCGCCAATGCCAACGCCGCGTATGACGCCGCGTGCGCCGAGTTGCAGCGCATGCAGGCCGCCCTCGCCCAGCCCAGCCCCCTCGTGTCCGCCACCCTCGGCGACACCGGCCCCGTGCAGGTGCCCGCGGGCAACTTTACCAAGGCCGCGTTCGAGCAGATGGTCGACGACTCCAAGGAGTTCATCCGCGCCGGCGACATCTTCCAGATCGTGCTCTCGCAGCGCTTCTCGCGCGAATTCACGAAGTCGCCGCTCGACCTCTACCGCGCCCTGCGCACGGTGAACCCGTCGCCCTACATGTTCCTGCTCGAGACCGGCGACTTCGCGCTGGTCGGCGCCTCGCCCGAGGTGCATGTGCGGCTCACCGGCCGCAAGGTCGAGATCCGCCCCATCGCCGGCACCCGCCCGCGGGGCAAGACCACGGCCGAGGACCTCGCTTTTGAAAAGGACCTGCTCGCCGACGAGAAGGAACTTGCGGAACACCTCATGTTGGTTGACTTGGCCCGTAACGACATCGGCCGCGTCTGCTCCTACGGCACGATCAAGGTGCCGGAGTTCAAGACCATCGAGCGCTACTCCCACGTGATGCACATTGTGTCACAGGTGGAGGGACAACTTGCGACAGAACGTTCCGCTTTTGACCTGATGCGCGCCACTTTCCCCGCCGGGACGGTCAGCGGCGCCCCGAAAGTCCGCGCCATGCAGCTTATTTCAAAAATGGAGGCCACGCAGCGCGGCAGCTACGCCGGAGCCCTCGGTTATTTCAGCTACGATGGCAATCTCGACTCCTGTATAACCCTCCGCACCGCATTGGTTAAGGATGGAAGGGTTCACATTCAGGCCGGGGCCGGCATCGTGGCCGATTCAGTGCCGGCGGCCGAGTATCAGGAGACGATCAACAAGGCATCAGCCCTGTTTAAGGCCATTACACTGGCCGATAAGCTTTCCAGTTAAGGCGTCCACGCGGCACAGACCCGCGTAATTAGGGTCGGAACAGACTAGGTGGGAATTTCCTTCCGCTCTTCGGCATCCAATATGCAAAGAGTCACGGAGTAACATCCCAGTTGGCTCAAACGTCAGACCCTATAACAAAAATGCCTACTCGCAAAAAGACTCTCCGCTCCACGCCGGTTGCAGTCGCGATGCCTTCGGATCGCACCTCGACTCCCGTATCCATCCCCTCTCCTGAAACCGGCCTCTCCCTTCGTCCCGAGATCAAGCCGGCCGCCGAGCCGTCCCAGTTTGACCAGGCCTCCCCGGTCGACCGCCGCGACGAGCGCTCGAACCTGCAGCTTTATCTCAACGAGATCCGCCAGACCCCCCTCCTCACCGTGGCGGAGGAGATCCAACTCGCCGCCCGCATCAAGAAGGGCGACAAGGCGGCCCGCGACCACATGATCAAGGCCAACCTGCGCCTCGTCGTGAAGATCGCCTACGACTACAACCAGATGGGCCTCCCGCTCATGGACCTCATCAGCGAGGGCAATCTCGGCCTCATCAAGGCCGTCGAGCGCTTCGACCCCGCCAAGGGCGGCAAACTCTCCACCTACGCCGCCTGGTGGATCAAGCAGTCGATGAAGCGCGCCCTAGCGAATCAGTCCAAGACCATCCGCCTCCCCGTCCACCTCGTGGACAAGATCTCCCGCATGCGGAAAATGATCGCCAAGCTCACCGACGAGCTCGGCCGTGAACCCGAGAACGAGGAGATCGCCGCGGAGCTCCAGATCCCGACCGCCAAGGTCGCGCTGCTGAAGACCGTCAGCGTCCGCCCGGCGTCGCTCGACGCCCCCGTCGGCGAGGACGACAGCTCCGCCACGCTCGGCGATCTCGTCGGCGACGAGGCCGCCGTCAGCCCCTACGAGGGCCTGGGCGACAAGAACCTCAAGGAGGACCTGAGCGCCATGGTCAACTCCCTCGACCCGCGCGAGGCCAGCATCATCAAGCTGCGCTTCGGGCTCGAGGGCCAGAAGGAGCTCACCCTCGAGGAGGTCGGCAAGAAGTTCAAGGTCACCCGCGAGCGCATCCGCCAGCTCGAATACCTCGCGCTCGCCAAGATCCGCCGGCAGATGCAGAGCCATAACAAGATCCGCACCGCCGACGAGGTCGAGGAGGAGCGTCACGCCGAGGAACGCGCGGAGGTCATCCGCGAGTTCGTCTCGAAGACCGCGACCGTCGCGCAATAAGTCTGGCCACCTAAATCAAGGCGCCCATTTCGCGTGGGCGCTTTTTTAGTTTTCGGTTGAACCGATAACGGCCGGAGGCATGTTTTCTGGTGTGTCCATCCTAGTGTCACCCAAAACAAAACCTCAGTCACCGGCCAGAATCACCTCGGCCAACAAGGTTTTCTGGGCACGCCCGGCCAATGCGGAGCTTGACCGTTCCGGCGATTGGCTGCTGAAAAATCTAACCACCACACGGGCCAGGGTAGTGACCCGTGCCGGCCCTGTTTGACACCGGAGCGCTGGAACTCCTCCGGCGGCGCAGTCGCCGCGTAGAAGCCCTCGCCGTAAAGCATTACCCGCCGGTGGTATGCTCCCACGTGGTCGACGAATATCTCTACGGCCAGCTGCACACCAAGGTCCCTGACCCGGCCCTCCTGGCCGCCCGGCTCTTCCTGGCTCCTTTTGAAATGCTCCGGCCCACTGACCTCACGCCCGATTTGTGCGCCCAGCTGCGCGCCGGCCTGCACGCCAAGGGGCTGGCCGTGCCGGATCCGGTCTGTTGGATCGCCGCACATGCCATGGAACACCAGCTGCCCGTCGTGACCACGGACCGCAACTTCCGCCTCCTCCCCGGCCTGCAGGTGCACCTCGTGACCGTGCCCAAGGATCTGGGTAGGGATTGCGCGCCGGCCTGAGGACCAGCCCGGACGGACGGGATTCCTGCGCCCGGGCCAAGGCAAAAAAAGGGCGCCCCGCTCGCGCGGGACGCCCTGAAGTGTTTCGACTCGCGAAGGATTACTCCTTCTTGGAAGCCTCGTCGAAGATGTCTCCGAGGTTCGTCAGGTCGGAAGCGCCGGAGCTCTTCGCGAACTGGTCGTAGGTCGCCGTCTCCTGCGCGAGCTGCTCGGCGGAGTAGTTGGCGGCCTTGATCGAGAGGCCGATGCGGCGCTGCTCGCGGTCGATCTTGATGACGCGGGCGGTGACTTCCTGACCCTGCTTGAGCACGTCCTTGATCTTGTCGACGCGCTCTTCCTGGATCTGGGAGATGTGCACGAGGCCGTCGATGCCGTCCTTCAGCTCGACGAAGGCGCCGAAGGTCGTGACCTTGGAGATCACGCCCGGGACGACGTCGCCGATGCGGAAGAACGAGTCGATGTCGGTCCACGGATCCGTCGCGAGCTGCTTCATGCCGAGGCTGATGCGCTGCTGGTTCGGATCGACGTCGAGGACGATGGCGTCCACCTCGTCGCCCTTCTTGAGCATCTCGGAGGGGTGGTTGATCTTGCGGGTCCAGGACATGTCGGAGACATGCACCATGCCGTCGATGCCTTCCTCGAGTTCGACGAAGGCGCCGTAGGTGGTCATGTTGCGGACCTTGCCGCGGACGCGGGCGCCCACCGGGTAGTTGTGGCGGACCATATCCCACGGGTTCGGCTCCAGCTGGCGGAGGCCGAGGGAGATCTTCTGCTCGTCCTTCTGGATGCCGAGGACGACCGCATCGAGCTCCTGACCGACCTTGAGCAGCTCGGAGGGCTTGCTGATGCGCTTGGTCCAGGACATCTCGGTGATGTGGACGAGGCCCTCGACGCCCGGCTCGAGCTCGATGAACGCGCCGTAGGGGACGAGGTTGACGACCTTGCCGTGGATCTTGGAACCGACCGGGAACTTGTGGTCGATGTTGTCCCACGGGTTGTTCTTGGTCTGCTTGAGGCCGAGGGAGACCCGCTCCTTCTCGCGGTTGATGTCGATGATCATCACCTCGATCTCCTCGCCCTGCTTCAGCAGCTCGGACGGGTGGCCGATGCGGCCCCAGCTCATGTCGGTGATGTGCAGCAGGCCGTCCATGCCGTCGAGGTCGATGAACGCGCCGAAGTCGGTGATGTTCTTGACCACGCCCTTGCGGACCTGGCCCGGCTGGAGCTTCTCGAGGAGGTCGCGGCGCTTGTTGATGCGCTGCTCTTCAATCAGCTCGCGGCGCGACAGGACGATGTTCTGGCGCTCGTGATTGATCTTGAGGACCTTGAAGTCGTAGGTCTGGCCGACGTATTGATCCAGGTTCTTGGGCGGCTGGATGTCGATGTGCGAGGCGGGCAGGAAGGAATCGACGCCGATCGAGACGATCAGGCCGCCCTTGACCTTGGCCTTGACGCGGCCGGGGACAACGGAGCCCTCCTGGCACTTAACCAGGATGTTTTCCCAGTTCTTCTTCTGTTGGGCCTGCTCGTAGGAGAGGATGGGGTTGCCCTCCTTGTCCTCGAGCTTCTCGAGGATGACCTCGATGGTGGAGCCGATCTGGAGCTCGCCGAGATCGACGAATTCATTGGCGGAGATGACGCCTTCGGCTTTGCCGCCGATGTCGACGACGACCTCGTTGGCGCGGATTTCAGTGATGACGCCCGAGACGATGGAGCCTTCCTTCAGCTTGTCGAAGGAGCTCTGGGCGAGCAGGTCTTGCATTAACGAACTCATATTAACTGGGTGTCGGAATGACGGCCGCTTACTTCAGGACGGACGGCTTCCGGCGTGGATCCTTGCGGATCCGTTGGTTGAGGGTTGGACTGTCGGACAAACCGGTGGAAGTGTCGCGGCAACACCGGCTTGACTGAAGAACGCCGCGGAATGGTGAAAGTCCCTCATCCCCCCACCCCCGGCAAGAGCAAAAGATCAGTTTTTCTCGGCCGGCTTGCCCGTCGCGTTCTCTTCCAGAACCTGCTGCAGGGTAGCGAAATAAAGCTGGAAGAAACCATGCTCCCGCATCGCCAGCTGGCTGGTCCCGCCCATCCGCTCGCTTTGCACCTGCTCGGTCACGCTCAGTTCGACCTCGGTTTTGCCCGGGCCGGCGTCGTTCAGGTGCAGCTTCACCGACAGCTGGCGGGAATCGGCAAAGGCCACACTGGTGTGGATGCGGCTCACGGCCTCGATGTCCACGGCCTTGGACCGGGTCACCAGGAAATCCAGCCGCTTGAACGCCTGCAACGCCGCGGCGTTCACGGCAAACTGGTCGCCATTGAACACCTGCACCTTCGGCGCCACCGGGCTGAAGCGGTCGGTGACCGACTCGCAGCCGGTCAGGACGAAGGCACAAAGGGCGATGAACAGACAGGTGCGCATGGGATCAAAGCGGCTGTTGCTGCGAGATGCAGTGAAGCGTGCCAAGGCCCCAGATGAGGTGATAGCAGTCGACCGGGATGATCTCCCGGCCCGGGAAACAGCCGCCGAGGATCTCGCAGACTTCGGCGTCGCGTTTCTTTTGCCGGAACTGCGGCACCAGCACGGCGCCGTTGACGATGAGGAAATTCGCGTAGCTCGCCGGCACCTGCTGGCCGCGGAAGCCGAAGGGTTTCGGCATCGGCAGCTTCACGATGTCGAATTTCTTGCCCGCCGGCGTGCGGAAACTCTTCAGCCGGTCCAGGTTTTCCTCGAGCAGCTTGTGGTTCGGGTCGCGTTTGTTCGGCTCCACCACGGTCACGAAACCGTCGGGCTTGTAGAAGCGCGTGATGTCGTCGATGTGACCGTCGGTGTCGTCGCCGACGATCCCCTCGCCCACCCACAGCACCTTGGTCACACCAAGGTAGTCCTGCAGGTTGCGCTCAATCTCCTCGCGGAAGAGGTGCGGGTTGCGGTTCTTGTTGAGCAGGCACTGCTCGCTCGTGAGCAGCAGGCCCTGCCCGTTGACATCGATCGAGCCGCCCTCGAGCACCATGTCGTTCTCGAAGCGGCGCATCCCGAGCTTCTTCGCGATGCTCGGCGGGATCAGGTTGTCGAGGTCGTAGGGCGGGTATTTGCCACCCCAGGCATTGTGCACCCAGTCGGTCACGGCGACCTCGCCGCTGCGGTCGTTCTTCACGAAGATCGGGCCGTGGTCGCGGCACCACGCGTCGTTGGTCGGGTGGTTGTAGAAGGTGACCCGCGTCATGTCGGCGCCGGCCTGCTCGCACAGGCGCTTCGCCCGCGGCTGGAGTGCGGCGGCGCAGTTGATGCGCACCGGTTCGAAGCGGCTGATCTGGGCGACGATCCCCGCGAACACGCCGGGAATCGGGCGGAACTGGCCGGGCCAGGTCGCCAGGTTGTGCGGCCAGGACAGCCAGAGGGCGGCCTGGGGCTCCCACTCGGCCGGCATGCGGAAACCGAGGGCGGCGGGCGTCTTGGGCTTCGCCATGGCTCAGTCGATGTAACGCTTCGTGATGTCGCCGTAGGCGTCGATGCGCCGGTCGCGCAGGAACGGCCAGTGCGTGCGCGTGACGTCCACCTTGCCGAGATCGATCGGGACGAGGAGAATTTCCTCCTTGTTCACGCTGGCCTTGGCGAGGATCTGCCCGCTCGTGCCGGCCACAAAACTCTGGCCCCAGAATTCGAGGCCGTCGCCGCCGATGGGCTGCTCCAGGCCGATGCGGTTGACCGCGGCCACGTAGCAGCCGTTGGCCACGGCATGCGAGCGCTGGATCGTTTCCCACGCGCCGTGCTGGTTGGCGCCATATTCCTTCTTCTCGCCCGGATGCCAGCCGATGGCCGTCGGGTAGAAAAGGATCTCCGCGCCCTGCAGCGCCGTGAGGCGGGCGCCCTCGGGATACCATTGGTCCCAGCAGATGAGCACGCCGATCTTGCCGTATTTGGTCTGCCAGGCCCTGAAGCCGGTGTCGCCCGGGGTAAAATAGAACTTCTCGTAGAACAGCGGATCGTCCGGAATGTGCATCTTGCGGTAGATGCCCAGCAGCGAGCCGTCGGCGTCGATGATGACCGCCGTGTTGTGGTAGAGCCCGCCGGCGCGCTTCTCGAAGAGCGAGGCGATGATCACGACCTTGTATTTCTTGGCCAGTTTCTGGAAGGCCGCCGTGCTCGGGCCGGGAATGCTCTCGGCCAGCTGGAAATAGTCGTGGTTCTCGCTCTGGCAGAAATACTGCGAGCGGAAGAGTTCCTGCGTGCAGATGATCTTGGCGCCCTTCTTCGCCGCCTGCTCGGCCAAAGTGAGGGTTTTCCTGAGATTTTCCGCCGGCGACGCGGCGCACGCGTGTTGAAGCAGCCCTAAAGTGACTTTCATCAGCCATGAGCGAACGCCTCCGGGCGGGAATGACAAGAACTCTCTAGGCTCCAAGTGCCTGCAACAAGGCTTTGACAAGCCGCCGCTTAATTGTAAAAGCAACGCCGACACACCTCTGTCACCCCACCTATGTGCGCTGAACCCCGCCCCCTGATTGTAGTCGTTGAAGATGAGGATGAGCTGTCTCACCTGATCTGCCGGCACCTCGAAGAGGCCGGCATGAACTACCAGGCCTACAACCGCATCGCCCCGGCGTTCCGGTTCCTCCAGCACAATTTCGCGAACCTCGCGCTCCTCGACGTGAACATGCCGGACGGCTCCGGTTTCGACCTGCTGAAGCAGCTCAAGGAAAATGACATCAACACGCCGACCATCTTCCTCACCGCCAACTCACTCGACGAGGACAAGGTCAAGGGCCTGAATTTGGGCGGCGACGACTACATCACGAAGCCCTTCAGCTATACCGAGCTGATCGCGCGCATCAACGCCGTGCTCCGCCGCGCCGAGGGCAAGACCGACTTCAACGTCACGAAAAACGTGCGCACCACGGACGGCCCGTTCGAGTTTCTCGGCGCCAAGATCCACCCCGACCGCCTCGAGATCGAGTTTCCCAACGGCGCCATCCACAAGACCGGCCGCAAGGAGCTCGGCATCCTCGCCTACCTGCACGGCCACGTCGGCGTCGTCATCACCCGCAAGGAGCTGATCCATTCCGTCTGGGGCATCCACGCCGACATCCGCAGCCGCTCGCTCGACCAATACATCGTCAAGGTGCGCGCCGCCTTCGAGAAAAACGGCCTCTCGCTCGACTGCTTCAAGACCGTCCACGGCATCGGCTACATCTTCGAGCCACCGGCCAAGTGAAGGCTGGGTGGCGCGGCCGGTCCCGGCAGCGCCGCCGCACCAGGCCGCTCAGGACAGCTCGCAGACCTCGAGCACGCGCCGCAACGCATCTTCCAGGTGGTTGCGCCGCTTGTAGCCGCCGATCTGCCTGGTCTTCCCCTCTTCCAGGCGGTTGAGCAAGGTGGTCAATAATTCGGTGTTGTAGGACTGCATCACCATGTCGATGGCCTTCTCGCGGCCGACCTTGGCGATGATGTCCTTCATGATGGCCTTGTTGTCGTTTTCCATGGGAGGCGGTGGCTTGAATGATTATTTGTCGGTTTTTCTCTTGGCAAGACCGGTTTGCGGGCGGCCCGGCGCTAAAACAGCTCGGCCTGCCCGCTGTAGCGCTCCTTCGCCTCCGTGAGGCTCGACTTCATCTCGAGCTTTTCCAGCAGCGCGAACAACGCCCCCGCCTGCGGCTCGCCGGGCTGCACCGACGGCAGCGGCGACTCCGCCGGCAGCGTCGTCAGCTTCAGGTTCATCCGCAGCTTGTCGGCCTCCTTCGCCACCGTCTCCCGGAATCGCTCGGGCTTGAGCTCGGCCGCATGCGCGATGATGCCCTCGAGCGTCTGAAACTCCTGGAACCACTTCACCGCCGTCTTCGGGCCGACGCCGCTGATGCCGGGGATGTTGTCCGAGGTGTCGCCGATCAGCGCCAGATACTCGGCGATCTGCGCCGGGGGCACGCCGAACTTCTCCACCACCCCCGCCGGGTCGAGCACGCGCCAGCCGAGCTTCGGGTTCGCGGTCGGCGGCGGCAGCAGGATCCTGATCCGGTCGTCCACGCACTGGGCAAAATCCTTGTCCGCGCTCACGATGAGCACGTCGTGCCCGTCCTTCGCCAGCAGCCGCGCCTGCGCGGCGAGCAGGTCGTCCGACTCGACGCCGTCCAGCTCCACGCCGACCAGCCCCATCGCGCGCGTCAGCTCCTTGATCACGGGAATCTGCTTCTCCAGCGGCTCGGGCGTCTCCTTGCGCTGCGCCTTGTATTCGGGATGCAGCGCCAGGCGGTCCTGCGAGCCACCGAGGTCGAAGAACACGACCATCGCGTGCGGCTTCTCCTGGTCCTGCAGCCGCCACATGGTCTTCACCCAGCCGTGCAAGGCCCCGGTCGGAAAACCGTCGGCCCGCGTCAGTTCGGGCATCCCATAGAACGCCCGGAACGCCATGTTGTAGCCGTCCACCAAAAGCCATTTCGCCATCGCGCGACGCAATCCACAAACCCGCGGCACGTAAACCTATTTTGTGGCTTCCGGCTTCCGCGGCGCCGGGCCGGCGGGGGTCACGATCACCGGGTTCTGGAACAGCGTGCCGGGCGGCCCCCCGGGCCCGGCCGGCTGCGCGAGCGCGCCGCCGGGGCTGACGAGGTTGGCGGTGACAAAGATCAGCAGGTTCCGCTTGGTCGCGCTCTCGCCCTCGCTGCGGAAGAGCCGGCCCACGACCGGCAGGCTGCCGAGCACCGGGACCTTGTCGTTGACCTTCTTCACGTCCTCGCGGGTGAGCCCGCCCATCACGAGCGTGGCACCGTCCCAGATCGTCACCTTCGTCGTCACCTCGCGCACCGCGAAGATCGGCTGGTAGAAACCGGGCGGCACCGTGACCGTCGTCCCGCCGGAGATGGCGACGCTCGGGCCGCCGTATTCGACGAAACCCTCGAACTCCGTGACCTTGGGGTTCAGGTCGAGGCTCACGCTGTGGCCGTCCTCCTCGACGGTCGGCGTCACTCGCAGCTCCACGCCGACATTGCGGGTCGTGAATTCCTGGGGCGTGCCCGAGGTGATCGACACGCCGGCCGAGCCGCCGCCCGACACGCTGCCGGTGCCGACCTGGGACTGGATCTGACCGTAGCTCTGCGGGTAGCGCAGCTCCTGCGCGACGGTGATCGTCGCCTGGTTGCCCGAGAGCACCGTGAGCTTGGGGGCGCTGAGCAGCTCCGTGCCGCTTTTCTGGGAGAGCGCGCGGATGACCGCCTGGACGTCGAACTCGCCAACGATGCCCGTGATGCTGGCCAGCGGACCGGCGGCCGCGCCCAGCAGCACCCCGCCCGGGATGCTCGGCGCCGGGGTCGGGATGTTGAGGCCGCCCTCCGTCTGGCCCGTGCCCGAGATGGAGATCTGCTGCGCACTCGTCGCGTTGCGGAACGCCTCGGCCAGCGAGCGGTTGAGGCCGTCGCCCGTGGTGTAGGCGGCCCCCGCGGCGTTGCGCTGCGTGGCCTTGGTCGCGAGGTTCCACTGCACGCCGAGTTCCTCCAGCGCGCCCTGCTGCACCTCCATGAACTTCGCCTCGATCTCCACCTGCCGCACGTCGTGGTAGCGGTTAAGGATGTTCCGGATGCGCTCGAGGTTGCGCGGGGTCTGCGTGGCGATGAGCTGCGAGCCGTCGAAGGCCAGCGTGCTGCCGGTCACACCCTCGAAGCTGACGCCCGCCAGCTGCAGGAAATTCCGGATCGCCTGCCCTTCCCCCTCGACGCTCGCCGGCGGGACAGGCAGCGCGAGGCCAGTCAGCGGATCCGTGCCGCCGGCCGGCACCGACCCCCGGCCCGTCATGCGCAGCACGGTCGAGCGCGACACGGGAAAGAACGCGGTCTCGAGCGTCGCCTGCTCGCCGCCGGGGCGGACGACGACCGCGTCGGCCTGCACCTCATACTGATAGCCGGCCGCGCCAGTGATGAAATCGAGCACCCGCTTCAGCGGCAGGTTGCGCAGCGTGATGTTGACGACCGGCCCGGCGTTGGCCTGGCCAAGGAGGACGATGTTCACGCCCCGGGGGCTGACGCCGGTGCGGTCGAACTCCTCGGAGATGACGCTGAGGGTGTTGACCACCCGGCCCAGCTCCATGCCGCTGAAATTCACGCTCGGCAACACGATCGCGTTGAGCTTTTCCAACAGCGGCGAAGGCGGGAGGAGCGCCGCCTCTTCGGCCGGTTTCGCATCGGTCACGCGCGGCCGCTGCCAGGCTTGGTCGACCTCGCTCATCATCTGGCTGCTGGTGCGCGCCCGGACGGCGCCGGCCGCGGTCTCGCCGGCGATGCGCTGCAGAAAATACCGGGCGGTGGCATTGCCCGGATCCTGCGCCTCGGCCTGCCGGAGGGTCCCGGCCGCGGCGGCGGAATCACCGGCCAGATACTGGCTGCGGCCGCGGGCCACCAGGCTGGCCGTGTCGTCGGCTGAGGCGGGCGATGGCGCCGGTGCGACCGACTCCACCACCTTGGCCGGGGGCGGCGGATCATTTTGCTGCGCCGCCGCGATCTCCGCCTTGGCGAGACGAAGTTCGGCCACGGCACCCTTGGTCAGGTTGTTCTCGGGCAACCCGGCCAGCGCCCGGTCAATCACGTCCAGCGCGGCGGCGGGTTGGTTCTGCCGGGCTAGCGCGCGGGCTCCTTTCATCGCGGTTCCGGCGGCCTCCACGAGGCGGCTCAGGCGCGCTTCCTCAGCCTGGGCCAGCTGGTCGGCCTCGGCCAGGGTGCCGCCGGACACGCTGGTCTTTTTCTGCGCCACCCGTTCCAGGCTGGCGAGCAAGCGCCTCACCGTCTCGTCATTCGGACTCAACGCCAACAGTTCCTCCAGATGGCGGCGGGCCGCCGCGGTATCGCCGGTGTCGCGGGCATGCAGGGCCGCCGCGAGCAGGCGTATTTTTCCGGCGGCCGCATCCGGCTCCCCGGCGGGACCGGCCGTCAGGTGTCCCGCGAGGACACCGGTGAGGATCAGCAGGGCGACATGATGGAGGACAGGACGGTTCATGGATAAGAAAATCACCGGCCGTGCGGGACGGAAGCGTCTTGCGGCTCCGTCGGCTGATTGTGTCTGCTGTCGAGCACGACCTCGGCACCGGTTTTCTCGTCGTGCAGCACGGCGAACGCGGCCACTTCGTAAACCGGCCATGCGTCGGCATGGTCCACCGCGACTTTCCTCACCGCGAAATCCTTCAGTGTCAGCCCGAGCGATTCGAAACGATGGCCTCGGCGCGCCAGCAGTGTCCCGGGTTGCCCGGTGCTGGTGAAGATCACCTGATAATCACCGGCTTCGCCCAGGTAGCCCGCAAGCTGCAGTGGGAAGCTCGCGGGTTTCACCTCGGGTAATTCCCGGTCGAAAGACGGCTCGGTGGCCTCGCTTGCGACGGACGGCGGCGGGGCTGCTTCGACCGGAGGCGTCACCGCCGGCTCATGCCGTATGACCGCCGCGACCTGCATGGGTGCGGCCACCGGACGGGAGTGAGCGACGAGCATCCAACATGCCGCCGCCGCAACCAGTGTGACGGCAGCGAGCCAGCGTCGGCGGCGTTTGGTGTGCCCGGGCGGCGCCGGCGGCAGAAGGTTCAGCATCGGCTGCCCTGGACACAACTGCGTCGCCGCCGCCCCGA
The DNA here is from genome assembly GCA_036401015.1 of Lacunisphaera sp. Classification (GTDB taxonomy): domain Bacteria; phylum Verrucomicrobiota; class Verrucomicrobiia; order Opitutales; family Opitutaceae; genus Lacunisphaera. The sequence continues at coordinate 119,689 of DASWWD010000025.1, forward strand.
TCAGGTCGGCGAATACCAGGATCGGCCCGAGCACATCAGGCGGCACCGGGCCGCGGCCAATCTCGATGCTCCCGGACAGATTCAACCCTTCCACCGGCACTTTCAGTCTCGCCGCCAGGGCCTCTCCCAGACCGGGTAGCCTGGCCCCGCCGCCGGCCAGACAAATTCTGACAGGATTCTCCGCCATCCCCTGCCGTCGAAAATAATACACCGATCGCGTGATCTCCTGGGCGAGCCGGGTCGCGATGATTTCCAGCGCGACGTGGTCGGTCTGTTCCGCCGTTTTCCAAATCACGTTTCTCGTGCCCAGCGCCAGGGACCGCGCCGCGAAGCGCCGGTCCGTGACCTGCAGCAGCGTGGTCGAGCGGGCTCCGAGGTTGAGCACAATTACCGGCCCGGGTCGCGCGCCCGGCTCCAGCCGGAATGCCGCCAATGTCGCCAAGGACGACGGCAGCACCAGCCGCGGCTCGAACCCGGCCGCCCGCACCGCGGCACAAAGCGCCGTCATGACCTCGCGCCTGGCGGCCGCCAGCAGCATCTCGGTTTCGGTTTCATCCTCGGCGGCAACCACCGTGTCCCACACCACCTCGTTGGGCGCGAACGGAATGCCCTGCTCCGCCTCAAAGCGGAGGACCTTCCTTTGCTTGGCGGGTTCGACCCGCGGCAGCTTGATGAGCTTGGTCAAGGTGAGGTGCGGGGGCGGCACCAGCACGACGGGGCCCTTGGTTTTCGTCCGGGTGCGCAGGACGCCCAGCGTCATCCGCGTCTGTTCCAGCCAGTCGGCCTCGCCGCCGGCCGGCCCCGGCAATGCCTCCACCGCAAACTCGTCTAACCGCAGCCGGCCTTTCACCCCGCTGAACATCCCCAACGCCGCCCGGCTGGCGCCAAGATCGAGGATCACTGTCTTTCGCAAAAACACGGGCATGATGATCGAGGGCCCGTGCGGCCAAGCTAGCCGTCCGGCCGGGCGGCTTCCGTGCTTTATTGCACCTTAAGTCAGGCGGCGTTTTGCCGCCGCCGCCGGCCTAGACCGTCGCCGGGGCGTCCTGTCGCCAGCGGCGGTAGGCCGAGAAATCCGTCTGCGTGCGGTCGTAGATCTCGCGGCGCCGGGCATACTCCGCGTAATCGGTGACGAGTTCCGGCGTGCGCTTGCTGGCGACCAGAAAGTCGGCCTCGGGCGGATAACAGGCGACGCTCACCTTCTCATAGAACGCCTCGTCGGCCCGGCCGGCCTGGTTCAGCATCGCGGGCTCGAGGCCGACGTTGCTCGGCGTGTCGGCCGACTGGAAACGCAGGTCGATGCTCCAGCGGATGTGGTCGGAGGTGTTCGGGGTCGAGCAGTGCGGCGTGCGGTTGGTCATGAAAACCACGCCGCCCCGCGGACAGGCCGCCGTGATGGCCTTGTGCGGGTCATCGGGCAGGTCCTCGTCCTTGATGACGAGGAAGCCGGCATTGCCGCCGGTGTGGTGCCGCACGACCTTGCCGCGGTGCGCCCGCGGCAGGATCTGCATGCAGCCGTTCTCCACCGTGGCATTCACCAGCGGCACCCAGCAGGTGATGATCAGCTGGGTGTCGCAGTGCTCCGCGAAATAGCCGCTGTCCTGGTGCCACGGCACGATGCCCCGGCCGGAGTTCGGCAGCTTGGGCCTGATGCGGTAGACGGACGAGGCCACGATCTCGTCGGTCGCCAGGAGCGAGCCGACCGCGGTGACCAGCTTCGGGTGCGCGATGACATCGAAGAGCTCCCGCGCATGAAACCCGCCGCCGCGCAGGCCCTCGAGGTGGCGGATGATCGCCTCGCCGTTTTCCTTCGAGTCCTGCTGGATCGCCGCCAGGCGCTGGTCGAAGGCCAGGTCCTCGTGGAGGTTCGTGAGCTTGCCCTCGGCCTGCAGCGCCGCGGCCTTCTTCGCAATCTCACGGTGCAGCGCCTGCCGCACGGGCTCGAGATCCGCGGGGTCGAACACATCGGGGACGATCACATAACCTTCGTTCCGAAAGAACGCGCATTGTTCAGCAGACAGCGGCCGGGGTGAACTCATGGCGGAATTCGGGGCAAATTTTTGCACGGCTGCAACCGCCGAGAATATGAATATTCAGCGCGGCGAGCTTGAGTCCCGCGCGGAAGTTTCGTGTCGTCCTCGCCATGAGCCCGAGCGCCGCGGAACCCCTCTCCCCCTCACCCTGGCCCGCCGTGCTGGTCGAGCCGTCCACCAAGCAGCGCCCGCGCAACGTGGACCTGATGAACGACTGGCAATACGTGGAGCGCTGCATCCACCGTCTCCTCGCCGCGTGGGGCCGCGACCTGCCGGAATGGGAGAACAAGAGCGCGCTGCACCGCCACATCTGGGACCAGGCCGAGTGCGTCCGCCGCCTGCGCGAGCGCATCGAGCAGTTCCCCGGCGGCAAGGCCGACGCCCCCGTCTCCGCCCGCCTCGAGCACCTCGCCAACGCCGTCCTGCTCGCGCCCTCGCTGCAGGACGCCCTCGACGGCATCTACGAGTTGCTGTTGAAGACCCTCGTCGGCGCCTACGGCGAATACATCGGTCTCGTCCACCCAATCCACGATGCCCCGACCATCGCGCTGCTGCACGAGATCAACCAGATCAAGAGCCAGCAGTGGCTGTGGTATCGCGACTATCGCCGTCGCGTGCCGCACACGACCGAGGCAACCTACCGGGCTCGCGTCACCGCGCTGCTTGAGGACTGCGGCCAGTTCCGCGTGCCGCTGCCCGTCGTCCCCGGCGCCGAGGCGCAGCCGGCCGGCGTCGCCACGGACTTTCGCCTCAGCAAGTTCAGCGCCCGCAACGTGCCGATCCGCCCGCGCCAGCCATTCATGGACTATGTGCGCGCCGACTTCGCCACCAATCTCGAGGCACGCCGCCTCTTCTGGGCCTTCGGCTACATGCTCGAGAAGAACCTGCCGGACGACCAGCTGCTCTGGCTTTATTACGGGCACTACATGCCGTGGGCCTGGCAGCACATCATCTCCCGCCACCTCTGGGACGAGTCCCGCCATGGCGACTCGGGCTACTCGCGCCTGCGCGACTTCGGCATCAGCCTCGAGGACGTCGGCTTCTCCGGCTACGATCAGGCGGTCCGCGACGCGGAGCTCAAGGAACAGGCCGCCAAGCTGGGCCTCTCGCTCGACGAGGCCTATGCCCGCCAGCAGGAACTCCTCGCCCCGTTCAAGGCCGAGCCGCTCTCGAAGGCGCAGCTCTACGAGCATGTCTTCATGATCGGCCTCGTCGCCGAGACCGGCCACTTCGTCGTCAAGAACGAGGGCTACGTGGATTTCAAGGAGGGCCAGGACCTCCAGTCCGCCGAGATGATGCTCTTCGACATCATCGACGAGACGGCGCACGTCCAATACGCGCACCAGTGGCTGCCGCTGCTCGCCGAGTTCGCCGGGATCGACAACACCAATTACCGCGAGCGCGGCGTGAAGATCCGCGAGGAGTCGCAGGCCCGCGCCATCGCGCTGGCCGCGGAGCTCGACCGCAAGCTGCCGCGCACGCCGGGGGATCCGTGCTTTGATTTCTACCAAGACCTGCTCGGCCGCATCCGCCGGGCCTGTCCGCTCACGAACGCCGCCACCTGCCCGCCCCGCTCGCCGAAGCCGATGTGAGGACAGGGATTATCCAAACATAAACGCAGAGACGCAAAGGCGCTAAGCCTCCCAACCAATCCCTGCGCTCTGCGTCTTTGCGTTAACTCAGGTCTCAGGTTTCAGGTCTCAGGTTTCTGCCTTTAGGCCCGCGCCCAGGCGCGGCCGAGTTCGTGGCGCAGGATGATCGCATCCGGCCACGCGGGCGGCAGGCCGGAGATGTTGTAACCGGAACCGCCGGGCGCATACGGCCCGAGTTCGGGACAAGCGAACATCGTCTTGTTCTTGTTGCCGCGGCCCTTCTTCCAGAGACGCATCAGGGCCTCGACGAAAACCAGGTAGCTCTTCACCTCGGGGGACAGCGCGCCCTTGTAGGTGACCGGCACCTGGCAATGGTGGCCGTTGAAGGGCCGAAAATGCACCTGCTCGCTGTGCTGCAACAGTTCCGGGTGGTCGAGCAGGCGCTCGATGTAGTTGTCCGGGTTCAGGTGCTTGACGCTCGCGAGGTGCGAGAAGTCGAAGTTCATCTTGCAGAGCCGTCCCGTCGCGCGGTGGTAGCGGTCGGCGATCTCGTAGGTCTTCTCGGGCGTCTCGGTGCAGGTGTCGCGATGGACCTCGAGCGAAACGACGACCCCGCCGATTTTCTCCGCGGCCCGTTCCAGCTGGATCCAGTGCCGGGTCGCGAGCGTCGGCGGCGTGTCGTGGTCGTCGAGCTGCACGTTGATGTGCACCGCGCCGCCTTCCTTCTGCTCGCGGATGAGGCGTGGGAAGTCCGCCGGGTTTTGCGACGAGATGAAGCCGAGCAGGTGGCGCAGACCATGTTTCTCGGCGAGGCGGCGGTGCTCCGGCGTGAGCGCGGTGGTGATGCCGTCGAAGCCGGCGGCGGCCGCAGCCTTGATCTTGCGCTCGAGCGACCACTCGGTGGCGGCGGAGGGATGGCGGACGAGGGACCAGAGGTTCGCGATGTGGGCGATATGGGGCATGGCGTGGAGGCGGGGCGACGCAGGCACTGCACCGCGCGACCGCGAGGATTTGTTTGCCCGACCTGCCGCAAAGGTCACGCTCTTTTGCCACATGGCCTCCGTCCTGCCCTACAAGATCAGCGTGCTGGTCTTCATCGAAAACACCGCCGGCGAGCAGCTGCTGATGCTCCGCGCCAAGCAGCCCAACCTCGGCGTCTGGACGCCCATCGGCGGCAAGCTGGAGATGACCACGGGCGAGTCCCCGTTCGAGTGCGCCGTGCGCGAGACCGCCGAGGAGACCGGCCTCGTCGTCACGCCGGACCAGCTCCACCTCTTCGCCATGATCGCGGAAAAGGCCTATCAGGGCGACACGCACTGGCTGATGTTCCTCTTCCGCTGCAAAAAGCCCATCGCCGCCCTGCCGCCCGACATCACCGAGGGCCGGTTCGCGTTTTTCTCCCGCGAAAAAATCAAGGACCTCCCCATCCCCGAGACCGACAAGGCCGCACTCTGGCCCATCTTCGACCAATACCGCGACAGTTTCGTCGCCCTGAAGGCCGACTGCGCCCGTTCGCCGATCCAGATCACGGTCGAGCAGATCACCAAGGCCTGAGGCCTGAAAGCTAACCTCGGAAAGCACCAAGCGGCCAAGCACCTGAGCCCACCGATCCGGCTGCTTTGCTTCCTGGCTGCTTTGTGTTTCTGTAGCCTCGGCTCAGCAACTTTTCCCTTGTGTTCACGGTCCCCGGCCTAAGAACGGGATCCTGCGTCCGAATATTGCTTCAAACTTAAACTATTTCCCTGTGACCAAGAAACCCGCTCCCGCCAAAAAAGCCGAAGTCGCTGGCTATAATGCCCGGCAGGCCCCCATCAACGCCAAGCTCGGCCAGGACGAGCTGATCGCCCTTTACCGCGACATGGTGCGCATCCGCCGCTTCGAGGAGCGCTGCCTGCGCAGCTACCAGCAGGGCAAGATCGGCGGCTTCCTCCACCTCTACATCGGCCAGGAGTCGATCGCCGTCGGCGTCGTGTCCGTCATGGGCAAGAACGACCACATCATCACGGCCTACCGCGACCACGGCCACGGCCTGGCCGTCGGCATGGGCATGAACGAGATGATGGCCGAGAATTACGGCAAATACACCGGCTGCTCCAAGGGCAAGGGCGGCTCGATGCACTACTTCGATCCTTCCCGTAATTTCTGGGGCGGCCACGGCATCGTCGGCGGCCAGATCCCGCTCGGCACCGGCCTCGCCTACGCCCTCAAATACAAGGGCCTCAAGGGTTGCGCCCTCGCCTTCATGGGCGACGGCGCCGTCAACCAGGGCGCCGTCCATGAGTCCTACAACCTTGCGGCCCTCTGGTCCCTGCCCGTCATCTTCGTCATCGAGAACAACGGCTACTCCATGGGCACCTCGCAGGAGCGCTCCTCGGCCGGCCCGAGCCTTGCCCAGCGCGCCGAGGGTTACGGCATGAACTGGGACATCATCGAGAACGGCCACGACGTCCTCGAGGTCCGCGACAAGGTCGCCGCCGCCATCAAGCTCGCCCACGAGAAGTCCCTGCCCTCCGTCCTCGAGATCCGCACCTACCGCTACCGCGGCCACTCCGTTGCCGATCCGGACACCACCTACCGCGACAAGAAGGAGATCGAGGAATACAAGGCCACCAAGGATCCGCTCATGGTCTTCCAAAACCAGCTCCTCGCCGAGAAGACGCTGACCGACGAGCTCGTCGCCAAGATCGACGAGGCCGCCCGCGCCGAGGCTGAGACCTCCGCCCAGTTCGCCGAGGCCAGCCCCTTCCCGACCGTCGAGGACATCCAGAAGGACGTCTATTGGGAGGCCGACAATCCCGCCGACCGCAAGTCCCAGGGCACCCTCTTCTTCAACTGAGCCGCACTGCGTGCATCTCAAATCTCAAATCTGAAATCTCAAATTTTCTAGCAATGCCCGTCATCACCTACCGCGAAGCCCTCCGGCACGCCATGTCCGAGGAAATCGAACGCGACCCGAACGTCGTCCTCATGGGCGAGGAAGTCGCCCAGTTCAACGGCGCCTACAAGGTCTCCGAAGGCATGCTGGCCAAATACGGCCCCAAGCGCATCGTCGACACGCCGATCTCCGAGGCCGGCTTCATCGGCATGGGCGTCGGCGCCGCCATGCTCGGCCTGCGCCCCGTCATGGAGCTGATGTTCTTCAGCTTCTACTCGGTCGCCTTCGACCAGATCTTCAACAACGCGGCCAACATCCGCTACATGTCCGGCGGCCTCATCAACTGCCCGATCGTCCTGCGCGGTCCCGCCAACGGCGGCACCAACGTCGGCGCCACCCACTCCCACACGCCCGAGTCCATCGCCGCCTACCACCCGGGCATCAAGGTCGTCGTCCCCTCCAACGCCTACGACGCCAAGGGCCTCATGAAGTCCGCCATCCGCGACAACGACCCGGTCATGTTCATGGAGAACACCCTCCTCTACGGCGAGTCGATGGAAGTGCCGGACGGCGAGTATCTCGTCCCGCTCGGCAAGGCCAACATCCTGCGCGAGGGCAAGGACCTCTCCATCATCGGCCACGGCCGTGCCATCCAGCTGGCCCTCAAGGCCGCCGACCTCCTCAAGGAGAAGCACAACATCTCCGCCGAGGTCGTCGACCTGCGCTCCATCCGCCCGCTGGACGAGGAGACGATCCTCAACTCCGTCAAGAAGACCAGCCGCGCCCTCTACGTCGAGGAGTCCAAGCCCTTCTGCTCGGTCGGCGCCATGGTGGCCGCCATCATCTCGGACAAGGGCTTTGATTACCTCGACGCCCCGGTCAAGCGCCTCAACTCCATCGACGCCCCGGCCATCTACTCGATGCCGCTCGAGAAGCTCCAGCTCCCGAACGTCGACCGCATCTACCAGGCCGCCCTGGAGACGCTCAAGTAACTCTCAACTCTCATCCCTCAACTCTCAACCGCGCGCCGCCGGCGCGCTGCTCCCATGCCCGACATCATTGATATGCCCAAGCTCAGCGACACCATGACGGTGGGCACGCTGGTCAAATGGCTCCGCAAGGAAGGCGACGCCGTCAAGGCCGGCGACATGCTCGCCGAGGTCGAGACCGACAAGGCGACGATGGAGCTCGAGTCCTTCTTCACCGGCACGCTGATCAAGATCTACGCACAGGCCGGCGCCCAGGTCGCCATCGGCGCCCCGCTCTGCGCCATCGGCAAGGCCGGCGAAACCGCCCCCGACCTCGGCGGCGCGCCGGCGGCCGCACCCGCGCCGAAAGCGGCCCCGGCCGCGCCGGCTCCAGCCGCCGCTC
>DASWWD010000026.1:0-34943 GCA_036401015.1 Lacunisphaera sp.
CGGCCTCCTGGCCGCGATGGCCATTCCCGCGTTCCAGAAGGTCCGCCAGTCCTCGCAGGACAAGGCTGTCCTGAACAACGCCCGCCAGCTGTCGGCCGCTGCTGACCAGTTCTTCCTGGAGAACGGTGTTTCCACCGTTGCTTCGAACGGCCTGATCGGCGCCACCAACTACGTGAAGGCCGTCAACACGGTCGCCGGCGAGACCTATCCCGCCAACTTCACGCAGGGCATCACGATCACGATCGCTGGTGTCGCCGGTGCCCGCACCGTCACCTACGCTCCCTAAAGCGTAGCGTCCTCGCTGAGGATCCATCTCAAGGCCGCTCCCGCCACGGGGGCGGCCTTTTTCTTGTCCGGCCCGTGCTCGCGCGGCGGCGCCGGAATTGAAACGGAGCTTTTATTTTCACACCAGGCTGTCCATCCTCCCGCACGGCTTTTTCCCGACCGGCCGGCACCCACCACACCATGGATCGTCGCCTTGTTCTGCTCCTGTCCACCGCGGCCCTGGCCTTGATTCTGGGCTTCGTGGCCTTCACTCCCGACCAGTCGCTGCGCCTCGTGATCTACGGCGGCTACTGGGCCATGCTGCTGCTCACCCTGCTGTTCGGCTGGTCGCTGCTGAAGGTGGCCCGCGACTCCCGGGCGGACCTCACCGGCTGGAGGCAACGGCCGCGCTGGCCCGCGGCCCTGGTCCTTGGCTGCGGCCTGCTCCTGCTCGCCCACGAGGCCTACGGTTTCAAGATCCTCATGGACGAGGTGATGCTGCTCGGCACCTCGATGAACATGCATTTTGACAAGACCGCGCTCGTGCCGATGCGGGGTCATGACATCCAGGGCTCGTTCCAGCTCCTGGCCGGGCAGCTCGACAAGCGGCCGCTGTTCCAGCCCTTCCTCGTGTCGATCCTGCACGACCTGACGGGATACCGGCCGGAGAACATCTTCGCCCTCAACACAGGCCTCACGTTCCTGCTGCTGACCCTTGCCTATGTCACCGGCTGCCGGATCAACGGACGCGGCGCCGGCGCCGTGGCGGTGTTGCTGCTGACCAGTCTGCCGCTGCTCGCCCAGAACGCCACCGGCGGCGGTTTTGAACTGCTCAACTTGGTGATGATTCTCGCCACGCTGCTTCTGGGTATGCGCTACATCGCCCGGCGCGACGCCAACTCGCTCGAGGCCTTCGGGCTCGCGGGGATTCTGCTGGCGAATACCCGCTACGAGTCCGTGCTCTTCCTTCTGCCCGTCGGCCTGACGGTGCTCTGGGTGTGGTGGAGCGACCGGCGGCCGGCGCTGACCTGGACGGTCATCATCATGCCCCTGCTGATGCTGCCCTATGCGCTGCACAACAAGGTCTTCAGTGTGCGCAGTTCCTCCTGGGAAATGGCGAGCCAGCCCGGCTTCGACCGGCCGTTTTCCCTCTCCTACATCCCGGACAACATTGCGCACGACCTGAACTTCTTCCTCAGCGCCAACGGCGAGCATTCCAATTCGCTGGTGCTGTCACTGCTCGGTATCCTCGGCCTGCCCCTGTTTGCGCTGTGGACGCTCAAGACGCTGCGCAACCTGCGCGTCGCATCGCCGGCCCACGCAGCCTTGGCGATCTTTGCCCTCGGCTTCGCCGCCCACACCTTCCTGCTGCTTTGCTATTTCTGGGGCCGCTTCGACGACCCGGTCATCCGCCGCCTCAGCCTGCCGCTCAACCTCACGATGGTCATCGCGGTCGTCACCGCCGCGTCCGAGCTGAACTGGCGCGGCCGGGTCTGGCCCCTGCTGGCCGTGGTGGTCGGGGCGGGCTTCTTCGCCCACTCGCTGCCGACCATGGCGCGGCACGGCTACTCGAGCGAATATTACGTCGGGCGCGAGATGGACTGGCGCCGGGAGTTCATCGCGGCGCACCCGGAGCGCGACTACCTCTTCATCGACAACAACTCGATCATCTGGATCACGCACTTGGTCTCGGCCACGCCGATCCGGCAGGCCATCGACCAGAAGGGAAACATCATCTTCAATTTCCGGAACCGGATTTTCTCCGCCATCTACGTCTTCCAGCGCCTGAGCGTCGACCCCGACACCGGCCGCCTGAGCGTGCCGGCCGAGGACGACCCCGGCCCGGACTACCAGCTTGAGACGGTGTGGGAGCGGCGCTTCACGCCGATGACCGTCAGCCGCATCAGCCGGGTGGTCTCGATCCGCGAGGGCCCGACCGTGCGGCCGGCGGCGGCGAAACCGGCGGGCGCGGAGAAAATGACCCCGGCGGAGCTGGAGAAGATCCGCGCCCGGTTCTTCGAGGAGTTCATCAAGAAGCTGCCCTGAGGGCCGTGTGTCACCCGCCGTGAACGAACCGCTCCCGCTGCCCGCCCGGCTCTGGCTCCGCACCGACGTGCGGCTGGGGCTCGTGGGTGTCTCGGCGCTGCTGGCAGTCTGGCTGGGTTTTCTCGGCGTCTCCGTGGAGGCGGCCGAGGTCTTCGTGAAGCGCAGCGGCTATTACGTCCTGCTCGCCACGTTCGCGCTTTTCCTGCACGCGCTCTGGCGGCTGTGGCGGACGCGCACCGCGCCGGCGGCCGACCCCCTGACCCGGGGACAGGCGCTGGTGGTCGCGGGCGCGATCATCGTGTTTTCGCTGCTGGCGATCGGGTCCGAGCCGTTCCAGGGCAAGATCCTCAACGATGAGTTCGTCCTGCAGTCGACCGCGTTCAACATGCATTATTTCCGCGACGTCGCGATGATGGTGCGGGGCTACGACATCCAGGGGGTGTTTCTCTCGACGGACAGCTACCTCGACAAGCGGCCGTATTTCTACCCCTTCCTCGTCTCCCTCTCGCATGATCTCACGGGTTACCGCCCCTTGAACGCGCACCTGGTCAACGCGCTGCTGATGCCGGTGGCACTTGGGCTGGCCTTTGTGTTCGGCCGGCAGCTGACCGGCTGGCGGGGCGGGCTGCTCGCCGTCGTGCTGCTCGGCTCGCTGCCGCTGCTGGGCCAGAATGCGACCGGTTCGGGCATGGAACTGCTGAATTTCGTGATGATCCTCGCGGCCATGGTGTTGGCGGCGGATTACCTGCGGGCGCCGCGGGGCGAGGCGTTGGCCGCGCTCGGCCTCTGCGCCGTGTTGCTGGCCCAGTCGCGCTACGAGTCGGCGCTCTATGTGCTGCCGGTGGCGGTGCTGGCCCTGGTCGGCTGGTTCCGGGCGCAGCGCATCATCCTGCCCGGACAGCTGCTCCTCGTGCCGCTGCTGCTGGTGCCCTGTGCGCTGCAGAACAAGGTGCTGTCGAACTCCCCGCTGTTGTGGGAGCTGACGGAGAAGGCCGCCACGCGTTTCAGCCTCGGCTATTTTCCCAACAACATCCTCGGCGCCTACCAGTTTCTCTTCAGCCGCACCACCGAGCTGGCCAACTCGCTGCTGCTCTCGGCGGCGGGCCTGGTCGGCCTGATCTGGATGACGTGGCGGCTGGTGCGCACGCTGCCGGCCTGGCGCACGGCACCGGCGGCGGGCCTGGCCCTGGCGGCCTTCGGCCTGGCGATCACGGCGAACACGCTGCTGGTCTTCTGCTACTATTGGGCGAGCTTCGTGGACCGCATGGCCTCGCGGTTCAGCCTGCCGCTGCACCTGCTGTTCGCCTGTGGCGTCGTGCTGCTGACGGCCCGGCTGGACCGCTGGTGGCCGGCGACGAAGGCCCTCACCGCCGCCGGGCTGCTCTTTTTTCTCGGCTTCACCTCCAGCCAGTATGCGAGCCACGGCTATTCGCACGTCGGCATCGACGAGGTGGAGTGGGAGCGGCGTTGCGTGAACGCGCTGCCTCCCGGTCCGCGGCTGATCATTTCCAACAAGTCCACCCTGCCGTGGCTGCTGGAGAAGAAGCCCTCCATCCTCATCGGCCGCGCGCGCCTCGTGGCCGACCGGCTGGCGCACCAGCTGCACGAGCCTAACTTCCGTGAGATCCTGATCCTGCAGGGCGCGCGCCCCACCACGGTCGACGGCGATTATGAGATCGTGCCGGAGGACCGGTTGCCGGAGGGCTTCAAGGTGGAGCTCGTCGCCGAGAAACGCTTCGGCACCAAGCTGGCGCGCATCAGCCGCCTGGTCGCGCTGGACCTGCCGCCGGACTTCAAGCCGGCGGGCTCTCCGCCCCCGCCGATTCCGCACGGCACGGACTGACGGGACCGCACGACGCATGCGCGCAACAGGTTTCCTCCGGGACGGACGCTGGGTGGCGGTCGGCCTACTGCTGGCCTACTACGCGGTGCTCGGCCTGGCCGGACCCGGCGCGGAACTGGCCGGTCGCTGGCGCTTGGCTGGAGTTTACGCGCATCCGGCTCCGTTTGTTGACCTGCAGGTTTTCCCGGCGGCGCGCGCGACCGTGGCGGGCGGCGGGACGCTCTACGGTCCGAGTGTCACCGACCCGATGCAACGGCCTTACAACTACCCGCGCGTGTGGCTGACCTTCATGCGGTTTCCGGCGGAAGCCGCCTGTTTCCGGGTGCTTGGCTGCCTGTTGGCGGTGGCGGCCATCGCGGCGGTGCTTGTGTTCTGGGGGCGGCTTTCCGCCGGTGAAGGCCTGTGGGGTGGACTGTTGCTTTGTTCCCCCGCCTTCCAGCTGGGCGTCGAGCGCGGCAACACGGATCTCGCCATGCTGGTGCTGGTGGTGGCGGGGCTGTGGTTCGCCGCGGAAGAACGGCGCGGCCGGCTGGCCGCGTCGTTGTGGTGGCTCGCGGCGGTCCTCAAGTTGTTTCCGATCCTCGCGCTCGGCGCCTGGTTCGGGGGCTCGGTGCGGGTCTGGTTGCGCCGGGTCTGGCTGCCGCTCGGTTTGTTTGCGGTGTATCTGGCGGTGACCTGGCGGGACCTGGCGCCGGTGTTGCACAACACCGGCGGGGGCTGGGTGCAGTCCTACGGCAGCGAGGTGCTGGCCGCCACTTGGGCGCAGGTGCAGGCCTTTTACGGCACAAGCCAGCCGGGTGACGTGACGTTCGCCGGCGTGGGTCGATGGGTGGCGGTGGCAGGAGTGGCGTGGATAATCCTTCGTGGCTGGCTGGCGAACGGCTCCACATCCGCCACGGCCATGTCGGTCGCGGACCACCGGGCGTTGCTGGGCTTTCGCGCGGGGACACTGATCTATGTCGCGACGTTTCTCGCGGGTTCGAGTTTCGATTACCGGCAATGTTTTCTCCTACTGACGCTGCCGCAGTTGTGGGCCTGGCGCCGCACCGGCCGGCGGCTGGCGACGGTCGCGCAGGGGGCGATGTTGCTCTCGCTCGGCGCCAACTACCTGCTCGCGGGCTGGCCGGGATTTTTCCTCAACGAAGCCGGTGGCTGGCTGCTGCTTTTCGTCCTGGCGGCGCTGCTGGCGGGCACCTGGCGCCGGGGCGTGGTTGCCATCACGCCCTGATCCGCTCCTTACTCCCTTCGTGATGAACGCCCCAGTCGCCCAGCCCAGCCCCGTTCCGGTCTCGCCCTGGCCGTTGTTCTGGACGGTGGTCCTGACCCTCGGGGCGTGGATGGCGGGCGTGATCTGGCCGCGGTTGCTCGTCACGCTCGGCATCTACGATTACGGGCGGATGTATCTCGACTCCTACGCGATCCTGGCGGCGCTGGACGCGGTGCGCGCGGGCGCCGACCCCCACGGGGTGAACGCCCTCGATGTGCTGATGCGGCCGCATGTTTATTCGGACTGGTGGCTGGAGCTGCGCTGGCTGGGCCTGACGCGGGAGCACAATTTCCTCGTGGGCACGGCGTGGGCCGGAGCCTTCGCGTTGGCCATCTGGGCCACGGCGCGGCCGCGCAACCTGCCGGAGGCGCTCTGGCTGGCCGCGCTCATGGTCTCGCCCCCGGTCCTGCTGGCCGTCAACCGCGCGAACAACGACCTGGTGATCCTGGTGCTGCTCGCGGGTTGCGGGCTCGTGGCGGCGGCGCCGGTGTGGTGGCGTGCGGTGGCGGCGGTGGCCTGTCTCGGCCTGGCGACCGGGTTGAAATATTTTCCGGCGCCCGCCGTGCTGGCGTTCCTGTGGGTCCGGCCGGTGCGGCGTTCGCCCGCGGTGCTGCTGGCGGGCCTCGTGGTGGTGGGACTGGCGCTGGCCAGCGTGTGGTCCCAGGTGGACCGCGGCCGCTTTCACATCGCGTCCGGCATCTACACCATGGGGGCGCCGCTGTGGTGGCGCGACCTCGGCTGGACGGACAAGGCGGCGGCCCTGCCGAGCCTGCTGCTCATCGTGGTGCCGGCGCTCGCCCTGGCCTGGAGCGGGGTGACGACCGGCCTGGCCGTGCGGGGACAACCACGCGAGCGACTGCACGCCGCGCTGGGCGCCATCGTGCTGTTGGGCTGCTTCCTGGCCGGGGTGAATTACGCCTATCGCTGGATCTTTGCGCTTTGGCCGGCGGTCTGGTTGTGGCGGCAGGCGGCAGACCCGACCCCGGGCCGGACGCGCTGGGTCGCGCGGCTGGCGTGCGGATTGTTGCTGTTCGGCCTCTGGCTGGACGGCGTGCTCTGCGTGGTCGTCAACCTGTTCTTCCGCGACCAGGTGCCGGCCTGGCAGAACCAGCTGGATCTCGTCTGGCGGCAATGGACGCAGCCGCTGCACTGGATGTTGATGATGCTGCTCGCCGGCTGGCTGGTGGAAGGCGCGGTGGCCGCGTTGCGGGAGTGGTGGGGCCTGCGGCATGAAAAATAAACGCGGCGCGCGAATCCGCCGGTCATGAACACCTTGGTGCCCATTCTGTTCTTTTCGGCCGACGCCTGCCTGGTGGCCTGGGCGGCGTGGCTCGCGGTGTGCGCGGCCGGACTGCACCGGCGCGGGCTGGTAGAGGCATCGCTTGGGTGGCTGCTGCTGGCGCTGGCCTGGATCGCTTCTTCCGGGGTGCTGCTGGGCCTGGGTGGCGGGCTGGGGCGGACGGGATTTTTTATCATCCATGCCGCCGGTCTAGTGGCGCTGCTCGTCGGTCGGCGGTCGTGGCGCGAGGACGGCCGGCACTGGCTGGACTGGCTCGCGGCGTGGGGCCGGTTGCTGCGCGGCGGCACCGCGGAAGGCCGCCTGATTGGAGGCCTGATGGTTATCCTGCTTTTGCTCGCGGTGCTCTCGGCGCAGGTCGAGCCCATCGTCTTTGACGCGCTGACCTACCGGCTGTCGCGGATCGGGGCGTGGCTGCAGGACGGGACGATCCGGCATTTCGCGACCGATGATCCGCGGTTGAACTACATGCCCGTGGCGCCCGATGTGGTGATCGCCTGGCTGCTGGGCGCGACCAACAACGGTTTTTATCTCGCCCCCTGGTCGCAGCTGGCGGGCGGGCTCCTGCTGCTGGGCGCGACTTACGGCCTGGCGCGCACCGCAGGGCTCGCGCGGCTCAACGCCCTGGGTGCGGTTGCGCTGGTGCTGGGCATGGCGAACGTCGCCGTGCAGTTCACGACCGTGCAAAGCGATCTGTTTACCGCGGGCGTGTTCGCCGCGAGCTATCTGCTTTGGCACCGCGCGCTGCAGCGGGGCGAAGGCTCCTGGGCCGGCGGCACGGGCGTGGCCCTGGCCTTTGCCTCGAAGGGGACGATGTTCTACCTGGCCCCCGGTGCGGCGCTCTGGGTGGGCTGGCTGGCCTGGCGGCATCGCGACAGATGGCGGGCCTTGTTGCCGACGGCGGCGGGCCTGGGCGTGGCGGCGCTGATCCTGGTCCTGCCCGGTTACTGGCGGAACCAGGCAACCTATGGTTCCATGTTCGGCCCGCGCGACGCGGTGGTGTTGCATCACGGGGCATTCGCCTCCCCGGTGCACTATGCGGAGAAAGCGGTCCGGAATCTCGGCACGTCGGCGGTGCAGCTGCTGGAACCGACGGCGCAGCCCTTCTGGTTGCAGGATGTTTCCCGTGCGGCGGGCGAGAAGCTGGCCGGCCGGATGCCCGCCGAGGCCGATGCCTATGTCTTCATCGGGCAGTCACGGCGCGAGCAATTGGAGCGGGTGATGCAGCTCGCGGCGCCCGATGCCGATGTCGTCACCTGCGGCATCATCAGCGTGGTGCTTTTTCTCGGCGGCCTGCTTTTGGCCGCGGTGCGAAAGCGCGAAGGAGCCGGGCAGATCCTGGTCTGGGGCGGAGGTGTGCTGGTTTATCTGCTGGTGCAGCATGCCCTGGTGCAGTGGCACCAGTGGGCATTCCGGTTCATGGTGCTGGCGGCGCCCTGGGTGGCGGTGACCGGTGCCTGGGGGCTCGGGGCCTTGCCGCGGAAATTGCGTGTGGCGGCCTGGGCTGTCGTGCTCGGTTCGGCGGCGGAGGTTTTTGTCATGGGACAGGCCCGGACAAGCCAAGCGGCCTGGCCGGCGCTGACGCAACCGGAGCGCTCGGCCTCGTATTTCTATTACCGCAACTGGCGCACGTGGGCCGGGCAGCTCGACCAGCCGGACACGCCGCTGCGGCTGGCGTTCCCCATCGACCATGCGCTGGCCTCGTTCTACCGCCTGGATCCGCCGCGCCCAGTGGTGATTGAACGATGGTCGGATCTAAAGGCTCTGACGGCTGAAGCTGCCGTGGGATCGGCGCCGGGCTGGCTCGTCGTCCCGCTGGAACAGTTCATGGGCCGCGAGGGCCGTGTCATGGGGCGGACCGGTTTGTTCAACCTGGCCGCTTACCGCCGGTTGCAGCCGGGCGAGCGGCCGCAGCCGCTGCTCTACAACTATCGGGCGAGAAATCTGGGAGGGACGCTGCGAGATGAACTGCTCCTGCGGACCTGGGCGGATGTGCCGGTGCGGCTGGAGTTTGCCAATCCGCGGACCACCGCCTGCCGCTTTGAGCTGCGCACATCCACGGCGACACTCACGCAGGAGGTGCCGGCGGGAGCCCATCTCGTGCTGGAGGTGCCCGTGCCGGCGGACGTTCCCGCGTGGGTCACCATTGATTACGCGCCGGCGGCTGCCGGCGAGGGTAACCTGCGGATCCGGCTTGGGCGGTGAGGGTTCAGCGGGCGGGGGACGCATGCGCGCGCTCGATCGCGGCGCCAAGCTGGCGGAGATCGCCGTTCAGAGCGTCGTCGATTTCCGCCTGCGTCAGGCGATAGACCAGAATGGAATAACCCGGTTGCGCGTCCGGCTGGCGGGCGCGCAGGTAATGACACAGCCGGGCGAAACGCAGCTGTTCAAAGCGGCTCCAGGCTGTCGCCCACTCGTCGGCGCTGAGTCCCTGCCGCAGCTCGGGCCGGCCGTGTGGATCGGCCTTCAGCGCCCGGAAGCTGGGGTCGCTCAGCCGCAGCTGCTGGTAGAGGCGTTCGTTTTCCAGCGTCCACGGCCCTCGTTGCGGCTGGTAGACGTGCGAGAGCATGGTGGCGCCGATGGCGTAGAGGCCCGGCTCGCACCAATACCACGGGCGCGGCCGGTTGAAACCGGGCAGTCGCGGCAGCAGCACGGCGTCGGGCACGTAGCGGGCCGGCTCGTCCGTGCCGAAATAGGAGATATAGACGGTTTCGCCGGGGTGGCGGTTTTGGCCCAGCCATTTTTTCAGCTCCGGCAGGTCCTGCCCCCAGTCGAGCGAGCTGTCCACGAGATGCCGGTAACCCTGGGCCGGGCCGCCGGCGAGAGCGTTGAAATAGGCCAGGTAATGCGGATGGATCTGCGCCGTCGTGACGGCCTGCCAGCCCAACAGCCCGGCGATCCCCAGCCCGAAGACCAGGCCGGTTTGCCGCGCATGCGTCCACGCGCGCACCATCGCCCAGCCGAGCGCGCCGGTGAGGATGTAGAGCACCGGGTAGGTGGGCAGGATGTGGCGGTGGCCGATGTTGAGGTGGCTGGTCAGCGAGATGAACCAGTAGATGACAAACAGCGCCATCAGCGGCGTGACGCGATACAGGTGCCCGCGCAGACGTGACCCGCTGGCGGTGCGGAGACGCCAGGCGAGCAGTCCCACGGCGGCGGCCACGCCGGCCAGCAGCGCGGGCGGCGTCTTGTAGAGGAAGGTCTTGGGAAAAAAGCCCACCCAGCCGAAGATGCTGTAGTCGCCGTCGAGAAACGCCGCGCGCGCCTCGGCGTGCTTGAGCACGAAGGCCAGGCCGTAGAGCCAGCCCTCGGGCAACAGGTGCCAGGTGCGGCAAAACTCGATGACCTGTGCCTTGAGGCCGCCATAGGAAAGCATGAGTGCCCACGGCAGGTTGAACTCGCCGGGGGGCAGCGCGGGATTGAAGACGCTGTAGCGGAAGCCGAAGAACAGCCAGATGACGGCCACCGCGACGAGACCCTGGGCGGCGGTGGAGACGGCGATCGCGCCGAGCCGGCCCAGCCGCGTGCGGAAGACGGCGCCCCCGAGCGTCAGCGGCGCCGGGTCCAGGGCCCGCACCGCCGCCATCACCAGCGCCAGCGGCAGGAGCAGCACGGCCGTGTATTTCGCGACGGCGGCCAGACCCAGCAGGGCGGCGCTCAACCACCACGCGCGGGCGCGGCCGTCCTGCAAGTGACGCCAGTAGGCGCCCGACGCGGCGAGCAGGAAAAACGCCATGCCCATGTCCGACGTGGCGAGGCCGCTGTGCGCCAGCATGGTCGGGCACAGCGCGCTAAACGCCGCGGCGACCAGCGCGCCCGCCTCGCCCCAGAGCGTGCGGGACCAGAAATAGACGAGCAGCACCAGCGCGGCGCCGAACAGGGAGTTCATCGCGCGGGCGGAGAACAGCATCTGCGCCGGGTCGTTGCCGCTCTCATAGAAAAAGGCGTAGCCCGTGAGCCAGACCTCGGACTTGCGCCAGGCCGGCGTATCCATCGGCGGGAACACGGCTCCGCGGAGCACGGTGGGCAGCGCCTGCCAGCGTTGGGGCAGGTTGCCGTTTTCCGGGTGCAGGCGGTAGTCGTTCCAGTGGTTGAAGGTGTAGCCGCCGGTCACGTGGGCGAGCTCGTCCGCCGTCGTGGATTTCTCGCGCATCGCGAGCGTGGCAAGGACGGCATGGCCGAGCGCCAGCAGCAGCGCGAGCCAGGTCAGTCCGGAGGGCAGGAGTGGTGAACGGGTGAGACGCACGCGGTGGCCGGGGAAATTGATAAGCAGTATGGACACGTTCCGGCGCGCCGCACAACCTTCGTGTGTCATTCGCATGAACGCCGAGGAATACGCCAACATGGACCAGATGGAGACCGCCCACTGGTATTACGCCGGCAAGCGGGACTTCGCCCGCGGCTGGCTGCTCCGGGTGCGGCCGCCGGCGGTGACGGACCTGCTCTTGGACTGCGGTGCCGGCACGGGGCGGTTCGCGCAGGAGATGGAGGCGCACTGCCGGGTGATGGTGCTGGATGACCACGAGGAGGCGCTGCGGCTGCTGCGCACGCGCTTCCGCCCGGACCAGATCCTCAGCCTCGCGGGCGACCAGGTGCCGCTACCGGACGCGTCGCTGGAATACGTCACGGCCCTCGACGTGCTGGAGCACACGCCGGACGACCGCGCGGTGGTGACGGGTTTTTACCGCCTTTTGAAACCGGGCGGCGTGGCCCTCGTGACGGTGCCCGCCAGCATGGCGCTGTGGAGCGACTGGGATGTCGCGCTGCACCACTTCCGCCGTTACTCGCGGCCGCAGCTCACGGCGCTTTTTCCGGAAGCCCAGTGGGAGCTGATCCACGTGAACTACACCAACGTTGTCGTCTATCCGGCGGTGTGGCTCCTGCGCAAGTGGCGGAAATGGTTTCCGCCGCGGGGCGGTCAGGCGCGGTCGGAGGACAAACTGCCCGCGCCGTGGCTGAACACCGTGTTGCGCTGGCTCTTCGTGCGGCCGACGTTCTGGCGGGTGCCGTTCCCGTTCGGGGTCAGCCTCCTGCTGGTGGCGCGGAAACGCTGACCGGCTCGTCGTAACAGGCCTCGAACAGGGGCCGCCCGGCGGCGTCGAGGAACACAAGCTGCAGCTCGTTCCGCCCCGCGGGGACCGGCAGGTCGTGATACAGGCGGAGCTGGCGGAGGCCGTCGATCTGCAGCGGCCACGGGCAGGGTTGCGGGGCACCGGCTGCCTGGCCGCTGGCGTTGATGCGGCCGAGCGTCACCCGGGCGTTGCCTGCGTGCCACTCGGCGAACCGGGCGGCGGGGTTGCGCACGTCCCGCAGCACGATGCGCGCGACCGTGGCCTGCGCCGCGACATTCACCAGGATCAGGCCGCGCTCGCGGTCGGGGGAGCCGTCCGTCCGTTCGAGATTCTGCGCGACATAAAACGGCGCGGCCGCGCTGGTGCGGGGCACCAGGAAGTCGTAGCCCGCCACGGTGAACAGCGGCCGGTAGTGGGCGCGGATGAAATCGTTGAGCGGGCCCGTGATGGTCAGGCCGATCCGCTGGTCCAGAAAGTCGATGAGCGGCCGGCTGCTTATGACGGCGGAGCGCGGGTCCGCCTGCAGCCGCGCGATGATGGCCTGCTGCTCGGCCTCGGTGAGCAGCCAGAACCAGTGCGTGGCGTTGCGCAGGGTGGGCGTGGGCAGGCCGGTCCAGAGGTTGAAGCTGAACATGCCGGGCCGCGAAAACAGCAGGTCGGCGTGCAGGCCGGCATTGGCCGAGAGGATGCGCAGGGCGTAGCGGACGTTTTCCGGCGGGCGCACGGACTCGGCGCCCGGCAGGCCGAGCGGGTCCGAGGAGTTCCACCGCGACCACCCCTGGCCGAGCAGCAGCCGCACCTGCCAGCCGGCGGCGAGCAGGGCGATCGCGGCGACCGCGACGCGGAGCCCCGGCCGGCCGGTGCGGCGGGCGAAATGGGCCGCGGCGCCGGCGAGCCCGCTGGCGAACAGCGGCAGCAGCAGAAACGACCCCCACGCCATCTGCGTGCCAGCCACCGGGTAGGCGTGGAGCACCTGGCCCAGGCCCGCCAGCGCGACGAGCGACGCGGCCAACCGGCGGCGGTCATGCGACTCCATTTCGCCGAGGGGCAGCAGGAACAGCGGCGTCAGCGGCAGCACCAGGCTGATCAGGCGGCCGACACCGTGGATCGTCAGCCAGGCCTCCGCCTGCCAGACAAAGGCGGCCAGCGCCAGCAGCCGCAGTCCGGCGACGGCATCGACCAGCCGCGGGCGGAGCGCCGGACGCAGGCACCACAGCGCCGTGACCGTCAGCGCGGTGCCGAGCAGCAGCCATGCGGCCAGGGGCCAGAGGAATCCGAAATGAAAGTTCACCGGATGTCTCAGCGGATCGAGCAGCACGCCGCGCAACAGGCCGCCGGGGCTGGTGCCTTTTGCGAGGATGGCGGCCACGATCAGCGTCGCTAGGCCGGCCAGGCCGACCGATGCCGCCAGCCAGTCGCGCGGCCGCAGCGTGGGGGTCGTTTCCGCCGCCACCAGCGCGCACACGGCGCCGCCCGACAGCGCAAACATCACCGCCAGATTCAGCACCCAGGATTCACCCAGCAGCGGGCGCATCAGGATGAGGGGCAGCAAGACAAGACCGGCGGCGGCGAGCCACGCGCCGCGGCCCCGCAGGAGGGGGCTTTCCGTCTGCAACAGCAGGAACGCCCCGGCCGAGCAGATCCAGAGCAGGCCGACGTTGATCTTGGTGAGGAACAGGGCGGCGCCGGCCAGGCCGAGCAGGAGGGCGGCGAGGCCCGTCCGGCCGCGCCACACGGCCTCGACCGCGCCGGTCAGGCCCACGGCGGTGA
The DNA here is from genome assembly GCA_036401015.1 of Lacunisphaera sp. Lineage (GTDB taxonomy): Bacteria > Verrucomicrobiota > Verrucomicrobiia > Opitutales > Opitutaceae > Lacunisphaera. The sequence goes on from DASWWD010000026.1 coordinate 13,560, forward strand.
TGAGCGCGATCAGGCCGCCGGGGTGGGGCGGCTCCCACGTCATCTGCCACAGGTAGCCGAACACGGCCACGAGCGTGAAAAGCGCCGTCCAGTAGCGGCCCGAGAGCCGCCACGCGATCAGGCCCGCGGCGAACGCGGCCGCGGTCCAGTGCGCCAGGGTCAGCGTGCGGCCGAAGAGGTTGGTGACCGGCCAGTCGAGCAGGCGGTGCAGGACGTCGTAATAGAGGAAGGGCACCGGCCCGTATTGGGTGAAGACGCCGTCGTAGAGCCGGCCGTGTTCGGCGAAATTTTTCAGGCCGAGGAGGACATAGCCCTCATCGTCATGAATCATGAAGTTGGTGCCCATCAGCAGCCAGCCCGCGAAGGCCAGGACCGCCGCCAGCACCACCAGACCCGGCACGCGCAGCGCTCGCATCATTCTTTCGCGCCGGGACCCGGCGGCGGGTTCCGCCGGAGCAGGAAGAGCGGCCGGTGCTTCACCTCGTCGTAGATGCGCCCGAGGTATTCGCCGAGCACGCCGATGCCGATGAGCTGCACGCCGCCAAGGAAGAGCACGATGGTGACCAGCGTGGTGTAGCCGGTGGGCGCCGTCTCGATGCCGATGATCCGGCGCACCGCGTAGAAGATGGCGGCCGAGAAACCGAGGAACGCGATGAAGAGCCCCGCATAGGTCAGCAGGCGCAGGGGCAGGTAGGAGAAGCTGAACACGCCGTCCGTGGCGTAGCGGATCAGCCGGCGGAAGGTCTGCTGCGGCTGGCCGGCGGCGCGCTCGTGGCGGTCGTAGCGGATTTCCGCCGTCGCGTAGCCCACCCACGAGCGCAGGCCGGGGAAGAAGCGGTTGCGCTCGGGCAGCTGCTTCAGGGCGTCGACCGCCGTGCGGTCCATCAGGCCGAAGGTGCCGGTGTTGGACTCGATGGGAAAATCGGACACGCGGCTGAAGACGGCGTGGAAGACATCCATGCCGAGCCGGCGCGGGCCGGTCTCCTGCCGGGAGCGGCGCACGGCGCGCACGACCTGCGCCCCCTCGCGCCACTTCGCGACCATCTCCGGGATGCACTCCGGCGGGTCCTGCAGGTCGGCGTCCATGGTGACGACCGCGTCGCCCGCGGCGTGCGTGAGGCCGGCGGCGAGCGCCGCCTGGAAACCGAAGTTGCGGCTCAGCTCGAGCAGCGAGAAGCGCGGGTCCCTGCCCGCGTGCGCGCGGACCAGCTCCGCCGAGCGGTCGCGGCTGCCGTCGTCCACCAGCAGCGCGTCCCAGCGCGTCGCGGGGTGGGCGTCAAAGACCGCGGTCAGCCGCGCCAGCAGCTCGGGCAGCACTTCCTCCTCGTTGAAAATCGGCAGGACGACCGTGACGGAAGGGGAGGACGGGGGCGGAGCCATGCTGGTCCGGATGAAGACAGAAGCGTGCGGCCAGTGCAAGCGGCCGGTCCGTGAAACCGATCTTAATCTTTGCGCCGGCCCGCGGGAGGGCGGCTCAGAACAGGTTGTATTTCACGATGGCGTAGATGGCCCGGAAGCCGTCGCGCCAGCCGATCTTCTTCCCCTCGGCGTAGGTGCGGCCGTAGTAGGAGATGCCGATCTCGTAGATGCGGCAGTCCGGTAGCCGGGCCACCTTGGCCGTGATCTCCGGCTCGAAGCCGAAGCGGTTCTCCTCGATCGTGATCTTCGCCAGCACCTCGCGGCGGAACAGCTTGTAGCAGGTCTCCATGTCCGTGAGGTTGATGTTCGTGAACATGTTCGAGAGCAGCGTGAGAAAGCGGTTGCCGACCATGTGCCAGAAATAGACCACGCGGTGCGCCTCGGCGCCCATGAAGCGCGAGCCGAAGACGACGTCGGCCTTGCCGTCGACCACCGGCTTGAGCAGCCGCGGGTATTCCTGCGGATCGTATTCGAGGTCGGCGTCCTGCACGATGACGAAGTCGCCCGTCGCCGCGGCGAAACCCGTGCGCAGCGCCGCGCCCTTGCCGCAGTTGACCGGGTGGTAGATGATCTGGTCCACGAGCGGCGCGATCTCCGCCTGCAGGATGTCGCGGGTGCCGTCCACGGAGCAGTCATCGACCACGATGATCTCCTTGTCCGCCACCGGGGCGGCGCGGACGGCGTCGACGATGGCGCGGATGGTTTTGCGCTCGTTGTAGCAGGGAATGACGATCGAAAGCTTCATGCGGACTAGGCCGACACGCTAGCGCCGGTCCCGGGCTAGGAAAGCCTTTTCCCTCCTCCGCCCTTGACGCGGGCGAAGCGCCCCGGGCATCGTGCGCCATGGCCGAACCCGCTCCGCGTCCCAACCGCGCCCTCCTGCTCAAGCTTGCCGTGGCCGCGGGCGCGCTGCTCGTGGCCGCCGTCCTCGTGGCGCGCGGACTCGATCTGAAGGCGCTGGTGGCGCAGGGGCTGGCGCTGATCCGCGACGCGGGGCCGCTGGCCTTCTTCGGCTCGATGGCGCTGCTGCCTTCGGTCGGCGTGCCGCTGTCCCCTTTTGCGCTGACGGCCGGGTCGGTCTTCGCGCCCAGCCTCGGCATGCCGCTGGTCATCGTCCTGGCGTTGTCGGCGGTGACCTTCAACATTCTGTTCTCGTATTATCTGGCGAGCCGGGCGCTCCGGCCGCTGCTGGAGAAACTCGTGGTCCGCCTCGGCTACCGGCTGCCCGAGGTTGCGGCGGGCGACGCCGCCGACCTGATCATCCTGGTGCGTGTCACCCCGGGCGTGCCTTTTCCCGTCCAGAATTACCTGCTGGGGCTCGCGCGGGTGCCGGTGGTCAAATACCTGATCCTCTCCTGCGCCGTGCAGTGGTCTTTCAACACGGCCTTTATCCTCTTCGGCGACGCGCTGCTGCACGGCAAGGGCAAGCTGGCGCTGCTCGGCCTGTGCGGGCTGACGGCGCTGACCGTGGGCGCACATCTCCTGCGGAAGCATTACGGGAAGAAGAAACCCGCCGCATGAAAACGGCCGACACCTCCCTCGATGATTCCGGGCGGGTGCAGGGCGTCACGGAGTTCACCCGCCGGGTGAAGGACCTGCTCGAGGGTGGCATCGCCCCCTGTTGGATCCGTGGCGAGGTCTCGAACCTCCGGGCGCAGGCCAGCGGCCACGTGTATTTTTCCCTCAAGGATGCCGGCGCGCAGCTGGCGTGCGTCCTTTTCCGCGGCGACGCGGCGCGGCAGAGCGTGGTGCTGCGCGACGGTCTCGCGGTGCTGGTTTACGGCGAGGTCAGCGTCTACGAGGCGCGCGGGCAGTATCAGCTCATCGTGCGCGCCGTCATCGACCACGGCGCCGGCCGGCTCCAGCTGGAGCTGGAGAAACTCAAGCAGCGCCTCGCGGCGGAGGGCTTGTTCGACGCCGCGCGCAAGCAGCCCATTCCGCTGCTGCCGCGCACGGTCGGCTTCATCACGTCGCCGACCGGTGCCGCCGTGCAGGATTTCATCCGCATCCTGACGCGCCGCGGCTGGACCGGCCGGCTCGTCATCCTCCCGGCCAAGGTGCAGGGCGAGGGCGCCGCGGCCGAGCTGGCCGCAATGCTGCGCACGGCCGAGGCCTTGAAGATCTTCGACCTCCTCGTCATCGGCCGCGGTGGCGGCAGCATTGAGGACCTCTGGGCCTTCAACGAGGAGCCGCTCGTGCGCGCCGTGGCGGACTGCGACGTGCCGATCATCTCTGCCGTCGGCCATGAGATCGACACGACGCTGTGCGACCATGCCGCCGATGTCCGCGCCGAGACGCCCAGCGGCGCGGCCGAGCTCATCTCCAGCCATTATCTGGCCGCGACCGAGCGTCTGCAGCAGGCCGCCGGCGGGATGGGGGACGCGCTCGAAACCGCCGTGGTCGGCGCCACCGAGAAACTCGACCACGCGCGCAGCCGCTTGCGGCTGCTGGCGCCCACCGCGGTCATCGAGTCCAACCATCTGCGCCTCGACGACCTCGGCAACCGCCTCGGCTCCGCCCTGCGGGCCGCGGTGCAGCTGCAACGCGAGGCCCTGGGCACGGCGCGCACGCGGCTGACCGCGGCCTCCCCGGAGAAACGCGTGCAGCAGGAGTCGCACCGCCTGCTCGGGTTGTGGAAGCGGCTGGAGTCCGCCAGCCCGCAATCCGTGCTCAAGCGCGGCTACGCCATCGTGCGCGACGAGACCGGCCGGCCGGTCGCCCGCGCGAAGGGCGTCAAACCCGGCACCGCGCTGGTCAACGAGTTCCACGACGGCAAGGTGCGCGTGCGGGCGGAATAAAACGGCCGCTGGCGGCTCCCACGTCCGTGGCATCCGTGCTGTTTGCCAAAACGTAACTTCCCCGTATCTCTCCTCCCATGAAGAAATGGCCCATCCTTCTTGCCGCCCTGTTGGGCGCCGCCCTGGCCGCCAGCGGGCTCCACGCCGCCGATAAAAAAATGAAATCCGCCAAGACTCCCTCCGCCAAGGATGCCCTCGAGTGCAAGCCCGGTGAAATTTCCGCCTGCGGCCTGCCTTCCAACGTCGTCATCGACATGAGCAAGACGAAGGTGCAGCGCACCGACGCCGAGTGGAAAAAGCTGCTCACGCCGCGCCAATACCAGGTCGCGCGCCAGCAGGGCACCGAGCCGCCGTTCCAGAACGAATACTGGAACCACCACGAGGACGGCGTTTATTTCTCCGTCTGCAGCGACACGCCGCTCTTCGACAGCCGCGACAAGTTCGACTCCGGCACGGGCTGGCCGAGCTTCACCAAGCCGATCGAGCAGGCCCTGGTCGGCGAGTCTCGGGACGTCAGCTACGGCATGGTCCGCATCGAGGTGCATTCCAACGTCGACGGCGCGCATCTCGGCCATGTGTTTGACGACGGCCCGCGCGAGGCCGGCGGTCTGCGCTACTGCATCAACTCGGCCTCGCTCCGCTTCATGCCCCGGGCCGAATACAACGCCTGGGTGGCGAAGAACAGCGCCACGGCGGCTAAGTAATCAGCGTTTCGCGGCGGCCGCCGGCGGCGCGCCCCACGGGTAGAGCCAGTATTTCCGCGTCTGCTCGCGGTAGATGGCGGCGCGCCCGGACCAGTTCTTGAGGAAGAGCGGCACGTCGATCCGCGACCCGGCGCGCTGCAGCTCGGCCAGCCACGCGTTGGAGCCGACGTGGATCTTGAAGGTCCGTTGTTCAGCGGCGGTGAGCCCGACGAAGGGGTTGAGGCGCTCCCACTTGGCGGCCTGCTTGTGCATGTAGAACGACAGCTCGGTGGGGTTCCATTGCTCCCAGTCGCTGATCTCGACATAGACGCCGGTGCGGGGCTGGCCCTCGGGGGAGAGGCCCTGGCGCTTCACCAGGCTGATGCCGGGAATCTTGTAGGCGTTCATCGCCGCGATGATCTCGTCGGGCGTCTTCTTCGGGTAGGAGATGCCGCGGAAGGGAAACTCCTTGCCGATGCCGGAGGACCAGGCGTTTTGCTCGCAGCCGAGCCCGACCATGGCGTAGCCGACGACGGCGTCGAAATTGGGGACCATCGGCGAGGTGGCGATCCAGCGCAGCTCGGTCTCGGGCCAGCGCATGTTGCGCGTCCAGCCGCGCATCGGGATGACGGTGAGACGGCCCTGGGCGCGGACCTTTTCGCTGACGGCGAGGACGCCGGGCGCCTGTTTGGCCATGGTGGCGAGCTCGCCCATGGTCAGGCCGTGGACGTAGGGGACACGGAAGGCGCCGACGTCGGTCATCAGATCGGCGTCAAGCGGCGGGCCGTCCACCTTGAGGCCGCCGAGGGGATTCGGCCGGTCGAGGACGATGGCCTCGACGCCGGCGTTGAAGCACGCCTCGAGGGTGTAGCGCATCCAGCTGATGAAGGTGTAGGAGCGGGAGCCGATGTCCTGCAGGTCGATGACGACGGCATCGAGGCCCTTGAGCTGGGCGGGGGTCGGCCGCTTGGTTTTCCCGTAGAGGGAGTAGACCGGCAGGCCGGTGGCCGGATGGATCGAGTCGCCAAAATGCGTGGCGGACTTCGTCTGGCCGTCGAGGCCGTTTTCCGGGGCGAAGAGGCAGACGAGCTTCGACTGCGGGGCGCGGCGGAGGACGTCGATCGTGCTCTCGCCCCGGCGGTTGACGCCGGCGCGGTGGGTGAGCAGGCCGATCTTCTTGCCGGCGATCGCCTTGAAGCCGTCGGCCTCGAGCACGTCGATGCCCAGCATGACCGGCGGCAGCTTTTCCGGTGCCAGCACCGGTGCGGACGGCACCACGGTGCGCGGGGGCGGCGGAGTTTTTTCCGGCGGCTTGGTCGAGCAGCCGGCGCAACCCAGCATGAGGGTGAGGGCGCCGGTGACAACGGCTCCGAGGGACAGCTGCACGATTGACCGGCGGGACATGCGCGGTGATTTCTGAAAATGCCCGGCGGACATGGCGAGGAGAATCGCGGGCGGAAACCTCAGACCGGCCGGCTGCGCCGGGTCGCGACGGCCGCCGCCAGCTTTTCCAGCACGGGCAAGGTCTCGTCGAAGGACAGGCAGGCGTCGGTGATGCTCTGGCCGGGCGTCAGCGGCCGGCCCGGCTCGTGCTTTTGCGCGCCGCCGACGAGGTTGCTCTCGAGCATGAAGCCGATGATCGCGCGCTCGCCGGCGGCGACCTGCGCGGCGAGGTCGGCGGCGACCTGCGGCTGGTGGTCGTGCTGCTTGCCGCTGTTGCCGTGGCTGCAGTCGACGACGATGGCGGGGGCCGCGGCGGCCTTTTTCAGCAGGCCGGCGGCCTGGGCGATGTGCTTGGCGTCGTAGTTCGGGCCGGTGCGGCTGCCGCCGCGCAGGACCAGGTGGCATTCCGGGTTGCCGGTGGTCGCGAGCACGGCGGGGGCGCCTTCGCGCGTGAGCGAGGGGAAACAGTGCGGGTGCCGCGCCGACACGATGGCGTCGACCGCCACCTGCAGGTCGCCGTCGGTGCGGTTCTTGAAACCGACGGGCATCGAGAGGCCGGAGGCGAGTTCGCGGTGGATCTGGCTCTCGGTCGTGCGGGCGCCGATGGCGGCCCAGGAGACGAGGTCGGCGTAATACTGGCCGAGTGTGGTGTCGAGGAACTCGGTGCCGATGGGCAGGCCGGCGGCGTTGATGTCAAGCATCAGCCGGCGGGCGAGGCGCAGGCCCTTGTTGACCTGATAGCTGCCGTCGAGGTGCGGGTCGTTGATCAGGCCCTTCCAGCCGATGGTGGTGCGGGGTTTCTCAAAATAGACACGCATCACGACCAGCAGGTCGCGGGCGAGGCGGTCGGCCACGGGCTTGAGTTTTTTGGCGTAGTCAAGCGCCGCCGCCGGGTCGTGGATCGAACAGGGGCCGACAATCGCGAGCAGGCGGTCGTCGCGGCCGGCGAGGATGTCCCCGATCGCGCGGCGGCCCGCCTGGACGAGGCCCGCGCCGGCGTCCGATAGTGGCAGATCCTCCTCAAGGATGGCCGGCGAAAGCAGCGGGCGGGCCGTGCTGATGCGGAGGTCGGAGGTGGGCTGGTGCATGGTCGGGTGGTTCAGTGAACGCAGCCGGGCCCCAAATGCACGGAGATTTTCGCCTCGCGGCGGCGGGGCGGCGGGCAAAGCTCCCGCGATGCTCTCCCTCTGCCAGCACGGTTATGAAGCCCTTCTTGAGCGCGAGCTCACGGGGGCGGGCCTGGCCGTAACGGAGAAGGGTGTCGGTTGGGCGTTGTCCGCGGAGGGCGACCCGACCGGCCTGGCCTTCCCGTCGCTGGTGCTGCCGGCCCCGCGCGAGTTCAAGGGCGAGTCGGTCAACGCCCTGGCGGCGCAGCTGGCGGAATATTTTCTCGAGAGCCTGCGCGGCGAGCGGATCGACGCGGCCTGGCCTTGCGTGTTCCAGACGGTGCCGGAGGTCGTCGGTCTGGGCCGGCGCGCGAGCGGCGTCGAGAAGGCCTTCGACGAATTGCTGCGGAAGAAACTCTCGCGCATTGCCAAGCTCGCCGTGCCGGAACTGCCGCGCGGGGCGGGGAAGGCGCGCGGGCTGTTCGTGTTCTTCGCCGATTTCGGCCGGGTGTTTGCTTCGCGCGAGGCGTGGCTCGGCGGCCAGCGCCGGATGGCGGACGACGACGCGGCGCCGTCGCGGTCCTACCTGAAGGTGGAGGAGGCCTACATCATCCTCGGCCGCGAGCCGGCGGCGGACGAGACAGTCGTCGACCTCGGCGCGGCGCCGGGCGGCTGGAGCTACAGCGCGGCGAAGCGCGGTGCGAAGGTCATCGCCGTGGACAACGGTCCGCTCAAGGGCGGCGCGCTCAACCACCCGTTGATCGAGCACCGGCTGGAGGATGCGTTCAAGTTCGCCCCCCCGCCCGGCGTGACCCATGACTGGCTGTTCTGCGACCTCGTCGAGGAGCCGCACCACGTGATGCAGAACATCGCCGGCCCCTGGCTGGCCCACCGCTGGTGCCGGCGGTTCGTCATCAACCTGAAGTTCGGCCATGTGGACTCGCTCGCGCTGCTCAAGGAGATCACGGCTCCGGACTCGCCCTTCGTGAAACACGCCACCAATCTCCGCATCCGCCACTTGTATCACGACCGCGAGGAGTTCACGCTCGTGGGTGAAACCAATCCATGAAACCTTCCGCGCCCAAGTCCAGGGAACTGAACGTCTGCGGCTGGCAGGCGGTATCCACGCTGTTTGCCCGGCATCCGGGCGAGGTGTTGCGGCTGTTCTTCGATGCCGCGACCGGCAAGCGCGCGGGGGAGTTCTGCTCGCTGCTGGCGGCGCAGAAGAAGGTCTACCGGCAGGTGGACCCGGCGGAGCTCGACAAGATCGCTGGCTCGAAGCTGCACGGCGGCATCATCGCGGTCGTCAACGAGCGGCCGCTCAAGAAAGTGACGCGCGAGGTGATGGCCGGGTGGGCGCAGTCCAAGGCGCCGCTGCTGCTGCTCGATCGCGTGAGCAACGCCAATAATGTCGGCGCCATCGTGCGCACGGCGGCCTTCTTCGGCGTGAAGTCGATCATCGTGCCCGATCATCCGGGCCAGGCGCTCCCGGGCGAGGCGGCCTGGCGCGTGGCCGAGGGCGGCATGGAGTTCGTGGATTTCTATCGCGTGCCGGCGCTGCCGGCGTTCTGCGCGGAGCTGAAGCGGAGTCATTATCTCATCGGCACCAGCCTGCGCGGCAACCAGCTCTCGCCCAGCGCGGCCCGCGAACGCGGCCTGCCGCGGCCGCCGGCCATCATCCTCGGCAACGAGGAGCGCGGCATGGCGCCCGAGATTATGACGCAGTGCGACCGGCTCGTGAAAATCCCCGGCGCCGACACGGTCGAGTCGCTCAACGTCTCCGCCGCGGCCGCGGTGCTCTGCTGGGAGTTCTTTGGCCAGCGCTGAGGCCGGCTAGCGGCCGAACAGCTTTTGCAGCAGCCCGGGCGCGGTTGCCGGTGCGGGAGGGCGCGGGCTGTTGAGCTCCGGCGTGCCCAGGACGGGGTCATAATGCCCCTCGCGCTTGTAGAGGATGACGATGTCCTGCATGCCCCATGCCTGCTCAAGGTAGGCGCGGAGAATAAGGTTCGGATACCGTTGCAAGGTGCGGCCGATCCATTCGGGCGAGGTGACCGCGATGCCGTAGTCGCCGCTCTTTTCCTCGAAGTAGGGCTGGTAGGCGAAGCCGTCGCGCGCGAAATCCGTCAGCAGCGGCTGCTTGCGGATGTTCTCGGCGATGTTGGTCCGGCCGCGCGCTAGCTGGGTGGTGAAATAGCGGCCCTGGACCGACATGACGATGACCCCGCAGTCGGCCGTCCAGCGCACGAGGCAGTCGAGGGTGGTGAGCCATTTGTCGAGCGGTAGGTGCGTGAGCAGCGAGCCGACCCAGATCAGGGAAAACTGCTTGCCGAAATCGAGCTGGCGCAGGTCGGGTTGGGAGTAGACGGGGTGGGCCCGGAAACGCTCGGCGCAGAAATCGACGCCGCCGCGCTCCAGGTCGCAGGCGGTGATGTGGGCATAGTGGTATTCGGCCCGCAGCCAGCGCAGCACGCGGCCGTAGCCACAGGGCAGGTCGAGAATGTCGGGGTAGTGCGGCTTGTCGCACAGTTCGGCCGAGAACTTCACCAGCTCGAGCGCACGATGCCCGATGTCGTAATATTGGCCCTCCAGGCCGTCTTCCATCATGGTGTCATGCGGCGAGATGGTGCGGTCGACCGGCAGGGCGCTGAAATCGTAAAGATGCTTCATGCAGGGACCCCGCATCAAGGCGGGCCGGGAGGGGGTCGTCAATCGCCGCGCAGCACGGCCCGCAGCGGCGAGCCGTCGCCGCCCTGGATGCGGAGGGGCAGAGCGATCAGTTCGTAGACGCCTGGGGTGATGGCGCGCAGGTCAAGGTTCTCGAGGATGAGGAGGTTCACCGCGTCGCAGGCGTGGTGGATAGGCAGGTCCTTGCTGTCGATGCGGTCCACCGAGGGCACGTCGAGGCCGACGAGCCTCACGCCACGCGCGGCGAGCCAGGCCGGCACGTCGGGCGCCATCAGCGGCCAGACGGAGGGGAAGACGGCGTGGTCGGTCCAGGTGTCGCTCTTGAACAGCACGCGCGGGGTTGCGGAGAAATCGTGCGCGGCGAGCAGGGTGGTCGTGACCGTCTGGTGGCCGCGGATGTCGACGACCCGCGCCGGACCGACGTAGGTGTCGACCGGCAACTCGTCGATCTTCCGGCCGGCGTCGTTGTAGTGATAAGGAGCGTCGGCGTGCGTGCCGGTGTGCAGGCTGACGCGCAGGCGGCCGACATTGGCGGAGTAGCCGCCGGCCTTGGTGGCGGCGAAGGCGAACTCGGCGGGCGTGTCACCGGGCCAGACGGGCATGCCGGTGTGGATGGGGCGGCTGATGTCGTGGAACTTCATGTGACGAGGGCGCGTTGGGCGGGGAACTTTTCGTAGGCGGCGGTGCGGACGATCATTTGCAGCCGGGTGATGGCCTCGGCGCAGTCGGCGAAGGTGTTGTAGAGCGGCGCCGGCGCGAGCCGTATGATGTCGGGCCGGCGGAAATCCGGCACGACGCCCGCGGCCTTGAGCGCCTGGCAGATCCGCCACGCCTCGGCGTGGGCGAGCGCCACGTGGCCGCCGCGCTCCGCGTCGGCGCGCGGGTTGGCGAAGGTGAAACCCAGCCCGGCCAGCTCGCGGTCGGACAGCTCCATCAGGAAAGAGGTCAGCGCGAGCGATTTTGCGCGCAGGGCGGGCACCCCGCCGGCCTCGGCGAAAAGCTCGAGCGAGCCGAGCAACGGGGCCAGGCTCAATATATGCGGCGTGCCGATGTGCAGGGCCGAGGCGTCGGGCGCCGGCTCATGTTGCGCGACGAGGGCGAAGCGCCGGTCCGGCCGCACGCCCCACCAGCCGGCGAGACCGGGCGCCCGGCCGAGGTGGCGGCGGTTGAGATACAGGCCGCCGACGGCGCCGGGGCCGGCGTTGAGGTATTTGTAGTGGCACCAGAAGGCGAAGTCGGGCCCGTCCCGATGGAACGCGTGCGGCACCGCGCCGATCGAGTGCGAGCAGTCCCAGCCGATCATCACATCGCGCGAGTGCGCCTCGCGGGTGATCGCAGCCAGGTCGAGCAACTGACCGCTGACGAACTGCACGGCGGGCAGCACCGCCAGCTGCACGTCCGGCGTGAACGCGGCGATGACGTCGTCCGGCTGCAGCGTGCGGCCGTTGCGGCTCCGGATGAGACGCAGGTGGCGGGCTGGGTCGAGTCCGCGCTGGCGCAGGTGGCTTTGCACGGCATGCAGGTCGGAGGAGAAATTGAGCTCGTCGGCCACGATGACGTTCCGGGGTGAAACCGGATCGAACAGCGTGGCGAGCAGCTGGTGCAGGTTGGTCGTGGTCGAGCCGGTGACCGCCACCTCGTCGGGTGCGGCGCCGACGAGCGCGGCGATCTGTGCGGCCACGGTTTCGCTGAGCGTGATCCAGGGCGGCACGGCGTCGGTCCAGCCGTTGATGCCGAGGGTGCGCCACTCGTCGAGGACGCGCTGCACATGCGCCTCGGCGCGGCGGGAAAGCAGGCCGAGGGAATTGCCATCCAGGTAGACCTGGCCCGGGGGCAGGAAAAACTCCGCGCGGAACCGGGCGAGCGGGTCGGCTTGGTCCAAGTCGGCGGGGGAACGCACCGCGCGAGGATCGCCAGAAACCCGGTCGGCGCAAACGCGAAAGCAAATTGGCTGGCCGCGCCCGGCCGGCCGCACACAATCGCGGCGTGAACATCCCCGTCTGGGAAGACCGCGACTGGCGGCCGTTGCCGCGGCTGGAAGGCCCCGTGCGGGCTGACGTGTGCGTCATCGGTCTGGGCGGTTCCGGCCTGGCGGCGATGGAGGAGCTGGGCGCGCTGGGCGTCAGCGCCGTCGGCGTGGAGGCCGGCGAGGTGGGCGCGGGTGCCGCCGGGCGTAACGGCGGCTTTGTGCTCGCGGGGCTCGCCAAATTTTTCAACGAGGCCGTGGTGCAGTTTGGCGAGGCGACGGCCAGTGCGCTCTACCGGCACACGGTGCGCGAGATCCAGCGCCAGGCGGAGGAAATGCCGGAGATCGTCCGGCTCACGGGTTCGCTGCGGCTCGCGGCCGACGCTGCGGAGCACACCGATTGCCAGAAGCACCTCGGGGCGCTGCGTTACTGTGGTTTTGCGGCCGAGCCGTATGCCGGCCCCGAAGGCGAGGGAATCCTGCTGCCGACGGACGGCGTCATGCAGCCGCTGCGCCGGGTGCGGGCGATCGCGCGGAAACTGCGGCAGCGCGACGCGTTGCTCTACGAGGGTTCGCCCGTGCGCCGGATCGTCCCGGGCTCGGTGGTGACGGACAAGGGGACGGTCTTCTGCGAGACGGTGATCGTGGCCGTGGATGGCCGCCTGGAGCATATTTTTCCCGAACTCAGCCCGCGGGTCCGCACCGCGCGCCTGCAGATGCTGGCGACCGCACCGGCGCCCGAGGTGAGTTTCCCGCGGCCGGTCTACTGGCGGCACGGCTACGAATACTGGCAGCAGCTGCCCGACCAAAGCGTCGCGCTCGGCGGCTTCCGCGACCGCGGCGGCGAGGCGGAGTGGACGCAGGCGACCGAGCCGGCGGAGCCCATCCAGGGATTGCTCGAGAACTTTCTCCGCGAACACCTCAAGGTGCGGGTGCCGGTGACGCACCGTTGGGCGGCATCCGTGGCCTACACGACCGACGGCCTGCCGGTGTTGGAACAGGTGCGCGACAAGGTCTGGGCCGTGGGCGGCTACTGCGGCACGGGCAATATTGTCGGCGCGCTGAGTGCGCGCGCGGCGGCGCGGCTGGCCTGCGGGGAGACGGCGGAATGGGCGGACCTGCTGGCCGCGGCGCGCGCGCATGGCGCCAAGTCATAAACCGCTGCGAGATTGACAGGGGCGGGGCGGACGGGCACCAATGCCGTCCGATGAACCGCTTTGCCGCCACCTTCTTTTACTTCTTCGGCTTTTTTAGCCCGAAGCACGTGGGCGGCTGCACCAACGCATAAACTGAACCATCAGATTTACGCCAAGTGAGCCGCCCAATCCGGGCGGCTTTTTTTATTCAACCCGTCACCACCATGATCCTGCCCAAGAACAACCGTCTCTCCTCCGAGGAAGTCGCCCAGCTCACCGCGATCGTCGGCGAGTTCGGCTGCCGTATCCAGCCGATCGTCGGCGACGTCCGCACGATCTACGCCATCGTGGGCGACGAGCGCCACGAGCTGATGATCAGCCGTCTCGAGGGCCTGGAATTCGTCGACCGCGTCGACACCATCCAGTCGCCGCACAAGCTCATGGACATCAAGTCTGACCTCGCCCGTCACCGGGTAAAGATCGGCGGCGTGACGCTCGGCGACGAGCTGCTGATCATGGCCGGCCACTGCACGATCGACCCGAAGAACCCCAACCTCTTCTACGAGACGGCGCAGGCGGTGAAGGAAGCCGGCGCCCACGCCCTCCGCGGCGGCGTATGGAAACCGCGCACCAATCCCTACGCGTTCCAGGGCGACCACAAGTCCCTCGACATCCTGATGGAGGGCTCGCGCCGCACCGGCCTGCCGGTGGACACCGAGGTGATGGACGAGGAGCAGCTGAAGCTGGCGCTGGCCGCCGGCGTGCAGGTCCTCCAGATCGGTGCGCGCAACGCCCTGAATTACTCGCTGCTCCGCCAGGTCGGCGCCGCCATCGCCGGCCGGCCCACCGCCGTGCTCCTCAAGCGCGGCATGCACACCGGCACGCTCAACGAGTTCATCTCCGCGGCCGAGTATATCGTGAACTTCGGCAACCCGAACGTCATCCTCTGCCCGCGCGGCACGCAGCCCGGGCTCGACGGTTACCGCAATCATCCCGACGAATCCATCACGCCGCTGCTCAAGGAGCGCACCTGGGCCCCGGTCGTCATCGATCCGTCCCATTCCGTGGGCAAGGCGGCCTACGTGCCGGCTTGCGCGCTGGCCGCCGTGGCCTACGGCGCCGACGGCCTTTGCATCGAGGCGCATGTCAGCCCGAACCACGGCTTGGGCGACGACCCGAAGCAGGCCGTCACCCCGGCGGTGCTTGCGGGGTTGATTACCCGGGCCAAGGCCCTCCATGCTCTCCGCCGTTCCGCCGCCGTGTCATGAAACAAAAACTCGCCAAAATCCGCGCCGAGATCGACGCCCTCGACCAGAAGGTCGTCAGGATCCTCAACACCCGCCTGAAGTGCGCCCAGAAGATCGGCGAGCTGAAGCGCGGCGCGAAGACCCGCATCTACGTGGCCGAGCGCGAGGCCGATGTCCTGCGCCGCGTCTCCGCCGCGAACCAGGGCCCGCTCAAGCCCGCCGCCCTCCAGGCCATCTACCGCGAGATCATGTCGGCCGCGCTGGCGCTCGAGAAGCCGCTCAACATCGCCTACCTCGGGCCCGAGGCCACCAACACACACGCCGCCGCGCTGCGCAAGTTCGGCTCGAGCGTGGATTACCGCCCGATGGCGACCATCGCCGACATCTTCACCGCGGTGGAGAAGGGCGAGGCTGACTACGGCGTCGTGCCGGTCGAGAACTCCACCGAGGGTTCCGTGCGCGACTCCCTTGACCTGTTCGTTGAGACGCCGCTGAAGATCGTCGCCGAGCTCCATCAGGAGATCGAGCACACGCTCCTGTCGCACGAGCCCCTGGCGAAGATCAAAAAGATCTACTCCAAGGACCAGGCGCTGGCCCAGTGCCGCCGCTGGCTGCAGCGCAACCTGCCGCACGCGCAGCTGATCGACGTCGACAGCACGGCGCTCGGCGTGCAGATCGCCGCCCGGGAGAAGGGCGCCGCCGCCATCGCCCCGCGCATCGCCGGCGAGCGTTACGGGGTGCCGGTCGCGGCGACGCACATCCAGGATCTCAAGAACAACACCTCGCGCTTCGTCTTCCTCGGCCGCGAGGCCTCGGGCTCGGCCGGCAGCGGCCACGACAAGACGAGCCTGCTCGTCTCGCTCCACCACGAGCCCGGCGCGCTGCTGCACGCGCTGCAGCCGTTCAACCGCCGCAAGCTCAACCTCACGCGCATCGAGTCGCGCCCGAGCCGCCTGCGGCCGTGGGACTACATCTTCTTCCTCGATGTGACGGGCCACTACGAGGACCCGGCGATGCAGGCCGCGCTCAAGGAGCTGAGCCGGAAGTGCCCGCTCGTGAAGTGGCTGGGCAGCTATCCGGTGGCGAAGAAGTGACCGGGTTCCACCTGGCGGACTTTTAGCTCGTCCGCCCCGCGACCTTCCGGTTTCGTATCGGCGTGCGCCTGCTGAAAATCCTCTTCGTCACGCCCGAGGTCGAACCCTTCGTCAAGGTCGGTGGGCTGGCCGACATGGCGGGGGCGCTGCCCAAGGAGCTGGCCAAGCTCGGCCACGACGTGCGTCTCGTCTGCCCGGCCTACGGCTCGGTGAAGCGGGTCGGGGAATGGCGCGCGCTGGAGACGCCGCTCGGGGTCGACGTCGGCCCGGCCACGCAGTGGGCGCGCACCTGGGAGACCCGGCTGCCGGGCACGATGGTGCCGGCCTATTTCCTGGAGAACCACGACCACTTCGCGCGGCCCGAGGTCTACACCGGCCCGTGGGGCGCACACCAGGACAACGACCTGCGCTTCGCCTTCCTCTGCCGCGGCGCGCTCGCGCTCTGCCAGCAGCTGGACTGGATCCCCGACGTGATCCACGGCCACGACTGGACCACCGGCCTGCTGCCCGTGATGCTCAACACGACGCTCAAGGACACGCCGCTCGGGCGCACGGCGACCGTCTATACCATTCACAATCTCGAGCACCAGGGGTATTCGCCCTCGCGGGTGGTGGAGTTTGCGCGGCTGCCGCCCGGCGAGTTCCAGCGCGACGGCCTCGAGTCCGGCGGCATGGTCAACCTGATGAAGGCCGGGCTCTACCACTCGACCAAGCTCACCACCGTGAGCCCGACCTACGCGAAGGAGATCCTCACGCCCGACGGCGGCTTCGGCCTCGATGCGGTGCTGCGTTTCCGCGCCGGCGACCTCGTGGGCATCGTCAACGGCATCGACGACGAGTCGTGGGACCCGGCGCATGACCGCGCGCTGCCGGCGCACTACTCGGCCGCCGACCTGCGCGGCAAGGCGCTGTGCAAGGCGGCGCTGCAGCGGCACTTTCACCTGGAGGAAAATCCCGTCGTCCCGCTCTTCGGCGTGGTGTCGCGCCTCGCCGCGCAGAAGGGCCTCGACCTGCTGGCCGAGGCGCTGCCGGCCGTGATGGAGCGGATGGAAATCCAGCTCGTGCTGCTTGGCAGCGGCGATGTGCGGCTGGAAAACACCTTCACGTGGGCGGCGCAGGCCTACCGCGGGCGCTGCGGCGCGCAGATCGGCTTCGACGGCAAGCTGGCGCGGCTGATCCAGGGCGGGAGCGATTGTTTCGTCATGCCCAGCCGGTCGGAGCCCTGTGGACTGACGCAGATGTATGCGATGCGCTACGGGACCCTGCCAATCGTGCGCGCCACGGGCGGGCTGGTGGACACGGTGCAGAACTTCGAGGAAGGCCAGCCGCGCGGCACGGGCTTCGTGTTTCACGCCGCCACGGCGGGCGCGCTGGCCGACACGCTCGGCTGGGCCTGCGCCACGTATTACGACCGGCCGCAGGAATTCGCCGGGCTGCAGCAGCGCGCCATGGCGCAGGATTTCTCGTGGCGCCACAACGCCGGCCAGTATGTCGACCTCTACCGCTGGGCGGTCGAGCAGCGGACGGGCCTTTACCCCGCTTGAACGGCGGCCGACTTGGGCGTGTGGAAGAAGCGGTTGTTCGCCACGTCGTCGACGGCGATTTCCTCGTCGAGTGACTCCCACTGGATGGTGCGGCCGGCGTTGGTCAGGTGGACCTTCTCCAACTCGGACTGCGAGGCGTTGCCGAGCGCATGGTATTTGCTGGCGGGAAAGCTCACCGAGCGGCGGGCGTTGATCTCGAGGTAAATGCGCCGGCCCTGGACCCAGCAGCGTTGGGCGGCGAGGGGCGGAGTGACGGCTTGAGTAGTGTCCATTCTCCGAACTTACGTGGCTCTCCGGGAATAGCAATTTATCCCTCGGCGGCGGCCGGCGGGCCAACCGGTCAGTAGCGGTCCATCAGCTGCCACATGATCCAGGTGATCATGATCCCTAGCATCACCATGCCGGCCAGGCCGCAGACGAATACGATGGGATTGCCCCGGCCGAGGATGGTGACGGTGCCGAGCAGGACCATGGTGGGCACCATGATGAGGCAATAGTCGCGCATTTTGCGGCGCTTGATCTTTCGGATCTCGATCTGGTCGAGGCCGAGGGCCTGTTCGACCGCGCGGTTTTTCAGGAGGGCGTTGTAAACGTCGTTGGGATCGCCGGCCTTGGGCCCCGTCGCGCCCTTCGGCGATGGCGTCACGGGTCCGGCCATTTTCGCCAGATCCTTGGCCGTGGGCATCGGGGCGGCCTCGGACGGGCGCGCGTTGTCGCGCTTGAATTCCCGCTCCTTGAAACCGTAGGTCTTCGGCGGCGGGTCGTCGGGTTCCATGCGGGCACAGACTGGCGGGCCGCGGCGGAATTGCAGCCAAAAAGCCGGGACGGTCAGCCGCCGCAAATCCGCCGGTAAAGCGCCTCGTAGCGGGGGACGATGGCGGCGGCGGAGAATTTCTCGCGGGCGCGCTGTCTCGCCGCGGCCCCCAGCGCGGCGCGGCGGGCGGGATCGCGCAGCAGCGACTCGATGCCGGCGGCCAGCGCGGCGGTGTCGCCCAGCGGCGCCAGCAGGCCGGTTGCGCCGGAAATCGTGACCTCGGGGATGCCGCCGACGGCGAAGGCGGCGCTCGGGCAGCCGACGCTCATCAGCTCGAGGATGCTGAGACAGAAGCTCTCCACCTCGGAGGTGAACAGGCCGAGGTCGGCGGCCGCCAGGTAGCCCTCGATGTCGGTGACTTTCTCGCGGACGATCAGGCGGTCCGCCACGCCGAGCCGCTTCGCCTCGGCGAGCAGCGGGGCCGGGTCGGCTCCGGCGAGCACGACGAGCTTGAAGGGCAGGCGGGGCTTCAGCTTCGCCACGGTGTCGAGCAGCAGGTCGGTGCGTTTGAGCGGCCGCAGGTTTGAGAGGTGCAGCAGCATCGCCTCGCCGTCGGCCAGCCCAAGTTCACGGCGGATCTCGTCGCGACAGTGGGAAGCCGTGTGCGGCTCGAAGAAATTGGGGATGACCTCGATGGGACGCTGCACGCCGAGCAGGCGGACGGTTTCGCCGCGCATGAATTCGGAGACCGTGGTGATGGCGTCGGAGTGTTCGAGCGCGTGCCGGATGGCCGGGCCGTAGCCGGGGTCGCGGCCGAGGAGCGTCGTGTCGGTGCCGTGCAGCGTGGTGATGATGCGCAGGCGGTGTTCCTCGTGCAGCATGGCGCGGGCAAGGATGGCGGCGGTGGCATGCGGCACGGCGTAGTGGACGTGCAGCACGTCGAGCCGGTGGTCGCGGCTGACCTCGGCCATCTTCACCGAGAGCGGCAGGGTGTAGTCGGGATACTTGAAGAGGTCGTAGCTGTTCACCGCCACCGGGTGGAAGAACACCTTCGGGCCGGCCGGCATCCGGAACGGCGGCTCGTAGCTGATGAAATGGATCTCATGGCCGCGCGCGGCCAGTTCCTCGCCGAGTTCCGACGCGAGGATGCCGCTGCCACCGACGGACGGGTAGCAGGTGATGGCGATCTTGAGCGGGCGGTCAGACATTGCAGATGGGATTGCCACAAAAAGTCACAAAAAAGAAGGGAGCGAATGAAGCACTCAAGGCGCCCATAGGCGCGCGGTGGACAAGGGAAAGCCGGACGGAATCTTTTCGTGCCTCTTCGTGGCCATAAAATGTCAGTCAGCTAGAACCGGCGGGCGCCGCGGGCCAGCGTGGATAGCGAATCGAAGACCAGCGGGTCGTTCGGCCAGAGGGCCTGGGCGTGGGCCACGCCGGCGTCGAGGCCGAGCACGCGGGCGCGGGCCAGCTGCAGCTCGACGTAGTTGCGGGTCTTCATCTGCGAGGCGTGGGCCTCCATGGCCTTCGTCCAGGTCGCGACGAGCCCCCGTGCGGAAAGATCGATGAGCACGGGCGGAGTGGTGGGTTCACTGCCGGGGCCGAGCGCGTAGAAGAACAACTGGCCGATGGCGTGGGCCGGGCGAGACTTGAGTTCCTTGAGGCCGCCGTAGCGGGCGAGGCGCGTGGCGTCGCGCACCAGCGTGCCGAGGCGCCAGTGGTCGGGGTGCTGGTTCGGCTCCGTGGTCGGCGCGAGCACGACGCCCGGCCGGACGCGACGAATGATCTTGGCAAGGGTGAGCGCGTGGGCGGTCTTGAGGGCGAGGTGCGCGTCGCCGTCGAGTTCGAGGAACTCGAGGGTGGCGCCGAGGATCTTGGCGGCGGCCCTGGCCTCGCGGGCACGGAGGGCGGGGGTGCCGTTGGTGCCGGCCTCGCCTCGCGAGCAGATGACCAGATGGACGGGCCGCCCGGCGCGGGTTTCGCGGGCGATGATGCCGCCAGCACCGAACTCGAGGTCGTCGGGGTGCGCGCCGAAGGCGAGCAGGGGCGGGAGATTTTTAGGGATGGATTTGGGCACGAGCAGGAGAACGCGGAAGTTGGTAGTTTAATGGACTACCAAGGGTCGGTGTGACTCAGGCGTCGGTGTAGGCTTCGTCGGAGCGGTCGATGGGGTCGCGGGGGACAAAGGTGATTTCGGGGGCGTCGGCGGGGTTGAGATACGCCTGCTCGCCGGCGCCGCAGATGTAGTGCGTGCAGTGAAGCACGGATTGCATCCAACGCAACCGGCTATCGCGGGTCGGGCTGACCTGTTCCTTGGTGAAAGTCGCGGGCGGCAGGTCGAGGTAACGGTCGCCGCCCTCGTGCAGCTTGAGGACGCCGTTGATGGACCGGGCGCGGACAATCTCGCCCTCGTGCGGCACGTCGACGAAGAAGTCGGTGATGTCGCACGCGGCCCGCCGCACCGCCGGGTCGCCGGAGCGGACGACGCGGATGCCGTCGAGCAGGCCCATGGCGCGATACATCTCCAGGCAGAAGTCGGCGGCGTTGGTCGCGGCGACCTGCTTGAAGGCCTCGACCCAGCGCGGGTCGACGAAGTTCGGGAGCTGGCGCGCGGTGTTGGGCTGCCAGTCGGCGGGGAGGCGCTTGAGGAAGAGCGGGGAGAACTTGCGCTGCACCTTGTTGACGAAGGTGAAGTTGAAGGTTTGCGGCTCACCGGTCTTGCGGTGGCGCAGCGTGGTCTGCGTCTCGCGGCAGTCGTGGTCGCTGTCGTGCAGGAAAAACACGATCTCCCCGCCGATCTCCGCCTGGAGGCGGCGGGCGGTCACGAACTTGGCCGCAAGAAAGCGCCGCGGGAAAAACCCGCAGGGCTGCTGGCCGAAGCAGATGACGGGGGCGCTCATGACGCGGCGCCCGGCCGGGCGGGCAGGAGTGACTGGAAAAGCAGCGCGAAGCCCACGCAGGCCGCGCAGCCGATCGGGTTGAGCCAGAGGTAGGCGACGGTGTCCTTGCCGAAAAAGAACAGGCCGAGCAGGAGCAGCTGCGTGGCGATCGCGGCCCAGAAGACCGCGGTGCCGCCGATCTTCTTCAGGAAGAAGGCGACGAGGAAGACGCCGAGGAGCGGCGGGTAGAACACGGACGCGATGATGTTCAGCGCCTCGATGAGGTTCTCGGCGAAGCTCACGAAGAGGGCGAAGCCGATGGCGAAGAGACCCCAGAAGGCGGTGAACCACTTCGCGTTGCGGACGTTCCGCGCCTCGTCGTGCGCGGCGAGCGGGCGGAAGGCCCGCCAGAGGTCGATGGTGCTGGTGGTGCCGAGTGCGTTGAGCTCGCCGGCCTTCGACGACAGCGCCGAGGCGAACATCACGGCGACCAGCAGGCCGATGACGCCGTGCGGGAGCTGGGTGAGGATGAAGGTGATGAAGACGTAGTCCGAGTCGCGGGTCTTTTTCGCCTCGGGCGCGGCGGCGTAGAGCGTGTCGCGCGCCTGCTTGCGCAGGGCGTCGGACGCG